>QOQW01000027.1 GCA_003327425.1 Candidatus Ozemibacter sibiricus
TCCTTCTTGGATGCTGGCACATACTCGGGGCCAACCATATACTCCTCCTCGGGGCGATTCCCCGATGAAGGTACTGGTGTTCTGGCCGAAAGTTTTCAAGTTTCATCTGTAGGGTTGCTAGAGTGTCCCAAGGTTACACCTTTTCGATGCTGGAGTGCATCTACAGCATCTTCTGTCTGCTTACGTCCGAAGATTCCATCTTCAACGCAAAAAGAAGAACCACAGCACTCCCAGCATGCCCAGGCCGATGGCGACGCCCTGCAGGATCGCCTCACGCAGGTCGAAATCGTCGGGGGCCGGGGAAGGAGCGGCGGGCGGAGCTCCAGGGGGTCGGGCGATCGGCACCGAGGCCGGCCACGAGGTGACGGGCGCTGGCGCGGCGGCGACAGGCGCCACCGGGCGCCGGGACCGGGCGTACGGCGGCGGAGCGGCCTTACGAGCCTGCGTTTCCTCCCACCGGTTCGGGAAGGTCTCGAGCAGGCGGGCCAGGGCGTCCGGCGCCATCAATTGCAAGTCGCGAATCTGGGCCTGCACGGCCTCGCTGGCCGCCTGCACCTGGGCGGCGGTTTCGCCGGTGAAACATTTCGACAACCGGAACAGCAGGAACAGATTGTCGGGGTCGGGATGGCTTTTGAACAGGGTCAGCACCGTCTCGAGCACGCCAGGATCGCGCGTCGTCTCGAGATGGTCGACCAACGGCTCGCGCACCAGCGCGAAATCGAAGCTCATCAGACAGGCCGTGGCCGAACTCTTGTGACGAGGATTGGGACTCTTGAGGAGGGCGATCACCAGCGACACGGCCTGTTCGGGATCGTGCGCCGACAGCACCTTCATCGCCGCCAGGCGCACTTTCAGACTGGGCGAGGCATGGAAGGTTCCCAGCATCGGAATGATCTTCTCGGCGTCGAACAAGCCCAGATACTCGAGGGCGGCGGCGACCAGCCCTTCTTCCTTGCTATGAAGCCACGGCGTGGCCTGGGCGACGAAGTCGCCGATCCCCAGACGGGTGGCTGCCCGCAAAGCCGCCTCGCGGACCGTTTTATCGACCTGGGCACCGATCAGAAGAGAGCGCAGGAGGTGGGAAACGGAGACCCCCTCAGCCTCGGCCAGCTCATCGAGGCGGGCGATCTGTTGTTCCGTCGGCAAAGCGGCGAATCGTGCCGGGTCGATAGGGGCGGCTCGGCTCTCCGAGAGGGGCGGACCGGAGGGGGTGGGAGGGGGCGTTGGCGCCTCCAGAGAGGAAGCGTCGGCGGGCGGGCGAGACAGAGGCCCCGGCGGGGCAAGGGCGGCCGGCGAGACTGGCCCTTCCGGCGCTGGCGCCGACGCAGGAGCGGCGGGGGCACCCTGGTTCCGAGCACGCGGCGTTGGGGCAGCAGCCGCGGGTGGGGCCGGCTTCGAGGCAAGCACCGACGGCGACGGCTGGCTGGGAAGATCGACCAGGTCGGGCAGGACCATCCGCTCTTCGGAGGGGGCCCCGCCGCCCCCGATGGTCGGGGAGGCCGGCGGGGTCGAGCAGGTCGAGACGGTCGGAGCGGAGGGGCGAGCGGGAGGAGGAGTCGGCAGGGCCCCACGCTCTCCTTCGTCAGCCTGGACAGACAAGGCGATCTGCCGCCGTCGCGCGGCTTCACGCTCAGCGACGGCTTGTTTGATGCGGGCCAGCCAGGCCGGAAAGGCATCGCCCAGGATCTCTGAATCCTTGATGGCCTGGCAGGCCCCGGTGAAGATCTTCTTGAGCAGGGGGGCGCGCGCCGCATCGGCCCGCATCAGCAGTTCAAGCAGGCGGAAGGGGACATCGGGATCGGGATTGACCTGGACGATCAGCCCTGCCTTCTCGATCACATCGGGATCGCGAGCCACCGCCAGGCAGTTGAGCAGCGGCCCGCGCGTGATCTCGAAGGGCAGAACCACCGCCACCCGCAGCATGGCCTGCCGCCGCAGGGGGTCGATGCTGCGCAGCCCGGCATCGAGGTAGCCGCGCGCTTCCTCGGGGTCGAACCCGGCCAGCGCCTTCACCGCGCCGGCCACGACGCGCGGATCGGGGTCCTGCAGCAGGCGGGGCAGATAGTCGGTCAGTCGCCGCGGGTCGCGCCCGCCCACCGTCTCGATCGCCCCGCACCGGATGGCGATGAACGGACTGTCGATCAGGGCCAGCACCGGATCGAGCCGGTCCTGGGGCCAGAACCGGCCGAAGGTGCGCAGCATCATCGAGATCAGGGCGTGGTTGGTCTCCTGCGGCAGGGCTTCGACCGCCCAGGGGAGCGCCGCTCGCACCTGCGCGGGCGACAGGCGCAGCAACGCGGCAATGCGGTCGCTGGCCGTTCCGCTGCGCAAAAGAGCCACCGGATCTGCCTCGACCGGCGCAGCAGACGTCCCTGAGTTGGAGGCCGCCAGGCTTCCCACCGGCGGCTCCAGACGCGAACGCACCGCTTCGAGCGCGTGGGCGATCAGACAGACGCATTCGTCATCCTGTTCGGTGGCCTGCATCCGCTCGAGGGCCGCCAGCAATTCCCGGCTGCGCCCATGCGCAATGGCCTGCTCGAGCGCGAACAGCCGGAAGCTCTTGACCGGCGCTTCGAGGTCGGCCAGGATCGTCTGGTCGGGGCCAGCCAGGGGCGCTATCTGATTCGTTCCCTCGGGACTCAAAACATCCTCCACCTCTATGATTTATACCATGAACGTTCGGGCACGATCGCCCCTTCGGTCAGAGTGAAGGCAACCCTCGGTAGAGAGATACAGGAAGGGGTCGCCGACTTTTCTCGGAAAGGAATGCCAGGGACCACCGGCCCCTGTACGCCTGGGAGTCGCAAGCCGAACATGGCGCGCTCGGTCGGCAAGTCAGCCTCTCGCCGAGGCGAAAACGAAGTGCACAGACTGGCCAAGCGGGTTGGTCAGGGTTGGTGCAGCTCTGACCACCCGCATTTCCAGCGGGATGAAAAGCGTGGTAGATTCCAGGAGAAAACGACGTCAGGAGGCCCCATGGCGAACATCTTTTCCGACAATAGCAAAACCATCGGCAACACCCCTCTGGTACGCATCAATTCTCTGACGAAGGGAATGGGCGCCACCGTTCTGGCGAAGATCGAGGGCCGCAATCCCGGCTATTCGGTGAAGTGCCGGATCGGCACGGCGATGATCGAAGCGGCCGAGCGGGATGGACTCTTGAACCCGGCCGCGCCCACGGCCCGCACCATCGTCGAGCCGACCAGCGGCAACACCGGCATCGCCCTGGCGTTCGTCTGCGCCTGCCGGGGGTATCCGTTGATTCTGACCATGCCGGAGACGATGTCGATCGAACGACGCCGGATGCTCGCCGCGTTCGGGGCCCAGCTCGTCTTGACCGAAGGGGCGAAAGGGATGGCCGGGGCGGTGGCCAAGGCCGAAGAGATCGTGGCTTCCGAACCTGGCCGCTTCTATATGCCGCAGCAGTTCAAGAACCCGGCCAACCCCCAGATCCATTTCCAGACCACCGGGCCCGAAATCTGGCGCGACACCGACGGCGCGGTCGATGTGCTGGTCGCGGGCGTGGGCACGGGCGGCACCATCACCGGCATCAGCCGGTATTTCAAACAGGCCATGAAGAAGCGCCTTCGATCGGTCGCGGTCGAGCCGATCCACTCGCCGGTGCTGACCGCCATCCGGGCCGGGCAGGAACCGAAGCCGGCCCCCCACAAGATCCAGGGGATCGGGGCCGGCTTCAAGCCCGAGATCCTCGATCTCGCTCTCGTCGATGAGATCGCGACGGTCAGCAACGAAGAGGCGATCGAGTACGCCCGCTTGCTCCATCGGAAGGAAGGCATCACCTGCGGCATCTCCAGCGGCGCCGCCATGGCGGCGGCCTGCCGGCTGGCCCAGGATCGGGCCTACGCCGGCCAGACCATCGTCGTCATCCTGCCCGATGCCGGAGAACGCTACCTGAGCACCGCCCTGTTCGAAGGCATCGGCTGATCACGGCGAGGCCACGCGAGCCTCGGCCGACTCGCTCACATCGCCCGCCATCGGCAATGGCGCGAAATCCATGGCCGGTTCTGGAATCAGCGTGGGGCAGTCAAGCCAACCCTGGCCGCGACAGCGCGGGCAAGGATGCCAGGTGTCTGGAATCAGCCCAGTTCCCTGGCAGGATGGACAGGGCCGCTCGACCTTGTCGACCCGGAAGGGCACCCAGGCCGCCGGGGAATAGCGCGCCCAGGCATTGGCCTGACGGACTTCCAGGACGTAGCGGTGCCCAAGGCACAGGCGGCCTTCATCGAGCCGACCCCGCCCCCCATCGGTGAACGCCCGCGCCCAGACCTCATCGCCGTGATCGCGGTCGTAGAGTCTGAACAGGACGGGCGAACCTTCGGCTCGGCAGATGAATTCCGGCTGGAAAGGATCACCGAAGACGACGGGGTCGGTCGGCGCGGGCAGCGGCGGGGGCAGGGGGGTTCCGGCAGCACCCTTCGTCAACCTGATGGAAACAGTTCCTTTGGTGGGTCGCTCGCGCGAGGCGACCAACCGCACCCGCGCGACATAGACCGTGCGCGACATCGATTCTTCGACGATGCCCAGATCGCCATCGACCGTGATCTGGCGCGCCGTGAAGACCACGCCGGCCTCGAACTCGACCTCGGGCAGAACGAAGACGAACTCGTAGGTACGGCTGCGAGCGCCCGCCGGCAGTTCGAGGTACGACTGGCTGGCCACCTCGCCGGTGTCGCTGGCGGCACGGGCGTGGACCTCCCCGACGAGCCAGAGACAGAACACGATCAGGTACAGGCAGAGCGAACCAAGAAACCGCAGGGTCATGGCAACCTCCTCTTCATTTTGCTGCATAGGTAAGCGAGCTTCACCAAGGAGTCACCGCCCACCCACCTCCCGGGAAAGTTTTTTTTCCAGCGAATTGTCCGGCGATCCCCGGATGAACATTGACTTTCCCGGGGTCGGGTCCTATCATTGGGGGCCGAATCCAACCGCATCCGGGAGGCAGCCATGGCCGACAAGTATGATTTTCGCTCCATCCAGGAGAAGTGGCATCCGATCTGGGACGAGCGGGGCCTCTACAAGACCCGCGAGGATCCTGGCCGCCCCAAGTTCTATTGCCTCGACTTCTTCCCGTATCCGTCGGGCAGCGGGCTGTCGGTCGGCCACCTCCGCAACTACATTCCCACCGATGTCATCAGCCGCATGAAGCGGATGCAGGGATTCAACGTGCTGCACCCCATGGGCTGGGACGCCTTCGGCCTGCCGGCTGAGAACTACGCCATCCAGCAAGGGGTCCACCCCGCCGAGACGACGGCGCGCAACGCCGCCAACTACCGCCGGCAACTGACGCTCGTCGAGTGCTCCTACGACTGGGATCGCGAGATCAATTCGACCGATCCCGAATACTACCGCTGGACGCAATGGTTCTTTCTGCTGCTCTACCGGCGGGGCCTGGCCTATCAGGCGACCGGGGCCCAGTGGTGGTGCCCGAGCTGCCGCACCATCCTGGCCAATGAACAGGTCGAACAGGGCACCTGCTGGCGGTGCGACAGCACGGTCGAGAAGAAAGATCTCAAGCAGTGGTATTTCCGCATCACGGCGTATGCCGACCGGTTGCTCGAAGATCTGAAGACGGTCGATTGGCCCGAGAAGATCAAGAAGATGCAGGAAAACTGGATCGGTCGGCGCACCGGCACCGAGGTCGTCTTCAAAGCGCTCGATCCCAACGGCGCCGGCGAATTCGACATTCCCATCTTCACCACCCGCATCGATACCATTTTCGGGGTCACCTTCCTGACCCTGGCTCCCGAGCATCCGCTGGTCGAGAAGCTGACCCATCCCTCGCGCCGCGCCGAGGTGCAGGACTACATCGCCGCGGCCCGCCGCAAGAGCGAGATCGACCGGCTCTCGACCGAGAAAGAGAAGACCGGCGTGCCGCTGGGCAGCTTCGCCATCAACCCCTTCAACGGGGCCCGGGTGCCGATCTACATCGGCGACTACGTGCTCGTCAGCTACGGCACCGGCGCGGTCATGGCCGTGCCGGCCCATGATGAGCGCGACTTCGCCTTCGCCCGCAAGTATGGTCTGCCCATCGTCGAGGTCATCACGCCGGCCGGCGTCAAGCAGGGTTCGTTGTCGGCGGCCTACGCCGAGTACGGCGTGCTGGTCGATTCGGGCGAGTTCTCGGGCTTGACGTCGGGCGAGGCCATCGAACGGATGACCGCGTGGGTCGAGCAGCGCCAACTGGGCGCCCGCCGGGTCAATTACAAGTTCCGCGACTGGCTGATCTCTCGGCAGCGCTACTGGGGCGCGCCGATCCCGATCATCCACTGCGCCGACTGCGGGGCGGTGCCCGTGCCCGAGCACGAGCTGCCGGTTAAACTACCGGTCATCAAGGAATTCAAACCGGCCGAAGATGGGCGTTCCCCCCTCGCTCGGGTCGAGAGCTGGGTCAATACGACCTGTCCGACTTGCGGCAAGCCGGCTCGCCGGGAAACCGACACCATGGACGGTTTCGCCTGCTCGTCGTGGTATTTCCTGCGCTTCGTCGACCCCAAGCTCACGACCGCCCCCTTCGATCAGGCCCGGGTCGCCGCCTGGCTACCCGTCGATCTCTATGTCGGCGGCGCCGAGCACGCGGTCATGCACCTGCTCTACGCCCGCTTCTGGACGAAGGTGATGCAGGACGAAGGGCTGGTGCCCTTCAGCGAACCGTTCGCCAAGCTGCGCAACCAGGGCATGATGCTGGCCGCCGATGGCCAGAAGATGAGCAAATCGAAGGGCAACGTCATCACTCCCGACGAGATGGTCGAGAAATACGGGGCCGACACGCTGCGGGCCTTCATCCTGTTCCTGGGCGCCTTCGAACTCGAGGTCGCCTGGTCCGATGAAGGCATTCGCGGGATGCACCGCTTCATCAACCGCGTCTGGGATCTCGTCCAGGAGTTTCCGGGCGACCAGTACACCTCGCTGGGAGCCGAAGCGGTGGAATTGCACCGGCTGATCCACAAGACGGTCAAAGCGGTCACCACCGACATCGACAACTTCAGCTTCAACACCGCCCTCGCCCGCCTGATGGAGTTCTCGAACACCCTCGCCGACCTGTCGAAGCACGGACCGCTGACCAAATCGGCCTTGTGGCGGGAGGCGATCCGCACCTTCCTCAAGCTGCTGGCCCCGATCACTCCCTTCCTGGCCGAAGAGCTGTGGCAGCGCATCGGCGAGAAAGGCTCGGTGCATGAGCAGCCCTGGCCGACCTGGGACGAACGCGCCTTCGTCGAGACCGAGATCACCCTGCCGGTGCAGGTCAACGGCAAGCTCCGCGATCAGGTCACCGTGCCCGTCAACCTGACCGATGACGAGATTCGCGCCAAGGTTCTCGAGAGCGAGAAAGTTCGCAAGTGGGTCGAGGGCAAGCAGATCGTGAAGTTCATCCACGTGCCCAAGCGGATGGTGAGCTTCGTCGTCAAGTAGTCCCACCCATCGACCTTCGGAAGGGGCCGGGAGCCTGCCATGCGACCCGGCGGGAGATTTTCCCCCACCGCAGGGCAGGGTTGTCGCGTCCCATTTTCCCTGATTCCATGGTGGTCGGTTTCGTGATACTGTGAAGAAACCCTGAAACCTCACAGAAACTGTTCTGGAGGCAGCTTGAAACACCTGATCAAGGAAGCCGGCATCAAGGTCGCCCTCCTGGCGGTGGGGTTGCTGGCCTTGCTGGGAGTGACCGGCGAAATCGTCTGTTCGGTGGGCCAGACCGGCGGCGTGCACGTCCTTCACGTCGAGGTGGCGACGCCGCGGTTGGCGCCGCTGGTGGTGAACATGCTGGCCTGGGATCTGCTGCTCGTTCTGTTCGCCCTGGCCGGCCTGACCTCGGACCGGGTGACACGAGCTGGTGCCCGTGGGCGCGCGCTGTTCGGATTGTTCCTGAGCCTGGCCTTATGGCGGGTGGTAGCGCGACGCATCTGGGCCTTGGCCACCGATGCGCCGGGTCTAGGAGTGGGAACCACGACGGATGCCCTGACCTGGTGGGTAGTAGCCGTGCTGATCGCGGTGGTGAAAGAACCGATCGCCCAGACCTTCCAGGAAGAAGACGGCCGACAGGACTGCCCCCTGCTGGCGGTGTTCACCTGGCACCATCGCAAGGACTGGGTGTTCCCGATGCAGGGGGCGGTGGGGCTGACCCTGACCGCGCTCGGCCTGCCCGAGGCGGTGGCCGAAGACCTGCTGAATCTGACCAAGATCGGGCTGTTGGGAGGCGCCGCCTGGGCCATCGTGGCTCGCTGCGGGGCTCGCCTGGCCCCGCTGTCAGCGGAGCCAGGCCATTCCGATGATCCGGCGGCGAGGGCGGCGGCAGAGGCCGGGGCTATTCCTTCGACACCAGGGTTTGCCGGGTCCCCGACCGCCGACCAGATCGGAACGGCCAGCGCCTTCCAGAGAGGGTCGGCATGTCCTTGAACGAGATCCTGGGACATCGCTTCTTCGGCCTGTGGTGCCTGCTGCTGGCCTTCGCCCTGCTCGCGGCGCGACCGCGCCCCACCGGGAATGGAGGCCCGCAACCTCAGGCCGAAGAAGCAGGAACCCTTGTTCCCGCCTGGGCGATCTGGGCGTTGACCGCGGCCGCGGCCTGGGCCTGGGTGGTGGTGCTGGCCCGCAGCCTGCCTCCCTGGCGGGTGACGATGACCTGGGGCGCGGAAGGACTGGTGCTGTTCGACTCCCGGGCCCCGCTCTGGGCGGCGGTGGGCGTGTGGGGGCTGCTCCGGCGCCAGGGGGCGGCGCTCGCCGATCTAGCCCCGTACATGCTGGCGGGGGCCTGGATCGCCGACCCGGGGGCGTTCACCCTGCCCTGGGTGGCCGGGGGCTACCAGACCTTCGCCCCCGGGGAAGGGCTGCCCAACCTTCTGGTGCTCGCCTTGCCTTTGCTGGTCTGGTTTCGAGGCGCCAAACCATCCTCGGCCCGCCTGTCGCCTGGCGACGCCGTTGCGGGGCCCGGCGACATCGAGCTGATCAGCGTGCTGATCGCCGCCTGTTTCTGGGGCCTGCTGCCGGCCCTGGCGATGGTGATGCTGGCGGCTGGCCCCGGTTGGTCAGGCGAGCCTTCCCCCTCGACGATCGATATCTTTTCCCCGCCGGCCGGGTTGCGACAGGCCGGGGCGCTGGCCCTGTTCGTCGCCGCTCTGCTCGAGTGGCTGGAGACCTCGACCATCGCCGTGGGCGGGCCGGCAGGCGGGCTCGCGGCGGCGGCCCTGTTCGCCGTCGGCCGGATTCTGCCGATAGTGGGAAAGATGGTATCCTGATCGGGTGAGACGCGCCGGTCCAGGTCGCGGGGAAGGGTCCCGCCCGCCGGGTGATCAGCCTAGGGAAGCGGAGGACACAGGCCGATGAGCAGTGTCGCAGTGTATTTCGAGCTGCGCGCCCTGGGGTATTTCTTCCTGATGCTGGCCGATCTGGTCTGGCAGTCGGGCGTGTTCCACGCTTTCCTGTGGCTGGGTGCGGCGCTGCTGGTCGGCGTCGTCTTCGTGTTCGCCTTGCTGATTCTGATGCCGCGCATCGTCGAAGACTACGTCAAGATCTACAACTGGTACATCAACTCCGATTTCTACGTGATCTTCGAAGAGAAGGTCGACGTCCGGCTGGTGTTCAAGGTGGCCGGCCTGCCGATCATACTCGTGCTGGCCTTGTTCTTCGCCGTCGTCAACATGGTGGTGCGCGCCGCCTACCATCTCGCCGCCAAGCTGAACCTGCTGCGCTGCGTCAACTGCCACGCCACCATCGAATGGGACGAAGGCACCGTGCTGTGCCACATCTGCGGGAGCGAAGTGACCGGCACCGCCACCAAGACCTGCCCGGGCTGCCATTTCAAGGCGAATACCGTGCGCTGCCCCTTCTGCGGCTACGTGGTCTTCGTCGAGCTGCTGGGGCAGCACCCGTCCGGCAAAGCCGGCAAGAAGGCGTGAGGGCATGAGGCGGCCACGATGCTGATCCGCTCGAAGAACCGGGTCTACTACTTCGACCGCCACATCTCGGATGCGGTGCTGCGCCTGCTGGTCTTCGCCTTCACGCTGCTGGCCGGGGTGACCACCTGGCTGACCCTGGCGCGGCCCGATGCGGTCATCGACGCGGTCTTCTGGCCGCGCCTGCAGGATGAGATCGCCTTCCTGACCGGGCGCGAGGTCACCAAGCTGGGCACCTCCGAAAAGACCCTGTTCACCCAGGCCCACGAAGAGATGGAAAAGGACGGAGCGGGCATCACCTCGTTCCCCGAGTATGCCGACCGCATCAGTCCCAACAACCAATCGGTCGAGATGGTGCGGCTGCGGCTGCGCGACCTGCGCATCGCCCTGCGCATCGTCGGCCTGCTGGTGCTCGACGTCTTCATTCTGGGATTGCTGGTGCTGCGCGTCATCTACGGCAGCGCGCCCCGCCGCTGGAAGGTGCTGCAGTGGCTGTACGGCCTGTTCAACAAAGACGGAGCCGGGCGCCAGCCCTATGGCTACGTGCATTCGTTCTCGCCGCTGCAGCGCAAGGTCTTCGAGATGGCCTTCGCCGCCTCGAAAGGCAACCCTGACGGCCGCTTCGATCTCGATCTCGACAAACTGGTCAAGCTCCTCTTCCCCGGCGACGACGTGGTCACCGAGAAGCGCCGCGCCCTGACCGCCATCGCCTTCACGGAGCTGTGCGAGGAGTATTTCTACTTCCAGATCCCGACCGGGAAGACGACCGCGATCAAGACCTACTGCCCGATCCTGCCGTTCGAGGACAAAGTGCGCCGCGAGACGGTGCGCGATCTGGCCGGTCGCGAGATCGAGGTGTTCACGGCTGGCACCTTCCGCTTTTCGCCGCCGCTGTACCAGGAGTATCTGAAATATCGCTACGTCAAACTGCCGCATCCGGTCATCTATTCGATCGACGATCGCAAGCACCCCTTCGCCTTCCGGCTCTACCTGACCCTGTGGGAAGCCTTGTACGATCTGCGCCAGCAGTCCGACAAGGAGATCGCCACCCACACCGTCACCCTCTCGCTCTTCACCCTGCTCGATCGCGCCTGCCTCGAGATGACCTACGACAAGGACGCCTCGCTGCTCGAAGCCTTCCACAGCGATCTGGCGGCGCTGAAAGAAGCCGGGTTCATCCGCGGGTGGTCGGTGGAAGAGCATGGCGACAAGGTCCATCCGCAATGGTACAAAGGCGTCGAACTGTATTCATACGATGCCGCCACCAACACCTATTTCCTCAATTCGAACCTGCTCAAGCACAAGGCCTACATCTTCGAGATGACGCCATACGCCGAACTCGACAAGATCAAGATCGTGCGCCGGCGCTGCGCCTACATCGATTCCCTGAACACGCCCTGCACCCGCCCGGCCCTGCCGGGCAGCCCCTACTGCAAGCGCCATGCGCGCGCCATGGATTACGAAAGTCCGCGGCTGTTCTACGAGAAGGTCAAGGCTCTGACCGGGCCGACGAGCGGGGAAGGCACCCCGCCCCCGCCGGCCGCCGGGGCCCCCGAATCGCCAGGCGCGCCGCCCACGACACCCCCCGAACGACCGACCGCCGGGCCCGACGGTGCCGATCGCCACGGCCCCGATCGAGACAGCTCCGGCGGCGCCCGGCCCACGACGGCCGATGAATCGCCCGCTGAGATCGTCGCCGGTCCCACGCCCGCTCCGGGGGGGGCTGACGAACCAGCTTCGCCGGCCGGGCCAGCGACTGGCCCCACTGCACGGCCGTGAGGATCGGCCGCCATCCGGATCGCTGCTCCAGCCGCCACCCGGCGCTTGGCGGGCGGGCGGCGGGCGGCGGCGCATCCACCCGGGCGGGCGGCCGCAGCGTCTCGCGGGCCGGACCGCTGACGGCCACCGCGGGCCGAGGTCCCCGGTCATCGTGCGGAGGCGACCATGCCTGACGCCCGCCACCGGATCGGCCTGTCCTGGTTCGAGGTCGAGCAACGCCGCAAGTGCCGACCTCCTACCCCGATCATGACGGGCCGCGCCCGGCTGTGGTGGCGGCTGTTCCTGGAGAAGTTCGACGACCCGCTGGTCCGCCTGCTGGCCGCGACCGCCGGGTTGTCGTTCCTCGTCGGCCTGCCACAGGGGGAGACCACCGAGGGGCTCGCCGTGCTGGCCATGATCCTGACCATCGCCCTGCTGGGCCTGGCCGGCGAATGGATGGCCTTGCGCCAGTTTACCAGCAGTCTCGAAGACCCTGAACAGAACTGGTTCACCACCATCCGCGATGGCGAACCCGTGCCCGTCGCCCTGGGCGATCTGGTGCCCGACGACTGCATCCTGCTCGAACCGGGCGATCGCATTCCCGCGGATGGCGTTCTGCTCGACCAGGTCGACTTCGAGGTGGCCCCTCCCCTTCCGGTCGAAGAGGAGGGTCGAGACGGCGGCCGCCCGTCAATCAGGCCCACCGATTCACGGCAGCCGCGGGCCGGCATGGTGGTGACGGCCGGCCGGGCACTCTGGCGGCTGTCGGCCTGGCCTGACGTCCCCTCTCCCGAACGGGTGCTGGAGAGCGCCTGGCGGCTCGACCGCACCTCTCCGCTCTGGCAGCAGACGGAGGCCTTCGTCGGCTGGTTCCCCCCCATCGGCGTCAGCGCCGGGCTTGGCTTGTTCCTGGTGCTGGGGCTCACCGAAGTCGGCGGCGTGAGCGCCGCCCTGCCCCGCGGGGCCTTCTGGCTGCTGGGGTCGCTGGGCGCCGGGTTGGCGATGGCTCTGGCGTCCTGGTGGGTCCCTCGTCTGTATCGATCCCTGGCCGGCATGGGCTTCGAGGTCAGCGCCGCCAGCCCTCCCTGGCCCCCGCCCCATCCCGACATCCCCGCCGACGACCGACGGCTCGGGCTGATGACGACGGGCTTCTTGCTGCTCGTCGGCATCGCGGCGGGCCTGCTGCCCGCCGACCCGCGCACCTGGATGACGATGGCCGGCCTGCATGCCTTGCTGAGCATGGCGATGCTGGTGCTGGCCATTCTGGTGGCGGTCGTTCCCGACGGGTTGGGCATGCATGTGGTCCTTGGCCTGGTCTGGACGGTGCGCCAGATGGTCCGAGCCGGCCTGCGGGTGAGGCGCCTGCAGGTCGCCGAGACCCTGGGCGGCATCGACACGCTCTGCCACGACCTCGACGGGACTCTGACCCGGCTGCAGCCACGGGTCGCCCAGGTTCTTCTGGGTTCCCGACCGGTCGCCGCCCTCGACTCTCCGGCGGGCGATCGCCTGGGCCGGGCGATCGCCGCCACCTGCTCCGAGAGCCGGATCTGCCTGGCCCCCGGCCAGCCCCCCATCATTCTCGGCGACCCGCTGGCGGGGGCTTTGCTGCTCTGGCTGCACGATCACTGGCCGAACCACCGCCAGGAAGGAACATGGACCATCGAACGGATCGCCGGAGAGGGCGGGTGGACCAGCGCCCTGTTTCGCCCCGCCGCCGACTCGGCCGTCGATGGTGCAGCGGCGCCTGAAGGGGCAACGGCCGCCGCCGCCGACCAGGGCTCGCCATCAGCGAGCCAGGCGAGCCAGGCGAGCCCCACCGCTACCAACGCCCGATCCTGGCCGGAGCATGTCCCCTGGCTGTTCGTGCGAGGCCCCGCCACCGCGGTCGCGCGGATCTGCACCGGCCTCGACCACGAAACCAGCGGCCACGACATCGACGGCGACCCTGCCACCGACGGCAACCGCCGCTCGGCCGACCTGGCCGCGCTCATGCGGAGGTTTGAAGAAGCTGATGCGCGCGGGGAAACCTGGCTGGGCCTGGCCGGCCGACCGTGGCCCGAGGCGCCATTCCGCCCCACCCTGTCGGGACGCGCCTGGCGTGACCTGCGCTGGTTGGGAGCGGCATCTCTGGAAGCCCCCCCCGCCGAAGGGTATCCCGCCATTTGTCAGACCCTTACCCAAGCAGGGATCGACGTGACCATCCTGACCGAGCGGCCCCTGCCGGTCGTTCGCCGGGTCATCGCCACGCATGGGCCGACCTTGCGAGCCTGCGCGCCTCGCATCATGACCGGCCAGGGCGAAGGCATCGCGACCTTCCCGATGGTGAGCGCCCCGCCGGGCCAGACCACGACCACGCGATCTGATGTCTCGCACGACTCGAACGAAGATCTCGCCCAGAACCTGCCCAGCAGCGAGACGTCAGCCGAGGCGCCGCCTGCCCCCGCCTCCGGCCATGATCTTCCGGGCGCCGCCGGAACGTCCGCCGGCAGCCTGACCCGGGCCCTGCTGGTGCGCCAGCTCCGCGAGCGCGGGAAGCGGGTCGCCGTGCTCGGCTGGCGGCCCGCGGATGTGCCCGCCCTGGCCGAATCGCACGTCGGCATCGCGCTGGGGCCGGCGGCTCCCCAGCGGGTGCGAGAGGCCAGCGACGCCATCATTCCCGACGGTTCGCTCCAGTCGCTGGTGCGGGCCATCGCCCTCGGCCGCACCTTCTTTCGGAATATCCGCCGCTATCTGGTGTTCCAGACGGTGGTCAACGGCTTCATTCTAGGAGCCAGCCTGCTTGGCCCCCTGTTCGGCCTGGGCATTCCCTTCACCGCGCTGCAGATGCTCTGGGGGCATTTCCTGCTCGACTCGGTGGCGGCCTTGGCCTTGGCGACCGAATCGCCCGACCCTGATGTGCTCGAAGGCCCCCCGACCGATGTCACGGCCCCGCTGTTCACCTGGGCGATGGCCAGACAGGCCTTGATCATGGGAGGATGGGCGGTGGCCGGCCTGTTGGCCCTGATGGCCGGGCTGGCCCGGGCCAACCTGCCAGGCGGGCAGGTCGCCTCGCTCCACTTTTCCGCCTTCGTGTTCTTCATCCTGTGGCTGATGTGGATGGCCCGCTGGTCAGGAAGCCGCACCCCTCACGCCAATCGGGCCTGGGACAACCCCTGGGCCCTCGGCCTGCTGGCCGGCACCATGGTCGCCCAGATGGCGTTCGTCCAGCTCGGCGGGCGCCTGTTCCACACTGCCCCGCTCTCTGAAAGGAGCTGGCTTTTGTTGCTCGCCGGCACCGGCCTGTTCGCCTGGGCCGGCGCCGCACTGACCGACCGGCTGACCGGCCGCCCCTCACTCGTCGTCGGCGAACGAATTCCGTGACGGCCCCCCGTCATTTTTGTCGGCCCGGAAAGCCACCCACACGACCGCTCTCAATCTCATCCGGGTGGGCGAGCTACTGATCCCGCTGTTGATCGTCGGCATGCGAGTGGGCGGCATCCGCGGCATCTTCGCAGGCCGACTGCTGACCGACCTCACCGTCGGCGCCCTGGGCCTGTTCTGGGTCGAGCGGGTCTTGGCCATCATGTCTACGGCCAACCCTGCGTTCCCTCCGGAAGGGGCAGGACCACGGTCTCATTGATCAGCTCGAGGCCTCGAACAGCGTGCCAGGGCCGAGGCGGCCGGCGGGGTCGAGAGCTCGTTTGAGGCCCCGCATAGCCGCCAGCGTCTGAGCATCGAACTGGGCGGGCAGCAGGTATTTCTTCAATTTGCCGATGCCGTGCTCGGCGCTGACCGAGCCACCCAGGGCGACGATCTCGCGGGCGAACTCGAGGTAGAGGGCCCGGCCGCGATCGTATTCGGCCGGCGTGCGGGGAATGATGTTGACGTGCAGGTGGTTGTTCCCGATGTGGCCGAACATCACATGCCGCAGGCCGGCTTCGCGCAGGCGGGCGGCATAGAGGTCCATGACGGCTTCGAGGTGTTCATCGGGCACCGCCATGTCGGTTCCCAGCTTGGTGATACCGGGATGGACCTCGCGAAGGCTGGCGATCAGGCGGTTGACGGTCTCGGGCAGGGCGTGCCGGAGGTGCTCGAGGCGGGCCTGATCGACGGGGCCGACCGCCGCCAGACTGGCCTCGACCAGGCCGCCGGCCTCGGCGATCAGACGGTCCACCGCTGCCAGGCCCGGAGCCACTTCTCGCCGCAACCGCAGACCGACGAACACCGCGACGGTCTGATCGACCCCGAAGCTTCCATCCACGCCGTGGTTCGGCGAGATCGACGGAGCGGCAGGTCGGCAGGCGGTTCGGCTTCCCCTCCGCAGCGTCGGCTCGACATGCGCCTGCAGCAGGGCCAGCGAGTCGGCGCAGAGGTATTCGAGCGCCTCCACGACGAAGGCCGGGTCATCGCGATGGGCCCGCATCAGATGGACGAACCGGCAGGCCGCCCGACGGTGGGGGAAGAAGGCGACCACCTCGACCGGCAGGCCCTCTACCCGCCGCAAGGCGATCTCGACGGCGGTGATGACCCCCAGCGTCCCCTCCGAGCCGATGAACAGATCGAGCAGGTCGGTCGGCGCTCCCCCCGGCGCGGCGAAGTACCCGGCCGCATGTTTGATGGCGGGAATCCGCCAGGTGGGCGCGGGCACGGTCAAGATGGGCGATGGGCCCGCGTCGACCGGCGCCCCGGCCCCGACCGCTCGGCTGATCTGCCATGCCTGGCCCGGGCCGCGCCGGTGCTCGCCCCGGGCCAGGTCGAGCACCAGACCGTCGGCGAGAACGACGGTGAGGCCCCGCACCCAGGCGCGGGTCGGCCCGAAGGCGAAGGTGCGGGCCCCCGAGGCGTTGCTGGCGGCCATGCCGCCGATCTGGGCGGTGGCTTCGGTGGGATCTGGAGGAAAAACCCAGCGGGTCGACTGCGCGCGGAACTCCTCGAGCAAGGCGCAGGTGACGGAGTCGGGCGGAGCCGCGAAGGGGAACCGCCCCGACCGGATGGCGCGACGCAAAACGGCCAGGGGCACCCCTGCCCCGACCCGCAGTCGGAATTCGCCCGACGCCTGGTCCCAGGTGAAGCGGTCGACCCGATCGAGGCGCTCCACCGAGAGCACCCAGCCGCCGGGCGGTACGGCGCCGCCGACCACGCCGGTCCGACCGGCCGAAACGGTGACGGTGGCATCGGCGCGGGCGGCCTCCTGGAGGAGCTGGACGACCTCGGCCTCGGATTCGGGGAAGGCGACGAGGTCGGCCCGTCCCTGCAAGCGCGATTCGTCGGTCAGGTACCCCGGGTAGGCCCCGACCGCAGCCGGATCGGCCCACCCCTCGAACCCCGCCCGCACGCTCCCGGTGGCCGGACGGCCGACCACGACGTCGGGAGGGACGGTCATGCGGCGATCACGCAGCGCGGCGACCCTTGCGGCGAGCCCCGCCGGCGGGAGCGGTCGGGGCCCCGGCCGCCGGCGAGCCGGCCTGCTTGAGAGCCTCGAGTTCGGTTTTCAGGCGCTCGAGTTCGCGCTTGAGCGCTTCCGTATCGCCCGCGGCCGGGGTACCGGCAGGGGAAGAGGGGGCGGGACCGCCGCCCATGGGCGCGCTTCCGGGAAAGGGAGGAGGGGGAGCCGCCGGTCCCGGGGCCGGGGGCGGGGTCGCGGGCCCGGTCGAAGCCGGGCCATAGCCCGGGCCGCCCATCTGGAACAGCCCAGCGAAGGGGTTGCCGAAGGACGGCAACGGCATGGCGAAGCCGGGGTTCATCCAGCCGAGGCCGGCCATCATCCGGCGCTGGTTCTCGAGATAGGCATGGAAGGATTGCGGCAGCCAGTGCCAGAGGAAGTCGCGCACGACGTTGTCCTGCGCCCGGATCATCAGCAGCACCAGATCGAGGGGCAGATAGTCGGGACGCGTCTTCAAGGTCTCGTACAGCACCTGCCCCATGATGACGTGGGTGATATCCTCGCCGGTCTGATGGTCGACGATCCGGATGCGCTCGCCCTGCTTGACCCGATCGGCCAGGTCGTTGAGCGTGACATGGCAGTTGCGGGTGGGGTCGTAGATCCGACGATTGGGATATTTGCGCAGAACCGTTTCGTTGCCGGAATCGTGGGGCTGGGCCATGGGTTCCTCCGATCGCACGGGGAATGCCGGCCGCACCGGCCGGTACCCCGGATCATACCACGGTTGGTGCGCCGCGGTCATCTTCCTTCCGATCGTCCTTCCCATCAGAATCCGATGGTTGTGCGATGCGGCACGCCTGGACTGTTCCTCAGGGACGAGCGACCAACCAGGCACCTCGGCGCGATCGACCTGGGGATGCATTCGCCGGGCGGGATTGCTATAATGCTGCCATGCGTACGATGAAATGGTGGTCAGGCGTGGCAGTGGTGGCAGGTCTGCTGACGGCTGGCTGGCTGGGCACTCGGCCGGCGGCCGCGCAGACCACGCGGATCGAGAAGGCCGCATCGCGGGCCATCGAGGCCTTCGATCATCCCGGCATGTATCCGCCCAACGATCTGTACAAATGGGCCCGCGAGGCCTTCCAGGCCGGGCAGCTCGACGACGCCCGCCTCTATGCGCTGCGCATCTATTTCGACGGGGTGCGTACCACCAACCTGCTCGATCTGCTGGGGGCGATCGAGGCCAAGGCCGGCTATCCCCTGCTGGCCGGGGAATGGCTGCGCAAATCGCTCTGCCTCAATCCTCAGGGCGCCTTCGCCCGCAAGCTGCTGGCCCAGCTCCCGCCCAAGCCGCGGCCGATTCCCGTCGCTCCCGATCAGGTACAGGACCATTTCAACCAGATCTCGAGCCGCCTGCCCCAATTGCTGGCCCGCCTCAACACGCCGAAGCTCCATTTCGACAGCGTCCTCAACGACCTGGCCCGCGGCCAGTTCTACAAGGCGCTCGCCCTGGCCGAGGAATACGAGAAACGGTACCCCGGCGTCGATGGCACGGCGTTGACCGCGCTATGCGCCGTCTACCTCGGCCGCGGCAAGGACGCGCAGACGTTGCTCGAGGCCGGTCTGAAGAAGAATCCTCGCCATGCCCTCCTCCTCTTCGCCAAGGCGATGTTCGCCGATCCTCACCCCGAAACCAGCGCCACTTCACGACCGCAGGCCCTCTACGACCTCGACCGCTGGGCCGAGGCTCGCACCGCGGCCGCCCAGCATCTGCAGCTGTTCCCGCGCTCGATCGAGGGCTACCTGGTGCTGGCCCGCCTCGCCCTCGACCTGAACCAGCCCGAGGAAGCCAAGACCCATCTCGAAGCGGCCGCCCGGATCGATCCCGGCCATCCCGTCCTCAACCGGCTGCTGGCTGACGCCTACCTGAGCACCGGCCAGTTCGCCAAAGCCAGCGAGGTGCTGCAGAAAGCCTTCCCCCAGGGCTACAATCTGCCATCGATCAGCCTCAAAGCCGGTCTGATCGCCATCGCCCACGGGCATCTGGCCGAAGCCTCGACGATCATGGACGACGCGCGCAACAGTCTGCCGTTCACCGACGCCGATGCCTGGCCGATGTTCGTCCAGCTCGCGCTCTACCTCGATGACCCCGAAGACGCGCGACGAGGTCTCGACCTCTGGAGCAAGCGGTTCCCCCGCAACAGCCTGGCCTGCTACCTCGAAGGGTTCTACTGGTTCAAGGTCGGTCAACCCCGCAAAGCGCTCGATTTCATCCGGCAGGGCTTCGCCAAGAACCCCGATCGGTTATCTACCCTCAAACTGCTCGCCATGCTCTCCGCCCTCGATCAAGATCCCCCCCTGGCCGAAGCCATCCGGGCCCGCCTCGAGGGGAAACCCGCCCCGGCGGTCCTGCCGAGTCGGCCCGAGCCCCACCCCCCGACCCGACGTCCGCCTTCGGCGCCCGCCACGGCCGCTCCCCAGTCCGCCGCCGCCCCAGCGGTTCCGGCCGCCCCTCCTCCACCCCCGCCGGGGACCGTCATCCCCGCTGGCAAGTTCACCATCAACGCGGCCCAGGGCATGGATCTTTCCTACGTCGACGCCCTCAAGCAGAGTCTCGATTCGACCCTGGCCCGCCTCGAACCGCTGCTGGGCGAACTCAAGGAACCCCTCGAGGTCCATCTGATCACGGCGGCCGGACTGGGCAGCCGTGTCGTCATGTATGACCCCGCCCAGGAGACGCTGACCGTCACCGCTCTCTTCTTCGATCCATCCACGATCAAGGCCCTGCTCGAGGGCGAGAAGCCCAACTTCACCGAAGACGAAGCCACCCAGGTTTCGCAATGGCTGCCCTTCCATTCGCTGGCGCGCGAACTCAGCCTGGCCCTGATGCGCCGTACCATCCCGGGGGCCCGCGAGACCGCCGCCGCCACCGCCTGGATGCAGCGGGGCCTCGGCGAGCTGCTGGGCGGCAGCGACGACGTGCTGCGCGATCTGCTGGTGTCGGCGCAGAACCGCATCGCCAGCGACGAAGCCAAACTGGTCACCGCCGACGAGCTGAACCGCATCCTGACCGACCCCTCGCCCGCCCCCGGCAAGCTCGAAGCGGCGCGGGCCCAGGCCTACCTGATGGTGGCCTTCCTGGTCAAGAAAGCCGGCGACAAAGACACCGGCCTGCAGAAGTTCGTCAAGCTCATGCAGGCGGTCTGCGCCGGCAAAGATCTCGACGGCGCCCTCAAAGAGCAATTCGGTCTCACCAAGGGCCAGTTCGAGTCCGCCTGGAAGGAAGCCGCCTACTGGAGCCTGCGGCAGGGCCTGCCCTACGAATGGTGAAGATGGGGCAGCTTGAGAAGGGCTCTCCTGCCTCCTACCGATCCGACACCTTGTTTCCGCGCGTGGCGGCGGTCGTCCAGGCGCTGCTCGCCGAGAAGAAACTGGTCGCCCCGCTCGAGGTCTTCCTCCGACTGGGGTATGTGAACTCGGCCCAGGTCCAGGATTGGCGTTGCCGCCGAATTCCGTATCTGGAACGGGTGATCGGCTGCAACCTCAGCAAGATATCGCGAGTGCTCCAGATCCTGCAGGGTTATGCCCGCGAGCTGGGTCTGACCGCCACGACCACCTCCTACCAGAGCTACGGACGCGGCCCTTGCGCTGAACTGCAGTTCTCCAAAACCGGTCATCCCAACCTCGAGAAGGTCTGGCGAAGGTGCTTCCGAGCCGCCCCCCGTGCCGACGCGGCTGGCTCTCCCCCGCCTCCTCTTGAGCCACCTCCGGCCAGCCGGTCCTGAGAGGGGCTATCGCCCTGTCGGGGTGCGCCATTTCGAACAAGGGCGGCATTTCTCTTCGCCATTTCTCTACGCCACGTCCAGGACGCTGATTTCGAGGGTGTCGTCCGACGCTTCTTGCAACCTGACGAACCGTCTCAGCCAACCCGCTCTTGATCAATGGTAGGCATGGCGTGGTCAAGGGATGGCCTGGAACTCTTCGAAAGAGGCGGCGCGCAGGGTCGGGTTGCGCGCCTTTTCCTCGCCGAGAGAGCGGGACGGCACCTCGCCGTAATCGTGCCCCGGCAGGACCAGCAAAGCATCGGGCAAGCGTTTCAATCGTTGCAGGCTGTCGTAGAGGGCCCGGGCATCGCCGCCCGGCAGATCGGTGCGCCCGCAGTTGCCGATGAACAGCGTATCGCCGGTCACCAGCCAGCGCTGCGCGACGAGCAGGCAGATGCCGCCGGGGGTATGTCCCGGCGTATGGATGACCCGCACCTCCTGGTCGCCGAACGCGAAGCCTTCGCCGTCGGCGAGGGTGCCGTCGAGAGTGACCTCGCCCTGCAGGCCGGGACGGCTGGCGGGGTGAGCCAGGATCTTCGCCCCGGTGCGCGCCTTCACCGAGGCGGCGGCCGCCACATGGTCGAAGTGATGGTGGGTCAGGATGATCCGGGTCAGATCGAGGCGATGGGCCTTGACGCAGGCCAGAAGGCGGTCGGGCTCGGCGCCGGGATCGACCACGAAGCCTTCTCCCCCCTCGGCCGCGCCGAAGACATAGGCGAAATTGGCGCCGGGGCCGAGTCGCAGTTGTTCCATGAACATCGGTGAGGCTCCTTTCATCGTGCGGATTGCCGTCAAATCGCCCGAAACGATCGGACGCGGGGCGAGCGCGAACCGCTGGCGAGGGTCAACGCCACGACCAGGGGAACAGGCGGTAGTGGCCGATGATCTTGAACTCGAGCAGCACATCTTCGAGCTGGGCGCCCGCCCCAATATTGTGGACGACCAGCCAGCGCGAGGCGGTCCCCGAGGGGCGATCGGTCACGATGCCGATATGCGGCCGGCCGTCGGGCAGGCTCCAGGCGATGAGATCGCCCGGTTCGACGGCGGTCGGCACCACCGGCAACGGCCTGGCTTTGCCCCGTCGCGCGAAGAAGGTCATCAGGTTGGGCACCCGGCGATGATCGATGTTGGGATCGGGCCGGGTCAGCCCCCATTTCCGGGGATAGGCGGCGAAGGCGCGCCGCATGTCTTCGTGCACCTCCTTCTGCAGATCGAACCCCAGTCGTCGCAGCGCTCGAATCACCACATCGGTGCAGACCCCCCGTTCGAGAGGCACATCGCCCCCTGGATAGGCGAGCTTGACGTAGGCCGGATCGTAATACACGGTCTGGCCGACCTGGGCCATCGCGGCAGCGATCAGATCGGCAGGTCCGGGGCAGGTGGAATGAGCGATCGGCTGGCCCACTGACACCGACGGTTGTCTGACAGGATGGCCGGCCTGAACGGAGGTTAGCGGTTCTGCCGCGGCTGACCACGGGGCCATGAGCCATACCGACATCACGGCGATGATGATGCCTGTGGGCCACATCCTTTGTACTCGAGCGTTCACTATGATTTCCTTCGGCAGAGGCGATCGGGCGTGGTTCTTCGGGCGTCGTCCCCGATCGACCTCGATAGGAGGAGGAGGGGCAACGCCCCTCGTTGTCCACTCGGCCAGGGCTCTCGCCCTGGACCAGGTCGAAGCTCGATCAGGCGGCCGAGACAGGGCGCCGGCCCCGCTCGAGACGCTTCCGGTCACCGCGGCCGTGAGCCCCCGGGGCGCCCCCGGCCGGTGCTCGACCGCCCCTGGTTGGCGCTGGGGATGCCTGGCTGCGGCGACGTCACCATGGTAGCATGGAAAGGGTGGACTGTTCCTGCGCCCAGAATTTCCGGCCGAGGTGAATCCATGATGCTCCGTCGCCGCCTGCCTGTCTTCGTGCTGTGGCTGCTGCTCTGTCTGGTCCTGCCCGGTCAGGCCCGCGACTGGGCGAAAGATCCGCCCTTCATCGACATCCGGTTCGCGCCGCTCGTCGCGGCGATCGGCGACATCCACGGCGCCTGGCCCGAGTTCGTCGCCTCGCTGAAAGCGGTCGGCATGGCCCGGCCCCGCCCCGGCCCGGAACGCGCCTTGCAATGGACGGGCGGCACCGGTCTGCTGATCCTGACCGGCGACTATGGCGACCGGGGGGAGTACACGCGCGAGGTGTACGACGCGATCATCGACCTCGAAGCCCAGGCCGCCCAGGCCGGCGGGCGCGTCATCGCCCTGCTGGGCAACCATGAAGCGCTGCTGCTCAACGGCACGGTCGAGAAATGGGCCAAGACCCTCAAACCCCCGAAAAAGCAGCATTACCAGAACACCATCGATTCGTTCACTCGCGCCGGACTCGACTTCCATGAAGTCATCTCTCCCAAGGGGCGGTATGGCTCCTGGATCCGCCGGCGGCCGCTCTTCGCCATCGTCAATGGCTGGCTATTCATCCATGGCGGGGTGCGCGACCCGGCCACCACCCGTTCCGAACTGGCCGCCGACTTCCGCGATGCCCTCGACGCCGAAGCCTGGAGCGGACCGTTCTTCATGGGCGAGAAGGACGTCCTGTGGTTCCGCGAGTGGTGGAACGACGATCTGCTGGTACAGCGCAATCTGAAGCTGCTGGGCGTGTCGGGCATCGTCTTCGGCCACACCATCGGCGCCATGGGACAGGAAGGTCGGATCAACCTCAAGAACGGGAAGCTGATCGGCATCGACGTCGGCATGTGCCCGGTCTTCGGCAAGAGCGCCGGCGCGGGCCTGGTGATCACCGCCACGCCCAAGGGCAGGATGACGTTCGAGGCCCGCTATGCCGACCACCCGCCGGTCGAACTGCTGACCACCACGATCGCGGTGCCGGCCGCCACGGGGCTGGCGCCGACCGGCACCACCGGCAGCCCCGTTCCGCGGCGACCCTGGCGGCGCCCCTGATCCGGTCTGGCGCGGACTCGCCCTGTCCAGGCATGAGACGGTCGACCGCGCCACCCGGGCCGACTCGACTTCCCTCGCCGCTTCGCCGACGATGAACATCATCACGCACGCTCTACTGGGGTGGGTGCCGGGCCAGCGCCTGGCGACCCACCGCCGCGATGCCCTGCTGCTCACCGGCGCGGCGATGGCGCCCGACCTCGACGGCCTGGGCGTGCTGGCCAGTGTGGCGGACCCTGCCCGGGGCCTCGCATGGTTCTCGCAGTATCATCACGTTCTGGCCCATAATCTCTGGGCTGGCCTCGCCATCAGCAGCACGGTGGGCCTGCTGGCGCGCGATGGCTGGCGTACCGCGCTCTGGGCGTTCCTCTTCTTCCATCTGCACCTGCTGGGCGATCTGGCGGGAGCCAGGGGCCCCGACGGAGAGTCATGGCCGATCTGGTACCTGTGGCCGGTCGAGGGCGGCCCGGCACTGACCTGGAGCGGCCAGTGGGAGATCAACGCCTGGCCCAATCTTCTGTTGACGGTCGGTCTGCTCTTCCTGTTCTTCCGGCAGGCTCGCGATTTCGGTTGGTCGCCCCTCTGGTATCTGTCCGCTCGAGCCGATGCAGCCTTCGTCGCCACACTGCGCCGTCGCTTCCCCCTGTCCGCATGATCCCACCCTGCTCCCCCGCCCTCTTGCATTGGGTTCCAGCCATCTCTCCAGCACCATTCGCGCTGGCTGGACACACCCAGGAACGCAGGTCGTTCCGTCGGATGAACCCGTGCAGTATGCTAAAATATAAGAAGGCACCATTCATGCTGGATGGCTTGCTTTTACCCAGAAGCTTGGGCATTGGATCCCTCCCAGAATGCCCCTGGATGGAAGAAAAAGGGTTCAAAGCCAGAGGCGACTTTCAACCCCGTTGCGCAGGGCAGATCCGAACCGTTCGATGGATAAGGAGAGAGAACCTCATGAAACTGAAAGTGATCGTTCACAAGGCACAAGAAGGCGGCTATTGGGCTGAGGTTCCCGCCATTCCAGGGTGCGCTACCCAAGGGGAAACCTTCGAAGAACTTCTGAAAAACCTCTACGAAGCAGTCGAAGGCTGTCTTTCCGTAGAGGTAGAACCATCGACACTCGATCCTGACAGTGAAATACTGGACATTGCCGTGTGAAAAGCCTTTCGGGGAAAGATCTGGCCAGGTTGGTCGAGCAACATGGCTGGGTGCTGGTGCGAGTGAACGGAAGTCACCACATCTATTGCAAACCAGGAACGACCGTTCGCCTTTCCATCCCGATTCACGGCAATACGCCGTTGAAAACAGGCCTTTTGAGCCACCTTCTCAAACTGGCAGGCATAAAAAGCCCCTGAGACGAGAAGGCGCGGCACCTGGCCCGACGCTGGGCCAAATGCCGGTCCCCGAGGCAGCGCAAGGCGCTCCGAGACCCTGATGCCTCCGGCGGATGCTCATCCCTTCCCGTAGACCTCACGCATGACCCCGCCCAGCCGCCCCGCCCGCCGCCCCGACGAACGACCGCCCTGTCCCGCCCCGGGCGATCGTCTGGCGTTGTACATCCATGTCCCGTTTTGTGCGGGGAAGTGTGCCTATTGCGGGTTCTATTCGGTGCCGGCCACCCCCGAGGCGATCGACCGCTATCTCGACCGCCTGGACCGCGAAGCGCACGAGCGGATCACCCCCGAGCTGGCCGCCCGTCTCCGGACCGTGTTCATCGGGGGAGGCAATCCGACAGCCCTGGGGGCGGCAGCCCTCGGTCGACTTCTGCACACCTTGACGGACATCCTTGGCGGTTCGCCGATCGAGGAATGGACGATCGAAACGAACCCCGAAACCTTCCGCCGCGAGCTGCGGCCGTTGTTGCGACCGCTGCCCGGCCTGCGCCTGAGCATCGGCCTGCAGCGCCTGCGGGACGAGGAGATCGCCTGGCTCGGCCGGTCGGCCACCGCCCGCCAGGGCCGGCAAGCCATCGAAACCGCCCTGACCATCACGCCCAACGTCGGCATCGATCTGATCCTCGGCGTGCCGGAGCTGCCGTCTCTCGCCCCTGAACTGCGCAGCCTCGTCGAATCGCTGCCGATCCGGCATGTGTCGGCCTATTTCCTGACCCTCGAGCCCGACACGCCCTACGCCGAGGCCGTCGCCGCCGGCTCGCGCCAAGACCCCGCCGAGACCGGCCCCGAAGAGCTGTTCGGGGTGGCGGCCGTCCTGCAGGCGGCCGGGTTCGAGCAATACGAGATCTCCAACTTCGCCCGGGCCGGCAGCCGCTGCCAGCACAACCTCGCCTACTGGCACCAGCACGAGTATCTCGGCCTCGGCCCCGCCGCCGTCGGCACCCTCGCCGGCCAGCGCCGCACCAATCCCCCCTCGTTGCCCGACTGGCTGGCCGACGTTCCGCCGACGTTCGAATCGCTCGACGAGTCGACCCGGCAGCGCGAATTCCTGCTGCTGCGCCTGCGGCTGCTGCAGGAAGGGCTCGATCTGCAGGAATGGGAACGCCGCTTCGGCCCGCCCGCGCCGACTCTGATCGCGGCCCTGGACCGCGAGGTGGCCGCCGGCCTGCTCAGCCAGGCAGGCCTCCGCTACCGCCTGACGCCCGCCGGTCTGCCGTTCGCCAACCAGGTCATCGCCCGCCTGTTCTGAGCCAAGGCCAGCGAGGGCCGACGCGCGCCCCGATCTTTCCCAAACGGGGACGTTCAGCGAGGCCGAGGCTGGGGACGATACCGGCGGATGAAATCGGCGATGCGGTCGGCGGCCATGAGATGCGGGTGCAGCCCGTATCGGAGGGCCTCCTGCAGGGCCGCTTCGTTGCTCATGCCATTCTCGATGCGCCAGACGGCGACCATGGCGCCGGTTCGATTCTTGCCGGCCGCGCAGTGGACGTAGACCTTGCCGTTGGCCGGGTTGCGCAGGATGGCCAGGAACTCGGCCACCTGCGCGGCGGTCGGCGGCATGGTGTCGGGCAGGGGGATGCGATAATAGTTCAGCCCCAGTTCCCGGACGGTCTGCTCTTCGGAAGGGTCTTCCAGCCGGAGGTTGATGATGGTCTTCACTCCCATCTCCTTCAAGCGACGGAAGCCCTCGGCGTTGGGCTGCCCCCCTCGGTAGAGCTGGCGGTCGACGCGGGCGAAATTGGGAAGCACCTGCTTCTCGGGGGGAAGAACGAAGCTGCGACTGAACAGCCAATCAAGATAGCCCTGGTTCAGGTTCAAGAGGGTGGTGGCGCGATGGCGGTAGCCGGGTTTGTCCCAGAGCTGCATCACCAGTTGACGCACCTGGCTGGCCACCTCGGGGGAATAGGGCGGCCGGCGCGCCGCCAGCTCCTGCAAGGCGGCCAGCGCCTGCCGGTCGGTCAGGGACGTCGTTTCCGCGCCCCACGCGGGGTGGAGAGACACGCCAAGGCACAGCACCACACCAAGCACCACCAAGATTCGCATACGGTCTCCTGCACGTAGGTTGTTGCAACTGCGGTTGCCTATGATACCTGAAACTACCATGCCCGTTCGCCAGCCAGTCATTCAGTCGGCGTTCGGCCCACGAGGGGCCCCTCAGCGGCGATCGCTCGTTCGACCATGAGAACGGTGAAGTCGTCGGGCAGGCTGCCGCCGGCCTGCACCACCGGGTGCTCGGCGAGGCAGCGGCGACAGGCCTCTTCGAGGGGCAGGGCGGCCCGTTCGGCCAGGAACTGTCCCAGCACGTCGAATCCTGAGAGCGAGGCGGTGCCTAGCGACTCGAACAGGCCATCAGAATAGAAGACCCACCGTTCGCCGGGTTCGAACTGAAAGTCCCCGAACCGCCCTTTGAAGACGGAACGGAGGCCCACCGGCGACCCCGGCAGGGCCACCGCGACCGGCGGCTGCCCCGGGCGGAACCGCCAGGGGTAGGGATGGCCGCAGTTGCAGAAGGTGGCCTGCCCGGTCGTCGCATCGATGAGCAGCACGCCCAGCGTCATGAACAGCGACTCGCCTCCGCCGTGCCGGATGGCCCGATGGAGGGCGGTCATCAGGTCTTCGAGCGAGGACTGGCGGGCCGCCGCCTCGGTGATGATGGCCTTGGCCATGGCCATGACCAGGGCGGCGGGCACGCCGTGACCGGTGACATCGCCCTGCAGCACCAGCAGGCGCCCCGGGCCGAAGGCCAGGTAGTCGAAGTAATCGCCCCCCAGCTCGGAGGCCGGCAGCGACCGGCCGAACGCCCGCATCTCACCAAGGGCCAGGGGCTGGCGCGGGAACAACCGGTCTTGGACCTGCCGGCCCATGTCGAGCTCATGCATGCCTTCCATCATGCGATTGAACAGGACGGCGAGGTCGCCGAACTCGTCCCGGTCGAGAACCGGCAGCCGGTAGCGGAATTCCTTGCCCCGCACGGCCTCGACCCCGCGCGCCACCTCTCTGACCGGTTCGAGGAACTTGCGAGCCAGCAGGACGCTCACCAGGCCCGTGAAGGTGGCGATCAGCAGGGCGAACACCAGCAGGGTCCGGCGCAAGGCGGTGATCTGCGCGGCCAGCGGGGCGAACGGGCGCACGGCGAAGAACCCGAAGCCCGGCAGCCCCTGGCCCGGCACGCAGGTCAACAAAGCGGGCTGGCCTTTGTAGTCGATGCGACCATGACAGAGCTGACGCTGAGCCCGGAAGCGCTGGAAGATCCGATGGAAATCAGCGCCGACCGGCCGCCGGGGAAACATCGGAAAGAACGACTCGCGGACCCGTTGCCGACGACGACGCGGCTTGCCCCGGCTCTGGTTCGCGGACCGCTCCGTCGGGACCTCGGTGACGACTCGGTTTCTGGTCCGGTGGACGCGCGTCAGACGCGCACAGAAGAGTTCGGTGCCATCGTCGAGCGGCTTCATCGGCAAGAACCGGCCGAGGTAGAGGGCGATCAGGTCGTCGACATCCCAGGCGATGCCGACGATCTGGGCGGGCTTGCCCTGACGGGGGCCGACGACGTCGTAGAAGATGTAGGTGTCCATGGTTCCCACATGCAGACGTTGCAAGGTGCCCAGGCCGGCCAGCAGGTCGGCCAGCAGATCGGCCGGATCGCGGGCCAGCAGCAGGCTGGCGGCCACCTGGGAACGGGCGAGCCCCCCCGCGTTCCCACCTTTTCCAAGGTCGGAGGCGTCGCCCCGCACCTGGGCCAGGACCTCCCCCAGCAAGCCGCTGATCAGCTTGCGCAACTGCTGTTCGCCCGGGCGCAGGCCGGCGCCTTGCCGCAACAGGGTTTCCCGCCCCTGATGGTCGAGAATCTGGATGGTACGGCAGTGGTACCGCTGCCGAAAGGTCTCGAGATCGGCCTGCAACCGTGCCTGCCCGGCGGGGGTTCGTGGCGCCGACGAGCGCAGCAGGTGCTGCAGTCGCACCTCGCACAAACGGAAGACCCTGACCAGCTGGGAATCGAGGGTCTGCAAGATCGATTCGGCGGCCCGATGGGCCTGATCGACGAGCAGAACCTCGCGCTCGCGCAGGTAGGCGGCGAGCAAGAAAAAAGCGACGAACACCGGCAAGAAGGAGGCGAACCCGAACACGACGGTCAGTTTCCAGCGCCACGAGATCCAGGGCGGCGGGTCCATCCGCTGAACCATCCAGATGGCCAGGGTGACCAGCAGGAAGAACCCGATGGCGAATCCCCGATATTGCGTCCGATGGCGGGCGGGAAGATCGGAGACCCGATCGGGGCAGGAAGCCAGCACCCGATACCGCGAGTCGACCAGCCCCATCGCCCACAAGCGGCCCCCTTCCCGGAGGCAGGGGGTGTTTTCCCGTTCCCCTCGCAGAACCACCGGAATGGCCTGTCGGCGAAAGGCTTCATCGCCGGGCCCGCTCAGAGTCATGGCATAGGTGTCGAGCAGATGCAGGGTGATTTCGCCGCGCGGCGGCGCCGCCACGCGGGAGCGGATGCCCAGATCGGAGGTGAAGCCCTGGCGATGCACGAAGGCCAGCAGAGCAAACCGGGAACCGAGGTGGGTGAACAGCCAGGTCTTGCGGGGCAGGCGGTTGATGTCGGTCCAGCCCTGGCCGATGTTCTCGAATTTCGGCTGGCCCGGTCGTCCGCCGAGCAGGAGGGCGAGGGACGGCGCCTCTTTGAGGGCGAGGCGATGCCGTTCGCCGCGTTCGATCTCCCGCAGTCGCTGAAGGAAGCGGGTGACCAGCCTGGCCGATTCCCCCTGGTCGGATTTCCAGATCACCCGATCGCGGTCGTCGGCCAGGAAGAAGGAAAACAGCCCCGGGTAGCGGCGAACGAGGGCACGCAACCGAGGGTACACCCAGCGGTGCGGGCAGCTCTGCCCCTCAGCCCGTTCGACGAGACGCCGCAAGGCGGGCTGGATGAGATCTTCAGCCTCGGCCAGCCCGAGCAGCCTGGTCACCTCGGTCTGCAGAGCGGCGAACTGTTCCCGTTCGAGCGCTTCCCGACGAACCTCCCAGAGGTAGGAGGAGGCCACATCGCCGAGAATGAGCGGAAACCCGCAAAAGCAGAATGAGATGGCGCAGGCCAGCAGCATCTGTCGCCCGCACGACGGCCGCGTCGTCGGTCGTCGCGGCTCGCCCATCATGGCGCGCGGTGAAGGGTCGGAGCAGCTCATGCGCCGCCAGTATACCCCATACCCGCCGCCATCGCTGCCGACCAGGAAGGTTTCGCACGGCGCGAGACCAGATGGAGGAGCGCAGGTTCATCCCGATTCCACCCCGCCACCGCCAGAACCCGCCGAGGCCGAATCCTGATAGCCTCCGACCGAGAAGGCAGAAGAGATGAAGAGTAGTCAGCGGGCGAGGGTCGGAGTATCATGAGGGCGGACCGCGTCAGCCATATGGACGACCTTCTTCAGGAACTCGTATCGCCGATCAAGACCTTCCGGCTGTTCGCCCTCGAGCGGATCATCCAGCAAGGAGGGCCGCCGGAGCTGCGGCAGTTCCTCGAAGACCGGCAGCTGCACGAAGAGGATGAGGAGTGCCAGGTCCTGCTCATCCATGCGCTGGCGGCGGTGCGGGCCCGCGAAGAAGCTCGCCTGACAACAGCGCCCGCCGCACCGGCCTCGCCCGTCTCGCCCACAACTCCAGCCTCCTCAGCCCCGCCGCTCGATCCCGCCACCCTGACCTGGCCGGTCGATGATCCGGCCGCCCAGCTCGAGCTGCTGACCCGCCTGCCCGCCGAGCGGCTGGCCGAGTTCGCCCCGCGCGCGCCCATCTGGCTGGCCGCCACCGAGGCGCCCCATGCGCAAGCCGCCCTGCTTCGAACCTTCCGGGCCCACTGGCCAGAGGACCACCTCGAGGCACTGGCCCCGCTGCTGGGCGCCAATTCCCTGGCCGTGCGCAGCGCCGCCTTGCAGCTGCTGATCGACAAGGTCCCGCAGGAGGTCGGGCGGTTCCTGCCCCGCTTGCTGTCGGCCGATGATCCGCGGCTGCGTTCGCTGGCCATCCAGGGCCTGGCCGCCATCGACCTGGAAAGCGCCCTCGAGCACATCGAGGCCATGCTGGTCAGCTCCCAACCGGCCAGCCGTGGGTTCGCCATCCGCAACTGCCTGTTCCTGCCGTTCGAGCGGGTCAAACCGTTGCTGCTCAAGGCGCTGGCCGTCGAATGCTTCCCCGAGCTCATCGAGAAGGCCGGCGCCATCCTGCGCAGCAACCCTGATCCCGAGACGCCCTATCGGCTCTGGGAGCTGATCGAACGAGCCCCCGCCAAACTGCAGCCCCCTCTCAAAGGCGTCCTGCAGGGGGTCTGCCAGAGCCTGCGCGACTCCGGCCTCCTCGGCGACGGCTACCAGGAGTTTCAGGCGCACCTGCAGGAATGGGTCCATCGGCGGGTCGCGATCCACAAGGTTCAGGCCTGGCTCGAACGCGAGCCCGACCCCGACCTGCCCGACGGGGGCGATCTCGACCCGCCCGATCCCAGCTCGCCGTACATTCGATGGGCGCTCGAGCAAGCCCTGACCTGGGATCTCCCCTCAGCCGCCCGACAACGGGTCGCCTGTCTGCTCGCCCCGCCGCAGCTGTCACCCGCAACGACGGTCACCCCACCCACCGCCGATGCCTCGCCGGCGCCCAGTCTCGAGCGGGGCCCCACCCCGACCTCGAGGACCGCCGTCCCCAGCCAGACCGCCCCCCCACCGCCCGCCCCGGCCGCCAGCGCAGGCGCGGCCAGCGCGGCCCCCACCGACCCGACGCAGGCCTTGCTGTTCCGCCTGCATCGCCTCCAGGACGAAGACCGCCAGGAAGCGCGCACCCTGCTGGCCGAGGTGCTGACCAAGGGAAGCCACCCGCCGCCGGTCCTGGCCACGGCCTTCCGAACGGCGGCACGGCTGCGCTTCCTGGAGTTCGTCATTCCTGCCGAGCGGCTGCTCAAGACCAACCATGAGAGCCTGCTCGCCGCCGTGCTCGAATACCTGGGCACGGCCGATCCCGATCGGGTCATGCCGTTCCTGGGCAAATTCCTCCAGTCGCGGTCCCGGCGGGTCAAGGGCGCCGCCCTCGAACTGATCCGACGGCTCGACCCGCCGCGGGCGCTGTCGGCCCTCGAATTCATGCTCTCGAACCGGGAAGAAGCCGAACAGGAGCAGGCGCTCGCCTGCATGGTGCATTTCGAGTTCTCGCTGATCCGGAAACTGCTCACCGACTATCTGTCGCGCCATCCGCCCGAGGCTCTGTTCCTCAAGGGGTTGTGCCTCTTCCAGGCCAATCCCGAGAAAGACAACCTCTATCCGCTGTACTGTCTCGAGAAATCGCTCAGCCCTCCGCTCGACGCCAAGGTCAGGAAGGTGCGGGAAGCCACCATCCAGGCCCTGACCGAGCTGGGCCTGCCCATCGAACCCGAGATCAAGACCGAAACCCATCTCGAAGATCGCCGCCAGGCCGACGAGGCACGACGGCGAACCCCCCCGCCTTTCAGCCCGGCGCGCCTCAGGCAGGCGGCCGAGGGGCCGAGCCGGCTGGTTCGTCTGCTGGAAGCGCTGGGCCTGCGGGAATGGCACCCGCCGACAGGCCTCGAGCCGGTCTTGCTGGTCGTGGCCATCTTCCTGGCGGTGGTGGGCTGGTATGCCCTGCGCGAGCCGCCGCCGCCCCCGACGCCGGCCGGCACCATGCGACCGGGCGCGGTCCTGGCCCAGCGCCTGGAGGTGGAAGGCCGCGTCCTGCGGGTCTTCCGCGACCGCCTCACCACCATCGAAATGACCGGCCCCGACGGCGTGCAGTATTCCGTCGAGGTCGCCATCGATGCCCCGACCGTGGCTCCTGGCGATCTCGTGCAGGTCGTGATCGTCCCCGTGCGGGTCACCCGGCTGGGGGTGGTCATCGCCCGCTGCCTGTCGTTGAAAAAAGCCTGAACCGATGGTAGGCTGGAACAAGACTCAGCCACCCAGGAGCGGTTCTGCATGGCCACCCCCGTTCAGCCGTTTTCCATCGAACTCAAATCCGAGGCGGGCCTGCCCGTCCTCGAGATGCACGGGTATTTCGGCCAGGAGGCGGCCGCGCGCGCCCGCGAGATCCTGGTCGATCTGCTGGCGAAAGGGCAGACCCGGATCATCTTCGATTTTTCCCCCTGCAAACTGATCAACAGCCCTGGCGTGGTCGGCATCATGAAGCTGACCATGGAGATCGTCGAGGATTTCCAGGGCGATCTGGCCATCACGGGACTGGACAACCTGAAGTTCACCGTGCTCGACATGGCCGGGGTCTTCCCCATGGCGCAGCGCGCGACTTCTCGGGCCGAAGCCATCCGCCTGCTGAAAAAATAACCGACGAACCTTCGTGTAACACTCCCTCCCCCACCGACGTAACCGGGGTGAAGTCCAGCATTTCCGGACCCCTCGGTCCGGGGAAAGGAGGGAGATGGATCCAGGGGCGGTCGTCGCCCCCGCCAGGCGGCCCCAGGACCCGACACTGGATTTTTCCCCACCCATCCGATATAACAGGAAGAATCCAGTTTCTCGAAAGCAGGTGAAGACAGGAACATGGAAGCCCCGGCCCGGTCCAGCCCCCCGCCCTCCGGCCCATCCGATGCCGATCTGGTTCGGCGGGCCCTCGAAGGCGCACGGGATGGCTATGCCGGCCTGGTCGACCGGCACCTGCCCTCGCTCGTCGGGTTCCTGCGGTATCTGAACGCCCCGCCGCCGCTGGTGGACGACCTGGTGCAGGAAACCTTCACCAAGGCCTTCAAGCACCTCCGCGACTACGACCCGCGCCGCCCGTTCACGACCTGGCTGTTCAGCATCGGCAAGAACACCTTCTACGACCATTGCCGCAAACACCATCGAGAACAGAAGATGCTGGAAGCCCACCCGCCGGCCCCCGACACCTCCTTCGAAGGCGTCGAGGAAGGAGTCGTGAAACGACGGACCCTGGAAGAACTCCTGGCCTCCCTCAATGAGCAGGAACGTATGTTGATCCAGCTTCGCATCTATCAGGATCTCCCGTTCGCCGAGATCGCCCAGATCATGGGCGACTCGGAAGGCGCCCTGCGGGTCCGCTTCCATCGGATCCTCAAGACCCTGCGGGCCGCTGCCAGCAAGGAGGGAAACCATGCAGCCTGAGAACACCTGCGCCCGGTTCCTCGACGAACTGCTCGCCCGCGGTCAGCCCTCGGCCGCCCTGGCCGCCCATCTGGCTACCTGCCCCGAGTGCCGCGGCCTCGCCGACACCATTCACGGACTGCGCCGGCTCCCTTCCGCCTATCCCGAGGGGGCCTTCCCTGCCCTCAAGGCCAAGGTGCTGGCCAGCAGCATCCCGGCCGCCGCCACCGCGAGCGGTGGAGCAGGGGCCGCCGCCGCGGCCAGCAGCAGCCTGCTCAAAACCGCCGCCGCCATCCTGGTGCCTCTGGCGATGGTGACCGGCCTGGCCGTCGTCAGCCTGCGTCAGCCTGCCGCCCCGGGCGCCGGGTCCGCCCCGACCCAGGTGGCCGCCCCGGCGGCCAGCCACGCTCCCCTCGCCACGCCGGCCATGGCCGTGGCCACGCCGGCGGCCGCGGCCCACCAGGCCGCTCCCCTGGCCGACACCCTCCTGCCCACCGACAAGGAATAACCCTCGCTGGTCTTCGGATCCGCCGGACCCGGCGGCACGGTGGCACCCGGGCCATTCCCATGGTAACCTGGAATTCCTCCCGATCTCCGTGAGCGACGCCGCACGAGGAAGGACCAGCCGATGAGATGCCTCTTCCCGATCAGGCCTTCCCCTCCCATGGCAGGGAGGGCCCGCCATGGCATCGTCAGTTCGATCGTCGTGCTGGTCATCGTCGTGCTGACCATCCTGATCGTCCAGTTCCACCACATGTCGCGGCAGTCGCAGTCAGCCACGCTCGGGCTGGAACAGCGCGAAGTGGCGCACCAGATGGTCGAACTGGGCATGGAAGAGGCGTTCACCCGCCTGCAACGGGAGACCCTCGACGGCAAGAGCGCCGGGGCCAACTGGCTGATCCGGCGCGAGGCGCGACCATTCCCGCTGCCCCTACCCTATGCGAGCAAGAAGATCCTCGATCTGTGCCGCAGCAGCCAGGACCCGGTGATCGAAGCCGATGCCACCATCGTGATGAGCGATTTCCGCAATGTCGACAGCCGGGGCAACAAATACTACGGGTCGGAAGGAGTGGGTTCGGTCAAGCTCTCGGTCCGCCTCTGGATCACGTCGGCCGCCAAGGCCAAGGGTCGCCCCCCGTATGCCGAACTGATCCGAATGCACGACTACAAGGTGGTCGCGGTGCGCACGGCCCGGGACAACGGCACCGAGCGAGCGGTTTACGCCCAGAATTTCCCGCTCGACTATGCCTTGCTGGTACGCAAGGGATTCGAGGAATTCAACAACACCCCCTTCGGTCGCAATCTCAACAACAACCAGGCCAGGCTGGTCATCAAGCAGAGCGGGTCTCCCGATACCATGGGCAAAGTGGTCATCGGCGGCACCGGCTCTGACAAGTTCGTCTTCCTCAACGTGCACGAGAAGTTCTGGAAGGAAGACGGTACGGGGCTGGTCCCCAAGCCTTCCACCCCGACCTTCAAGGTGACCTTCGACGACTGCCTGATCCTCTTTCCCAAGATCAAAGACATGATCGATCAGAAGATCGACCAGATCATGACCCAGCTCGACCAGCAATCTTCGTCCGACCTGATGCCCCCCCCCGATCGGGCGACCATCGAACAACAGATCTATCAAGTCCTGCGGCAATCCCTCTACGGGATTTTCACCTTCCGCCACCTGCCAGCCGTCAGAGACGACTACAACGGGCCCGATCTCCAGGAAGAGAGGAGAATCATCAACCTGATCGCCGCCCGGGAGGACGGCCCCGGGGCGAACATCGAACGTGGCATCGAACTCATCGGGCCCGATCTGGACGCCTTCCGCACCTGTCCCCCTGATCAGCTGCTCGAGGGCGACATCCGCTCGCGCTTCCTCAAGCGGGTCGATTTCCACATGGATGGCACCCCCAACGACAAGATCGACGCCGCGATGATCGAGGACATCAAGAAGAAAACCAGCATCTACTGCGTCGAAACGACCGTCGATACCGGGGCGGGCGGCGCCCTGGCCGACCGCCAGAAACTGGTCGAAGGGCTGCGCACCCTGTCGAGCAAATATTCGAAGGATTTCTTCTCCCGGTTGATCGCCTCCTACCCCTATAAGATCGGAGTCACCGAATCCACCCCTCCCGGCTTCCGGACGCTCAATCATCGCAACCTCGCCGGGGCCGCCATTCCGCTCGAGACCTCCGGCGAATCGGGGGTGCAGCCATTCTTCCATGTCAACCTGCGGGGCAAGCGGATGGAAACCAGCGACCTCCTCGAGCAGGTCGACATCATCGATCCCGACAAGGGCACGATCAACCTGAACGGGTATGCCGACGTGCAAGGCGACGTGACCATCGGCCAAGCCGGTCAGACGCTCAAGATCAACGGCCAGGGGGGCATCTTCTCGGCCAAAGGCAGCATCACCATCAACGCCAACCTCGAGAAGGGAAGCGACGAGGCCTTCTGCGTCTTCTTCACCCGCCTGGGCAACATCACGGTCAATGCCGAACGGGTCGAAGCCTCGCTCGTCGCCCTGGGCGGCGGCACCGGCCGCATCATCTTCACCAAGCCCGTCACCGTGAAAGGGGCGGTGGTGACCGAATTCCTGTCGCTGGCGAACTGGGCGGCCGGCCAGCACACCTTCATCTACGACCCCATCCTCAAGTCGCGGAATCCATCCACCGATCTCTACGTGGTCAACCTCGGGCTGCCCATCACCTTCCAGCGCCTGGTCGACGGCCGCTTATGATGCGTCGGCGCGGCTTCTCCCTCATCGAGATCCTGATCGCCTGCTTCCTGCTGGCCGTCGTCCTGCTGACGCTTTTGTGGATGAACCGCCATTCCCACCTCAGCTCGATGGATGCCTACTACGAGGGCATCGCCATGTCGGTGGCGCGCGAACCCCTCGAGATCTTCCGGGGCATGGGGTATGCCTGGCTCGACCTGTACCGGCAGGGCAAGGCCGACCTGACCGGATCTCCCCTTCTGAAGGCCTGTCCGCCCGGGGAATGGTTCGACCTGGCGGAGGCCGAGCCGGGACTGTACCCGGCTGAGGCGTGCGATCTCAAGCGTCGCATCACGGTCGCCCCCGCCGATGCCGAGGGCATCAAGGGCTTCGCCATCACCGTCGAAATCGCGCCCTCCCGCCAGACCCGCGTGGATACCTGGCTGAGCCGTGATTTCGTCACCCTCAAGTCGTACGTCACGGAGAAGAAATGAGCCACGCCACCCGGGGCCTGACCCTGATCGAGCTGATGCTGGTCCTGCTCTGCCTGTTCCTGCTGCTCAATCCCGCCTTCCGCATCCTGCGCTCGGGCACCCAGTCGTCGCTGAAGGGGATGATGCAGATCGGCACCACCCTGGAAGCCCGCAACGTGCTGCGCCAGGTGGTCAACGATCTGCGGGTCTCGGCCTACCGCGTCGACGGCAACCAGCAGCTCAAGATCTCGTGGGCCACCCTGCTGCAGGTGAGCGGCGCCCTGCCCGAACCGGAATATTCGTTCCTGGCCTTTCCCTTCACCGATTCGATCGAAGCGGCCATCGACAAAGGCGGCAGCGGCATGGCCTGGCGCAATGCCTCGCTCATCACCTACCGGGTCGAGCCTCACCCCACCCGGCCTTTCATGCGGCAACTGGTCCGCGTGGAAGAGTTCCACCCCAGCCATCCGGCCCATGCCCGCTATCCCGGCGGCAAGCGGGAAGCGGTGCTGAGCGACCACGTCAACCTGTTCGAGATCAAGCCGCTGGTCATCTCCTCGAGCGGCAAATCGCTGGTCGCCTTCCGGATCCATCTGCAACTGGTCGATTTCCTGCCAGGGCGGGAAACCACCGTGGCGGTCGGCAGCAGCAACCTGACCCGACCGCGCGAGGGAGCCATCGCCGATTACTTCGAGATCGTCGTCTCGGAGTTCTATCGGGCCATGCGGCACAAGGCCAAGTTCAACCCCAACTGGCAGAATGGCATCCATGGTCCCCGCGGGTGAGCGTGCTCCCACCTGGCGAGGGGCGCCCAGGTGCGTTGATTCGCTCCGGGTCGAGGTCCTGGTTCCAGGGTTGAGCCATGCCCCCGAGGTCGGGCTGGTCGACCGTTCGTTCGCCGATGGCTTCCGAAGCCACTGCCGATAAATTTCACGGAGACCGTCTGATGCCGCCGAGGCTGCACTGGCGAGGGGCGTGGTGGCTGCTGGCGATCCTGGCGATCGGCCGCTGGAGCATGGTGGCCGTCGATGCGCCCCGCTATTTCCATGCCATGAATCGGGTCGACTCCGAGCTGGTGGCGGCCAACCCCCTTCTGAATGGCGTGGCCATTACCGTGCTCTTCGGGCTTCTCTTCCTGGCCACCGCCGCGGTGGCCCGCCAACGTGCCGTCCAACCCTCCACGACACGTCTGGTGGCAGCCCATCTCGCGGCCGGGGGACTGTACCTCCTGCTTCTGGCGTGCACCATTCAGATAGGGAAGGGCAACGCTCTGCTGTGGTGGATCCAGGGGGTCATACCGACCGATTCCTTCCTGGCGGTCATCTTCCTGCGAGCGGCCGATCCCCCCTGGGGGGTTTTGGCGTATCTCGCCGTCCTCTTCGCCCTTCCGGTCTGCTCCCATTGGCCCCGCGGGCGGCTCTGGCTGCTCCCTATCGGATGGCTGGGACTGGCCATCTCGGGGCCTGTCCTGTCCGCCACCCCAAAATTGGCAGCGTTGTTCGGCTGGTCGCTCGGGCTGATCGGCCTGTCGAGCTGGGTCTGCCGTCCCGCGGCACTGCCCTGGTGGGGACAGGCAGCTCCCATCCTGATGGGGGCCATTTCCCTGCTCAGCCCAAGCTGCCGCGAACCGGGTCCCCTGCTGGTGATCTTTCAGATGGGGTTGATCAACCTCGGGGTGATGGGGATGGCGCATCTGCTGCAGCCGGCGGTTGATCGCTCGTGGCCGTTGTCCTGGCTTGTCCCGTTCCTGACCCTGGGCCTGGCCGCGGCGGTTTCCCCCGTCCATACGCATCTGGTACGGTTTCTGATCGCCGTGACCGGGCTGCCCCTTCTGCCTCTGCCCGAGGCGGCCGTCATGGCGGGAGCGTGGTGGCTGGCCTGGCGGTGGCCGCGACCAGCGCTGCAACGCATCGTGAGCCTGTTGGCCGCAGCGTATGTCGTTCTCACGCTTGTCGATCTTCAGGTGTTCCGTCTCCTGGGCATTCGGTTGTCGTGGCGACTGCTCGATTTCGCCGGGCACCTGACGATCGCCTTCGCCTCGATCCGGCCGTATCTGACCCTGCCCACGCTGGGCCTCGCCGCGGCCGTGCTCGCCCTCGGCCAGGACTGGTCGGCGCAGTCGCCTAGGCAATGGCTCCAAGTTCCCCGACGGCCGATCGGTATTCTGCTGGTCGTTCTCGGCTGGATCGCGATGGCGGTCTTTCTCCATCCAGGCATGCCGACCTATGTTTCCCCCCTGTGGTGGCAGGGAGCCGCAGGGCTGGCGGAAAAACTGGCCGTCAAGCGGGGGAATTCCGCTCCTCCCGACCAGATCTTGCGGGATCTCGATGCGATCCTGCCCTTTTCCGACCAGTCCCCTGTCTCGCGTTTCCCCACAGGCCACCACCTTCTGCTGGTGATCTGCGAGTCCATGCACACCCGCTACCTATCGCTCTATGGCGCGCCCTTCGCCACCCAACCGGGCCTGGCATCATTCACCTCGCGCATGCGTCTGTTCACCCGCATCCACTGCAATTTTCTCTCTTCCGAACATGCCAATTTCGCGATCCTCAACGCCCTGCACCCTCCTGCGGAGACGGTCGGCGACCTAGCTCCCGAGCTGACCTGCCCATCACTGATTCGGATCCTGGCCGAGGCGGGCTACTCGGTCGGCTATTTTTATCCAGGAGACAATCGGTACCAGAATTTTGCGAATTGGCTCGTCTTCCAGCCCCTGGCGCACTGCTACGATCAATTCACCCTTCCTGGACGTGACCAATGGGGATACGCCGGGTGGGGGATCGACGAACGTGGCCTGCGTCAAGCCATCTTCGACCATATCCGGGAGAGCCAGGCCCGCCGGGAACGATTCGCCGTCATCTACCGAAGCCTCACCCCGCATCATCCGTTTCCTCTTCTCGACCCAGCCTACCGCATCTTCGTCCCGACGGTGGAGGAAGTCGCCGCTGGGACGGACATCCGTCCACGCTACCTCAACCAACTGCTGTTCATCGACGACGTCTTCGCTGGCCTGCTGCACGATCTGCAAACCGCAGGGCTGCTCGACTCGACCCTGGTCGTCTTCATCGCCGACCATGGCGAGTCGCTGGCCGAAGCGGGCCGGCCGCACGGGCACGGGTTCCTGCTCGCCCCTGATCTGACCAATGTCTTCTGTGTCATGCTCGAACCGGGACGCACCACCTTCCTCCGCGATGAAACCCTGGGCTCGCAAGTGGACCTGATGCCGACCATCCTCGAGGCGTTGGGCCTGCCCATGCCAGCCGGCCACCCCTACCAGGGCCGCTCGCTGTTCGGACCTCGGCCTTCGCACCCCTTGGTGGTCTCCTCGTACCAGGACCGCGCGCTGGTCACGCCAGAGCATTTCGTGCGCTTGCCCGAGCAAGGCTTGCCGGAATGGTATCGAGTCCGCGCCCCCGAGCGGACCGAGCCTCCCGATTTCGATCTGTCTCCGCAGCCATTCCCGGCCACCAAAGCGGCCGCCGCCTGGCAGCAGGCCATCAAGGCCTTCGAGGCACGCCAGCGCGAGTTCATCCTGCGTTATGCCGAGATCCAGCCTGTTTTCGCCGCCGGAGCGTGGCGGACGGCCACCGCGCCAGCGGCCCCCTTCGCCGATCTGGCGAGCGTCCTTCCCCCGACGCCCTGACTTCGACCAGCAACCGCCCGTCAGCGGCCACTGGCCGGGCGACCTGGCGAGGTGCCAGGAACTCAAGCCGCGGGTGGGGAGGGACGAAGATCGCCGCCGGTCGGCCGCGGCCCACCCGATGAGGCCCTTGGTCCAAAGGGGCCCCACCGCGAGGCAGGGAACCAGCGATCCCAGTCACGCCAGGGGGTGAGGGGCGGGAATTTCACCGTGCCGAGACGACCACCGGCGGCCACCAGGCGCTGCGCCCGGGCCTGCCGCAGGTCGGCCGGCCCGCCCGGCACCGGCACCACGCGCGGCGCGTCGAGCTGTCCCACCTGTCGGCACCAATCATAATGGAAATTCTCCCGCAGGCCGGCCTCGAGCTGGGCCGCGAGAACCTCACCGGCGGCGGTCACGGCGGCAACGTCCGTCAGAGACCCCACGCTTTCGGCGAGGCGCGCCGGCGCTCGACCGGCCAGAGCGAGCAGCACCTGCTCGGGCAGGAACAGATCGTAGCCCGCGGGTCGATCGGCGCTGGCCGAGCGGGGGGCGAGGAAAGCGCCGCTGTCAGAGGGCAACCAGCGCTCGAGCAGCCGACCGACATGCCGGGCATGCAGTTTTTCGCCGCACAGATCGGAGATGGCGTCTTCCTTGCCGAGGAAGCGCAGACATGGCACCTGCCCCCATCGTCCCGCAACCTGTACGATATCATTCAATTCGTATCTGTACAGCCCGCCTGGGGTGGTCATCACTACCCGGTAGCAGGCGCCCTCTTCCAGATCCCAGGGGGGATGTACGGGGGTTTCCCCCTCTTCGCCTTCCCGGAACTCGAAAAAGGCCGAAGTCACGGCCAGGACGGGCGCAGGGGCCCCGCCCAAGGGGATGGTCACCGCCCCTTCGGTCGCCAGCAGCCCCTTACCCTGGAAGGCAACGGTGGGGAACCAGGCGCGCAGCGCGGGCAGGGCGGCGGCCGCCTCGCCGTCCATCCAGGTGCTGATCAAGGCCAGCCGCGGCCAGAGACGCTCGCCCAGACCGGCCGGCGCCCGCGGGTCGAAGCCGGCCAGCCAGCGGGCGACGTCGCGGGCCCGCGCCCGATCGGGCCGCGACTGTCCAGCGCGCGCCCACCAGTCGTTGGGGCCCGTCGAAAGACCAGGCCCGGTGGCCAGACCTCGGGCTGTCCCCTCGTGCAGGTCGCGGCAGAGAGGTTCGGCCCAGTCGGCCAGCCCTTCGAGCAGCACCGGCAGGAAGGATGGGCTCCACAAGGAGATCAGGCGCAGGCCGGTCGCCCGCAACAGGCACAGCAGAGTCAGATACCGGAAGGAGGCCAGGTCGGGGGCCAGCCGCAGCTCCTCGGGAACCGCCATCAGCCTCCCGATCAGGCGGGCAGCGAACCCGCCGAAATAGGCGGCATCGGCAGCGAACCCCACCGGCAGGCCGCCGCTGGTTCGTTCGGCGGGATTGGACAAAGGGGTGATCACCCAATAGGCCGGCCCCCCCCAGACCCCCGGGTTTCTGGCCCAGACATCGGTCACCCAGGGGTGCAGCGCCCGATTGAAGGCTTCTTGCAGTCCCGCCGTGTAGGGAATGAGCTTGCTCGCGCTTGCCGTGCCGCTCGACCGCTCGAACAACCGCACCGGATCGGCGGTCAGCACCGCGGGCTCGCCAGCCGCCGCGCGTTCGATCCAGGGGCGGTGCGCCTCGTAGTCGCCCACCGGCACCGCCCGCTGGAAATCGGCCACCGAGCGGAGAGCGGCGAACCCATGCGCCCGGCCGAAGGCGGTCGCGGCGTTCCGCGCCAGCACCCGCCGCAGCACCCGTTCCTGCATCAACCGCAGATCCTGCCGCGATGCCCGCCAGAACGCCAGGGCGCGCGGCAGGCAGGAGGCGATCCACGCCCCCTGCAGCGCCAGAATCACCGGATCAATCGTAGCTCTTCCTCCCCTCCGATGGCAGTGGATGGACCTCGATCAAGGAAGTCCCATCGGCGCGGCCCGTTTGCAGCTCCACCCTCGGCAACCCAGACCTGGTCAACGAGGTACGGCAGAACAGCCCACTTTGGCTTTCAGCGGACCTCACCGCGGCCTGCCATGCGCAAAGGCTCTACCTCTCCACCCCTCAGACGGCCACCATCGCCTCCCCTAGCGATTGATCGGGTCACGCCAGCTCAGGCTTTCAGGACGCGGCGGATGTAGGGCCGGAGGTTGTCGGCGCGCAAGGGCGCCAGGCAGGCCAGCTCGACCCCCTTGGTGTGGTCGGGGTTCCGCTTGACGAAGAACGCCACATGCGGGTCGGCCAGCCGCTCGGCGGTCACTTCGGCCACCCCCTCCCGCAAAGGGGTGGGGTTGGACAGATGCACCGTTCCCGTGTCAGGGTGGTACTCGCTGCCGAACAGCAGAGTTCCGAAGTGATCGAGCAAGGCCGCCATGGCCGGCGGGGTCGGCTGGTCGCAACAGGGGTAGAATTCTTTGAAGAAGACCGGCAGGAAGCGATAGGTCTTGTACCCGCTCGACAACAGGAACCAATAGAGCGGCACATCGCCGGCCGCGGCGATCCGTTCGAGCATGAACCGGCCCCAGATGCGGGGCAGCTCGAGACTGCCCCAGAACTCGCGCTGGATGACGGTATCGCCGCTGTAGAGGGCCTGCACGGGGCGCCCTTCCCATTCGCTCTTGATCAGCTTGAGCGAGGTGAACCCACGCACCACGTTGCGGCGATCGCGCAACAGCAGGACCCAGTCCTTGCGGCTCAGGTCGCGTTCGAACGCCACCCGGTCGACGAAGAAATAGCGGTCCATCAGCCAGAACATTTCTTCGATGAGGCCGATGGACAGGTCGGTTACCTCGAGAATCCTGCCGTACAATTCCTCGCCGGCCGGCGGTTCGTGTCGATCGATATCCATGTCAGAGCATTCCCAGGCTGAGCCAGAACTGATGTCCGGGGGACACCGCGAAAGGAGTCTCATCGGGCCAGACCACCTGATAGATCTGGCTCGCGTAGGGCAGATGGAAGAACCGCTGCCGCACTCGGGCCATCGGATGCGCGGCCGGCACTCCCCAGGCCGCGAACACGGCCCCCTGCCCGCGGGCCTGCGCCAACGCCGCATCGAGCAGGGCCACGACGGCCCGCGTCTCCCCGGGGCGGGCGGTCCAGGGGTCGAGCAGCCGGTAGGGGATGTCCTGGTCGGGGGCGGGCAGGCCGAGCACCGCCCGCCCCAACCGCCACAGATGCCCCCACCAGCCTTCGCCGCCCGCCAGCCGGATCGGCTTGACGGGCGATTGGTCCCATAAGGCGAAGGCGGCCACCAGCCGGCCCGCCCGCCATGCTCCCAGAAACCCGGTCACGGGCAGGTCCGGCAGGGGTTCCGGCCCAGACGCCAGCACCGGCAGGCCATCGTGCCAGGCCGCCCCGGCGGCCCACAGCTCATCGAGGGCGGGGCGATCGGCCGGGGTCAGCGCCCGGATCTCCAGATCGGCCACGCGCGGCGAGGGGCGGGCGCGGCGCGGCCAGCGGGCATTCGGTCCTCGCAGCGGGAAGAGCACGGTCTGATAGGAACACAGCGGCAGATAGCGCGGCAGCGGCCCCCGGCCATCCTGGTTCTCGAGGAGGGCGCGGGCCGTCTGGTTGCCGCTCAGAATGGCAGTGAACGTGGCCGCCACCGGCTCCCGTTCGGCCTCCCGCCGGAAGGCCCGGAACCCGCGCGCCAGGGTCGTCCCCCCCCGCCACCGCGGGTGGATGCGGAGATGGTGGAAATAGGCCACCCGCCGCGGCTCGCCGTTCAGCCAGACGTGGCGTTGCGAGCGGATGCCCAGAGCCCCCAGGCGGACGACTTCCCTATCGCGGCCGCAGCCCTGGTCGTGGTCGGGCAGGAAGACGACCTGATGGCGCTCGCCCCAGGTCGGCAGGGCGGCGGCGAACGTCGGCGCGGTGCGGAACTCCAGCTCGATGGCCCCTCCCTGCATCTGGCAGACGCGGTCGAGATCGCGAATGGCCGCATCGAGCCCGGCGGGCAGGGACGGCCGCCCGCCGGGCTTCGACCCGCCCGCCGGAGCAAGCTCGCCCACGGTCACCGTCTGGAAGGGCACCAGGGACATCGGCCTTCAGGCTCCTTTGACGATGGGGTCGACGAACCCGAGGGGCAGGCCGAACTTCTCTTCCACTTCGCGGCGCCCGAGGTAGTTCTGGGTCAGGAACAGACCGAACACGGCCAGGGAGCGGGCATTGGTCTGCAGATCGAGCCCCCGGTGCAGGATCGACCGCCACGAATAGAATTTGCGGCGGTACCGTCGGCACAGCTCGGCAACCTGGGGCGCCGTCATCGGCCGCGGATGGAAGGCGACCTGGCCGAACCGGAACGCGGGATCGAGCCACCAGGCCGGCGAGACCAGGCGGCCTTCGGCCTGCAATCTCGCGTAGAGCGGCGTGCCGGGGAAGGGGACGACATGGTTGAAGGCGGTCAGGAAGAAACGATGCTTCCGGATGAAGGACATCGCTTCGCGGAACGAGGCCGGGTCATCGCCATCCATGCCGAACATCAGGGTGGCGTAGACGCAGATGCCGTGCTGCCGCAACAGGGCGAGCGCCGCGTCGTAGCGTTCGGGACCGCCATTGCAGCGTTTGTTGAGCCGGACCAGGGTGTCTGGACGCAGGGACTCGAAGCCGATCAGCACCCCCATGCAGCCCGCCTCGGCCATGGCTTTCACCAGCCGCGGATTGGCGGCGGCATCGACGCTGATCTGACTGACCCAGTTGACACCCAGCGGCTTGAACGCTGCGCAGAGGGCGAAGGCGGCCTCTTCGCTGGCGGCGATGTTGTCGTCGATCAGAAAGACCGTCTTGTTCCCGGCCGCCCGCACTTCGACCGCCACCTCGGCCGGCGGCCGGAAGCGATGAGTGGCTTTGTAGAAGGCGGTGATCGAGCAGAAGCTGCAGGCATGCCGGCAGCCCCGCGAGAACTCGACCAGGGTCAGCGGCAGGTAGGGCTTGCCAGCGTAGACGCGCCGGTCGACCTTCAAGCCGGCCAGATCGGTGGTGCGCTCGCTGCGGTAGACGGGCTGCAGGCGCCCGGCCTTGGCGTCGGCCAGCACGGTGGCCCAGACCGGCTCGGCCTCGCCGATGACCACCGCATCAGCATGCTGCCGCACCTCGTCGGGCAGCAGGGTGGCATGGTAGCCGCCCATCACCACCCGCACCCCTCGCCGACGGAATTCCGCCGCGATCTGGTAGGCCCGGCGGGCCGTGTAGGTTTCGACCGTGATGGCGACCAGATCGGTGGGCCGGTCGTAGTCGAGCGGTTCGACTCGATCGTCCTGGATCTCGGGCGTCCAGTCGGAGGGCGTCAGACCGGCCAGCAGCGCCAGCACCAGCGGCTCCATCTGCCAGGTCGTGATATAGCGCTGACCGGGCTTGCGCCCGATCGATGGCATGATCAGCGTGACCTTCATCGCCCCCCGCCTTCCCGTTCATCGCCTTGGTCGGCGCCCGCGCGAGCGGTCAGAGATTGTATTTGCCGCGACCGGAGAAGATGTACAGCTGCCGGCCATCGGGCGACTGCTCGAAGGACATCTCCTCGAGGACGGGCGTGAAGGGCAAGCCCTTGCGCATGTTCTCGGAGGCGGCCTTCAAGAAGAAGTTGATGCCCTGCTCGCCGACGAAGCGGGTCAGGTCGGAGGCGAGGCCGTCATCGACCACCAGCAGCACTTCCGAGAAGGCCACGTGGCCATCCTTGGGCTTCAGGGTGCCGATGGCCTTTACCGAGACCAGACCGGTGACATCGGTTCCCTGCAGGAAGATCAGATTCCTGGCCGCCAGGTTCTTGATCTCGATGAAGCCATCCTGCACGGCCGTCTTGGCATTGAGCACCTGGAACCGGTCGTCCCCTTCCAGCGCTTTCAGCACCTCGGGAATGCCTGAGGGCTTCTTGAATTCCATCTTGAAGCTCTGGCCGGGCATGAACGACCCCATCTCGTAGGATGTGCTCTGGTTGGCGTGGGGAACGACGTTGAGCTGCTCGTCGTCCTGCACGACCCGGTAGCGCTTGAAATGGGTGTCGCCCAGCACCTCGGCCACCTCGGAGGGATTGCTGTCATCGAGGGCTGCCAACGGCACGCCGACGAAATCCAGTTCGCCCTCGCGCACGGCGAAGCCGGTGGGCGCGATGAAGTTCTTGACCGCGATGTGCAGGTCGAACTGGTCGCCGGACTTGAGCGAGACCTGGACATTCATCTCGCCGGGGTCGGTGACCACCGTCTTGATCTTGGCCAGCAGATTGGCCGCCCGACTGCCGGTCAACCTGGCGGGCTGGCCCTGCTCGTCGGTGACTTCGAGCGTGATCCGCTGATCGAGCGGCTTCTGCGCCAGCTTCTGGCGCATCGCCTCGATCTTGGCGAGCCGAGCCTTGCGCTTGGCGGTAAGAGCCTGGGCATCGACCGTATCGTCATCCGGCAAACTGGGATCGAGGTAGCGTTCGATGGCCTGGGTCATCTCATCGATGCGCTTGATGGTCTCGGGATCGGTGATCTCCTGCTGGGTCTTGGTGAAGGTCAACCGCTTCTGGGCTCGAGAGAGGGCGACCTCGAACATGGCCCGAGCCGCCTTGCGGGCTTTCATCTGATGGGCGGCGGCCAGGAGTTTCTGGAAGGGGGAGATATCGAGATCTTTCTCGAGCCGCTCGCGCAACTCGTTGTCGAGTTCGTTGACCTTCTCCTGGAACACCGGATCGTTGACGCCTTTGGTGCCTGCCGAATAGGCGGTGATCATCTCGGCGATCCGCTCATCGATATCGGCCTGAGCCGGCAGAGAGAGAACGAACATCAGGAAGACGATCCCCGCAACCAGAAGCCAACGATAGTACATGGCTCTCTCCTTCCATAGGGGCGTTGCTTACAAGTCTAGCATACCTCCCAAGAGGAGGGGACGAAGGTCTGCCCCACCCCCTGAAATGGTGTTCGAGAGCTTGACATCGAAAACGGCAACGATGTGACAAAGCGGTCTCATTTCCACTCACCAAGCGGCATCGTGCTCTCGACCTTCTCTCTCCTGCCCGATCATGCACGCTCCGGTCGCAGTCCGGACCGGATATCATGGGGTAGGGCCAGTCGGCTCTTGTTTTCGACCGAGAGAAACCCGCATGCGGCAACGACCGCCGCACCGAGGAGGCGACCGCGCCTCAGGCCCGGCCATCTTTGTCCACACCTGCATGGCCGAAAGCAGTTTTTGATAGAATGACCCCGTGCCACCCGCTACCCACCAGCGCCCGCGGTCGATCGCGCTGATCAAACCGACGATCGGGGAACGGCATGGGCGCCCCTACCGGACACCCGCCGTCCTCGAACCGCTCGTCTTTGCCGTGCTGGCCGCCAGCACCCCGCCGGGGTTCGAGCTGGCCTTTTTCGACGAACGCCTGGAAGAGGTGCCGTATGACGGCGGGTTCGACCTGGTCGCCTTGTCGGTCGAGACCTATACCGCCCGGCGAGCCTACCAGATCGCCACCGCTTTCCGGCAACGGGGCGTGCCCGTGGTGCTGGGCGGGTTCCATCCTACGCTGCTGCCCGAAGAAGCGGCCGCGTATGCCGACGCTGTGGCGATCGGCGAGGTCGAATCGACCTGGCCCCGCCTGCTCGCCGACTTCGCCGCCGGCCGCCTGCAGCCGGTCTACCGGGCCGACGACCCCGGCGGCCCCGCCAGCCCACCGTTCGCCACCGATCGGCGCTTGTTCGCCGGCAAGGGCTACCTGCCCGTCTCGCTGGTCGAAACCAGCCGCGGCTGCCGCCACGCCTGCCATTTCTGCTCGGTCCGACGGTTCTACCGGGCGGCCATCTTCCATCGCCCGCTGGCCGAGGTGGTACGCGAGATCGAAGGTCTGGGGCGCCGGGTGGTCTTCTTCGTGGACGATAACATCATCGCCGATCCGGCGCGCGCTCGCGAGCTGTTCCAGGCGATTCGCCCCCTCGGCCTCCGGTGGGGCAGCCAGGCCAGCCTGCAGACCGCCGCCGACCCCGAATTCCTCGATCTGATGGTCGAGAGCGGTTGTCTCGCCCTGATCATCGGCCTGGAATCGATCTTCCCCGACAGCCTCCGCCAGATGGGCAAAGCCTGGCACGCCCGGCTGGGCTCGCTCGAACACCTGCTCGACCAGTTCCGGCGGCGTGGCATCCTGATCTACGCCTCCTTCGTCTTCGGATTCGACGCCGATACCCCGGCGCGCATCCGGGAAACCGTCGAGTTCGCCCTGGCGCAACGGCTGTTCATGGCCAATTTCAACATGCTGATCCCGTATCCCGGCACCCGGATCTACGACGAGCTGGCCCGCGAGGGCCGCCTGCTCGCGCCGCGCTGGTGGCTGTCCCCTGCTCAGCGCTGGGACCGACCGCTGTTCCGCCCTCGCGGCATGAGCCCCGACGAACTGGCCGCGGCGGTCACCGAGGCCCGCCGCCGGTTCGCCAGCCTGAGCAGCCTGTTCCAGCGCGCCCTCGATCCGCAGGCCAACTTCGCCGATCCCCTCCGCGGGCTGATCTACCTGGCCGCCAACCTGATCTCCCGCCGCGACATCGGGCGCAAAACCGGTCTGCGCCTGGGCTTCTCCGGGGAAGGCCCGCCCTGACGCCCACCGCCATGGGCCCCTGGAAAGAAGTCCCTGTTCCCCTGGCGAACGTTTTGGGCACGGTCCTGAACGTGAATGTCATTCGGCAAGGGTGGGAAGCAGACGTCATGGCCGTGCTCGCACTCAATCCGGAGTGGCCTGCCTTGTTCGAGAGCCAGCTCCGGGAAGCGATCGTTTCGCATGCCATCTGTCCCGACCTGTTTCGGCGATTGACCCTGGAGACACGCATCTTCACGCAAGAAGACGTGGATTGGCGATTGCGGGAACTCTGGCAGGCCGTCTATGGCACTCCATTGGTCGAAGAAATGGCCGATGACCCGTGACCAGCAGCGAAGCGGAAAACATCGCCTGGTGAGCATCAACGATGACATGGACCAGCCTCTCTTTCCTCTCGTGAAGAACCTCCCCCGCCGGGAGAAGATCCTCGACGAAGAACTGGGCGTGTCGTGGCCCGGCTTCGGCCCGAAGAAAGAAGATGATGCCTGCCCGTATTGCCCCAGGCCCGGCTCCAGGCCATGAAAGGCCAGCATGATTGAGGCCCATCCTTAGCTTTTCCATTTTATTCATGGCAACCAGCCATGCGCCTCGACCCATCATTGATGAGGTGGTCGGTCGGATTTTTCCAATCCCGCTCCCGTCGCCGTCGTCCACCCCAAAAGCAGGGCCGCCCTCCTCTTTGTGATCAAAGCCAGCGTCCCATCGCCCGTCGTTCCCATCGATGCCGCGAAGAAAGGGTGGGAAGGTTCGCTGAAATTGATGAGAAGGCCAGATACCGAAGCATGATTGAAATGGAAAAGCAAGCCTGGAATTCGGCGCGTCGGGCGCAGGTTTTCAGGCAGCCACCCGGCTGGCCCTGGCCAAACCATGATCATTCCACGACTTTCGGCTGGCCCGAAACTTGCTTTCTTCCCATCGGACTTTGCGGAGAGCCCGATCGGCCATGACCTGTAACGAATGCTCCGGGCCACGCGTATACCCCGCAAGTTCTGGCACGACTCGACAAGCCAACATAAGTAGGAAGAAAGGAGTACCCATGGTTCGCACGTCGTTCGGATTGGTTCTGGTCCTGGCCCTGGTCACTGTCCCCGCCTGGTCCTTTGATCGCGCCGATGATCCCCTGACACCTCTGCAGGCCACGATCCACCAGCTCATCGCCGCCTCCTGGCAGGCGACCGACGAGGCGCTGACCGCCAGCCACGACGTCGCCGGCCCCGATCGTGACGCCGCCGCCGAGACCGACCGCCTGGTGCGCGACCTCGGTCGCCGATTGACCGACGCCCTCGAGGCCGGCAACCGGCAGCCCCTCGAAGCGTTCCGCGACGAATACCTCGCCCTCGATCCGGCCGGCCGGGCCGCCCTCTTCCCGGTGCTCGACCAGGTGCGGGCCTCCCAGCTCCAGGCCCTGCGCCCCGCCGTCAGCGAGACCCAGATGCGTGAATACTTTCCCGGCTACGGCCACACCGAATACGGGTACAAATACCGCAAGGGCCGCGAAGTCTCCCGCGAACATAAAGGGTTCCGCTGGCAGAGCGAGGAACGGACGATCAACATGAATCTCAACCAGGAGCTGGTGATCAACCTCGACCTGCTCAGCATCTTCCAGGGGTTGGCCCAGTCCGGGGCCATCAAAGACCTGAAGGTCGGCGAGCCCTATCAGATGACCACCGGCGGCGCCCCCTTCTTCGTCTGCAAGATCAGTTTCACCGCCAACAAGACCCTTGTCACCAAGACCAACCGCAAGTACGAGGTCAGCAAGGTCTGGTTCGAACTGTGGCGCGCCAAAGGCATCATCTGGACCACCGGCGACTGGGAACTGGTGGGCCAGACCTACGTCATCATGCAGGAGCCCACCGGTGACGACGTCGTGACCGGCGTCAACCGCGTGCTCGATCAGCCGCTCCAAGTCGGCCAGCCCGCCTTCGCCAAAGTCGAGCCCTGACCCACGGCCACCCGCCCCGACCCTGACCGGCGCGGAGTTCGCATCGGTCGGCGGGCGGGGCGCCGCCGGGAGGACTTCCCATGCAACTACCCAGATTCATCATGTTCGGTCATCTGCGCTGGCTTCCCGCCGCCCATTCCGCTCTGCCGATCAGATGGTCAGCCACGGCCGCCGCCCGCCTGCCCTGGCCCCCCGCTCGTCGCGCGTCCGCCATCCGCCCCCCGGTCTCGCCACTGGCCATCTTCATTCTCCTCTCCGCCCTGATCCTGAACGACCCCGTCGCAGCGGCGACGTTCACCGTCGGCTCCACCAGAGTCGAGGTCGAGGTGCGCAATTCCGTCATGCTGCCGATTCCCGATGCCAGGGCCCGCGGATGGGTGTCCGGCACCACCTTGGTGCTGGAAGCCTGGGCCGCCGGGTATCAGACCGCCCACATCGAGCTGGCCGCCCCCTCCCACCCCGGGGCGATCGTCCATCATGAGTTCGTGCTCGCCGACACGCCCAAGCGCCTGTCGGCCCGCGATCTCACCGATCACCCACTCCAGTCGGTCCACTTCGAGAAAGGCCAGGAAGGCTATCCGGCCTCCCAGTACGGCATCACCGCGTTGATCCCGAAGAAATCGTGGCCCCGACCCTCTGCCGCCAATGTCGAGGTCATGGACCTCGCCTGGAGCATCCCCCTCAAGTCAAGCTGCACCATCGAATCCGAGGGCGAATTCCATCGGGTCAGACTGACCCTGCCCCGTCGCGCCCTCGACCTGACCGGCACCGATCTGATCGTCTACTTCAACACCGAGAAGAGCTACCTCCAGGGCGAGATCCTGCGGTGGCTGAAGGCTCTCGAAAAAGTCGAAAAGGTGATCTCGCCACCGCTGGGTTCGGCCATGGAACTGGCCCGGTTCCTGTTCGGAGCGCTGCCGCGGCCGCAGGTCGAAGCCACCGGCCAGGTGCCCGAGACGCTGCGCCAGCTCTACTCTCGCGCCGATCGTTTCGCCGAGCTGCATCGCGACTGAGCGAGCGCCGTCCCCTCCCCCGCCGTCCTCAAGGTTCGCGTTCCTGGGCGACGGCGGGGGGATGGTCTTGTCGATAGATTCACTCGGGTCCACTCGCCGACGCGCCGCGGTCAGCCGCACTCCTGGCCTGTTCCCGAAAAAGGGGCGGCGGGCGGCCTCGCACCCGCACCACGACACCCGAGCCTGCCATTCCTGCCGAACAACGAGCGGCCTGCTCTGCAAGCAAGGCGGCCTTCTTTCCGCTCAGGAACGCGGGAGGTCCGTTCGAACCACGTTGGATCGGCAACGATCAGCGCTGGAGGAGCGAATACATGTAGACCAGGAACGACCCCAGCAGCAACACTCCTTCGGCCCGCACGATCCGCATGCCGGTGTGCATGATGGGCAGGCATCCCAGGCTGACCACGACCATCACCGGGATGTCGATGCCCAGCATCTGGTCGGACACCGAGAGCGGTAGAAGGGAACCGGCGATCCCGAGGATGCCCAGGATATTGAAGATGTTGCTGCCGACCACGTTGCCGACGGCGATTTCGGGCTGCCCCTTCCAGGCCGCCACGACCGAGGTGGCCAGTTCGGGCAGGGAGGTTCCGGCGGCGATCAAGGTCAGACCGATGATTTCATCGGACAGGCCGAAAGCCTTGGCGAGATTGACCGCCCCGTACAGCAGTAGCTTCGACCCGGCAACCAAGCCAATCAGCCCGGCCACCAGCCAGCCGAGGTCCTGGGCGAGGGTGGTCGGTTCGGTCTTCTGGGCCTCTTCGGGGATGTCAGGGACGGCTTCCTGCTTCCCGAGGTGGTAGCTGACCGCGATGTAGACCACCAGGATGCCGAGCAGCACGAGCGCTTCGAGCCGGGAGAGGGTCTGATCGACCGCCATCCACCAGCACAAGCCCGAGGTCAGGATCATGACCGGCACGTCTCGTCGCACCACCGCCCGGTTGCACGCGATAGGACGGATCAGGGCCGCCAGGCCCAGGATCATGGCGGCATTGAAGATGTTCGAACCGACCACGTTGCCGACCGCAATGCCGGGCTTGCCTTCAAAACTGGCCTGCACACTGACGACCACCTCGGGCATCGAGGTGCCGAAAGCCACGACCGTCAATCCGATGAACAGGGCCGACACCCCCATGCGGTAGGCCAGGCCGACCGCCCCCGCCACCAGCCAGTCGGCAGCGTAGGTCAGCAATGACAATCCCGCAACGACCGCAACGATGTCAAGTATCATGCCGCGATGGTATCCCACCACCGCCCGACATGCAAGTGGTCACGCTGGGCGACCGGCTCCACCCCTCACCAGGAGCTGGATTTGGGGCGCCGTGGCGCCGGATCGCCGGGCTCTCCGGGGTTGGCCCACCCGCCAGCCGACCGCCCTTCTGCCCCAGACGGTCGATGAAGGCGCCGAGGGAACGGCTGGAGCGGAGAAAAACGCCGCGCCGGCTACCATTGCGCGGCAAGCCGGCCGCGCGAGCCGCCTGCCCCCCCCATCACCCGGCGGCACTCTCCCCCTCCAACCGCGAACGGCCTGGCCCCGTCTGGGGCCAGGCCGTTGAAACCTTCGATGATCCTTTTCGATTCGTCTGAGCTGACCCAGGGCAAGCCCCTGGGTGGAGCGCCGTCGGCTCGATCGCGCTTATTCGCGGTCCGAGCTGGGGATCTGGTCGCCCTCATCGACGCGGGACGCCGGGCGCGCGGCCGGCCCCGAACTGGCGCTGGACACGGGCTTGGGGGCCGCCGCCTTGGGCTTCTTGAACAGGCTGACCGTCTTCTTGACCTGGGAGACGATCTGCCCGACCACCGGCATCGCCTGCTGGGCGAAGTTCGCCATCATCATGCCGCAACTTCCCGAACTGCAGCCTCCCCCAAATCCTCCACCCATGCTGCCGCAGCCGCCGGAGCCGCAGGAACCGCCTTCCATGCCGCAGCCGCCCAGCGCGATGACCATCAGCACCGCCAGACCAGCCATACCCAGACCACGCCCGAAATTCTTCAGCGTTCGCATCCTTCATCCTCCTGGTCGGATTTCACCCAGGTTACGCCGACCGACATCCTGGCGTTACACCCGATCGCCCGCCGGCGTTTCCTTCGGCCCCCGCGGTCTCCCGGCCCAGAGAGATTCGCCCCTCAGCCCGCCCTGCCAGCGACTCAACCTGCCCTGTCACAAATCACGTCGAAAATCTGTCGGTGGCTTTACCCGCCTTGGTTGATCAAGGCGAAACGGTCTGCACAACGCAGACCCATCACGTAGAGGAGGTTCGTTCACTGATGAAGGTTTTTCCCCGCCCCTGGAGTATCTATTTGATTTGGGTAGCCATCCTCTTGATCGGAGGAGGAGCATGGGCATGCCAGGATGGAGCATGCAGCCATCGCTCGCCCACAGCCCTCTCTCCATCGACCGCCGAAGCACCGGCGCCCGCTCCTGAGGCTTTGTACAAGCTGCTGGAAACCCTCGAGCAGCAACCTTCCCAGGATGAAGCCATCGCATTGGTCTCTTCTCTGCGGCAGGGCTGTCAGGCGATCCTGCGGCACGCCCTCGGGGTTCCACCCCGCCTGGCGGATGACCTGCGGCAGGAGCTCGATCGCCTGTCCTTCGCCTTCGCGAATGAGGCGACGCCTGAGACCGCCGATCGGGTCCGTCTCAGCCTCGCGAACCTGCGCACCCTGCTGACGGCGCTGGCCCACCGCCAGGTCAGCCCTTCTTCAGAGACCACTCCTGAAGCGGTCGCCCCCTCGACCACAGCGGCGAACGAACGGCCCGCCTCCCGGGCCCAGGGGAAGCGTGAGCGCCCGGCTCGCATCTGGGTGAGCAAGATCCACCCCAATCAATGGTACTTCGTCGCCAAGAAGTGTGGACTCTGTCAGGGAACCGGCAAATTTTCCTACTCGACTTGTGGAGTCTGCGACGGGAGCGGGGTCATCTATACCGACCCCGCCACCAAGCTGTGCGGATTCTGCAAAGGCGTTGGCTGGCACCAGGGGCGCACGTGCTTCGGCTGCGAAGGCACCGGTTGGTGCCGGGCCGACCTGCCCAACCCCAATCAGCTCTATGAATTCCGCGCCTGCGCGTGGTGCGGCGGCGGCGGCTGGACCCAGAACGGTTCATGCTCGATCTGCGATGGCGATGGCTGGAATCAGATTCCCAAGGCGGCCCCGGTCTGCCCGTCATGCAGAGGCTCCGGACGCAACCAGTATGGCTCCTCCACCTGCTCGCCGTGCAGGGGCACTGGCTATGCCCCGGTCGCCGTCTCCCAGCCGGGCGGGCAACCGCCCGCCGGCACCCCCCCTGGCAGTGCTGGGTACCCCGGGTATCCGCCCCCGCCCAACATCCATGAGCTGATGAGCCTGCAAGTGTGCGCCCTGTGCAAGGGCAAAGGCAAATTCCGAGCCGTCTATTTCTGCCCGGCCTGCCAGGCCGACGGCTATGTGACCGTTCCCAATCCTCCCAAGCGCTGCCAAGGCTGCGGAGGCAGGGGGGAAATCAACGGCAGCATCTGCGCGCACTGCACGGGCACCGGCTGGACCGACGGCGCCATCTACTCCCTGCCCCCCGGGCGGGCGATCTGCAAGCGCTGCAACGGCCAGGGCTCGATCCCCAATGGGGTCTTCTGCTCGGTCTGCAACGGCCAGGGATGGGTCATCGCCACGATCGATCCTTTGAAGAAGGCGTGCGGCATGTGCCAAGGCAAAGGTTCCATCGAGGGCCAGTTCTGCCCGGCTTGCAATGGCGGCGGGTGGGCTCGCATGGTACTGCCTGCCCCTGAGCGCCCTTGATGCTCTCACCGCGGAACGGCCGGAAGCTCGGCCGGCCGTTCCCCTTGGGTTCGCTCTGACGGAAACCCTCCGAGGGGTCACCCTCGGAGGGTTCGCCGTTTCCTGGTCACTTCTGATCAGCGCGGTCAGGAGTCACTCTTTGTCGGAATTGGGGATGGCTTCCGCGTCATCGCCTTCCTTGATGGCGGTATTGGACGGGGTGGAAGAACCCGGTGAAGAGATCGAACTGGTGCCCGTCGCGCTGTTGGTGTTGCCCGACCCCGAGCTGGAAGACCCCGAGCCCTTGAACTGATCGATGATGCCCTTGATCCCGCTGATGATGTTGGAGACCACCGGAATGACCTGCTGGATGAAATCCAGGATGCCAGCCGCATTGCAGCCGGTCAGGGTCATCGAGGCCATCGACAGCAGCAGCACGAAGGCGATCGCCCGGCACCCATTCTTGAAGCGGTTCATCGTCATTTCCTCCTGGCGTGATGTTCGTCGTCTTCCAGCCATGTTACGCCAAGACGACCAGGGGTGTTACAACATTTTTTTCCACCGCCTGGCCATGCCGCCGAGGGCACTCGCGGCAGCAGGCTCCGACCCGCGCCAGGGGCCCCAGGCCCAGGGCCGCTCACCGGCGCGGCGGGTCAGAGCCGACCATCGATGAGCAGGCGGATCGCCTGGCGCTGCGACGGCTCGAGGCGGTCGAGCGCCCGCTGCAGGGCGGGGCCGGCGTTCTTGCGCAGGAAGGCGCCCAGCCATTGCAGGAACTCTTCGCGACGAGCGGTTTCGGGCAGGGCCTCCTGGAACTGGAGCAGTCGCCCCAGGTCGTCGGGCTGCGCCAGTTCGAGCAGATAGGGGAACAGCTCGGCCCGGGCCTCGCTCGAACGGCTGCCGATCTCCTCGAGCAGATCGCGCAGGCCTTCCTCGCGCGGCTGCAGGAGGGCGTGCAGACCCGCGGCGTTGGTGGCGATCCCCGGGCTGGGGCTCTGGCGCACGGTCGCCAGGGCGGCCGCGTTCTTCTGCCCGTACAGGGCATACAAGGCATTCATGCGGATCTCGGGCACCTCGGCTTCATCGAGGGCGATATCGGTCAGCTTCTCGCCGGCCGCCTCGATGGAGTAGCTGCCCAGCGAGCTGATGGCCATCAGCCGCACTTCGACGGCCGGATCGCGCAGCATGCGTTCGATCTGCTCGAAGCCGGCCTGATCTTTCATCTTGGCCAGGGCGGCCGCCGCCACCTGCCGCACCCATTTGTCGGGGTGGTCGAGCCCTTCCCGGACCATGGCGATGAACGGCAGCGCGTATTCCGACAGTTCGATCACCTTCAACAGCACGGCCGGCACCTGGTCGTCGAGCCCTTGCAGGGTTCGGACCGTGGTGGCGAGCTGATCTTCGGCATGATGCCGCCACTCCAGGCGGAGCTGCCGGTTGGCCTCGACCGACGAGGGATTGACCAGCAGCCGCAGCAGGCTTTCGCCGCCCAGCCGCTTGAGCGCGAACAGGGCGGTCTCGGTGAACTGGTAGTTGGCATAGCCTTCGATGCCGTTCAGGGCCGACTGCAGGAAATGGATGATGAGCGGGACGTGCTCGGGCGTGCGACCGCAGGCCAGGATCTCGACCGCCTTCCCCTTCCGGACCAGGTCGGTCTTCGATTCGAGCACGGCGCGCGCCACCCCCCCGAGGTCGGCCAGGTCGATGGGAGGCTGGCGGACCCGCGACGCCACATCGGCCAGGGCCGACAGCAGGTGCGGCCGGCAGGCCGGCGCCACCCGCTCGATGGCGGTGGCCAGGCGCTTCATGACCCGCCGTCCCTTGCCGGGATGGAAGAACAGGAAATCCTCGATCTTGGCGGCCACCCGGCGCTGCACGCGGGGCGGCAACGTCGGCATCTGGTGCAGCAGCACGGCCAGCGACAGGCCGCGCAGGTCGATGATGTCGCAGATGGCGGCATCGAGCCGGCGCGGGCGCAGCGCGGCCAGCCGCCGGACGCGCCGTTTCAGGCGCGAGGGATGGCGGTTGAGCGGCACGGACGGGCCGGACGCAGGGGGTTTGGACGTGGTCATGGGCGTTCCTTCCTCAGCCTCCATAGGCCTGCAACAGGCGGGTGAGCCGAGCCCGGTCGGCGTCGTCGGCCACCGCGATCTCGAGCAGTTTGCGGGTCTCGACGCGGATGCGCTCGGCTTGGGCGAACTGCATGACAGGGGCCAGGGCGTGGCCGAGCCAGACGGCGGGCAGGGAGTCGCTTTCGATGGCGCGTTGCCAGTAGATCCAGAATTTGTTGGGCTTGCTGCGTCCCAGGTAGGCCAGGGCGGTCACCGCGAGGGCTTCGGCATGGTCGGGATCTTCCCGCAGGACCGCTTCGAGCTGGGACAGCGCCCCCGCGAAGTCGCCCCCGAAGAAGAACGCTTTGCCGAACAGCAGATGGTCTTCGAGGAAGCGGGGCTTGTAGTCGCCGATCCGTTGCAACAGGGGCTTGACCTCGCCGGCGCGCCCAGCGGCCAGCAGCAGCTCGACCCGCGACAGGATCTCGACCAGGCTCTCCAAGCCGTCGGAGAAGCGTTCCCAGACGGCCAGGCCGTCGGCCGGCCGGTGGCGCAGGATGGACAGCCGGCCGTACCAGACGGCCACTTCTTCATCTTGGGGCGCGAGCGGCAGCAGCCGCTGGAACGCGGCTTCCGCCCCCGCCAGATCGTCGAGCCGGAGCGCCACATACCCGCGCAGGAACAGACCATGCGGATGGTCGGGGAAATCGGCCAGCGTCTGCATCAGGGTCTGCAGCGCCCCTTGGAAGTCTTTCTCCAGCAATTTGATCTCGACCAGGGTCAGCGGCAGGTCGGGCTCCTGCGGCAGCTCGTGCATGGAATCGGCCAGGAACTGCCGCGCCCGGTAGGGATCGCCATCGAGGGCCATCGCCTTGGCCAGGTCGATACGATAGCGCGGCTCGCGCGGCCGCGCGCCGTAGAGACGGGAATAGAGCTGGGCGGCCTCGCCGAACTGCCGGGCCTGGAACAGCAGGTTGGCCAGCTCATCGCAGACGAACAGATCGTCTTCGTCTTTGCGGTAGAGATCGCGGATCTCGTGGATGGCCATCGGGAACGTGATGCGCCCGTCGTAGAGGGCATCGAGCACGTCGTAGACCTGCGTCTCATAGGGGCTGGGCCGCGCGGTCGGGCGCGCCCCCTCCCGGGCGGCCCGGGCTTCCCCGGCCTTCTTCTGCAGGACGGGCAGCCGGCGCAGCAGCTCATCCATCTTCTGCCGCAGGGCGGGCTCATCGGGCAGGCGCTGCAGAGCCTTCTTCAGGTGGTCGAGCGCCCCTTCGACCTGGTGCTCGGCCAGCAGCAGCTCGACCTGCAGCAGGTGGAAGCCGGGATGCTGCGGCGCCATCAGCAGGGCCCGCTTGATCGAGGTGCCGGCCTTGTCGAGCGCGCCGAGGGCGAGCTGGGCGCGGATCAGGCCCTCCAGGGCGGGAATCGAGGAGGGCGCCGCATTGAGCGCCCGCCGGAAGACTTCGGCGGCGTCGGCCCAGCGTTGCAGCTCCAGCAGCTGCCCGCCCAGCCGCAGCAAGGTATCGGGATCGGCGGCCAGCTTCTCGAGATGGGGCAGCAGGGTCTCGGCCGCTTCGACCAGTCGCCCGAGCGCGGCCAGCGCCTGGGCTCGGCCTTTGATCACCGCCAGATCGTCGGGCAGGAACTCGGCGGTGCGTTCGAAAGCGGCCAGGGCCTTGACGTGGTCTTCGACGAAGAGGTAGGCCTTGGCGATGTTGAACAGGGCAAGCGCGTGATCGGGGTTGCGGGTCAGCACCTTCCCCAGCACGTCGATGGCGCGCGCGCCGACGCCCTTCTGCAGCCACGCGGCCCCGAGGTTGACCGCGGCGTCTTCGTGGGCCGGATCGAGGCTCAGGGCGCGCGTGTAGGCATCGATCGCCTGGTCGAACAGACCGCGCTCCTGCAGCTCGACCCCGCGGCGGAAATGCTCCCGGGCTTCTTCCATGTCAGAACTCGTCCTCGCGACGTTGGTGGGCCTGGGCGGCGTTCTCCTTGAGCGCCTTGTCCTCCTTGAATTTCTGGAGGTTCTCGATCATGGCGGTGTAGTTCTCGACTTCCTGCGGCGCGCATTCCTTGTATTTGGCATACGCTTCGAAATAGCGATAGAAGATGCGCGTATTGGCCACTCCCATCTTGTTCTTGGCCAGATGCAGCTCGGAAATGGGGATCATGAAATTGTCCTTCCCCCACTCCCATTCGAGGAACGGCGTCTCGAAATCGTTGAGATAATCGCAGTAGAGGAAGAAAATGACGTAGGGATCATAGAGCAGGCCCATGATCTCCTGCAGATCTTCGCGGCGGGGGCGGCGATGGCTGATCGCCTTCGGCAAGCCGGCGGTCGCGATGAGGGTGACCCGCTCGGCCGCGCACAGACTCTTCAATTCGCTCGAGAGCTGGTTGCACTTCTCGAAGAAGCTGATCCGTTCGTCGCGCAGGTGGATCTTGAACAGGGGATCGATGATGACGGCCAGATCGCCGCCCCGTTCGAGGCGAACCCGCTTGACCAGCTTCTTGATGTCATCGAGGAAGATGCGGCCCCCCGATTCGTCGACGATCATCAGGCGCTCCTGACGGCGTTCGACCAGCTCGAGGCCTTCCAGGCGCTTCTTCTCGAACTCGGCATTGGGCATGAACGGGTTCTTGACGTAGTCGATCGGAATCTCCTGGGCCTGGGCGACGATCTTGGCGGTGACATCGAGCCGATTCATGTCCAGAGAGAAGAAGAGCACGGTCAGCGAAGGATTGAGGTTGACCAGGTCCCAGGCGAGTTGCGTGCAGAAGGTCGACTTGCCCATGCCGACGCCGCCGGTGATCAGGTAGAACTCCTTCTGGATGCCGTTGAGGCGCTCCTGCAGGAGCGGGAAATTGGTATCGAAGCCGCTGTAGCCCAGCTTGCGGGCGCGGCCGTTGTGCACCAGCTCGCGCATCTCGTACAGGTGCGAGGTGAGATCGCGCAGGTAGCCGGCCGTGTTTTCGAGGAAGAGGGTGCGCAGCTCCTGGATGCAGTTGCCCACCGCCTCGAGCGCATCGGCCGAGGCCTGGGCGATCTTCTCGGAATACGTGATCAGCAGGCGGCGGGCCCGGTTCCGGATATTGCGATCCCGGATCCGGTCGATGACGGGTTCGAGGTCTTCCAGCATCCGGACGCCAGGAGCGAGGAAGGGATTGGTGAACAACTGCTCGACCCGCTCGAGTCCGACCCATTCCAGCTTCGAGCGGGTTCCCTTCTTCTGTTCGCGCAGGTGATCGATGACATTGGCCAGCGTGAGCGATTCTTCGCCTTCCAGCATCTCGAGCATGGTGCCCAGCAACACGCGATTGGCCTCGACGCCCTGGAAATCAGCCACCGAGAAGCGCTTCTCGCGCAACTGCCGGCCGGCGACCACCGGGTCGAAGGCCAGGTTGGCCAGGATCAGCTCTTCGTCGAGGGCGATCTCGGCCATCTGACGAGCCAGGGCCGAAGCCGCGAGAGCATCGGGAAGCGACGCCACGCTGCCGCCTCCAGCCGCAGGAGGCGCCGCCGCCGGCGACTCGGCGGGCGAGGCCTCTCGGGCTTCAGGGGAGGAAGTCGGCGAACCAGGCGACGCCGAGGGAACAGCACCGGTGGCCGCAGGGGGCGGGCCGCCCTGTCGTTTGCTCTTGGACACGGATCACCTCCGGATGACGTGCCGCCATGGTACCATCCCGTGACCGGCCGACGCAATTCCCTCCTCCCTGCCAGGAGGGGCACCCGGATGTTCTCTCTGCCCCTTCGGTCGCCTGATCCGAAGTCAGGGCCCTGCCATGGCCTGACTCCTCAAACCATCCTTCCTTGGGTGGCAGCCCGCTCATCGGCGGCTGATCGGCAGCCCTCCGTGACACGCCCATGCTCATTCCATGCCGACCGGATGGTCTGCCCCGAGGCCATGAGCGAGCACCCCAGCATGAACGCCACCATGCACAGCACTATCAGGATCGATCGGCAAGAGCCTTGATGCATTGTCTTCTCTCCTTATGGACCCCTAGGACTTATTGTTTGCTACGACAACCGCCTTGACGAAAATGTGACACCCAAGGCTTATCCCCACTGTTGCAGTGGCTGATCGAGGTAGCGCATCCCGGGTGACCGCCGCCTTGCCCTCAGGCGGAGCGAAAGGGGGAAACCACAAAGAGGAAAAGCTACGCGGGGTCGCCCCCGGTCGGTGCAGCCCCCTCCAGCCAGGTGCGGGCTTCGGAAGGATCGACGTAGTAGGTCTTCTGATGGGTGTATGACACGCGGCCCGGCCCGCCGCCCGGAATGCGGCGGACATGGGCCACCTCGGTGACATCGACGGCGACCTTGCCGGCCTGTCGGGCGAAGCTGAACCAGGCGGCCAGGACCGCGCCGCGACGGCGATCTTCGGGGGTGGGCGGACCGTCGGGACGCTTGACGATGACATGGCTGCCCGGAACATCATTAGCATGGCACCAGACATCGGTCTTGCGGGCCAGGGAAAAGGTGAGCAGATCGTTCTGCCGGCCGTTGCGACCGACGTAGAACCGACAGCCATCGAGTTCGAGGAGCGGCTTGAGCCGCCGGGCGGCTTCCTTCCCCTCGCGGCTCCCCTGATCGACGGTCGCGGCGCGCCGACCGGCCCGCCGCGGCGGCAGCATCAGATCGGCGGGCGACGTGGCGGTCTCGCACAGCCAGATCTGCTCGCGCAGCCAGGCGATCTCCTCGTCGAGCGCGGCCAGGCGGCGCCCCACTTCCTCGCGGCCGCGCATCGCTTTCTTGCACAGCTTGAACAGGCGCTGGGCGTTGGCGGGCCCCGAACGGGCCGGATCGAGGGGGATCTCGACCGGCGCCCCGGTCTCCCAATCGGTGAGGGTGACCGAGGTGGCCCCCGGCGTGATCGCTGGTAGATTGGCCAGCAGCAGATGCCCCCAGTGCTGGTACCGTTCACCATCGCGGTAGCGGGCCAGGTCGGCCGTCAGCTCGGCATGCAGGCGAAGCCGCGCTGCCAGGTCGGCGGCGAAGCGGGCGCGGGCCTGCTCGCGGGCGCGGGCCAGGCGAACCGCCCGCACCTCATGCGCGTCGACCCAGGCCATCGCCTCATCGACCGTGGGAAAGGTCAGCCGCTCGGCCGCCTCCGCCAGGTGCCGCAGCTCGACCGGCACCACCGCCCGCACCTTCCCGTCCTGGCGATAGACCGACACCGGGCCAGGGCCGGTCGCCTCGGCCACCAGGGCCTCCCACAGGGCCCGCCGGGGCGCGGCCGCTTCGCCCGCCGGCCCCGCCGCCGCGCACCGCCAGGCGAGTTCCCGCGTCATCAACGGGGAAAAGTTGGCCAGCCGTCCCTTCCAACTGGCGGGCGGCCCGGCCAGCACCCGCTCGACCAGCTCTGCCTCCCCTGGTGTTCCGAGGTGGCCGACGGGGGGCGGCCCCTCGAGCACGGGAGGTCGATAGGGCATCCGCAAGCGATTGTTGCCGGTCGCCCGATGCAGGTCGAGCACGGTCAGGCTCTCGTCGCAGACCAGCAGATTGGCCACCCGCCCGGTGAGTTCGATCAACAGGTGCGAGATCTTCTTGGTGGCGAAGAACCGATCGCGCACGGTCAGAGAGAGCTGCACCACGCGATCAGGCGGGAAGGCCGCCGACGAATACAGGGTCAGGCCGATCATCCAGCCATCGCGGCTGAGGCGATTCAGGGTGCGGGTCAACGAAGACTCGACCGGCGCCTCGTCCCACTGCCGGCTCAGCCAGATTCCCTGGTGATCAGGCACCAGATGGATCTCGAGGCAGAACCACCCTTCAGGAGCCTTGAGCAACAGCCCATACCCTTCGGGAGCCAGATCGAGCGCCTTGACCACCTGGGGCGGCGCGGCGAAGCGCTGCTTGATCTCGGCGATCTGGCGACGCAACGTGAAGAAATCCATGGGTGGCCGGAGGCGGAGCCCGCCAGACCGCTCAGGGAACGAGCACCGGGTCGGTCACGGCGCCGGGAAAGGGCAGATGACGGATCGCCGCGCCACGACCGACAGGCAGGAAGGCGAGCCCCGGAATGCCCGCCTCATCGATGGTGCCGAAGACCCACCCGGCGGGATGCCACAGCGCCGGGCCGAAAAACCCCTCGGTCGGCAGCGGCAGGACCCGCTTGTCCTTGCCATCCCGCGAGACGGTCATGGGCATGCGGTCGAGCCGACCCTGCATGGCGACGAAGACGATATCGGCCGGTTCGGTCGCCCGCGCGGGTCGGACGGCGGGCAGCCCCGCCATGAACCCGCGGGGGTTGCCGTTGGCATCGTAGTAAGATTCCCCGCCGGTCAGCCGCACCGCCTTGCCCGCCTTCAGGTCATACCGGAACAAAGTGGCACTGGTGACCCGTGGCGCCTCGACATCGGTCAACTCGGATTTGATGAAGATCAGCGTTTCGGCATCGAGCCAGGCGGGATGGTCGACCACCACGGTCGGACCCTCTCCTGGTCCGGATGAGAAGGAGGCGCTCTCGACGATCGTGCTGGTCTGACGCGTGGCCAGATCGACCAGGACAAGCGAGGTCGACGACAGACGTCGACGAACATCGGGAGCGAAACGCGCGATCACGCTCCGCCCGTCGGGCGCGAAGGCGGGGTGGGCCCAAGCCCCGGTGGCGGGTTCGGTCAGCGGCACCCAGGGGCCCAGGGCGGCTCCGAACGAGGCCAGGTAGAGCTGCGGGCTTCCCGAGCGATCAGAGACAAAGACCACGTGCCGGCCATCGGGCGACAGCGCCGGCTGCTCCTCATGGGAAGGCTCGGTGGTCAGAGCCGTCGCTTTCAGGGTGGCCAGATCGGCCAGATAGAGGTCGCGGTTGCCGGCCGGCTGTCCGGTGAACAGGCACCGCGGGGCGGCCAAGAGGGCCGATTCAACCACCAGAAGACCGAGAACAACCAGCACCATCAGAAGCCAGAAGCTTCGGCCGCTCATTTTGCCAGTCCTTTTCTCGAACGTTTCAGCAACGGATGGGAGAGGCATATCGGTCGGCGGGCAGGGCGCGGGCTCGTCAGCGTCGCTCTGGATCAGAGGCGAAGAAGCCCGTGGGAGATCAACCATGCCATCTTCCCCGCGGTTGCGGCATCCGAGCCCCGCGCGGTCACTGCGGAGGAACGGTGGCGATGAGATTGTCGGCATCGATCACCGTTGGGGTGGGGTTCTTGTCAGGTATCTCCTCGTCTTCATCATTGGGAAGGCCATAGGCCACCGAGCATTCCCAGCCCGGGCGAAGATTGGACAGCCGCCCGACCCACAACTTCCCCTGCCGGTCACGGATCAGGATCAGGGTGAGTTCATAGATGGCGAACTCGACCATTTCCCCATCGGATCGGCGCAGCCGCAGATGCCCGACCAGTGACGGGGCCTCCGCAGGGCCGCCCAGGCTGACCTCAGCGATCACCCCGTCGACGATCACGCGCTCAGAGCGGCGAACGGCGGGCCGGGTGGCCGGATCGAAGGGCCGACAGTCGCGCAGCAGGTCGGCATCGGGCGCCACGGGGACCTGCATCTGGCGTGGCTCGCCGACCGGATCAGCCCCCGCTGCCGGAACCGCCACCAGCATGCCGACCACCACCAGGCCCAGACCCAGCCAGCAGCGAAACCAGGCCGTTTGTTGTCTTCCAATGATCATGGGGCGACCTCCTCATTCGGAAGTATTCTATCACCGAGAGAGGTCTTCCGGCCAATTTCATCAGTGGTCTGGCTCAAGAAGATTTTCTCCTTGACATTCGTTGGAGCCATGAACACATTTCCGATCCCGAGCCTTACTGTCATGGCAGAAATGCCTGGAGGAACCATGAGACGCAAGATCCACTATGCGCTGGCGATCCTGGTGGTGATCGGCGCCGGCATGTGGCTGACCGCCCCGGCCACGGCCGTCACCGACGGACCGATGCGGCAATTCCTGGAAAAAGGCCACTACTCGGAATTCTTGATCCGGTCGGCGCTGTATCCCAAAACGACCAAAGACGTCTACGTTCCCGAAAAACGGCAATTCGTGCATGGTCTGCCCCGCACCAACCTGCCGTTCATCTACGAACCCGATGTGCTGACCTGGGAACTGGCCATGGCCCACCACCGCAAGACCGTCTTCGATGTTCCCCCGACGATGGACCCCCCGCTTCCCGAGCTGGTGGCCCCCATGCCCATGACCCCTGGGCAGATCCTGCCAGAAGCTCCGGGGCAGGTCATGCTCACCCCCCTGGGCGACCAGTCCTATGCCGCCCGCCCCCTGCCACCCAACGCCGATGAGACGATGAACCGGATGCTGGAACGGGCCCGCCTGCAGGGCATGACCGTCCAGACCCCGCTGCAAGGGCAGGCGCTTCGCCAGCAACTGACCAACCACATGAATTCTCTCAACACCCTGACCCCCGAAGCTCCTCCCACGCCGGCGGCTCCCGCCGTGGGCCTGTCCGCCATGGCCCCCACCCGGCCTGCCAAGATGCCACGCGGGAAAGCCGGCGATTCCTTCGATCGGAACTACTGACCGGCCTGTTCCTCTCCCCCGAACCGGCACCTCGCACCCCTGCCCCTCCCGGGCAGGGATTTTTTCTTCGAAGCCGCCCCCCCCAGCGGGGAACACCCGCGCCTGGCTTGGCGAGGCCATCCAGCCGAGATATAATGCCTGAGAACCTGGTCACACCTCCGCCAGCAAGGACAGACGCCCGATGACACTGACCGACGAGTTCCTGCGCCACCTGACGACCGCCGAGCGCGCCCGCCTGCGCCGTCTGCGCACCCCGGCCGACATCCAGGCGATGGTCGACGGGTTCACCTACAGCAGCGACCCGTTCTACCGCTGCCCCCTGCGCACCCTGCGGGACGGCCTGGCCCATTGTTTCGACGGGGCGCTGTTCGCCGCCGCCGCCTTGCGGCTGCTCGGCTTCCCCCCGCTCGTGCTCGAGATGCTGCCCAACCATCGCGACGACGACCACATCCTGGCCCTGTACAAGATCGACGGCCACTGGGGGGCCATCGCCAAATCGAACTTCGTGGGCCTGCGCTTCCGCGAGCCCATCCATCGCACGCTGCGGGAACTCGTCCTGTCGTATTTCGAAGCCTACTACAACGTCGAACGCGAGAAGACCCTGCGCGGCTATACCCTGCCGATGAATCTGTCCCGGCTCGACCATACCCGCTGGATGGTCAGCGACGACGGGCTCGAAGACGTCGCCGCCGCCTTCGACCGCCAGCGCCGCGTGCGGTTGCTGACCCCGGCCATGGAACGGCGCCTGCAGCCCGTCGATCCCCGCACCTACGAGTCGGGCCTGCAAGGCGCGGTCGCGGCCGGCCTGTGGCGCCCGGCCTCCAAGGACACCTGACCCCGGTTCCTCGTCCCACGGCTGGCCTGGCGCCCCCCTGCCTGAGAGCGCCCGAGGAGGGTGGCCTGTCCTCGAGAAAGACAAAGCCGGGTGGAGCGATGGTTCCCCACCCCACCCGGCCGCCGTCGGCGACGTCGTTACTTCTTGATGTTGTAGAGGCCCTTCAAGCCTTCGAAGCGGGCGTCTTCGCCGAGTTCCTCCTCGATGCGCAGGAGGCGATTGTACTTGCAGATGCGGTCGGTGCGCGAGGCCGACCCGGTCTTGATCTGCCCGGCGTTGACCGCCACGGCGAGGTCGGCCAGGGTGGTGTCTTCGGTCTCGCCAGAGCGATGGGAGATGACGCAGGTGTAGTTGTGGCGCTTGGCCAGCTCGATGGTGTCGAGGGTCTCGGTCAGGGTGCCGATCTGGTTGAGCTTGATCAGGATGGAATTGCAGACCCCCTGCTCGAGGCCTTTGCGCAACCGTTCGGGGTTGGTCACGAACAGATCGTCGCCGACCAGCTGCACTTTGCCGGCCGCTTTGTCGGTCAGGTACTTCCACCCTTTCCAATCATCCTCGGCCATGCCGTCCTCGAGCGAGATGATGGGGTATTTTCCGATCCATTCCAGCCAGTATTCGGCCATCTCTTCGGGGGTGCGCTTCGATTTGTCGGATTTCTTGAAGACGTATTTGCCGTCCTGGAAGAATTCGGAGGCGGCCGGATCGAGGGCCACCCAGATGTCTTTTCCGGCTTTGTAGCCGGCCTTCTCGATGGCGGTTAGGATCGACTCGATGGCCTCTTCGTTCGATTTGAGGTTGGGCGCGAAGCCGCCTTCGTCGCCGACGGCGGTGTTGAGCCCCTTGCTTTTGAGGACGGATTTGAGGGAGTGGAAGGTCTCGACGCCCATGCGCAGGGCTTCGCGGAAGCTGGAGGCCCCGGCCGGCATGACCATGAACTCCTGGAAGTCGACGTTGTTGTCGGCGTGGGCGCCGCCATTGAGGATGTTCATCATCGGCACGGGCAGCGTGCAGGCATTGGTACCGCCGATGTAGCGGTAGAGCGGCAGGCCGACCAGGTCGGCGGCCGCTTTGGCCACGGCGAGAGAGACCCCCAGGATGGCGTTGGCGCCGAGCTTGCTCTTGTTGGGCGTGCCGTCGAGCTCGATCAAGGCGTGGTCGACGGCCCGCTGGTCGAGCGCATCCATACCCTCGATCTCTTTGGCGATCTTCTCGTTCACATTCTCGACCGCCTTCAGGACACCTTTGCCGAGATAGCGCTTCTTGTCGCCGTCGCGCAGTTCGACAGCCTCGTGTTCACCGGTGGATGCGCCGGACGGCACCGCGGCGACGCCGACCGCACCGCTCTCGAGGATCACTTCCACCTCGATGGTGGGATTGCCTCGGCTGTCGAGGATCTCACGCGCCTGGATGACATCGATAAAGGACATGGCAAGCCTCCTTGTTTCGCTGATGGGCCCGTCGCCCGGGCCCTGATGGCGGCGCCAGTCTACCACAAACCATCGTCCCGCAAAAGTCGACGGGCCCCGCCGCTCGAAGCGCGCGTGGGGCCCGTCGGAACGGACGCGAAGCAGGGATTACTGCCCGCCCGGAACGGCGTCCGGCAGGGGGGCGGGAGTGCCGCCAGGCATCGGCACGCCGGCCGGCATGCCGGGCACGGGCAACCCCATGGGCGTGCTGGAAGGCGGTGATGACAGGCTGGGGCTGCTGCTTGACGCTTCCCACTTCGGGAGCCAGATCGAGATGATCAACGAGGTGATCATGAAGATGATGGCCATGCCGGTGGTCAGTTTGGCGATGAACCCGCCGCCGCCCCGTTCGCCGAACACGGTCCCGGCGGCGCCGCCGCCGAACGCGCCGGCCAGGCCTTCACCCTTGTCGGCCTGCAGCAGGACGATGACGATCAATCCGATGCACACCACGAAGTGGATCAGCTTCACCAGAATGGCAATCACCCTCGAACTCCTTGGATGGACTCGTACAACCGCAAGAGGGATTGAGTGTAACAACACTCGAGGCAAAAGTCAATCATTCCGACCGACGCTTTCTGCAATTGAAATTTTGGTCATTTGGTGGTACAACCGAGGGAGCGTGGCGGGCCCCGCCGGGCCCGTCCCTGAATCCAGACGCAAAGGAGCGTGCCATGGGCAAGGGCGACCAGAGGACCCGCAAGGGCAAGATCTTCCGCGGCAGCTACGGCAAAGATCGCCCCCGCAAGGTCCGGACGACCCCCGTCGTCACCAAGAAAGCCAAACGAGGCTGAAGCGCCACCGCCGCCCCCTTTGAAAGGCCCTCGGCTTTTCAAAGGGGGTTGGTTGCGGAGAGGATCCGGCATCATGAGTCCGATCATTCCGTTCGATCGTTCCCGGGGCGGCGCGCGGCCGGCGGCGCCGGCGGGAGGAGGCCGGCTCGAGAAACTGTTCCTCTTCCGGCTCGGCGCCCGCGATCTGGCCACCGAAGCCGTCAAGATCGTCGAGGTGATGATCGCCCCCAAGCTGGCCACCGTGGCCGGCGCGCCGGCGTTCGTCCTCGGCGTGGCCAACGTGCGCGGCAACATCATCCCGGTCGTCGATGCGCACGCCCGGTTGGGCGAACCCCGCCCCGACGACGGGGCGACCCAGCGCATGGTGGTGGTCAAGCTGGCCGGCGACTACGTCGGCTTCCTGGTCGACGGGGTCGACCTGCGTCTGACCGAAGGGCTGATCGAAGCCCCGCCCGCCCGCAAGGGTAGTCGCGGCAAGGGCAAGCTGACCGTGGTCGAGCCCACCCCGGCTCCCCGCAAGGCCCATATCGGCGAGCAGACCTACCCCCTGTTCGAACCTGAAACCCTGCTGACCGTCGACGAACTCGAGACCCTCAAGCGGGTCCGGGCCACGTTCTGAGCCCCCCTCACTCCCCGTCCGTCTCGCGACGGCCTTGCCCTCCTTGTCGGCGGCAGCCACGTATGGGCGAACCGCTGCACGACGGGCTTGTTCCAGACACCCGAGGGATTCGCCCATCCGGTGGGCCCGCGGGGTCAGCCCTGTTGCCACGATGATTGGAGGCAATGACATGGCACCTGACTGCCGACGCATGCCGGCGCTTCTCCTGCTCACGCTGCTGGGGGGCCTGGCGCTTCCCACCTCGGCGGTCGAACCCTGGGCGACCGTGCGCGCAAAGCTCGAACGAGCCAAGACCACGGAAGGCCAACAGGAGGTGGCCCGCGCCGTCGGACTGGCCTGGGTGGCCCATCACCTCGAAGATTTCGGCCTGACCGCCGGCGCCTTCGACGTCCTGGAAGGGGGCAATCATCCGCTGGCCCAGACTTTCGGCCGGTCTCTCACCGCGCTGGGCGGGGCGGCCGGGCAACTGCAGGTGGTCTTCGACCGATGATCGACTCGCCGCTGGAGCCGCTCCGGAAGCAACCGCTCTCGTCACCATGGGCTGGCCACCGCCCTCGGCCGCCCCTGGACAAATCTTTTTCATTCTTGGAGGAATCCCAATGAAGAATTCTCTGATCCTGATGGGGCTGCTCTGGATCGGCCTGGCCACCATCGGTTGCACCGACAACGCCAAAAACGACCGGGCCAGAGCCAAGGCCTGCAGCGCCAATATGCGTGTCTTGATGGGGGCGATCGAAATGTACAACATGGATTATTCGGATCACCCCATCCGGGTTCTCGAAGAGAAGATGTACCAACGAGGCGGCCTTCTCTTGGAGAAGAAGCTCCTCAACGCTCCTCTCAGGATGCCGACGGAAAAGTGCCGGTATCGGTCGACTGGCGATTTGAGCAGCCAGAAGGATCCCGGCATCATCTTCTGCAATTTTCATGGGTCCGTCGATGACCTGCAGAAATTGTTCGAAGGGAAGTAGGGCAAGACCTGGCCCCGAAACCCAAGGACACAGCGAAAGGTTGAGATCTTCCGACCGGGAGCCAGGGCCGCGATAGGAGCGGCACCCACTCGCACAGGCCTCGCCAGAACCTGGCGCAGCGAGGGATTATTCATTTGATGGATGGAGGCATGACCATGACCACACGACCTGGCCCAACGAAAGCTCGAGGCAACCCCCTCGGGCATCCCGGGGTTCTGCCCATGCTCGGCATGCTCCTTCTGACCGCCTGGTCAGTGCCCTCGACACCGCCAATAATCTGCCCACCGCCAGCATGCTCGGCATGCTCCTTCTGACCGCCTGGTCAGTGGTCCAGGCCGGAGAGTTCGTCTGCCCTGAGCACGGATTCCAGATGGTCTGGCCAAGCCGCTGGGAACAGCTGACCGGAGGGTCCCATCCCAACCTTCCCTTGTTCCTGAGCGCGGCCAGGGAGACCCAGGCCTTCATGGTCCTGATCAATCCTGATGTGGCGCAGGCCGCCCCTTTCCTGCAACCGAAAGACATTCCCCTGAAATTCATGGACTCGGTCAGCGGCAAAGAAGTGCTGGCTGACACGCCCGGCAAGGTCGCCGGGGTTCCGGCCCGGCGGGTGGTCTACCGGCAAACAGATGACGGGATCGCCGTGCTGTCCATCGTCGTCGCGCAGCATCGGGCCTACCTGCTGATCGGCACCTTCAAAGGCATGAAGCAGAAGGCGGCCGAGCAGACCTACGACAGCCTGCTTCCGGGCTTCCGGCTGACCGGCGTCCCGGCGGTCACCCCAGCCCGACCGCCGGCCCCCGTCCAGACGACCCCGCCTGTCCAGACGTCAACGCCGCCCCCACTGCCGCCTCCCCCCTCGGGCCCTGGCGGCAGCGACTTCTAGGTCGGCGCGATCCGATCGCGCCGGTTCCTGGCCCCACGGGGCGGGACGGCCGTCCATCGGTCACCGCTGCCAGCCTCTGGTATACTGTCATGCGGTGGCCCGTGAGAGAGGCGGGCAGGGAAAGGAAGCCATCGATGAACGAGTTCGTCTGTCTGCACGACAAGGGAATCATCGAAGAGGTGCTGCGGCGCGACACCGATCTGCATGTGTACGAGATTGGTGATCTGGACAACTTCTTCTGGCCGCACACCCTCTGGTTCGCCCGCCCCGAGCCTGCTCCCATTGCATCAGGGAGCGGCCTGCCGGCGTCAAGTCCGACATCGGCCGTCCTGGGCGCCGATCGGTTGAGCGCCCTGGCGTTGCTCTACGTCGGCCAGTCGCCCCCGACCTTCCTGGCGCTGGGCCGCCCCGAACCGCTCCGCGAGCTGGTGCGGGCCATCGCCGGTCTGCTGCCGCCCTGGTTCTACGCGCACCTTTCCCCGGGCGTCGAGCAGGCCCTGGAAGAGAAATTCCTGCTCGAACCCCATGGCACCCACTTCAAAATGAGCCTGAAAGACCACGAGACGGTGCGGGCCTCACCACACGAGGGCTCGGTCCGCCTCGGGCCCGAGCACCTGACCGAGGTGCTCCAGCTGTACGCAGAAAGCTACCCCGGCAACTGGTTCGAGCCCCGCCTGCTGGAAACGCGCGAGTATGTGGGCCTGCGCGACGGAGGCCGACTGGTCTGCATCGCCGGCACCCACGTCTTCTCGCCAGCCTATCGCGTGGCCGCCCTCGGCAACATCACCACGCTGCCCTCCCATCGCCATCGGGGCCTGGCGACCCGCGCCACCCGCGATCTCTGTCGGTCGCTGCTCGAGAAGGTCGACCATATCGGCCTCAACGTCGCTGCCGACAACCGCCACGCCATCGCCTGCTACCGCCGGCTCGGCTTCGAGATCGTCGCCACCTACGGCGAGTTCAGCGTCCACGCCCGCCCCTGAGCAGGCTGGCGCCCCGCCTCGCGGGGAACTTGCACCGAGCTCCGCCTTCCTCCCGTCGGCTGTCCCCCAGCGGCGACTGATCGCCGCGGGCCCGGGCGGCCCGACCCATAGGCGGCTCAACTGACCAGCTTCTGGTAGGTCGCGTTGGTGCGCAGGAGCTCGTCGTGGGTACCGATGGCTTCGAGACGGCCATCGGCCAGCACCATGATGCGGTCGGCGTTCTGCGCCGTCGACAGGCGGTGGGTGACGATCAGGCAGGTCACGTCGGGGAAGCGCGCGCGCAGATCCTGCCAGAGCTGCGCCTCGTTCTCGGCGTCGAGCGCCGAGGTGACGTCGTCCATGAACAGCACCTCGGGCCGGCCGGCCAGGGCGCGGGCGATGGCCAGCCGCTGGCGCTGGCCCCCCGACAGATTGAGCCCCCGCGGCCCGATCTTCTCGTCGAACTGGTGCGGCAGCGCCCGCACCTCGGCCTCGAACTGGGCGAGCCGCGCGCAGGTCTCGATCCAGTCGCGGTCGTAGCCGCGCCAGAAGTCGATGTTGTCGGCGACTGATGCCGAGAAGATGGTCGGTTCCTGCTGGATGAAACCGATCTTCTCCTTGAACCGGTCTTTGCGCAGATCGCGCAGAGCCAGCCCATTGACCAGGATCTCGCCGGCATCGGGCGTCAGCAGCCCAGCCGCCAGATTGAGCAGCGTGGTCTTGCCGCTGCCGATGGGCCCCACCACAGCCAGCTTCTCTCCCCGCCGGATGGTGAACGACAGCGGCTGGAAGCGGAAGCCGCGGCCCGCCCCCGCCCCTTCCCCAGTTTGGGAAGCGGGCCCTCCCGCCGACGCGCCCGGCCCAGCAGCGGGCGGCGCGGTGGCGGTCGTCGATAGCGCGGCCGTCGCCCCGCCCCCGATGGAGGGGGCCGGGGCGTCCGCGGAGGCCAGCGGCCGATGGGCGAACTCGACGCCGCGAAACTCGATCCGGTCGATGCGATCGATGAGAACATCGCCGCGGCGGTCGGCTTCCTGCCACTCCCGCTCGGTCTGGACGATCTCCTCGAGCCGATCGATGGTGACGAAGGTCTGGGCCAGCGTGAAGAGCAGCACCGGAATGTCGATCAACGGGTGCATGATGATGCCCAGGTAGCTGAAAAAGGCGTAGTAGACCCCGAGGGTGATGTCGCCCCGGATCGCCATGATGCCGCCGACCAGCATCACCAGCACGCCGCTGAGGTAGTTCAGGAACTCGAAGTAGACGTGGTACAGCCCTTCGATGCGGGCCACATCGACCTCGCGCTCGATGCGCTCGTCGAGCAGCTTGCCGAACAGGGCGATCTGCGGCTCTTCGGCGTTGAACGACTTGATGATCTTGATGCCCGAATAGGCCGATTCGAGGAAGTCGTTGGTCGCGCTGACGCAGGTCTGCAGGCGCTTGAACCGACGCTCGATGGCCTTCTCCATGCGCAGGAACAGCCAGACCATGAACGGCATCGGCACCACCGCCACCACGGCCAGCAGCGGGCTGAGCCAGAACATGCTGACCAGGCAGAAGAAGATGATGCACGAGGAGTTGAAGGCGCGGAAGATGCCGGAACAGCACAGCCACGACAACCCAGGCGGCCAGGTCTTGACGTCTTCGGTCAAGCGCGTCACCAGATCGCCGGTACGGAATTTCAGGAAGAACCGATGCCCCTTCTCGAGCACTTCCCGGAAGTAGCGCTCGCGGAACGCCATCTCGAACGTGAGGTTCATGCGCAACCGCAGCCAGGTGTAGAACCCGGCGAAGAGGGGGCCTAGCGCGAGCGCCGCCAGGTACCACAGCCGGCGGTCGCGATCGGCCTCGGCCTGGGCCAGAGTCATGGTGCCGTCCTTGAACCCCTTCAGGCCGGTTACCACCCCGTCGATGACCCGCTGGAAGACCATCGGAAACAGCACCGAGACCACGGTCGAGATGACGGTCAGACCGACCAGCGCCAGGATCATCCGGCGGTAGGGGCGGTACTGCCGCCAGATCCAGAGGAGGTAGTAGCGGCGCGGATGCCGCAGTTCGTGCTCGTCGACCGGCGGGCGCATCACGCCACCTCGGCCGCCGCGGCCGCCGGTTCGGCGGCCTGGGGCGACGGGCGACCCGACCCGGGCGCCACGCTCTGGATCATGACCAGCTTCTGATAGATGCCTCCCCGCTCCATCAGCTCATCGTGGCTGCCTTCTTCGACCAGCTCGCCCTGGTCGAGCACCAGGATGCGGTCGACATGCCGGATGGTGGACAGCCGATGGGCGATGATGATGGCGGTGCGTCCCTGCATCAAGCGCTCCATCGAGGCCTGCAAGGCCCGCTCGGTGATGACGTCGACCGCGCTGGTGGCCTCGTCGAGCACCAGGATATCAGGGTTCTTGACCAGGGCGCGGGTATACGACAGCAACTGCCGCTCGCCGAGCGACAGGTTGGCTCCCCGCTCGGCCAGAACCGTCTGGTAGCCCTGCGGGAACCGTTCGATGAAGGCGTGGGCGCCGAGCTGGCGCGCCGCCTCGATCACGACTTCGTCGGGGATATCGTCGTGGAAGGCCTTCAGGTTCTGCATGATGGTGCCGGGGAAGAGGTAGATCTCCTGCAGCACGAGGGCGATGGTACGCCGCCAGTCGGCCAGCCGCACGGTCCGGATATCCTGCCCGTCGATCAGCACCGCCCCGCTGGTCGGATCGTAGAACCGCAGCAGGAGGTTGACGCAGCTCGTCTTGCCCGAGCCCGACACGCCGACGATGGCGATGTGCTCGCCGCGGCGCACCTGGAAGCTCACGCGCTTCAGCACCGGCTCGTTCTGGTAGGCGAAGGTGACGTCGCGGAATTCGAGCCGGTCGGTCAGGCGCAAGTACGGGCAGGGCTTCCCTTCATCGCGCAGGTCGGAAGGCTGATCGAGGATCTCGAAGAGGCGGGAAGCGGCCGCCAGGCTGGTCTGGATCTGGGCGATCAGTTCGGTCATCGCCTGCAGTGGTTGGAAGAACTGGCGCACCAGCTCGAGGAACAACACCAGGGTGCCGACGCTCATCTCGCCGGCGAAGATGCGCCGGCTGCCGTAGAGGACGAGGCCAATCATGACGAGGATTTCGGTGACGATGCGGAAGGAGGGCTGGAACACCATGTAGTCGATGAAGCCGGCCCGGCGCTCGGCGGCCGCCTTGTCGCGATTGAGGGCGGCCAGCCGCTGCACCACGGCTTCCTCGCGGCCATGGATCTTGATGACCGGCACGCCTTGCAGGTATTCGGCGACATAGGCCGTCATCTCGGTATTGCGCTCGCGGATCTGTTTGTACAATTGGCGAATGAAGGCGGTGTAGTGGTACAGCACCACCCCGACCACCAGCAGCGCGGCCAGGGCCAGCCAGCCCAGGCGGGGCTCCTCGTGGAAGATCAGGGCGACGATGCCGGCCAGCATCACGACGCTCGAGATGAGCTGCACCGCCCCGCCGGTGAACAGCACCCGCAACTGGTCGGCATCGGCTTCGGTGCGGGTCAGCAGCTTGCCGGCCGACTGGCGGTCGAAGAACCGCAGCCCTTGCTGGATGATGTGGGAAAAGACCTGGCGTTTGATGGTGGCGATGATCGCGGCCCCCATACGGGCCAGCAGCAGTACGCGCGCGTACATCGCCGCCCCGCCCACCGCCAGGCAGGCGACGAAGGCCAGCACCAGCCGCACCGCCAGCCCCAGATCGGCGGCCGGCACCGCCACGTCGATGATCTCGCGCAGGATCAACGGCCGGGTCAGATGGACGGCGGTGGCCAGCAGCATCGTCGTCACGGCGAACCCCAGCGTGCCGAGGTGCGGCCGGAAATACGGCAGGATCCGCTTCGCCACCGAGCCCGTCGGCGGCGACAACGATGGCGAACCAGGCGAGGATGGCTCAGACATACGATCGCTCAGGGCGCCTGACTGCGCCAGCCAGGGGCGGCGGGCGGCCGATGCCAGCGCGCTGCCCAACCATTTTCGGCGCTGCTCTGGCCATGAACCAGCGAACGACCGGCCAGAACCAGGCAGGGATACCTTGCCATGAACATCGTCAATGAACCGACCGCCTTCCGACTGCCAGCACGATCCGTGCTCCCGCAGCCGGCCTCATGGTAGCCCCACCCGCCGCCCGTGTCAATGCTGGCAACGGGGCGACAACGCTGCTCGATCGGCGATCTGAAGCTGGGTTCGGATGTTCTGGGGCGACCGGCCGAACCGGCCGCCTTCGGCAAAGAGACCGACCACGTACGGCGCTACAGGTCAAAGCGTCCTGGCTGACCGGGGCAGGTACGAAACGTGGGTCCGGCGGCTGGCGGTCAGCTCCGGTCATTGTTTTCATTTCGTTCATACCATCCCATGGCCTTTTGGAATTAACTTATCCCCAGAAGTATTGTATTGTGCCACCGTCGCTTGAAACTCCGACCCTTTTGCTTTCTGGCGATCGCTTCTGGGGGGTCCGGCTCTGTAGAAAATGTAGCCTCGACCGCAGAGGATCTCTCACAAGCACCAGCTTGACCGTTCGGCGAGTGTTGGTTTCGCCATCTAGCCTTCAGGGTTTGAGAATCAACTGACAGCTCGTTGCCCTCGCGAAATTCTGCCCCTGGAGGAGATCATGGTTCGGTCGCGTTGTTTTCCCTTCTTTGCCGGCGTCCTGGCCGTCCTCATCGCCGGCCTCGGCCCCTGGACGTCGCCCGCCTTGGGCGATGAACTCAAGGAAGCCCAGGACAAGCTCATCATTCTGGAAGCGGCGAAAGATTTCGTCTTGCGCCGCCTCAGCGCGATGAATAACGTCATCGACGAGTATGAAGCGGCCCTGAAAACCCTCAAGGCCAAGATCGATATCGAAAAGCCCGAGTTCGACTATCTGAAAAAACGACTCCGGGAACTCGACCAGCTGATCGCGAAGGTCAGATCCCCGTATGAGCTGGCGGAAGCCTACGCCAAGTACAAGAAATCAGCCAAGACTGTTCAGGATTTCAAAGAGTATTTCACCTTTGTGCGTGGGAAACAACCCGATCAGACCCAGATCGAGCAACGCCACATCGAAGAAACGATCATCGAGAAGGAGATCCGGAACAAGGCGGTCGTCGCCCTCGGTCCCGCCCTGATCGAAATCGGCAAGCTCATCAACACGTTCATCGATTTCGGTCGGAACAATGCTCCTGGCACCATCCGCATGCGGGAGCTGGTCGATCCATCCGACCTGTTCGATGGACTGGAGAAATTGAGCGCCATCAAGCCCATGTGGTATTCGGTGTACCAGGGCATCCAGATCTCGAAAGATCTCCTCGATACCTATTCGGGCTGGGCCTCCGGTTTCGTCGATCCCGCCCTCGACCTGATGAGCGCGGTAGCCAGCGAAGCCAAGATCATGTCCAAGGAGACCCAGAATTACATCTGGTCGAAGGTCGAGCGACCGCTCCACTTCATTCCCCAGATCGGCATGATCCTCGTCCAGAAGAACGTCGGGGCCATGGCCGAGAAAATGTTCAACGAAGCCAATGCCTGCTTGTACGGCACCCCAGATCGTGAAGGAACCTCCAAATATGCCCAGCAGGCCAAACAGAACCTGACCGAAGCGCTCCAGACCGTGGAAAGTCGGTTCCTTCCCGTCCTCCAGGAGTACAATAGACTCGAGCCGGTGCTCCAGGCATGTCGGAATCGGCACCAGCAGATCGTCGCCGAATATCGCAAGATCCTTTCCGAGATCGAATCGCTCGAGAACAAGATCAGCGAACTCCAGGCCCAAGAACGCAAGAAGAAGGCTCAGGAAGAGAATCGCAACCGACCGAAGCCGAGGGGAAAAATCACCGAAACCATCGCCAAGCTGGAGGCCGACACCCCCCGGTTGGGCATGGATGAGGCGACCTGTTTGCTCCTTCCTGATGCCAAGCGCAGGGCTTTCATTTCCTATGAAATCCACTATCAGGGTCAGGAGGGCCAGCGCCACATCCTGGTCGATGAGGGGGGGAGCCTCTTCAGCGAGGGGGCTGTTTCTCTGAAGGGACTGAAGGTTATACCGATCATGCCGGGGAAGGGTACGGTCCACGTCCAGTGCGATGATGACCAGCAAGCCATCCAGTTCGAGGTGGTCAAACTCGTTGGCCTCGAGATCAAGGGGCTCCCCGAGCGTGTCGATTTCATCCTATCCAACAATAAGACCTACCGAGGATGGGTCGAGGCCCGTTTCACCAATGGCCAGACCACCTTCACCCAGCGGGTTTCGCCCCGGCTATTGGAGTTCCGATGGGAGGACCCCATCAGACCCCTTGCCTACATCGAACGCCGTGATCAAGAGTTCGAGCTGAAGGCAGGGGCTACCATCGGCAAGAGCAAAGTCACCATCAGCTTGCGGGGGTTCGACGACTTCCAGCAATCTTTCAGCGTTCAAGCGAGCTATTTCGAGACCATGGAATGGCCGGAACCCGACGTCGTCGTTCCGTCCGGCCTCCTGGTGAACGAGTTCCCCGTTCTCGTCGGCTCGCCTCTGCGCATCAAACTGCGGGCCTGCGGGGGCGTCGATATGTCGGGCTATCGGCCCAAGATCGCATGTGCATTCGGTTAATGGAAAAATTGGCCTGAAACCATGATAATGAGTGATTTCGCGAGCCACGTTTTAGAAAACCCCCATCCGGGCGGGTTTTTCCCGGCTCACTGTCAAATTCCATCGTTGTA
>QOQW01000028.1 GCA_003327425.1 Candidatus Ozemibacter sibiricus
TCCTTCTTGGATGCTGGCACATACTCGGGGCCAACCATATACTCCTCCTCGGGGCGATTCCCCGATGAAGGTACTGGTGTTCTGGCCGAAAGTTTTCAAGTTTCATCTGTAGGGTTGCTAGAGTGTCCCGGACGTCGAAGTTGAGCGTCTCCATTCTACCTGACCGTTCCGGAGGAAGGAAGACGGGATCTCCTGAAGAAGAACTCCAGAGTCGGCGGCGTACAATGAAAGAGGCGCCGGCTTCACCGTCGAGCCGGCGGTCGACATGCGTTCAACGGCCCCCTGTGATATGCTGAAGCCACCTCTGCGCTGACAAGGAGAACCGGATGAGCAGCCGTACATGGGTGGGACGACTCCTGGCCCTCTGGATGCTGATCGGGGGGCCGACCCTGGGAAGCGGCATTCATGAAGCCGCCAAGATGGCCGATCTCGAGCGCCTGAGGGAGCTGCTGACCCGCAATCCCGCCCTGGCCAATTCCACGGTCGACTATGGCATGACGCCCACCAGCTATGGCATGACGCCCCTCCATTGGGCCGGGCGCATGGGCTACCCCGATGTGGCTCGTCTGCTTCTCTCCTTCAACGCCAAGGTCGATGCCCAGACCACGCGCGGACGGACCCCCCTCCACATGGCGGCCATCCGGGGGCATCTCGGCGTGATCCGGATCCTCCTCGAAGCCGGGGCCCGCCTCGATCAAGCCGACGCCTTCGGCTCGACCCCGCTGCATTTCGCCGCCTCCCATGGTTCTCCGGCCTGCGTCGAACTGTTGCTGGCTCGGGGGGCTCCGCCTCTGGCCCGCGATGGCCTGGGCAACACGCCCCTGCATGTCGCCGCGCTGCATGGCCGCCTCAAAGCCCTGGCCCTGCTGGCCAGCGACCCGACCGTGCTGGCGCTGACCAACCGAGAGGGGGACACGCCTCTGCATCTGGCGGTGCAAGGGGGGCGGCGCGCTCCTCTCGAATTCCTGCTGCAGCGAAAGGCCGATCCCGCGGCGGTCAACCTGCGTGGGGAGACGCCCCTCCATCAAGCGGCCCGCAGCCTGGCCGCCGACCTGGTCGAGGCGCTGCTGGCCGCCGGGGCCCCCCTCGAGATCCGTGACCGGGATGGGCAGACCCCCTTGTTCGTGGCGGCGCGCCAGGCCTTCTGGGAGATCACCTGGCACAAGAAGCGCGAAGTCGAGATCCAGAAGAAATTCCGCGAGGTGTGGCGCGCCTTCCTCGAGCATGGCGCCGATGTGCATGCCGCCGGTCCCGAAGGGGGTACGCCCCTGACCATGGCGACCTTCATCCTCGGCCGCGCCGAGGTCGAGGCCCTGTTGAAGCGCCGCTCTCCCAAATGAGCGCGAGGTTGCCCCCCGGATGATCCACCGGTTCCGATGCCTGCTGCAACGCCGTTGGCGCGCGGTGCGCGGCGCGGCGCTGGCGGGGTTCGTGCTGGGCTTCCTGGCGGTGCTGGTCGGCGGGGCGTCCTGCCTCGGCACGGCGACCCTCGTGGTCGCTCACCCGCCCCCCGGGGCGGATGCCGGGCTGGCCGAGTCCTTCGCCGTCCTCGTCAGTCGCTATCTCGAGCGCTTTCGCGATCCGGTCGCCGTCTCCACCTGGCTGAACGGGCGGGGCATCGCGCTCGACCCTCTGCAGATCCAGAGTCAATTGGAAGTCCTGCCCGAGATGCAGGGCGGCTGTCAGTTCCAGGTGCGCCTGCGCGGTGATTCCCCCTGGCAGGTGCGGCGGGTGCTGGAGGCCTATATCGTCTGGATCCGCGAGGAAGCGGCCCGCTTGCGGCAAGACCACGTCCGCGCTCTGCAGCGGTTCTACGCCCGACGACGCGCCGAGCTGCAAGCCGAGAAGGCCAGGTATGCCGCCGCCCTGGCCGCTCTGCACGCCGAACTGCGCTGTCACGATCTGCCTTCGGCCCTCGCCCGGTTGGAGACCCGTCGTGCCCAGCTCCAGAAAGAACTGATCCGGCAGGAGCAGCTCCGCCGGCAGCTCATGGATCGCCTGGCCGTTTTGGCCCGTCCTGCCCCGGCTCCTGTCGGGCGATCCGCGACGAAGCGCAAACCGACTCCCGCGCCGCGCCGCGCTTCTCGCGAGGCAGCCGCCCTGCGGTCGTCGCTGGAAGCCGATCTGCGACGGGTGCAGGCTCGCCAGATCGCGGTGCGGTCGGCGCTGGCCGAGGTGGACAAATCGCTCCTCCTCCTCCAGGAAAAGCGAGAAGAGTACGAAGAGGTCCAGCAGAATCTCCTGCGTCGCGAACAAGCCCTGGATCATTGGTGCCGGCAGAGCAACCTCGCTGCTCTGGTCGGGGAGACCGGCCTGGGCACGATCACCCTGGCGGCGGGTCCGACCCTCGAAACCACCGGCCTGACCTTCCAACGCTGGGAGACCTGGCTGGGGCTGGTGGCGTTGAGCTGGTTGGCGGGGTTGGGTGGAGCCCTGGTCGGCGAGATGCGGGATCGCACCGTCCGGCATCCCTTCCTCCTCCCTCTGGGCCGGGGCGTGGCCATCGAGGGGCGGGTGGTCGAGGTCGATCCCGCCCTCGCGCGCGAGACCGAGGGCGAGATCGGCGATCCGGTCCTGGAATCGCTCGTCGGCCACCCTTCCCTGGTCGCCCTGGGGAGCCGAGTTCTGGCGGCCTGCGAGCGGCAGCCGTTCCGGACCCTGGCTCTGCTGTCCCCTGTACCGGACAGCGGGACCTCGACGGTGACCGCCGCTCTGGCCATCCATCTGGCGCGCGCCGGTCGGAACGTCCTGCTGATCGATGCCGACTTGCGTCGCCCGGCGCACCGTCTCCGCTTCTGGTTGCCTTCCCGCCCCGGCTTGACCGCCTGGCGTCCCGGTCGGGCGCTGGCTGATCTCACTGCTTCGGTGGGCATTCCCGGCTTGCGAGTGCTGCCGACCGGCGCCTTGCCGCCCGACCCGGCGCGTTTCTGGAATGAACCTGGCTGGGTGCGAGCGTGGCTGGACGAGGCGCGTTCCCTGGCCGATCTGGTGCTGATCGATCTCCCCCCCCTGCGCCAGGGAACCCCGATCGGGCGACTGCTCGCCTGCCTCGACCGACTCGTCCTGGTGGCCGGCGTCGGCCGGACTACCCTGGCCGAGGTCCAGGCCGCCTGCGAGGTGCTGCGGGCCGAGGAACGAGAGCCGGCCGGCCTCGTCTACACCCGGATCCCGCCCGAAGAATTCCAGGGTGGGTGGCAACCAGCATGACCAGATCCCTTGGCTGTCGCGTCCTCTGCCGCGTTGCCGCCCTGGGGCTGGCGTTGGCCTGGTGCTGCGGCAGCCTCCCAGCGCTGGGCGCGCCGGTCGGGGAGACCGTGGTCCTGCCATCGCGGGTCAATCTGGTCCCATGGGTGCTGGATGCGGTACGTCGCATCCTCGAACGAGGTCTGAACCGGACCATCGCCCTGTCGGTGCGGCCTGCCGCCGGCTTCTCCGCCGACGAACCGGGGCTGGAGCGATCCTGGTTGCTGCTGGAAGATGGCGATCCCCCCCCCGTCGGTCGGGAGGCGACCGGCCTGCGCCTGTCCTTGCACTGGGTGCTCGGGGTGCGGGCCGATCTGCTGGCTCCCGTCGCTTCCGCCGGTCCCACCACCCTGAGCGAATTCCGCGAGATCCTGGTCCGGCTGCGCGCGCGGCCGGCGCCGGTCTTCCCGTGGTTCGAATCGCTGTATTCGCCGATGACGCTGCGCTGTTTCGAAGTCGCCTGGGCCACCGGCGTCCCTGAACAAGGGTTCACCGCCCTGCCGTTCCTCCAGCATGCCCTCGATCAGAAGCTCCTGAACCCGTTTTCCATCGATGCCGACGAGGCCCTGGCCTTCGATGTGTTCGAAGCCGGCGATACGGTCTTCGCGACCATGTGGGTGCCCGGCGAAGCCCTGCCGGTCGGCTCGTTGCTGCGGGGCACCCTGACGCGCGCCCTGTTCATGCCCTTGCCCGGACCGCAGGGCCCGGCGCCGGTGCCCCGGCTCGATTTCACCCTCTGGACGCCGGTGGGCAGGGCGGCGCCGGTTCTGGCGCCCGGCGTGATCACAGCCTCCGCTCCCTTCGTCGCCCGCCCGCTCGAGGCGCGGCTCGATGAGCGCTGGATCCGCTTCGCCTTCCCCGAGGCCTATGACCGCCTGGTCCGGGGCGGAGGAGATTGACCATGTTCATCTCCCTCCGGATCAAGATCCTGGTTCTGCTGTTCCTGTTGATCGGCGGCCTGGCCTATGTCTTCAACGAAAGTGCCACCCGGCTGATCGTCGAGAAGACGGAAGAGACCTTCCAGGAACGTTTGTTCGTGCTGGTCGACTCGATCCGCACCTACTGGGAGGCCGAACGCAACCTGTCGCTGCGGACGGCCGTGCTGTACGGCGAATCGGAGCGGGTCGTCAACTATGCCATCTATGGGTTGTACAACCTGCTGTTGCGGGAGATGCAACGACTGGTCGCGGGCTCGGGGTTCACCGATCTGGAGATCGTCCTCAAGAACGGCGTCACGCTGTCGGTCGAGACCCAGACCATCACCCGCGAGGCCCCTCTCGATGACAGCGATCCGCGGTTGAGCCTGTCGACCCTGACGCTCGTCGGCTACGACCACGGCCTGGATCTGGGGGCCACCGTCCCCATCCACAAGATGGGGGAATTCATCGGGCGGCTGACGTTGCGGCGCCTGCTCGACGATACCCGTCTCAAACGGATGTCCCGCAATCTGCAGGCGGACGTCACCCTGGCCGTCCGCGGCCATGTCGTCGCCTCGTCGCTGACCGGCGAAGCCCGCCGCGACATGGTCGTCGAGATCTACAAGCACTCCGAGCATCACCCGCGATTCTTCTCCCTTCCCTTGGCCGGCAAGGTCCATTCGATCGGGGTGGTCGAGGTCGGCGAGACGCAAGACCAGCGTCCCATCCGGGTCTATTGTGCCCTGTCGCAGGAGAAGATGCGCTCGCTGGTCGAGCAGGCCCGCCGGCAAAACCTGCAACTGACGCTGGTGGCTCTGGTCATCTCGATGATCCTGGCCGCGGTCTTCTCGGAGCGGGTGCTGATCGCGCGCATCCGCGCCATCCGCGACGGGGCCCTGCGCATTTCCCAGGGCGATCTCGGCTTTTCCCTGACCGAGCGGCAGCAAGACGAAGTGGGCGATCTGGCCCGCTCGTTCAACGAGATGGCGGCCAATCTGCAGGCCAATCGGGACAAGCTCGAGCATTACATCCAGACCCTCGAGCAGTTGAAGAACTACATCCAGAACATCCTCGGCAGCCTCGAAACCTGTGTCATCACCTGGACGCGGACCGGCCGGATCGAAACCGTCAACGCCGCGGCCGATCGGGAACTGCGGGAATTCTACGGTTCGCTGCTCGGTCTCTCCTTCCGTCGGTTCCTGCGGCCGATGAATCGAGCCTCCCGCCAGGTGTTCCTGGCCGCCCTCCGTCGTCTGATCCGGGACGAAGAGCGAGGGCTGCCCTTCGATCTGGAGTTCGACCTCGGCCCCAATCGCGGTTTCAAGGTCATGCAGGGCACCTTCTCCTACTTGCGGGATGCGGCCGGCCAGCCCCACGGCATGGTCTTGACCCTCGACGACATCACCCAGCGGCGGATCATCGAGCAGCAGCTCTACCATGCCGACAAGCTCAGCTCGATCGGCCAGCTCGCGGCCAGCGTGGCCCACGAGATCAAGAACCCGCTCGCCTCGATCAAGACGCTCGGCCAGCTCCTCCGCGAAGAGACCCCGGCCTCCGACTCACGCCGCGAGTACATCGACGTCATCGTCTCCGAGGTCGACCGCCTGAACGGGGTGGTGGAACAACTGCTCAAATACGCTCGTCCTGAAGGCTCCAGCTTCCGCCGTGTGCGACTGGCCGAGCTGCTCGATCCGGTCATCGCTCTCGTCCACCATGAGTGCGAGCGGCATCGGGTCACGCTCGACACCGACTATCCGCCCGATCTCGAACTGATCGTTGACGGAGAGAAGATCAAGCAGGTATTCTTGAACCTGATTTTCAATGCCATTCAGGCCTTCACGGCGGGTGGGCGGGTGAAGATCCGCGGGGCCGTCGATCCCAGCAGCCCCTGGACCATTCTGCAGGTCGAAGACGACGGCCCCGGGATCCCCCCCGAACATCTGCCGCGGATCTTCGAGCCGTTCTTTACCACGAAACAACGCGGAACCGGGCTGGGGTTGGCGATCGTCAAGAAGATCATCGACCTGCACGGCGGCAAGATCGAGGTCAAGAGCCGCCTGCACGAGGGGACCACCTTCACCATCTATCTGCCATTCGAACGAAAGGACTGACGTCATGCTCTTCAAGTCCCACAACATCCTCCTGGTGGACGACGAGAAATCGATCCTGTTCAGTCTCAAGGCGGCCCTGTCGAAGGAGGGCTACACCGTCAAGACCGCCGAAAATCCCCTCGAAGCCCTGCGGCAGATCGAACCCGGGGCCTTCCAGGTCATCATCTCCGATTACAACATGCCCTCGCTCAATGGGCTCGAGTTTCTCAAGCGGGTCAAACAGATCGATCCCGAGGTGGTCTTCATCCTGATGACCGCCTTCGGGTCCGAGAAACTGGCCATCGAGGCGATGAAAGAAGGGGCCTACGACTACTTCTCCAAGCCGTTCGACATCGATGAGATGCGGGTCATCGTCGCCAAGGCCTGCGAGCGCTTCAGCCTCGCCTGGGAGAAGAAGAACCTCGAGGAGCGCTTCCTCGCCGAACCTGAGACGGATCGCATCATCGGCAATTCCCCCCAGATGCAGATGGTGCGGGAACGCATCGAGCAGGTGGCCAAAAGCGACATGACCGTGTTGATCCAGGGCGAGTCGGGCACCGGCAAGGAGCTGGTGGCGGAAGCCATCCAGCGACGCAGCGCACGGGCGGCCGGGCCGTTCGTCAAGCTCAATTGCGCGGCCCTCCCCGAGAACCTCATCGAAAGCGAGCTGTTCGGCTACGAGAAGGGGGCCTTCACCGGCGCCGTCGGCCGCAAGCGCGGCAAATTCGAGGTGGCCCACGGGGGGACCATCTTCCTCGACGAGATCGGCGACATGACGCTCAATACCCAGGCCAAGGTGCTGCGGGCCATCCAGGAGCGCGAAGTCGAGCGGATCGGCGGCAATGACCCGATCAAGGTCGATGTCCGCATCATCGCGGCCACCCACCGCGACCTGCGCGAGCTGATCGAGAAGAAGCAGTTCCGCGAAGACCTGTTCTACCGGATCAACGTGGTCAACGTGACCATTCCGCCGTTGCGGGAGCGGGTCGAAGACATTCCCCTGCTGGTCGAGCATTTCGTCAAGGCGGCCTCGGCCAAGCTCGGCCGACCGCTCGAGGGCGTCACCCCCCGTGCCATGACCGCCCTCAAGAACTTCAAGTGGCCGGGCAACGTGCGCCAGTTGCAGAACATCATCGAGGGCGCCGCCGTCTTCGCCAAAGGCAGCCAGATCGATCTCCCCAACCTGCCCGAGGAGCTGCAGCTCGGCTTCAACCCCGGCAGCCCCACCGCCGGCCTCGACTGGATCGCCGCCGAGATCGAGAAGGGGAAATCCCTCGATGAGGTGGTGGCCATGATCGAACGTGAGATGATTGTGCGCACCCTCACCGCCACCGAGGGCAATCAATCCCAGGCGGCCACCCGCCTCGGCATCAAACGCGGTACGCTGCAGTACAAGATGAAATTGTACAACATCGGGTGAGGCTCCGCCTCGCGGTCAGCCGGGGCCAGGGGTTCCGAGATCGCCGGCGCCTGGTCGTGGTCGCGGGCTCAGCGACGGGCGACGCGCGTCGGAGACTCGTCTGGCGCTGGGGTGGTCGCCGGGCCGTTCGGATCGCGGGCTCGCCGTCAGCGTCCGTCTCGCCCGCCTGCTTCCTAGCGGACGGCGGGATAGTACAAGACCCACAGTTTGTACCCAGGCGCCGCCGGGGTGGCATGGCGGGTGATCTCCAGGTCGCCGCCGTTGCCGCCGCGATATTCGATGACATCGGCGCCGAAGCCTTTCATGGCGAATCCGGTGATCAGGACGGGATTCTCGTCGAAGGTTAAATGGCGCAGACCAGCCACGCCGGAAAAGGCGGTGCGCAGATTGATCTGCGGGAAGGTTCAGACCGTGGGCTGGTGGCCGGGGAAGGTGTCGGGCAGCCCCAGATCGTCGAGGTACATGGCCAGGCCGAAATCATGGAAGAAGGTCTCGAGGTTCGGGGTGGTCGGCCGGGCCAGGGGCAGGACGTTGGTCTGGACGTCGTCGAAGCCGATCGCCCCGTTCTTGCGCTCGAGGCGCCGGATGGCCTCATAGCCGCCGCACCGCTCGAACAGGTACTCCACGAAGAGATAGGACATGCCGTAATTTTCGAGGCCGGCATCGGTCGGCCAGTGATTCAAGGAGACCTTGTGCGGGGTGCGCAGATACTCGACCACGTAGCTGACAGGCGTCGGCAGACCCTGGGTGAACCCGTAGCCGACGATCTGCTGCGCCCAGACCGACAGGCCTTCGTCGAGCCAGTCGACCCCTTCGCTGCCTTTCTGGTTGTAGTACATCATGTGCTGCAGCTCGTGCGCCATGACGCCGTAGAAATCGTCGGGGTTGGTGCGGTAGGCTTCATCCCACAGGTAGATGATCTCGGTGCCCGCTGAATGGGTCTGCGAGGGAACCTTGTCGCGGGGGTTGAAATAGCCGAGGATGACCAGGTTGCCGGTCGCGCCTCGATTGATCTGCGGTGTCAACAGCAACAGGATGCGGGGCTGGGCATCGATGTCGCCTTCGGGCGGGGTGGACGAACCATCCCAGCAGGCGGTGGCCAGGGTGCGGTAGATCACGTCGAAGCGGCTGGCGATCTTTTCGGCATCGGAAGCGGTGATGCGGGTATCGGTCGCGATGTCGACGTAGACCAGGCAATGGGTGCCGGTGGCCAGCAAAGTGGCCGTGGCCAGCTGGTCGTCGGCCGGATTGTCGGGATTGCCGGTGGCGAAATTGGGCAGCCAGAAGGTCGCCGAGGCCGGCGCGGGGTTGCCGATGGCCGGGCGCACCCCCTGGCCGGTCACGGCCAGGCGGGCGCTGCCGCCCGCGGCCGGCGGATACCGTCGGCGCAACCGTGGGCCGACGTCCAGATAGGCCCTGGCGGCGGGCAGGGCGGCGCGCGGTCCGACGGCGCTGCTGGGGAGGGCCGGCACCAACGTCCGGTTGTTGCCCAGCACCGAGGTCAGGGTATACGTGAAATCTCCGCCCAGGTCCTGGTCGGGCGAACCGGAGATGATGCTGACCAGCGCGAAGCGATCGTCGGCGCCCAGTTTCGGCAGATGGAGGGTGCCGTTGGTCGAGACCCGTTCGAATTCGTAGATGCCGTAGGCATCGAGGGTGGTCCAGGCCGGGTTGTAGGCGGTCCAGACCATGGCTTCCTGGGTCGGGATGCCGTTCACCGACACCCGGATCTCGACCGACTCCCCGGGCGGTACCACGTCGGTGCCAGGGGCCAGGAAGGACAACCGGGTGTTGCTGAAGGTCAAAAGATCATTCCCCTGGATGGTGGCGCGTTCGCCCAGCAGAACCTTGACGGCCGATCGGTCAGAAGTGAAGTTGCGCCCGTACAAGGTCAGGGTGACGCCCGGCAGCGAGCGCTTGGGACTCAGGTGGATGAGCTCGGGCGGCACCGTCACCCGCGCGGTCGAGATGCCATCCAGCTGGAATTCATTGGTCTCGAGCCGGATCTGCAAGAGGCCGGTCTCGGCGCCCTGCGGCATCAGCACCCGCATCTGGCGAGGCGAGGCGACCTCGATCACCTGGCAGGGGCGGCCGTTCAGGCTGACTCGGTTGAACGAGGGAATGACGCTGAAATTGCGCCCGTACAAGGTGAGGGAGGCGCCCGGTCGGGCGCTGGTCGGCACGGCTTCGAGCAGCACCGGGCGGGCGATCAGCGTGACCTCCTGTGTCTCATGCGAGGGAACGCCGGCGATGAAGACCTTGACCGGCCCGGTTTCAACCTCGGCGGGCAATTGAATGATGATGCGGCCGTCCAGGCGCGAGTTCCAGTCGATGATGGCGGCCTCTTTGCCGGCGACGGTGACGCGCCCCGGCGTCCGGCCGAACCCGGTGCCGATGACGGTGACGGTGTCGCCATCGGTGCCGAACCGTGGGCTGACGGCCAGCACCGCGAAATCGGGGGTGGCGGTGGCCGTGCCTGCGGTCAGCAGGAAATCGACCCGTTCGGTGATCTGCCCGGCCCTGACCCGGACCCCTTCCTTGACCTGCGGCTGCAGGCCGCTGGCGCGGGCGATGACGCGGTAATCCCCCGGGGGCATGGGGCCCAGCAGATACGTTCCATCAGATCCGGAGGTGGTCTGTTTGGTGGTCGTCTCGATGTAGGCCTGGGCGAGCGGCGTGCCGCCCGAGGCGGTGACCCGCCCGCTGATCGAGCCCCAATCGAGGTTGAGAGGCTGGCCGACGCTGCCGGCGCCGGACGTCGTCGGGTTCACTCCCCCGCATCCCGTCAGGAAGACGAGTAACAGGAGGAATCCGTACATAGCAAAACACCCGCCAGCGGCGGTGAGCGATCGTCTGGGCACCTGGGTCCTTTGGCGTCCCTGCGTGTGAACTGGAAGTTCTTGAGCGTTCCCGCAGAAATTGTGCCAGAGGGTGGAGAGGCTGTCAAGTTTGTTGACGAACCTGCCGAAAGGAAGGTGAGGCATATTGTCGAAGTGTCAGTTGTTCGGACAGATAGGAGAATTCCTATGAGGCAACGCAGCGTGCGCACCACCCCCTCCGGGAACTTCCTGGTGAAAGCCGGGTTGGTCGGGATCATCGTCATGGTGTTGGGTGTCGGCTCCGTCTGGGGCAACATCAACAACTGCACCCTGGCGGTGAGCACCAACCCTGCCGCGCAACCCGGCAAGAAATTCAACGAAGGGGTGCAGGTGACGCTGACCGCCAACTGGACGGGCGATACGCCGCCCTATGCCGCCACCTTCCGCAAGGCTGGCGGGCCGGCCATCGGTACCGTCAATACCAATACCGGCAATGCCTCGCTCCTGGTGACGGGCGCGTCGCTGGGCCATGGCGACAGCCAGTTCTCGGTGTCGGTGATCGAAACGGCTCAGATCAATCCAGTTCCTGGCACCGCCGAGAATCCTACGGTGGTCAGTGTGGATGTGACGGCCCCGACCGTGGCGGTGGTCCTTGATTCTCCCACCGGCATCTTCTCCAATAACGCTCCCAACAACGTGGTGCGTTTCCGGGTGACCATGTCGGGAGACGGCAAGACCTTCGGCGCCCCGCCGACGGTGACGGTCGAACCCAACCCCGGCGCCAGCCCCGCGGTCGATGGAACCCCCAGTGCGACCGAATATCGCTATACCATGACCCTGACCAATGCTCCCGGCGGCAACTATACCATCAAGGCCATCGGGGTCGACTCCACCATTCCCGAATCGGGGCGGAAGCCGGCGGTCGGCCAGGCCAACTTCACCGTCAAGGTGGATGGACCGGCCCCGGCGACCATCGCCAGCGCCTCGCCGGGGGTCAACTCCAAGAACACCACGGTCACCTTCTCGGGGAAGGCCTCGACGGGCATGGTCCAGGTCATGATCTACGAGACGGGGAATCCCAATCCCCTCGGGCAGACCGCTCCCAGTGGCGAGAACTGGACCATCGCCGTGCCGAACATCACCGAAGGGCGCCACACCTACTACGTCCGCGGCGTCGACAATCTCGGCAACATGTCGGCTGCCTCTCCGGAATTCTCGATCGCGGTCGATCTCACTCCTCCGCAGATCGCGACCTTGATCCAGCCGAGGAGTCCGACCAATGCCACCAAGATCAACATCTCGGGGACGGGCGCCATTGATCCCCAGAACGCTGGCGTGAATTCGCTGCCCGTCAAGGTTCACCTCTTCACCAATTCCTCGCCCACGCGGGCGCCCATCCAGACGGTGAACGCCAATACCGATGGGACCTTCACCTTCGTCGACGTTCCTCTGACCTCCAATGCCAACAACTCCTTCTATGTCCAGACCGTCGATGCGGCCGCCCCCGATGGCAATTCCTCGGCGTATTCCATGAACATCACGGTGCGCCAGGACAGCACCCCGGTCGGGCCGGCCACCATCCAGTTGGCCCGTGGAGCCAGCCTGGGCAGTACCACTCTGCCGATCAATCCCCCACCTTACATCGGGGTCGGCGATTTCAATGTCCAGATCGATTTCAACGAGGACATGGATCGCACCGTCAATCCCAGCATCGGCCTCAAGCCGGCCAACGGGACCGAGGTGATGAGCAACAGCGGGAACTGGATCGCCTCCCGCACCTATGTCGGAACGATTTCCATTCCCAGCGGGCAGTCGGCCACCTGGGACGGACCGGCCGCCCTGCGCATCACGGGCGCCAAAGACGAGGCTGGCAACGTCATGGCCGACCAGTCCCTGCCGACCGCCTTCCACATCGACACCGCCCCGCCGACGACCACCCAGAGTTCGATGGATACGATCTACGTGTCGAGCAACACCACCAGCATCACCTTGACTGGTACTTCGCAGGATGCGTTGTCCGGTGTGGGCTTTGTCGAGATCGCCACCCAGAGCTTCACCGGCGGACCGATCGGCACAGCGAGTGTTCCCATTTTCAATGGCACGTCCGCCAATTATTCCTATACCTTGAATACGGCGGCTTTGGCGGCCGGGCGGTACAAGCTCTGGGTCTATGCCGGCGACCAGGCCAAACCGAACCCGAACGTCGAGGCGCGCTCTGATTACCGCATCCTCATCGTCGATCGCGATGAACCGTCGGTCGATCGCATCAGCTTCGATGACGAGGTCGTCGACATCAACGAAGGCGGGGTCATTCCCACCGTGGCCAGCGATGTCACCAAGCTGGCGGCCGTCGTCCGCGACAATGGCGGTACCGGCATCAACTTCAATGTGCCGCCCTTCGTCTTCCGCCTGCTGCACGTGCCGAGCAACACCACGATCACCGGCAACTATACCAACAACGGCAGCAACACCATCACCTTCACCTTCCCCAAGCTCACTCTCAATGGCACCTATACCGTGACGGTGCAGCCGTTCGACAATGCGGGCAATACGATGCCCAGCCCGCGGGTGGCGACTTTCGTCTATGACAATACGCCCCCGTCCGATGTGGTATTCGATCCCCCCTTCGGAGTGACGGTCGAGAACCACTATCCGCCGATCGCGGCCGACCAGGTCTGGGCCTTCAGTTCCAGCGAACCCAACTTCGGCATGACCAGTTCCACCATCGAAGTGACCTACAACGGGCTGGCGGTCGGCAACCAATTGCCTGGCGCCTCGACCACCGCTCTGATCTGGGATCTCTATGGCCCCAGCCCGCATCCCAGCGATCAGAGTGCCGACGGTCGGTATGATGTGACCGTGACGCCGAAAGATCGGTACGGCAATACCGGCCTGGCCACGCGGTCCCATTTCTTCCTCGATACTCAGGGGCCCGTCGTCATCTCCCGGTATCCCACCGCTTCCTGGGTCGGCCTGGGCGTGACCTCGATGGCCGTCACCCTCTCCGACGCGCCTTCGCACATTGTCCAGGTGGCCAATGCGGCCCAGCCTGGCGATGCCAACTGGCGCACCGGCCGAGGCTCAGGGCTGAATCTAGCGACCTCCTCCTTCCGGCTGGCCGCCAACGGGATCCAGATCGCGACCGGCACCATCGATCCGGCCTGGACTCCGGGCTCCCTCGGCACGGGTTCTCTGCTGATCAATGGATTCGATCAACTGGTGCCGCGGACACCGGCCGGCGCCGCCTCATTGACCGCCGATGTGGTGGGCGCCGATGCCGTGACGCGAGCCCAGCCCAACTTCCGAACGACCTCGTTCGTTGTCAACTACGACTTCTACCGGCCGAGCTTCACCTTCACCAAGCCGCTGGCCGGTCGGAAATACTGCAAGAACACGCTGACCGTCGTCGGCACGGTGGCCGATCAGGGCACCAGCGCCGACCTGCAGGTCGTCGAAGCGAAGGCGCGGGCCGGCAGCAAACCCTATGTCAACCTGGGCAGCAACCCGGCGTTGCCCGCCAAGACGGCTTCGGTCACCGGCGATATCGATATCGCCAACCTGCCTGATGGCACCACTACCGTCTATGGCACTTGTACCGACCGAGGCGGCAACGAATCGGGCCTCACTCCCGATGGACCGGCGCAGCCCACGACGGTCGACATCGTCATCGACCGCACGCCGCCGCGCCCCCCGACGCTGATCCTGCCCCTCAATGATTCCGTCCATGGGACTCGGGGCTTCCGCTTCAAATGGAGTTCGGTCACCGACGGCGATCGATATCTGATCCAGATCGCCGATGACCCCAGCTTCAACAACATTCTGAATCACATCTCCAACGCTTCCTACACCGAGAAGGGCCAGGTCACCCAGATGACCGAAGCGGCCTTCACCGCGCCGAAAGACGGCACCTACTACTGGCGGGTGGCGGCCATCGAGCTGTGCGAGGATGGCTACAACATCAGCGCGTTCTCGCCGACCTGGCGGGTGACCGCTGACACCGTCAAGCCCAAGGTGCTGTCGGTCCAGCCCACACCATCCTCCGGGAACAAGATCACCACCGGCATGGTCACCTTCACCATCCGGTTCAGCGAGAAGATGGACATCACCGTGCCGCCCACGGTGTCGTTGACCTCGGCTGGCGGGCAACTGATGCTCATCGAGCAGATGACCTTCAAAGACGACACCTGGACCGGATCCACGGTCATTCCCAAGAACAATAGCGCCCTCTACGACGGGAATGCCGTCATCTCCATCACCAACGCCAAGGATCTCGCCGGGAACCAGATGGATACCGACTCCACCAATATGGTGATCATCAACACCGGGCCGGCCTTCGAGATCAAGCTGTTCTCCAATCCTGCCCATGAATACGAACTGGTCATCGTGACCCGCTCCACCGAGCCTCTGCAAGCGCCGCCGACCTGCTCGGTCAGTCAGGGCGGCGTGCGGGTGCCGGTGCCGATGAACTTCCTGAAAGAGCGGTACTATGCCGGCGCCTATCGCATCAACCCGGCCCAACCGGGGAAGGCCTACATCGATATCTCGGGGACCGACCTGCATGGCATGGTCGGCAACGGCTCGGTCCAGTTCACCGTGACCGAACTCACGCCCGAAACCCGGATCGCCCTCACCAGCGATGATGAGAAGAGCACCTTCACGGTGCAACCCAACAGCGTGAAGGCGGCCACCGCCTTGTACATCCTGCCGCGCCAGACGGCCGAGCCGGCCTCGGCCGGGGTCGCCCTCGCCAAGGTGCTCGGCAACAAGGTGGCCGGCCCGGTCTGGAACGGTTCGGACAAAGATCTGGTGGAAATCCGCCAGCTCGAGGAACTCGGACCGGCCAGTCTGCGGCTGAGCCGCCGAATCTGGTACTCGACCCGGCTCGAGGATCTGCCGGCCAATATCCCGGCTCACAAGATCCATGTCTATCGCCAGTCGGGGTCGGGCTGGGTCTTCTGCGGCGGCACGGTGAAGGATGGGCAGATCACGGCGCAGATCGGTGGTCCGGGGCGGCTGGCCCTGATGGCCGATACGGCGCCGCCCAAGATGGCGCGGTTCAGTCCCGGCCACCTCGTCGTGCTCGACGACCCGCAACCCACCTTCGAGGGTTCGTTCACCGATCGCGGATCGGGGCTGGCCAGTTCGGCGGTTCGGCTGTCCATCGATGGCGTGCCCGTGCCGGGCATCTTCCTCGACGAGCAGGGGACCTTCTCCTGGAAGCCGGATCGCCCGTTGGCCAAGGGCCCCCACCAGATCACCGTCGAAGTCGCTGACCGGGCGGGCAACAGCCTGCGCCAGGACTTCACGGTCGAAGCGCCCGGCCCCTTCGGCATCAGCCAACTCCAAGCCTATCCCAATCCCGCGACGGGCAATGCGGTCTATTTCGCCTACAACCTGCAGCAGCGGGCCGAGGAGATCCGACTGCGCATCTACGATAGCGCCGGGCACAAGGTCGCCGAGTTCGATACGTCCGATTTCCCGGCGCTCGTCTCGGGCCGCATCCGCTGGGATCTGACCAACGACGATGGCCGGCGGGTGGCCAACGGCGTCTACTTCTACAAGTTCGAGACCACGCGAGGTGGTCAGACCTTCAAGAGCCGCGGCAAACTCGCGGTGATGCGGTAAGGGAAAGGAGCGCGACCATGCGCAGACGATTCCTGTTCGGGGTTCTCATCGCCCTTCCTGTCATGATCTTCCTCAGCGGCTGCGGCGGCGGGGTCAACGGCGAGGGGACGAACCAGTACCCCCAGACCGGCGGAATTCCCATCGTACGGGCCGACAGTTTCAACGATCAAGGCTGGGATCTCTTCGCCAAAGGCCAGTATGAGAGCGCCATCGGCATGTTCCAGAAGGTGCTGGCCGACAATCCCACCCCCGAGGAGGAAGCGGAGGCCAACAACGGTCTGGGCTGGGCCCGAGCCCGCCTCGGCCAGCTGACGGACGGCATGCCCTGGTTCGAGAAGGCGGCGGGGCTGTCGGATGATGCCAAAGTCGGTCTGGCGGCCGCTTACGTCCAGAAAGGGTCCAAGACCGATCTTGAAACCGCCCTCCGCATCCTCTACCGCGACCTCAGCAAGGAGAACCCCCACTTCCACTATGTGCCTCGTCGCAACAATGGCGTCACCGATGCCGAGGTCCATGCGCTGCTGGCCTACATCTATGCCGCCCTCGGCAAGAACGACGAAGCCCTCGATCAGATGGATTACGCCAAGGAACTCAATCCCCAATGGGCCAACACAACCATCGATCAGCTCGACAAGATGGTGGCCTTCCTGTTGCGCTGAATCTCCCCGACCCCGCGGGCGACCGAGCGGGCTTGACCCTGGTCGCACCTAAGTTTCTCCGGGCGTTCTGACCGAACCAGAGCTGTTCTTCGAGGTGGCAGACATGGTGGCTTCCCCACGACGCATGCGGCTTCTCCTGGCCTTGCTGGCCGGGTTGTTCGCGCTGACCGGCTGTCTGAAGACCGACAGCTCCGTCACGGGCAATCTGGCGGGCAAGGTCTTCGATGCCAATGGGCACGTGCTGCGGGGCGCGCGCGTCGAACTCTACGGCGGCGACCATGCCACCACCACCGACGAACTCGGTCGGTACCGTATCTATGGCATCGCTCCCGGGCAACGCAAAGTCGTGGCCACCTACCAAGGGCGGTCGGTCGTCAAGATCTTCGAGGTGCCGCGGGGAGGAACGCTCGAGAACGCCGATCTGATCTTCGATGCGATCGATGGCCTGCCTCCTATCATCACCGATGTGGCGGTCGTCGACCTGGGCCAGAATTCAGCGCGCATCACCTGGAAGACGAACGAGCCCGCCGACTCCATCGTGGATTATGCCACCGGCCCGATCGGCCTGGGCAGCTACACCTTCCAGGCGACCGATTCGGCCCTGCTCACCGACCATTCCCTGACCCTGGCCAACCTGCGGCCCAATGCCACCTACCATTTCCGGGTGCGCAGCCGCGACTTCGCCGGCAATGAAGGGGTTTCCTCAGACTACCAATTCATGACCCTGGCTGGCGACCCGCCGGCCCCTGTCGCCAATTTCGCCATCGCCCCGCCCACCGAGATGGAACGGGTCGTCTTGACCTGGACCTCGAATACCGAACCCGATCTGGTGGGCTACAACCTCTATCGCTCGGAAAGCCGCAACGGCCCGTTTGCCCGGGTCAATGCCGACCCCATCCCCTCGGGGGCGACCACCACCACCTGGCGGGATGACGGCCTCAAGATCGGGGTCAAGTACTACTACTACGTGCGCGCGGTCGATCAAGCGGGCAACGAGAGTCCGCAATCGACCACCCTGGCCGTGGTCACCCCGGGGTCTCTCCCCGAGAACCGCACCTGGAAGGCTGCCGAAAGCCCCTACATCCTGACCGGCGACCTGCGGGTGCGCGGCGGCGTGGTGCTCACCATCGAGCCGGGGGTCGAGGTCAAATTCACCCAGAGCGACAGTCTGCCTGACGTCAATGGTGGCCCCATGGCCGACCTCATCGTGCAAGGCGGGCTGCTGGCGGTGGGCACGCCCGATCGGCGCATCATCTTCACCTCGGCGGAATCCTTCCCCTCGAAAGGCAACTGGGGAGGCATCAAATTCCTGTCGACCAATGAACCCGAGAATCAGCTCAAGTTCATCACCCTCCTGTTCGCCGATACCGGCGTGCGCAGCGAAGGGTCGACCCCGGCCATCGAGAATTCCGAGTTCGGCCTATGCGGGGTGGGGCTCGATCTCGGGTTGTCGACGGCGCTCAACGTGCGCTACAACACCATTCGCGATTGCGACCTCGGCATCGTCTCGGCCAATTCCAATATCCGCAACAATCTCTTCATCAAGAACCAGGTCGGGGCGGGCCTGCTGGGCGCGGATCGCTTCGAATACAACACGGTCGACTGTCTGATCGGCGTCGAGGTGCCCTTCGGCACGCCGGTCATCAGCAACAACATCATCGCCTACACCGGGACCGGCAAAGCTCTCTATGGCATCAACCAGACTCAGCCCACCGCGACCCCGACCATCTCGTTCAACGACATCTGGAACTACACCTTCGCCACGAATGGGCTGACCGTGGCCACCGGCCCGGGCAACATCGCTTCCGATCCGCTGTTCATCGGCGGTTCGCCCTTCGACTACCACCTGCAAACGGTGGCGGGAGGCTATGCCTCCGATTCGCCCTGTCTGACGGCGGGCGAATCGGGTACCCAGATGGGGCGCTACGGGCCCTGACCTCCGACCCGCGCCGCGACCGTTCACTGGTCGGTCGATTCGTCGTCGTGCTGGCCACTGGCCCGTCGAACGCGCCAGATCGGGGCCGGTGACGCTGAGCCGTTGCAGCGAACAGCCGGCTGACCGCGCTCAGCTCGTGCCGCCGGCGTCGTCGGGTTCGTTGGGTTCGCGTGAGGGACGGCGCGGGCCGGCCGGATCGGGGCCGCCCTCGTCGGGCTCGGTGCCACCATCGTCGGGGCCTTCGTCGTCATCGGAGCCGTTGAGGATTTCCCCCTTCTCGAAGGCGCGGATCCACCAGTTGATCAGCTCCCCGTTCTGTTTGAGGAACTGCTTGAAACTGATCTTGTCGCCTTCCTCGCATTCCTGGCGGTATTGCTCGGTGATGAACTGGGACAGGGGCTCGAGCACCAGGCCGTCGAGGAAGATGCCGGCGCCGACCAGGAACCGCAGGTCGCCGATGCGAAGCACACGGGTGAACAGGAGCGTTCCAGGCGTGGCATTCTCGGAGCCGACCGCTTCGAGCACCTCGAACTCTTCCCGCAGGAAGACGTCGCGCAGGGTGAGCGATTCGCCCGGTTTGACCGCGAGGACCTGCAGCAGGGTGAGGTGGGTCTCCTTCAGGGCGTTGCAGACCTGCTTCTCTTGCAGGGTCAGCTCGTCGGCGTAGCGGGCGAGGAAGACATCCATCAGCGATTCGCCTGAGGGCGAGGTGTCGTCGAGCAGGAACCAGGTCAGGAAGAGGAACTCTTCGGACGGATTGAATTCGTATTCTTCGCCCTCTTCGAGGTTGTAAAAGACCTCGAGCGAGGCGCCCAGGTCCTCGAACAGCTCGTCTTCGAGGGCGAACGCCATCAATTTGGCGAACAGTTCGCCGAACAGGTTCTTCAAATCATCGATTTGTTGACGAGAAGCCATGGTACCCCCGCAGCGGCAGTCTGCCTATGCTACTCCCGACCAGGAGCAAAAGCAAGGTTCATCGACAGCGCCTGTTCCACGCCGAAAAAAACGGACAGATTGATTCGACCAGGTTGCCGAGGAGCGCACAAGGCGTTGCCTCGACGTTGCCCGTCTTCCCTCGAACCCCCTTATCTGGGTTCATCTTCGACACCTGAAACTTGGAAAGCCTGATCAAGAAAAGGTTGCCGAGGCGCACCAACCACCTTGGCACCACGTCGGGCGCCTCTTCCCTTGCACCAGCATCGAGACGCCTTCTTCATGTCTGGCTGGCGAGGCAAGCCTGGATGATTGGCAGTCGCTTGCCCCCAGCCACCTGCCACAGCTTCCCGGCTTTCCCTGGAGGGCGGCTCCGGACGAGAACGCGCTGGCCGTTTGGTGCAACCACGAAAAACCCCGGCCTGGGGGACAGGCCGGGGTGGGAATGCGTGACGCTACGAACGATCAGCGAAAATACTCGCTGCGGATCTGGGTTTCGAAGAGAGGGATCCATTTGCCGCCTTCGGCCAGCGAAAGGCCTTCAATGGCGAGATTGAACTCGATATAATAGCCTATCTCTTCATGGACCACCGGAGGTTGGACCGTCAGCCACAGATATTTCTCGTGGGCAATCTCTTTCAGCTCGGCGAGATTGTCTCGGAGCAAACGATTGGTCAGGGCGAAAGCATCGGCCATGTCTTCGGCCTTGAGAGGAAATTCGTAATTGACCCACCGGGGCCGCAGTTTATAAGACGAGCCGTAGATAACGGAAGCGCGTGTCCAGGTGGTGCGAATTCTGATATTTTCAGGGAGGTCCTTGAACAGACCGGTCTTGATGAACTCTTCGCGGTTGGCCGGAGCCGTCCCGATGATCATCGCCTGGCACTTCTTCAACCCAAGGAACCCTTTTCGGACCTCGTAGCAGGTGTGGATGGTCGCCTTGGCCGACACGAGGTTCAGCACGGCGGCGGGCGCATCTTTGCCAGTCGGCAGGATGCCGAACAGGTACACCTGGTTGTCGGCGGCGATGGCCCCTCCGACGCCGACGCTCAACAGAACCGCAATGACCAACAGGGGACGGAACATACGCCAGATCATACTTCCTAATCGCTACTCCTTTCGAGGATAAATGGGTGAATTCGAATTCAGCAACCTCCGTGCCACGGTAAGAATATGCTCAGATCAGCTCAGAATGCTGATTCGACGATCGCAGTGCGATGAAAATCCAGCAAAGTTGCCGACAAAAATCTGACGACGTGACCCCATCACGATGGTCAGCCAGGTCTGGGTCTCGCTACGACATGCCAGCGATCGAGGGTCGGGCGTCTGGTACAAAGTACAAGTCCTGATCAGAAGAGAGAGGGAAGATTCGGAGATCTCCCTTGCCAGGATCTTTCTCCCTCATAATCATTGGGTTATCCTGCTCGCCGGTGGCCATGGCCCGGTTCCTGGTTGGCGACATCAGGATACACACTATGGCGTCAAGTAGTGGGGATGGATGGAGTGGGGGTGATCAGATGGGGGACAGTCCGGGTCAGGAGGCGCGGGCGGGACCGGTGCGCCGGAACCGGCGGGCGAACAGATGCCAGGCCCGTGCCACCTCAGGCAGGCCGAGCAGGTGGCCGACGGCGGCCAGCGCGACCAGGCCGATGGCGGTGGCCGACACCAGGACGCCGAGGGTCGGCCCGATCGCCAGGGAGGTGCCCGGAGAGGAGCGGGTCAACAGCCAGTCGGTGAGCCGCGCGGCCACGCCGGCGGCGGTCGCGGCCCCCGCCGCCGCCGCCACCAGGATGGCGGCCAGTCGCCGCCCGATGCCCTGCGTGGCCAGACCGGGGAGCCGCCGGCTCAGCACCTGATAGAGGATCAGAGCGTTGAGGCCCGAGGCGAGCGAGGAGCCGAGGGCCAGGCCCCAGTAGCCGCAGGGCCGCAGGAGGGCCAGATTGAGGGCGATGTTCAGGCCGACCGCCACCAGGCTGGCGGTCACCGGCACTCGGGTCTCGCCCAGCGCGTAGAAGGCCGGGCCCAGCACCTTGACGGCCGAAAAGCCCAGCAGGCCGACGGCGTAGGCCTGCAGCGCCACCGCCGTGGCGGCCGTATCGGCGGGCGTGAACCGCCCGTGCTGGAAGAGGAGCCGGATCAACGGGTGGGCCAGGGCGATCAAGAACAGGCTGGCGGCCACGTTGATGAAGGCGGTCAGGTTGAGCGAGCCGGCCAGGGTGGTGGCCATCTCGTCGCGATCATGGCGGGCGGCCGCCCGCGAGAAGGCCGGCAGGGTGGCCTGGGCGATGGCCACGCCGAACAGGCCGAGCGGCAGCTGCATCAATCGGAAGGCGTAGCCGAGCCAGGAGACGGGGCCGTTGCCTTGCGAGGTGGCCAGGATGGTGCTGATGGCCACATTGATCTGGGTGGCGGCTAGACCCAGCGTGCCGGGGATGATCAGGCGCACGATCTGGCGCATGCCGGGATCGTTGAAATCAGGAAGCCAGGCGGGCCGGAAGCCTCGTCGCCAGAGCGGAACCACCTGCACCGCGAACTGCAGGATGCCGCCCAGCATGGCGCCGACCGCCATACCGACGATGGCAGGGTGCCCGGCCGCGGCGAACCAGGGGCAGAGGGTGAACCCGGCCACAATCATCGCAAGATTCAAGAAGACGGGAGCGATGGCAGGGGCGAAGAAAGCGCCCAGCGAGTTGAGCACGCCCATGGTGATGGCGGCCAGCGAAATGGCGAGCAGGAACGGGAACATGATCCGGGTCATCAGGATGGTGACCTCGGTCTTGCCCGGGGTGGCGGCGAACTCGGGGGCCAGCAGCCCCACCAGCCAGGGCGAGAGCAGGATGCCCAGGCCCGACAGCCCGCCGAGCACGATGGTCAGCACCGACAGGGTGACATTGGCCAGGCGGAAGGCGGGTTCCCGCCCTTCGCGGGCCAGCACCGCGTTGAAGGTGGGGACGAAGGCGGCGCTCATCGCTCCTTCGGCGAACAGGTCGCGCAGCAGATTCGGAATGCGGAAGGCGACATTGAAGGCGTCGGTCCAGACCCCGGCCCCGAACAGGTAGGCGAACGTCTGCTCGCGCACCAGGCCGGCGATGCGGCTCAGGAAGGTGGCGGCGCTCATGGCCGCCGCCGAGCGGGCGACCGAGCCGGTCTGGTCGGTGGGTGCGGTCGGGGCGGGGGCGCCCGTCGCGGCCGTCGTGGCCGCCCGGGGCGGGGCAGGCGGGTCGGCCTGGCTGGCGACCGTGGACGCGGTCGCGGTCGAGGAGACGTCGTTCACCGGGGCGGGGTCACGCCTGAGGCGTGGTCGGGGCGATGACCAGGAGTTCGTCGGTCTCCTGCAGCCGGTAGGTGGCGGGGTTGATCAGCAGCTCGCCGCCGGCGGGCCGGACGCCGACCGGGATCATCTGACGCTCGGTATGGAGCCGCGTCATGGCCGCGGGAAAATCGACGCCGGCCAGCGCCGGCGGCACTTTCTGGAAGACCAGGGAATTGCCCTCGGTGCGCGACAGCAGATCTTTGAAGAAGGCGAGCACGCCTTCATTGGCCGCGATGCGGGCCAGCAGCTTGCCCGAGAATTCGCCCTGGATCACCACGTCTTCGACGCCCGCCAGCTTGAGATGGTCGGCGAATTCCGGGTGGTACAGCTCGGCCGAGGTATGGATGCCCGGTCGCAGTTTCTCGATCGACAGGGCGCACAGGATGGTGCGGGCATCGATATCCTGCGTGGTCCGGTGGCCGCCGCCTTCCGAGAGGATGACGGCGGCGCGCGCCCGCTCGACGCCCGCCCGATGCAATGTGTCGATGTGGGTGAAATCTTCCTTCAGAACATAGACCCGATCAACTTTCACGCCGCGGGCGGTCAACTCTTCGATGTTGGCCAGTTCGGAGACGAGGAGGATGTCGGCGTCGGCGAAATGGGGTTCGAGCTGGAATTCCGTGACCAGGGTGGCGGCTTTGGCGCTGAACCCGCAAATGATGATGTGGCCTTGCAGATCTTCGGGGTTGATGTTGCGGTGCATGGCGCTCTCCTTCATCTTTTCCATCATGACGGCGGACACCGTACCGGTCAGCATGGCGAATACGCCCATGCCGAAGAGGGTCAGGACGGCGAAAATGAGGCGGCCGCCCAGGGTGCGCGGGTAGCTGGCATATTCGCCCGTCAGCAGCGAGAAGGTGGCTTTCCAGAACGCATCGCTGTGGGTCAACAGGTCGGCATCGTGGCCGACCTCGAACTGGGCCAGGCCCACCGCCCCGAAGGTGATGGCGAACCCGATGAAGAACAGCAGCAGCCCGAGTTCGACGGCGCGAGCCTCGAAGACGGTGCCGAGCAGGCGCACCCGGTTCTGGAGCAGGGCTCCCAGCGAGAAGATGCGCAGGAGCCGGACCAGGGCGAAGACCCGGCTGAGCCGGAAGACCCGCAGCATCGGCAGCAGGGCCAGGATGTCGAGCCAATGGCTGCGCAGGAACTTGCCGGTGCTTTTGAAGACCAGCCAGCGCAACGCCAGCTCCAGGAAGAAGAGCACCGTCAGGACATCGTTGGCGAGTTCCATCCAGTGCCGGGTGCTCTCGGGAATGTCGGCGAAGGTCTCGAAGAGCAGCAGCACCACCGAGACCAGCACCAGCACCAGAATGATCAGACCGACGTACGGGTGGTCGAGAAACCGGCGCAGACGGGGATAGCGACGGCGCTCCCTGCCGGCGGGAGGCGCGGCGGGGAGCGGGTCGGTCAGGAGCGGCGGGACGGTCGGAGTCATGGCGGCATGATAGGCCAGACGGCAGGGGTTCCGCAAGGGCCGGATCGTTGGACATGCCGTCAGCAGCGAGAGTATAATGCCGGAGATGCGTACCCTCGTCCGCTCGCCCCGCCATGGATCGGTCACCATCATCCTGCTAGGTCTGCTCAGCGTGATGCTGTTCCTGGCCTTCACCCTCTTCCAGCGGCAGCGCGGGCATGGGCACCTCGTCGCCTTCGGCGATTCCCACCTCTACGCCCGTTATTTCCTCGAAGCTCACCTGGGGGATGTCATCCAGCAGCTCCGGCAGAAGGTGAATGATCCGGGGAATGCCGCCGCCGACCGGGTCCTGTTCGATTTCTTCCGGGGCGACCCCGCCGCGCGATTCCCGGCCTTCTATCGGCCCAGTCCTCTCGTCAAGCAGATTCCCGAGCAATGGCAGGAGCTGGGCCTCGACCTGACCCCGATCTGGGAGCCCGAAGCGCAGATTCTCGATCCCAAGCCGCTCCAATATCCCCCGTCGTTGCAGGTTCCCCCGACATTCTCGCCCGGGCTCGAAAAGCGTGGCATCGTCGCCCTCACCGTGCGGGCCAAACTCGATGGTCGCCGCTACGCTCTCTCGGCGCAGGTGCCCTACTCGGTGGTCTGCCGGTTGAGCCCGGTGCTGCGCGATTTCGTCTTCTTCGCCGACCGCCTCCATCTCGAGCAGACCCGCCCGTTCGGGCGGGAAGACAAAATCAACATCATCTTCACCAAGCACCCTGACTACGGGCAGGAGCCGCCCCCCGAATTCCGGGACTACAAAGGCCTGCCGTGGTTCTTCCCGATGTCGAACCGGCCCAACGACCCGCATGCCAACGGCAAGATCTTTCTGGGGGCCGACGACAAGCCGATCTACTTGAATCTGGCCGGCGAGCTGCGCTACCGCGAAACCCCGGTCAGCGATCTGTGGATGGTCAATCCTCGCTGGTTCCGCGCCAACAAGAACATCGATCAGTTCAGCGCCAATCCCATCTTCATGACCCGCAGCGGGTCCATGGTCCGCTTCCGCGGCATGGACATCCCGCTCAATCTCAAAGGCTACATCGCGAAAATGGGGATCTTCGGCTTCTGCTACGAACTCTACGACCCCGACAACGGCCTGTTCTCGCAGACCGTGCGCACGCCCGAATCGATCTGGGGCCAGGATCCCTCGTTCATGGCGATGACGGCCGAGAACAAGCTGCAGCTGGCCCTGTCGAGCGCGCTCAAGCTCTATGGGCCCAACTACGAGCACACCCTGCCGCTCGATCAGGCCTATACCGGCTTCGCTCGCCAGGTGTTCGGGAAGGTCTATGCCCGCTTCCTCCTGCTGACCTTCTTCGAATTCCCATCCGCCCAGGGCGGCGGGCAGGTCCTACCCTATAATGCCGATGGCAACTATCGCCCGCCGCCCGCTCCCAAATACCATGGCGAGGAGACCGCCACGTTCGAGCCCCCCGAACCCGGGCAGAAATACACGTGGTTCATGTCCCGCATCGTGTCGGGCGGCGCCGATCGCGACGTGCTGGCCGACGATTACCTGCCGTACAACCTGTTCGACCCCACCGGCAAAGGCAGCCGCCTCCTCCTGCAGGCCAAGGATTTCCAGCCGGCCGATGGCTTGCGGCTCAATCCGAACCGGAACGGGACCTTCGCCGGGTTCGTCCGCGAATGGATGTCGTTCGACCCGCGTCTGCGGCTCGGTCAGGCCGGGGCGACCCTGCAGTCGCGGGTCTCGCGCATCTTCCCCAATCAGAAGGCGTTCAAGGAATATGCCCGCCTGAGCGAAGGGAAATGCTGGATCGACGGGGTGGTCTACGTGCGGGGCGAAGAGGGGCTCGACCTCGATGATCTGACAACGAAAGACATTCGTGGTGGCATCGTCATCGTCGAGAAGGGCATCCGGCTGGGCAATATCACCCATGGGTTCCCGATCAAGAAGGAGCCCATCGAAGACAAGACGCTGCTCGAGCAGATTTCCGATTACGTCGACACCCTGCCCCAGTCGAAAGTGCTGACCTTCGTCAGCCGGGAAGGCTCCATCCGGCTCAAGGGCGACAAGCATATCGGGGTGCAGCTGGTCGCCCTCACGCCCGAGGGCGGCGTGCGCGACCAGATCTCCTGGGAATCCCCCAGAGGCATCCTGTTCGCGGGTGGGTTGGTCCTCGACACGCCCAACCTGGTCGCCCGCATCAAGGAATTCGGGCGCGATGCCGGCAAGAACGTCTTCCTCTATGTGCCGTCGATGGCTGACGCCAAACCCGAGACGGTGGTCCAGATCTTCCCCGGGCTCGACCAGTACGACTTCGCTCTCGAATGAAGACGCCGACGATGCGACGCGCCATGACCCTGCTCGAACTGCTGGTCGGGCTGGTCATTTTCAGCTTCGCCATCCTGCCCATCCTCAGTTTCGGCACGACCACGACGCGCACCACCTACATCACCGGCAAACACCTGATGGCCGGGCAGATCGCGGCCAGCCTGCTCGACCGTCTCCTGGCGCTGCCCTATGAGGAGGCCCTGGCCGAAGCCGAGCGCCTGCGCGGGCTCGGCACGGCCAAGGTGCTGGAAGATCCGTGGTTGGTATCTGTGCTCGAGCACCAGGGCCTGGCCGCTGGCCGTCGGGTGCTGGAGGAAGATCTAGGTAAGACCTTCCGCTTCTTCGAGTTCAAGGTAGGCATCGACAAAGATTCCTCCTCGGGGGTCGCCGACCGGATGTTCCTGCTCACCGTCCTGGTCTCCTGGCGGGTCGAAGAAGGGGATGAGAATTCGCGAACGGCTCTCATCCTGCAGGGAGTGAAATTCAATGATCTGCGTTGAGGGGCGTCGAAGAGCGAGAGGAAGGCCCTGCCCTGACCATCGTCGCGGCCTGTCGATGGTCGAGATCATGGTGGTGGCCGCTCTCTCCAGCGCCATCCTGCTGTCGGCCATGGTGGTCATGTCCCGCACCGGGCGCACCTTCCAGAAGGGCACCGACCTGATGAACACCCAGGTCCTGCTCGAATCGATCGTCACCCAGTTGCGCGATGATGTGCGGCGGCTGCGTTCCCTGGTCCCCGGGCCCGGCTCCTGCGACGATCATCACCTGACCTTCCAGGCCTGGCTGCGCGATGCTGCCACCGGGGACCTGCGTCTGCGTAAAGTCGCCTGGGCGTTCGATCCCCAGACGCGCACCCTGACCCGCCGGATCGACGACGATGTGGCTGGCCAACGCGATTTCCACGGCCCGGGGCAGGTCGTGCAGACCCTGTTCCGTCCCGACAAGGATTGGAACGACTTTCGTTCCCTGACGGTCGTCATCCAGGTCAACGCCGAGCGGATCGCCGCCGGCCGCGAAGAGGAGCGGGCCACCAAGGCGGGCTCCCGACTGGCCATCACCTGCCAGTTCCAACCGAAATGCCAGGAACCTCTCAGTTCCTTCGCATCGACACCCTGAACGTTCAGAAAACCAGGAGGAATTCCATGTCATCGATCCGGTGGTCGACGGTTCTGCTGTGCTGTCTGTGGCTGGCTGCCAGCGTGGCGGCCGGCGCCGCCCCGCTCGACGAGGGCAAGGCACTGGAGAAGGCCGGCCAGCTCGAGAAGGCGCTGACCGTCTATCTGGACGGCCTCAAGACCGCGCCGTCCGAAGAACTCTACCGGGAAGCCGGCACCCTTCTCGGAAAGCTGCAGCGCTATCCGCAAGCCATCCCTCTCCTTCAGGAAGGCATTGGGAAGTTTCCCGAGTCGACGGCGCTGATGAACCTGCTCGGCCTCGTCAAATTCAAGACCGGGGCCACCGCCGAGGCCCGGGCGCTCTGGGAGAAAGTGCTGGCGCGCAACCCCAACAACTCGTTCGCCAAGGAGTGGCTGGCCAAGGTGACGTCGGCCGGCGCCCCTGCCGCGCCGGCGGCCGCGGCCACCGGCGGCGCGTCGCCCGCCGCCCGCCCGCCGGCCAACGAAGAGCCGACGAACGCTCTGGCCGGCGATCCGGCGGACAAACTGCCGTTGGCCGAGCAGGAAGCGCTCGCCAAGAAGTTGTACAAAGAGATGGCCGCGCTCGACAAGTACGAGCTGGCCCAGTTCGACACCCTGCATCGCACCGTCATCCGGAAATGTCCCGACACCGATTTCGCCGAACAGTCCTGCTGGCGTCTGTCCAACATGTACCTGATGGCCGAAGACGAGCCCAACCACCAAGGCATCATCGAGGTGCTGGAGCATCTGATCAAGACCTATCCGAATTCTCCCCTCATCCCCGAGGCCAAGAACCGGTTGCTTCAGTCCTATCGGGCGACCGGCCAGCACGATCGCGTCGCGGCCTTCTACGAAGAGCTGTTCAAGCTCAATCCCAACCCCGATGAGAAGGAGTACATGACCTGGGCCCTCGAATATGCCGAGGCCCTGGCCGGTCTCAATCGCAAAGATCAGGCTCGGGCCCTCTATGAGAAAATCATCCAGATGGATGACAATCGCGACCAGCTCGAAGCGCGAGTAGCCAGAGAACGCCTGGCCGGGCTGTGAAGCGACAGGCTCGCACCCTGATTTGCGGGTTTTTCTGCTACAATTGAGAGAAATCCCTCCCTGGCCGGGCGGAAACTTTTTCTGTCGGCCTTACGTATCTATCAACACACAAGAGATTTTGAACAGGGGGTAGGTATGCCGAGACTCTCTCCAAGGTACAGGCCGTGGGTGATCCTGTTCGCGCTGTGGCTCATGTTCGAGCCGGTGGTGGTGACGATGGTGCGGGCCCAGGAACTGCCCCAGCCGGTCATCAATACCCAGAAAGTCGATGGCATCCAGAACATCGACGAGGTGATGACCCCGGCGGAATACCTCGAGTACATGCTCGAGCTGCAGCAGGCATCCACCAAAGAAGAGCTGGAAACCAAGGTCTGGGGCGACTGGCTGATGACCATCACCGGCGCCTACATGCTCATGGATGCCGGGTGTCAGGATGTCTTCTCGTTCTATTCCGCCCTCCGCAGCGCGACCGATGTGGCGGGGTCGGCGCCCGACGTGGTCGATTTCCTCAAGCTGGCGGTCAAGAAGGTCCATCTGCTGGTGGCGTTCGTCGGCCGGACCACCGGGGCGTTGCGCGGCTTGTCGATGTTCAACGGCTTCCTGCGCGCGACCGCACGCGCGCGCCAGGTTCTCAATAAAAGCCGCGTGTGGAAGTTCCTGGAGTTCATGGCGCCGCCCCCCTGCTGGCACAATCCCAAAGTCGCCGGGGAAGGCTTCAAATCCTACTGGCGATGGGTGCAGAAGAAAACCGTGAATCCTAGCGGGAAGGGCCTGGGGCGAGGACGGTACATCAGCGATACCAAGGGCATCGCCCAGACGGTCGGCATCGGCCTGGTGGTGTTGGGAATCGCCCTTGATGCCTACGCGATCAGCCAGTCGGAAGATCGCAAAGGCGGTCGGCTGTTTTCCTACGATCTGGTCAAAAGCTATGTGGGCATTGCGCTCGGGGTCGCCACCCTGGTGGCGATGTTCTGCATTCCCATCGTGGGTCAGGTAGTAGCTATCGCGACGCTGATCTGGGTCATCCTCTCCCAGGTCGGCGACCTTCTGGGGGAATACAACAAGCGCTGGAAGGAAGCCTACAAGAACTCCTACTGGTTCCTCCATCAGAATGATCCCACCTTCCGGACATTCTATGAGAACCGCGGGCAGTTGAAGCGTGAAGAGAAGGCGCTTTCCCTGCTGCTGGCCGAACGCGACTACGGCGAACTGGCCCGGCAACCGCAACCCACTGAAGAATCCGAGAAGAAACTGTGGGAAAACGGCAAGAAGGTCTTCGAAGCCCTCGAGAAGCAGGGGGTGTTGATGACCTACTATGCTCAGACCGGGTTCACCCTTCCCGACTTCGATATCAACCGCCTCCAGGACCTGTGGAATCGCAAGGCCGATTTCATGGCCTGGAAACCCACCGAAGCCGAGGCGGAAGCGGCGAAGGATCGCGGGTTCTGGGGCAATCTCGGCCATGCCATCAACCCCAAGACCTGGATCGCCTGGGCCGGCGACAAGATCAACTCCCGCGGTTTCGACAAAGAGCTGCAAAACAAAGATGTCAAGCCCGTCTTCTTCAATCCTGACTATGTCCTGGTCAAGAAGTACAAGAATTATCTGATGGGGAATGACCTGAAGGGCGGCATCTATGACACCGTCGGCCTGCGCATCGAACAGTCGCCGTTCAACTACATCCCGCTGGTCGGCATCGACACCGCGGCCTGGTCGGAAGCGCTGCTGAAAGAGGCCTTCAATGCCGATGCCTTCCAGGTCGGGGTGAAGGAGATGATGTACTTCCGGGAGCAGGTCAAGGCAGCCAATGAGTCGCTCAAGAAAGTGATCCACGAGAATGATGAAGCCATCGAGAAGATCGTCAAGAATGACCTGCCCCAGACCGTCAAGACCCGGGAAGCGCTGGCCGCCCTGCTCGAGGCCTACAACAGCGATCCCGACCGGGTCAATGACAGTCTCAAACGGCAGATCCGCTCAGCGTTCGGATGGCGGTGGAATGATCGCAACGGCCCGGCGACCCCTCGCAACATCATCAAGTTCTATCAGCCCGACATCGAGCAGTTGTTGACCTATGTTCCGCTCAGCGTCGCCCAGAAAGCGGCCGAGGCCATCCTGATCCTGGTCAACCTCAAGCGTACGCTCGATACCGCCCGCCTCATGCGGATGCTCGGGGAAGAGAAGCGAGAAGTGCTGCGCGACTTCGACAACGAGTTCAAGAATGCGGCCATCAAGGAATACCTCAGGAAGGGGACATTCCTCAACGTCAAGGGCAAGACGTTCATGGATTGGCTGGGCGGCATCTACCCGGCGTATGAAGAACTCGAGAAGTTCACCAACCTCTACTGGCGCGAGGTCGAAGCCTATTCGGGCAATGCCGACACGGCCAATTCGACCACCCGCGAGCGCTTCTTGTGGTTTGACAAGGAAGTGACGCATCCCCGCGAACTCCTCAAGCAGCTCAATGACGAGCTGAAAGAACTCAAGGAGCTGACCGAGGCCTATGAAGGGGTGAAGGACACACTCAACCTTCGCATGCCGATCGCCGACCATCCCGAGTTCAAGAACGGGGTCTACCGCCAGGATGGGTACACCCTCGATTGGGATGCCTCCCAGTTGATGGATGTGAACAACCCCATCATGGCCCCTACGACACCTGATATGCTTCCTGAATAGGTCGGAAGGAACCATTTCCCCTCTCTCCCCCTGTGAGAGGGGGGAATTTTTTTGCGAACATAGTTGTGGTAACTTTGCCTCATGATGGGGCACATGGGCTCGAAAAATCACCCGGTCTGGTTTGCCCCCCCCTCCAAATGATTGCGTTGAACAGGGCTTTGGGATACATTCATGACAGATGATCGGGCCATTCCACATGAGTACGGAATTTGCGAGAACGAGGGCGACCGGTTGTCATGCTCCATTGTTACTCGCCCAGCACTAGGAGGACTGGAATGCGACCACCCCGTCGAAACGGTCAGGCTCTGGTCGAAATGGCTCTGATCCTTCCGGTGTTCCTCTTGGTATTCATGGCCATCATCGACCTGGGTCGGGTTCTCCACGTCTATACCGCCATCCATCACCAATGTGTCGAGGCCGCTCGGGTCGCTTCGCGACGCTTGAACTTGCGAGCGTACACCTCCTGGTATTCCTCGACCACCCATACTCCTCTCCCCGAGGTTCAGGCGACCTTCCGAAAATACGCTTCTCCCCTGGCTCCCCGAACCGAATTCCAGGCCAAGGGCGAGACGCCGGGGGTGGTCTACGCCACCCTCACCAATGTCGGGAACAATCAACCGTTCGTGAAAGTCGAGGCCTATACCCATGTGACGCCCATCACCCCGCTGGTCGCCCGATTCTTCGGAAATCGGCGCACCTTGCGGGTCAGCGCCGAATCCTTCCAGGACAAGGAATGAGCGGAGGCCGCGCATGAAGACCATCTCAAGAGTGTCCCGGCCCGACCGAGGAAGTATCCTGTTCCTGTCCACTCTCGGCCTGATGCTTCTTTTCGCCATCATGGCCCTCGCCATCGACGTCGGATACATGTACTACCAGAAAGCCCGCATCGAAACCGCCGTCAATGCCGGGTGGAAAGCGGGCATCGATTACACCGCGCTGATCCTGCCTTCCAGCAGCGTGAACGGGGTGCTGACCACCGCTGGTCGCGATCAGGTCAGGAACCACGTGAAGCAGGTGATCGATCTGAACTATCCAGGCATCACGGTTCTGACCACCTTCCCGACCCCCAACACCAATCGCTTGCGGGTTCAGGGCACCTACCCGTTCGGCCTCTTCTTTTCCCGTCTCATCTGGCGGAATGCCACCACCGTGGCGGCTGAACGAGGCGGTCCCGGTGGAGACGCGGGCGGAGACGGCGTCATTCCCATCGGCATCCCCCATGGCCGGATGGTCCAGTACAATCAGCAATACTACGATGTCACCATGTTCGGCCCCGGTCAGGGGTTCAACCCCGGCGAAGAGTACATCCTCCGCCTCGGGCGCACCGGCAGCGACAATCCTCCGAAGTACAAGCCTCCTTCCGGGGCTGATCAATGGCATGTCGCCGGATCGCTCGACTTCGGCAGCGGCGCGTCCGATTACGAGTGGTTTTTCAAGTATGGGTATCCAGGGCAGATCAGTGTGAACAACCGCGTTTGGACCGGCCTGGGCGAAGCCCATGGCCCGACTGACGTCGCCCGCGATTTCCGCGCGGCCGATCCCAACCGGCGCATGGTGATCATTCCAATTCTCGATGCGGCGCCCGATGTCAATCCGATCAATGAACTCCAGCCGCGGTCGCTGACTCGCGTCATCGGGTTCGCTCAGTTCGAGATCATGTCGCAGAACGAATACACGAGCATCGCGGTCGAAGACGGCGGGCTCGGGCTGATCAATCCCACCAAAGATACGGGGCAGGTGCGCGGGCGATTCGTCCGATACCTCATTCACCCTGACGAGGCGGCCAGTCAGCTCACCACCGATGGGCCAATCATCTCTCCCACCGGGAAGTGAACGGTGAGCGTCGGCGGCTTGGCGAACGCCAAGGGCCTGGCCTGATCGCCAGACCCGTCGGGGGGGCTGTTCCTTCGGGCGAACGGTCAGTCGGCGCCGATGCGGTCGAGGGCATCCTGAGCGGCTTCGACGACACCGGGGTCAGGGTCGGCAAGCGCCTCTTCCACGGCGCTGAAGGCCGGTTTGGCCGTGGGGCCGAATTCCCCCAGCAGGCGCAGGGTGCGACGGCGCAGGTTGGGATCGGGGTCGGCCAGTTTTTCGGCCAGGCGAGGAATGGCCGGGGCGCCGAGCGCCAGCAGATCGGCCTTCCCCTGGGCCGCCGTGGCGTCATCATCGCTCAGGAAGCGGGCCATCGCCTCATCGAGGCCGACCTGGACGGCGGGGGCGGCGGCCGAAGCAGGGCCGGGCGCAGGGGAGGGACCGGTCGGCGCTGCCGGCGGTGGGGCTGAGCCCTGGCCCGCGGCCCGCGGCCCACTGGTGGAGGGCGTGAGGGGGCCGGCGGCGCGCGATGCCGGAGCGGCCGCGGGGGCGTTCGACCCAGCCGGCCCTCTCGCCGAAGACTGGCCGGAAATGCCGGTCTGATCGCCGTAAGGATCATCGGCCTCGCCGTTCCCGGTCGCTTCGTCGGTATGATCGGCCGCGTCTTCCTGGCCGGGGTCGGTCGCTTCGGTCGCCTCGGTGGGCGTGCGTCGAGAGCCTTGGGTGTCAACGCGGCTGCCCGCCTGCGGGGTGTGGTTGGTGGTCGAGGCGCCAGGCGGAGACGACGGACCCGGAGGGCGGACACCCTGGATGGGCGCTGGCCTGGATGAAGAGGGGGTGGTGGAAGGGGCCGAGGGTTGGGGGGCTGGTGCTTGGGGCGCGTTCCCTGAACTCCCGGTTTTTGGCGAGGCCGCGGGTGGCGGAGGGGAATCGTCGGCATACGGGTCGGCCGTCGGCGCAGGGGGCGGCGGTGGGGGAGGGACCGCGACGACATCGAGGCGGGCGGCGGCCATCGCTTCGTGGAAGGCCTTGGCCTTCAGCGAATCGGCCTGCTGCAGTCCTTGCAGGACTTCCGAGGCTTCTTTGGCCCGGCGGGTCTGCAAGGCCAGCCGGCCCATCGCCGACCAGGCCTCGATCAGCTGCGGGTCGAGCTTGAGCGCTCGCCGAAAGGCCTGGAAGGCCTCGTCGAACCGTTCGCGCGCCGCCTGCAGTTCCCCCAGGATCAGATGAGGCCGGGGATCATCGGGGATGAGCTGGGCGGCTTTCAGGAGCGCGGCGTTGGCCCGGTCGGGGGCGCCGTTGGCCACCTGGCTGCGAGCCAGTTGGCAATAGGCCTCGCCGAGGGTGTGGTCGTCATAGCCCTGGCTCTCGGCCATGGGCAGGGCGGCCTCCAGGATCTCGGCGCACGGCTGGAAAAGGTCGAGTTCATAGTACAATCCGCCCAGCTCGAGCGCCGCTTCGGCCGAGGAAGGGTCGATGGTCAGCGCCTGGCGGTACTCGGCGATGGCCAGATCGTTCTTCCCCTTCTCGCGGAGGGCGCGGGCTTTGGTCAGATGCTTCGCGGCGGCCTTGGTCATCTTCTGGGTCTGCACGCTGACCACCGGGCCGGCCGGTTTGGGCTTCGCCCGACGGGAGGCGGCCAGCGCGGAACCGGTCAGACCGGTTCCCAGAAAGCATCCGAGCAGGAGCACCAGTGCTGGTTGCGAACAGACTCTCGCCATCGTTCTCCACCCCTCCACCGCAAGTCTGGACAGCGCACGGACGACCATGCTCCGGCGGTCCTCTCGGGATTATACAAGGAACGTTCCTGGCGAGGCCACCATCCATACAGAGCGCCTTGCTTGAGCGGCGGCCAGAGAGGTGGGAATCTCCTTGCGGCGGCCATGGCCAGAGGGGCTAGATTCTTGGATCCGCGCCTGCCGACCCCCGTTCAGCGGGTTGGGCGGCCGCCTGGCGGCTGGCCAGGGAGGCTCCGGCGCAGGCCAGGGATCGGCGGCGCCAGGAAAAGCCCCTCGCCCGCGGGGGGGGCGAGGGGCGTGAGTATCGCGGAAAACGGCCTATTTCTTCGCGGTCCGGGCTTCCTTGATGGCGGCCAATACCTTCTCGGGGGTGAAGGGCGGCTGGGTCAGCCGCACGCCGATCGCGTCGTAGATGGCATTGGCGATGGCGGGCATCGGCCCATTGATGCAGATCTCGCTGACGCTCTTGGCGCCATACGGCCCGGTGGGCTCGTAGGTCGGCACCAGGAAGGTGACGATCTCGGGAAGATCGGCCGTGCTGAAGATCTTGTAGTGCTTGAAGTTCGGATTCAGCATGCGGCCCTTGTCGTCGAAGATGTACTCTTCGGTCAGGGCGAAACTGATGCCGTTGAGCAGGCCGCCCTGGGTCTGACCGTCAGCCAGTTGCGGGTTGATGGCGGTGCCGCAGTCGACGCCGGCGACATACTTCAGCACTTTGACCTGTCCGGTCTCGGTATCGACCTCGACCTCGGCGAAGTGCGCCGAGAACGGCGGCGGCGAGGCGTGGGTGACGTGGCTGCCGACCGCGGCGATCTGGAACTGGTGATACTCGTACATCGCGAAGGTGCAGATCTGGGCGAAGGTCAGCTTGTTCTTGCGGCCTTTGCCGTAGACCACCCGGTTCTCGATGGTGAGGTCGTCGACCGGTTCGTTGAGCATGCTGGCCGCCACGGCGAGGATCTGGGCCCGTACCTGGCGGGCCGCGTTGATGACCGCCCCGCCGGACAGGTAGGTGGTCGAACTGGCGTAGGCCCCGACATCGAAGGGCGTGAAATCGGTATCGGAGCTGTAGACGATGATGTCATCATGCTGGCAGCCGAGCGTCTCGGCGGCGATCTGGGCCAGGATGGTGTCGGAGCCGGTGCCGAGGTCGGTGGCGCCGAGCAGCATGTTGAACGAGCCGTCTTCGTTCATCTTGATGAAGACGGAACCCATGTCGATCTCGGGGATCGAGCTGCCTTGCATCAGGCAGCACATGCCGACGCCGCGTTTGCGGGGGCCGGGGGCATGGCGACCACGGCCGCGTTTCTCCGCCCAGCCGATTTCCTTCATGCCGCGCGTGATGCACTCGGCGAGCCCGCAGGACTTGATGACCATCGAGACCCCTTCGCGACCCTCGCCGAGGGCTTTGAAGATGGGCGAGGTCTCGCCTTCCCGGATGTGGTTCATCTGGCGGAAGGCGACAGCATCCATGCCGATGGCCTCGGCCAGCTCGTCCATCATGCTCTCGACGGCGAAGGCGGCCTGGGTGGCGCCGTAGCCGCGGTAGGCGCCGGCGACGGGCAGGTTGGTGTAGACGGTATCGCCGACGAACTCGATGGTCTTGATCTTGTACAAGGGCAGAACCTTCGAGCCGCAGTTGCTGACGACCGTCAAGGCATGGCTGCCGTAGGCGCCGGTGTTGCTGACGATCTTCATCGACAGGGCGGTGATGGTGCCGTCCTTCTTGGCGCCTGCCTTGATGGTGATGATCATGGGATGGCGGGTGCGCGCCGCCATGAACTCCTCGGCGCGGGTCAGCTCCCATTTGGCGGGGCGGCGAGTGCGCAGGGTGACCAGGGCGCAGACGTCCTCGAGCAGCACCTCCTGCTTGGCGCCGAAGCCGCCACCGATGCGGGGCTTGATGACCCGGATCTTGCGCAGCGGGATGCCCAGCGTCTGCGCGGTGATGCGCCGCGCGTGGAACGGTACCTGGGTGCTGGACCGCAGGACGAGCCGATCGTTCTCGTCGAGGTAGCTGACGCAGACATGGGGTTCGATCGGGCAATGCTGGGCGTAATGGGAGTAATAGGTGCGTTCCCTCACTACGTCGGCTTCCTGGAAGCCCATGGCGACGTCGCCGACCTTGGTCTCGACGTGGGCGCAATGGTTGTGCTTGGGATCGTAGAAGATCGGCAGCGGGGCTTTGCAGTCGGGCTCGTCGTGGATGATGGGAGCGCCGGGCCGCCGGGCCTGGGTCGGATCGAAGACGGGTTCCAGGACGTGGTAGTTGACCCGGATCTTGCGGCAGCCTTCGGCCGCGGCTTCGGGAGTCTCGGCCGCGACGATGGCCACCCGATCGCCGACGAAACGGACTTTGGAGTCGAGGAGGAAGGTGTCGTACGGCGAGGGTTCGGGATAGCCCTGACCGGCCGTCGTATGGGCGACCCGCGGGACGTCCTTCCAGGTGTAGACCGCCACGACCCCGGGCACCTTGAGCGCCTCGGAGGTGTCGATGTCGAGAATGCGGGCATGGGCATGCGGGCTGCCCAGCACCTTGATGTGGAGCATGCCCGGCAGGTCGATATCGGCGGTGAATTTCGGGGCGCCGGTGACCAGGCTCATGCCATCGAGCTTGTACCGACTGTGATTGACGACATGGAAATGGTCGGGGCGCTCATAGGTCAGCGGATACTGCGGGATGGGGCTGGGTTCCCGCACTTTCTCGACGACCTTCTCGACGATTTTCTCGACCACCTTCTCGACCACCTTGGGGGCGGCGGTCGGAGTTGACGGCTGGCTGGTCTGCTGAGCCCGAGTCTGAGGGGCCGGGGTGACCTTGGCCGGAGTCTTCTTGCGCACGGGCTTGGCCGGCGTTTTGGCGACAAACGGGGTCGTCGCTTTCGGGGCTTCCCCTTTGGCGCTGGCTGCCTTTTTGGCTACCGCTTTGGTTGTCGCCTGGGCGGCTGTTTTGACGGTCGCTTTGTCGGGAACCTGGCTCGGGGTTTTTCCCGAGACCTTCTTGCCGCGAGGTTGGGCGGGCGTCTGGCGGGTGGCGGCCTTGGCGGGAGCTTTGTCCGCGGGCTTGACCGCCGCCTGGACCTTGGATTTGACCGGTGCCTTGGCGCCTGAGGGGGCGGGCGGTTGGTGCGGGGCGTTGGCAGGTGCTCGGCCCGCGGACCTGGCGGGAGGCTTGGCCGGGGCTTGGGCAGATGCCTTGGGCGAGTGGGTGGCCGACGTTTTGCGAAGGGAGGCCGGCCTGGCAGGGGTGGCGGACGTGCCGCCCTGGGCTGGCCTGGCCGGGGCCTTCTTCCTGCTCTTCTCCGTGGTGGGCATTACTTCTTCGCCTTCGTTGCGATGGTCTTGGCGGGGGCCTTCTTGGCGGGGGCGGCTTTCTTGGCGGTCGTCGCCTTCTTGGCGGTCGTCGCCTTCTTGACCGGTGCCGTCTTCTTGGCCGGCGCCGCCTTCTTGGCGACCGCGGCCTTCTTGACCGGAGCCACCTTCTTGGCGGGGGCGGCTTTCTTGGCCGGGGCGACCTTCTTGGCTAGGGTGGCCTTCTTGGCCGGGGCGGCTTTCTTGGCGGTGGTCTTCTTGGCCGGCGCGGTCTTTTCGGCAGGGACGGCCTTCTTGGCAGGAGCTTTCTTGGCAACGCTAGGCATGGTCGGTGGTTCCCTTCTTTCGGTTATTTTTTTCCCAACGAGGCGGCGTCGAGGACCGCTTCGATGCGTTTCACATAGCCGGTGCAGCGGCAGAGATTGCCATCGAGGGCTTCTTTGACATCTTCGACGGTGGGGGAGGGGTTGCGGTCGAGAAGCGCCTTGGCAGCGATGAGCGAACCGGGATTGCAATACCCGCATTGGGTGGCCCCATGCTTGATGAAGGCCTCCTGCAGGGGATGCGGATGCTCGGGGGTGCCCATGCCTTCGACGGTGAGGATGTCGGCTCCTTCGCATTGCGCCGCAAACACGAGGCACGAGTTGCGCGGGCGGCCATTGATGAGGACGGCGCAGGCGCCGCAACTGCCTTCGCCGCAGCCTTTCTTGACGCTTTTGCAGCCGGCGGCGCGCAGGACGTCGAGCAGGAGGGCATTGGGCGCGATCTCGAGGGTGCGGGCTTTCCCGTTGATGGTCAGGTGCAGTTTCATGGGACCTCCCTTACGCGGCGATCTGGCGCAGAGCATCCTCGATGCCGCGCCGGATCAGCACAGGCAGGATCTCGGACCGGTATTCCTTGCTGGCCCGGAAATCATTGGTCAGATCGAGGTTCTGGGCGGCACGGGCGGCGGCGTTGGCCAGCCGCTCGGGGGTCGGGGTCTGCCCTTTCAGCAAGGCCTCGGCTTCGGGGCGGCGGACCGGTTTCTTGGTGCAGCCGCTGAGGGCGATGCGGACGTCGCGGATCAGCCCCTGCAGGACGGTGATGCGGATGGCCACTGTGATCAGGCTGTAGTCGTTGGCGGTCTTGGCGAATTTGGTGAAGCTGGTGCCGGTCGTGGCGCCGTAGGCGGGCACGTGGATCTCGGTAACCAGTTCGGATTTATCGAGGAATTCGCGCGGGGTCTTCTCGAGCAACGTCGCCACGGGAACGGTGCGTTTGGGGATCCCTTTGCGGATCTGGACCTCGGCGTCGAGGGCGAGCAGGGCTGGGGGGAGATCAGACCAGGGGAAGACGCTGACCAGATTGCCGCCGGCCGTGATCGAGTGCCGCAGGAGGGTGGAGCCGATCCGCCCCGCGGCCGCTTTCAGCAAATGGCCAGTGGCGCCTTTGAGCAGCTTCGATTTGAAGATGTCCTGGACGGGGGTCATGGCGCCGATGGCGTAGCCTTCACTGGTTTCCCTGATGAAATTGAGATCGAGACCGGACAGGTCGACCAGGCCCTGGATCGTGGTGTCGGACGATTCCGCCAGATAGGTGCCGCCCGCCAGGGCGATGTTCTTGCAGTCCGGAGCGGCCAGCAGGGCGCAAGCCTCCTCGATGGTCGAGGGGCGATGGACATGGGTCAGATTCTTCAGCATTTCTCCCCCTTCTGGTCTGGCAAGAGTTCAGGAGATATAGTGGCATCAGTATAAGCATGTCGGTTTCGAATTGCCAACCCATGAGTGAAGAATTTTTCGCCGGAGGGGGCTTTGACATCCGAGGTGCCATCGGAGTACAACCTGGGCGGCAATCCGCAATCCGGCGGTCCAGGGCTCCGTTGCCCGAAACGGACGACCCGGATCGTACCATCTCATCTTACCTTTTTGGAGAATCGACGCATGTCTCGCTGTCTTTCCATCATCCGTTCGGGAATCCTGCTGCTGGTCTTGACGATGGCCACGACGGCCGAGGCTCGCAACCTCCTCGGCGATCTGTTGAACGCCTATTCCAAGTACCAGGAAGTGAACATGCTGCTGTGGTTGAGCGGCGACGTCAAAGCCGAGAAACGGTTCGGCCAGGAGGTGAAGTGGTTCCTCAACCTGACCAACAAGAAGGTGAAGGATCCCGAAACCCTGCGCTGGGTCAACACCATCTTCGATCGGATCAAGCCCCACTTCCGGGACCGCGGCTTCGATTATGACATCACCGTCTATGAAGGCAATACCGTCAATGCCTTCGCCATTCCCGGCGGCAACATCTTCATCTACAAAGGCATGCTCGATTTCGTCGGCTCGGATGACGAACTGGCGGCCGTCCTCGCCCATGAACTGGCCCACGCCGAACGGCGGCATTCCCTCAAGCATTTCCGGCAGAGTGTCGCGTTCCAGCTTCTTCTGCAGAAGGCCGTCAAGAACAAACGCGACCGTGAGACCTGGGGGGCCCTGGTGGGGGCGCTGACCATGCTGAAGTTCTCGCGGGAAGATGAGGTCGAAGCCGATGACCTGGGGCAGGCGAAACTGTTCGCCGCCGGGTTCAATCCGGCCGCCCAGGTCGTCCTGTGGGAGAAGTTCGTGGCGAAGTTCGGCAAGGGCGACAAAGGCCTGATGCAGTATCTGAGCACCCATCCGCCCTCCCAGGATCGCGTGGAGTTTGCCCGGAAGAACCTCGCCAAGTTCCAGGTGCCTGAGACCCGTGACTTCAATCTGTCCTTCAATCTGCTGTCGGATGTGCAGGACAACCTTCTGCAGAACGGCAGCTTCGAGACCGATCTGATCGCCCGCGGGCAGCCTGACGCCTGGACGGTCAAAGAAGGAAAGGCCTTCCTGGCCGAGGGAGGGGCCATGACGGGGCGACGCTCGCTGCAGGTGGTGACCGAATCCGGCCTCCGTCCGGCGCGCGTGGTCTCCGAGTTCATCGCGGTCAAACCAGACAGCCGGTTGACCTTCACCGGGGCGGTTCGAGGAGAGGGCGATGGCCAGCGGGTCAGTATCGGGGCCGAACTCTACGATGCGAAGAAGCGTCTGCGCGGGTTCATTTGGCCGATTCTGGCCAACCAGCCGGTGACCTCTGCCTGGACGAAAGTACAAGGCGCCATCGAGGGTGGGCCGACGCCCGACCGGCATCTGCAGAAAGACACGGCCTTCATCCGGCTGATTCTGCAGCAGGGGCCGATGTCGAAAGGCAGCGTCTGGTTCGACGATCTGCTGCTGCAGCGGGCCGGCGTCTCCCGGCCCACCAATCTGGTGGCCGGCGGCGATTTCGAGTATGCCGGTCCGGGCGGGCTGCCCGAGGGGCTGACCGGCACGCCCGGGGCGCTGGCGCGGGACATCCAGCGGTTCAAGACCGGGTATGCCTCGTTGCGGCTGGCCAACGCCGGGAGCGGCGAAACCGAGGTGGAATTCCCGCCCATCCCCCTGAATTCGCTCAAGGAAGGGCAGGAGTTGCAGGGCACCTTCCATTTCTGCGGCTCAGCCGAGATCAAGGGCCGCTGTCTGCTCGAGTTCCTCGATGAGGCCGGCAATCCGTTGAGTCGCCGCCTCATCGACAAGGAGTTCACCGCCAAGCCCGACCTGTGGCAGGCCACGGGATTCCGCGCCCGGGTGCGGTTCGAGGGTCAGGAGAAGGCGGTGGCACGCTCGGTGGGGCTGCGATTCGTGGCGCAGATTCCCGCCGGGGCGCATCTCTGGCTCGACGGGGTCATCCTGCGCTGATCCTTCGCCTGTCCTCGCGAGTGAGCGGGAAGGGCAGGCTCACCGCTGACTCGGCAAGGGGATCAGGAGGGGGCCGTGCCTCCCCTCCCGGGAAGCCTCGCCAGGGGCCTGTGGCCCCTGGACCCCCGGTGGACGGCTGGCCGCATATGTCACGTTCGGCCGCCGGCCGGGGCGAGAGCGAGGAGCGACCGTCGCACTGGCTCAGGGCTGTCCTGTCGGTGAGGCGGGATCGCTGGCGGTCGCTTCGAGGGCTGGCGAGGCGGGGGTGGCTGGCGCGGTCGGCTCGGAGGCCGGCGCCGTTGATGGCTCGCCAGCGGTGGGGGCCGCCGGGGTGGTCGGTCCGGGCGGCGGCTGGGTGCGCAGCAGTTCATCGAGGTCGGCCTCGAAGACCGCCTGCTCGGTGAATCCGACGTGCTTCTTGACGATGGTGTGATTCCGATCGAGCAGGAAGGTGGTGGGGATGGCCTGGACGTTGCCATAGGCCATCTGCACCTCTTTGGTGGCCATCAGGATCGGATAATTGATCTTGTTCTCCTCCACGAACCGGCGCAGCTTGCCGGCTTCTTTGTCGAGCGAGAGGCCGAGGACGACGACGCCTTTGTCCTTGTACTTATTGGTGATGTCGATGAAGCCAGGAATTTCAGCCCGGCATGGCGGACAGAGGATGGCCCAGAAATCGAGCAGCACGATCTGTCCTTTGTACTGGTCGAGGGAAACGGTCTTGCCATCAGGGGTTGGCAGCGTGAAGGTCGGCGCTTGACCGGTCTGGGCGAAAAGCATCGGCGTGCCGAGGCAGAACAGGGCGGCCAGGAACAGGAGAATGGACGGGGGGCGTTTCATGGTTCAACCTCCAGAGTGCATTGGCCCCGGTGGCAGGGGCCGCCACGGATCAACGGGATGGGGGAGCGCCAGCGCCGGCCGACTCGGTCGGGGCAGGGGCCGAGGTGGGGGCGGGCAGGAACGGTGCTTCGACCTTGATCAGATGGAGCGGACACGCCTGCGCGCACGCCAGGCACCGCACGCAGTCAGGGGCATCGAGGCCGTCGACGGGATCGAGCCCGGCGACGCAGACCTGGCGACAGGCGCCGCACCTCACGCAGCGGTCGGCGTCCAGGGTGAGGCGTAGAAGACTGATCCGGTTGAAGGGGGCGAGGAAGGCGCCGATCGGGCATGCCCAGCTGCAGAAGGGGCGGGCGATGAACGGCATGGCCAGCAGGAACAGCGCGAGCAGGGCGAGTTTCCAGGCGAAGAGATGCCCCAGCAGACGACGCAGGTCGGGGTTGAGGGCCGGCAGCAGGAGGCCGCCCTGGAGCGTGCCGGCCGGGCAGACATATTTGCAGTAGGCCGGTTCGCTGAACCCGGAGGAGTCGACCCAGAACAGGGGCATCAGCACCACCAGCACCACCAGGAACAGATATTTGCCCAGGCGCAGCGCTCGGGGCGCCCGGAATTTGGGAAACGGCAGGCGGTGCAGGAGGTCCTGGAGGAGGCCGAACGGGCAGAGCCAGCCGCAGGTGGCCCGGCCGAACAGGGCGCCCACGGCGGTCATCAGACCGATGACGAACAGGGGAGTGCCGGTCAGAACGTTCCAGACCTTCTCGCGGAGGGGAACGGCCGCGGCGGCCTCGCCGGTGGCGCCGGCATTCTCGCCGGTGCCGCCGCTCGACAGAATGACCTGGGCCGCCCCGACGGGACAGGAGAAGAGGGCGCCCGGGCAGCTGTAGCAGTTGAGCGTGGGCACGCAGGCGCGTTTCAGGGAGCCATCGTAGATCTTTCCGGTGATGAATCCCTTGAGATGGGCGTTGGTCAGGAACGTGGCGATGGCCTGGACCAGAAGACGCAGGTTCATCCGATGCCGATGCACTGCAGGCAGACCTGGGTGGCTTTGTCGAGGATGCGGGCGGTCTCGCCGAACCAGATGCCGAGCCCCATCAAGGCCAGGCCGAGGACGAACAGGCCCCAGGCCAGGCGAGAGCCGGCGGTGGGCCGGATGACGACCGGGAGAGGCGTTGGTTCCATAGGCGGCCATGATACCCCAAGCGGGTGGGGGTTTCAACCGGTCGAACGCGTGAAGGGGCCTTGCGCAGCTCCGAAAAAGAAGATGGCGTGCCGAAACGAGGGTGGGGGGTCAACCGACGGGGGCCGGGCGCCGATAGAGAACGATAGGGCCCCCGATCAGACATCGGGCGGACCCTCGGAATCGACCAGGCAAGGAGGGCCACTCCATGGGCACGCTGATCCCTCTCTTCAACCGGAAGCGGACTCCGACCAAAGCGCCGCTGACACCCGAGCAGGCATTGCGCGTCAAGCTCCTGACCAACTCGCTGGAAGCCCTGAAGCGGGAAGAGCGCGCCATCGAGGAAGCCATCACCACCAAATGCCGGGACGAGATCGAGCGATTGAACGCCATCGATTCCCAGATGCACAAACTGAAGAGCGAGCTGGAGGAACTCAGCGGCCTGCCCTGGCCGGGGCCGTCCTGCTCGAAAGGATGAAGCTCCGATGTTGAAGCAGGCTGTCTTCCGCCATGACTACCTCGATCGTCGTGCCGCTCGCGGCACCGCCCGCTCGGCCAGTCCGGCCGAAGCCGGGTCGGGTTCGCCCGTCCCTGGCGGTTCCTCTCCGATGCTGTTGGCGCGTCGGGCTCCCACCACCTGGTGGGAGGAAGGTTGGCGCCTTCTGCAACGGAAGACCGGTGCCGCTCGCAGCACCGGCTGGCTGAAGTAATCGTTCTCCCAGGGACTTCTCGGGGCCGGGTACCGGACCTGGGCTCGCGGTCGAACGCTGACGGTATCGGCGGCTGGCGGTATGAGCCCTTCGCCCCCCCGTTGACGGTCGATCGATGCGGCTTCGCGGCTAACGCAAGGCCGATTCGCGTTCGCCCTGGAGAAGCCGAACGCGCCACCAGAAAAAAGGAACCCGGGCTTCCTGGGGGGAAGCCCGGGGGAGACAGCCGTTACGGCAGGGGTCACCCCCCGCCAGGCCAGGTCATTCCTCGCCGGGGACGGAGCATTTTTCGATGTCCTCAGGCCACAGCAGAGCGGCGGCGGTATCGGGCGGCGTGGGGCCCTTCGGGATGTAGAGGGCCAGACCGGTTTCGGCCTTGACCTTGGCGAAGGCCTCGGCTCCCGCGGTTTCGCTCAAGACCTTGAGCGCATCGCCGGTGAAGAACCCTCGCTTCTGGCGGGCGTCGATGATCTTGTCGGCGGTCGCCTCATCGAAGCCGATCACCCGCAGCATCTTGGCGGTGACGGTGTTCAGGTCGAGGCGGAATTCCCAGATGTTGGGGTCCATGCCGAGTTTTTTGGCGATCTTGGTCTTGAAGTCGAACATCCCAGGCTTCTTGTCGCTGATCTTCACCTTGCCGGTGAACCACAGTTGCGGTCCGACGTTCGCGAACAGGGTGTCATTCTTGAGCGCGGTCTTGTACAGCTCTTCTTTGAAGGCGATGAAGGCGTTGCGGGCTTTGAAGAACTCTTCTTTGCTGCATTGTTTCTTCACGTACGCCAGCTTGGCCTGGTAGTAGGCGGCATAGAGGTCGATGGCCTGGCGGTCCATGATGGCGTAGTTGGTATTCTCGAGAACGATGCGGTAGAGGGTCTTCTTATCACCAGGGAAGAGCCGAACGTATCCCTTCACGAAATCCATGAACGACTGGGGCTGGAAGAGCAGCATGGTCGTGACGCATTTCTCGAAGGGAGCGGTGAGCGCCCGGCTGGTCAGGATATCGTAGAACAGACCGGCGATGACGCCCTCGGTGGCCATCAACTGGCAGCCGTTCTTGAGGATGCCGGTCTTCTTGCCGGTGGGGCGCGCCCAGATGTAGCGTTCGCGGCGGATGGGATCCTGGCGGCCGTACAGGAACTCGGAAATGTTGTATTTCTTGCGGTCTTTCTCTTGCAGCTTGAGGTTGGCCGGGCCATATACCGCTTCGAAGGCCTCGGCCCACCCTTCGATGTAGCCCAGGCCCTGGTCGGTGATGTAGGGAGCATCGTGGCCGTTGGTCGAGATGCGCTCGATCTCGGCGAATTTCTTGCCATACATGTCGAACATGATGGCGTGCGCGTTCTCATGCGCGAGGACGAGATCGAGGGTGTCGTTGTCGATGGCGTCTTTCACCGAGAAGAGCTTCTTGCCCTCGGCTTCGATATCGAGGACGCAGATGGCCGAGGTTTCGAGGCCGAGGCGAGCGCCGGTCTTGGGATCCACCCGCTCGATGCCGATCGGGATCATGCAGGGGCCAGGCTCGGGGAGGAAGGAGGGCAGTGGTGAGCGGGCCAGGATGACGACGGGAGCGCCCACCTGCTGCGACAGGAAGCCGAGCAGCAGTTTCTTCTCCTCTTCGGAAAGTTGGTTGATTTGCTTCAGTTCGTTGGCGATGACCTGATACTTGATCTGGCGGGCGGTGCGGCGCAGCTTCAGCGAGTCGTTCATCTCCTTGCTGGCCAGCAGATAGGGCAGCACCACCTTGTTGTGGAAGCTCTTGGGATCATCGGGAGTGGCCTGGAAGGCTTCCATCGACAGGGCATTGGCCAAGAAGCCGATCTCGTTGATCTTGACGGTTTTGGGCAGATTCAGCATCTTGCCGAGGATGTTGGTGAAGAAGTTGCCCTTGCCGGCCGTAACCGGCACGCACATGACAATCGGATGGTCACGAAGGGGGTCACCATCACTGGAGAGGGTGGTGATGGGGGGGCGGGCCAGAGCGGGGCCGACGAGCAGCCCGACAACCAATAGAGGAATGGCGAGACAACGGAACGACTGGTGCATGGTTCCCTCCCTTGGAGACTGATGAGGATAATTTCCATTATACTCTCTCTTGGAGGCCGGGTGGGAAGCTCCTGAGAAAAAAAACTTGGCCTCGGTCGCCACCTTGGACACGCCACGAACGCACCGCCCCCTCCCTGGGAGAGTGAGAGAGGGGGCGGTGCGGCAAGACGGGTGGTCAGACCACCGATTTTTCGCGATGGAAGGTGCGGGCCCCGCGGAAACGGCGCACGTGCAGATCGTCGATGGGCATCGAGGTCTTCCCGGTGGTGACCAGTTCGGCCAGCAGCTGGCTGACGGCCGGGGCCAGCATCAGGCCATGGCCGGAGAACCCGTTGGCCTGGTAGAAGTTCTCGACCTCATCGACCGGGCCCAGAATCGGCTGGGCATCGGCGGTCATCTCGTAGAGGCCAGCCCACTGCCGCACGATGCGCAACCCGGACAGCTTCGGGAAGAGGGTGGTGAACCGGCGGCTCATCTCGTACATGAAGTGCATCGAGCTGCCGACGTAGGTGCCGACCGGCTCGTTGGGGTCGCCCATGCCCATGACGACGCCGCCGTTCTTCTCCTGGCGCGAGTAGAGGCCGACGCCGAAGCTGATGACCATGGGGTTCCACAGGCGTTCGACCGGCTCGGTGACCAGGATCTCGTGGCGGTACGGATCGACAGGGATCTCGACGTTGAGCATCTCGCCGATGCTGCGCGCGAAACTGCCAGCGCAGTTGAACAGCTTCTGGCATTCGTAGGGCCCCTTGTCGGTCATGACGAAGAAGGTGTTGCTCTTCTTCATCAGGCCGGTGACGGTGGTCCAGAGGTGGATCTCGACGCCGAGCCGGCGCGCCGCGTTGGCATAGGCCTGCGTCAGCAGGAAGGGGCTGATATGGCCATCGGTCGGACACCAGGTGGCCATCTTGATCTTCGTCTGGTCGAGGAAGGGGACGATCTCGCGGGCCTCATCGGGAGTGACCGTCTTGACTCCGAGGCCGAGGCGTTGCTGCATGGCGACGTTCTTGTTGAACTGCTCGACATCCTCGTCGGAATGGGCCAGGATCAGGTAGCCGCCCTGGAAGAACTCGGTCTGGTAGCCGAGTTCTTCTTCGATGCCCTCGAGGCGTTTGACCGAGGCCATGGCCAGGCGGGTGTTGGCTTCGGTGCTCCACTGCTGGCGGAACCCACCGCCGCAACGGCCGGTCGACCCGGAGGCCAGATAGTGGCGCTCGATGACGCAGACGTCTTTCAGGCCGGCTTTGGCCAGTTCGTAGGCGGTGGAGACGCCGAGGATGCCGCCGCCGATGATGATGGCGTCGAAGCGGGTCTTCATGGATGTTTGCCCTCCTTCGCCGGTTTGGCGGCTTTGTCGGGGCGGGCCGACTTCTCGGCTTTCTTGCGGTCTTCGGCGGCCTGGCGTTCATACTCGGCCATGACCAGGGCGAACGGCACCGGCCGGTTGGGCGGCCGGAAGGTGGGGGGGTAGATCTCGGCCATGGGCTTCTTCAGCTCGCGGCTGATGATCTGCGAGACGAGACGACGACAGGTGCGGCCCTGGCAGGGACCCATCCCGGCGCGGACCAGACGCTTGATCTCGTCGATGGTGGTGGCGCCCTGCCGGATGGCGGCGACCACTTCCTCTTCGGTGACGTCCTGACAGCGGCAGACGATCTTCACGGCCGGCCTCCTTTCGCCGCGACCCGGATGGCCCGGGCGTTCATGGCTTGGTCTTTCGGCACCTCGATGGTGATGGCGAGGGTGCGATCGTATTTCCTGTTCTTCATGACCTTGAGGACCTTGGCTTCGCAGATGGGCTTGCCGGCGCGGTCGAGCGCGGTGACGACCTCGCCTTCCTTCGGCACGGGAAGCATCTCGTAGGGCAGGGTGACCGTGGCGGCGCGGGGCGCGTGGGCGAGGTTGACGATGAAGATGGCCAGGCCCGGGCAGCTGGCGACGCACAGGCTGCAGCCGTTGCAGACGGCGGGATCGAGCACGGGCTTGTCGGTGATGCCTTCCCGCATCGAGATGGCCTTGCGCGGACAGGCCGAGACGCAGGGGTCGCACGGGATGTCCTGGATGCACTCGATGATGGCCACCGGGCCTTTCTTCAGGCGTTCTTCGGACGGCAGGATGGGGGCGAGTTCCTGGGGCGAGATGATTCCGTCGTGGATCAGCATGCGGCGATCTCCTGGGAGAGGCGTTCGCGCCCCCACCGGATGCGGTCTCCGGTCGAGCCGGCGCGCAGCGATTTCAGCTCGAGGTTGGCGTCGTCGACGATCTTCTGGGCCGTGGCCGAGGGGCCATGGATGCTCTCGTAGGCGCGGGCCCCGGCGATGCGGCCGCCGAGGATGGCCGTGGTCGCCTCTTCGATGCCGGAGGCGTCGCCGGCCACGTAGACGCGGGGGTTGGTGGTGCGCATGTTGCCGTCATGGAGGGGCACCAGCCCGCCCAGCTCGGGGATGTAGACCATCTTGCACTTGGCTTGCTGGAAGAGATCGATGAGCGGCGACAGGCCGACGGCGAGGCAGATGCAGTCGCAGGCCACCTCGAACTCGGTGTTGGGAATGCGCTGGAACTTGTCGTCGAGCCGGCAGAGGAGGGCGCCGGTGACGCCGTCGGTGCCGAGGGCCTTCACGATGGTGTGCCCGGTCATGATCGGCACGCCCAGCCGGCGGATCTTGCTGGCATGGACGAGGTAGCCGCCGATGGTCGGCATGGCCTCGACCACCCCGATGACCTGCACGCCGGCTTGCAGCAACTGGTAGCTGACGATCAGGCCGATGTTGCCAGAACCCACCATCAGGATCTTGTGGCCGGGCCGGATGCCATGGACGTTCATCAGGGTCTGGACCGCGCCGGCGCCATAGATGCCCGGCAGGTCGTTGTTCTCGAAGTTGAGGCTGTTCTCGACGGCGCCGGTGCCGACCACCACCCGTTCGTAGGTGACCTTCTCGTAGCGGTCGGGGGACAGGATGCCGGCCTCGCCGTCGCCGTAGAAGCCCACGGCCGAGGTGTTGAGCAGGACCTGCAGGTTCTTCTTGCGGGCTTGCACCTCCTGGCACAGTTTCTCGGCGATCGCGATGCCGCGGATGCCGGCGTCGCGGGCGCTGCTGCCGAAGAAGCGGTGGGTCTGTTTGATCAGCTGGCCGCCCAGGGTGGCATTGTCGTCGACGAGCAGGACCTTGGCGCCCAGTTCGGCGGCGACGATGGCGGCCGACAGGCCGGCGGGGCCGCCGCCGACCACGAAGATCTCGGTCTGGCGGCTCATGGTTTGATCACCCCGTGGCCTTTCTGCGTCTTCACGTCCATGCCGGCGGCGAGAGGCGTGATGCAGGTCATGGTGTTGACGACGCCGTTCACTTCCATCATGCAGCTGGAACAGCGGCCGATGGCGCAGAAGAAGCCGCGGGCCCGGTTCTTGTGCGGGCTGTGCCGCAACAGCCGGATGCCGGCGGCGTGCAGGGCGGCGGCGATGGGTTCGCCTTCGAACCCTTCCAGCTTCTTCCCGTCGAATGTGAAGGTGACCTTCTTCCCTTTCTTGAAGGTCAGGATCGGATGTTCCTCGATGCGCAGGCTCATCCCTTTCCTCCTTGGGTTCCTGTGAGATCGTCGGGGGGCGACGCGGAGAGATTCTACCACAACCGCCAGGGCCGGTGGCGGTCATGGGTGTCGAAGCGCCGGGCCAGGGAAACCGGCGAGAGGGAGTCGGATCTCCGCTGTGGCGGCGGCGGCTGGTTCCGACCAGAAAGCGCAAACCCCCTGGCGGGCAGGCCAGGGGGTGGCAGGGGCGAAGAGCGATCGAACCGCTCTTACTGCGGGGCCGGTTCGACTCCGTCCGGATCGGCCGCGGTGGAATCGGTGGGGATGCCTTCCGGGGGGGCGCCAGGGGCCGGCGTGGGCGGCAGCTCGGCGCCCGGATCGGTCGCGGCCGGAGTGGGCGGCGCGGCCGGGGCGGTGGCGGGCGCCTTGGGGCGTTTCATGCGCATGGGGGCGTCGCTCGCCCCGTTGCTGGTGGCGAGGGCGCGGAAGATCTCGGCGCCGGGAGCGGGCTTGCGTTCCTGGATGCGGGTGTTGACGTTGAGCAGGCCCTTCTTGAGGGCGAAGCCGCGGTCATACTCGAAGCCGGCCAGCAACCCGTCGTAAAAGAAGCCGCGCAGGGGGCACCCCTGGACGAGGGCGGCGCGCGCCTGGCGCACATGGTCGATCAGGAAGGCGGCTCGTTTCTGGCCGGTGGCGTCGGCAAGGCCGACCATGGCGAAGATGGGCACGGGGTACTTGCGCAGCGACAGGAGCACGTTGGTCAGGCCTTCGGGGAAGATGATCTGGCCTTCATCGTCGAGCTGGGCTCCGGGCGGGATGATCTTTTCCACGCTGAGGGCCTGCAGGACGTTGAACTTGACCTCGGCCAGCCCCTGATAGGCGACGATGATGAAATCGGCCCGACGGTTGGCATAGGAGGGCGGGGCCTGGGTGGCCGGCGGCAGCGGCGGGGTTTCGGGAACGCCCTTGGGCGAGGCCGGCGGCGCGCCGTTGATGGTGCCGCTCTGACCGGGGGCGGGCAGGCTCTTCCCCTTCTGGGCCTGGCCGGAGGCGGGAGGCGGCGCATTCTCGAGCAGGTCGCCCTGCATGATCGGATCGAGGAAGGACCAGGCACCCACCAGGTCGGTGGTGCGGGCGACGGTGACATCCATGGGGTGGTTCGGGCGATGCGGGCGGACCCACTTCATGCTGACCAGCACGCCGACCTGGGCTGGCGGCACCCCGGTGGGCGAGGTCTGGTCGGTGGTCTTGAGGGCCTGCCAGGCGGCCCGATGCATGCCGATCAGGTTGACGGTGGCCAGGCCGAGGTATTTCACATCGGACAGGCCCGGCGGGAATTTCCCGTCTTTGAAGGCCTTGACCAGGAAGCCATTGGGGTCGCGCAAGGTCACCCAGTGGTCGACGAGGTCGCCGAAGGCCTGGGCGCACTGGGTGGCGTAGTCCTGGAAGTCGGTGATGATGCCTGGCATCAGCAAGCCGCCATAGGCGGCCACCCATTGCGGCAGGGTGCGATCCCACAGGATGACGATGGGCACGATGCCGTGCTGCCGCATGGTCGCGAAGCGGGTGCGGTAGTTCTGGACGGCGGCGGGGTCGAGGCCGCCCTTGGCCGGCTGCAGGCGGCTCCATTCCAGGGAGAGGAGAGCGGCATTCTGGCCCAGCTTCTTCATCCAGGCGATGTCTTCGGGGAACAGTTCCCAGTGGTTGACGGCCGCGCCGCTGACCGAGCCGTCGGCGATCTTGCCGGGCTGGCTTTCCCAGAGGGTCCAGTCGTTGAGGTGGTTGCCCTCGACGGCGTGGGCGGACAGGAACGTGCCCCAACGGAAACCTTCGGGGAAGGCTTCGCCGCTGCCGGTGGGCCCCCCGGCCCAGACGGGCAGGCTGCCCAGGAAACAAACCAGGAAGACCAGGATGCTGCTGCGGGTGAACATGCGCCGACCCTCCTTATGTACCGATACCTCATCATTATATCAGATCTTCCCTGGGGGGCGGGGTCAAGAGAGACGACCGGGACCACTCTCCCCTCTGTTGCCAATTTCAGTTCCCTGAAGGGGAAGGTTGGGCAAGGGATTTCCCCGCTGGCAATCCGTTCCCAGGATGTGTAAGATGCTTCCATTCGCTGATGAGGGGAAGGGGGATGCCGTGCAAGGTTCATGGTGGCGGACGCTCGGCCTGTTCCTGCTGCTGGCCGTCGTCCTGTGGATCCCGGTGCCGCCCATCTCGTCGGTCGAGGATTTCGAACGCTGGACGCTCGATCAGCGATTCCGCTGGCGGGGCGCCCGGCCGGCGCCCGACGATGTCGTCATCGTCCGGATCGATTTCGATCAGCCCTGGTTCCGGGAAACCCCTACCTTCGCCCTGAGCCCGTGGTATGGGCGGTTCGTGCGGGCGATGGCCGAGGCCTCCGCCTCCTGCGTCTTGTTCGACCTGCTGTTCAGTTCCCGGCGGCCCGATGATTTCCTGCTGGATCACGTGACGACGGTGCTGGCCAGCCACGGCATCACGCTCGAACGCGCGGTTTTGCGCGATCTCAGTTTCGACCTGCCGCTCCGCCAGGCCTTGCTGGAGGCGCGGGCCCGCGGCCTGAAGGTCATCCTCGGCACCCAGGCCCGCTCGATGGTGCTCAATGAGGCGCTCGGCGGTCTGGCCGCCCTGATCGGCCCCAACCATCTCGGCTTCTTCAACATCGACACCGATCCCGATCAGGTGGTACGCTCGGCCTATCTGTACGACATCGATCCGGCCACGGGTCGGGCCATTCCGGCCGTCAGCCTGGCGATGGCCGGCGCCGTGGCCGGCGGGTTCGCCGTCGCCTCGGGCGGCCAGCTCCTGCTGGGGGGGCGCCCGGTCGAGCATCTCATCGAGGGGAAACGCGGGTTGATCGATTTCCTCGGCGGGGATGGCACCTTCCGTCAGGAATCCTTCCAGCAGGTCCTGGAGGACTTCGCCAGCCGTCCGGCCAGTCTGGCGCGGTTCGCCGGCAAGACCGTGCTGGTGGGCTTCACCAATACCCTCGATCGCAAGATGGTGCCGACCGGCTTCATGTACGGGGTCGAGATCCATGCTCATCTGCTCGCCAACCTGCGGGCCCGGCGGTTCCTGCAAGCCATGCCGCCGGCGCAGGCCTTCGCGCTCGATCTCGCTCTGGCCGTACTGGCGGCCGGGGTGTTCGTCCTGGGCGTGAAAGGGGCGGCGGTGGTCACTCCTCTGCTGGTCGTGGGATGGGTGGGAGCCGCGGTGCTCCTGTTCGGCCATGGCTTCGTGCTGCCGTGCGCCCGGCCGTTGGTGATGCTGATCGGCGGCAGCCTGGTCGAGGGATATCGCCGCTATCGGTTCCTCGAGCGCGAGAAAGGGCGGCTGCGGCAGCTGTTCGGGCGGTATGTCGATGATACCGTGGTCGAGACGCTGCTGCGCCTGCCGCATGAACACCTCTTGAACGGGGCGCGGCGGCAGATCTGCGTCATGTTCGCCGATATCCGGGGCTTCACGTCGTTCGCCGAGCAGCGCGATCCGGCCGAGGTCGTCCGTTTCCTCAACACCTATTTCGGGGGGGCCACCCAGATCATCCAGAAGCACCATGGGGTCGTCGACAAGTTCCTGGGCGATGGGCTGATGGCGTTCTTCAATGCCCCCCTCGAGCGGGAAACGTTCGCGGCCGACGCGGTGCGGGCGGCGCTCGAGCTCCGGGAGCTGGCGGCCAGCCCGGCAATCCGGAAGGCGGCGGGGGCGTTTCCCATCCGGGTGGGGATCGCCCTGCACGTCGGGCCGGCGGTGGTGGGCAATATCGGCTCGGAGCGCAAGATCGAGTTCACGGCCATCGGCGACACGGTCAATACGGCTTCCCGTCTGGAAGCCTTGAACAAGCAGTACGATACGGATATCATGGCGAGTGAGGAAGTGGTCCAGGCGGCACGCGGAGTATGCGCATGGCAGGAACTGGGGGTGCAGGCGATCCGAGGCAAGGAACGCCAGGTGCGGTTGTTCACCCCGAAGCTTGAGAGCGCGCCGGCCACTAAAGGAGGATGATCATGCGAAAGCCAGTCTGGCGAATGGTGCTGGCGGCGGTTTTGTGGTGGGGCCTGATCGGGCTCCCCGCCCAGGCGCGGGAAGTCGGCCTGGTCACTGACATTGCCGGAGAGGTTCGAGCGACGCTCGGGAAGGGGAAGCCCTGGGTCCCCCTTCTTGGGGAAAGCCTGCCCGATGGCACGGTCATCGAGACTCCGGCGGGAGGGCAACTGAAGCTCCTCCATCTGGGACTGAAGCAAGAGATCACCATCCCTGCAGGGCAGCGGGCGGTGTTGACGGCCTCTGGCATCAGCGGAGCCCGGTTTCAGGTCGAAGCTCATATCGAAGACCTGCCTGCTTCGCTGGCCCTGAGCGCTGCCAGCCATGAGCAATTGGGCGCCGTCGATGTCGCCACCGTCGATTCCGGAGCAGCCTCGGATCGCCTCGAGACCCTCGGAGATCGAGGCGGGGGTGGAACGGGCCCTTCCGATGTCGCGCTCGAAGAACAGGTCCGGACGGGCGTGGCTGATAAGGTTCGACGTGAATCCGAAGAAGAACCCGAAAGCGCCAACGCTTTCGCCACAGGCATGAGCGCGCCTCCGGCGCCCGCTCCCGCTCCTGTTCCCGCTCCCGCTCCTGTGCCTGCTCCAACTCCAGTCCCAGTGGAGCCAACCCGGACTTCGCTGCCGGTTCCCGCTGACCTGAATTCGGCGAAAGCTACCCAGACCGAGATGACCGCAGACTTCATGGCAGGAGATGATGAGGCCAAAGGAGCTGCGACGGTGGAGGAGCTGGCCGAGCGGGACAAGGCTTCCCAGACCCCGTTGACCAAGAAAGCAACCACCCAGGATCTTCAGGTTGGGCCGTCGGCGCCGCCGTCGATCCGGCTGGCCCTTCCGGGTTCGATCCTGGGCAGGGTTCCCAAACAGGGGGATCCGGTACGGCTGGCCTTCAAGGGCCGACCGATCGATGGGAAGGCCAGGGTCGATCGCGTTGTCGCCATGACGACCGGGTCCTGGGTGCTCATCGACGTCGATCTGGCGGCCTGGCCGTCGTCGGCTGAACGCACCATCGAGATCGCCCTCACGCTGCCAGGGCAGGCGTCATCCCGGCGGCTCGTCCTCGTGCGTCCCGACGGCGTCGCCAGGTCTGGTCTGGTCGAGGCGGCACGGTTCCAGGGGCATCGGGGGTTCGCCCAGGCCGCGGCGATCTGGCTCGATCTGGCGGCCACCCGCTCCCTGTCGCCGACCATCCTGGACCAGCATCTGCAGCGTCTCGCCGCCGAACTCGAAGCCGGGGGGAGCGCCTCACCGCGCCGATGACGAGGAGTCGCCGCTATGCCCTCTGAACTCGTGAAGGCGGTCATTCCCTGGCAGAAGAACCGGGGCGTGATCCTGCTGGCAGATATCGTCGGGTTCTTCCCCCTGGTGGCGCGGCTGACGCTCGATGAGCTGGCCGCCTTCCTGTGCGACCTGTATGGGATGTGGGGCCATGAAGTCCGCAAGCAAGGCGGCGAGGTCGTGGCCTACGTGGGCGATTCGGTGCTGGCCGTCTTCCGGAGCGGAGGCTGCCAGGGCAAGGACCCCGAATGGTGCGCGACGCTCACGGCGTTCCATCTCATGAAAGGCCTGAAACGGATCCGCCCCGACATGGAGATGAACGTGGCGCTGCATCAGGGCGAATTCCTCGAAGCCAAATGGGAAGAGCAGGGCCGCACCATGCACAATCTGCTCGGCAACGTCGTCAACCAGGCGGCCGCCATGGTGGCCGGCAACAAGACCCGCGGGATCATGGCCACCAAGGCGATCGTCGATGTGCTGGGGCCGCGGGTCAAGCACGATCGCTGCATGATCCGCTTCCCCAACGCCAGCCAGGACGAGACCATCTTCCGTCTCCTGTCGCTCGTGCTCTGAGGGCGAGGCCGCGGCGGCGACCGCTCAGCCCCCCTGCTGGCCAGGCCAGGTGGCGAGCGTTTCGAGCACCTGGGTCTCGCGGGCGAGGGCCGGATCGCCGATGACATCGGCTTCCTGACGGAAGTGGGCGAGGAAGGAGCGGATCAGGTCTCCCCAGGGGGCGTCCACGGTCAGGGGTTGCGACGGGCGTTCCCACAGGCCGAGCCCCGCCCTGCGCTGTTCGGCCGCCATCAGGCCGGCGCGGGATTGCCTGGCCGCCGACAGCCAGTCTTTGACGAGCTGTCCGTACCGGGCCAGCAGCACCCCCTTGCGGATGCCGGTCGTGTCGAAGCGTTCCCCTTCCCCGGTCGGGAAGGTCACGGCGGTGCGGTTGGTCACCGTCCGTCCGGCGCGGTCGAGACAGCGGGCTTCGAGCGTCAGATGCGGCGAGGGGCCGATCTGGCGCACCTTCAGCAGGACCAGGCCGCCTTTGGCTTCCCCCCCAACCGTGCGGGTCGGGAAGAGCGTGTTGACCCGCATCAGTTCGCCGGTCGCCTCGTTCGCCTCAGGGGAGCCGTAGACTTTTTCGATGACATAGCCGTCGGCTTTGACCTGCAGGGTCAGGTCGAACAACAGCGGGGTCACCATGAACTCGAACTCCTCGACCAGCTTCTGGCGGAACTGATCGTTCGAGAAGACGGCGCAATAGTTGGCGCCGCGCACCTTGGTGATGCTCTCGATCAGTTCGCTCGTGAAATCGAGGCCGATGCCGACGAACGACACGTAGATGCGGCGCTGGCTGGCGGCGCGGGTGAGGCCGAGCAGACCCTCTTCCGAGGTGTCGTCGGTGTTGGGCATGGCGTCGGTCAGGAAGATGATCCGGTTCTCCCATTCCTCGGGATCGGCGTTGGCATACGGGGCGAGCAGCTCGATGCCCATGGTCAGCCCGGCCTCCATGTTGGTGCAGCCTTGCGGCCGCAAGGCCAGGATATGCTGGCGGATGGCGGGCATGTCGGTGGCCGAGACCAGGCGCAGGGACTTGGCCAGGTAGGCCTGGTGGTCGAACAGCACCATGCCGAAGCGATCGTCGGGGCGCAGGTGGTCGAGCAGATCGACGATCGAGCGGCAGGCCACCTCGAGTTTCGACAGGGACTGATCGGTGTCGTAGCGCTTGTTCTCGAGGCGCCGACCGGTGAAGCGGTCGTAGTAGTAGCGGTCGAAGGGGCTGCTCATCGAGCCTGAGATATCGAGCACGACCAACAGGTTCAGCTTCTTGCGCTGGAAATCGGCGGCGGTGAGATCGGAATTCAGGCCGACGGCCAGGTAGCGTTCGACCTCGCCGGTCAGCGGGTGGGTGGTGACCGCGGTGGTATAGGTGGGATAGAACAGTCGTTTGGCGCCGCCGGCCGTCTCGGGGGGCGCGGCACGGCCCTTGCCAGTGTCAAAGGTGTAGTCATAGTACAACCCTTCGAAAGTGACATCGGTGGGGGACGGGAGGTAGCCTTTCTGGAGGTTGCGCCGGAAGGCGTTGACATCTTTGGCGCCGCCGACCGACAAGGCCAGATCATTGGCGCGCTGCGCTCGTTCGGCCGACATCCAGCCCTGGTCGGTGATGCTGCCGATCATGGGACCCGACACCGAGGCCAGAACCGCCATGATCACGATCACGACGAGGAAGGAAGCGATCATGCCGCCCATGAGCATCACCCGGATGAACTCCAGGCATAACCAGAGGGCGAGGATCACCCACGGCCCGTCGCGGACGGGCCTGGGTTCAAGCTCGGTGTGGAAGAGCCAGTCGTCGGTGGGACGGAACAGGCCGGTCAGATGGGCGCCGTACAGATCCCAGGCGATGAGGGCGAGATTGGCGGTCAAGATGACCAACAGCACCAGGCGAAGCTTGTTCATGCGATTCCCTCCTTCTTGAGCGTTGGGGCAGGGTGGCAGAGACAGCACGAGCCTGTGCGGAGAAGCGAGGCGGCTTCCCCGGATGTGCGCGGGGCCGTTCAGAGCGCGGGGCGGGCCGGAGGCGGCTTCAGGGGGGCCAGGCGTGGGGCTGGCGAACACCACGCTCAGGCCGCGCCAGCCTTATGGTGAATTTTTCCCCATCGTCCGTCGTCCTCCGCCGGTTCATCCCGGCAAGCACAATATAGTGAAAAAAAGCCGGTCCACAAAGCCCAGGTGCTGGACGCGGGTTGAATTCGCGACCCAGCGCTTCATCAGAAGCGCTGAGAGAGAAGGGAAAAGCCAGCTCGCGGGCGGCTGGGCCCTGTGGTGAGAGGGTCAGGCGGCCCCCACCGGGAGCTGTGGAGGATGGGCATCGCCGGAGGGTGGGCGCCACCAACGCGCCTTGGCGCCGAACCCAGTGGCCGGGCGCTTGGCAGGAATGGCGGGCCGCCGGGAGAGCGGTTGGGCCTTGCGGGCTGTCTCGGCTGCAGCGCCCAGGAAGCCGCGCCACGTGCGTTTGACAGGGGCGTCGCCGGCGGATCGGTCAGGCGGTCGCCGAGGCAGGGTCAGTCGGCGGTGGGCGAGGCGGAGGCGGGAAGGGGGGCGCGTCCGTCCAGGGAGAAGGCCAGGCCGTCGGGGGCGGCGAGCACTCCCGTCTCGGAGGCCGCCAGATCGCGCCATGCCACCTGACCCGTGTGCACGTGCACGATGCTTTCGGTTTCTTCGACGCTGACGTCGAAGCGAGCCTCGCTTGGCGTCAGCAGAACGGTCGGCAGGCGCACCGCCAGCGGGCGCCCGGCGGGGAACGCCTCGATCCGGCCGATCCCCTCGGGGATGCCGACGAGGCCGGGGGTGACGACCAGCTCACCGGCGCCGGCCCAGGACAGGCCCGAGCCCTCCGTCAGCACGAGCGTCACCGAGGCGCCGTCGGCGACGGTCACCCGGTCGCCGGCCAGCAACGGAGTGGCCCGATGGAAGGTCGGCGTGGCGGTCGCCCCGCTGGCGAGGCGGCCGAGGATGGCTTCGCCGGTGAGATACGCACAGGGCGCTGGCGCTGACGAGGCCATCGGCGATGGATCAACGTGGCTGGGGGCCGTCGGGCTGGCCCCGCCCTCCAGCCATCCCAGCAGGAAGCCAAGGCCCATCGACAGACCGAGCAGCATCGCCGCCGCCAGCACGAGGCGGGGCCAGGGCAGATCGCTCAGGGCCAGTCCGGGCGGCGGGCGGAACGGCTCGGCGGCGGCCGGGGGCTGTAGAGCCATCGTCGGGGCGGCCGGGCCGGGAACCGGGCCGCCGTTGGGGTCGGCCCTCGGGGAACCGACCGGATCGAGCGACGGCTGAGTCATGCCGGCCATGATAGCGACCACCGTCGGCCGCGTCAAATCGACCGTTCGGAGACGTCGGCAGGTTGGCGCAGCGGTCGGTCGCAGGATGCGGGCGGGTGGAGCGGTCGGCGGCCCCTCCCAGCCTGGGGCTGCGCACCGTGTCTGGCCTCTGTCGAGCCGTTCTCGCCCAGCTGGCCGAGAGGCTGCGCTGGGTTTCGCCTTCCGAGGTTGCAGCTCAGGGGGCGCGGCGGGGGTGGGCCCGGAAGAACTTCCAGATCAGCTCGGTGGCAGGGAAATCGGGATCGGGAGGATCGGCGACCCGGCGCGGCGCTTCCCGGGTGCCGGGCCAGGCGTGGCCTTGCCGATGCAGGACGAACAGAGCGACTTCGGTGCCGGCCCGGCCTCCTGTCCAGCGCCAGGCGGTGTAGCCCCGGCTCGGGGCCTCGACCACCGTCGGAGGTTCGACGCAGCCGTTGGCCTCGACCCAGAATCGCATCGTCTGCGACGCCGACATCATGAAGACCGGCTCGCCCCACGATCGTTCCTGCAGGCCGCCGGCCAGCGGCACGTTCCGATCGAGGGCGCCGTTGATGGCCAGCACCGAGACCGGCGTGGCCGGCCGGGGCGGCACCTGCCAGTCTTTCTGGTCCTGGCGGCGGCCGCCGAGCGTGGCGACGACCGGGGCGATGGCGGCCAGGCGGTTGTCCGGCCGGGCGGCCAGCCAGTGGCAGAGGATGCCGCCGTTCGAGATGCCCGTCGCATAGAGGCGGTCGGGGTCGATGGGATACTCCCGCGCCAGCGCCTCGAGCAGAGCGGTGACGAAGCCGCCGTCGTCGACGTGGTGGCGCAGGGCGTCGCCGAACCCGAAATGGACGTTCCAGGTCAGCAGGATGCCTTCGACCTGGCCGGTGCCATCGGGGGCGACCAGCAGGAATTGCTCACGATCGGCCAGCTCCGGCCACCCGTAGCTGACCAGCGCCTGCCGCGCTCCGCCCCCGCCCCCATGGAACAGCAGGACCACCGGCAGGCGGTCCGTCCCGTTCCAGGCGGCCGGCCGATGCACGTAGAAGCGGCGGGTGCGACCGCCATGCTCGAGGGTCTTGTCGACGGTGCCCGGGGGAAGGGGCGTCTGCCGGGCCCGCTGGGCGAGGGCCCACTGCATGAACCGGCGAACGGGACCGACCCCGGTGGGGGCCGCTCCCGAGGTCGCGTCAGGCGCGGCGGCGACCCCGATCGCCAGCGCCATTCCCCACACCAGGAGCAGGGGAAGCAGGAGCCACCTGGCTGGCCGCCTGGCGGGGCGGGCGACCGGCGAGAGAGGCTGGTCCGCTGGCCGTGGGACGTCCCGCACCACGGCAACGCCAGGGGTCTGGCTGGTCGAGGTGGTCCAAAATCGGTTCATCTGGGCTTTTGATGGCATCGCTTCGTGTGGTCGAGCGGAAACGAGGTCTCGATGGGTCTGCTCGAGTCGCTTGTATGTTTGAGTATAGCCTTGCCGGGCCCCCGACCGCCAGCCTCAGGATGGATGCCCAACCGCAGAAGTTCCCTCGAGGGGCAAGGGCGCGCCAGGGACCGCCGGCCCCTGCACCCCGGTTCACCGCTTGCCGAAGGCGGCATGGGTGGCCGCTGAGCCCGTCGTTCTGGCATGGCGCCTGGGCTGACCGTGCGGGGGTCATCCTCGCGTGAGCCAGAGCCGAAGATTGATCTCGAGAGCGACGGAAGAGTATAGTTGGCCGGCGCGGGGCCGACGAACAGCGAGGGAAACAACCCCGCGGCAACCAGGAAAGGACCAACCACCATGTGCGGCGTCATCGGACTCACCTACGAACACGACAAGAGCGACCTCGGGCAGGTGGCCTCCCGCCTTCTGCGCATGCTCGAATACCGCGGGTACGACTCGACCGGGGCGATCGTCCAGGACAGCCACGGCACCATCACCCTGCGCAAGGATGTCGGGTCGCCCACCGAGCTGACCGCGCGGCTGGGGATCGACCGGCTGACCGGCCGCACGTTCTGCGGGCAGGTGCGCTGGGCGACCTTCGGGGTGGTCAGCCAGGCCAACGCCCAGCCGCACGAGATGCGGTGCAAGACCCACCTCTATGGGGCCCACAACGGCAACATCACCAACTGCCTGCCGCTGAAGGAGTGGCTGATCGCCGAGGGGCACGACGTCAAGAGCGACAACGACGGCGAGATGCTCGTCCATACGGTCGAGCATTTCTTCGCCCTCGAGTTGCAATACCAGGAAGCGAACGACCCGGCGGTGCGCGAGAGGGCCCTGCGCCAGGCCGTGCTGAAGATGGCCCGCCGGGTGGTCGGCTCGTACGCCGCCATCGTGGTCGACCCGGTGACCGAGCTGGTCGTCGCCATCAAGGCGGGCAGCAGCCTCTACGTCGGGCAGGGCCACGATCCGGTGGGCGGGGCCTTCGTCGTGGCCAGTTCCGATCTGGCCTCGGTGCTGCAGATCACGCGCCTCCTGATTCCCATGCGCGAGAAGGAGTTCGCCGTCTTCACCCCGACCCGTTTCGCCAAGTACGATCTGAAGACGGGCAAGAAGCTGCGCCATGCCTGCCAGCGCAGCCTCCTCCGGGTCGAAGAGACGCGTCTGCAGCCGCCGTACAAGTTCTTCATGGAGCAGGAGATCCATCATCAGGTGCAGACGGCGCGTCGCCTGATCTCGTTGTTCACCGGCGGGCGTCCCCTCACCCGCCTTCTCCGTCGGCATGAGCACGAGCAGGGAACGCTCTACGCCCGGCTCAAGGACGACATCCGCCAGCTGGCCGAGATCACGGTGCCGGTCGACCTGGCCGAGCGGGTGGCCGTCTTCCTGCGGTCGCCGGCCATCGCACAGCTGCGCCGGCTGGTGGCGGCCACGGCCGAAGAACGGGCTGGCGAAACCGGACCGGCCGAGGGGACGGGGGCGGCCACCGATCTCGGCACGGGTGAGGGCGAAGCCCGTCTCGAATCGAGCTATGCCAGCTTCCTCGAGGAGATGCGCGACCTCGCCGCCCCGTCCGACCCCTCCCTCGTCCTGCTGCTGCCATACCTCGATGCTATCTTCGAGCTCGAGGACGTCCACGAGATCGAACATCGGGTCAAACGCTTCGTCGACCTCGTCGTCAAAGCGCATCAGAACGGCAACGCCATCTACATTCTGGCCTGCGGCACCTCGTACCATGCCGGCAAGACCGCCCCGCTCTTCTTCAACGAGATCGCGGGTCTCGCCCTGATTCCCCTGCTGCCCGGCGAGTTCCGCGCCCAGTGCACCAACGCCCTGCGCGATGGCGATGTCGTCATCGGCATCAGCCAGAGCGGCGAGACGAAGGATCTGATCGACGTCTTCAATTTCATCATCGCCTCGCGGCGGAAGGTCGCGCGCATCTGCCTCCTCAACAACACCAACTCGACCCTCGCCCTCGAGAAGTCCGACTTGTTCGTTCCCCTCTTCTGCGGTCCCGAGATCGCCGTGCCGGCGACCAAGAGCTTCATGAACCAGCTCCTGCTGCTCTACATCCTGGCCCTGCGGGTGGCCGAACGGCTGGCGCGCCGCGGCCGGTCCAGCGGTCGGGCCGGCGCACAACCGCCGGTGCTCGATCAGTTGCCGCGCCACGAACGCAACTTGTACAAAATCCCCGACCTGATCGCCCGCACCCTGGACACCACCCGCAAGGAAACCGACGAGCTGGCGTCCTTCCTGCATCTGCAGCCCAGCCTGCACATCCTGGCCACCCGCCTTCTCGGCATTGCCAAGGAAGGCGCGCTGAAGATCCGCGAGACCGTGCTCAACCACACCGAGGGCTTCGAGGCCTCCGAGTTCAAGCACGGTCCCAACACCATTCTGGGCATCAACACCATCTTCGGTCTCGAGAACCTGCGATCGGTGCTGGCCACGTTCGGGGCCGCCATGCAGATGGCCGTCGACAGCCTCGAGGGGCGTCGGCTCGACGCGCGCGGCCTCCATCGGCTGTTCCAGGCGGTCGCCGACTACGCGTTCCGCGATCAGCCGCCACGCTTCCTCGAGGCGCACGAGCAGGCGCTGTTCGAGCGCATCTTCCGCGAGCACAATTTCTTCCGCAGCATGTATGCCAACTATCCGCTGCTCTTCCTCACCGGCCCCGACGAAACCGACATCCACCTCACCATTTCGCAGGTGAACACCCACAAGATCCGCGGGGCCCATGTCTTCATCATCGCCGAAGACCATGACCTGCTGCGGGCGGCGGCCGCCGCCGCGCCCGCCAATGGGTTCCCCTACCACCACGGCTATGTCACCTTGCCGCGCACCGACGAACGGCTCCTGCCCGTCTTCTCGATCACCGTCGTGCTGCAGGTACTGGCCCTGAAAATGAGCCAGCGCAAGATGGAGGTCCTCGACCGGCTCGAGATCGCCGAGCACGGCGTCCATCCCGACGTGCCCAAGAACGTCAGCAAATCGATCACCGTCGACTGACGCGGCGGAGGAAGGGCCGCGGCGGCTGGCCGAACTGGCGCCGCGACAGGGGATAGCGAGGCGCGAGCCGACCCCGCCGAGTGGGGCGGGCGGGGGGAGTCAGCGCGGCCGGTGGGGGTGGGCGGCCTCCCATTCGGCCGCGAAGGGGATGGCCGGCACGTCGTTGACCACGATGCCGACGCCGCGCGCGTGCAGCGCCTGGGCCTCGAGATCGAGGGGAAGCGTCTGGTCGAACGGCAGCAGCTGCACGGCCAGGAAGGCCTTGGCCAGCGGGATGACCTCGCCCTGGCTCATCTCGACGTAGCGGATGGCATGCAGGGCGCCCAGGCCGAGCGACTCGAGGAAATGCTTGACCATGGCCAGGTGGCAGCCGGCGGTCGCTTCGAGGCGTTCGACCTGGCGCAGGACCCGGTAGCTCAGCTCGGCGGCCCCGGCGAAATCGGCGGCGCGCACGCTGGCCCAGAAGTCGCGACGGTAGGCCTTGAGGTCGGCGGCCAGTTGGCGGGCCGCCGCCGGGTCCAGGCGGTTCCGCCAGCGCGGCGGGGTGGTGGGGTCGGGCAGGCCGGCGACTGGCATCAGATCGCCGGCCACGATGGGGATGCCTCGGCGCTGGAAGCGGTGGGCCCGGCGGTCGACCAGCCAGGCGAGCGGCAGAAAGAGCCGCTGGAAGAGGGTCAGCCGGCGGATGATCGGGCGGGACGCGCCCGCGGACAACCGTTCATAGATGGGGGCGCGGGCGGCATTGCTGCGAATGCCGGCCAGGACATGGTCGTAGAAGGCGTGGCAGGGCCGGTGCGGGCGCGGGTCGGCCGGGGCCGGCGCGCCAGCCAGGGCATGCACTTCGTCGAACCGGGCCTGGGTGAGCAGCGCCGTCGCCGCCGCTGACAACTCGGGATCGGCCACGATCACGGGCTCGGCCGCGGCCAGGGTGGCGAGGAAGAAGAACGCCAGCCCCGACCACACGCCTCGCCAGGACCGGCTGTCAGGTTGTCGTCTCATGTCACGACCTCTCTTTCGTTGCCTCTCTCCGTCTCTTCGCCTGGCTGCTCCCGACCGGGGGCGGGGTCCCACCCGGTCGGGCCCCGCTGGCGCGATCCACGGAGCCCACGGAGCCGGGCGCCGGCCGCGTCTAACGGTACCAGAGGGCGGGCCGGTTCATTTGGGCTTGTACTGCTCGAAGGCCTTCTTGTCGAAGGCCCGCCGGTAGGCCTCTTCGGGCGCGATACGCCGCGATTTGACCAGATCCATCAGGGACTGGTCCATGGTCTGCATGCCGATCTGCTTGCTGGTCTGCATGATCGAGGGGAGCTGGAAGGTCTTGTTCTCGCGGATCAGGTTGGCCACGGCGGGGGTGTTGATCAGGATCTCGAGGGCGACCACCCGGCTCATGCCGTCCATCGTCGGGATCAGCTGCTGGGCCAGGATGCCCTGCAGGGCGTCGGCGAGCTGGGTGCGGATCTGATCCTGCTGGTGGGCCGGGAAGACGTCGACGATACGGTCGACCGACTGGGCGGCCGACGGGGTATGCAGGGTGGCGAACACGAGGTGGCCGGTCTCGGCGGCGGTGACGGCCAGCGAGATGGTCTCGTAGTCGCGCATTTCGCCGACCAGGATGATGTCGGGGTCTTCGCGCAGGGCGGAGCGCAGCGCGGCGGCGAACGACTTGGTGTTCGGCCCGATCTCGCGCTGGTTGACGATGCAGGATTTGTGCTGATGGACGAACTCGATGGGATCTTCGATGGTCAGGATGTGGTCCTGGCGCTCGTTGTTGATCTGATCGATCATGGCGGCCAGGGTGGTCGATTTGCCCGAGCCGGTGGGACCGGTGACCAGCACCAGGCCTTTGGTGCGCCGGGCCAGCTCGCTCAAGACGGGCGGCATCTTGAGTTCGGCCAGGGTCTTGATGCGGGTGGGAATGACGCGGAAGACGGCTCCGATGCCGAGGCGATTGTTGAAGACGTTGCAGCGGAACCGGGACAGATCGGGAATCTCGTACGAGATGTCCAGCTCGAGATCGCGTTCGAAGCGCTCGCGCTGGTCATTGGTGAGGAACTGGAAGATCAGTCGCTTGGTGTCTTTGGGCTGCAGCGGCGGCAGGTCGGTCGGCCACAGGCGGCCCTGCAGGCGCATCATGGGCGGCGTGCCGACGGTCAGGTGCAGGTCGGAACCGCCTTTCTCGACGACCAGCGCCAGCAGGTCGTTGATGTTGAAGGCATCTTCGTCGCTCTTGCCAGGCCCGGGCGTGGGACGGCCACCCATGGTCGGGGCGGCCGGCCTGGGCGCGGCGGGCAGGCCGGTGCCGGGCGCGGTGGGCGCGGCCCCGGGAGGACGGGGCGCCTGGGGCCCAGCCGGGATCCCGGTCGGACTGCCGGGGGGACGCGGGGGCTGCGGCTGTCCGGTCGGGGCGCCGGGTTGGGGGGGGCGCGGGGCCCCTGGCAGCGGGGAAGGAGCGCCGGGCGCTCCGGGGGGGCGGGGGGCGCCGGGGGCGGTCGGGGCCTGACCGGGGGGGCGCGGCGGCGTGGGGGCGGCCGGCTTGCCTTCTTCCGGGGGCGCGTTGCCGAAGAGTTTGCCGAAGAATCCGTCGTTGTCGCTCATCGCTCACCCCATCAAAACAGGCGGAGGAATTCGTCGAGGCTGGTTTCTCCGGCGGCGACCAGCTCCAGGCAACGGTCTTCGAGGGTGGGAATGCCCTGCTTGCGGGCGAACTGGAAGAAATCCTGGTAGCTTTGCCGGTTGATCATCATCTGGCGCAGAGCGGGCGAGGTGGGCAGGAACTCGGCGATCAGCGTCCGGCCGCTGTAGCCGGTCTTCTGACAGCTGTCGCAGCCAACCGCCGCCATCGGCTTGACCTCGGCGGCCAGCCCGGTCAGTCGCTCTTGGATCTCGTCGGGCAGCGTGGCCGGTCGTTTGCAGGCCGGACAGAGGGTGCGGACCAGGCGTTGCGACTGGAAGCCGCACAGCGACGAGGCCACGATGACGGGGTCGGGCGACATCTCGAGGAGGCGCACCACGCTGCTGGGGGCGTCGTAGGCCATGAACGAGGTCAGGATCGTCTTGCCGCCCAGGGCGGCGAACGCGATCTCGCGGGCGACGTCGGAGTCGGCCAGGTGATCGAGATAGATCACATCGGGGTCGAGCAGCAGGGCGAGGTCGATCCCTTCCTGGTGGCTGCCGATGCCGGCCTGCCCCACCTGGATCTGGGTCAGGCGGGGCAAGGTGCACTGGACAGGGTTTTCGACGGTGACGATCTTGCGGGCTTCGGTGTCGAAGCCGTTGAGCAGGAAGTACTGCGTGGTGGTTCGCCCGGATTCACGCGGGCCGGTGACGTAGAGCACCCCGTGGTTGGTGCGCAGGAAGGCGGCCAGCTCCTCCAGGCGGGTCTTGCAGGCTTTGCCGATCTTCTCGTCGAGGTTGGTGAAATCGCTCAGCTTGAGGATCACCATCTCGCCATGGATGGTCGGGTAGAAGATGGCCTGGATGTTGATCATCCGGCCCGAGACGTTGACCCGGAAATGCCCGACGCTCATGCCATGGGGCAGACCCTGGCTGGGCGGGAGGGCGGAGAAGGTCTTGAGCTTCCCGATGATCTCCTGATGGATCTTGAGAGGGACCTCGACCTTGCGGGCCAGGGTCGAGCTGCTGCGGAAGCGGACCAGCACGCCCTTTTCCGACGGCTCGAAATGGATGCGGTCGACCTTGCCGATGATGGCCTGCCCGAGGATGTAGTTGATGACCTTCTCGGGCGCCTCCATGCCCTTGGGGATGCCACGCTCTTCGATCAGCTGCTTGTCGGGCTGGCCGATCTCGCCCCCGACCTTGTCGGTGCTTTCGAGCGGGCCGTAGATGGCTTTGTAGGTCTGTTCGAAATCGAACTTCGTGCAGATCGAGACCGAGATCTGCATCCCGGTCTTGCTGGCCAGATAATCGATGGGATCGGATTCGAGCGGATCGACCATGCAGACGCTGAGCTGGTTGCCCGTCTGGTACAGGGGGATGATGCGATGCTCGCGGGCGAACTCCGGCGTCAGGATCTTGATCACATCGCGACTGACGATGTCGGGGTTCAGGTGGATGAACGAGATGTTCAACTGGTTGCCGAGGGCCCAGATGATGTCGTCCTCGGTCACCAGGCCGAGTTCGATCAGGGCGGCCCCCAGTTTGAGCCCGTGCTCTTTCTGGTAGCCCAGGGCCTGCTTCAGCTGGTCCTGGTTGATCAGGTTGCAGTCGATGAGGATATCGCCGAGGCGTTTCTTCTGGGTACTCATGGCGAGAGTACATCTTACCCGAACCCCCGGCCGGGGGCAACTGTCGCCTCCTTCCTCGCCGCATGCCGTCGAACGAAGGGCCGAAAAGGGCCGAAAAGGAAAACCCGGCGGCCCTGGGGGGCCGCCGGGTGAACGGCAGGAACCGGCTTAGCGGTTCTTCTTGTTGTTGGTGTTGTTGGTGTTGATGATTTCCTTCAGCTCTTTGCCAGGCACGAACTTGGCGACCTGGGTGGCGGGAATGGTCATCGGGCGCTTGGTCTGGGGGTTGACGCCCGTGCGGCTCTGGCGGGTGGTCACCTTGAAGGAACCGAATCCGACCAACCGGACTTCCTCGCGCTTCTTCAGCGTGTTCTTGATGATGTTGATGGTGGCTTCGAGAGCCTGGGTGGCCTGGGTCTGGGTCAGGTTGGCGGTCCGGGCGATTTCCCTCACGAGCTCGATCTTTTTCACTGGGTGGTATCCTCCTGTTGAAAATTGAGATTTGGAGAACGATAGAACGATATTACCCATCCAAAATCCGCCCGTCAAGGGGGTACAGAAAAATTTTTCTTCCTGCCGCCCTTACCGGAGCCGATTTCGAAGATCCGACAGCCGGGCCGACAGATGGCGATGGTTGTCGCGCAGCACCAGGAGCCGGTTTTGCAGCTCCCCGATCCGCCAGGTGATCTGTTCCAGGGTCATGCCGTCGCCTGGGGCGCCCCGCACGGTGGAGCGCGGCCGGCTGAGATCCTCGGCCTTCTTGACCAGGGCCCGCCGCTCGGCGTCGACCGCGGCGAACTCGTTCTGCACCAGGACCAGACGTTCCTCGGTGCGGCGCAGCTCCTCGCGCAGCCTGCGCTCGTCCGGCACGCCGGTGGGGGCGGGGGAGGCCTGGCCGGTCAGGCGGCCGTGGCCCTGGCGGGTGACTTCCTGCCAGCCGGGCGGGTCCTCGCGGTCGAACGGCAGACCCGGATAGGGCGATCGCCACGCCGGATCGGGCAGGGCGGGCGCCGGTCGGCCCGGGGCGCGGGACAGGCGTTCGCGGTCGCGCATCCGCTGCTGGCGAAGCTGCTCGAAAAAATTCAGGCGGGTGCGGACGTCGGGGCTCTCATCGATGGTGTCGAGCCGTTCGCCGGCGGTGGGGCCGGTCCCAGGCCCGGCTCCTGGCGTCAGCGGCACCGGCGTGCCGTCCGGTCCGAGCGTGCGCAACTGGTCGGGCAGGGTCGGCCGGATCGGCGGCAGGCCGGTGCGTTCGGGGCCGATCTGGGCGGGGCCGGTGGGGGCCTGGGCGTTCCAGGCCTTCTGGAGCTCATCTTCGAGCGCCCCGGCATCGAATTTCTGGATCTGGTCGCCGGTGAAGCCGCGGTCGCGAATGCTCGTCCGCATGCCGCGCTGCAAGACGATCTGGCGGCGCCGCTGGTCATCGCGCGCCCGCACCCCGACGATGCCCTCGAAGACCCGCACCTGGGTGCGGCCGTACTTGTCGACGGCGACATCGAACGTAGTGCCGAGCACGGTGCAGATGGTGGTCGGCGTGACGACCTGGAAGGGTTTCCCCTGCTGGCGCAGACTGAACCAGGCCTCGCCGACCTGGATGAGAGCCCCGTCGGGCAGCACGGTCAGTTGCGTATCGGGATGCAACCGGATCCGGCTGCCGTCGGGAAAGCGCAGTTCCCCGCGGCTCTCGCCCTCGGTGCGCAGCAGGTCGCGCACCTTGACGGCGGCCGGTTCGGGGCCCAGCGTCAGCCAGGTCGAGCCGCCGGTGCGCGACAGGGCGGCCCGCCCGCGCTGCACCTGGAAGGACAGGGCTTCGGGGGCCTGGGCCCCGCCCGGGCCGGCGGTCAAGACGATCGTGAGAGCGATCACGAGCAGGAACGAAGCGGTGCGAACGTGCATGGCAGTCTCCCGGTTGAGCAGTGCGCCGCCATTCTATCACGACTCCATCGCGCGCTTGGACGCCGGCCACGCCGGCCAGGGATCGGGTCGAGGGCGGCGCGGTCGGCAGGCGGCCAGCCGGGGCCCAGGGGCCGGTGGCCCCTGGGCGTAGCCGTCGGGCCAGAGCGCTCCCTTCCCTTCATCGTCTCGTCTGATGGTGGGCATGGCTCCGGAGATTTCCTGGACAATGGCCAGGAGAAACGGTATCTTTTGGGGAAGAAGCATCGATTGCATCCTCATCCGGAGGGAGGTGAAGCCGAATGCCGATCGATCAGGAACCCCAGGTCCTGGAATGCGATTGTGGCAATGTGTTCGAGCCCGAGGTCATCGAAGTCGACCGTACGGGCGAGCGCTGGACCAAATGCCCCAAGTGCCTCCGGAAGCTTCTGATTCCCGTCGAGAGCTGAGCGACCGGTCCTGGTGACCGGTCAACCGATTCGTCTGGCGCCCCCGAACGGCCGCCCCACGCCGGTTCCTGGGCAGGAGTCAAGCGCTTGGTCTGGATGATGTGAACATCCAGGCTTGTTCGGCCACCTGTTCCAACCCCCGACATCCGGTGACCAGGGCTGTTCCGAGCCACCAGCCACCAGCCGGCGGCCAGGTCGAGCCAGAGGGCGCCCCAGGCGAACCACGGCAACCACGTACGCATCGGCAGAATCTTTACTGGCCAGCGCGGCAGGCCTTCCGGAGACGACGGACGTTCGCGGCTGACCGGTCGAGAGCGCGGTTGTCCGAAGGGGGCTGGGCCAGAGCGTCTTCCTGTTCACCCATCAGGGTGGATTTGATGCATACCTGTTTTGCGGTCTCGGCCCCGAGAAGGCGTTCGCTCAAGGCTTTCCGGGGAAGGCCCCCAGCGAGAGCCACCTGCTTCGGGCGGCGCGGATGACCGGAAGTGCTCTTGCTTGATGGTTTGGACGCCGTTCATGGGCCACACCTCCTCCTGGAATGGGAGAAGGAGGCCAGGAGAAAAAGCGAGCATGGCCAACCCTGCCCTGCTCATGCAAGCATCGCGGATGCTCGAGCCTGATGGCCTGCCAGGACAGGGGGTGTGGCACGCCTTGCCAGCGCCTTCGCTCCTGTGGTATATTCTCGAACGCTGCCGGAATGGCGGAATTGGCAGACGCACGGGACTCAAAATCCCGCGCCAGCAATGGCATGTCGGTTCGACCCCGACTTCCGGCATTTTTCGTTTTAGCCAGGGGGCCCGCGCCGCGGCGGGCCCGGCGGACCAGGACGGCGCCGCGAGACGACCGAGAGGGAGAGAGACGACCCCATGAAGATCTTCGATCACAAGGGCATGATGATCATCCCCAACCCCGACCAGGAGATCGCTTCCGCCAAGGAAGTCATCGTGGTCAAGAACCTCTTCTGCCCGGCCGGGCACTCGCTGATCAATCCGCGGGCCTCGTTCAACGGGCATCCCGGCATCCTGGTCCAGGTGCAGGCCCGGGCCGGTCGCGGGCTGGTCGCCCTCAGCCCGATCTATGGCGAGAAAGTGCGGGTGGCCCTCGACGTCGACCTGCAACCAGGGGAAGTGGTGAGCGTGCGCTGCCCGACCTGCGAGGTCGAACTGCCCGTGCATTCCCCCTGCTCCTGCGGGGGGCAGATCATTGCGATGTTCCTGACCACCCAGGCCAATTTCGGCGACTCGATCGGGGTGTGCAACCGCATCGACTGTGCCAATGCCACGCTGATGGAGGCCGGCCGCCTGCTGTCGATCGCCGGCGAAGAACTGGGCTGACCAGCCGCTGACCTCGACGCCGCTCCGGGCGCCCTGGTCAGCGAGTTGCTGCCAGACCTCGAGCCACACGGAGCCGACCTCTGGTCCGGCGGTGAAGGTCGTCGCGGCCAGTCGGCCTGTCGCTCGGGCGGTGGCGCGCGAGGCGCGGCTGAACCAGGGAGACGGTGCGCCCGTTGCCCCCCGTCGCTCGCTCAGAGCTGGACATCATCCTTGCGGCGACGGAATTCGAGGGTCTCGCCGAACAGCAGGGCGTAGACGTCGATGGCGATCTGCAGTTCCTCGTTGGTCGGCACCACCACGATGGTGACGGGGGAATACGATTCGGAGACGATGCCCTCATGGTCGCCCACCGTCTTGTTGAGCTGGTAGTCCATGAAGATGCCGATATTCTCGAGGCGATGGCAGATCCGCTCGCGCATCTTCACCCCGTATTGCCCGATGCCGCCCGTGAAGACCAGGATGTCCACCTTGATCAGGTTGGCGGCATAGGCGCCGATGTAGCGCCGGATGCGATAGGCATAGGTGTCGAGGGCTTCCTGGGCATGGACATTCCCCTGCTCGGCCGCCGCCTCGAGATCGCGCAGGTCGTTGGAGATGCCGGACAGACCCAGCAATCCGCTCTTCTTGTTCAAGATGGTATTCAGCTCTTTGACGGTATACCCACGCTCCAACAGGTACAGGAGAATGGCTGGATCGAGGTCGCCGCAGCGGGTGCCCATCATGACCCCTTCGAGCGGGGTGAAGCCCATCGAGGTGTCGATCGATTGCCCGTGCGAGATGGCGGTCACCGAGGCGCCATTGCCCAGGTGGCAGGAAATGACGTTGGTGTTCTCGGGCGATCGCTTCAACAGCGCCATGGCCCGCGAGCTGACGTAGCGGTGACTGGTCCCGTGGAACCCGTAGCGCCGGATCTTGTACTTCTCGTAGAACTCGCGCGGCAAGGCGTACAAGTAGGCGGCCGGCGGCATGGTCTGGTGGAAGGCGGTGTCGAACACGGCGACCTGCTTGACCCCGGGGAACAGCTCGGTGGCGGCGCGGATGCCGGTCAGGTTCGGAGGGTTGTGCAGGGGGGCCAGCTCGGAGAACTTCTCGATGGCGGCGATGACGTCATCGTCGATGATCACCGATTGCGCGTACTTGTCGCCGCCATGCACCACGCGGTGTCCGATGCCGACGATCTCGTCGAGGGAACGCAGAATGCCGCTGTCAGGATTGGTCAGCGCGCGCGTGACCAGGTTCATCCCTTCCTTGTGGGTGGGAATGACCGTTTCGATCTGGTAGCGCCCTCGTTCGGACGTCTGCGTCAGCTTGCCGGTCTTCTCGCCGATCCGCTCGACCAGGCCTTTGCCCAGACTCTGCCGATGGGGCATCCGGATCACATCATACTTGATCGATGAACTGCCGCAGTTCAAGATCAGGATCATCTTGCCAGGGGCGCTGTCCAGTTCCATTCCAATCCTCCGGAAAATGGTCTGCCGTCAGCATAGGCCCCTCCCGGTCGGGAGTCAAGCACAAAATTGTGCAGCGCAAAAAGCCGGGCGAACGCAGGGTGGGAAACCACCCCGCTTCAGGAGCCACGAGGGGGGCGAACCCCGGATGATCACGGCAGCAGTTCGATCCATGACAGGATCGCGTGCTTCCCCGGCGGGGACCACGGGCAGGAACCTTGGGAGAGGAATTACCGGGCTGTGGGAACGGCCGACCCCACCCAGCGGCGAATCTGCTTGAGGGCCACCTCGAAATCGTGGGGCAAGGGGGCGGTCACCTCGATCGGCTCCTGGGTGCCGGGATGCCGGAAGCGGAGCCGGGCGGCGTGCAGGGTCAGCCGGGCGATCAGAGGGCGCTCGCCGCCGCCCGTCGCGCGTTTGTAGCCGGGCTTGAATTCCGACAGGAAGAGGGCGGTGTTGCCGCCGTACTCGGGGTCGACCGCCAGGGGCAGGCCCATCCCGCTCAGGTGGACCCGGATCTGATGCTGGCGGCCGGTCAGAGGCTGGACCTCGAACAGGGTGAAGGGCCCCAGCCATTCGAGCACTCGCCAGCGGGTGCGCGCGGGCTGGCCGTGGCGCAGGTCGATCCGCATCAGGCCGGGGCGTCGTACGCACTCGGCGAGCGGCGCGTCGATCTCCCCGGTCGCGGCGGTCGGCACGCCGCGGGTCAGCGCCAGATAGGTCTTCTCGACGGTGTGTTCCTCGAACTGGCGGCTCAACTGGCGGTTGGCTTCCGGCGTGCGGGCGAACAGGATCACCCCGCTCGTCTCGCGATCGAGCCGATGGATGGGATGGACCTTGCCGTAGCGGGCGGTCAGCAGATCATGCAGGTTGGCCTTGTCGCGATCGAACCGGTCAGGCGTGCTCAGCAGGCCGGCTGGCTTGTCGATGGCCAGCCAGTCGGGCTCTTCGTGCAGGATGGTCCAGCGCGGCGCGGTCGCCATGCGGGCTCACCCGTCCACCGTGTGGCCCCACGAACTCCAGCCCTTCATCTGGAAGGTGAACTGGTGGTCGTCGTAGGTGGGTTGCACCGAGATGCTCCACTCGGCTTCTTCGATGGGAAACGGCTGCCGGGGAATGGTCAGCCCGGCGAGGTGGTGGTGGGAACGCAGGTCGGCGGGCGGTTCCTCGCCGCCCTCCTCCGACCAGTTGCTCCACAGGTCGCGCAAAATCGGTTGCAGCTCGGGGTGGCCCCGGCGGTACCAGGCCAGCACCTCCTGGTAGAATCGCACCTGCTCTTCGGTCGGGCCCTCCGGGCCGGCTTCGATGACCAGCGACAGCGCCCCGCTGAACCCTTCCTCGTGCCGCTCCGTCTCCCACCATTCGACGCTGCGCAGATAGCGGATCTGCCCGAAGAACGGGTGATCCATGGTGATGGGGAACATCAGGTCTTTGAGGAATTCCAGCACTCTCGACTCCTGTCGGGGGCAGGCAAGCCCTTTCGCGATCTCTTCCGCCGCAGGGTAGCACGTTCGGGCGGTAGGTTCAAAGGCTGACGAGACGCACCTTCAAGAAGGGCTGCCAGAGCGGGCGGGGATCTTTGGTACCGAGGATGCCGCCAGGGTGGTCGGCCCCTGGACCCGGAGCCGCCGCCGACCGCGCCGCGGCGCCTGACCGAACGCCATCTGCAAGGTCGCAAGAGCCGCCGTTGGCAGCGTTGCCGCGACGCACCCATGTTCAGCCTGCCAAAACCGTCTGGTTGGTCGTGGGGTTTGCGAAAGGCGCCCCTTGGCAGCTCAAGACTGGCTGGGCGCGGGGCGCGATCGCGGAGGGCGGGGCGCGCGGGGGTGGCGGGCAATCGCAGCTGGCCGCGGGTGCGCCGGAGCAGGCCGTCGGCGATGAGGCGTGCGAGCATGGCCTCGAGCCAGGCGGTGTCGCGGTCGGGCTGGAACCCGGGGTCGATGCGGGGGCCGAGGCCGGCGACCGGCACGGCCCCTTCGGTGGTGACCAGGCGCAGGATCCGGCCGCGGTAGATGCGATCGGGGTGGGGCTTGTCGGCATGATGGCGTTCGTTGGCCCGCCGCACCGACCGGCGCGGGATGGCCACCCGCCCCTCACGGAAGAGGGGAGCGGCTCGGCAGGCCGCCTGCGCCGGGCATTCCGAGCAGCGCGGGGCCTTGGTGCAGAGCCGGCTGGCCAGATCGAACAAGGCCTGCACCAGGTCGGCCGGCCGGCGCGTCGCCTGCAGCCATGGGGCGAGGCAGCGGCGGATGGCCGGATCGTCGGCCGGGTCGGGGAACGGCTTCCCCAGCCCCAGGCGTCCGCCCACCCGGCGCAGATTGGTGTCGATGGGAACGGTGGGCTGGCCGGTCAAAAAGAGGGTGACGGCGGCGGCGGTGTAGGGGCCGAGACCTTTCAGGGCCCGCCACCCGTCCTCGGTGGTCGGCACCCCCTGGCGCACCACCGTGCGGGCCGCTTCCTGCAGCATCAGAGCCCGACGGTTGTAGCCCAGGCCGGACCAGGCTCGCAGCACCTCGGCGGTGGGGGCGGCGGCCAGGGCCGCCCAGTCGGGGAAGCGCTCCAGCCAGGCCCGGAAATACGGCACCACCCGGCTCACCTGGGTCTGCTGCAACATGATCTCGCTGACCAGGATGGCGTAGGGATCGCGGGTCTCCCGCCAGGGGAGCCGCCGCCCTTCCCGGTCGAACCACTCGAGAAGCAGGCGCTCAAGGTCTTGCATCGGTCGATCACCTCTACCCTACCCCAAGGGCGTCGGTTGGCGCCAGTCCCTCCGGGCTGACGTGGCGATCCCGGCCCGTTTGCCGCAGGCGTCGCCTGCCGCTGGCCGAGACGATGGGTTCAGGGCCGGCGGGCGGGCATTGCCAAACGGCCGATTTTCGGGCATTGTGGAACCGGAAAGGAGTCCGTCATGGCCGCATCACGCTTCTGTGGTTGGTGGTTGTTCCTGGGGCTGGCCGTGGGAACCATCGATCTCGCCAACGCCGGCGCCGTGGCCGCCGCGCCGCGTCCGGCCCGCCGCACCCCGGCGCCCGCGCCCGCGCCGGCGCCGGCCCGCGGCGTGATCGAGGCGCCCAGCGGCCTGTTCCTGCGAGCTCGCCCGACGCGCACCGCCCGGTCGCTGACCCGCATTCCCCATGGCGAAACGGTCGAGATCCTCGATCGGCATGGTCCTGCCGAAACCATCGAAGGGAAAACCGACCGTTGGTACAAGGTGCGATGGCACCAGGACACCGGGTGGGTCTTCGGCGGGTTCGTCCGTCCCGCTGGGGCGGCGGGCAAGACCGCCTCGCCGTCGGCGCCGCCGATCGCCGCAGCCACCGCTCTCCCCCAAGCCTCCTCCGCCGCCCCAGTCGGTGGGGGCGGGGCCCGCGCCCGGCCGGCCGCGCCTGTCGTGGTGCCGGTCGATGGCCCGGCCGGCCTCGGTCCGAAAGACGAGCAGCTGGTCGAGGAAGAGACCGCGTATCTGAAAGCCTGTGCGCCGACCGTGACCCGTCAGGGCAAATCGCTCCAGATCAAGCTGAAAAACGGCCGGAGCTTGACCTTCACCGACGATGCCAGTGCCGAAGAAAACGCCGAATTGTACTACTTCCGCGGCTACCTCCGCGAGACCGGGTTCTTCCTGTTGTATCGCGTCGGCTGGGAGTTCGCCAACTACCTGCTGGTCGACGAACAGACCGGGGCGCGCGTGACCATCGATGAGAACCCCGTGTTCTCGCCGTCCGGCGAGCGGTTCGTCACCGCCTGCCTCGATCTCGAAGCCGGGTTCGTGCCCAATGGCCTCAAGATCTATCGGGTTGCCAAGGGCAAGGTGACCCTCGAATGGTCGGTCTCCCCGTCCGATTGGGGGCCGTCCGACCCGCGCTGGAAAGGCGAGCATCTCATCGAGTTCCAGAAGGTGCTGCGGGGTGGCCAGACCACGAAGCCCGGCCGGATCGTCTACAACCCCAAAACGAAGCATTGGAGCCTCGCTCCGTGATGCCCGTCGCCGCGAGGCCGGCGACGAGAATCTTCTTCCACAGGAGGGTGTCATGCATCGGTTCCGCATGGTTCTCCCATTGGTGAGCAGGTCTGAGGGGCGGTCGACTGTCTGGGCTCTGGTGCTGCTTCTCTGCGGGGTGTCGGCTGCCCTCTGCGCGGCCGCCCGTCCGACTCCCGAGGAACTGCGGGCCTTGACGAACGAAGATCTCCTCGCCGCTTTCCAGAACTGGACCCCGGGGGGCTACGACATCCCCAATCCCTATGAAGCGGAAATCTTGGCTCGGGGTGAGCCGATGGTCGAATTCCTGGTTCGCCGGTTCGACACCGGGCAGCCTCTGCCGTCTGAATTCATCTGGCTATTCGGACAGTTCGGATCGCCGCGGGCGTTCCCGTTGCTGGTGAAGGACTACGTGGCGAATCCCAACTTCCGGACGGCCATCAGCATCGGGGCCTGTCTGCCTGATGAGGGGGCTCCCGCCGCCTTGCGGGCGGCCCTGCCCGACGATGCCGCCTTGAAGGGACTGCTGCAGCCGATCTATGGCAGTCGCTGGGCCCCGGTGTCCGCCCTCGAGGTGGAAGCCCTGCTGGAGGACCTCACCCGGCATCTCGACGAGATCCGCCAGGACTGCCGAAAACGCAGCATTCCCCAGCTGGGGTGACGCCGAGCGGCTCAGCTTGCCGCTTGACCGGCGTATGATTGCTGGCGCCAACCGTCCCTTGGTGGACCAAGCCGATTCTTTTCTGCAACGATCATTGTCGCCAACTGTCGCCTTCGAACGCACTTTCCCGAGTTATGTCGTACACAAGATTGAATTTTCTGCGTACGCTGTTGGTATCCCCATAAGGTCCAGAATCCGCTGATGATCTGCGTCGAAGTGGTGAAGCACCCTATGCCATGTCTCTC
>QOQW01000049.1 GCA_003327425.1 Candidatus Ozemibacter sibiricus
GACGATGCTGACTGATATGCAAAGAAGCACGGCAAAAGGGACATTCCTGCTGGGGGGCAGTAAAGATGACTTTCCGAGGTTCGTTGGAGGCATGAGACATGGGGTGGTTCCCTCCATAGGGTTCTTCACCCCTCCAGTAAAGCATCTTCAGGCCCACTTGTACAGCCCCAGACCTAAATTAGTTGACCTTGTTGCTCACGCTAGAAGATGTTTGGAACGGCTGAAAATATTTTTACCACTTGGTTTCATGCTTTATCAAAATCCAAATGCCACTACCGAAAAGGATGCCACAAACTCAAAGCACGATGCGCCGCCCAGAAAGATTTATTGCCGCCCAGAAAGATTTATTGGGATGATTTTTTCAGTTTTTGTTTTTATTTTAAAAGATACCAAAATTTGATAGCCGACTCGATAGGCAATCACAAATAGAACGATGCCAATTATTTGCGGAATTGAACGATCCGCCAAAGCTACTGAAAAAACGGAAATAACGCCGACAAAAAAAAGCAAGACCAAAGAGGCGCCTGGATTTCCCAAGCTGGTCCTCTTATAGAGCAACGTATGAAGGTGAAGTTTGTCCGCAGAAGTCGCATGTGCTTGCTTAATTATTCGACGGCGATAAATGGAAAATAACACCTCCCAAATCGGATAAAACATAATCAAAAGAGGAAAAAATTTTGATACGCCTGCATTCCGATCAATCAATAAAAGGCCCAAAAGAACCGTGACAAAACCTAGGAAATACGCACCACTGTCTCCTAGAAAAATCTGGCCTTTCGGAAAATTCAATACGAAGAATCCCATCACGGCCAGGGCCAATCTCGGGAAAATGAACATTAAATCATTATCCCCCAATGAGTAGGCCACAACCCCGAAAGATGCTAAAGCGATTAAACAAAAGCCAGAGGCCAGACCGTTTAGGCCATCAATTATATTTACCGCATTCGTTACACCGGTTACAAGGAGAAGAGTAAGCGGAACAGATAAAAAAATGGGAACAGAAAAAAATTCAAGGTCGTTCACGGCAACACCCAACAAGTGAACACCAAGAGCAGCCGAAAACATAATTACCATCAACCTGATTTTGGGCGAAATATCACCCATCAAATCTTCCAAAAAGCCAACGAAAAAGGCAGGGAATGCAGCTAAGATAACTTTTTTTCCCAAAGGATTCGATGCAATGACAAGAGAAGCAAGAAAAATACCCACACCCCCAATCCGAGGCACGGCACCATCATGAATTTTTTGCGGCTTTACTCGATCATCCAAGAAAAGGTTGCTTCTTCGAGCGAAAATGATAAAAACAAGATTTAAACAATATGACAAAATAAAGGCCGAAAAACTCATCCCCAGCATTCCTTATATCTAAAACCGCAGCAAGACCACTCCAGAAAAGGATAACAGGGCAAATGTCGCCACGACTACTTTTTCAACATCGAACGCCGGCCGCCGCGGCGCTCAATGTCCCGAACGAGGTCGCTCATCAGAGCAATGTCGCGAAGCGTCACCAGCCCCTTGTCGATGGCGATGTGCAACACCGTTTCGCGCTCAACTTGGCGGCTGAGAGCGGGATCGAACGAGCTATAGTAGTCGACCATGAACTTGACAGTCGCCCAATCGTGTCTGATCAGCCGGTGGCCTGCCCCGTAGCGAGCCGCCGCGGCGTCCATGAAGCCATGGATTTCCCGGAGCGGCTCGACACCCAAGAGATAACGCGTGGCCCGCAGGTGGACCGGCAAACTGGAAGGCTGCCGGATCAGGCACCCTTCCCGGAGGAGTTTCCCTCGACCGCCTCGAACAACTCTTGAATCTCGCGATCGCCGTATTTGTCTTGCAGCATGGAGAACTTGTTCAGCACCCGCGCATAGGAATCGGCCCACGTCTTCCATTTCTCATTGATCGTCTTTATTTCGACTCCGGCCTTTTCTTCTTTTGCCATCTGGATCAGGCTGGTCATTTCCTTCTCCCCGATCAGGTTGGTCGGTTTGAGATTCACCAGGGCCTGAATATCCCGCTCCAGAACCTCCTTCAGGGTCTGGCTGCGAAGAATGGCGATACGAAGGGTGTCTTCTTTCATGGGGAGATTCCTCCTCTTCAATGTCAGCAACGGTCACCTGCCAAGCAGGCGTGATCCAAAGGTCAGATCGCCAGATGGGCGCCTGCCAAACAGGAACTCGCCAGGGAACAAGGCCAAACGGGACATCCCGCCAACACATCGCTTGGCAAGCCGCTTCCTTGAATTTCATGCGTGGGAGCATACCATCACGGGGGAAAATACGCAAGAACTATTTCCGCGTTGGCAATCTATGTTTTTGCCATACACCAAGGAGTAAAGAAGTCTTACCAGATCCCCCCTCTTCCTAACTTTGGGCTCTTCCCCCGTTTCGGCGACCCGGGCAACATTCTCGGCAAAGCTTCCCCACGAATGTGGTAGAATTATCACCTCACTTCAAGCAGCTAAAGGATGGATAGCATGAAACACCGCCACGAGTTGAACAACGTCATGGTGACGGGTGGGTGCGGGTTCATCGGCACCAATTTCATTCGGCACCTGTTTCGCAAACCAGAGTTCACCGGTCGCATCATCAATGTCGACAAGCTGACCTACTCCGGCAATCTCGAGAACCTCACCGACATCCAGGAAACGTACGGCAACGGCCGCTACGTCTTCGTTCAAGCCGATATCTGCGACGCCCCGGCCATGGCCGAGACACTCGAGCGCTATGCGGTCGACACCATCGTCCACTTCGCAGCCGAGAGCCATGTCGATCGGTCCATTCTGGGCCCGCGCGAGTTCGTGCGCACCAACATCGAAGGCACCTTCGTTCTGCTCGAAGCGGCCCGCCAGCGCAAAGGGCGACCGGCGCCGCGCTTCCACCACGTGAGCACGGACGAAGTCTACGGTTCGCTGGGGCTGACCGGGGCGTTCACCGAAACCACCCCGTATGACCCGCGCAGCCCGTATTCGGCCTCGAAAGCAGCCTCTGACCACCTGGTGCGCGCCTACTACCATACGTACGGCCTGCCCATCACGATCTCGAACTGTTCCAACAACTATGGCCCCTACCAATTCCCCGAAAAGGTCATTCCGGTCATGCTCTTGAACATGCTCGAAGGAAAGCCGTTGCCCGTCTATGGCGACGGCCTGAATGTGCGCGACTGGCTGTTCGTCGACGACCATTGCGAGGCCATCTGGCAGATTCTGACCCGAGGCCGCATCGGAGAGACCTACAACATCGGCGGGAACAACGAATCGACCAACATCGCCCTGGTCAAGACCCTGTGCCAGGTGACGGCGCGGCTGACCGGCAAGTTCCCCGCGCAATACGAAAGCCTGATCACCTACGTGAAAGACCGCCCCGGGCATGATCGGCGCTACGCCATCGATGCCTCGAAAATCGCCCGCGAACTCGGCTGGCGACCGACCGTGACCGATCTGACCGAGGGACTGACCATGACCGTTCGATGGTACCTCGAGCATCCGACCTGGGTCGAACGGGTGCGTTCAGGGGAATACCGCGCCTGGATGGCGAAAAACTACACCCGCCGCGAGGAGGAACTGTCGAAATGACCGCGCCCACCACCCCCGCCCCCTCATCGCCCCCGACGACCTCATCCACCGCCATGCGTGGCATCATTTTGGCCGGCGGCGCTGGCACGCGGTTGCACCCGCTGACGTTGGTCGCCAGCAAGCAACTCCTCCCGGTCTATGACAAGCCGATGATCTACTACCCCTTGACGACCTTGATGCTCGCGGGCATCAGAGAGATTCTGGTCATTTCGACGCCGCACGACACGCCGCGGTTTCGCGACCTGCTCGGCGACGGCAGCCAATGGGGCATTGCGCTGTCGTACCAGGTTCAACCCCGCCCCGAGGGGCTGGCGCAGGCGTTCCTCATCGGCCGCGAGTTCATCGCCGGACGGCCGTCCTGCTTGATTCTTGGCGACAACCTCTTCCACGGCGCCAGCCTGACCGGTCTGCTGCGAGAAGCCGCCAAGCTGCGCCACGGCGCCCGCATCTTCGGCTACCCGGTGCGCGACCCCGAGCGCTATGGCGTGGTCGAGTTCGATGCGGCCGGACGCGCCATCAGCCTGGAAGAAAAGCCCAAGCAGCCCAAATCGCATTTCGCCGTGCCAGGCCTGTATTTCTACGATCACACCGTGGCCGAGCGCGCAGCGCGCCTGCGGCCGTCGGCCCGCGGCGAGCTCGAGATCACCGATCTCAACCGCACCTACCTCGACGAAGGCACGCTGCAAGTGACACGCCTGCCTCGCGGCATCGCCTGGCTCGACACCGGCACCCACACCTCGCTGCTGCAAGCGGCCGCCTACATCCAGACGATCGAAGAACGGCAAGGCCTGAAAGTCGGCGCCCCCGAGGAGGTGGCCTTCCGCATGGGCTACATCGATGCCGCGCAGCTCGGTCGCCTCGCCGACCAACTGGCCAAGAGCGAGTACGGCGCCTACCTGCGCCAGCTTCTCGTCTCGCCGACCTGAGCGGGGCGACCGGCCGATCGTGCGCTGGCCGCTGAGGCGGGCGCCCGGGCGGCGTTGTCCACTACAGGCGCCCAGGCCGACGGCGGCCGTGGTGGTCGGCGGCGATCGGGGCGGCCCGCGTGGCTGTTCGATCTCGCCAGGCCGGCACCCATAAGCGCCACATCCTTGCCCGAACGGAGGCTTCCCACCACCACCGTATGACCCAGACCCGCGACATGCCGCTGATCGTGCAGAGCGACTTCACCGTGCTGGCCGAGGTCGACCATCCGCGCTTCGCGGAGGCCCGCGACCGGCTCAGCCGTTTCGCCGAGCTGATCAAGGCCCCCGAGCACGTGCATACCTACCGCATCACCCCGTTGTCGGTCTGGAACGCCTGCGCCGCCGGAGCCACGGCGGCCGGCATCACCGCCGACCTCGAGGCGTTCGCCCGCTTCCCGCCGCCGGCCTCGGTGCTGATCGGCGTGCGCGACTTCGCCAGCCGCTACGGGCGGCTGGTGCTGACCCGCCATGACGAAGGCAGCCTGCTGCTGGAAGCCTCCGACCCCGCGCTGGCCGAGGAGATGGCCCGCCACCCCGACGTGCGTCACTTCTTCCGCGAACGGGTGGGGCCGACCCGGTTCCTGCTCTCGCCCCTGCAGCGCGGACGGCTGAAGCAGGCCCTGGTCGGCGTGGGCTTCCCCGTCGACGATCGGGCCGGCTACGTGGCGGGCAGCCCGCTGCCGATCAAGCTGCGGGCCGAACGGCGCAGCGGCGGCCCGTTCGCCCTGCGCCCGTACCAGCTCGCCGCCGCCGAGGCGTTCCATGCCGGCGGCAGCGAGCGCGGCGGCAGCGGCGTGGTGGTGTTGCCCTGCGGCGCCGGCAAGACGATGGTGGGCATGGCCTGCATGGCGCAGCTGCAGACCTCGACGCTGGTTTTGACGACCAGCGTCAGCGCCATCCGGCAATGGCGCGACGAGCTGCTCGACAAGACCTCGCTCGGCGAAGATCTGATCGCCGAATATAGCGGCGAGCGGAAAGACATCGCGCCCGTCACCCTCGCCACCTACCAGGTCATCACCCACCGCGCCAGCAAAGACGGCGATTACCCCCACTTCCAGCTCTTCGACCGCCAGGACTGGGGCCTGATCATCTACGACGAGGTGCATGTGCTGCCCGCGCCGGTCTTCCAGGTGACGGCGGCGCTGCAGGCGAGGCGGCGGCTCGGTCTGACCGCCACGCTGGTGCGCGAGGATGGCCGCGAAGGCGACGTCTTCGCCCTGATCGGCCCCAAGAAGGCCGATGTGCCGTGGAAGACCCTCGAAGCGCAGGGCTGGATCGCCAAGGCCGAGTGCACCGAAGTGCGGCTGCCTTTGCCCGAGCGCCTGCGCATGCCGTATGCCGTGGCCTCGCCCAAGGAGAAATTCCGCCTCGCCTCGGAAAATCCCGACAAGCGGCCGCTGGTGAAGGCGCTGCTCGAGCGGCATGCCGACGAGCCGGCGCTGGTCATCGGCGTCTTCCTCGATCAATTGCAGGCACTGGCCGGCGAGCTGGGCGCCCCGCTGGTCACGGGAACGACCACCCAAGCCAAGCGCGAACGGATCTTCGCCGACTTCCGGGCCGGGCGCACCCGCGTCGTGGTCGTCTCGAAGGTGGCCAATTTCGCCCTCGATTTCCCGGAGGCGTCGGTGGCCATCCAGGTGGCCGGCACCTTCGGCTCGCGCCAGGAGGAGGCCCAGCGGCTCGGCCGCATTTTGCGCCCCAAGCCCGGCCGCAACCAGGCGCATTTCTATACGCTGGTCAGCGCCGATACCGTCGAACAGGAGTATGCCCTGCACCGCCAGATGTTCCTGTGCGAGCAAGGCTACGCCTACCGGATCGTCGAAGACCCGGCGGCCCTGTTCCCGGCCCATGAAATCGCCAGCGAGCGATCCCGCGAGCGGTAATGGCCGCCGCGACCAACCGGCCAGGGCAACGGCTGGTCAGCTTGTTGGCTTTTCAGCCTTCCGGGCCGACACTCTAGCATGGGTACAGATAACCTTTGCAAGGAACATGAGTCGCTGCCGGCTCAGGTCCCAGAGCTTCTCGAAACTCGTGGCCAAATGGGCTTCCCTCAGGATGGTCGAGGGCAACG
>QOQW01000029.1 GCA_003327425.1 Candidatus Ozemibacter sibiricus
CCTAGGTACAAGCCCCCCCCTTACAATTTTTTTGGCCCCCCCCAAAAAATAGGAAAACAAAGTTCCCCCAAAACAGGGGAAAATGGCTACCAAACTGGGTTCGCGATATTCACCGATAATTGCTGGTACGCGACGCCCGCGGGACGGCCTGGACGGCCAGCCTCACCCCGCGGGCGTGCGGCTGCAGGCAGCGCAGCGCCATGGCTGGGCCCGACGACTCAGTTGGTACCGGGGATGGCGGGAGCGACGGGCGCGCCCGGCGTGACCGGCGCATTGTTCATGGCGCTGGCCGCTGGCGTCGTGGCCGGCGCCGCCATTGCGGCAGTGCGGGCGGCCAGCGTGGGCGGCTCCTCGTTGAGCATCGACAGGTACGATTCGAGGACGGTGCGCAGCTCGACCTTCAACATGCGCTTCTGCCGCTTCAGCTCGCGGATCTCCTTGCCGATGATCTCGGCTTCCGAGCGCGCCTCGTCCATGATCCGTTCGGCCTGGATCTCGGCTTCCTTGATGATCAGTTCCGCTTCCTTCTCGGCGTTGCTCTTGGTATCGGCGGAGGCCTTCTGGGCCGAGATCAGGGTCTGTTTCAGCGTCTTTTCCAGTTCCAGGTAGTCCTTCATCTGGTTGGTCAGACGTTGATTCTGCTCCTTGAGGTTCTTGCACTCGGCGTACACCGCCTCGTACTCCCGTCCGACCTTCTTGAGGAAGTCGTAGACCTCGTTCTCATCGAGGCCGCCGAGCTTCTTCCGCGAGAACTCCCGCTGATAGATGTCGAGGGGGGTGATGCGCATGGGTCGCCTCCTAGATTTTTTCCATCAGGACGATGCGGTTGGTGTTGGTCCCGAGAACGTTGTTCTTCACCCGGAAGCAGTTGGCCAGCTTGGTGAATTCCTGGGTCTGCACGTAGACTTCCCGGACGCGGTACTGACCGAGGTTGAAGCGTCGTGACGTGGTGAGCGACACGACGGTTTCATCGAGGTTGAGCAGCTCGCCCTGGTAGCGGATCTCGCCCACCTCCATGGCGATCAGACCGCCCGGCACCAGCACTCGATGCAGCTCGGCGAGCGTGTCGGAGATGAATTGCATCCATTCGTCGAGATCGGGGGTCTGTACCACCTGGTCTTCGATCTTCTTGGCATCGATGCCGCAGAACCAGGTTTCGATCCAGGTATCGAGGACATAATCGACCTGGTTGAGGAAGGGCGGCGAGGTGACCACCAGATGGACGCTTTCCGTGGGCCATTCGCGCAGGTCGCGCGCATCGCCGACCGTGAGGCGCACCTTGCGCCCGCCCGCTACGATCTCTTCGAGCCGGCCGTCCTTGAGCGCCGAGCGAGCCTTCTTCACCAGCCGCGATTTGACCTCCCGATAGTCGGGTTCCACGCCCCGCGTCTGGTTGATCTTGATCTGGTTGGCTTTCGGAATCGAAATCTGCGGGAAGGAGTAGGCCGAGAAGAACCCTGGCGAATGGCCGTGCAGGCGCGAAATGGCGATCATCTCGATGAACCGGTCGATGTCGTCGCGATGGGTCTTGAGGTAATCGCGGAGGTTGAGGATCTCCCGATAGGTGTCGGGATGGTAGAACATGCTCATATCCTCTTCTTTGGAGAGGTCGCGCGGCAGATCGAGAGGCAGAGTGGCCACACGGGCCTCGAAATCTTCGATGGACACGGGATGCAATTTCGGATAGGTGATCCGCTCCGACAGCGGGTTGATGTCGTTGCTGCAGCCCTGCCGGCCGAGCAGGACCGCCTGCAGCACGGTCGTGCCTCGCCCGCCGAAAGGATCGCCGATCACGTCGCCGGGCCGCGAGAACTGCCGGATGAAGAAATCGGGCAGTTCGGGCTTGAACGACGCCCGGTAGGACAGCGCGTAGTGGAGCGAGTGCATCTGCCGCTGCTTGGCGGTCCAGAACTCGTCGAAGATCTTGGGAACCGGCCCATGGCAGGTCTCGATCTGTCCGACCCGGTGAGCGGTCGATCGTCCGGACGCCGGCCGGGCAAGGGGAAGAGGATTCATAGTGCCTCCGCGAGATGGGTTGTCTTTGCAATCCATCGGCAGACGGCGGCCGAACCTTGACGGGAATCGACGGGAATCGACGGACGTCTGGTCTGCTTGCCTCCGGCCCCGGGCCGGCGGTATCCTGACCATGATCGGCGGCACGGAGGACGAATGCACGAATGCCCATGGCGGTGAATGGTGCCCCTGCGACCTCGTCGGAAGAGGCTTCCGCTTCTGGCCCCGGGGCTCCTGCAGCTGCCCTCGGGGTTTCTACCCCTGGCCTCGGGGCGCCGTCGCCTCCCCCAGGAGTTCCGGCGCCTGAGGCCGCCCCTGATCTCCCCTTGCCCCTGCCCGTCCCGCCGATCTGGCGGCTCTGGACGTTCGGCACCCAGCTCACCGCCGCCTTCCTGCTGGCCCGCCTGATCGACGGGGGCGTCACCCTCCTGCTGGGCCCACCGCCCGGGTATTCAACGTGGGCGGGAGGCACCGCCTGGCCCTTCTGGCTGTCCTTCCTGACGGCGTTTCTCTTGAAAGACTCGCTCCCGGGCCTGTGGCATCTGCGCCGGTTGTTCGGCCATGTCCTGCTGCCCACCCGCGGGGCGTTGCCGCCGTTCGTGTCCCTGCGTCGCCATCTGCCCTGGCTGCTGCCCTTCGGGTGGCTCTACGGCTGGCATCCCTACCGGCTCTGGATCGACCCCACCTTCGGCCCGCCGGCCACTGGGGCCTTGCAGGTCGATCCCGGGTGGATCGCCACCGCCCAGGCCGGCGCGCTCATCGCCGCGCTCGGGGTCATCAACCAGTTCCTGCTGGGCTCGAGCGGAACATCGCTGGGGGACTTCCTGGGCGGCACCGAAGCCACGGCCACAGCCACTGCTGGCAAGACGGGGCCCGATACCTCGACCCTCTGGACCCGCTGCCTGCTGGTCCTGGCCCTGGCCGGCCTCACCCTGCAGGCCGATCTGCCGACCATGCTGGCTCGCGACTGGTCGGAACCCTCTCGCCAGGCCATCGAGGGCAGCGCCCGCATCGACGGCGAGGTCTGGTGGCAGGCCGGCCTGGCCAACTGGGCGACCTGGCAGCGGTATCGGGCCCTGGCCCCCGCTCCAGCGCGACTGGCCATGATTCTGAAGCGCGAGGGCAACGGCACATCGCTGGGCAGCGTGGTCGAATGGACGACCATCCCCGACGGCCTGTCGGCCTCGGAAACGTGGGCCCTGGCCCAGGAGAAAGCGCCGGGGGCGCAGCTCGGCCCGGGGCCGACCGGCTGGTTCGGCCGCCTGGCCTGTCAGATTCCCGGCGTGCTGTTCGGCTCGGTCGAGGAGGTCCATTTCGACGATCAGGGCGCCGTTCTCTCGCGCAAGGTGTTCGAATGAGGAGGCCGCCCGCATGAGCCCGCGTCGACAATGGGTGGTGGTGCTGGCGGTCTGGATGGCCCTGCTGGGCCTCGATCGGCTGGACCGCCAGCCGCCGGCCGCGATGTTCGCGACCTGCCTGGCCCGCTCGGACGTCGATGCCCTGCGGCGGGCCCTGGCCCTGAGCCGGCGCCATGACCTGCGCCTGAACGCCGAGCAGGCGCAGGTCGCCCTCGACCGGCTGCTCGAGCTGCCCCGCCTGCCGCTCCCCGAGCCGGACCGCGGCTGGTTCGCCGATCGGCTGGGGGCCCTGCTCGCCCGCAGCGGCACCGCCACGGTCGAAGTGCTGCTGCACGACCCGGGCCGCCTGGCGTCGTGGGCGGTCCCGCTCGCTCTCTCCGACGCCCCCCGCCCCTGGGACCCGCTCGATCTGCTCGCCATGGCCACCGCCGACCCGCTGCCGCGCCTGCTGGAGGTGCTCCATAGCGCCACCGGCCCGGCCCGCCTGGCCGCCCTGGCCATGGCCGGCCGCCTCGGCACCCGCGCCGCCCCCGCCATCCCCCTGCTGGAAGCGGCCCTGACCGACCCCTCCCCCGAGGTCGCCGCCCTGGCCTCCGACAGCCTGTCCCTGATCCGCCTTCCCTGATCGCCCCGGTCGGGGCCCCGTCTGCCGACCGGCGCCGGCCGCCAGGCCCTGAATCCGGCCCGTCAATCCTGATCAGGAGCCAACCCGCTGGCGGATGCCGACCCGGGCGATTCTGTCAAACACCAGGACTCTTCGGCTCTTTCCACAGCCGAACGGTGAAGCGATGCTCCTCGGCGAGCAGCTCGGGCTCGGTTCCATTGTGGGCGCGCATGCCGGGGATGATCTTGCAGCGGACCCCCATGCCGAGCGCCTCGACGTACCGATAGTCACGCATCACGTTGACGAGGGTCTGGTTCCGAGCATAGCGCAGACCCGCTTTCATCCCGTCGACGGTGACCGTATTCGGCAGGCTTCCAGGGCTTTGGATCTCGAGACGATCGGCATAGATGGCCAGCAGAATGTCGGTTCCCGCGATGCTGTAGTCGCGGTGGACCAGGGCGTTGACGACGGCTTCGCGCAGAACTTCAGGAGGATAGGCCGGCCGCACGATTCTCTGGCCGCCTTCGAGGCGAGCGATCGTCTCGGTGTTCCGCTTCACGAAGTCCAGGGCCTGTTCGACGAGACCGGACTCCAGGGGCACAGCCTCGCTCGCGCTTCCCAAGGGGACCAGAGGCCCACCGAGCTGTTCATCGGCGCGCATCGCGTAGTCCGGCGCGGTTCCCGAGAAACAGACGGCGCGTATGCCAGATTGCGGCAGGAATCGCTTAGGCGCTTTGCCGAACAGCAACATGCCATCGATGGTCGGCACCGTCTGGCCAGCCGATACCGTCATCAGATCGATGTTTCTGAGCAGTCTTTCCCACTCCTCGATCGCCTGATCGTCGGGAGCGCTGCCGCCGAGGATGCGAACGAAGTACTCGCGCAGTCGTCGGCGATCGAGGTCGTCCAGAGCGGCGCCGGGGACCGGCTTCAACCCATACTGGAGACGCCCGGAGGCCTGAAACATCCGCTCCAGCTCATCGCGACTGGCTTCGCGACTCGTCCTTCCCACGCGGATGAAATAGGTGCGTCGGTTGTGATGAACGCGGGCGTAGGGCTTGTTGGGCCCTGCCGGAACGCGGACGACCAGCACATCCTTGCCGGGTTCGATGGCCCGCACCCATTCCAAGTGCGGCACGATGGGGGGATCGATCTTCACGCGACAGAGTTCCGCGACCCATTCCTCGAGGTTCGCTCGTGAAAGCCCCACCACCGACCCATCATCATCGATGCCGAGCAAGACGCTTCCTCCTTCGAGATTCAGGAAGGCCACGAGTTCTTTGGCGAGTTCGTGATTCTCGACATCATCCCGTTTGAACTCGACCCCCGAATGTTCCCCGTTTTTCAGAATTTCAAAAAATTCGGTTTTGGTCATCGCGCTCTTTTCTTTCAGAACCCATACTTCAGCCGCCGCATCTCGAAGGCGGCCCGTCCCCCTTCGAGCACCTCTTCGACCAGCTCTCTGACCGCGCGGGCATCGATGGAGCCCATGTGCTCCTGCCGCAACCGAGCCGGACCCTCCCGTTCGGCCTCGTGGGAAGGGTTCAATCCGACGATGAGCTCGGCGTCCCCCAGCACAGGGATGTTCGCGTTGTGCGTCGCGAAAACGAACTGGCGGCGCCGTTTCTCCTCGCGCATCTTGGGTACGACCCCTTCGGTGACGAAGCGATTGTCCAGATCGTCTTCGGGCTGGTCCACGACGAGGGGGGCATCGGATTCGAGAAGCAACAGGAGCAGAACAGCGGTCGCCTTCTGCCCGGTCGATAGACGGTCCAGCGTCTGCCACTGCGCGGGTTGCCCTTCCACCGCCAGATTCAATTCGATCTGGGTGGTGTGGGGCAACTCCAGTTCTTCGAGTTCCATGACCACTTCGGCAGACATCTGCGCCAGCCGCTCGGCCTGCCCCGCAGGCCATCTGTCGTTTTGTACAAGGTGGTCGCGCCCCAGGCGGAGAGCGTCGACGAATTCTTTCAAGGAGAGATTCGGGGTCTGACGGAGCATGTCGAGCGTTTCGGACAGACGGCCGCCGACTCGGTCTTTGAGGAATCGGCAGAGCGGCTCTCGATCTCCCGCCATGTTCACCCGAACGCGTACCCGACCGACAAGCCGGCGATTGACCTCGGCGGCCGCGCGTTCGAGCTGCCGAAACTCTTCGGCCTTCACCTCTTCCCATTCGGCGAGAAGCCTCTGACGACGGTCTTCGTGCTCTTTCAGGGCGCGGCGGAGAAGATCATGGCGTTCCCGCAGGGGGCGCAGCTCCTCGATCCGACGCCGCAGACGAATGAATTCTTCCCCATCGAGGCTTCCTTTCTGCAGCTCGCGAAGGATTTTCTCGTATGCCGCCTGCCCTGCTTTCTGGCGCTCTTCCCAGACGGTCTTCACCGCGGCCAATCTCTTCTCGGCTCTCTCCAGAGCGGCCTGAAACCGTTCGGCGACGGCATCGAGGTCGTGGCCGAGATCGGCGAGCACGGTCTCGATCTCTGCCAGGATCGGCCTGCCCGGCAAGCCGTCGAGGGCTTTCTCGGAAACGAAGACCCGATCGATCGGCAGCGCCTGGCGCAGATCGTCAAGCACCTGCCGGTATGCCGCCAGGCGATCGTCGGCCGTCTCGAAAATCCGTTCTTCCCGGACCAACAGGCTTTGGTCTTTGAGTCGGTCTTCCAGGCCCGCTTCCTGGAAACGCTTCAGGGTTTCTTCGAGGGCCGGAAGGCCTGCCAAACGTTCTTCGATGTGCCGACGCTCGCCGGCCACGGCCAGGATCTTCGTTCGAGACTGCTCGAGCTGCTTTCTGACCTCGGATTTGCGTTGGGCAAGAGTGGTATCACGTGCCACAAAGCGTTCGAGCAGTTGGGTCAGCTTGTCGGGACGCCTCGTCAGCTCGGCGATCTCGTGCTGGCCGTAGACCTCGACCAGCGGCACCACGTCGGAGGGTGCGAGCGGCAGGACATTCCCGTTCCGATCGCGAACGACCGGGGGATGGGGGATGGTCCGCTCGATGCGGTATTCTTGGACATTGGGCCGGGGCGAACGAACCAGCAGGGAGATCTTGGTGCCGTTCCGCAGGACGTTCTGAACGATGCCGGCATGGGCCTGGCGCGCCTCTTCGCCGAGCGGCTCCAATCCAAGCACAGAGCGCAGGCTTTCGATGATGGTTGATTTCCCGGTTCCTCGGCCGCCGATGAGCACGTTGAGGTTCTCGTTGAAGTGGATGGCGGCGCCATCCAGGAATCCGCCTTCCCAGGCCATGGCGACGAACTCGGTGTGCGGCTCGGGCAGGGGGTCGGCATTCAGCCGAATCCTGGAACCGGCATCGAGGAAGGCTTGCCGAAGCGCTTCCACACTCACCTCGGACATCTTGATCCAGCAGGTGGCAGAGGGGTCTTCTAAATCCTTGGCGGTGGCGACATCACGAGCGTTCACCACCGCCACCGCCAGCCCGTTGCCCGCATCCCGCGCGCGTCGGTAATCGGCGTTCTTGTTTTCGACGATAGCACGATGGTGCTTGGGCAGGTCTTCGACACGGCCAGGAATCTGGATGGCCAGCAGGTTCTCGTCCTTCCAGGCGTTGATCCTGGCCTGTCCGTGCAGCATTTCGAGCAACCCGCCCTTGTTCGTGACGTGCGCCGCGATGGTCACTCCGCCTTGTTCACGCACGCATCTGAGGATCTCTGCGAGATACTTGGTCGACGCCTCCGCATTTGGAGAGGCATCACGGATGCCGAACTCCCCGAGATAGCGCTGGAGGCAATCTTCATCGATAGCTGGCGAATACATGCACAGCACATGCACCCCTTCGCGGCTCGTCAGCTCAAAACCGGGAAACACGTGAATGGCCCGATCTTTTGCCGCTTTTCGGAAAGGCGCGATGCCACCCAGGTGGTTGTGGTCGGTGATCGCCAACACCGAGATGCCCAGGTCGACAGCCTTGGCTACGATCTGGCGCGCATGGGCCTCGGCATCTTCCGGCCCCTCGACCCCGCGGTAGGTCGACGCATAGTGATGCGAATTGATCTGGAGCGCACACCTGTAGAACCGCGCCCCGTTGGGCAGGCTGAGAGCTTCTTCGAGAGGATCGGCTTGCCACGTCATCGTTCGTCTCCGTGCCATTGTCCACTCTGAACGACCATCGCCCGGAAGTCAAGAGACTTTCACCGATTCGGTCGTCCACACGATGATCCGAAGACAAACGAGGACTTCGGTATCTCCTTTGGGTAGGACCCACGGACACCTCAGCTTTTTTGCATTTTTCCCTTCTGTGACATCATTCGGTTGCGCGATTTATCACGCGACCATCATCAAAGGCATTCTGCCTGGCTTTGGTTGGGGAGAGGCCCGATTCTATCGAGCGCTTCTGGCTTTCGACTCTTCAAGGCACGCCTCCTTCTTGCGTTGATCGCAAAAGAATGTGCTACACTGCCGACCACCTCACTTGGGAGATGATGACATGAGCAGCGAGTTCTTCAGCGAGTTGAAGGAGGCGTTCAACGAAGGCGATCCGTTCGTGCTGGCGCTAGTCGTCGAGACCGATGGCAGCAGCCCGGGCAAGGTCGGGCAGAAGATGCTGATCTACCACGATGGCAGCACCGAGGGCACGGTGGGCGGCGGCGTCAACGAGGAGCGGGTGCGGCAGGCGGCGGTCGAGCTGTTCCATACCGGCGGCAGCAAGGTGCTGACCTTCGCCATGGACAACCCGATCGATGGCACCGAGCCGGTTTGCGGCGGCACCATGAAGGTCTACCTCGAGCTGCTGGTCGACCGGCCGCGCCTGGTCATCTTCGGCGGCGGCCATATCGGCCGCGTGCTGGCCAAATTGGCGTCGATCGCCCACTTCCGGGTCACGCTGGTCGACCAGCGGCCCGAGTTCGCCGATCCCAAGATCCTGCCCGAGGTCGACCAGGTGGTGTGCGCGCCGTACGAAGCCAGCGTCGATACGGTGGGCCTCGACGCCCGCACCTCGGTCGTCATCGTCACGCCCGGCCATTCGCACGATCTGCAGGTGCTGCGGCGGGTGGTGCCGTCGCCGGCGCCCTACGTCGGGATGATCGGCTCGGCGCGCAAAGTCGAAGAGATGAAGAAGACCCTGCTGGCCGAAGGCGCCGACCCCGAACGCCTCGCCGCGCTGTTCGCGCCGATCGGCATCAACCTCGGCGGGCAGACGCCCGAAGAGATCGCGGTGGCCATCCTGGCCCAGATCATCGCCTTCCGCAACGGCAAGATCATCCACTACCAGCGCTGACCGGCGATCGATCGGCCGGGGCGCCCGAGGCGGCCGCCGCCGAACCCCGCCCCACGTCAGCGCGAGGGCATGGCCCCCGCCCGCGCGGGGAGGCAGCGGCCTGGGGGCCCAGGCCATCCGAGAGAAGGGCCGCCAAGGGGAAAGGCGGCCTCTTCCCCAGCGCAAGAAGCCTAATGCCGTCGAGGCGCGCAAAGCGGCCGATTACCGCCAGCCTTGCGCCATCGGGCAGAAAGGACACGCGAGGATGAGCGAACCAGTAGCTGAAAGCCATGTCAACACGGTGGCGGCCGAGCTGCGGCTGGGCCCGGCCCAGGTGCAGGCGGTGGCCGCCCTGCTGGCCGAGGGAGCGACGGTGCCCTTCATCGCGCGCTACCGCAAAGAGCGCACCGGCTCGCTCGACGAGGTGGCCATCACCACCATCCGCGACCGGCTCGCCCAACTGGCCGCCCTCGACGCCCGCCGCACCGCCATCCGGGACTCGCTGGCCGAGCGCGGCCTGCTCACCGACGAGCTGGCCCGCGCCCTGGCCGCCGCGCCCACGCTGGCGGCGCTCGAAGACCTCTACCTGCCCTATCGGCCCAAGCGCCGCACCCGGGCCAGCCTGGCCCGCGAACGCGGTCTCGAGCCGCTGGCCACCCTGCTGTGGGCCCAGGACCCGACGACCGACCCGGCGGCTGCCGCGGCCGCCTTCGTCGACCCCGACAAGGGAGTGCCGGGCGTCGAGGAAGCCCTGCAGGGCGCTCGCGATATCCTCGCCGAGCGGGTCAACGAAGACGCCGACGCCCGCGCCGCCCTCCGCGACCTGTTCGCCCGCGAAGGCATCATCAGCTCGACCGTGATCAAGGGGAAAGAAGCGGAAGGCGCCAAGTTCCGCGACTGGTTCGCCTGGCAGGAGCCGCTGGCCCGCGCGCCCAGCCATCGCCTGCTGGCGATCTGGCGGGGCGAGCGCGAAGGCATCCTGAAAGTGAGCGTGCGCCCGCCCGAAGAGAAGGCCCTCGCCCTGCTGCAGCGCCGGTTCGTCACCGGGCGGGGACCGGCCGCCGCGCAGGTGCAGGAGGCGGTCATCGACGGCTACCAACGCCTGATGGCGCCTTCCCTGGAGACCGAGACGCGCCACGCCGCCAAAGAACGAGCCGACACCGAAGCGATCCGGGTGTTCGCGCAGAACCTGCGGGAACTTCTGCTGGCGCCGCCCCTGGGGACCAAGGCGGTCATCGCCATCGATCCCGGCTTCCGCACGGGATGCAAGACCGTCTGCCTCGACCCGCAGGGGCGGCTGCTGCACCACGAAGTGCTGCACTTCACGGGGTCGGACGCGGCGCGACAGGCGGCTCAGCGCCGGCTGGTCGAACTGGTTCGCCAGTACCGCGCCGAGGCGGTGGCCATCGGCAACGGCACCGGCAGCCGCGAGACGGAAGCGGCGGTGCGGGCGGCCGGGCTCGATCCCGCCGTGCCGGTGGTCGTGGTCAACGAGGCCGGAGCCTCGGTCTACTCGGCCTCCGACCTCGCCCGCCAGGAACTGCCCGACCAGGATGTCACGGTGCGCGGCGCCGTCTCGATCGGCCGCCGCCTGATCGACCCGCTGGCCGAGCTGGTGAAGATCGATCCCAAGGCGATCGGCGTCGGCCAGTACCAGCACGATGTCGACCAGAACCGCCTGCAGGCCAGTCTCGACGAAACGGTGATCAGTTGCGTCAACGCGGTCGGAGTCGAGGTCAACACGGCCAGCGCCGCGCTGCTGACCTACGTCTCAGGCCTGGGGCCGGCGCTCGCCCGCCAGATCGTGGCTTGGCGCGAGGCCAACGGGCCGTTCCCGTCGCGGGCAGCATTGAAACAGGTGCCGCGGCTGGGGCCCAAGGCGTTCGAACAGTGCGCCGGGTTCTTGCGCGTGCGAGGGGGGAAGCATCCGCTCGACGCCAGCGCGGTCCATCCGGAGCGGTACGCCCTGGTCGAGCGCATGGCTGCCGATCTCGGCTGCACCGTGGCCGATCTGTTGGCCGACCCCGATCGTCGCGCGCAGATCAGGCTCGAAGCGTACGTCGATGCCGAGGTGGGGCTGCCCACCCTGCGGGACATCCTGGCCGAGCTGGCGCGCCCCGGGCGCGATCCCCGGCCCGCCTTCGAAGTGTTTTCCTTCGCCGAGGGCGTCCATGCCTTGGAAGATCTAAAGCCCGGCATGGCTCTGCCGGGCATCGTCACCAACGTCACCAGGTTCGGCGCCTTCGTCGATATCGGCGTGCACCAGGATGGCCTGGTGCACGTCAGTCAACTGGCCGACCGCTTCGTGGCCGACCCGACCACGGTGGTCAAGGTGGGACAGAAGGTGCAGGTCACCGTGCTCGAGGTCGACCGCGAGCGGCGCCGGATCTCGCTCAGCATGCGGACCCGTCCGGGAGAGGGGAAGACCCGCCCCTAACCCGCCGGCTCAGCCCGCCTTCACCTCGATGAGGCGCGCCGAGGATTCCGGCAGCTTCACCCGCGGGATGGTGACGGTCAGCACGCCGTTCCGGCAGCGAGCCTCGATCTTCTCGGCATCGGCGTCCTCGGGCAGCGTCAGCACGCGGCGGAACTGGCCGTAGGCCCGCTCGATCCGGTAGTGATCGCGATCGCGGGTCTCCTGCTCCTGCTTCTTTTCACCGGTGATGTAGAGGTTCCCCTGGCGCACTTCCACCTTGATGTCGTGCGGGTCGACGCCAGGCACCTCGAGAGTGGCCTGGTAGGCGGCATCCGTGACCGACAAATCGAGCGTCGGTCGCAAGAACCCCGCCATGGTGGTCGAACCCATCGGTAAAGCAGGGAATCGCAGGCCAGGGAACATCGATTGCAGCATGCTGTTCCAGAGACGATCGAACTCGCGATGGAATTCATGGAAGGGGAACGGGACCATGGCATTCTCGGTGGTCATCGGCACCTGGGCCACCGGAACCCTGGCCTCTTCCTCTTCTTTCTTGAACCAATTCCAGGGAAGCAACTTCTGCCAATTCATCGTTGCAACCTCCTTTTCATGAGATGTGATGAATGGTCATCCTCCTCCCCGATTGGGAGGAAGAATCGAATCCTCAGATGGGAAACTCAGGGCTCCCGCTCAGTGGATCGGAAACGCGAACAATCCGCCTTCGGGGCCTTCCGTCCGGATGACCAGGACCGGCGCTGGGAAGCCAAGATTGGTCAGGATCGGCATCGGGTTCTGCCGAGGATCCGTGGAAGGATGGGAGCAGGCATTGCTCGTTTCTGGCTGATTCCCAGCCAGGTTCTTCGTCCGATTCCGGAGTTCACGCTTCGACATCTCGGCTCACCTCGCTTTCGAAGTTCTTTCACCCCTTGCCTTAAGCAAAACTCATGCCAGCTCAGGCCTTGTCGTTCGGTCGGACCGAACGGCTTTCATCCATTTCAATACCTTTCTCTGACAACGTTCTCTTCTTCTCTTGGATTGTCTTTCGGGAACCCCAGCCCGGGCATTCCAGTCAAAACGGTCGACCTGAACTTCATTGAGGGAGGTTGGTATGAATAGATTTTTCATGATCATGCTGATCGCGGTTTTGCTGTTTGGCGGCTGGACCCTGGTCGGCGACCGGTTCGGCTCGACGTCTTGCGCGTTGGCCGCCGATCCGGAGGGCAGCCGACCGGCGCCGCCGACGCTCGATGAAACGTTGCGCGACATGCAGCGACGGATGGACGAATGGCGCTCGACCAAGGGGTGGGGACTGCCGGACGATGACTTCTTCCGGTCGCCGTTCGAGAAGCAGTTCGAGGATCTGCTCAAGCAGTTCCGCCTCGCGACCCCCTTCGGGTCGCGCGTGCCCACCCTGATGGAGGGCACCCTGAAGACCGATATCGTCGAGCGGGATGGGCAGTTGATCATCACTATCGACCTGCCCGGCCAGAGCAAGGAAGCCATCGACCTGCGGATCAAGGACAATGCCCTGGTCCTGACGTCCGAGCGCAAGCAACAGTACAAGGAAAGCGACGACAAACAGAAGGTCTATCGCAGCGAAATCTCCTATGGGTCGCAGCGGCGGGTCATTCAACTGCCGCGCAAGGTCCTGGAAGATCGTGTGACCGCGCGCTATGAGAACGGCACGCTGATCGTCACCGCTCCCATCGATCAGACGACCCCGGCCCCTGACGACGATGGGCGCCGTATCACCATCCAGTGAGGCCTATGCCGACGGCCGCCGGCACAGAGGCAGCCTGACCGTGATGCGACCGCCCCGGGGCCTCCCCGGGGCGGTCGCCTTTTCGTCGGAAATACGCTCCAGGAAGGTACCGCGCGCCGTCGGGCCACACTTTTCGCCTGCTCTTCTGTCGGCGCTCCTCCTCTCGCGACCGAAGCCGAGGCAGACTCGCCCCCCCGAAAAAGTCGCTGCGACGTCGCGCCCACCCCGTTCCCAGCAAGTCTGGCCCCGGCCCCTGATCTACGTGTGCATCAGACCTTCCGAGGGCCAGCGCAGGGGAAGACGGCAGCGGTACCCCTGCGACGTCGCATCGCTCCATCCCGCACCGCAGTATGCCGCCGCACCCCGTTCACCTGGCGATCGGCCTCCAAAAGCCAGGCCCCTGCCAAGGACGCCCTGGCCGGAAGAAGCCATTCCGCCCCTCTCTGAGCCAATTGGTTCAGCGGGATCGCCAGCCCTAGAAGAGAAGAACTCCGGCGGGGCGAGAACCCTTCTGCCCCTCGGGGTCGCCGCCAAAGCCGACCAAGCCATCGGGCACCGATTTCCTGCCCACCAGCAGCAGCAGCAGCAGCACATCTTCCCCTGAAGGCATGACCGGGCGCAGGGCCATGGGCCTCTGCAGCCGCCTGCCGCAGCCGCCTGGCATTCGGCATCGCGATGGTCGACCGCTTCGGCCGCGGGACCAGAGCAGGGCAGCGGGGCGGCTTCTTCCATTAAGAGAATTCCCCCCAGCTGGGAGGCCGGGGGGAGGCGATATGGGAAACCACCCCCTGCCAGAACAGGGGGCGGGGAAGACCGCTCAGGCGGCCTTGCGGAATTCGGCGTCCACCACCTTTTCGTCGTCGTCCGAGCGGGCGCTCGAACGGCCCGACGACCCAGTCGAACCAGTGCAGCCGCCCGTCGCGCAGGAGCCGCCCTGACCGGGGCGGTAGACCGATTCGGCCAGCCGGTGCAAGGTCTGTTCGAGGTCGGCCCGGGCCCGTTTGAGGGCTTCGAGGTCGTCCCTGTCCAGACAGCGGCGCAGGTCTTCCTTCTTGGCTTCGACCGCGGCCCGCAGGTCGGCCGGCACCTTGTCCCCGAGTTCCCTGAGGGTCTTCTCGGTGTGGTAGACGAGGCTTTCGGCCTGGTTGCGCTGGTCGATCCGCTCTTTCGTTTTCGCGTCTTCGGCCGCGAACTGCTGGGCCTCCTTGATCATCCGCTCGATCTCGGACTTGCTCAGGGCGTGAGAGCTGGTGATGGTGATCTTCTGCTCTTTGCCCGTCGCCAGATCCTTGGCCGAGACGTTGACGATGCCGTTGGCGTCGATATCGAAGGTGACTTCGATCTGCGGCACGCCGCGCGGCGCCGGGGCGATGCCCACCAGGTCGAACCGTCCGAGGGTCTTGTTGTCGCGGGCCAGGGGCCGTTCGCCCTGCAGGACATGGACGGACACGGCCGGCTGGTTGTCGGTGGCGGTCGAGAAGATCTCGGACTTCCTGGTAGGAATGGTGGTGTTGCGCGGAATGAGCGTGGTCATGACGCCGCCCAGCGTCTCGATGCCGAGCGACAGCGGCGTGACATCGAGCAGCAGCACGTTCTCGACCTCGCCGCGCAGGATGCCGGCCTGGATGGCCGCGCCCATCGCCACGCACTCCATGGGGTCGACGCCACGTTCGGGGTCCTTGCCGAAGAAGTCGCGCAGCAGCTTCTGCACGACCGGCATGCGGGTCGGACCGCCGACCATGACGATGTGGTCGATCTGCGAGGGCTCGAGCTTGGCATCGCGCAGCGCATTCTCGATCGGCAGGCGACAGCGGCGAATGATCGGATCGACGATCTCTTCGAGCCTGGCCCGGGTCAGGCTCATGATCAGGTGCTTGGGCCCTTCGTGGGTGGCCGTGATGAACGGCAGATTGATCTCGGTCGACGGCGTGGTCGACAGTTCGATCTTGGCTTTTTCGACCGCTTCGCGCAGCCGCATCATGGCCATGGAGTCCTTCGACAGGTCGATGCCTTCGCGGGCCTTGAAATCGGCGATCACGTGATCGAGCAGGGCCTTGTCCATGTCGGTGCCGCCGAGCTGGGTGTCGCCGTTGGTGGACAGGACCTCGAACACGCCGTTGCCCATCTCGAGAATGGTGACATCGAGCGTGCCGCCGCCCAGGTCGAAGACGAGAATGCGGCTTTCGCCCTTCTTGTCGAGGCCATAGGCGAGCGCCGCGGCGGTCGGCTCGTTGATGATGCGCTTGACCTCGAGACCGGCGATGGTGCCGGCGTCCTTGGTCGCCTGCCGCTGGGCGTCGTCGAAGTAGGCCGGCACGGTGATGACCGCCCCGTCGACCTTGTCATTGAGGAAGGCCTCGGCGTCGCGTTTGATCTTCTGCAGGATCATCGCCGAGATCTCCTGCGGGGTATATTCCTTGCCGTCGATGCGGTATTTGTAGTTGGTACCCATCTTTCGCTTGACAGCCAGGATGGTGCGGTCGGGGTTGGTCGCCGCCTGGCGGCGAGCCGGTTCGCCGATCAGGCGCTGGCCGTCCTTGGTGAAGGCGACGACGCTGGGAAACGCCTTCCCGCCGATCGACACCCCTTCGGCGCTGGGGATGACGGTCGGCTTGCCGCCTTCGATGACGGCCGCCGCCGAGTTGGATGTTCCTAAATCGATGCCGATGATGCGTCCCATATGATTCCTCCTGTTGCGGCCGGCGTGGATTCGCCCAGGGGGCCCTGGGCGGCAGGGATGGTCGATCCCTGGCCGGCCTCGAATGGTTCAAGCCGGAGGAATGCATACCGCATGCCAGGAACGGCGAAAGCGGCGGCAGGCCGCCATGGCGGGCCGGGCGGCCCGTCCACCGCGTCGCATGGGACGTCGCACGCGGCGTTTCGGTGGCGAGCGTGCGACACCAGCCTGTCGTGTCAGGCCCCCTCGGGCGGAGCGGCGTCTGGCTTCCCGGTGGCGGGCGAGGGCGGGGTGTCGGCGGCGGCGGCCGCCCCGAGGCGGGTGGCTTCGGCGAAGAGTTCGGCCGCCTTCTGGGCATCGCCCTGCAGCAGGGCCGCCTGGGCCTGCGCCAGCACCGCCTCGACCTGCGGGTTGACCCGCAGGCCCGGGCCGGCCCGCGGCACCGAGGGACTGACCGGATCGTTCTCGCCGGGCCGCCCCTCGGCCATGGTCAAGATGGTATCGCCGGTTGAAGAGCCGGTCGCAGGCGGGTGCCTGGTCTGATCGGAAGCCGGGGCTGCAGGTTTGGAACCGTCATTGGTGGTCATACGGGATCACTCTCCTGGACAAACGATGCACGGTCGTGGACGGGCGAGTCCTCCGACGCGGTCTGGACCGGTTCGACCCCAGCCCCCGCTCGCCTGCGCCGGAAGCCGATGGCCGGATGAGCGACCCGAGCGGGCCTCTCGTTCACAAAGCCTGCCCATCACGAAGAGGGGCAACCGTTCAGCGCTCATATTAACCCAGAAACCGCCCCCAAAGCCAGGGGGGCGCCCACTCGTCAGTGTACCAGTAATACGTGAAAAGAGCGCTCCCACGCCATACTATGGTCGGGCCCCTAGACCTAGTGCGATCAGGATTCCGAGGTATAGGTGCGCAGGCGTTTCTTCCAGCCAGGGAGGAAGCCGGCTTCGACCGCCCGCCGGTCGGCCGGGGCGTTGGCCACTCGGCGTTCGAGGACGCGGGCGGCCGAGGCGGCGAATTCTTCGACCGCGTCGGCGCCCTGCGGACTGCCTGACATGCCTTGCAAGACCTGCAGCAATCCCCAGCCCTGGCCGGCATAGCGCTCCTTGGGGTTGGTTCCCTCGCCCTTGAAATTGACATAGTCCATGAGCGCGTACAACCCCGCCGGGGTGGCGAAAAGGGCCTGGAAGCGAGCCTTGACCAGGTCGGCTTCGGCGGGTGGCAGCTCGGCGAGCAGGCGGGGCAGGGCGGCGGCCAGCCGGCGGGCGATGAACTCGGCCTGCAGCGACACCGTGGCCGCCAGCAGCCGGCGCAATTCCTGCATGCGGGGGGCGTGGCGATCGGCCAGGAAGGCCGCCCGCGTCGGCCAGGGGCAGCCGGGCGCCTCGGCGAGCCAGCGAGGCAGCTGCACTCCGCGCTCGCGCAGGAAGGCGAGCAGCGCCGGAAAGCTCTCCTGGAAGTGTTCCTGGCGACCGGTCGGGTACCAGATGAAATGGCCGATGCCGAGCGAGGGGAAGTTCTCGCCGACGTTCCAGGAGGTCAGACCTTCGATGGTGCCCTCGCATTCGTTGCGCCAGATGCGGCGCCCCACCGCCATCGCCTGCAAGGGAGAGATGGCCAGCTCGTCTCCGGTTCTGCCCTCGGCTTCGGAAGCGACTGGCGTCCAGACCGTGGCCAGCAGAATCAAGAACAGGGCCGCGCGCCCCCACGAACCATGCTTCATGACGCCCTCCAGGATGGGGTTCCGCCAGGCTCGCGCCCGGGCGGTTCCACTTTAATACGGCCACCGGCCCTGCCGCAACCCAAGACCGCCCCTCTCCTGGCAACCATCGCTTCATCCACGAAGATGCCATTCCCGCCCGCCGAACGCGGCGCGTTCGGCGGGCTGTGAGAAGGGGTCCAGGGGCCTCCGGCCCCTGGAGGTCACTTCGGGGCATCTCTTTTCTCTCGGCCTGTCCAAGGGATACCTTGGCCCTGTCTCTTGATCAGACCTGCGCTGGCAAACAGAATCGCGTCAAAGCCTGACACCGGGCGAGCAACCAAAGATTCGGCAGGTGCCCCCCATTTCGCCTGGCAGTTGCAGGCCCTTCGGGTCGGGCATTAGAATTGGCCCGATCTCACCTCCACCTCACGAAGGGACGTCCGACCGATGCGACAGATTCTGCAGAACCTGAAATCCGGCGAGATCCTGCTCGCCGACGTGCCGGTGCCGCAGCGCCGCCGCGGACACCTGCTCATCCGCACCACCCGCACCCTCATCTCGTTGGGCACCGAGCGCATGCTGCTCGACTTCGGCCGCGCCGGCTGGCTCGAGAAGGCCCGGCAGCAGCCCGACAAGGTCCGGCAGGTGCTGCAGAAGATCCGTACCGACGGGCTTCTGCCCACCGTCGATGCCGTCTTCCGCAAGCTCGATCAACCCCTTCCCCTCGGCTACTCGCACGCCGGCGTGGTGGTCGAAGCGGGGCCCGACACGCCGGGCTTCCGCGTCGGCGATCGCGTCGTCAGCAACGGCCCCCACGCTGAAGTGGTCAGCGTGCCCATCCACCTGTGCGCCCGCATTCCCGACAACGTCTCGGACGAGACGGCCTGCTTCACCGTGGTCTCGGCCATCGCCCTGCAGGGCATCCGCCTGCTGCAGCCGACCCTCGGCGAGAGCATCGGCCTCCTCGGCCTCGGCCTGCTCGGCCTGCTCAGCGTGCAGCTTCTGCGGGCGCAGGGCTGCCGCGTCATCGGCTTCGATTTCGACCCCGACAAGGTCGCCCTGGCCCGCCGGTTCGGGGCCGAAGCCTGGAACCTGGCCGACGGCACCGACCCGGTGCAGGCCGCCCGCGATTTCTCGCGCGGCCACGGCGTCGATGGCGTGCTGATCACCGCCGCCACGCGCAGCAACGAACCGATGCAGCAGGCCCCGCAGATGTGCCGCAAACGGGGGAAGGTGGTACTGGTCGGGGTCACCGGGCTGCAACTGTCGCGCGACGATTTCTACAAGAAGGAGATCTCCTTCCAGGTCTCGTGCTCGTACGGCCCGGGGCGCTATGATCCGGCCTACGAGCAGCAGGGCCTCGACTACCCGATCGGCTTCGTGCGCTGGACCGAGGAACGCAACTTCCAGGCGGTGCTCGATCTGATGGCGGCCGGCGGCCTGCGCACCGACGAGTTGGTCAGCCGGCGGGTGCCGATCGCCGCCGCGCACGAAGCCTACGCCGCCGTGGCGGCCGGCGAGAACCTGCTGGGCATCGTGCTCGAGTACGACGGCTCGGTCGACCTGGCCCGCCGGGCCGTGCCGCTGGGCAACCCGGCGGCCCGGCCGGTCGAGGGCAAGATCGGCGTCGGGTTCATCGGCGCCGGCAACTTCGCGGCCTCGACGCTGGTGCCGGCCTTCCGCGAGGCCGGGGCCGAACTCTTGACCATCGCCAGCGCCGGCGGCGTCTCGGGCAGCCACCTCGGGGGCAAGTACGGGTTCCGCACCACCACCACCGACCACCGGCAGGTGCTCGACGACCCGGCCATCGCCGCCGTGGTCATCACCACCCAGCACGCCTCGCATGCGAAGTTCGTCCAAGAGGCCCTGGCAGCCGGGAAGCATGTCTTCGTCGAAAAGCCCCTCTGTCTGAGCCACGCCGAGCTCGAGGCGGTGATCGCTGCCTGGCGGGCGGCCAACGACCGCCAGCCGACCTTGCTGATGGTCGGCTTCAACCGCCGGTTCGCGCCGCTGACGCGCACCTGCCAGCGGCTGCTGGCCGGCCTGCCCGGGCCGCGCAGCCTGATCATGACCGTCAACGCCGGGGCCATTCCCGCCGAGCACTGGACGCAGGATGCTGCCGCCGGCGGCGGGCGGCTGCTCGGCGAGGCCTGCCACTTCATCGATCTGCTGCGGGCCGTGGTCGGCCAGCCGATCACCGGCGTGCAGACGGTGGCGGCGCGCCTGCCCGACGAGGCGCAGCATCCGCCCGATGTGGCGACCATCACGCTCTCGTTCGCCGACGGCTCGCTCGGCACCGTCCATTATTTCGCCAACGGCCACAAGGACTTCCCGAAAGAGCGCCTGGAGATCTTCGGCGGCGGCCGCATCCTGCAGCTCGACAACTTCAAATCGCTGACCGGGTTCGGCTGGCCGAACTTCCGCCAAGAAAGCCTGTGGTCGCAGGACAAAGGCCACCAGGCCCAGGTGGCCGCGTTCCTCGCCGCCATCAAAGAAGGCCGCCCCAGCCCCATCCCCTTCGAGGAGATCGTGGAAGTGACCCGCGCCACCCTCGAAGCCGCCGGCCACTCCGACCGGCCGCCCACCCCCGAGGAGGCTTGAATGGAGCTCACCGGCCGGTTCAAAGAGGCCCTGGCGTACGCGTTCGATCTGCACTGCCACCAGATTCGGAAGGGGTCAGGGGTGCCGTACGTGGCGCATCTGCTGGCGGTGGCGGCCAACGTGCTCGATCATGGCGGCGACGAAGAGCAAGCCATCGCCGCCCTTTTGCACGACGCCGTCGAAGACCAGGGCGGCCGCGCCACCGCCGCGGCGATCCGGGAACGGTTCGGCGAGCGGGTGGCGGCGATCGTCGCCGGCTGCACCGACACCGAACTCACCCCCAAACCGCCCTGGCGACAACGCAAGGAAGCCTACCTCGCCCACCTCGCCCACGCCCCGGCCGACGTGCTGCTGGTCTCGGCCAGCGACAAATTGCACAATGCCCGCGCCATCCTGGCCGATCTGCGTCAGGTCGGCTCCCAGGTCTGGGACCGCTTCTCGGGCGGACGCGACGGCACGCTCTGGTACTATCGCGCGCTGGTCACCACCTACCGGGCGGCGTTCGCCGCGGCGGCCCCCGAGCGAATGGGCCTGATCGACGACCTCGAGCAGGTGGTGGCCGAGATCGAGCGGCGAGCCGGAACCGCGTGAGACAGACCGGGCGATCATTGACCAGCGCACCGAGGCCATCGCGGTCGGCGGGGCCCCGGCACCCCACCCTCTCGGCCGAAATTCGCCGCCACGGCAGCAACCGAAGGCACGGTGAGCGACCGATGGTGACCGCATGAACCTGCACCGCTGGTGGCACACCCTGCGGCATCTGCGCCCGGTGCAGATCTGGGCCCGGCCGCTGCACTGGCTGCGCCGCCGGTTCTGGGCGATCGGCTATCCGGCCGCCCTGCCCCAGCTCGCCTTCCAGATGCGGCAAGCGCTGCTGCCGCGCGTCCGCCCCGCCTTCACCTGGTCTTTCATCGGCCGCACGCTGACCTGCCCCAGCCATGCCATCCCCTGGGACGCCACCCGCCGGCGCCGCTTCGTCCGGGCCGGGGTGGCCGACCCCGGGGCCCCGATCGGCGGCCCGCTCACCGACAAGCTGTGGCGCTACCAGTTGAACTACTTCGGGTTCCTCTTCCCCCGCGGCCGCTTCACGCCCGAAGAAGAGCGCTTCCTGATCGCCGACTGGCTCGCCGCCAACGACGACGAGCACGCCGAACCGTGGGAACCCTACGTCACCGCCCGCCGGATCCGCAACTGGGTCCGCTGGCGGCAGGAAACCGGCCTGGCTCCTATCCCGGCCACGGCCGGCGCGCCGCCCTTCGCCCCGGCCGCCGGGGCGTCCCCCCTGTCGCTCGACACGCTCGTCGACATGGCCTTGTGGTATCACCTCAAACGCTTGCGGCTCGATCTCGAGCACCATCTGCAAGGCAATCACCTGCTGGAGGACCTGGCCGCGCTGTGCGTGGGCGGCTGCCACCTGCGCGAGACGTTCAGCACGCACCAATTCCCAACCGAATTACCACCGAGCTGCGCCCCGTTCGCTTCCTTCCCGATGGTTCGGCGCGCACGCCTCGCCGCCTGGCTGCGCGACGCGGCCGCCGGGCTCGATGAGCAGGTCCAGAGCCAGATCCTGACCGATGGCGCGCATGAAGAACGCAGCCCGATGTACCATGCCGAGATCATGGCCTCGCTGGCCCAGGTGCACGCGGCTCTCATACGCGCCGCGTCGACGTCGCTGCCGTTGTCTGAGCCTGAGCAGCGCTTGCAGTCGCGCCTGTTCGAGACGCTCCCGCGCATGGCCGACTGGCTGGCGCACCTGACCCACCCCGACGGCCGGATCGCCTTGTTCCAGGACAGCGCCTTCGAGGAACCGCCCCCCGAGGAGCCGCTCGCCGGCGCTTCGCGCTCCGCCGACGCGGCCCCGACGCTATCGCCCGCGAGCGGCCCGGCCGGCGAGTTCTGGCTGGCCGATGCCCGCTACTATGTGCGCCGCTGGGGTACCGGCCATTACCTGGCCGTCGACCTCGGCCCCCCCGCCCCGGCGCATCAACCCGGCCATGCCCACAACAGCGCGCTGTCGTATGAACTGTCGGTGGCCGGCCGCCGGGTCGTCGTCGATTCGGGCATCGGCTCCTACCATGATCCGGCCGTGCGGTTCGGCGGGCGCCGGACCGCCGCCCACAACGTGCCGATGACCGAAGGCGCCGAGCAATCGGACCTCTGGGGGGCCTTCCGGATGGGCGGGCGGGCGCAGGTCGAGCGGCTCGCCCACGACCCGCCCACGCACCGGATCGAAGCGCGCCTGATCGACTGGCAGGGCAACGTCTTCCGGCGCGTCATCACCACGACCGATCATGGCCTGTCGATCGAAGACCACCGGGAACGGGCCATCACCCATGGCGCGTTCCTGTCGCTGGTCCATCTCGCCCCGGGGCTTACGGTGCGCCCCGGCCCGACCGGCGAGGCCGCCATCGTACCAGCCGACCCTGCCCTGGGGGGGTGGGCCGTGCAGTTCGCTTCCTCCCAGGCCTGGGAGGTACGCGGCACCACGGTCTGGCCCACGTTCGGGGCCGGCCGCCCCGCCACCCTGATCCGCCTGCAAGGGACTCCTTCCGAGGTCATCCGCTATGCCATCACCTGGAACCCGTAAGCGCCTGCTGATCGTTTCCCAGTTCTACTACCCGGACATCACGGCCGCCGCCTTCCGGATCAAAGAGACGGCCGACCTGCTGGCCGCTCGGGGCCACGCCGTCCATGTCATCGCCGGCGAGCCGCACAAGGCCAGGGCCGAGGGGGAAGGCCCGCTCGACGACGGGCGCATCACAGTCACCCGCGTGCCGCTGGTCAAGGCCGATGGCGCTGGCACCTGGAACTACATCCGGCACTACCTGTCGTTCATGACCGGCGCGATCCTCGCCTCGTGGCGGCACCCGCCGCGGTTCGACGTGGTCTGGGCCTCCAGCCCGCCGCTGTTCACAGCCGTGGCCGGCCTGATCATCGCTCGGCTGAAGAAAGCGCGGTTCGTGCTCGACATCCGCGATCTGTGGCCGGAATCGGCCGTCGTGGCCGGCCAGCTCGGCGAGCAGGGCCTGCTGTTCCGGGGCGCCAAGCAGGTCGAGCGCCTCCTCTACCGCGCCGCCGACCGCCTCACCTGCGTGGCCCAGCCGATGGCCGATCAGATCGCCGCCACCGGCGGCGTGCCGCGGCCGACGGTCATCTACAACGGCATCCCCGCCCGCTACCTCGCCGACCGGCCGGACCGCGCCGCCCCGCCGCCCGAGCCCGCGCCCGCCGAAGGCGCCGCGCCCGCCCCCGCCTCCCGCGACCTCGAGATCCTGTATGTCGGAAATCTCGGCCATGTACAAAGCATTGAAATTGTACTGGAAGCCGCTCGCCTCTTGCAGGCGGAAGGGCTCACCGACATTCGGTTCACCCTGATCGGAGCGGGAGTCCGCCTGCCCGCCCTGCGCGAACAGGCGGCCGCCCTCGGTCTGACCCGGGTCGCCTTCCCCGGCGTGCTGCCCAAGCCCGACGCGCTCGCCCGCATGCGGCAGGGCAGCGCGCTGGTTCTGCTGCTGAAAGATGACGGCACCATGGACAAGACCATCCCCTCCAAGGTCTTCGATTACATGGCGGCCGGCCGGCCCATCCTGTACGGACTGCGCGGCGAGGCGCGCGAGATCCTGGGCCGGGTGCCCGGCAACCTGGAATTTTCGCCATCGTCAGCCGCTTCTCTGGCTGACGCCATCAAGAAGCTGCGGGCCGAATTCCCCGCCCGCGCCACCCAAGCGAGCCAAAACCGCGAAATCGTCCAGGCCGAGTTCCTGCGCGAACGCATGGTCGACCGCCTGGAGGCCCTCTTCGCCACGCTCTGACCGAAGCTCCGAACGACACTCCGATCGCGCCCATGGGCGAACCGCCCTCGAGCGTCGCCGCGCGGCTCCTCCGGCGACGCATCGGTGGCGCCCCTGCGCCGACGCGATCGGAAGGGAAGAAAAGACGAAGGGCAAACTCGAAGTTGCCAGGCGTCGGGAAACGCGTTACCATGTCGGCCAGAGCCGGAACGAGCACGGCCTGATGCGACGATCCCGACGACCACGACACCCCACTCAGGAGAAGCGACCATGCAGCGAACGATCGAAAGCCTGGAGCGCATCATCGCTCTAGGGGAGAACCTCTTGACCACGTTCGATATCGAGGGGTTGCTGACCCAGATCGTCAAACACGTCAAAGACCTGCTGGAAGCCGATGGCGCGACCTTGTACCTGGTCGATCCCATCGAGAAGCTGATGATTTCCCAGGTCATCCTGAGCGATCGGGTCGAGGAGATCGTGCTGAAGGTCGGCAACGATTCGATCGCCGGCTATACCGCCCTCAATCGCCGCAGCCTGAACATCCCCGATGCGTATGGCGACCTGTCGGGCTACCATCCTTCGCTGAAATTCAATCGGGAAATCGACGAGAAATTCCATACCCACACCAAGTCGATCCTGACCCATCCTCTCGTGTTGCGCGATGAACTGATCGGCGTGTTCCAGGTGGTCAACAAGAAGGGAGGCATCCCCTTCGATGACGAAGATCTGCGCATCCTGCGCAACTTCGCGGTCATCGCCGGCATCGCCATCCTCAACGCTCGGCTGGTCGAGCGGGTGGTCGAAGAGCAGACCAACGCCAACGACATCATCGAGCACATTTCGGAAAAGGTGATCATCCAGAACCTCGAGGGGGAGATCCTGAGCCTGAACCACCGCGCCGCCGAAGATCTGCCGCCCGGCATCTCGGCACGCGAAGCGAAAGGCCGCAAAGTGGTCGACCTCTTTCCTTCCCTGGCCGGGCTGAGCGGCGAGATCCGCAAGGTCATCGACCACAATCTCGACAAGACCTTCAGCGGCGGGAAGATGCCCTACGTCATCCTGACCGCCAAGAACTCCCGGCAGATGATCGAGAAGATCATCCTGATCATCAAGGAACCCGCCAACCATCATCTGCCCGGCCCCCCGCCCGCCACCGCCGACGACCCGGCCTGAGGGGCCTCTCGTCCCTCGCCTTCCCGACGATCGTGCCCAGCCGACCGCCCGCCTCGCGGCGTGTGCGGTCATTCCTTGTGCCATTCCCCCAGGAGGACCACCCATGAAGAAATCCGCTGCTCGACCCGCCGCGGCCCGTGCCGCCGGCTCGACCACCAACCGCCTGCCCCCGCGCCGCCCCGCCCCGAAACGGGCGGTCAACCCGTACCTGTCGGGAGCGCCCATCGATCCGGCCGGCGTCACCAAGGGCATGACGGTCCCCGAGCTGATTTCCTCGGCGTTCGTGGCTTACAATGCCGGCCGGTTGCGCGAGGCCTGCCGCCTGTACACCGAAAAGATGCTGCGCCCCGACGTCACCATCGGCCTCAGCCTGGCCGGAGCGCTGACCCCGGCCGGCCTGGGCAAGTCGGTGATCATCCCTCTGATCAAGGCCGGGTTCGTCGACTGGATCGTGTCGACCGGGGCCAATCTGTACCATGACACCCATTTCGGCATCGGCGAGAAGCTCTACGCCGGTTCGCCGTTCTTCAGCGACCTCGACCTGCGCAAGAAGGGCGTGGTGCGCATCTACGACGTGGTCTTCGAGTACGACGTGCTGCTGAACACCGACGCCTTCTTCCGCCAGATCATGCGCGGCCCCGAATTCCAGCGCGCGATGGGCACGGCCGAATTCCACCACCTCTGCGGCAAGTACATCCGCGAGCGGGAGCGGCAGCTGAAGCTGCGCGACCAGAGCCTGCTGGCGGCGGCCTACGAGGCCGGCGTGCCCGTCTTCACCAGCAGCCCCGGCGACAGCTCGATCGGCATGAACATCGCGGCTCTCGCCCTCGACGGCGGGAAGCTGACGCTCGACCCCAACCTCGACGTCAACCAGACCGCGGCCATCGTCCTCAACGCCAAGCGCTCGGGCGGCAAGAGCGCCGTTTTCATCTGCGGCGGCGGCTCGCCCAAGAACTTCATGCTGCAGACCGAGCCCCAGATCCAGGAGGTGCTGGGCATCGAAGAGGAAGGCCACGACTATTTCCTGCAATTCACCGATGCCCGGCCCGATACCGGCGGCCTGTCCGGCGCCACCCCGTCCGAAGCGGTCAGCTGGGGGAAGGTCCGCCCCGACAGCCTGCCCGACACGGTGGTCTGCTACCTCGACTCGACGGTCGCCCTGCCGCTGCTCGCCGCCTACGCCCTGAGCACCGTCAAGCCCCGGCGGCCGCGCCGGCTCTATGACAAGCTCCCCGCCCTCGTCGACAACCTGCGCGAGGAATACCACCAGGCCCGGCGCCGCACCGGCCGCCGATAGGCACGTAGGCGCGTAGGCGCCAAACTGGCGCGAGCTGGGAGGACGCCAGGTCCGCGACGCCGGGCTTGAGACCCCGGACCTGAGACGCCGGGCTTGAGACGCCGAGCTTGAGACGCCAGGCCTGAGGAGACGGCCAGGGGCCGATGGCCCCTGGACCCCTTGGTGTCCGGCCGCCCGCCCGCGTCGCGGGCAGGCGACTGGACCAGCGCGGCTACGCGCGCGGCGGTCGTCGCGAGGCAGCCCGCTCCGACAACGGACCGGCCCGTGGCGGGCGAGCGGTCGCGGCGCCGACGATGGCGCCGATATCGACGGCCGCCGGCGGGTCGCCGCGCCGCCAGAGCGACAGATACTCGACGTTCTTATGCTCGTCGACGATGGGGGCGGGTTCCAATCCATGCAGGCAGATGCCTTCCCCGGCGAAGGCATCCTGCAGATGCTCGATCACCGAGCGATGGACGGCCGGATCGCGCACCAGGCCGCCCGGTTCGACCTGGTCGGGCGGGGCTTCGAACTGAGGCTTGATCAGGGCGATGACCGCCCCCGCCGGCCGCAGGAAGGCGAAGGCGTGCGGCACGATCAGCCGCAGCGAGATGAACGAGACGTCGGTCACCACCAGGTCGAACGGCTGGGGAAACGCATCGACGGGCAGGGTGCGGAAGTTCGTGCGCTCGCGCACCGTCACGCGCGGATCGGCCCGCAACCGTGCATCGAGCAGCCCGTAGCCGACGTCGAGAGCGGTCACCGCCGCCGCTCCCGCTTGCAGCAGCACGTCGGTGAACCCGCCGGTCGAGGCCCCGATATCGAGGCAGACGGCGCCGGCCACCGGCACGGCGAAGACCGCGAGGGCCCGGGCCAGCTTGCGTCCGCCCCGCGAGACCCAGGGCAGGCCCCGCGGCCGATGCTCGAGGGGCTGGTCGGCCGCGACTTTCTGCCCCGCTTTGTCCCAGACGCGATCGCCGGTGCGGATCTCGCCGGCCATGATCAGACGGCGCGCCGTCTCGAGGTCGGCCGCCAGCCCCAGCGCCACCACCCGTTCGTCCAGTCTGATCTTGCGCATCTGCTCCTCCCGAACCTTCGCAAGTGCCACGCCCGCCGGTCCGGTCACCGCTCTCGCCGGCGGTCAGGAACGGCGGGACCTTCGCTCATCGCGGCGAGGCCAATCGGCCCGGCCAGGGCCTCGCCGCCCCCGGAAGGGGCGCCCGAGCCGGAGCAACCACGGTGCCTTCCCCGGCCACCCGACCTCGGGCCGATGACGGCGACCCGCGGAACGCGACGCCTGCCCTGACGGGTCGAGCCTGTCGCCGGTGACGCGACCGCGGCGTGATTCCAGGCCGAACGCGAGGGTCGGGTGGCGGGCGCCCGGCCGCCCGGCCCGCCGTCATGGACAGGGTCCCTTCCTCCATGGTATCAAAAGCGAAGACCTCAGGCGTTCACCACCTACGATACAGGAGGATACGATGAAGTTCGAAATCATTCAGCCCGGTTCCTACGCCATGATCAAGGTCACCCTGGCCCGCGGCGAGGCCATCAAGGCCGAATCGGGGGCCATGGTCGCCATGCACCCCAATCTCGACGTCGAGGGCAAGGTCGACGGCGGCATGTTCGGCGCCCTCAAGCGGGCGGTGCTGACCGGCGAGAGCCTGTTCTTCCAGACCCTCAAGGCCAGCCGTGGCGACGGCGAGGTCTACATCGCGCCCGCCGTGCCCGGCGATGTCACCATCCTCGAGCTGAACGGCGCCAATCATTTCTTCCTGCAGAAACAGTCGTTCCTGGCCAGCGATGACGCCGTCTCCATCGAAGCCGTTTCACAGGGGTTCTTCAAGGGCCTGCTGAGCGGCGAGGGCATGTTCATCCAGAAGGCGACCGGCAAAGGCACGCTCGCCATCTCCAGCTTCGGTTCGATCTACAAGATCTCGCTGGCCCCCGGTCAGCAGTATATTGTCGACAACTCCCACCTGGTGGCCTGGGCCGGCACCGTCACCTACGACGTGCAGAAGGCCAGTTCGGGCTGGTTCAGCTCGGTCACTTCGGGCGAAGGTCTCGTCTGCAAGGTCAACGGTCCCGGCGACGTCTGGTTCCAATCGCGCAACCCCGGCGCCTTCGGCTCCTGGATCCGGCAGTTCATTCCGGCCAAGGGGTGAAGTGAGCGATGCCGGCGGGCACCTTCCGCGGCGATGTCTTCGGCCTCGGAGACCCCGGGCAGTCCTGTCCGGGGTCTCTCGAGGCGGCCTACGAGGAGTTCCGGCTGCGCCTCGACGATGGCCGGCAGCTCGTTCTGCCCACCGACCGGATCAAGCTCTCCCGCGGCGGCTTCGACGGTCTGCACATCATCGTCGAAGGACAGGCCGAGACCGGCGAGAACCTCTACATCTCGCTGCAGGACGAACTGCTACTCGACCATCTGAGCCATCTCGGCCCCGCCGGTCTGCGGGAAACAGCCCGTCAGTTGCAGCAGCAGGGGCGTTCGACTCGCACCTGGGCCACGCTGTCGCTCACCGTCTTCCTGGCGCTGCTCGCCCTGGCGGGGTTCGGTCTCTGGCTCGGATTCGGCTGGCTGGTCGAGCGGGCCGTCGGCATGGTACCCCCGAGCGTTGAAAAGAGCCTCGGCCAGATCGTGGTCGAGGCCGTCGCTTCCGACAAGAAGAAGCTCACCCAGGGCCCGGCCTTCGAGGCGGCGATGAAGATCTGGAACCGCCTGCTGCCTGCCGTGCCCGCTGGGCACCCCTACACGCTGCAGCTGCACGTCATCGACGATCCGATGGTCAACGCGTTGGCGGCGCCTGGCGGCCAGATCATCCTCTTCACCGGATTGATGAAAGAGGTGGCGTCAGCCGAGGAGCTGGCCGGCATCCTGGCCCATGAGCTGCAGCACGTGCTGAAGAAGCACCCCCTGAAAGGGATCATGCAGAAGGCCGGCCTGGCCGTGGTGCTTGGCACCTTGTTCGGCGACGCCGGGGCCCTGACGGTGGTGATCCGGGAATACGGCGGCAAGCTGGCCGAACTCTCCTACAGCCGCGACCAGGAGCGGGAAGCCGACCGGCTGGCGGTCGAGCTGCTGGTGCGGGCCAACATCGATCCCACCCGGTTCCCCGAGTTCTTCCGGCGTCTGCAGAGCAAGGGCGGCAACCTGCCCGCCGCCCTCGCCATCCTGTCGACCCATCCCGGCCACGAAGAGCGCGAGCAGGCGCTGCAGGCCCAGTTCCGCCTGCTGCCCGCCACCACCTACGAACCGATCGGCATCGACTGGGCCGGCCTCAAAGCCGCCCTGACCGGCGCGGAACAGGGCCGCTGACCCACCATGAGCCGCTCGCCCGCTGCCGACGCCGCCCCGCCTGGCCGGCCTGGCCGGCCGGCCACCGGCGCCAGGCGCGGCTGGGTGGCCTATCTGGTGGCGATCCTGATCGCCGTGGTCTGCCTGTATCTGCTGGCCTGGCCGATCGTGCGGCGCGTCGTCCTGCACCAGGACGACGAAGTCGCCGAGGAACTGCACGGTCAGCCCGCCGACCCCGACGACGACCTCCGCTGAGCCCGACCTTTCCGGCCGCTTCTGGTCGGAAGGCGGGAGTCAGGGTCGAGCACCAGGCTCCGGATCGAACGCGATCAGACGCCCAGCGCCGCCCCCAGACGTTCGAGGCCGGCCATCAGATCGGCTTCGGGGGCGCCCCCCAACGACAGGCGCAACGAGCGCTCCCAGCCGTGGCCGAAGACATCGCCCGGAATCACCACCAGATCGTGCTCATCGAGCAGGCGGAAGGCGGTCGCCCGGCCGTCGGCCGGGCCGTCGAGCCAGGCGAAGAACCGGCCCAGGGCGCCGACCCGCCAGCCGCCGCCCAGACGGGGCGCGATCGTCGCCATCGCGGCGCGCCGCCGGTCGAGATCGGCCCGCCGTTCGGCCAGCCAGGCTTCCCAGGGACCGGCCAGGCAGGCCTCGACCAGGCGTTGCCCCGGCGTGGGGGCGCAGATGATCATGGTGTCGTGCACCTTGATCATCTCGGCCACCAGCTCGGCGGCCGCGATCACGTAGCCGACCCGCCAGCCGGTGAGGCCGAAGGTCTTGGAAAAGCTGCCGATGGAGATGATGTTGCTCGGGCGGGGCTCCAGCCCGCCGAAGACGGTGGGCGATTCGCCCGGCCCGGGAAAGAACAGGTAGGTCTCGTCGACGATCACGCGCACGCCGGCCTGCGGCAAGCCCTCGAGCAGCGCGCGCACGCGGGCGGGGTCCCAGGTGGCGCCGGTGGGATTGTTCGGCGTGACGAGGGTCACCGCCCGCAGCTGCCGGTCGCGAGCCACCCGGATCACCTCGTCGGGGTCGGGCTGGTAGCCCGCCTCGGCCCGCACCGGGATCTCGACCACCTCGCCGCCGGCCATCGTGACGGCCATGGCGTGGTTGAAGTAGAAGGGCGTCAGCAGGCCCATGCGATCCCCTGGGGCCAGGAGCGTCAGCACCGTCGTCAGGTAGGCGCCGTTGGCGCCGGCGGTGATCAGCAGTTCGCGCTCGGGATCGACGGTGGCGCCCCCCAACTGGCGCCAGAGGCGGGCCCAGGCCTCCCGCAACGCCGGACGGCCCGGGTCGAGGGTGTAGCGGTGCAGCTCGGGAGCGTCGAGCAGGGGACGCCAGGCGGCGAGGGCCCACTCCGGAGGACCGAAGAAGGGAATGGCCTGGCCGAGGTTGAGGAGCGTCCGCCCCGCCCGTCGCCTGGCCTCGGCCCGCGCATTCACGGCGAAGATACCGGGCACCGGCGTGCGCTGGACGTGCTGGTTCATTCCTTCCTCCCTGTCGCCAGAAGACTCGCCACCTCGAGCCGGGGGCCAAGCCACCGCGCCCGCCTGGTGCCTGGCCGCACCCCTGTTCGCGGCGCGCGGCTCATGATACACTGCGCCCCATGCTTCCCGCTACCCTGACGCCAGCACGATGATCAGGGCTTGAAAGGCGCCAAGAGCAGAAAAAGCGCCTCTTCCCCAAAGAACACCGCCAGGGGCCGCCGACCCCTGGACCCCTGGCCGCCTTGGCCTGGCGAACGCGTCGCGTTCGCCAGGCGGGGTGGCCGCGGCGACGAAGCTCAGGCAGGTGGGCGTTCGGCCTGACCGATGGCGCGCGGTACAACGAAGTTCCGCGAGAAACGTCAAAATGCTGGAAGAGGAAGGTTGCCCTCGATCCCTGAGGGGGCTAGAATCGAGCGACATCAACTGAGGGGAGAAAGATCCATGCCGGTGAAAGCCATCGCCATTTCGGGAAGTCCTCGCGCCGAGGGAAACACCCAGATTCTGTTGAAGCGCTGTCTCGACCGTTTCAAGACCGCCGGATTCGAGACCTCGTATCGGTCGGTCGGTACCGAGCTGGTCAAGCCGTGCATCGCCTGCGGCAAATGCGGTCAGATGAAGAACCGCACCTGCGCCATCCGCGACGACGCCTTCCACTCGATCTTCGATGAGATGCTCGACTCGGCTATCATCGTCGTCGGCTCGCCCGTCTATTTCGGATCGGCCACACCCAACCTGATGGCTCTGCTCGACCGAGCCGGCTACGTCTCACGGGCCAACGGCAACCTGCTGTCGCGCAAGGTGGGCGGCCCGGTGGTGGTCGCGCGGCGGGCCGGCCACAACTTCACGTTCGCGCAACTGGTCTACTGGTACATGATCAACGACATGGTGGTCCCGGGCTCGACGTACTGGAACATCGCCTTTGGCCGCACCGCCGGCGAGGTCGTCCACGACGAAGAAGGAATCAAAACGATCGATCGTTTTGCGGAAAACTTGCTCTGGCTGGCCCAGAAGCTCCATTCCTGACGCTGTCCCCTCCTTGACCCGCCGGCCGCCACCTGGCCGTCAGCTCCGCTGCCTGGCCGCCCTTGGTGGGCGGCAAGCCCCGCCTGATCAAAAGAACCAACGAGGTGGGACGGCGATCCTCCCACGGCAACCGCTGCCTGCCGCGGCCAGACGGGCTGGGCGGTCGGTGCGCGACCACCAGCTCGCAGGGAGGAAGACCCACCCCCCGCGGGGCCAGGCCCAGCGGCCCCGGTCCGGGCCCGGGCCCCTTCATTGTGGCTCCGGGTCCGGTCGGCGAGAGCGTTTGAGCGATGCTTCATTTTTTTTCGATGACCATCAATCTTTTTTTGCCCTTCGCGCATAGTGAGGGTGAACGACCATGATGAACACCGAATCGAACACCACGACGAACGACTGGGATGCCCTGATGCGGGCCGGGCTGGCCGGCGACCGGGCCGCCCTGACCGACCTGCTGGTCGCCCTCGAGAAGCCCCTGTTCAGCTACCTCTTCCGGTTGTGCCGCAACCCGGAGATCGCCGAAGATCTCCTGCAGGAGACGCTGGTCACCGTCGTCACCAAACGCGACTCCTGGGACCCGTCCCGCCCCCTGCGCCCCTGGGTCTACACCATCGCCCGCCACAAGTTCCTCGAACATCGCCGGCGGTCGCGCCAGGTGGTGGCGCTGGCACGGCCTGAGACGATCCCGGCGCCGACGGCCGGCAGCCAGCCGTCGTCGGATCGCCACGACCTGCAGCAGGCCCTGGCCACCCTCAACGAGCCGATCCGCGAAGCCTTCCTGCTCAAGCACTTCGCCCGCCTGTCCTTCGAAGAAGTCGCCGCCATCCAGGAGATCCCGGTGCCCACCGCCAAATCCCGCGTGCGCTTCGCCGTGCAGAAGCTCCGCGACCTGCTGGGAGAAGACCATGCCAACGACTGACTGCTTGAACGAAGACCTCCTGCTCGACCTCTACTACGGCGAACTGCCCGCCGCCCGGGGCGAAGACGCCGTCCCCACCGTGGCCGAGGCCCACGCCCATCTGGCCGGCTGCGCCACCTGCCGCGCCGCCTGGGATGCCCTGCGTCGCCACCTCGACCGCCTCGGCCCGACGGCCGACCCGGTGCCGGCCCCCCGCGGCCGCGCCCTGACCGCGGCGCTGCGCACGCTGGGGCTCGCCCCGGCCGAGGCGCGCCCGTTGCCGAGCCCCTCGGCGCCACGGCCCCTTCCCACTGGCGCCACGGTCTTCCCGACCGACATCCCCAGCGACCTGTGGCCGACGTCCGGTCGAGCCGTCACCGCTGGCCAGCCCGGCGCCATCATGACCCTCGAAGAGGTCGCCGACGAGCTGCGGGTCACCGTCGACCAGGCCCGCCACCTGCTCGGCGAGCTGCCCTACCTGAACATCGGCGGCGCCATCCGCATCCGGCGCGCCACGTTCGAGGCCTTCCTCGAGAAGATGGAAGAAGAGTCCCGCCGCCCTGCTCTCGCATTCGATCTCGGACATCCGGTCCTGCGTCGTCAGGGCCTCATCTGAAGCAAGGAGGTTCCCCATGTCCACCACCCTGAAGGAAGCGGTCGCCACCTTCTCCGAGAAATTCGGGTTCCTGCTCGGGTCCGGGGTTCCCCTGGTGCCTGCCCTCGAGACCATCCTCGCCGAAACCGACGAACTGCGTCTGCAGGAGGTCCTGCGCCGCGTTCTGGTTGCCATCGCCGACGGCACCCGCTTCGGAGACGCCCTGGCCGCCTTCCCCGACGTCTTCTCGCCGTCGTTCCTCAGCATGGCCCAGGCCGCCGAACACCAAGGCACGCTCGACACCATGATGGGCAAGATCGCCCATGGCGTGCGGGCCGGACTGATCCCCATCGGCGGGCCGGTGGTCGATCCCGCCGATCCCACCGGCGCGGCGATCCGCGCCGCGCTCGATCGCCTGCTCGAGACGGCGGTTGCCCGAGGCGCCTCCGACCTGCATCTGGTGCCGGTTCCCGCCGGGCTGGCGGCCGCCTGCCGCGTCGAGGGCAAGCTCGTCGATCTGGAGACCTTCCCGGTGGCCATGCGGGAACCCATGATCAATCAGGTCAAACGGCTCGCCCACCTCGACGTCGGCGAGAAATGGCTGACCCAGGACGGTCGCATGGTGCTGACCATCGCCGGCCGGACGGTCGACGCGCGGGTCAACTGCCTGCCGGTCGCCCTCGGCGAGAAGCTGACGATCACGCTGCTGCGCCAGGAACCCTTCCAGGTCGACCTCGGACAGATCTTCCCCGACCCCGCCGAGCGGCAGGCCTTCCTCGACCTGCTCAGCGTCCCTTCGGGACTCGTCGTCATCGCCGGGCCGAGCGGGTCGGGCAAGACCACGACGGCCTATGCCGCCCTCAAGGTGCTGCGCGAGCGCGGTCTGGCCGTCACCGCCATCGAGCCGACGATCGGCATGATCGTCGAAGGCGTGGCCCAGGCCCCGGTCCGACCGCACCTCGGCATGACCTACGGCCAGCTCCTCGATGCCGCCGAGCGCACCGATGCCGACGCGCTCTACGTCGGCGACATTCCAGATGCCGGCGTGATGGGGAAAGTGCTCAAAGCGTCGTTGAACGGGCGGCTGGTCATCGTCCATCTGCCTGCCACCAGCGTCGCCGACGCCATTCGCCGGCTGCTCGCCCTGAACGCCCCGCCCCACCTGCTGGCTTCGGCCCTCTCGGGCGTGGTGGTGCAGCGCCTGGTACGCAAGGTCTGCCCGACCTGCGCCCGCGAGGCCAAGGTCAAGAAGGCCGATCTGCAAGCGCTGGGCTGGGCGGGCGGGAGGCTCGAGGCCCGCGAAGGGCAAGGCTGCGAGTCGTGCAACCGCTCCGGCTACCGTGGCCGCCTCGCCCTCTACGAGATCTTCGCGGCCGACAAGCCCTTCAAGGACGGCCTGGCCCAGGCCGATGCCGCCGCGGTCGGCGGGCTGGTCCGCGCCGCTCTGCCTCGCTCCCTGAGCCAGGCGGGGGCCGCTCGCATCGCCGACGGCACCACCACCCTGGCCGAAGTCCGCCGCGCCCTGCGCGATGACGAGCCCTGAGTCGCTCGCCCGCGCCTCAACGTCTCCGGTTCAGCGTTCAGGTTCTCGGTACAAGCTGACGGGGCCCGTCACCGGGCCCCGTCTCTCATCGTCTCAGCCAGGCGCCGATCAGCAGATGGGCCAGGCGGTCCCTCGCATCGTCGATCAGTCGTCGATCTCGCCGGCCTCGCCGGCCGCGGGAGCGGGGGGCGGGGCGGTCTCGTCGGCGGCAGCCTGGGCGGCCGCGGCCTTCCAGGCGTGCAGACAGGTTTCGGGAGCATTCTGCACGTCGGGCACTCCCTCGAGGGTGACCACCTTGCCGGTCGGCGACAACACGACCAGGCAGGGAATGCTGGCTGGTTTGAACCGCGCCTTCAACGCCTCGGCCGCCGGCGTCTTGTACCCTGCCGTGAGCCATGGCATTTTCGTTGTCGTCATGTAGGTCCACATTTCGGCTTCGGATTTGTCGTAACTGATCAACACGATCTCGATATCGGCCTGGTTGAGGTTGCGGAAGGTGATCAGGCGCGGGGTGAACCGTCGGCAGTCGGGGCACCAGTGCCCAGAGAAATACAGCCCGACCAATTTCCCTTCGAGCACCTTGGGTCCGACGTTTTCGCCTTTGGCGTTCCAGAGGCCGTCGGGGAACATTTCTTCCCAGACCGTGCCGGCCGAGACCGACGCGGGTGATCCCATTATGAGACACGCCAGCAGCAGGCAGATCGTCAGACGAGCAACCATACATTCCCTCCCTTGATCAAATGAGCAGGCCTTTTCATTCTACCGCTTCCCGGCCAGGTTGCCAATCAACAGGAGCGCTTCATCGTTTGAGCCAGGAGGCCAGGAGCAAGGCCAGCCCCAAGGCCAGCCACATGAGGCCTCGCCTGCCCTGGAACAACCATTCTTGGAAGGCCGGAGGCGGGAGCGGCTCGGGAATGAGTCTGACCCGCACCCGGCCACCTTTTCCGACTCTCACCGACAATCGATGGCCAGGCACACCCCCGGTGCAGGTGCAGCCAAGCCAGCGGGCCAACGACTCGGCTTCTTTCTGGAGAGCCTCGAATCGATCTTCCCTTTCCCAATTCCCCATAGGATGGATCTTCCCTTGGCGATCGATCAGGACCAGGCGATATTCATACCATCGGTGGCGGCGCGTCGTTTCGATGCGCCCTTCCAGGGCTGTGGTAAAGCAGGTTTCGAAGTCGAGGTATTTGCTGAACCGCTGCCAACCGCAGATTCGGAAGCGGTACAAGATCTGCCGACGATCTCGGTCAATGAGATAGACGTTGTCGGTCAGCCAGTACATCAGCCACCCGATCGCTCCGATGACCAGCGAGTAAGGCAGCCATGGCAGCAAAGCGGGATCGGGCGGCGTTCCGCCGCTTCCATGCAACCCCATGAAAAGAATATACGCGGAAGCGAGGGTCCCCAGGAAAGCCACCACTTTCCAGAAGTCCTCGAATGGGGTATCGAGCTCGACCCTGATCACACGAGGGTCTTCTTGGTGAGCAGGGTAGGAAAGGGACATAGAACGATCAGTCAGTCATGGCCGACGACACAGAGCATCGGCGGCCCCCTTTTCGCAGGGCAGGCGGGAAGCGGCGGAGCCCCAAGCAGGCGCTGGTCCGTCGCCCACCTCACTTTTCGCCGAGGTTTTCGACCAGCGAGGCATGGTCGATCACACGAACAACCCGGCGGTTCTGCACCTCGATGGTGCGGAACGGGCGGAGGGTGCGGCCGTCGATGAGGCGGATGGTCTTGTTCTTCCCTTCGGCGTCGGAACGCGGCACCTCGTAGAGCGGACGCACGGTCAGGAAGGTGGCGACATCGAGCGCCAGGGGATCGGCCAGGTCGCGGCGGAAGACTGCGAGCAGGCGGCGACCCAGGGTCGCCGAGCGGAAGATCACGCCCAGCTCTCGCGAATAGAGCAGTCCCGATTTGCTGATGTTGTTGGACCCGATGAAGATCAGGTCGCCATCGACCACCATGGCCTTGGAATGCATCATGCCACGGTTGAAGATGCGACCGTAGGGCGCCAGCGACCAGATCCTGGCGCGCACGGGCGAGCCGGCGAGCGCGCGGATGGCCTGGCGCGCCGGTTCGTAGAGCGGATTGGGATCGGACCAGGAACGTTCTTCGATCAGCAGCGTGACCTCGACCCCGCGGGCGGCGGCCGCCAGCAGTTCCTCATGGATGCCGCCGAACGCGGTGTAGTAGTCGATCTCATAGACGATCTCCCGCTTCGCCTGCCGGATCATGGCGATGAGGGCGGGCTGCAGGTTGGGAACCGCCGGATGGTTGAGACCGGCGGGGGCGGCTTCGACGATCAGGAAGTCGAGCGGCCCGGCGCGCGGCACGGTGGGGATCTCGGGCGGAGACTGCGTTTCGCCGCCGGCTTTGGCCCAGTCGTGGTCGAACAGCGCCCGCAGGGTCGCGGCCACCCGCTCATCGTCGATCAGGACGTTGGTTTCGCGATTCTCGTTGAGCCCCATGTAGCTGTAGTTGACGCCGCCGAAGGTCGAGAAGCGCCGATCGACGATGATGGTCTTGGTATGGACCGCCCCATACAGGAAACTGTCTTTCTTCAGATCGAGGAACCGGACCTGGACGTTGGGGAAGGCCGCCAGTTCGGCGGCGTACTGCTCATCTTTGTGCGTGAGTTCGGCCAGGATGATGCGCATGGCCACGCCGCGTCGCGCCGCCCGATCGAGGGCTCGCACGAATCGGGGCGAGAGATTCTTCTGGATGTAGTAGGCCTCGAACAGGATCTCGTGGCGAGCGGCTTCGATCAGCTCGACCATGGCCCGCTCCGAGGTGAGGTGGTCGGGGGTGACCAGTTCAGGCGGTTCGGTAAAGAACAGCCGGATCCTGGCATCGCCCTGGTCGACCAAGCGGGGCAAGGCGGTCTCGTCGAACCCCGTGATGGCCCCGACGGCGGACGCCCCCCATAGGAAAAGCGCCAGAAAGGGCAGGCAGCCAAGGAGCGGGCGGATGGGCGAGCGGTGGAGGCGTGGCCAGTGGATCATGGGCGTTCCTTCCTCGAGAGGCGGAGATTCTGGGGCGCCCGGCCCGGCCGAAGTTCACGGCCGGGCCGGGGACAACGATCGTCAGCGGCCGGCGGCGGCCTTCCAATCGGCGAGGCAGGAATCGGGCTTCTTGGTGACATCGGCCCGGCCATCTTCGGTGATGGTCTTGCCGTCGGGCCCGAGAATGATCAGGGTCGGAATGCTGCGCACGCCGTATTTCTGGGCGAGCGCATTCGCGGCCTCGCTGCGATGCTCGAGGGTGTACCACTTCATCCCCACTTCCTTCATGTATTCGAACTGGGCTTCCCTGTTCTTGTCGGAACTGATGAAGACGACTTCGAAGTCGCTGGTGTGGGCATCGCGGAAAGCGACCAGCATGGGCGAGAACATGCGGCAGGGGGGGCACCAGTGGGCCGAGAAATACAGGCCGACCAGCTTGCCATTCAGCACGTCGGGCTCCACCTTGTTCCCTTCGGGGTCGAGCAGGCCATCAGGGAAGAAGGTCTTCCAGACCGATTCCTGGGCCGGCGCCGGAGTCGGTGCCGGATCGGACGTCTGGGCCCCGACCGCCCCGGCCAGGACGAACAGGAACAACGACGCAACGAACAGAGCATGGTTTTTCATTCAGATGCCTCCATTTTGTACGGTGTCTGATTCTACCACACACCCCTCCAATCACTTCATCTGGGAGAGATGCCCTCGGCACGCCCCCCCAAAAGGCAGCTATCGAGGAGCCCCCGGGCCGAAGATTCCGTTAAGAATCCCTCGCCGGCCGCCGATGAAGGGGCAGAACGACGCCTTGCACCTTCCCCCCGAACCGGGGAAGGAGGAAGGCGCCGCTCGATCCGGAGGCCGCATCGTCGACAGACATGGAGGTGGTACCGATGTTCCTGCTAGGCCTGAGCGTTTTGGTCATCTTCTTCCTCGCCCTGGTCACCGAACCCGAGAAGTGGCCGGACAAGATCGCCGCGTTCCTGAGGGAGCACCATCTGCATCATGGCTGAGTTCCTGACCATCGCTGAAGTGAGCCGGCTGACCGGCCTGGCTCCGCACACCATCCGCTTCTACGAACGCCAGTTCCCCACCCTGCTCACCGTCGAGCGGTCGCCCGGCGGCCACCGCCAGTACCGGGCGTCCCACCTCGAAGCCTTGCGACGCATCATCCACCTGCTTCGGCACGAGAAGCTGAGCATCCGGGAAGCTCAGCTCCGGCTGGGCGAATCCCCGCCGGCCCCGGCCCGCCCCGGCGGGCGCGAGGACCGCCGCGCCGCCGAGCCGGCGGTCGAGGTCCTGCAACAGACGCTGGCCGCAGTTCTGGCCAAGATCGAGGACCTGAGCCGCCAGAATGCCCACCTCGACGCGCTGGTCGAGGATCTGCGCCGTCAGGCCAGCGCCCCGGCCCGCGCCGAGCTGCTCGCCGAGATCGCCCGCTACCGGGAAGAGAACCGGCGGTCGGTGCGCATCTACGAGGAGTTCCTGCAGCGCAGCCGCCGGCTCGCCGACCCCACTCCCTCCTGAGCGCCAGTCGCCCGGGATCATCGCCATGCATATCGATGTCGCCTTCACCCCTGCCGAGGTCCAGAACATCGCCGCCAAGGTCTGTCTGGTGGTCGACGTCATCCGCGCCACCTCGACCCTCGCGGTCATCGCCTCCCGCCGGCCTGACCGCCTGCTGATCACACCCACCGTCCAGAAGGCGGTCAAGTTCGCGGCGCAGCAGGCGGTCCACCCGGTGCTGTGCGGCGAGCGCGGCGGGCTGGCCCCCGAGGGTTTCGACTACGGCAACAGCCCGCGCGAGTTCACCGACGTCGATCTGACCGGCAAGACGGTGGTCTTCACCTCGAGCAATGGGGCCCGGGCCATCGCCGACGTCCACCTGGCCCCGGCCGTCCTGCTGGCTTCCTTCCTGAATGCCGGGGCCGCCGTCGAGGCCGCCCTGACGCGCGCCTATCGCGATCACCTCGACGTGCTGGTGGTCTGCGCCGGCCGCGACGAGAAGTTCGCCATCGATGACGCCTACTGCGCGGGCTATCTGATTTCCCTGCTGCTCGGCCTCATTCCGGCCGACAAGACGTTCACCCTCGGCGAAGGCGGCCAGGCCGCCCTGGCCCTGGTCGGCTATTTCCGAGATGCCGAGAAGCTGCTTCGCGAGTCGGGGGCTGGCCAAGCCGTCATCGAGATCGGCCTGGAAGAGGACATTCCCTTCCTGCTGCAGAAAGACCTGCTCACCGCCGTTCCCACTCTGCAAACCCGCGACCAATCGCCGGTCGACTACCCCTTCACTCTGTTGATCTGACCAGGGGGCAGGCCTTCCCCCTTTCGGCGCATCGCAGGAAGGGGGAAGCCTGGCTTTCTCACACAGAAACGCCCTGCCCTGGCGCCCTCCCGCCACCCTCCAGGGGACCAGCGCTTTGAGCATGGGAGGGCTGGTCTCAGACTTGCCGAGCGGGCCCCATGACGCCTGGCCCGCCAGGCTCTGGAAGGACCCCCTACCGCTCGAACGCTTCCAACGCCCAATACCGTCCAGCCGACCGGCCCCGTGCGTCAAGCCCATTTCTCGTCGGCGAGCGGTGCCGGAGATTCCGCTTCTGTGGCGCCACTTGCGATGAATGAAAAAAAACTTGACATCGAGCCGAAAATGGTTAGTGTATTAGTAGAGTAATACACCACGTCACTAATACGGCGAAACACGAAAGGAGGTGGCCCGGGTGATCAAGGTGGATGAGACAGCGGCGGTTCCGATCTACCTGCAGATCGTGCAGGGGTTCAAGCGGGAGATCCTGCGGGGGGTGTTCGGTCCCGACCACCGGTTGCCCTCGATCCGGGAGCTGGCGGTCGAGTTGAAGGTCAACCCCAACACCGTCGCCAAGGCCTACCAGGAGATGGAGGCCCAGGGCATGATCTATTTCAAGCGGGGCCAGGGGGCGTTCGTGGCGCCCGGCACGGAGGAGGAGCGCATGAAGGAAGCCAAGAGCGAGATCGCGCGTCTGTTCGGCGAGATCCTGACCATCGCGCGCAGCATGAACCTGTCTGATGCCCAGTTGCAGAGCCTGCTGGCCGATCTGCTGCGGCGCGAGGGCCGCGCCGCGGCGGCTTCGAAGGAGGCCTGAGCATGGAGACCATCACCTTCAGCGGCCTGTCGAAGTCGTATGGACGCGTGCCGGTGCTGCGCCAGGTCAGCGCCACGATCGGCGCCGGCCAGGTGGTCGGTCTGTTCGGCCGCAACGGCGTGGGCAAGACGACCCTGATGCGGATCCTGTATGGCATGATCGCCCCCGACGCCGGGTCGGCCGCGCTGCTCGGGCTCGATCCCCAGACCAACCCGGTCGAGGTTCGCCAGCGCGTGGCCCTGGTCAGCGAAGAGTGCCACCTCTACCCCTGGATGGACGCCACCACCCTGGAAGCGTTCCTCGCCCCCCTCTACCCAAAGTGGGACGGCGCGCTCTTCCGGCAGCATCTGGCCGGCCTGGAAGTGCCTGCCGACCGTCGGGTCGACGCCCTGAGCCGCGGCACCAAACGCAAGCTGATGCTGGCGCTGGCCCTGGCCAGCCAGCCGGAGGTGCTGCTGCTCGACGAGCCGCTGGGCGGCCTCGATGCCGTGGTGCGCGAACAGATCGTCACCACCTTGATCCAATCGCTGACCGATCGGGGCGTCACCATCTTCCTGTCGACCCACGAGATCGAGCAGTTCGCCAAGGTCTGCGATCGGGTCATCATCCTGTCGCACGGCTCGTTCCTGGTCGATCGCGAGACGGCGGACCTCACGGCGCAGGTGCGGCGCATCACCGCCACGCTCGAGCATCCGGTCGAGGCGGTGCCGGCGCATCCCAAGATCCTGTCGGCGCGGGTGCACGGCACGCAGGTCGAGTTCATTCTCGATGGCTACACCCCCGAGCTTGTCACCGCCATCCTGGCCAATTACAAGGTGCGCGAGCATGCTGTGACTGGTTTGACGCTTCCAGAAATCTTCATCACCTTCACTTCGAAGGACACAGGGCGATGAAACAAGCGCCGAGGTTCTCGAAGTTTGCCCCATCGAACGTTCCAGCGATCTTGAATGGTTGTTCGGCCTGAAGATGCTCCAAAAACAAGTGTCCGCTTCTGCTTCGCGGTCTACCTGAGGTCAGAGCAGCGCTGGCGGTCGGGAATGCATAACCAATCAAGAACAGATCAAGGAGGAAGCCATGAAGACCCTGATCATGAAAGAACTGCGTGAACACGGACTGCACGTCGCCCTCTTCCTTCTGGCAGGACTCGGCTCGATCCTGCTGCTGGGCTTGTTCAAGCAACTCGATCATGAAATCGTGCTAACCCTTCTCTTCTTGTTCGAAGCGCCTCTATTCACTATTCTGTTAGGTCACCACCTGATTCAATCCGAGGTCAAGCAGGGCACTTTTCCATCCCTGGCAGCCCTGCCAGTGAATCGCTGGCATCTCTGGATCGGGAAACTGATGGCGGCGCTAGGGATCTGCGTCCTGGTCTATGGGGTATTCTATGGTCTAGCCATCATGGCCGGAGCACCCGCCTGCCAGATCGACCTCGGCTTGGGCGAGCGAGCCTTCTGGATTGTTCCCTGGCTTCAGACCCGAGGTTTGCCGGTCTTCACCCCTGGGTTGTTGCTGTTCTGGATCCCGCTCGTGCTGCTGACTGCCAGTTTTTGGGGAAGCATGCAGCCGGCCGGGGTACCAGCCTTCGAGGCCATCATCGGCGTTGTGGTGATCTGGCTGCTGTGGAGCCAACGGATCTTGGCCGCCATGCATCTGCCATTGGCTCTGGGAATACTGACCATCGCCTTTCTGATTTCCTCTTGGTTCACCTTCCGAAGGGCAGAGCTGCTGACCGACCCCTGGCGAGTGGGGAGGGCGCTACTCTCCTTGATCGTCTGCCTGGCCCTCGGAGGAGGAGCCTGGGCCATTCTCGATCAAGTGGCCGATAAACGTTTGCTGGCAGGACGGATGGACGGTAGAATACAGGTGATGGATGACGGCCGCGGTGTTCTCTACACCATGCGCACACCCGCCGAATGGTTCGATCCCCTTCAAGGCCTAGGAATCCTAACGGGAGACATCAATGATCCTGATCAGTTCGACCATTTCCGGTGCCTCTCCCAGGAGCAAGGCCGAACCATTCCACGACAGATCGGTCGACGCGGCTTGACCGATCCTCTCCTCAGCCCCGATGGCCAGACGATGGCTGCCGTGGCATTGACGCGGGCTCCCGGCATCCGCACGGCGCCTCGATTGGTATTGGCCGACCGCCGCACCGGCGCCATCCATTCCACCATCGACCATCAAGCTCGCCCCCTGGCCTTCCTTGGAACCCGCGACCGTCTCCTGTATCTTCGCTACACCCACCAAACCGGCGACGGAGGCATCGCCACCGAATTGTGCGTGCATGAGACCGGCAAGTCGCCACGCAGCATATACACGGCGATCGATGAGCGGCCTTTCAATCTGCAGGCCTTGTATCTCCCCTGCCTCAACCGGCTCTTGATTCAACCCCCCGATCGCGATTCGCTCTGGTTTCTCTCGCCTGAGAATGGAGAATTGGCCTCTTCTCCGTTCCGAGGGTGGAATTGGATCAGGAAGGTGTGGCAGGATGAGCGACTCGCATTGATTCTTCCGGAAAGCGAAGAGGCGTGGTGGGCGGTCGAACCTGGTCGCGAGCCCCGCGCGCTGACCGAGGTGGCCACCACCACCCGTTTCCTGGGACGCGACGCCAAGGGCCGCCTGCTCTGCGTGCTCGAGGTGCCGGCCCCCGAGCCGCATGGCCTGCCCGAGGAAGTGCTGGGAATCTTCGATCCGGCCACTCATCGCTGCCAGCCGTTGCCAGAAAACGCGGCTCTGAGGCTGAACGGCTTGATCTGCGGTCTTTCCCGCAGCGGCCGATATCTGATGACCTGCCCCGCCAGCCAGTCCACTGGCGAAGGGCGGGTGATCGAGCTGGAAACCCGAAAGGAAGCGAAGGTCACCCTGCCCCGAGAAGTCGTGACCAACATCTATTCCGTCGCCAGAGACGGCTTCCTGGTGTTCACCGAACGGCAGGCCTGGCGGCATGATCCGGAGACGGCGGAAACCGTACAGATCGCGTCCTTCCCAGAGCCGATGTCTTTCTGGACCATCGAATCGTCGCTGGCGACCTTCTGAAGTGTATCTTCGGCCTGGTGCGGGGCGCCCGCCCGGTCGCCCCGCGCCGGGCTTGAGCCAGCCAGGTTCCTGGCGCCGCCCGGCGCAGTCGCTCGTATTCAGAATTTCCGGCCGAAGACGAACCCCCAGCCCGGCGCCGCCAGTTCCTGCAGGCCGAGGCGGCGGTAGAAGGCGATGGCCGGCTCGTTGCGCGCGCCGACCCCCAGGTGATAGCCGGGGCAACCGAGGACCTGCAGGCGCTTCTCGAAGGCCTGCATGAGGCGTCGACCCCAGCCGGCGCCCTGGGCCGCGGGCAGCAGGTCGATGTGCAAGTGGCCCGGGTAGTCGGCGATCCAGGGCTCGTCGGGAAAGGGCTTGTGGAACAGGGCCCGGATCCGCCAGGCGAAGGGCGGCAAGGCCCCCGCCGCGCCGCCTTGGCCGCCGGCGACGGTGGGGGGGGCCCCCGCGCCAGGGGCGGCGCCCGTGGTCGCGGCCGCCTCGGTGGAGGCCGGCAGCGGCGCCGGCGGGTAGAGGGCCGCGGCGCCGGGGCGCCATTCCCGATCGAACCAGGCGCGGAAGGCTTGGGTATCAGCGGTGCCCAGCACATACCCGAGCGGGCGGACGATGCCGCCCGGCACCTCCCCTTCCAGAATCAGGACGCACCGCGGATCGAAGAACGCATACGGCGCGGCATAGAACTGCCCGATCAGATAGGGATCCTCGAACAGAGCTGTGGCATCCTGGCCGCTATGGCCGGTCTTCAGGCAGATCTCGTACAGGTAGGGCAGATCGGTCGGGCGGTAGTCACGCAGGCGCATGGGCGACGGCGGCCTCCTTCGGCATGAGCGTGAGATGGAGCGAGGGCGAAGAGCTGGTTCGGGTCAATGGCGAAAGGCGATGGGCATGACGCCCTGGCGGCGGGCGGCGCCGATGTCGATCACCGGATGGTCGGGGTCGTGGAGCATGATCCGCTTGCGGATGGCGGCGAACGCCTCTTCCCCGGCTTCGAGGGCGGCGCTGAACGATCGCCAGGACTTGTCGACATCCTTGGCCTCTTTCACTTTCCGGCGGGCCAGGGCGCGCGGACCGGTCGCGGGGTCGGGCTCGGTCTGCTTGATGTCGAGTTCGCCCAGCCGGGTGGTCTCGAGGAAGGCGATCTCGTCGGTTTCGGCTCCCAGACTGAAGGCAAGAAAGACATGGGACGGGGTATTGACCAGGAAGGGCTCGAGCCCGATCTTGCGCAAAACGGCCGCCAGCAGCACGCAACCATCGAGACAGTTGGCCTGCTCGTAGGTGATCGTCTCGTCGAGGAACCGCACGTGCTGGCTGGTGATCTTGTCGGAATAGGCCGACACGGGATCGATCGACGAATAGCGGATGCCCTTGCGCTGCAGGGTGTACCAGATGGCGAAGACCTGGCTCAGCACGTCGGCGGGCTCTCCTGTCTGATAGCCGTAGAAGCCATCGATGACCTTGGTGGCGAGCGCGTCTTTGAGGAGGCCGTCGATCCAGGGATGGTCTTCGTTGACGTAGGCGGCCATCATCCAGCTGGTGTCGAGTTCCTCGCCGGTCTCTTCATCGGCGTAGGCCATGGGACAGTCATTGATCGACCGCACCTGCACCGTTTCGACCTGGCGACCGGCCGGCCGCCCGTCGAAGAAGACCTCGAAGGTGATGTTCTCGAGGCTGGGCTGGCGGTAGCGAGGCAAGGCGTCGAAGTTCCAGGCGATCTTGGGATTGATGCGGAACGCCTCGCTGGCGTCGTCGATCACCCCTTCGAAGATGCTTTCCTCCATGAGGTTCTTCGAAGTGACCACGACTTTGACAGGACAGCCGTCGCGGGGGGCCTGGACGATGACCGACAGCCAGCCGAACGGCTCGCCCAGCACCGGATGCTCGCTCTGCCACTTGTCGCGCAAGAGCTGGAAGCCGGGGTGGGAGGTGACCAGCAGAAGCGAGGGGAACAGGTGCCGATCGAACGCCACCACCGCCGACCAGGAGCCGATCGGGGCGAGTTCCTGGCTCGCGGCGGCAGGGCTTGCCGACGCGGGGGAAGCGACCGGCGGGCTGGCCGGCTCGGCATACAGGGGCCACATCGGCCACAGGAGCAGGAGGAAAAGCAACCCTGACCGCTGGATTCCCAGGCGTTCGAACCACCGACCCGACCGCGGGCCGCCCCACCGCTCCACGATCTCACCTCCTGCGAGCCGATTCTACCACACGGCCGGGCCGATCTCGCCACCGCCCCTGGGTCGTGGCCGCCACTCTCAATCGTCTGGCGCTGGGTTCGGCAAGCAGGTTCGTCAGGCTCCCCCTCCGCCCCCGAACGCCTCCGAACGCCCCCTCCGCCCCCTGACGCCGCCGGGCGATCTGCCTGCTCTCGAGCGCAGGCGACGAGGGCCAGGACGAAGGCGCACCCGAACCATCGCATTCTTCGCTGCGGCCACCCCCGTCATCGGGACCACGACCCCACCTTCGACCGACCGGCTGTGGCAGGCGGGACCGACCTCGATGGCGCGAGCCCCTCGACGGTGGAAGGATCAGGTATCATGGAGGCATGGCCCCCGTTCGCCCCTTGCCGCTCCTTTCCAGCCCGGCGCGCTGGCTGATCCTGGCGATCCTGGCCGGGGTGCCGCTGCTGGTGTGGTTCGACGCCCAGGACCGGCGCCGCGCACAGGAGCTGGAACAACGCACGCAAGCCCGCCAGGCCGATCTGCGAAGCGTGCTGGCCAGTCTCGGCCGGCGGATCGATCCGCGACAGCGCTTCGAGGATCTGACCCGCCGGGTGGTGAACGCCCTCCGTTGGGGGGAAGATCCAGCGCCGGTGCTGGCGGCGGCCGGCCTGGGCCCGGGAACGGGCGCCGGCGCGTTCCGCCTCTTCCTGTTCGATGGGAAGGGCCGGCGCCGGGCCGCCCCCTGGACGCCAGCGGGGCTCACCAACGCCTCCGAACGGACCCTCGCCCTCCTGCGGCGAGCGGCCGCCCATCCCGATTTCGCGATGACCCCCTCGGAACGACGGCTGATCACCTCGTTCCTGGGAACCAACGATGCGGTCGCCCTCCTGGTGCGCCACCCGCATCGTCTGCACGATCTCGCCGAAAAAGGCGCTCCCCGGCTGGCCGGCGTGTTTCCGTTCCGCGACCGGCAGGGTCGGCGCGGCTATGTGCTGGCCCTGGTCGATCTGCCGGCGCTCGACACCGGTCGCCTGGTGCGGGCCGCCCTCGACCGGGTCCACCGGCTGGCCGGCCCCTGGCTGCACCTGCGCTGGGGCCTCGCCGATCTCGCCGACGGCCGCTTCCTGCCGGTTCCCGGCGCGGCGGCGCTATCCCCCGACCACCTCCGTCGGCTGGACCGCCGGCGCCCATGCACCGAGCATCTGACCGCCACGACGGTGGAAGCCACCCTGCTGCTGGGCGAGCGGTTCCTGGTGGCGGCGGCGGCCCCCCGCCCGGTTCCCGTTCGGTCCCCCTTCGACGCGTGGCCGGTCCGGGCGCTGGCCCTGGCCGGCGTCCTGCTGGCGCTGGAAGGGCTGATCCGCTGGCAGGGAAGGCGGTTCGTGCCCCTGCGCTGGCAGATCCTCGGACTGTTCGGGCTGGCCGCCGCGGCCAGCCTGGCCACCTTGCTCGGGTTCGGGCGCATGGCCCGCGAAGCCCGTGAACAGAGCTTGATCCGGGAGCGGGTGCGGGAAGCCGGACAGATCCTGGAGAAGATCGATCAGGGGTTCGCCCCCTTCCTGGACCGCCAGGCCGCACGGTATGCCAGGCTGTTACGAGGAGCCACCACGCCGACGGCCGTCCGCCGCCGCCTGCACGCGGCGCAGCGGTGGCTGGGTCGAGCCCGCTCGGCGATCTCGGTCCACTCGATCGGCGAGGACGGCGCCATGCTGTTCCGACAGGAGCCGTGGGGATGGTATTCCCTCAACGAACTCTGGGGTCGCGACACCGCGGCCATGCTGACGCGCATCGGTCTCAGCACGATCGCCCACTGGAACGATCCGGTGGGAGCCCGGCAAACCCTGTCCGAGGCCGGCACCGATTTCGAGAAGAGCATCGCCATCGGGCTCGGGGGCGAGTGCGCCTGGTTCGCCGGCCGCATCGGCGTATTCACCGCCGGGACGCAACGGCTGCGCATGTTCAGCGATCTGGCCCGCACGGCGGACAACCGGGCCTTCGCCACCCTGCTGATCTCGCACGAGAACAACTCGCTGGAACGCAGCTACCTGTGGGAAGCCCGCCGCCGGCTGCGCCGCCTGCCGGGGCGGCAGGATCTGCGCTTCACCGCCTTCCTGCGCCCCGGCATGCCCCGCGTCTACGCCGCCTTCCGCACCGACGCCACCGACCAGGCCCTGCGCGACCTGCTCGACCTCACCGTCCGCACCGGGTCGTTGGAGACGGCCATCGGACGGTATCGCGGCCGCGAGGCCATCCTGGTGGCCTGCCCCGGGCGCGGGCTGGCCGATTACGTGCTGGTGCTGGCCACCCCGCTGGAGCCGATCCGGGCGGGCACCCGCCGCCTGGAGCGCGGCTTCCAGATCGTCGCCGGGTTGCTGCTGTTCTTCGCCCTGGGCCTGGGCCTGATCTTTTCCGACCTTCTGCTGGAGCCGGTGAGCGCCTTGAGCGACGGCATCCGGCAGTTGCAAGGCGGATCGTTCCAGGGCTTCGCGATGGCACCCACAGGAGATGTGCTGGAAGAGATCGGCCAGGGCATCGGCGAGATCATGACCGAGATGCGCAATCTGGCCACGGCCCGGGCCATCCATGCCCATCTGTTTCCCGACGGCCCTCTGGCGGTCGGTTCCTTTCACCTGACCGGCCACAGCCGCTCGGCTTCCGACATCGGCGATGAAATCTACGACTATCGGTCGACCGATGACGGGCAGGCGATCTTCTGGATGGCCAGCCTCCCTGGGACGCTGCTGGGATCCGCCCTGGGCCTGGCCATGACCAAGATGGCGCTGCGCCTGACGCTCCAGCCGGCGGCGCGCCTGAGCGGTGCCGCGCCGTCGCCCGGCCTGAGCGAACCGGCCGCGATCGTGCGACAGTTCCTGGCCCGCTTCTTGTCCCAGCAGCCGAGCCTGGCCGAAGCGAGCGTGCTGGTCGGGCACCTCGACACCAGGACGGGCCGGGTCCGCCTGGCCGCCCGCGGCCCGTTCGCCTGGGGACCGGCGCCCGCCCGGTCAGAGGCAGGATCAGAGCCAGGCTCAGAACCAGGCTCAGAGCCGGGTTCCGAGCCAGGACGGCCGCCGCTCCCGCCCGCGCCACCGCCCGACCAGGGCGAAGGGACCGACGCCATTCGCCAGGATGAAGCCGTCATCGAACCGGGCAGCGTCTGGCGGATCGCCTCGCCGGGACAGCTCGCCGCCGGCGGCCAGGGCGAACTCCGCCGGGCCGCGCGGCCGCTGCGCAGCCGCACCATTCTGCGCATCGAGCATCGGAGGGCCGGGCGATGAGTCCGCGACAGAAGTGGGTGCTGGCCAGCCTCGCGCTGTGGGCGCTGCCCGCCGTGTTCTTCTGGATCGCCTTCTGGCAATGGGAGGAAAGCCGGCAGCAGGCCGCCCAGGCGCGGGCCATCGCCGATCTGACCGCCTTCCTCGATCGAGCGCGAGTCGCCGGCGATCCGCTGTGGCAAGCCTCGGTCGGGTGGTCCCGCGCCTTCGCGCGGTGGGTGCGCACCGGCCGTCTGCGGCGGCCGGCCGCCGGTTGGCCGGGACAAGGGCACGTGATCCTGTTCGACGGCCAAGGACGCGTGCGGTTCCCCCGGCTGCCCCCGGCCCAGCAGGATGCGATCGAGCGCTTCTTCGCCTGGATCCGGCGACCGGCCTGGAGCTATGAACCGCTGCCCCCCGAGGGGTTCGCCGAGGCCGCGCCACTGCTGCCCGAGCCGGCGCGCGACGCCGTGAAATTGCGGACCCGGGGCGGGGGCCGGTTGTGGCTGTCGCCAGTCACCGGCCATATCCCGGTTTCGCTGCCGGTGGCCGGGTTCTGGTGGCAACCGGGGCCGGCGGCCGAGCGAGCCGGTCTGCTGGTCGTGCTCCCGGCGTTCCCCGAGCGCCCGACAGAGGCGTGGCAACGGGTGGTCAAGGGCGCCGCCCAGGCCGGACGCCAGCTCGGCTTCGTCCTGCCGGGCGGGAATGCGCAAGCGCCGGCCGGCGTGCCCAGCGACACCTGGCTGGCCGCCCTCGAACGGTACCGGCGCGAGCCGGGGCATGTGGTCCACCTCGCCTCGGGCAGCCTGGTGTTCCGGGAGGCGCCGCAGGGGGTTCTGCTGGCCGGCTTCCTGCCCCCCCTGCCCCGCCGCGATGGGCTCACCGTGGGTCTGGCCGCCGGCTTTCTGGCCCTCAGCCTGCTGGCGCTGGCCAGGCTGCATGCCTTCTATGTCCGCGGCGTCCCCTTCCGGCTCTCGCTGGGCGGCAAGCTGCTGGTCCTCCTCGGACTGGGCGTGGGGTTTCCGCTGGTGCTGGCGGCCACCGTCGGCGCGACCTTCCTGCGCGAGAAAGAAGCCGCCCTCGTCGAAGAGGCCCACCGCGCCGCCCGATCCTTCCTGGAGAAAGTCGATACCGGCTTCGAGGCCTTCGCCGCCCACCGCGGTCTGGTCTATGCCCGACGCCTGGGGGAGCACCGTCGGCCGCCCCCCAGCCTCGACCAGGTCGTCGCCCTGGCGCAATCGCTGCTGGAGCGATTCGTGATCCTGGAAGCCGTTCTGATCGACGCGTCGTCGCGGGTCTTGCTGGCCGACGCCGAACCCTGGCTTCGGCTGTACCGTCGGTTGGTCCTGACCCCCCTGCCGAGACGGCGCCCCCTGCTCGCCGAGTGGATGGCCATGGGGTGGGTTCCCCTGCCCCAGGAATGGGATCTGTTCGGGCCTGATCCGCAGGAATACCGCAAGGGCCCTCCCCGCTCGACGTTCAATTACTTCAAACGTCTGGTCAAGGCCCTGCAATCGGCCGCCCCCGATCTGATCGCCTACGCCAACACCCTGCGCGGCGTGGCCATGCCGCCCACCGAGCCCCGCCGCGACCTCTCGCTCGAAGGCTTTCTCGGCGAAGAATTCTCGCGGCTGCTGCGCGGCATGCGCCCCTACCTGTTCCATTGCCGAGCCATGGAGGCGCCGATGGGCGCGGTCATGCTGTGTGCCACCGTGCTGGCCGACGCGCAGGGCATGGGCCAGGCGACCCTCGTGTTCACCCACCATCTGGGGCACTTCCAGGCCGACTACCTGCGCGCCGTGTTCCGACGCTACCCGCCCGACCGCCCCGCCGGAGTCGACGCGCCAGCCGACGGCAGCGCCTGGAAGGCGCTGGCCCTGCAGAATGTCGAACTTCCCTCCTTCCCGCCCGGCGAGCCTGTGGCCGTGACCATGCCATGGCGCGAGGAAATGCGGGCCACCGGGGCCACCGTTCGCACCCTCGAGCGCCGCCTGGCCGGACGCGACTATCTGGTCACCCTGTACCGCGGGACCCAACTGCGCGACTACCTCCTCGTCCATCTCACGCCGCGGGAGGCGGTGACGGCCCGGCTGGCCGCCTTCCAGCAACGCATCTGGGGGATGCTGGCGGGCACTTCGCTGATCGGCCTGGTGCTGACCGGCCTGTTCCTCGGGCGGCTGCTGATCCCCTTGAACGCCATCGCCCAGGGCATCCGGGCCCTGCGCCGCGGCCAGGCGACCCATCCCCTGCCGGCCCATGACGGCGACGAGCTGGGCCTGCTCTGCGGGGAGTACAACCAGACCCTCGACCTCTTGCGCGAAATGGAGATCGCGGCGGTGGTGCAGCGCCAGCTCCTGCCGCCGGGACCGGTGCGATGCGGCGCCCTCACCGCGATGGGAGTGAACCGGATGACCCAGGCGGTGGGCGGCGACTACTTCGATTTCCAGGTTCTGCCCAACGGGCATCTGGCCGTCATCATGGGCGACGTCTCGGGCCACGGGGTCAGCGCCGCCCTCGTCACCGCCATGGCCAAGGCCGCCTTCACCCTGCTCTGCCCTCGCTATCCCGACCACCCGGCCGGCGTGTTCGACGAGATGCACCGGGCGCTGCTCGATCTGCTCGGCAAGCGCAAGATGATGACCTGCTGGCTGGGCTATTTCGACCCCGCCGGCACCGTCCTGCGCTATGTCAATGCCGGCCAGACCTTCCCGCTGCTCATCGAGGAACGCACCGGCGAGATCAAGGAAGTGGCCTGTCCATCACGGCCGCTGGGCATCACTCGCACCGCCGCCTACCAGGCGGCCACGCTCGAACTGGCCGGACGAGCCGTCCTGCTCTATTCGGACTGCCTGCTTGAGACCCAGGATGCCAGCGGCCAGGAAGTGGGGTTCGACCGATTCAAGCGGGCGGTGCAGGCGGCGTGGCGGCGCTGTCCTGAGGCTCCGCTCCCGGCGATTCTGGAGGAGGTCGAAGCGATCACCCGACCGGTCCCCTGGACGGACGATGCCACGGTGGTCCTCGTCCGCCCCGGGGCCTAGGGCGCGAGGACGGCCGACATCGCCCGCCCGCGTTCTGGCGTCGTCGGTGGCCGCGCCGGCCTCACTCCCATTCGATGGTGGCGGGAGGCTTGCTCGAGATGTCGTAGACGACGCGATTGATGCCGCGCACCTCGTTGATGATGCGGTTGGCGACGCGTCCCAGCAGCGCGTAGGGCAGCTCGGCCCAGCGCGCGGTCATGAAATCGTCGGTCTCGACGGCCCGCAAAGCGATGACATGTTCGTAGGTGCGGCCATCTCCCATGACGCCGACCGTCTTGACGGGCAGGAAGACCGCGAACGCCTGCGCGACTTTGTCATACCAGCCGGCAGCGCGCAGCTCGTCGAGGAAGATGGCGTCGGCCTGCCGCAGCAGGTCGGCGTAGCCCTGCTTGATTTCGCCGAGGATGCGCACGCCCAGCCCCGGTCCGGGGAAGGGGTGCCGGAAGACCATCTCGCGGGGCAGGCCCAGGGCGAGGCCCAGTTCCCGCACCTCGTCCTTGAACAGCTCGCGCAGCGGCTCGAGCACCTTCAGGTGCAGGATGTCGGGAAGGCCGCCGACATTGTGGTGGCTCTTGATGGTGTGCGCCTTCTTCGTCTTGCCCCCGGCCGACTCGATGACATCGGGGTAGATGGTGCCCTGGGCCAGCCACTGCACGTGAGGCAGGCGTCTGGCTTCTTCTTGAAAAACCTCGACGAAGACGCGCCCGATGATCTTGCGCTTGGCTTCGGGGTCGGTCACGCCCGCCAGCGCGGACAAAAAGCGGTCGGCCGCATCCACCTGGATGACGCGCACGCCGAGATGCTTCTGGAAGACCCGCATCACCTGATCGGCTTCGTGCAGACGCAGCAGCCCGTTGTCGACGAAGACGCAGGTCAGGCGCTCGCCGAGCGCCCGCTGCAGCAGGGCGGCCGCCACCGAGGAATCGACGCCGCCCGACAGGCCGAGCACGACCCCGTCGTCGCCCACCAGGCGGCGGATCCGGTCGGTGGTCTCGGCGAGGAAGCCGGGCATCGTCCAGTCGGGGCGACAGCCGGCGATCTCGAGGACGAACCGCTGCAGGATCTCCTTCCCTTTGAGGGTGTGAGCGACTTCGGGATGGAACTGCACGCCGTACCAGCCGCGCTCCTCGCAGGCCATGGCGGCGATCGGGCAGGCATCGGTCTCGGCGATGATGGCGAAGCCCGGGGGAAGACGGGCGACCTGGTCGCCGTGGCTCATCCAGACATCGAGGAGGCCGCGCCCCTGCCCGTCGAGCCGGTCATACAGGTCGCGCAGCAGCCGCGCCTCGCCCCGCACGCGGATCTCGGCGTGGCCGAACTCGCGCCCCCGACCGGAGGCGACCTGGCCGCCCAACTGCTCGGCCATGGTCTGCATGCCGTAGCAGATGCCCAGCACCGGCACCCCGAGCGTGAAGACGATGTCGGGAGCGCGCGGCGCCGCCTCGTCGTAGACGGAAGCAGGGCCTCCCGACAGGATGATCCCGCGCGGGGCGAAGGCCTCGATCACGCCGGGGGCGACATCCCACGGGTGGATCTCGCAATAGACGTGGGCTTCTCGAACGCGGCGAGCGATGAGCTGGGTGACCTGCGACCCGAAATCGAGGATCAGGATTCTATCCATCGTTCTCTCCATCGCGGCGGGGCCTCCTTTGGAGCGGATACCGAGGCGCGGCACGCCAGCGCGCGCCGGCGACATGAAACCACGCCGGCGCCTCGCCCGCAAGGAGCCGGCAAAAATTTCGCAGCTGGCGTCGTTCGCGTCGTTCAGAGCGTTCCCAAAAGAGAGTGAGACGTCAGAGACAAGAGTTGAAGAGATGCATTCGTCTCTTGTACACCGTATCTCACGCGCGCACCCCTGCCATAGCCGGACGATGAGCGGTTTTTATCTAGACATTTCGGCATGTTTCTGGTATAATGCGCCCGTCCGAAATTCCTGGGAAGGCGAGCAAAATGCTGATGAGCAGCGGTCTAGCGCCCACACCCCCGTTTGACGGGCGAGCGACAGCCCCGTGGGCTGCACCGCCGCCGAGCACGGCGCAACCGCCGCGTCGACCGGCTCGCGCCGCCCCCCCGACCCCGAACTCTCCCCAGATAGAAACTCCCCCTCGAAGGAATGATGCGAGGGGGAGTGCCATTTCTGGGGCCTTTTCCGGTGAAGAGACGAGGAGATAAGATCCCCATGGCTCGTACCGTGCTCACTGAACCCTCTCGCGCCATCGCCGAGTTCCGACTGCTCCCTGGGCTGACCCGCCCCGACACGACCATCGACCGGGTTTCCCTGGCCACGCGGCTGGCTGCCCGACCCGACGGGCGCGGCTGGGTGAGCCTGAACATCCCCCTCGTCGCGGCGGCCATGCAGGCGGTGTCGGGCGTGGCGATGGGCATCGCGCTGGCCCGGCACGGAGGAGTGGCGTTCGTCTACGCGTCCCAGCCCGTGGCGGCCCAGGCCGAGATGGTGCGCCGCATCAAGCACCACAAGGCCGGGTTCGTCCAGCCGCTGACCGTGGCCCCCGACCTGCCCATCGCCCAGGTGGCGGAACTGGCCGCCGCCAAAGGGTTCTCCACCTTTCCGGTGGTCGACGACCAGGGCCGGCTGCTCGGCCTCTTGACCCGGCTCGACTACGCCCCGGCCCGCCATGCCCATCTCACCGCGCGCGATCGCATGATTCCGCGCGACCGTCTGGTGGTCGGGCGCGAGCCGCTCACCCTGCGGCAGGCCAACGACCTGCTGATGGACAGCCACCAATCGGTGCTGCCGATCGTCGACGCCGAGGAACGCTTGCGCGACCTCGTCTTCCGCAAAGATATCGAGAACCACCTCGACCATCCCGACGAGGTGGTCGACGAGCGCAAGCGCCTGCTGGCCGCGGCGGCCATCAATACCCGCGACTACCGCGAGCGGCTGCCCGCCCTGGTCGAGGCCGGCGTCGACGTCGTCGCCATCGATTCCTCCGACGGCCATTCCTGCTTCCAGGCCGACACGCTGGCTTTCGCCCGCCAGGCGTTCCCCAGCCTGCCGGTGATCGGCGGCAACATCGTCACCGCCGAGGGGTTCCGCTTCCTGGCCGAAGCGGGGGCGGCCGGGGTGAAGATCGGCATGGGCGGCGGCTCGATCTGCATCACCCAGGAGCAGAAAGGCACCGGCCGCGGGCTGGGCACCGCCATCTTGGAGGTAGCGGCGGCCCGCGACGAGTGGCAGCGCCGCACCGGCGCGTATCTTCCCCTCATCGCCGACGGCGGCATCGTCACGGCGAAGGACATGGTCATCGCCCTGGCGCTGGGCGCCGATGCCGTGATGCTCGGCCGCTATTTCGCCCGGTTCGAGGAATCGCCGACCGAGAAGGTGCTGATAAACAATCGCGTCATGAAGCCGTATTGGGGCGAGGGCTCGCCCCGCGCCCGCGCCTGGCAGGGCGCGCGCTACGGGCAAGCCGCCTTCGCCGAAGGGGTCGAGGGCTACGTCGAGTATGCCGGGCCGTTGCGCGACAACCTGGCCGAGACCCTGGCCATCCTGCGCTCGGCGCTGTGTTCGGCCGGGGCGCACGATCTGGACGAACTGCACCGGGAGGCGGTGCTCGAGGTGGTCTCGGCGCTATCGATCCGGGAAGGGCAGCCGCACGACATCCATCTGCCCGGCACCGCGACCGGCCTGGCGGCCAAGACGTGGGGGGTGTGAGATGCCGGCGACCATGATCCTGGGCGCCCAATGGGGCGATGAAGGGAAGGGCAAGATCGTCGACCTGCTGGCCGGCCGCATGGACCTCGTCGCTCGCTTCCAGGGCGGGGCCAATGCCGGGCATTCGGTGGTGGTCGACGGTCGACGGGTGGTGCTGCACCAGTTGCCATCGGGGGTGTTGCATCGCCACTGCCGCAATCTGATCGGGCCAGGCTGCGTGACCGACCCCATCGCCTTGCGGCGCGAAATCGACGAGCTGCGGCCGGTGGCCGGCGAGCTGGGCCCCGACCGGCTGCTGATCGCCCCGGGAGTGCATCTGGTGACCCCGCTGCATCGCTGGTTCGATGCCCAGCAAGGCGAAGCGATCGGCACCACCGGCCGCGGCATCGGCCCCTGCTACACCGACAAGGTCGCCCGCGCCGGCTTGCGCCTGGGCGATCTGCTGACGAGCGATCCGCGACCCCGGTTGCAGGAGCATCAGGAGCGGTTCACGGCGCTGGCCCGCGCCTTCCGGCTGCCCGCGCCACCGCCCGCCCTCGAGCAGTGGCAGCCGGCTTTCTGCGAGGCGCTGGCCGCGCTTCGTCCGTTGGTCGGCGACGTGGTCGACGCGATCAGGGAGGTCGACCGACGGGGCGGGCGCCTGTTGCTGGAAGGCGCGCAAGGCACCCTGCTCGATCTCGACCACGGCACCTATCCGTTCGTCACCAGCTCGTCGACGACGGTGGGCGGCGCCCTCAGCGGCATCGGCTGCTGGGTCGACCTCGACCGGCGAGTGGGAGTGGCCAAGGCCTACGCCACCCGGGTCGGACACGGGCCGTTCCCCACCGAGCTGACCGACGAGCTGGGCGAGCGGCTGCGCCAGCGCGGCCACGAGTACGGCGCCACCACCGGCCGTCCCCGCCGCTGCGGCTGGCTCGATCTTCCCCTGCTGCAGCGGGCCTGCGTGATCAACGGGTTCAACCGCCTGGTCATCACCAAGCTCGATGTGCTGACCGGGCTGCCGACCATCCGGGTGGCGACCGCGGTCGACCCGCACGGACAGCCGATCTACGCCGAGCTGCCGGGCTGGTCCGAGCCGCTGACCGGCTGCACGCATCGCAACCATCTGCCGACCGCCTGCCAGGCCTTCCTCGCTTTCCTCGAAGAACGGCTGGAAGTGCCGGTGGCGGCCATTTCCATCGGTCCTGACCGTCGAGAGACCATCGTGGAGGACATGCTATGGCACTGAAATCTTCTTCTGTCTGCGCGAGCGGGTTCGATCGTTCCGATCGACCCGATCGCCTCGACCCGCCGCCGACCACGTCCCCCGCGGTCGTTCCCGGCTCCGCCGACGTCCCGGCGGCCGCGGCCGGAGCGGGCCAGACGGCCTCTCAGCCGCAAGGCGGCGTGGCCGGGTTCGACCTCGATGGCGGCCATCGCTGCTCGCGCATGGCCTACGGCTGGGCCGCCCGCACCTTCGCCGAGCGGCGCGAACGCCCGGGCGAAGTGGCCCTGACCGGCACCGGCGCCTTCAGCAATGTGCTCATCTTCGGCGAGACGCGCCTGGGCATCACCTCGGACGGCATCGGCAGCAAGATCGAGGTCGCCGAACGGCTGCGCCGCTATGACACCCTGGGCTACGATCTGATGGCGATGGTGGTCGATGATCTGGTCGCGCTGGGCATCGAACCGACCAACGTTTCGAACATCCTCGACGTCGATCGGCTCGACGAGCGGGTGGTCGACGAGCTGATGCGCGGCCTGCACGATGCGGCGCGGGCCGCCCGCGTCGCCGTCACCGGCGGCGAGATCGCCGAACTCGGCTCGCGCATCGGCGGCTACGGCGACGGCATGCACTTCAACTGGTGCGCCACCGCGGTCGGGGTGCTGCCCCGCGGGCGCCGCCCCCTCACCGGCGAAGAGATCGCCCCCGGCGACTCCATCATCGCCTTGTACAGTCCGGGATTTCGCAGCAACGGGTTCACCGTCGCCCGCCGCATCCTGGAACAGCGCCTCGGGCCGCGCTGGCACGAACAATCAGCGGCGGGCGCCGACGACCGCGGGACGAGCCGCACCTGGGGCGAGGTGATGCTGACCCCCTCGGTCATCTATGCGCCGCTGATCATCGACTTCCTTGCCACCGGCCTGCCGGTGCACGGCCTGGCCCACATCACGGGCGGCGGGGTGCCCGACAACCTCGGACGCATCCTGCGCGTCGGCAGCAACGGGGCCATCCTCGACAACCTGTTCCCCGTCGAGCCGGCCGTGCTCCAGTTGCAGGAATGGGGCGGCATTCCCGATCGCGAAGCCTACCGCACCTGGAACATGAACCAGGGCATGCTGGTAATCGTGCCGCCGGCCGTCGAACCCAACGCGCTGGCCTGGTTCGCCCGGCGCGGGGTCACCGCCCGCGTGGCCGGGCACGTCGTCTTCGGGCCGGGGCAGGTGCTGCATTCGCGCGGGCGCGAAGGCGGCCTGCTCGAATACCTGCATACGGGGAAATGACCGTGGCCACGAGCATCGTTCGCTGGATCAAACGCGAGCTGCCCGACCCCCTGGGCGCGCGGGTCGCCGAGCAGGCCCGCCGCTGGCTCGGCCTGGAGACGGGCGAAGTGCGCACCGCCAAGATCTTCTTGATTCCCGAGCATCTGGGGCCCGACGCCCAGCGCCGCCTGGCCGAAGAGGGCCTGCGCGATGCGGTCTTGCATGAGATCGGCAGCAACGCCCTGCCGCCCTGGCCCGAGTTTCGGGCGGCGCTGCGCATCTCGCGGCGTCCCGGGGTCACCGACGACGAGGGCCGGTCGGCCCAGCGGGTGCTGGCCGACCTGCTCGATCGACCCCTGCCCGGCCATCAAGAGATCTTCACGCAAGATCTCTACCTGTTCGCCAACCCGCTCAGCCCGCACGATCTCGAACGCCTGGGCCGCGAACTCCTGGCCAACCCCTTGATCGAACGGATCGAACCGCTGACCCCCGATCGGGCCTTCGCCCTCCTCGAGGGAGGGGTGCCCATGTTCGCCGCCGGCCAGCCATCGCCAGCAAGTGATTTCCCTTCGTCGGCGACCGCTCTGCCATCGCCAGCCGCCAGCCTGGCCTCGCCGACGCAGGGCCGGGGCGCCGACCCTCATCGGCTAGTCGATCCCACCGTCGAGGCCATTCCCCTGCCCGAGGCTCCCGAGGCGCTGCTGGCCTTGTCGCGCGACCGCCTGCTCGAGCTCGACCTCGCCGAGATGGAAGCCATCAGGGCCTACTACGCGCGCCCCGAAGTGCAGGAGGCGCGCCGGGCCGCCGGCCTGCCGGCCGCCTGTCCCACCGATGCCGAACTCGAGATTCTGGCCCAGACCTGGTCAGAGCACTGCAAGCACAAGGAGTTCGCCGCCACCATCGTCTGCCGCGATCTCGACACTGGCGAAGAGACCGTCATCGACTCGCTGTTCCGCACCTTCATCCGCCGCCCGACCGAGCTGCTGCGGGCCGAGCAGCGGCGGGTCGGTACCGACTGGCTGGTCAAGGTCTTCGACGACAACGCCGGGGTGGTCAAGATCGACGACCAGCGGCTGTTCGTCTGGAAGGTCGAGACCCACAACTCCCCCTCGGCCCTCGACCCCTACGGCGGCGCCCTGACCGGCATCGTCGGCAACAACCGCGACCCGCTCGGCACCGGTCGCGGCGGGGCCCGTCTGCTGTTCAATACCGACGTGCTCTGCTTCGCCCCGCCCGACGATGCCAGCCCCCGGTTTCCGGGCCAGTTGCCGCCCCATCGCATTCTGCAAGGGGTCAGACGCGGCATCGAAGACGGCGGCAACAAATCGGGCGTGCCGACCATCAACGGCGCCATCGTCTTCGACCCCCGCTACCGCGCCAAACCCCTGGTCTTCTGCGGCACCGGCGCCGTGCTGCCCGCCACCCTGGCCGGGCGGCCGGCCTGGGTGAAGGAGGTCGATCCGGGCGATCTGATCGTCATGGCGGGCGGCCGGGTCGGCCGCGACGGCATCCATGGCGCCACCTTCTCCTCGGCGGCGGTCGCCCCCGATTCGCCGGCCTCGGCGGTGCAGATCGGCAGTCCGCTCACCCAGAAGATGCTGAGCGACTTTCTGGCCCGGGCCTGCGCCGAAGGCCTGATCAAAAGCTGCACCGACAACGGGGCGGGCGGTCTGTCGTCGTCGATCGGCGAACTGGCCTGGTCGTGCGGCGGCGCCAGCGTGCAGCTCGACGCCGTGCCGCTGAAATACCCCGGCCTGCGCCCCTGGGAGATCTTCCTATCGGAATCGCAAGAACGCATGACCTTGGTCGTCGAACCCGACCGGTGGCCAGCCCTGCAGGCGCTCGCCGAACGGCTCGAAGTCGAGGTTTCCTGCCTGGGGCGGTTCACCGCGACCGGACGGCTCGAAGTCCGCTATGGCGATCGGCCCGTCGCCGATCTCGACCTCGACTTCCTGCACGAGGGGGTGCCCCGCAAACGGCTCGAAGCGGTCTGGCGAGCCCCGGTCATCAGCCCGGCCCGCCTGCCCGCCGAACTCGACCTCGGCCGGACGCTCAAGCTCCTGCTGCGCCGCTGGAATATCTGCAGCCGCGAGAGCATCATCCGGCAGTACGATCACGAGGTCAAAGGGCGCACGGTGATCAAGCCCCTGATGGGCCCGCGCGGCCACGCCCCGCAGGATGCGGCCGTGATCCGGGTCGATTTCTCCGATTTCGTCGGCATCGCCGTCGCCAACGGCATCTGCCCGCGCTACGGCGATCTCGATGCGTACGCCATGTCGGCCGGCGCCTTCGACGAGGCCGTGCGGCAGATCATCGCGGTGGGCGGCCGGCTGCCGCGCCGCGACCGTCCCGACCACCGGTTCTGGAGCGGCAACGACAACTTCTGCGTGCCCGACTCGGTGTACGATCCCGAAACCAATCCCGATGGGCGGGAAAAACTGGGCAAGCTGGTGCGCATGTGCCAGGCCCTGGCCGACCTGTCGCTGGCCTACGGGGTGCCGATGACCTCGGGCAAGGACAGCATGAAGAACGATTTCCGGTGCGGGCGCGAGAAGATCTCGGTACCGCCGACGGTGCTGTATTCCCTGACGGCACGCATCGATGACGTGCGCCGCGTGACCACCGCCGAGTTCAAGCACGCCTGCGATCTGGTCTACCTGGTCGGCCCGACGTATGAAGAGCTGGGCGGTTCGGAGCTGCTCGACGAGCTGGGCCTGCCCGGCGGCGCGGTGCCACGGGTGCGGCCGGCCGAAGCCCGAGCCCGCTACGATCGGGTGAGCGAAGCGCATGAACGCGGCCTGCTCGCCTCCTGCCACGATCTGTCGGATGGCGGGCTGGCCGTCGCCCTGGCCGAGGCGGCGTTCGGCGGCGACCTCGGCGCCGACCTCGAGCTGCCGGCGCGCGGGCTGCCCACCCCGGTCTGGCTGTTCGCCGAGAGTCATTCCCGGTTCCTGGTCACGGTGCCGCCAGCCTGCGAAGCGGCCTTCACCGCGCTGTTCGGCGACGACGCGCTGCGGCTGGGCGCCGTCACCGCCCAGCCGCGGCTCCGCGTGCGACGCGAGGGGCGGGTGGTGCTCGACGAAGCGCTGGCGGACCTGCTGGCCGCCTGGAACCGCGATCTGGAGGCCTAGCATGAGCGACCGACCACGGATCGTGATCGCCGCCGGCTGCGGCATCAACTGCGAAGAAGAACTGGCCGCCGCCTGGGAGCTGGCCGGCGCCGACCCCGAGATCGTGCTGCTGAGCGACCTGCTGGCGCGCGCGCACCCGCTGGCCGGCGCCCAGGCCTTCTGCCTGCCCGGCGGGTTCTCGTTCGGCGACGATTTGGGCTCGGGCATGGTGCTCGCCTGCCGTCTGCGCCATCGCCGCACGGGCGCGGGAGAACGGTTCGCCGACCATCTGCGGCGGTTCCTCGAGCGGGGCGGATTCGTTCTCGGCATCTGCAACGGGTTTCAGGTACTGGTCAAAATGGGGGCCCTGCCCAACCTCGCCGGCACCTGGACCCAGGAGGTCACGCTGGCGGCCAATGCCTCGCGCCGGTTCGAGAATCGCTGGTGCCACCTGCGAACCAACCCCGACACGCCGGCGTCGTGGGTGGCTGGCCTGGGCCGGCTCGAGCTTCCCGTACGCCACGGCGAAGGACGGTTGCTGGCGAGAGATGCCGCGGTGCTCGCCGAGATCCGGCGGCGCGGCCTCGACTTCCTGCACTACACCGATGAAGAGGGCCGCCCCACCGCGACCTACCCCGCCAACCCCAACGGTTCGGAAGGCGCGATCGCCGGGCTGGTCGACCCGAGCGGCCGGATCATCGGGCTGATGCCGCACCCTGAGGCTTTCTTGCACTCGACCCTGCACCCTGACTGGGCCGGCCGGCGACGGCGCGGCGCCGCCGACGATGCCCGTCCGGCCGACGGACTGCGCTTTTTCCTGGCCATGCGCCAGGCGATGGCCGAATCGACACCACTCCATTTCCCTGCCAATGTCGAGCCGTGTTCTGAAGCGGCCGAAGCGATTTCTGCACGAAGCCTGGAGGTCAGCGCATGACGCCTCCCCCCTATTGGTCGGTCGACATCCCCCCTCCGCCCGATTTCTCCATCGATGGGGAGAAACCGGCCGCCGACGCGGGCCCCGACAGCCCCCTCGCCGAGCTGGCGAACCCCTCCGCCAGGGCGGGTCGGCTTCGCCTCAAGCGGGCTTTGCTCTCGGTCTCCGATAAGACGGGGCTGCTCGGGCTAGCCGAGACGCTGCATCGGTTCAACGTCGAATTGATCTCGACCGGCGGCACCGCCAGCTACCTGCGCGACGCCGGCTTCGAGGTGACCGACATCAGCCAGCTCACCGGACACAGCGAATGGTTCGCCGGCCGGGTCAAGACCCTGTCGGCCGAGGTGGCCGGCGCCCTGCTGTTCGACCGGATCCATCATGCCGAGGAAGCGCGCGCCCACGGCATCGCCCCCATCGACCTCGTCGTCTGCAATCTCTATCCCTTCCGAGAGGCCTGGCAGGCGGGCCGGCCGCATCCCGCCCTGGTCGAAGAGATCGATATCGGCGGCGTGACCTTGATCCGGGCAGGGGCCAAGAATGCCGCCTGGGTCGCAGTCGTGGTCGATCCGTGCGAGTACGAGGCGGTCGCCCGCGAACTATCGGAGACCGGCGGGTATGTGAGTCTGGCGACACGCCAGCGGCTGCAACGCCTGGCCTTCCGGTACACGGCCGACTATGACGCCCTGATCGCCACGGCCTTCGACGAGATGGCCGGCGAACCCTCGCACCGTCTGACCTTCGTCGATGGACGACGGCTGCGGTACGGGGAAAACCCGCACCAGCAGGCGCTCGTCTATCGCAGCGCCGAGGCGCCCTGGCCCTACGCGCTCAAACAGGGGAAGGATCTCAGCTATACCAACCTGCTCGACCTGCATGCGGCGGTGACGGCCGTCCAGAGCCTACCGGGATGCGGATGCGCCGTGGTCAAGCACGCCAACCCCTGCGGCCTGGCCGTCGGCCCGACCCCGGCCGCCGCCTTCGATCTGGCCTGGAACGGCGATCCGGTCTCGGCGTTCGGTTCGACCGTGGCGTTCAACGAAGTGGTGACGGCCGAGACCGTCGACCGCTTCGGGCTCGACGCCCCCGATCGCGCCAGCCGCAAGTTCATCGAGATCGTGGTGGCGCCGGCGTTCGCTCCGGAAGCGCTGACCCGCCTGGCGGTCGCCCCCAATCTGCGGGTCGTGGAATGGCAGGGGCCGGCCCGCCAGGGCTGGATCGACCGAGTGGTGGGCCCCCTTCTGCTGCGGCAGGAGGCCGACCTGCCCACCGCCGAACCGCTGGTCACCTGCACCACGCTCCCCTTCCCCGAAGAAGCGGCCGACCTGGCGCGCTTCGGATGCATCGCCGCCGCTCTGGCCGCCTCGAATGCGGTCGTCATCGTGCGGGCCGCGCCCGGCGGCGGATTCCAGCTCCTGGGGCTGGGCGGCGGGCAGCCCAACCGCGTGGCCGCCACCCGGCTGGCGATCGAGGTCGCCACCGCCAACCTGCACCGCGAGGCCGCCGCCCGCGGCGCCGACCCGACCGCCTGGTGCCGCGACCAGATGGCCCAGGCCGTGCTCGTCTCCGACGCCTTCTTCCCCTTCCCCGATTCGATCGAGGAAGCGGCCCGGGCCGGCCTGCGACGCATCGTCCAGCCGGGCGGATCCCGCCGCGACCAGGAGGTCATCGACCGCGCCAATGCGCTCGGCCTGGCCATGGCCTTCACCGGCCGTCGTCATTTCCGGCATTGACCGATCTTCCCATGAACATTCGCCCAAGGAGGTTCCTCGTATGTTGCTTCCGATGAGCCATTGTTCGACTCCCCAGCTCGAGCGCCTGCATTCGGGCAAGGTGCGCGAGAGCTTCCGCCTCGACCCCGACCGTCGCTTGCTGGTGGCGACCGACCGCATTTCCTGCTTCGATCGCGTTCTCGACACCCCCATCCCGGGGAAGGGCGCGGTGCTCAACAGCCTTTCCGCCTGGTGGTTCGAACAGCTCGCCGATCTCGGGCCGGCCCATTTCCTGCAGAGCGTCGATCCCGCTGCCATGGTGGTGCGGGAAACCACGCCGATCCGGTTGGAAGTCATCGTGCGCGCCCATCTCACCGGTTCGGCCTGGCGCGCCTATGCCCAGGGGCGCCGCGAGATCAGCGGCGTGCGCCTGCCTGACGGCATGGCCGAGAACCAGGCCTTCCCCGAACCGATCGTGACCCCGACCACCAAAGAAGCCACCGATCGCGAGATCAGCCCCGCCGACCTCGTCGCCGAAAGGTGGACCACCGCCGAGATCTGGCAGCAGATGGTCGACTTCGCTCGTCGTTTGTTCGAGCGCGGGCGTCAGATGCTGGAGGCGCGCGGGTTGATGCTGGTCGATGCCAAGTATGAATTCGGCCTCGGGCCGGATGGCCGGGTGACCCTGATCGATGAGCTGCACACGCCCGACGCCGCCCGCTTCTGGGACCGCGAAGACTACGAGCGCGACCCGCGACGGGCCGCCTTCCTCGACAAAGAAGCGGTCCGACAGTGGCTGCAGGCCAACCGCACGCCGCAGGGCTTTCCGACGACGCTGCCCGACTATGTGGTCGAAGCCACGCACGACCGCTATCGGGCGCTGTACCGCCGCATCACCGGCCATGATCTCGCCCTGACCGACGAAGACCCGCGCGACCGCCTGACCCGCAACCTGGTCAAGGCCGGCCTGCTCAAACCCGGCTTCGTCGCGGTGGTGATGGGCTCGTCGGGCGATCTCGAGTTCGGACGACGCGTGGCGGCCGCCCTCGAACCCTACGGCGTGGCGGTCGATCTGCGGGTCGCCTCGGCGCACAAGAACGGGGAAGACGTGGTCGCCATGGCCCGCGAATACAACGACGCCATCGAACCCGGCGCCGTCATCGCGATCGCGGGTCGGTCGAACGGTCTGGGCGGCGCGCTGGCGGCCAATCTGGCCCTGCCCGTCATCAACTGCCCGCCCTTCAAAGATCTGGCCGACTATCAGGTGAACATCCATTCTTCGCTGCAGATGCCGTCGCAGACGCCGGCGATGACCATTCTCTCGCCCGAGGCGGCGGCGCTGGCCGCCGTGCGCTGCCTCAACCGCCACCTGCTCCGCGACGCCACCCGCGCCCAGATCGAGCGCACCAAAACCGCTCTGCAGGCCGAGGACAGGCGCGTGCGCGGCCGGGCCTGATGGCGGTCGAGAAGACGAGAAGACATGACCAGGAATGATCGCGACAACCGGACAAATGCTGATGCAGTCTCGCATCTCTTCACAAGGAAGTACCTCGCGTGACCTTGCTCCAAGCCCACCCGTCTTCACGGTCTGCCCTTCCTCTTTCGTCTGCTCCCTGCCTCGATGCGGCCGAGACCACGAACGGTGGGGCCGCTCTGCCGGCGGCCCCTGAAGCTGGTCCCTGGCCTTCCGGGGCGCCCCCGTTCGACCGCACCGTCTCGTCTCGGCCAGGTTCTGACGATGAAGGCGGCGCCTTCGCCCGCGGCGGCTTTGAACGGCCGGTCGACGCGCCGGCGCCCGCGCCGGTCGCGGCCGTCGCTTCGTCGACCACGCCGACGGCGCGGGAAGAACCGCCCGCCCATGCCTCTCGAACGTCCGAGACGAACCAGGGCCTCGGTGCCACCTCCCCCGCGGCCTCGGGGCTCGAGCCGCTCCACGCGCTGTCGCCCCTCGATGGGCGCTACGCCGCCCAGATGGCGCCGCTGCGCGCCTGCTTCTCGGAAGCCGCCCTGATCGCGGCCCGCGCCGAGGTCGAACTGCGCTTCCTGCTGGCCCTCGACCCGCTCGGCATCTTCCCCCCTCTCAGCCCCGAAGAGCTGGCCCGCCTCGCCCACCTGCGCGAGACCTTCGGCGAGGCCGAATGCCGCCGGGTCAAGGAGCTGGAAGCCACCCTGCGCCACGACGTCAAGGCGCTCGAGCTGGTTTTGCGCGAACGTCTGGGGCTGCGCCATCCCACCATGATCCACTTCGGCCTGACCTCGGAAGACGTCAACAACCTCGCCTACAGCCTGCTGTTGAGCCGGTTCCGCGACCAGCACCAGGTGCCGTTGCTGCGCCGACTGCTGGGCCGGCTGGCCGATCTGGCCGAAGCGGGCCTGGCCGTGCCGTTCCCGACTCGCACGCATGGGCAGCCGGCCTCGCCCAGCACGGCCGGCAAGGAGCTGGCCGTCTTCCTGCAGCGGTTGCGCCGCCTGCTCCTTCGCTTGACCGAGTTCGCGTTCCGCGGCAAATGCAGCGGCGCCACCGGCACCTACGCCGCCTGGATGGCCGCCGATCCGCACGTCGACTGGATCGCCTTCTCGTGCGATTTCGTGCAGAGCCTGGGCTTCGAGTGGAACCCGCTGACCACCCAGATCGAAGATCACGACGGCTGGGCCGAATTCCTGAATCTGACGCGCCAGATCAACAACGTGGTGATCGATCTCGACCAGGACGCCTGGCTCTGGATGATGGAAGGCTGGTACCGGCAGAGCGCCGATCCGGCCGAGATCGGTTCGTCGACGATGCCGCACAAGGTCAATCCGATCCGATTCGAGAACAGCGAGGGCAATCTGCTGCTGGCCAATGCGCTCCTCGGGTTCATGGCCGACAAGCTGTGCCGATCGCGGCTGCAGCGCGATCTTTCCGACAGCACCGTCACCCGCAACCTCGGCGTCGCGCTCGGCCACTCCTGGCTCGGCTGGCAGGAAACCCTGGCCGGGCTGGCCACGCTGCAGCTCGATCAGGCGCGGTGCCTCGAGGCGGTGCGGGCCTGCCCGGCGGTGCTAGCCGAGCCGGTGCAGACCATGCTGCGGCCGGTGGTCGACGGCGATCCGTACGACCGGCTGCGCACCCTCACACGCGGGCGAGCCATCGGCCTCGCCGACCTCGCCGCCTTCATCGACCGCCTCGAGGTCGACCCCGATCTCAAGCGACGGCTGCGCGAGCTGCGCCCCGAGACCTACCTCGGGGAAGCCGTACGACTGGCCGCTTCCGAAATCGGGGAAGTCCGATCCCTTTTGGGGGAGGTGCAGCCATGAAGGTCGTCGTCATCGGCGGGGGCGGCCGCGAGGCGGCCCTGGCCTGGAAGCTGATCCAAACGCTCGGACATGCCAACGTCTACCGGGTGCGCGATGTCCCGCGGCCGGCCTCGACGACCGCCGATCCGCGGTCGACCTCGGCCCTCGTCGAGTTCGCCGATTGGTGCCGGAACGAAGGCATCGGGCATATCATTCCCGGCCCCGAAGCGGTGCTGGCCGAGGGCTTCGGCGAAGCGCTGGCCGCGGTCGGCGGCCCGCCCGTCATCGGCCCCACCCGCGCCGCCGCTCGACTCGAGAGTTCGAAGACCTGGGCCAAGGAATTCATGCTCCGGCATGGTGTGGCAACGGCGTCGGCCGTGCTGGCCGAGTCGATCGCGGCGGCCCGCCGCCAGCTCGACCGCTTCCCCGGCCCGGTGGTGGTGAAGTACGACGGCCTGGCCGCCGGCAAGGGCGTCCATGTCTGCACCGGCGCCGCCGACGCCCAGGCCGCCCTCGACCAGATCGAAGCCCGCTTCGGTTCGGCGGCCCCGGTGGTGCTCGAGGAATGCCTGACCGGCGACGAGATCTCGCTGATCGGGTTCACCGACGGCGAGACCTGCCGGCTGTTCCCCCCCGCCCAGGACCACAAGCAACTGGAAGACGGCGACCGCGGGCCCAACACCGGCGGCATGGGCGCCTTCGCGCCGGTGCCCTGGTGCCAGCCCGCCCTGCTCGAAGAGATCGAGCAGCGCATCGTGGCGCCCACGCTCCGGGGGCTGCGCGCCGACGGGCTGCCCTACGCCGGGCCGCTGTTCTTCGGCCTGATGATCACCGCCCAGGGGCCGCGCTTGCTCGAATACAACGTGCGCTTCGGCGACCCCGAAGCCCAGGTGCTGCTGCCGCTGCTGGCCGACGATCTGTTCGGCCTGTACCTGGCCGCCCACAAACGCCGGCTGGGCTCGGCGCCGCCGCTGCGCTGGCACCCGGTGACGACGGTGGGCGTGGTGCTCGCCGCCCCCCGCTACCCCGAAGGCACTTCGCATGGCTTGCGCATCACCGGCCTGGACGACCTGCCCGCCGACCTGCTGGTCTTCCCTGGCGGCATGCGCCAATCTGATGCCGGCTGGGAGACCGACGGCGGCCGCATTCTCACCATCGTCGGCCAGGGCCCGACCCTGGAAGCCGCCCGGCAGCGGGCCTACGCCGGGGTCGAGGCGGTGTCGTTCATCGGCCGACGGTTCCGGCGCGATATCGGGCGACGCCCGCGCCGCGCCCTGCCGACCACCCACTGGCAGGAGAAGGTGGCATGACGCAAGATTCCCCACGCTCTCCACGCCTGCCTTCCCTTCTCTGCACCTCGCGCAACCCTGCCGATGCGCTGAACGGCGACCGTTCCCCGCCGCCCAGCGAAGCCGACCCGATTCAGACGAGCTTCTCCAACCAATGCCTCGCCAGCCCTGAATCCTCCATCGCCACTGCGGGCCGAGGGCTGGCCGGTTCAGAAGAGCGGCCGACCTCGCCCGCACGGCTGGTGGTCTTCCTCTCGGGCCGGGGCTCGAACCTGGCGGCCCTGCTGGCCGCCCAGGAAAACGGCCCCCTGCGCGGCCTCGGCGAGATCGTCGGCGTCGTCTCCGATCATCCCAGTGCCGGCGGGCTGCGCGTCGCCATGAACGCCGGGCTGCCGACGCTGGTGGTCATGCCCCAGGGCCGAACCCGCGAAGAGCACGACCAGGCGATTCTCCGCCAGGTGGCCCGCTGGCGGCCCGACCTGCTCCTTTTGGCCGGGTATCGGCGGCTCGTTTCGTCGGTGCTGGTGAACGCTTTTCCCGGGCGCATCCTCAACATCCATCCCGCCGATCCGGCGCAGTTCAGAGGCCTGCATGCCTACCGCTGGGCCTGGGAGCAAGCTCTTCCCGAAACCACCGTCACCATCCATCTCGTCGACGAGGGCATGGACACGGGCCCCATCCTGGCCCAAGCCCCCGTCGATCTGCGCGGCGCCAATGGCCCCGACGAGGTCGAGCAGCGGGGCCTGCGGGTCGAGCATGCCCTCTACCCGCGCACCGTGGCCGAATACATCATGCAACGATACCGACAGACAGGAGGCCTTCCATGTGCGGCATCCTCGGCCTGATCGGGCCTGACGACGTAGCTCGCGAGCTGGCCTTCGGCCTGACCGCGTTGCAACACCGCGGCCAGGACGCCGCCGGCCTGGTGACCTTCGACCGGGCCTTCCGCATCAAAAAGGGGAACGGCCTGGTCGGCCAGCTCTTCCATGACGGGGTTCTGGCCCGGCTGGCCGCCCCCGCCGGCCTCGGGCATGTGCGGTATGCGACGCAGGGCCCGGTCGATCCGGCCCAGGCGCAGCCCATCTACATGAACTACCCGTTCGGAGTGGCCATGGTCCACAACGGGAATGTCACCAACGCCCCCGCCCTGGCTCGGCGCCTGCAGCGCGACCACCGGGTCATCGAAACGGCCAACGACCTCGAGCTGCTGCTCTACACGTTCGCCGACGGTCTCGAGCAGCGCCAGGTGGCCGCCCTCACCCCCGACGACGTGTTCGCCGCGGTGGAAGGGGTGCAGACCAGCGTCGAAGGCGCCTATGCCGTGCTGACCCTGCTGGCCAACCGCGGCCTGGTCGGGTTCACCGACCCCTGCGGCATCCGGCCTCTGGTGCTTGGGAAGCGGGTGACCGGCAAAGGCCCCGTGTATGCCTTCGCCTCCGAGACGGCCGGGCTCGATGCGCTCGGCTATCAGACCATTGCTGAACTGGGCCCCGGCGAGGCCGTCTTCATCGACGCCGAGCGGCGGATCCATGCCCGCACGCTGGTGCAGCGCCCGCCGGCCTTCTGCCTGTTCGAGTACATCTACTTCGCGCGCGAGGATTCCGTCCTGCGCGGCCGCCTGGTGGCCGAGGAGCGCGTGGCCATGGGCCGGCGGCTGGCCCGCCCGCTGCTGGCCGCCGGCCTGCGCCCCGATGTCATCATCGACGTGCCGACCTCGGCCTACTTCTTCGCCGAGGGGCTGGCCGACGAGCTGAAGGTGCCCTACCGCCGCGGCTTCGCCAAGAACAAGTACGTCGGCCGCAGCTTCCTCTTCCCGACGCCGGAGCTGCGCCAGCGGGCGGTGCGCCAGAAGCTCGCCCCGCTGCCCAACGTCATCCGCGGCAAGAAGGTGGCGGTGGTCGACGATTCGATCGTGCGCGGCACCACCAGCCGGCATCTCGTCGAACTGGTGCGGGAAGGCGGCGCCGCCGCCGTCTACTTCGTCTCGGCCGCGCCCCCGGTGCGACACCCCTGCGTCTATGGCATCGACATGTCGATCCGTACCGAACTGATCGCGGCCAACAACGACCTGCCCGACATCGCCCGCTACATCGGCGCCGACGCCGTCATCTACCAGGACCTCGACGACCTGCGCGCGCTCTATCCGGCGGGGCAGTGGTGCGACGCCTGCTTCAGCGGGTGCTTCCCGACCGCGGTCGATCGCGCCTGCTTCGATCGGATCGAGCAGGAGCGGGTCAGAGCCCAACAGCCCGTCGCGACGGAGCCGCCGGCCGCCCGCCCCGGCCCCGCCAGCTATTCTGGAGCCATCTCGGCATGGCCCACCAATGGAGGAACCAGCCATGAAGCGTGACCTGATCTCGATCGAGGATCTTTCCCTGCGCAAGATCCTGGAATTCCTCGACCTGGCTCGTCGGATCGAGGGCATGCCCCTCGCCGAGCGGGCCCACCTGCTCGATGGGCGTCTGCTCGGCGTGCTGTTCTTCGAGCCGAGCACCCGCACCCGCCTCAGTTTCGAGGCCGCCATGCTGCGCCTGGGCGGGCGCACCATCGGCTTCTCAGAGGTGGCCAGCACCTCGGTGGCCAAAGGGGAATCGCTGTCCGACACCATCCGCACCGTCGAGCAGTACTGCGACGCCATCGTCATCCGCCACCCGCGCGAGGGGGCGGCCCGCCTCGCCGCCGAGGTCTCGCGCCTGCCCGTCATCAACGCCGGCGACGGCGCCAACCAGCACCCGACGCAGACGCTGCTCGACCTGTACACCCTGCAGCACCTGTTCGGCCGCATCGATGGATTGCGCATCGCGCTGGTGGGCGATCTCAAGTATTCGCGCACCGTCCATTCGCTGGTGCATGCGCTGGCCAAATTCTCGGGGATCGAATTCGTGCTGGTCTCGCCCGAGAGCCTGCGCCTGCCCGAGTATGTCAAGGCCGTGCCGGAAGGAAGGCTGCAGGCCCGCGAAACCACCGATCTCAACGAGGCGATCGCCACCTGCGATGCCATCTATATGACGCGCATCCAGCGCGAGCGCTTCCCTGACCCGCTCGAATACGAAAAGGTCAAGGATTCCTACCTGCTCGACCGCGCCGCCCTGCGTCGGGCCAAACCGCATCTGAAGGTCCTGCACCCGCTGCCGCGGGTCAACGAGATCGCTCCCGATGTCGATGCGACCCCGCATGCCGCCTATTTCCCCCAGGTCGGCTACGGTTTGATCATGCGCCAGGCCATCCTGGCCAGTCTGCTCGGAGGTATGTCATGAGCCCCGAAGAAAAAGTCCTGCTCATCCCCAAGATCGAGAACGGCTTCGTCATCGATCACATCCCGGCGGGCGCCGGCGGGCGCCTGCTCCATCTGATGCAGCGGCACCGCGAGTTCGACAACGTCCTCATCACGCTCGGCCAGCATTATTCGAGCCGCCGGCTGGGCCGCAAGGATCTGCTCAAGATCCAGGCGAACGAGCTGCCTTCGCGCTTCCTCCAGCATCTGGCCCTCCTCATGCCGGGCGTCACCGTCAAGCGGATCCGCGACTTCAAGGTCGCCGAGAAAGTCGTGATGGAGACCCCCGACCTCGTCCACGAGATCCTGCGCTGTCCCAATCCCAACTGCATCACCAATCACGAGCGCGGGATGGGCACCACGTTCCACCTGGTCGAGCGCGAGACCAAGACCTTCCGCTGCAACCACTGCGAGCGCCACTTCACCCAGACCGCCCTGACCGCCACGCTGAACATCTGATTCCGTGGTGGGCCCTCTCGGGGTACCCGTTTCCGGATCGCCCTTCGAAGGCCAGCACCTCCATTTCCATAAGGAGCGGGGCGCCACGGATGAGAAGTTCCTGGCCTGCCCCAGGAGTATGGTATCCTGAAGGTATGGCCACGCACGACCATTCCTACAAGCTGTTGTTCTCGCACGCGAAGATGGTCGAAGAACTGCTGCGCGGGTTCGTCCACGAAGACTGGGTAGCCCAGGTCGATTTCGCGACGCTCGAGAAATGCAACGCCTCCTACGTGACCGACGATCTGCGCGAGCGGCATGACGACGTCATCTGGCGAGTCCGACTGCGGGGCCAATGGCTGTATGTCTACCTGCTGATCGAGTTCCAGTCGGAGGTCGATCGGCTGATGGGCATCCGCATCATGACCTATCTCGGACTCCTCTACCAAGATCTGGCCCGCACCGGCGAGGTCGCCCCCGGGCAACGATTCCCCCCTGTGCTGCCTATCGTTCTCTACAACGGTCGGCCGCGCTGGACGGCGCCAACCAGCGTCGCCGATCTGATCGCCCCCGGCCCGGGCAAATTGCGGGATTACCTCCCGCAGTTGCGGTATCTTCTGATCGACGAAGGGGCCTTTTCTTCCGAATCTTTGGCAACCCGCAACCTCGTCGCCAGCCTGTTCGCGCTCGAACGCTGCCAGACCCCGCAGCAGATCAAAGAGACGCTCGAACGCCTGATCGACTGGTGGCACGAGCCGGAACAGACCGGCCTGCGCCGGTCTTTTACCATCTGGATCGGCCGTGTTCTGCTTCCCGGGAAAGTCCCGGGAAAACATTTCCCCGAGTTTCAAGCATTGCAGGAGGTTCCACCCATGCTGGAAGAAACCGTCAAAGAATGGGTTAAGGAATGGAAGGCTCAGGGCTTGGCGGAAGGCCGAGCCGAAGGCCGGGCTGAGGGCCGGGCTGAGGGCCGGGCTGAGGGGTTGATCGAGGGGCGAGCAGAAGGTGAACGGACGAAAAGCCTGGAAATCGCCCGCCTCCTTCTGCAGCGTGGCGACCCTCCCGAAGAAGTGGCCCGCATCACCGGCCTACCGCTCGAAGAGGTGCGAGCCATGGCGACCCATCGCCTCCCTCCGCATGTCGCCGATGAAGTCGCCCCCTATCAGGCGAACCCACCCAGCGAAAAGACGCCAGGCCAATCCTGAGCGCCAGGAAGGGGAGTTCCTGCCCTCGTACAAAACACCGAAACTCGCTAGCAGCCCCCTGACCTCGGACTCGCCAAAGATTCTTACATCAGGCAATTCCAGTAGCCTGGCGGGCCGCGGGGGGCATCGCGGAAGGCGCTGGAATCGGCATAGGGGCCGCCGGAAAATCCCGGCGTTCCCCTGCCACACCACCGTACATGCGGGTCCGCATATGGCGGTTCGGAAAGTTGAGGTCACGTCGCCAGGCGGGGAAGCCCCCACCCGTCGAAGGTACGTATGGTGAGTACGTGGTGAAGGTATCCTCTGGAGGTCGACCACCACCGGCGGCCATGCGCGGCAATCTTTGCGGCCAGGGACTCCGATGCCCCAAGCTTGCACAGCTCGCGAAACATCGTCGTTCCCCGTTTCCAAAGCTTCAGTTGCCGCGCCCGTAGCCGGTGTCGGATCCATTCGTCGAGGTCACGAAAGACACCCGGCGTTTCCGCGAGTCGGAAGGAATTCTTCCATCCCCGCAGAAACTCCCGAAGGTCCGCGATGACCTCTTCCATCCCACGACCCCTGCTACGGCGGGTGATGATGCGCACTCGTTCCTTCATGGCCGTCCGAGCCTTACCGGCCACCCTCAGTTTCACGGTTCCTTTGGGACCATATCTGAACGAATACCCCAGGAATTTCCGCGACGTCGCCAGGGCGACCGCGCTCCTCTCCTCGTTGATCTTCAGACGCAGATCGCCATAGAGCTTCCGTAACGCCTCCATGACTCGCTCCCCCGCTCGCCGCGAACGGACGTAGACGTTGCAGTCGTCCGCATAGCGTGCAAAGGAGTGACCGCGGCGTTCCAGCGCCTGGTCGACCTCTTCAGGAAGAATATTGGCCAGGAGCGGAGAAAGAGGGCCTCCTTGCGGCGTTCCTTCCCATCGCTCCATCACTACCCCGTTCAGCATGAGGCCTGCTTCGAGGTAGCGTCGGATGAGCGGGAGCAGTCGACGGTCCCCGATGCGCCTTCCCACGGTCGGTCGCCCTTCCGCAGTTGCGCTTCGCTTGGAACGTTGATGGACTCCTTTCCGGAGGACTTGCACCTCCAAGATGACACCTATGCTGGGCGTACACAGCGAACCCCCCAGGATTGATCCTGGGGGGTTCATGATCTTGGCGGCGACCTACTTTCCCACACAGCTGCCCATGCAGTATCATCGGCGTGTCCGGGCTTAACTTCCGAGTTCGGAATGGGATCGGGTGTTTCCCCGGCACCATGGC
>QOQW01000030.1 GCA_003327425.1 Candidatus Ozemibacter sibiricus
GCCTAGGTACAAGCCCCCCCCTTACAATTTTTTTGGCCCCCCCAAAAAATAGGAAAACAAAGTTCCCCCAAAACAGGGGAAAATGGCTACCAAACTGGGTTCGCGATATTCACCGATAATTGCTGTCGTCGATGGCGCGCGAGATGCGCGTGAGATCCTGTTCGACGACCCGGCCGGCGCCGATGGTCAGATGGCCGGCCTCGGAATTCCCGGGATCGCCGGGGCGCAGGCCGACGGCGGGGCCGGCCGCCGCCAGGCGGGCCAGGGGGCGTTCGAGGAAAAGTTTCCCGAGAAACTCGGGGTTGGCCAGGCGGACCGCATTGCCGGTCGAGTGGTCTGACAGCCCGAACCCTGACAGGATGACGAGGAGAACGTTGTTCGTGGTGCCCATGCGCAACTGGCCGGAGGGCCCGGCGGATGGCGGATTATACGTTGCCGGTCGACCGCTGTCAAATCAGGGTCGAGACCCGGGGCATTCCAGGAGAGCCTGAAACCTGGAGAGGGAAGCCAGCGGGATCGGGGTTTTGACGAGAGGTTGCCGCCGCCGATCGGCGAGCCCGATCGCGGCGCTGCGGCAGGAGAGTCCGGAGACGGGGGGCCGCCGACCCTGATTCTGCAAGCTGGTCAAGGCCGTCATGAGAACTCCTGGTCGCGAAGCAGGGAGTTTGACTTTCGGGGGATGGTTCACTAGAATCGGCACGCAGACATGATCATCGTTGGATTGGGGAATCCGGGGCCCGAATATGAACACACCCGGCACAATGTGGGGTTCTGGGCTCTCGACCACGCGGCCGAGCGGTTCAAGGCCCGGTTCGGACCCAGCCCCTGGAAGGCACGAACGGCGGTCTTCCATTTCAAAGGCGCTACCCACTACCTGGTCAAGCCGCAGACCTACATGAACCTGTCCGGGGAAGCGGTCGCCCGCATCATGGCCGCGGAAGGGGCGGCGCCCGGCGACCTGCTCGTGGTGGTTGACGATATCAACCTCCCGGTGGGGAGGCTGCGGTTGCGGCCCTCCGGCAGCGAAGGCGGGCATAACGGGCTGCGGTCGATCATCGGATACGTGGGCCAGGATTTCTGGCGCCTGCGGATCGGCGTAGGCAAGCCGGCCGGTGGGGCCGGCGGGGCGGGGCTGGTCGAGCATGTCCTCGGGCCGCTTCCCCCGGCTGAGCGGGAAATCCTTGATCGGGTGCTGGAAGATGTGCCCGACATCATCACCTTGTTGCTGCTGGGGATGGGCGCCAAGGCCATGAGTCGCTACAACTGCCGCCATCACGCGCTCCCGTCCGACCCGCCGCGGGAGCCCAAGCCGCCACCACGTACCCCTCCGTCCGGGGAGGGCCCCCCGAGCCCTTGACCGGTGGCCTGCCATCCCTCTTTTCGGCGTGTCCTTTTCTTGCATTTCCCCGACGGAATGATTATAATGGCCCATTATCAATCCCTCCAGGGGGCAGCCCATGGATGACGTCCTCAACCTGACCAAGCGTCAGCTCGATGCCCTGCGCGAGCTGGGCAACATCGGTTCAGGCAATGCGGCCACTGCGCTGGCGCAATTCCTGAATCGGAAGATCGATATGGACGTACCGTCCGCCAAGATCCTGCCCTTGGCTGAGGTGTCCGGCCTGGTGGGCGGTCCCGAACAGCAGGTCCTCGGAATCTTCCTGAAGGTCATGGGCCAGTTGTCAGGGCGGTTCATCCTCCTGGTGCCCACGAGCACGGCGATCAAACTGTTGCAGGCGCTGATGCCCGGGTTCGAGATCAATTTCAGCAACGGCAAGTTCGGGGAGATGGAAACCTCCTGCATGCGGGAGGTCGGCAATATCCTGGCCGGCTCCTTCCTGAACGCGTTGTCGGTGCTGACGCGGGTGCCCATGCTGAACTCGTTGCCCTCGATGGCCATCGACATGGCGGGCGCCCTTCTCGACAGCGTGATCTCCGATATGGCCGCGGTCAGCGATCATGTGTTGATGATCGAGACCGCCTTCGTCGAAAGCCAGGAAAACCTGCGGATCCACATCTTCCTGCTGCCTGATCCGGCTTCGCTCGATCGGCTCCTCGAGATCCTGGGGGTCAAGTAGTCTGATGCCCGAAATCTATCCCGTCGGCATGGCGGATATCCGGATTGCCAAGGCCCCCGACGTGCTGGCGGTCTACGGCGTGGGATCCTGCGTCATCGTGGCGATGTACGACCCCAAGACGACCATCGGGGGGCTGGCCCACGTCATTCTGCCCGATTCCACCGGCATCGCGCCCGAACGGCTGAATCCCAAGAAGTTCGCCGATACCGCCGTTCCCTTGCTGTACCAGACCCTCAGCCATGCCGGGGTGTATAAAAGCAGTCTGTGGGCGAAGGTGATCGGCGGGGCCGAGATGTTTCCGCCGACCGAGGATTTCTCGCTCAATATCGGCAAGAAGAACACCGAAGCCGTCCATGATGCGCTGCGGAAGCTCGGCGTCCCGGTGCTGGCCGAAGACACCGGCGGCACGGTGGGGCGATCGCTGGAGATGCGCCTCGACTCCGGCAAGATCGCCCTCACGGTGCTGGGCGAAAGCGTGAGGGAGTTGTGAGGCATGACGCGACTGCCCTTGCTGTTCGGATTGTTCCTGTCGGCCGCGGTCACCGGCGTGGTGTTCCTGCTGTCGTTGCTGGCCAGAGTCACCCTGGTGACTCTGCTGTATCGGGCGCTCGTCGTGTTCTTCGTGTTCGGATTGCTCGGGGTCGGGATCGGCAGCATCCTGGAAGTCCTGCTCATGCCCATCACCAAGGCGCAAGAGGAGGAACGCCTCGAAGCCGAGCGGACGCTCGAGCATCCGCACGTGGTCGAAGAGCTGGGCGATCTGCTGCAGAAGCCGGTCGGTGCCCCGTCGTCCACCCCGGCCGGGGCTGGAGCGCGAGGCTTGCGGCCGGTCGTGCTGCCTCGGGTCACGGTCGAAGGCGGCAAGGTCGTCGATCGGGGCGATTCGGCGGTGGTGTCATAGGCTGCTCGCGGAGGTCATAAGTGGATCAGGAAACATTGACAGGCAAAGAGAAAGAAGCGGCCGACCTCAAAAAAGCCGCCGCCCGGGCCCAGGAAGAAGAAGATCAGCGTCTCTGGGCGCAGTACAAGCAGACCCGGGACCAGCGCATCAAAGATGCGCTGATCATGAAATACGCCTCCTTCGTTAAATATGTGGCCGGTCGGATCGCAGTCAACCTGCCCAGCAATGTCGAATTCGACGATCTGGTCAGCTACGGCATCCTGGGCCTGATCGACGCCATCGACAAGTACGACCCCGAGCGCAAGGTCAAGTTCAAGACCTACGCCAAGACCCGCATTCGTGGCGCCATCTTCGACGAGCTGCGCGTCCTCGACTGGACGCCGCGCTCCATCCGTCAGAAGGCTCGCAAGCTTGAGAAGGCGTATGCCAAGCTGGAAGGCAAGCTCGGTCGCGATGCCACCGACGAAGAGATCGCCGAATTCCTCAAGATCGACATCTCCGAGCTGCACAAGCTGTTCGACGAGACCAAGAAGTCGCTGCTGCTGTCGCTCGATGAGATCTTCTACGATGATGAAGAGGGCTCGTCACGGTTCGATTTCGTCGAGAATCAGAAGAGCGACAACCCCCAGGCCAAGATCGAGGAGGCGGAAGCCAAGCAGATCCTGGCCGACGCCATCAGCAAGCTCTCCGAGCGCGAGCGCATGGTCATCACCTTGTACTACTACGAAGATCTGACCTCCAAGGAGATCGGCAAGATCCTCGGCGTCTCCGACTCGCGCGTCTCGCAGCTCCATACCAAGGCGATCCTGCGCCTGCGCGGCCGTCTGGCGCGGTTGCGCGATTCCCTGGTCGAGGACTGAGGCGCCTCTGGCGTCTGACCGCCCGGTGGTGGGCCCCGGCCACCTTGTCGGGGGGGCGATCGCCTCGGTTTGACCGCGAGCGGAACCGCTCTCCTTTTCAGGCGCGGGATCGTCGGGATCTCATTGGGTCGACCTCCCGAATGGACCCCGGGCAACACACGCGGCAGCAGGGTTGTTCCCTTCCGGAATGAGCGGGGTCTGTTCTCCGCGGCCTCGACGAGAAGACCACCATCCAGGAGCTGCACGCCTGCGGGAGGAACTCGACCGCTTCCTCGCGGCGGAAGGCGCCGAGCCCGATGGTGGATCGAGCCGGGGGCGCCCCTGGCGCTGCCCCGAACAGGTGGCTCTGGCCGGGACGGGAATGGGGCCGGAAAAAAACGATCACTCCCTCGGATGAACCTTCCGAGGGAGTGCGAGGGGCTGGAGAACGGCGCGGGCGTCGGTCGGCTCGAGGTCAGGAGCCGGTGGGGCCGCTGGCCGGCGGTTCGTCGTCGCGGGTGATCTTGAACTGGTCGATCTGCTCTTTGAGGGCCTGGGCGCTCTTGGCCAGCTGGGCGAAGCGCTCGTCGTGGCCGAGGGAGGCCAGCTTGGTGGCGATGTCGTCGCTGAGGGTGCGAGCCTGCGCCAGGGTCTCGCGGAAGCGGCTGAGCATCTGGTTGATGGCGGCCGCCACTTCCTTCAGGCTGTCGTTCTTGCGCAGATGGATCTCGAAGGTCAGGTCGCCGCGCGCGATGCGCTGCAGGCTTTTCTCGAGCTTGTAGGCCGGGCCGGCGAACTGGTGCGAGTACATGATGCTGACGATGAAGACGATGATGACGTTGACCAGCACGAGCAACAGCAGGCGGGGCCAGAGGTCGAGAATGAACAGGCGCATCAACCCCTCGGTGGTCTGGGTTTCGGTGAGGGTGGCGCGGGTCTGCATGAAGAAGGAGCCCAGGACATAGATGTTGCAGGCGGTGATGACGGTGATGAGGAACACCAGCAGCAGGATCGTCCCGGCGAACCTGCTCTGCATGCCCTTGGCGATGAAGTAATTCTTCCGCTGGGTCAAGCTCATGCCTCTCCCCTTTCGCTTGGGTCGTGATGTGACGCCATCTTACCCGGATGGCTCAGCGTTTGTCAACGAGGCGACGGGGGGAAGCTCGGGAGCGACCGAGGGCCGACCGACGAAGACGAGTGGGTTCGGAAACAGGCCGCGGGGGCCGATACCCTGGGCGATGGCTCGACGTGAACGATGGCTCTGCCTGGTGGTCGGGGCGCTCGTCGCCCTCACCGGCTGCGCCAGCTCGGGCAGCAACCCGAGCGGGAGCGGGCCGGCCGGGGTCTACGAAACCGGGATCGCTTCCTGGTACGGAGAAGCCTACCATGGACGGCCGACCGCCTCGGGGGAGATCTTCAACATGTACCAGCTCACCGCGGCCCACCGTCGGCTGCCGTTCGGCACCATGGTCGAGGTCGAGCACCTGGGTAATGGTCGGCGGGTCCGGGTGCGGATCAATGACCGGGGACCGACCCCGCCCGACCGCATCATCGATCTGTCGAAAGCGGCGGCGGGTGAGCTGGGCATGCTGGCCGCCGGTCTGGCCGAAGTCGCCCTGCGGGTGGTCGGGACTTCCCCCTGAGGGCGAGTCTGCCCAAGACGGCGAGCGAGGGCGAGCGGCGGGCGGGCGCGGCCTCCGGCGGGGCCTTCTACAGATTCCCCGACGAGTGGTCCTCGTGGGAATAGTAGCGGCGGTTCTCGTAGACCGCCCATCCCTGGTAGCGGCCGCTCTTGCCTTTGAACGGGGCTTCGACGATGCCGCCGCGGGGATCGTACTGGTACTCGCCGAAGAACTGGATCAGTCTTCCCACCTGCAGCGGGATGGTCTCCGAGCCGGTGATGTTGTACTGGAACAGGAACTCGGTCTGGCCATCGCGACTGCGGACCCGGCAGCGTTGATAGGCGGGACCGCTGGCCACCCCTGGTTCGACGGGCAGGATCTGGATAATATGACCGCCGTCGCGCACCTCGGCCTTGCGCAATTGCTGCTGGAAAGCCTCGGTGACGGTGAGATCCTGGCTCATGTAGTTGGCGAACACGAAGATGGCGAACACCACCAGCGGAATGGTGATGAGGATGGCGGAATCCTGCCAGGTCAGTTCCGGGGGCTTCTTGCTCACGACCGACTCCTCCTGTCGGGGTGGAAAATGGCGCCCGCGAGGGTGATGGGCTCTGGGCGCGCCCTACCATAGCACAAGCCCCGGATGACGTCCAGTGGGTCGGCGGCCGGAGCAGGCCCCGCGCGCGGCTGTCCGTTCCTGGCTGGGCGGGCGTTCGGTCGGGGGGCTGTTCCCATTCGCTACGGCGCGAGGCCGCGGGTGGTGGGCCGGGGACTCGCTGCGAGAAGGCCGAGGTGGTGGTCAGAAGCGGGCTTGGACGATCGGGGCCGCAGGGCGTGTCCCCACCGCCAGGAAGCGGTTCTCCCATTCTCCGAGACGAGGCTAAAGTCTCGCGCTGCGCGTGCCGATGGTTGTGGTGGAACAGCGGAAGACAAGGAGGTCGGATTCCCTTCCTCTGGAGGGATACCTAGGGCGACCCCCGGGATCCCAGCCTCGGGCGCCGGACCCGTCCATGCCCGGAACCTGATCAGCAAGGAGCGCACCGTGTGGAGTAAATTGCGAGCCCGGCACTATGCCATCATCCTGCTGCTGGCGGTGGTCACCCTGGAGACGTCGGCGATCGCCGTGGATCGCTTCCTCAGTCGGGGCCAGGATACGGCCTTCGCCATCGAAGGGAAGTTCCGCAACAACCCCTTCATGGAGCGCTTCCAGCTGGCCGAGGCCAACGCGGCGCCGCTGCCTGCCACCCTGCCGATCCAGCGGCCGGGCGCTCTGGTCTCGCGCGTTTCCCTGAGCAAACAGGACATGGCCGGGGTCGCCAAGCCGGCCTTGGCGGCGGCTCTGCCTGCTCCCGCCGCTCTGGCCGAACTGAACGCGGTCCAGGATTGGCTCGAATACACGGTGAAGAAGGGCGATTCTCTGGCCCAGGTCGCCGGTCTGTTCGGGGTCAAGAGCGCCCATCTCGCGGCGGCCAATGATCTGACGGAAGAGAAGAACCTCAAAGTCGGCCAGAAACTGCGGATTCCTCTTTCTTCCAGTCGGTTGGTCTACACGGTGAAAGCCGGCGATTCCCTCTCCAAGATCGCCGGACGATTCGGCGTCACCATCCAGGATCTGATCACCGAGAACAACCTCAAGACCTACTCGTTGACCGAAGACCAGAAGCTGACCATTCCCCTGCGCGTGCAGACCTCGGCCCTGACCATGGTCAAGACCGAGACGGCGGCACCGACCCCCTTGCAGATCATCCGGGACAACCCGGCCGCCGCGGCCCCGAATCGGGCCCAGCTGGCAATGGTGCCTTCCCCGAACAAGCTGCAGATGGTGGGGAATCCCAGCCTGCCCACCGCTCTCAAGATCGTGCGGGCTCCCCTGCCTGAAGCGCCGGCCGCGGCGCCGCTCGCTGCCCCCGCCCCGGCTCCCGTCGCCGCCCCCGCCTCGGCCAAGGTCCAGGCGCCGGCTCCTGCCCCGGTCGCGGCCCCCGCGCCCGCGGTGAGGCCGAGCCTGCCCGTGGCGGCCGCTCCTACCGCTCCCGCGGCTCAGGTGGTGCCGGCGGTGGCGCCGGTCGCGGCTCCCGCTCCGGCCGAGCGGACGCTGGCGGTGAAAGCGACCACGACCACCACCGAGTCCATTCCCACCGGAGATGACGAGATCAAGATCATCCTCTACACGGTGAAGGATGGCGACAACCTGGCCAAGATCGCTCGCGACTACAAGACCTCCATCTCGCAGATCGTCTCGCACAATGCGCTTTCCAACGGCAACCTGAAAGTCGGCCAGCAGGTGAAGATCCCGGTCACCAAGCGGTTCTACCGGGTCATGCAGGTGACCAGCCGCAAGACCCCTCCCCGGCTGCGCTTCCACATGCCGGTCGCCGGCCACGTCACCGACGGCTACGGTTGGCGGAACCACCCGGTCTGGCGCAAGCGGCTGTTCCACGCAGGCGTCGATATCGCCGCGTGCACCGGCTCGCCGATCACGGCGGCCCTGCCGGGGCAGGTGGTTTACGCCGGCTGGCGCAGCGGCTATGGCAAGCTGATCATCATCCGCCATGCCAACGGCTTGTCGACCCGCTATGGGCACTGCAGCTCCTTCACGGTGCGGCGCGGCCAGATGGTCCGAGCTGGCCAGATGATCGGCCGGGTCGGCTCCACCGGCGTGGCGACCGGCCCCCACCTCCACTTCGAGATCCGCCGCAACGGCAAGACCTTGAACCCGCACACCCTGCTGGCCGGCCTCTGAGGCGGCCCCCACCCGCACCGTACATGGAAGGCCCCGCCATGGCATGAGCAGCATTCCCCTCCCAGGGGCCGGCGCCCCGGCGCCGGGCACCCCGCCGACTCCCCCGGGGACTCCGGGACGCTCGTGGCCCAGGATCATGCTCGCCGTCGTGGCGGGCCTTTTCCTGTATCTGGGGTCGGGGTTCACCGCCAGCAGCCTGCAGACGCTCGATCCCGATCGCACTTACGATACCGAGCCCTGGACCGGTCCGGCCGCGCTGCCGGGCGTGTTCACCAACTTCAATCCTCGCACCATTCCCGAGCTGCAGGCGGGGCGACCGACGCCGGAGAAAGAGCCGGCCCCCGGGCTCGACTGGCTGCCCGCCCCCCGGGCCCGCGAGTTCGGCTCCCATCGGGTGCCGTTCCATCCCCCTTCCGAAGTCGCTCCGGGCGAGATGGGCACCAGCCTGCCTCTCGTCGATCGTCTGCCTCCCGGCTATACTGACCTCAATGAGCGCGAAGATGACCGGGTGTTCAGCTCGAACCTGTATACCGACACCACCATCTATGGGAACTGGGTCGACAAGAACAAGCACCTGTCGAGCAAGACCCGCGGCACCTTCTACGAGCAGAACCTGCGCTACGATCTCTATACCACCCGCGCCAATGGCGATTCGCTGGCGGTGGTCGTCGACACCGTCCATAACAACGATAAACGCGAGTACAAGGAAGGCTTCACGCTCAACCAGCTCACCGTCGAATCGCGCACCGCCCGCTCCTTGCTGTCGTTCGGGCATTCCTACCCTGAATTCACACCGTTCACCATGACCCAGCAGCAGATGGGATTGTACGGGGTCCAGCGCTTCCAGAACACCGAGGTGCGCACCTTCACCGGCTATAAAGCGGTCGAGAAGGATGATCTGAAGACGCCCCGGCTGGTCAGCGGCCTGCGCGTCGAGCACCGGCATGACGACGCGGTGACGATCGGTCTCAATGCGGTTGGCACCCGCGATGTGCATGACAATCCCGGGGCCGATCGCACCCTGCCCACCATTCGCAACAAGGTCTATTCGATGGATGTCAGCGTGCGGCCGACCGAGAACATCTGGGTCGATGGCGAGTACGCGCGCAGCGACACCGATTTCGACCGCCGGGTGACCTCCGGCAACCAGCTCGATACCGCCTTCCGGTTCAAAGGGGGCTACGGGCGCGAGAACTACCGCGCCGAGGCGGGCGTCGAGCAGGCCGGCACCGCCTTTCTCACCTACCTCGGCGAAAGTCCCCGCGATGAACGGGCCTTCTTCGGCAATTTCTTCTACGAGCTGAACCGCTATGTCTCGACCCGCATCGGCGGGCGCAGTTCGCGCGACAACCTCGACAACTACAAGCGCGATACCCTGGTGCGCAACCAGCCCGAGGTCCAGGTCACCGTGCGGCCCAGCGACTACTACCGCGATCTGCGGGTCGATTTCTTCTATCAGCCGCTGCATGAGTATTCCGACAACACCAGATTCGTCGATCGGTACCGCGACCTGATGTGGGTCGAGCTCAACCATCGGGCCGGGGCCCTGCGCTATTTCGCCGGACTCAGCTCGACCATCGACAAGGACAAGGTGGCCAGGATCAACGACCGCGACATCAACCGCTTCGACCTCAAGCTGACCTGGGAATACGACTCGCAGAACCGGTTGTACGGTCTGGTGAGCCAGGAGCAGCTTTCGTACAAGGTGGCAGGGGGGCAGGATGTGATGAGCCTGTACGGGTTCGGCGGGCACTCTCAGTTCCATGAGGATGTCAGCCTGAACCTCGATTTCACGCATGAACTCAACGATCCCGCCAACGCCTCCTGGGATTCGAAGCACGATCGGCTCAACCTGTCGCTGACCAAGGAATACAACAACATGGCCCGTCTGATCCTCGATCTGCAGGGGTCCTCCCATCGGTTCACCCTGCCCGGCCGCGATTATTCCGATCTCACGGCCAAACTCCGCTTCTTGAGGTCGTTCTGAGATGACCCGTCGTCATCGGCTGTCGTCGCCGCGGCAGTGGTTGGCCGTCGGGCTGGCCTGCCTGCTGGCCATGGTCGGCGTGGGGCCCGGCTCGGCCGCCACCCACCCCGAGCAGACCATGTGGCTGGCCAAGGATGGCTACGTCAAAGACCAGCTGGTCGCGGTCTTCGTCGACGGTCCGGTCTGGTTCAACCATCTCGGCCAGTCGGAATGGAAGCGGGTCACCCAGCGCCAGACCTTCATCGACGGCGATGCCATCCGGACCGGCAACCACGGCTATGCGGTGCTGTCGTGGTCGACCGACAACCTGCTGCTGATCAAGCCCAAGTCAGGGGTCCGGTTTTCCATCGATGCGCGGGGCCAGCCGCAGGTGCTGGTGCGGGCCCACGAGGCTACCCTGCTGCTGTCGTCGCGGGAGTCGCGCAGCGTGCAGATCGAGGGCCGGCACGGCGCTCTGTGGGTGCCCCACGGCGAGGCTTCCATCCAGGCCAACGCCCAGCACGATCTGGTGAAGTGCCTGGCCGGCGAGGCCGAGTATCGCATGCTGGGCAGCGCCCAGCCGGTGCGGATTCCCGAGGGCTACGGCCTCGAACTCGACCGGCGGGGGCAGGATTCGGCGTTGACCGCCTATGACATGCGCATGGAATACGACGCCTGGCGGCGGTTCAATACCTGGTTGCGCAACTTCGACGTCGTGCACGAGCGGATGACCACCGAGCTGTCGTATCGGGTCGATGCGGCGATGGTCAACGGGGTGTTCGTCAGCAACCTCGAGGTGGACCCGGACGGCTATCGCATTCTTGATCCGGGGGCCGACCCCGCGCCGCGCGAGATCCACTTCAAGGTCAAGATCACGCCGTATCCGCGCCCGCACGACAAGTTCGAGGTCTACTTGAACAAAGATCTGGTCTATGCTCTGCGCGAGGGTCGGGAAGGCTACTACGAGGTGCGGTTCCGGCTGCCGCATTTCCCCGAATTCCCCATCAAGGTGCACTACATCGACAGCAAAGGGCGCCGCGACCGCATCTTCGACGGGCGGTTCGTGGTCTTCAACCGGCATCGCAAGATCGCCGAGGTCCGGCATTTCCTGAGACAGCTGGCGATGGCGTTCGAACGCCGCGATCTGCTCTTCCTGCGCGACCACATCTCGCGCGATTATCGCGACTGGTACGGCAACACCTACTGGGACTTCACCCGCCTGCTCGACGACACTCTGCGCCAGTATCGCGACCTGCGCCTGGTGCTGCATCCGCATTCCTTCATCTTCCGGGGGGATCAGGTACAGGTCAACCTGAACTACCGGCTGACCGCCTTGACCGGCAACTGGACCTGGCGGTACGAGGACCTCGGCAGCGAGTTGATGACGCTGGTCTTCGCCGACGGCGACTGGCGGATCCGGTCGAAGGCCAAGGGGCTGTTCTTCCAGCGCCTGAAGGTGGCGGTCGACCTGCGGCAGGGCATCCTGCGCGGGCGAGTGCTCGACGAGGTGTCGGGACGGCCGGTGGTGGGGGCCCAGGTGAAGGTGCTCAAGACCTCTTTCCAGACCAGCACCGACAGCATGGGAGAGTATGTCTTCTACAACATCCCGCCCGGCAAGTACGATGTCGAGATCACCAAGAACGGCTTCGGCAAGGTCACGGTCAGCCAGGTCGAGGTGGTCCCGACCGGCGAGCGCCATTGAGGAGGACGACGATGATCGAGCACTCTCGGCCAGTGTCGGCCAAGACCTTGCTGCTGCTCATACTGGTATCGCTCTACACGGGCCTTTCGGGCTGCGGACAGCAGGTGGCGTCGCGACCGGCGGCGGGGGTGGGGGTCGAGGTGTCGGGCGTGCTGCCCGCCGGCCGGGCGGGCTCGTTGCTGTTCGAACAGGAGGAGACCGGCATCCGGGTGACGGTGCCGGTCGACGGGGGCGGCCGGTTCTCGTCGCGGCTGCCGGCGGGGCGCTACCGCATCTTGATGCAGCAGGCCGATGGCCGTCTGACGCTGGTCCGGCGTGGCGTCACGCTCGAAGACAATCTGACGATCAGCCTGCTCGACGTCGATCTGGTGCCCATTCCAACCGTGACCAGCGTCGCGGTGCCCCAGGTCGGAGCGACCGATGCCATCATCGAATGGGAAACGGACATCGAGTCGGAGGGGCGCATCGACTTCGGGTTCTCGGCGGCGTACGGGCAGTCGACCTATACCGACACCCGCCTGTCCCGGCGACATCGCATCCAGTTGCTGGGTCTGCTGCCGGCGACCCCTTACCACTTCCGCATCGTCTCGACCCGGCATGGCCTGGAAGAGGTGGAAACCTTCTCCCAGGATTACGTGTTCACGACCGAGGCGGCCCCGCCTCCGCCCGCTGACTGAGGAAGCGGCCCGGCGGGAGCGGTGGGGCGCGCCGCGCCTGAGCCGGTGGACTGGACAGGCCGGCCTGTGCCCGCTGGCCGCCGGCATGGGTCGGGGTGGTCGGCCGCGACGGTCGAGGGTAAGAGAGCGGCCAGTCGAGGCACCGCCGAGCCAGGAGCAGGCCCCTGCCCCCGGCCAGAACGGCGGTTCCTGAACCCCTGGTCCGACCTTGGCCCTTGGAGCGTTTGCCAGCCGGGAGGCGGTGGGGCATGGCAAGATTCTTCGGGATAGGACCTAAGGTGGCAGGGGCGACGGTTCGATACACAGGATAAGGATCTCGCCGTCCGGGCGTGGGACGGGGGCAAAGGAGGCAGTATGAACGCATACTTCGTCGGCATCGGTGGCATGGGCATGAGCGGGATCGCCAAGATCCTGCATCTGGCGGGCGGGCGGATCGCCGGCTCGGACCGGGCGCTCGATGGCGACTACTGCAAGCGGCTGCGGGCGTTGGGCATTCCCATCTACCCGCAGGACGGCACCGGGCTCGACCGCTACCTGCAGGAGTTCGGGGTGAAGCCGGACGAGGCGGTCGTGGTCAAGTCGACGGCGGTCGAGGATCAGGTGCCTGACATCGTGGCCGCGCGCCGGCTCGGGCTGCGCGAGATCATGCGTTCCGACCTGCTGGCCTCGCTGTTCAACGCCAAGCTGGGCATCGCCATCGCTGGCACCGCCGGCAAGACGACCACCTCGGGGCTGGCGGCCTGGCTGTTGAAATTCGCCGGTCTCGAGCCGACCTGCGCCATCGGTGGGGTGATCAGCGGGCTCGATACCAACGCCTTTCGCGGGACGGGGCCCCATTTCGTCATCGAAGCCGACGAATCGGACGGTTCGATCGTCAAGTATCGGCCGTACGTGGCGCTGCTGACCAACATCTCGCGCGATCACAAACCCCTCGAGGAGCTGATGGCCCTGTTCGCCACCTATCTGGGCCATACCGACCCGGCGGGGGCCAAGGTGCTCTGCGGCGATGATCCGCACATCGCCGAGCTGCGGAAGGGGCTGAGCGGAAAGGTCATCACCTACGGGTGCGATCCGGGCAACGACGTGCATCCCGAGAAGCTGGTGGTGGCCGCCGACCACTCGACCTTCGCGGTGGGCGGGGTGCCGTTCGAGATCGGCCTGCCCGGGCGGCACAACGTGCTGAATGCCCTGGGAGTCATCGCCATCGGGCGGTTCCTGGGCCTTCCGCTGGAAGAGATGGCGGCCGCCTTGCGCGCCTTCCCCGGCATGAAGCGCCGGTTCGAAAAGGTGGGCACCGCCCAGGGCGTCACCATCATCGATGATTTCGCCCACAACCCCGCCGAGATCGAGGCGGCCATCGACACGGCGCGGCGCACCTCGAAGCGCCGGTTCATCGTCTACCAGCCGCATGGCTTCGGGCCGACCCGCTTCACGCGCCAGGATCTCGTCAAGGTCTTCCGGTCGTTGCGGCCGGACGAGTTCCTGTACCTCGACGACATCTATTATGGCGGCGGCACCGTCGAGAAGGACATCTCGTCGAAGGACATCGTCGAAGAGGTGCGGGCGGGCTTCCCCAATGTCTACTATCACGGCGACCGCCAGCGCATCGTTACCGACATCGTCAACCAGGCGCAGGCCGGCGATATGGTGCTGGTGATGGGCGCGCGCGACATCAATCGCATCTGCCAGGAGATCCTGGACCGTCTTTAACGCGCGCGCGGCGCCGGCCGAGCTCACGGCGGAGATGGTTCCGTCGGCGCGGTGAAATCTGGTATCCTGGCGGCATCACCCCACGGGCCGTCGATCGGCCAGGAAGGCTGCCATGAACACGACACTGCTTTTCTCTCTGCCCCCCAGCCAGCTCAGGGTCGGGCTCATCGAGGCCGACGGCCTGCAGGTCGGGCCCTCGCCCGCCGAGTATCTGCGCGAGATCGCCGCCGAGATCAAACCGCTGCTCGAGCCGGGGTGGGTCTACCCCGATCATCTGCAGAAGGGCATCCGCAGCCTGCTGAAGTCGTTCGGCTTCCACCCCTCGGGTCGGAATCGGCCGGCGTCCGAGTTCCTGGTCAAGGACCTGCAGGCGAGGGGCAGCTTCCATGCGATCAACAATGTGGTCGACATCAACAACCACCTGTCGCTGGTCTCCCACCTGCCGATCAGCATCATCGATCTCGAGCGGACGGGCGACCGGCTCTGCCTGCGCCTGGGCGGCGAACATGAAGAATATGTCTTCAATCGCGAAGGGCAGGTGCTGGCCTTGAAGCATCTGTTGGTGATCGCTCGGGCCGAGGGCGATCACGCCGCGGTGGGCAGTCCGGTCAAGGATTCCCAGGCGACCAAGATCACCGAGACGACGCGGCGGGCCTTCGGGGTGATCTACACCGCCGCCACCATCACGCCCGAAGGCGAGCTGGCTGCCCTGTTGCAGCGCTTCGCCGATCTGCTGAAGGGGCGGGCGGGGGCCGCCACGGCCGTCTGGAAGATCGTCGATGGACCCCGATGAGGACCGAGGCCCGTCGCCCCGCCTCGTTTCTGGTAGAATGGAGCGGCAGACCTGTGGAAGGTGGGTGTTGAACGTGCAAGGAGGATTTATGAGACGATGGTTGCTGCTGACCTTGCTGGTGGCTGGGCTGGCCGGTCTCGCTGGCTGCACCGGGACCGAAGCCAAGCTCGAGAAGGAACTGAAGTCCCCCGATCCGAACGTGCGGCGGGAAGCCGCCATCCAACTCGGTGAACTCGCCACGCCACGGGCGTTGCAGTTGCTCGAACTGGCCAAAGACGACCCCGATTTCCAGGTGCGGGACGCGGTCCGCGAAGCCATCAAGCAGATCAACAAGCGCACCTTCCTGAAATAGGACGGTGCTGGGCGACTGGTGGCGCCGGGTCCGGCGATGGCTCTCGCGCTGGCGAGAGAGCCGGGCCGGGGCGGCCACCATCATTCTCGAGATCGTCCGGCAGTGCAACCAGCGCTGCCGCTACTGCTACCGTCTGCCGGCCAGCGCCGGCCCGGCGCGCCACCTCGCTCCCGCCGAACTCGACCTCATCCTGACCCGCCTGCGGGACCATTTCGGCCGCCTCCGCCTGACCATCTCAGGAGGAGAACCTACCCTGCACCCCGAGCTGATGGCCATGGTGCGGCGCTGCGCGGCCATCGATCCGCAGGTCCAGCTCATCACCAACCTCCAGACGATGACGCCGGCGCGGGCCCATGATCTGGCGCAAGCGGGCCTGCGCCATCTGCAGGTCACCTTCCTGTCGCCGGTGGCGGCCGAACATGACCGACTCTGCGGGCCCGGTTCATTCGGGAACTGGTTGCATGGCCTCGAGGCGGCTCGCCGAGCCGGTCTGCAGGTGGGAGCCATCCTGCTGGTCACCCGCTCCACCGTCGGGCACCTGGAGCAGTCCCTGGCCTTCCTGGTGGCGCTGGGCATGCACGGTTTCCTGGTCAACCGCTACAACGCCGGCTACCCGCCATCCGATGGGGCCGAGGACCTCTTCTTGACGGCCGAAGACCTCGAAGGGTTCTTGACGACCCTTGAAGAAGCCGGCCGGCGCTGGAACATCCACATCCCGTTGGGGGTGCCCATTCCGAGCTGTCTGGTCGAGTTCGCGCGTTTCCCCCATCTCGAGTTCTCGGCCTGTCCGATCGGGCGAGCGCAGGGCATGTACTGGGCCGTGGGGGCCGATGGCGAGCTGCGCGCCTGCAACCACCTGCCGGGCGGGTTGGGCAGCCTGCTGACTGCCAGGGTCGCCGACCTGCTGGCTGGGGAGGCTTGGCGCTCCTTGCTGGCCGATCTCGAGCGGCCGCCGCCCGCCTGCCTGGGCTGTCCCACCTTCGGGATCTGTCGCGGCGGCTGTCGCGGCGCGGCTGTCACCTGGAGCGGGTCGCTCCGCGGCCTCGATCCGTGGGTCGAACGTCTGCTGGCCGAGCGGCGCGCTCGCGAGGGTCGGTCGTGATGGCGGTCGGCAGGCCGCGTGGCAACTTGGCGGCGTGGCTGTCGCGCGTGCCAGTCGTGGGGCCGATTGTCGGTACCGCCGCCGACCGGCCGGTCACCGGCGCTCGATGAGAGCCGACAACTGCCGGCGCTGGTCGGCCGTCAGTTTATTCTCCTTTTCCAGGGCCTCGAGATAGCGCTGGCAGTCGCGTTTGATCTGGTCGATGGTCGATTGCTCGATCTTTTCCGCGTCGGAACGGAAGCCTGGACGATAGCACGTGCGCAGGACCACCATCGAACTCAGGGAGAGGAAGCCGAACAACACGCCGAAGGCTTTCAAGAATTGAATTTCCCCGAAGTCCGGCATGGGGCGGAAGAACAGCATGATGGAGAGCACCAGGCCGACCAGCGTCAGGAACAAGTAGATCCGCAGGCCGCGCTGCTGCACGTTGAACTCCCGAATCACCTCCTGATGTCGCCAGGCGAACGGGAAGCTGAAGCTGCGGTCGCCTTCGGTGATGAACAGGCCCCGGATGTGATGCTCTTCGTTCCAGGCCGTGGAGAATATTTCGTAGCGAGTTGGACGCCGTTCCCGCATCAAGTCGGGGAAGAACTGTTCGAGCGTCTGGGGCGAGGCGGCGGGCAGGAGCCTGTTGCATGAATCCGTTTTTCGGACTTCCGGTACACAGCGCCCTTGATCTGGAGCGTGCCTGCGGGTGGACCGTACAGAAAAAATGCCCGTTGTGGGCATTGATGCAACAGCCTCGTAGGAGGGGAAAGCCATACGGATCGGGGATCGGCAGGATCTTTTCGCCGCCGGCCAGCCAGCTTTTCCAGATCCGGAGTTGGGTGGGGCTGAACCCACGGTTCAGAAACTCCCTTGAGGCAGTAGCCAGTTTTTCATCGAGGGCTTTGGCCAGACCGAGGTACAGACCGCCCGGGGGGGTGGCGGTGGCGATCCCATCCGCGAGGACGAAATCCATGATCCCCTCCTGTTGGGCCAGTTCGGTGCCGGTGGTACGCAGTTGGCTTATCTCAGCCCTCAGGGAAGGCCCCCCCCCGAGTGTGGGAAGAAGACCGCCGATGAGAGACCTGGGGGCGAGAACCGTCAGGTCGTTGTAGAAGCTGTACCCCAGAACGGCCAGAACCAGATAGGTGGAAACGAGCCAGAAGGTGAAGAACCCGAAGGTTCCGAGGCATCCCAGGCGAGGTTGGGAGGAGGGGTGAGCCATGGGAGGTAACTCCTTGGGGGGGCAGGCCCGGGCGAGGGCAATGGCTGGGGTGGTCGAGGATGACCTCGTCGGCATTCAGAAGCGGACTTGGAAACCCGTGGGCGGGCTGGCGGCCGCCGGCTGGTCGGCAGTCACCTCGACCGCTTCCACCTCGGCGAAGCGCGGTCCCTGACGGAGCCGGGCGAGGAACTCGTCGATGCGATCGGCGGGACCGCTGGCCTCGAATTCGACCCGGCCGTCCCACAGGTTGCGGACCCAGCCGCTCAGACCGAGGGCGGTGCCGGTGCGCTGGGTGAAGGCCCGGAACCCCACTCCCTGCACCAGCCCACGAACGAACCCGTGGACGAAGCGTGCCTGGCTCGCACCGCCGCCGTCGCCGCTGCCGGACATGGGTCGATCGTTCCCACTCATGGACGGCCCAAGGGGAGGGTGGGGCCCTCGATGAACCGCTGCAGATCGCGTTGATAGAGGGCGAGGATGGCCTGGCGCGTCCCGCGACGGGCATGGATGACGCGCCACAGGCTGAAGGTGTCGCTCTTCAGGCGCAGGCCCCCGGCGCCCTGTAGGAAGCGAACCTCCAGCTTCTCGGCGACGGCGGGATCGACCTTGCCTTGCGACATGGCCAGGAATTTCTTCAAATTGATCTTCTCGGATTGAACATGGGTGATCGACTCGGCGTGGGGCTGCCAGACGGCCAGCAGGTCGAGATCGGGACCGTCGATCAGGTGGGGGCGAGGCAGGGCGGTCACAGGGGTGTGCAACGACAGGACGATGACGGTCTCGAGGTCGCGAGCCAGACGGGCCAGGCGGGCGGGCAGGTCGGACCGGGCGGCCTGGGGGCCGACCGCCTCGGCCGGCAGGGACTCGAGGGCGAGCAGCCGGGGCCGGTCGACCGGCAGCATTTTGATCAGTTGGGCCAGGCCGTCGAGATCGAACGGGTCGATAGTGCTGTCGGCCCCGCGGAAGTACAGGTGGTCGCCGACCCCGCCCAGGGCGGCGGTGAGGCCGGCCGCGAGCTTGTCGCGCGCCGGCGCGGCCTCGGGGCCGGGGGTGGCGCGTTTGAGGGCGAGGTCGGTCAGCGAGGTCTTGGCGGCCCAGGCTCCGAGCCGGGCGGCCACCTCGGGGATGCCGTGGTCGCGCGAGATGTACAAGACGGATGCCTGGCGCGTGGCATGGACGGCCAGATTGATCAGCAGGGAGGCTTTGCCTTCCTCGCGGGCGCCGGCCACCAGATGCAGAGAAGGGACGGCCAGGCCGCCGCCCAGCGCCCGGTTCCACTCGGCCCACGGGGAGAGCAGGCCGGCGGCGGGGGCCTCCCAGGCGGGCGGCAGGTCGCGGATTTCCTGGGCGAAGGGCCGGAACCCGCCGGGCGCCAGGGTCGCGGGGCCGCTGGCGGCGGCTTCCCCCGCCGCGACCTCGGCGCCGCCGGGCCCGGTGGCGGTCGGGGCGGCGCGGGGGGCCTCCAGCGGTTCGAGGCTGGTCAGGGTCTCCTTCAGCTTGGGAACCGCGGCGACCTCGGTCTCGATGAACTTCAGCCAGGTCTTCACTTCCTTCAGGCATTCATCGAGCGTGCGTTTCTTCCCGCAGAAATCGGAGAACGCGGCGATGCCGTAGGCGAAATGCGAGGGGCCGACCCCGACCTTGGGACGATGCAACGCCGGATGAACCGACCCCGGCACCAGGATCGGCTGGGTGGCCCGGGTCGTGCTCAGCAGCAGGGTGCGGTCGGCCGTCTTCAGCAGGCCGCGGGGCCCGCGCTTGATGCCGCCGAGGCGCTGCAGGAGGGCGGTGAACAGCGTCGGCACCCGGGGATCGAGGCCCAGGCCGAAGACGCCCGGATGGACCTCGACCGAGATCTCCTCGGCCGTGGCCAGCAATAGCAGCGCGTCCTGCGGGATGCCGAGCTTCTTGAGCTGGTCGATGAACCGGACGGTGTCGTCATAGACGTGCTGGAACCCCAGCACTTCGGTGCCGGGTTTGTAGGTCTTCCCGTCGATGATCACCAGAGTGGTGTCTTTCTTCAGGAGGGCCTCCAGTTCGGCGCGCGCGGGCAGCTCGGGCAGGCGATTGCCCTCGACCTCGAGCTGGATGGTCAGCCCCTCGCAGGCGGCTTCCTCGAGCAGCAGATCGGCGGCCCGCCGGGTGGCGTGGGTGATGACGAGGGGCCCGGTCACCGGCAGGGTGCCGGTAGGCAGCGCCCGCTTCACCTCGTCCGCCCCCGGGGTCTCGAACAGGAAAGGATAGCGGTAGAGCCCCTCGGGATGAGCCTTCAACAGGTCGGGCAGGCACTTGACGGCGACGACGGCCGGGGCCTGCTCCAGGCCAGGATAGGCGACCAGGCAGTGGAGAGTCATGGGAAGACGAACCCCATGGCGGCCGCCAGGCGGCGGGGGATCTCCCATTGGCGCATCACGCCGCCGAACAACCCCTGGTGCGCCCCCAGCGCATGCAGGAACTGGTCTTCGCCAGTGTGATCGTAAGCATTGCCTTTGGGGAATTCGCGCAGGTAGGGCAGAAACTCGAGGCCCAGCTTGCGATTGACCATCCACCCCAACCGATGGGGAAAGTCTTTGGCGGTGGCGCCACGCAGGAAGGCCAGATCGGCCGCCGTGAAGGTGAGACCGGGGAAGGTCGCGGCGAGCTGGGCGGCCAGATCAGGACTGGTGGCGGCGAGCCGGTCGGCCAGCAGCCTGGTCGAGGTGGCCAGCCGTCGGAACTTCTCGGGATCGAAGGATTCGACGATGGCCAGCCCGCTGGTCCCGTGGTCGGGGACGACGACGACCAGCGCGTCGGAGCGGGTGCGCACGAAGTCGGCGATGGCGCGCAGGGCCAGCTCGCTTTCCCGCACCTGGGCGGCCAGTTCGGCGGCATCGTACTGATGCAGGCAGGGATCGAACTTGCCAGCCTCGACCATCAGGAGGAAACCCTGGGGATGGCGGTCCAGGGTGGCCAGAGCGGCCGCGGTCATCTCGGCCAGGGTCGGACCCTGCCGGAAGGAAGGCTCATAGGTGTAGGGCAGGAACGAAGGCGCGAACAGTCCGAGCACGCGTTCGGCGTTGCGCGAGACCGCCTGGGCCAGGTCGGCGCGGGTCTTCACCACGGTGTAGCCCGCGCGGGCGGCTTCGGCCAGCAGATGGCGGCCCTGGGGCTGCTGGCCGCCCTCTTCGGCCGGCAGGAAATACTGGAGTCCGCCGCTGAGCATCAGATCGAAGCCGCTCTGCATCAGGTGACGGGCGATCTCTGGCTCATTCTCGCGATCGGTGACGTGGCTGCCAAAGGCGGCGGGGGTGGCATGGGTCAGCCGGGTGTCCGAGACGAGACCGACCTTGAATCCGCGAGCCTTGGCCTCTTCGAGGATGGTGCGGCGAGGCCGTCCCAGTTCATCGACGGCCACCCGGGTGATCGGCCCGGGATATCCGGTCGCCAGCGCCGAAGCCGCCCCGGCCGAGTCGTTGACCTCGCCGCGGGGAGGCTTGTTGATGACCCGGCCGACCACGGGGAACCGGTCGAGTTCGATGCTCTCGCGGGGCGACAGCGCGCGGGCGAAGGTCAACCCGGAGGCGGCCAGCCCGTCGAGGATGACGAGAATGACTTTGCGGGCCGGTTTCCCCAGCGGCCGCAGGCGACCGCGTAAGGCCTCATCGATGGGAATGGGCTCGGGGTTGACGGGAGTGATGAGATCGCCCGGCCCGGGAGTGGCGGGGAGCGGGACGGTGACGGCCGGTTCCTGGGCGAGGCCCAGGAAGGGGAGCAGCGACAAGGCGACGACGGCCAGCAGGCGAGACAGGTGGTTCATCGACAATTTCTCCCGGAGGCGTGATCGGACCAGCCTATGATAGCCAACCCCGAGAGCTTGTTCAAGAGAACGATCAAGGCGTGAGAGAGGCCGCCGTCTTCGAAATCTGGTCCAGAGCAAAAACGATGATGCAACCCTCGTCGGCAGCCCCAAGATGCCTCGGTCCGGTCAGCGGCAGCAGGAGCGAGCCGCCTGCCGAACGCGGCGCGTTCGGCAGGCCGCGACCAGGGGTCCAGGGGCCGATGGCCCCTGGAGGTCCCCTCTCGGGAATGCCGAACTCTTCCAGCCTTGGGGAACCCTCTTTGGCTTGCCGTTGGCCGCCAGGTGGGGCAATGTCCCTCCCTTCGGCGCGTCGTATCGGGTACAATCCCTCCTGGTGGCGGCGCCCCTGCTGTCGGAAGGTCGAGGCTGGGGCCGGTGGCTCTCCAAGATGAGCTCGTGGCCAGGCCGGCGAAGGAGCTGGAGGCTGTCGAATGGTCTGAATGGGTGGCTGGACCCCGGCGCTCAGCGTCCGATGAGGGGCCAGTGAAAACAGGAGGAATGGTGATGGAATACCGATTTCCGGAAGGCTTTGTGTGGGGGGCGGCCACCGCCGCTCTGCAGGTGGAAGGGGCGCTCGACGCCGATGGCCGCGGCCCGTCGGTCTGGGATGTCTTCTGCCGCGAGCACCCGGAGCGCATCTTCGGCGGGGTCACCCCGGCCGTGGCCTGCGACCACTACCATCGTTTCGCCGAAGATGTACGCCTGATGAAGGAATTCGGCCTGACCGGCTATCGCCTGTCGATCGCCTGGCCGCGGCTGTTCCCGACGGGCGACGGCCCGCTGAATGAAGCCGGGGCCGCCTTCTACCATCGTTTGTTCGATGCGCTGACGGCCGCCGGCATCGAACCTCACGTCACCCTCTTCCATTGGGATCTTCCGCAAGCCCTGGCCGAGCGGGGCGGCTGGGAGAATCCGGCGACGGTGGCCGCGTTCGTCGCCTATGCGCAGACGTGTTTCCGCCTGTTCGGAGACCGGGTGCGGCGGTGGGCCACCTTCAACGAACCATCCTGGATGATCCTCAACGGCTGGCTGACCGGCCTGCATCCGCCGGCCTGGCGCGATCCCGCCGCTGCCGTGCGCGTGTCGACGGCGGTGCTGGGGGCGCACGCCCGCGCCGTGCGGGCCTTCCGCGAGGGTGGCCACCTGGGAGCGATCGGCATCGTCCTCAACCTGTCGCCGGTCTACCCCGCCACCGAGCGGCCCGAGGATGCGACGGCGGCGCAACGGGCCGACGGCATCCTCAATCGCTGGTTCCGTCGCCCTGTCCTGCACGGCTCCTTTCCCGAGGATATCTGGGCCCTCTATGAAGATTGTCGCATCGCTCCCGCCTTGACGCCCGATGACCGCCAGGCGCTGGCCGAAGCCCGCCCCGATTTCCTCGGCGTCAACTACTACTATCCGCACCATGCGGTGGCCGATGCCGCCGAGACGTCCTTCCATCTCAACATCACCGGCGATCGGCGCGAGGACTGCGTCTTCGCCCTGGCGGGGCTCTTCCGCTTCGTCAAGAATCCCACCGGGCGCTACACCGACTGGGGATGGGAGATCTATCCGGAAGGATTGTACGATCTCTTGAAAAATATCAACGAGGAGCGGCCCGACCTGCCGCTGTTCGTCACCGAGAACGGCATCGGGCTGGCCGATCGGGTGGTCGACGGCCGCGTCGACGATCAGGCCCGCATCGCCTTCGTGCGCGAGCACCTGCAGGCGGTGCATCGGGCCATCGCGGCCGGGGTACCGGTGCGGGGCTACTTCCTGTGGTCGCTCCTCGACAATTTCTCCTGGCTCAATGGGTATCGCAAGCGTTACGGCCTGTTCTTCGTCGACCGGCTCACCCTGCGACGGATTCCGAAAGCCAGCGCCTTCTGGTACCGCGAGGTCGCCCGCGCCAACGGATTCTGAACGGGACAGAGCCTGAGCCGGCGCGCGAAGTCCGGCTGGTCGGCTGGAGCAGCGCACCGGCCCAGGGCATGACAGGGGCGCGCCCACCGATGCCCGTTCCTCTGGTCAGGGCCGCGTGAGAAGTCGCTTGGGCCGTTGATCGGCGGGTCGGGGTGAGCGGCTCGGAAGCCAGGTCAGCGGCGGGGAAGCGCGCTGGCCTGCATGGCCTGGGCGTACTGGGGCGCGGCCAGGCCGACGATCAGATGGAGAAGCTCGGGGCGGGGACGCATCAGGGCCGGCAGACCGGCGGCCAGCAGCGCATCTTCCCGCACCGCGGCCGGGTCGGCGACCTCGACCCGCACCCGGGTGAGGGCGATCGCCTCGACCCGCCGGAGGTTGGCCGGTCCGCCGAGCGCTTCGACGAACCGTGCGGCCTTCTCGCCCGCCTGCGGGTCAACCGCCGCGGCGGCCAGCCCGGGCGGCAGCGCCGTGGCCGGCTCGCTCGCCGGCCCGCGCGTCGGCGCGCTGGCCGGCTCGCTCGCCGTCGGCAGGTCGGCCGGGCTCAGCTCGGCCTCGGGTCCGGCGGTCTGCAGGTATTCTTCCATGTCGGTCTTGAGGTTGTCGGAGCGGGTGCCGAAGATGGCCTGCACGCCATGGCCGACGATGACCACGCCGGTGGCGCCCAGGGCCTTGAGCCGATCGGCGCTGACCCGGCCGACGTCGGCGACCTCGATCCGCAAGCGGGTGATGCAGGCATCGAGCGCGCGGATGTTGCTCTTGCCGCCGAAGGCCAGCACGAGCTGGCGGGCGAAATCGTGGGCGAGCGCGTCATGGGCGCTTTCGGCCGTCGCCTCTTCGTCCTCGCGGCCGGGGGTCTTCAGGTCGAAGCGCACGATGACCTCGCGGAACAGCACGAAGTAGAGGGCCGCCCAGAGAGGGCCGACGATCAGGAACCAGAGCGGTCGGCTGGCCTGCGGGAACAGCACGACGTAATCGATCAGCCCGTGCGAGAAGGTGGTGCCATGCTTGATGCCCAGCAGGATGCAGACGGGGAAGGCGAGGGCGGCGAGGCCGGCGTGCAGCGCATACAGGAGGGGCGCCACGAACAGGAACGAAAACTCGATCGGTTCGGTGATCCCGGTCAGGAATGAGGTCAAGGCGGCCGAGGCCATGATGCCGGTGACCCGGGCCCGCTGGGCGGGTTTCGCGCAATAGGCCATGGCGAAGGCGGCGGCGGGCAGGCCCCACATCTTGAACAGGTAGCCGCCGGCCAGGTTGCCGGCGGTCGGATCGCCCGCCATGAACCGGTGGATCTCCCCATGGATGGTGGTGGCGGTGCGGGGGTCGACGTACTCGCCGATCTCGAAGAAGAAGGGAACGTTCCAGATGTGGTGCAGTCCGAACGGAATGAGCGCCCGCTCGACCGCGCCATAGATGGCGAAGGCGACCGCCGGCTGTCCGGCCGAGGCCCAGCGTGAGAAGACCTTGATGGCGGCGCCGATCGGCGGCCAGAGGAAGCTCAGCCCGATGCCGACCGCGATGGCGGCGAAAGCGGTCAGGATCGGAACCAGTCGCTTGCCCGCGAAGAAGCCGAGGTAGGGTGGCAGCTGCACCTTGTAGAAGCGGTTGAACAGGGCGGCGGCGACGCAGCCGATCAGGATGCCCCCGAAGACCCCGGTCTCGATGGTGGGTACGCCCATCACCGACCGCGTCTCGAGGCCGCGCCAGGCGGCCATCACGCCCATGGTCGAGACCATGACGGCGAACCCGACGGTGCCGGCCAGGGCAGCCACGCCGTCGTTGTTGGTCAGGCCCAGGCAGACCCCGATGGCGAAGATGAGGGCGAGATTGCCGAAGACGGCGTCGCCGGCCTGCGCCATGATCTTGGAGATGGTCGGCGGGATCACGGTGAATTGGGCGCTCCCCACGCCGAGCAGGATGCCGGCGACGGGAAGCACGGACACCGGCAGCATCAACGATTTGCCGATCTTCTGCAGGAGGGCGAAGGCTTTCTGCCAGAGGTTCATGGCACTTCTCCTTGGTCAGTGGCGCTTGATGAGCGGGAGGCGGGAACGGTCGGTCTGCCGTCGCCGACCTGGATCACGACGGTCGAACGGCTCGGCCGCGCGACGGTCCGGCCGCGGTGGCGCCCCGGCGGCTCGCCTGGGGGCGACGACGCCCGGTTGGCCTCGGGACGCCTCGGCGGGTCGTCGAAGCGCCGTGCCTCGTCCTCACGAACCAGGAACCGCGGCTGGGGGCCGGCTTGAGGGATGGTCGGCATCATACGGTCAAGCGGCGGTCAGGGTTCTGGTCACCAGGTGGCGCACCTGGCCGGGCGAGGCGAGGGTGAGACATTGCTCGGCCAGGCGGCGGCAGACCCCGAGATCGAGGCGCCGGATCAGCGCTTTGATGTCGGGCAGCGCCGGCACGCTGACGCTCAGTTTGTCGATCCCCAGGCCGAGCAGGATGGGCACCGCCTGCGGGTCGCCGGCCAGGCCGCCGCAGACGCTGACCGACCGTTGCCGCGCCCGGGCTGCCCGGGCGGTCGCGGCGATCAGATGCAGGACGGCGGGATGCAGGCCGTCGACCTGCGCCGCCAGCTTGGGGTGCCCGCGATCCATGGCCAGCGTGTACTGGGTCAGGTCGTTGGTGCCCAGCGAGAAGAAATCGACCTCTTCGGCGAACCGTTCCGCCAGCACGGCGGCGGCCGGCACCTCGACCATGATGCCGGCCGGCACCGGCGGCAGACCGAGGCGGCCGGCCTCTTCGAAGAGCAACGCCTTGGCGGCCCGCCACTCGTCGACCGACGTCACCATGGGGAACATCACCTGCACCCGATACCCCACCGCCGCCCGCAGGATGGCCCGCACTTGCGTCCGCAGCAGGTCGGGCCGGTCGAGGCTGATCCGGAGCCCGCGCACGCCCAGGAAGGGGTTCTCTTCGGGCGGGAGCGGCAGGTAGGCCAGGGGTTTGTCGCCGCCGACATCGAGCGTGCGGATGACGAGGGGTCGTTCGGGGCCGAGCGCTTCGGCCATGGCCCGATAGGTGGCGAACTGTTCGTCTTCGGTGGGCGGCGTCACGCGGTCGAGGAAGAGGAACTCGGAGCGGAGCAGACCCACGCCTTCCCCGCCCAGACGCACGGTCTCTTGCGCGTCGGCCAGGCTGCCGATGTTGGCCACGACGATGACGCGCTGCCCATCTTGGGTGGTGGCGGGGGCGGCGGCGGCGGCCAGATCGGCTGCCCGCTGGGCGGCGAGGGCCGCCTGCTGCTGCCGGAACGCCTCCATCTCGGCGGCGGAGGGGTCGAGGTGCAGGTACCCGGCGTGGGCGTCGAGAATGGCCGGGGTGCCGTCGGGCACCTCGAGCAGGCGCGGTTCGACGCCGGCCAGGGCGGGCAGGCCGAGCGAGCGGGCCAGGATGGCGACGTGCGAGGTAGCCCCGCCGCCGACGGTGGCGATGCCCAGCACCCGCTGACGGTCGAGGTTGGCGAGGTCGGAGGGGGTGAGATCCTCGGCCAGCAGGATGGTCTCGGCAGGGATCTCGCAGGGGGCCTCGGTGTGGCCGGTGAGCAGCAGCAGCACGCGTCGACCGACGTCGCGCAGGTCGTTGGCGCGCGCGGCCAGCAGATCGTTGTGCAGGGCGGCCAGCCGGTCGGCCTGGGTGGCGATCGCCTTCTTCCAGGCGAAGGCGGCGCTGGCTCCCTTGGCGATGGCGCTGCGAGCGAGATCGAGGACGTCGGGATCCTCGAGGAGCTCCTGATGGGCCGCGAAGATGGCCGCTTTGCTCGGGTCGGCTCCGGCCAGCCAGCGGGCGTGCAGGGCGGCAAGCTGGCTGCGGGCCTGGTCGAGGGCGTTCGACAGCCGATCGCCTTCCCTGACCGGATCATCGCCCTTTTCTCGCACCGCGATCTCGGCATGCTGCACCCGGAAGGTGCGACCGACCGCCAGGCCTGGCGAGGCGATGACGCCGCCCAGCCGGTGGGGATCGGTCGAGGGGGGCCGGGCCGGAGCCGGGCTGGCGGCAGGCGCGGCCGCCGGGGCGGCGGCGGGCGCCCCGCCCTGGATTCCCTCCCCGAGCCCGTCGCGCAAGGCCGGGGCCAGCAGGGCGACCGCCTCGGCCGCATCGGGGCCGGTGGCGGTCACCAGCACCTTGTCGCCCTGCCGGATGTCGAGCGCCATGATGGAGACCACGCTCTTGGCGTTGGCCGTCTTGTCGCCGCGTCGCAAGCGGATCTCCGAGGCGAAGCGGCGGGCCAGCCCGACCAGCACGGCGGCCGGCCGGGCATGCAGCCCGGTCGGGTTCGGGATCACGATCGTCTCGGAGGTCGCCGTGGGCCCCGTCTGGTCGCCGTTGGCTTCCGCCGTCTCGGCCTGGCGCAGGGCGAGTTCGAGGATGGTGTCGCGACCGGCGGTGACGAGGCCATCGGCTTGCCGCATCCCGGTGATGCGATCAGGGGTGGTGATGATGATCTGGGTCAGCAGGCTGCGGGCTTTGGTGCCTACGCGGTCGGCGTCGAATGCGAGCAGCGGCTGGCCGGCCTCGACCTGGGCGCCCACGGCGACTCGGGGGGTGAAGCCATCGCCTTTGAGATGGACGGTATCGAGGCCGATGTGCATCATCACCTCGAGGCCGGGCTGGGGCTGCACGGTCACGGCATGGCCGCAGGCGTGGATCTGGGTGACCGTGCCAGCGCAGGGGGCGACCAGCACCTGGCTGGTCGGATCGATCGACAGGCCGTCTCCCACCAATTTCTGGGCGAAGACCGGATCGGGCACGTGCTCGAGCGGAACGACCCGCCCGGACAAGGGGGCGACCAGGGTCAGGGTGGTGGAGGGAACGTGGGCTGTCGACATGGGATCGAAACCTCCCGGAATCCTTGAGGAATGGGGAGAACGCGTGTCGCCACTATACCCTGCTCGCCTCTTCCCAGACAACCCATCGAGTGGACGGGGGATGAGGGTTCAGAAGCGTGGCACGCCCGCTCGTTCGTACGGCAGCACGAAGGGCTGGCCGAATCGACAGCCAACCAGCCAGGGGACGTGTTGCGGCAGGGCGGCTCGCAGTCGCTCGTTGGCCTCGTCGCCCAGATCGAGGGCGATCACGATGTCCTGGCGGAGCGGGTCGGCGGAATTGAGCCGGACGACTTCCCATGGACTGATATCGAAATGGATGGGGTCGCGGCCGCGGGCTTCTGCCAGGTGGCGGCGCAGCACCTCGACGGCCTGGTCGGGGGTGGCGGCGAGCTGCAGATCGCTGGTCAGGCCGTCGACGTCGAGCGCATCCTGCCCGACGATGGCCATCACCTGGTCTTTGGGCAGGCCGTGCCCGGCCAGGAGGCGGGCCAGCGGCAGCCGCGGTCGCGTCGGATTGCGCAGGAAGAGCAACGCGGGGCCGGTGACCGACGTGGCGACGAAACGCTGGAAGGTCCGGTCGATGTTCCAGTATTTGCGGGCCAGCGACGCCCAAGCCTGATGGGCGGTGAGCAGCAGGGCGAAGGCGGCGGCCAGAGCCAGCCAGCGCCTGACCGCGGCGGCGCCGGCCAGGCGGGTCAACGCTTCGATGGCCCGGGCGGCGCCCAGGGCGGCGGCGGGCAGCAGGCCGAAGAAGAACCGGGGGCCGTAGCAGAAATCCTGGTAGTAATAGACCGAGTAGGTCAGGAAGGTGAGGCCGGCCTGGACCAGCACGAATCGCTCGAGAAGCAGGTCGACCCGGGTGGTGCCAGCGATGGATGCCCCCTCGGCGCGCGCCGCGGTCTCGCCAACATCGTCGGGAAGCGCCGCCCGCCAACGCAGGAAGGCGAAGCCCAGCCCGCCCGTCACCACGCCGCCGAAGGCGAACACGGTGAAGCCGAGCGCATTGTCGAGCAGATTCTGCCAGAGCACGGCCAGCGGGGTGCGTCCCCATGATTCGACGGCCGCCCCGACCTGGCGCGCCGCCTGCGCCGGATCGCCGGTATGGAGACGCGACAAGGCGGCCTGTCCGGCCAACGCTCCGCTGACCACCACCCCGAGCACCGCGAGAAAGATGACCCGCCGCCGGGCGAACCCCGGCCACGACAGAGCCGTGACGGCCAGCCCGCCCAGCAGGGCGAGGGCCTCGACCCGGCGGGTCAGCAGGCACCCGCCCACCGCCAGGCCCGCCAGCAGAGCGCCCACGCTCGCACCGGCGCCGGCGTTCCGCCGGCCGCCGAGGCCAGCCACCAGACCCCGAGCCGCGATCACGATCCACAGCAAGGCGAGCAGGTGGTTCATCCGCCCGGCCGCCATGATGATCAAGAAGGGCGACCACCCCAGCAGCAGGGCGGCCCACCGACTCGTCGTCGGGCCGTGGGTGGCGGCGACCAGGTCGTGCCAGAGCAGAATGACGAGAGCGGCCAGCAGCGGATTGACCAGCCCTTCGGCCCCCCACCGCTGGACGAGCGCCCAGAGGAAGGCGAGCGCCGGCTGGTAGGTGGAGAACAGGTGACGGCCGTTGTCATTGAGCTTGTGGTCGGGCGCGAACGATTCCCGGCCGGGGAAAGAAGGGGCTTGCAGGCGGCCCGCGGCCAGAAGGCGGGCGTGCCAGTCCTGGATGATCTCGTCATCGACGTGCGGAATGTTCTGCAAAGGGCCGAACTGCAGAGCGGCGGCCAGGATGGCCACGGCCAGCGCCGTTCCCATCACCGCCCAGGACCGGCGGCGGGGCGGCCCGCCTGTCTCGTCCGGCGAGCCGGCTGGCCGACCGCGCGCGGGCCCGCTGGCCGGAGCGGGGATCGAGGGGACAGGCGTTGACGGCGCCTTGGCTGCCGCAAGCGTCGAGACCGAGCCGGTCGGGCCGGAGGCAGGGCCAGGGTCGGCCAGGAACAGCGTGTGGAACACCGCGAAGGCGCCCAGACCGCGGATGAGGTCGAGCATCACTCCCATCATCAGCACCGGCGAATCGCTGTCGAGGTGCAGGAACCCGCTGTTGTCATCGAACACGCGATGGGGCAGGAGCAAGGCGCTCAGCGCCACCGCGGCGGGAGCGGCTCCCCACGCGCCACGCAGGCGGGCGTAGGCTTCGCCCAGCGTAGCCAGGGGGCGGGGGCCCAGCGCCAGCCACCAGGCGGCCCAGGCCAGCCCGATCAGCAGGAGCCAGAGCGGGTTGACCGGCCAGTCCGGAGCCAGGCCGGCCACCCACGCTTCGGCCCGTCGATGGTCGGCCTGCAGACAGGCGCTGGCCACGTGGGCGGCCACCATCAAGCCGGCGGCCCCGCCGAGGCGATGGGCCGGCCAGCGAGTCGCGCTCGAGCAGACGTCGGTCATGACGGGGGCCATGATATCACCTCAGCCCCGAACTGACGAGTCGTCCGGCGGTGCACCCGTCGGCGCGCGTCACCAACCGACGCTGGGGCCGGCCGTGAGCCGATTGGTCCCCCGCGGAGCGGTCGGGCCATCTGCCGAACGCTTCGCGTTCACAAGGCCCATCGGAGATCTTCTCGGGGCGGCGGTCCCTGGCGGGGCCCTTCCTGGCGGGGTCCTTGGCAATGAGTGGTCCCCCCCGCTCTGGGCGCGGTTGTGGCGTTGGTTTGGGGGCACAGGGAGCTATGAGGGCGGGGTTTGTGGAGAATGGGCAATCCGGTCGGGGGCGAACCCGTTGACTCTCGCGATTCTCGGGACGTGGTCGCTCGAGGTTCTGCCGGCGAGGTTGTGGGCCCATCGATGGCTCGGCCCCCAGCCTGATGGAGGCTGCTTCCTTGCACAGACCGGAACCGGGCACTATACTGAGGCATCTCGGAGGAGGAGGCACGTATGAGGAAGATCGAGGGAGTCCTGGGAGGATGGCTTCTGATTGCCGTCCTGTGGCTGTTGACCAGCGGAGCCATGGCCGCCGACCTGGCGGTCAAGCATGCTTTTCTCAGTCCGGGAGATGTGCAGCCTCCCGACTGGCGGCTGCAGCTCGAATTCGACCGGCCGGTCTCCGTGCTCGACCTTCCTCGCCAGATCACGCTGACCGTCAATGGCAAGCCGGGGGCCATCAAAATCATCAATGCCACCGATCTGGCCGCCGAACCTTCCGCGCAGCCCCTGCCTGGCGAGCGGACGATCTTCATCATCGGGCCGAAAGCGGCGTTGCCCTCCGGCGCCAGTTGTACCATCTTCCTCAGCAAGGACCTCCCGGCCGCCGACAAGAAAAGCCGTTTGGGCAGCGACCTGCGGGTGACCTTCCAGATCGGCGATGCGGCGCGGCTGCTCGCGGTCGAACCCCTCTATGATCAGGGCTCCGATCGCAAAGGCGCTGCTCTGCGCCTGTCGGCCGACCTGTCGATCAACGATCTGAAGGCCCAGCTCCGGGTGCTGCCGCCAGTGGGCCGCCTGAAGTTCGCGCGCCAGGGCAGAGAGGGCAAAGCCTTTCTCTTCGAGGTGACCGGCGCGTTCACCAGCGGCAAGGCCTATGCCGTCTCGACCCGGCCGCCGACGAAGGTGGCGGTGGGCACCCGCCTGGAGCCGGCCTCCTTCACTTTCATCGCCAAGGGCCCGAGTCCCAGCATCCAGATCGAGACCGATCGCGGCGTCCTCGAGCTGCGCAGTCGGCAACTGCTGCCGGTGTCGGTCACCAACGTCGACCAGGTGCAGGGCGAAATCACCCGGTTGCCGGCGATGTTCGCCCCCGCCTTCGCTGATCTTATCCTGTTCGCCCGCAACGATGCGCCTCGCTCTCGACGTTCCCGGCGGCAGGGCCCCAACGATGACCAGGACGCCGGACTGGCCGCCGCCATCCCGCAGATCGAGTCGCGCCTGTCCGAATTCCTGCCGATGCTCAAAGCGCTGCAGTCCCTGCCGCCACTGCCCAACCGCGTGCCTCTGGCCCATTTCCTCGGGGAGTTCAGCACCGCTCGGGAAGTCTTCGTGCAGCAGGGCCGCCCCGACAAGCCCAGCCGCTTCTCCCTGCCCTTGACGTTTCGCCCGGCCCCTGACCAGGGCGGGGCCTACCTGCTCAAGCTGCTGAACGGGCAGTCCGAGGAAGGCAGCACCGCGCGGGTCTTCCAGATCACCGATCTGTCGATCATGTACAAGTTCGCGGCCGACGAGATCCTGTTCTGGGTCACCAGCCTCGAGACCGGCAAACCGCAGGCCAACGTCTCGCTGATGCTGATCACCAAGGATGATCGCCGCTACGTGCTCGGCAAAACCGACGCCAATGGTCTGCTGCACGTCAAGGAGGGCGCCTCCTTCCCCGTGCTGCGTCTGCAGGGCGGCCAGCCCAAAGTCGAGACCGGCTCGTTCCGGGTGTCCGACGCGGTCTTCGTGGTGGCCGCCACGGCCGATGACAGCTGCTTCCTGCCGCTCGCGGCCAACCGGTTCCGACCCTACGCGGTCGCCCAGGCCGTGCCGGGTCAGGTCTCGCTGCGCTCCCGCAATGCCCATGTCTTCACCGAACGCGGCGTCTACAAGCCGGGCGAGACCATCTACTGGAAGGTCGCCCTGCGGAAATACGAGCAGAACGAGATTCGCGCCCCGGCGGGCGAGTCGGTGCGGGTCGAGATCGTCAACTCCCGCGACGACACGATCTTCGCCGAGGAATGCACCCTGAACGAATACGGCACCTGCTCGGGATCGTTCGCCCTCAAAGAATTCGCGCCGCTCGGGCAATACACGATCAAGGTCAGCGGCCGCCGCGACCCGCCGGTCGTCGCGGGCAAGGTTGCGACCGAAACCTGGAGCGGCCTGGTCGGCAAGCTGCCCGAGCCGAAATCCAGCGACGACGAAGAGGAGAAAGACTGGCGGGAGTTGACCAGCACCGGGTTCCAGGTGCAGTTCTTCGAGCCGCCGCGGCACTTCGTCGAGATCGAGCACGAGGTCAAGACCCGACAGAACACCACCATTCCCGAGCGGCCGTTCACCGAGAACTATCTCGAGTGCCGCATCCGCGCGAAATACTATACTGGCGGCTTCCTCAAGCACGCCAAGACGCGGTGGACCGCCACCCTGGTGCCGGTGACCCGGAGTCTGAAAGGATACGACGGGTTCCTGTTCGGGTGCGACCAGGGCGACCGGCTGCTGATCGAGACCGGCGAATCGCTGCTCGACAAGGATGGCCAGCTCGTCATCCATCTGCCCATGGACAAGAGCCTGAACGGCGGCCTGTACGGGATCGAAGTCAGCGCCACCGTGCTCGACGTCGATGCCCGGCCCGCCACCAAGGTCGAGACGTTCAGCCCCACACCGAAGTTTGACGTCGGCCTGCAGCGATTGGCGAACATGCAGCAAAATGAAGAGGTCACCCTCCAGGCCATCGCCCTGACGGCCGAGGGCAAGCCGGTGCCGGCCGGCACCATGCGGCTGGACATCTTCCGCAAGCGGCACTTCTACACCCAGAAGCGCGACGCCGAAGGCAACATCTACTACCGCTGGGAAAGCGGCTGGGTCCGGGCGATGTATACCGAGCAGCCGCTCAAGGACGGGCGCGCCTCCTTCATCGTGGCCTTCGCCGACGGCGGGGAATACCGGTTGCAGGCCAATCTGATCACCCCCGAGGGCGAATTCTCCGCCTCGCAGTATCTCGACGTAGGGTGGGTCTATACCTACTCCTTCGATGATGAGGATGAAGAGGACAGCCCGCGGCGCAGCGACAGCGAGATCATGCTGACCGCCTCGCGGTCGCCGGCCGCGGTGGGCGACACCCTGCGCTTCGATTTCGGCCTGCCGCGTGCGGCCACCCATGCCCTGGTGACCTGCGAACGCGATGGCATCTATGAGCATCGCGTCATCCCCGTGTCGGGCCGACGGGGCACCTTCGAGATGAAGGTCCCGCCGGCCGCCTGCCCCAACGCCTTCTTCACGGTCACGGTGCCGTGCGGGCGGGGCGACTTCCCGGTCTATCGCAGCCAGGTCGATCAGATGATACCCCGCGTCTATTACGGCGTGGCGCAGGTGCGGGTCGAGAACACGCTCGACACCCTGCAGGTGACCATCACCGAAGGGCCGGGCGATGCTGGAAAAGCCCCGTTGCGGGCGCATCCGGGCGAGACGCGATCGCTGACCTTCCAGGCGACCAATGCCGCCAGACAGGGCGTGGTCTGCGAGATGGCCGTCGCCGTGGTCGACGAGGCGGTGCTCTCGCTGACCGGCTTCATGACGCCGATCCTGACCCGCCTGGCCGATTTTGCCCTGCCCCTCACCGTCTTCTCGGGCGATCTGCGCCTGTCGGTGGTCAGCCAGGAGCTGCTGCGGCTGTTCGCCACCCAGATGCTGACGGGTGGCGACCTCGGAGCCGGCGGGCTGGCGTCCGATCTCGCCCTGCGCAAGGACTTCCGGCCGGTGGCCTATTGGAATCCCGCCCTCATGACCGATGCCCAGGGCCAAGCGTCGATCACCTTCACGCTGCCCGACAGCACCACCGCCTATCGCATCTACGTGGTGGCGCTCGACAAGGGGAGCGCCTTCTGCTCGACCGAGCGGCAGATGATCGTCTCGAAGGAGTTCTACCTGCAGCCCGGTCTGCCCCGGTTCCTGACGGCGGGCGACCGCGCGGTGGCGCCGGTGACCGCCAACAACAAGACCGACGTCGCCGCGTCGGCCGAACTGGCGGTGGCCGAAGCCAGCAATGTCAGCGCCCGGCTGCGCGAATCCACGGTGTCGATGGGGGCCTTGTCGAACACCGTCGCCAAGGTCGAACTCGAGGCCGACAACGGCGCCGGCGACGCCCGTCTGGTGTTCCAGGGGAAGATGGGACGGTTCGGCGATGCGATTCAGAGCGAGTTCCCTGTCGTGCCGCGGTTCATTGTGGTGCGACGCCAGAAGAACGGGCATTTCACCGACCGGAGCGAGACCCGGGTGGAAATTCCCGCCGAGGTGGGAGACCTGTCGGTGAAAGATCTGCGAGGTACCCTGAAAGCCACGCTGGGTCTGTCGACCACCCCCTGGAGCAAGATCACCCCAGGGTTGCGCTATCTGCTGCAGTATCCGTACGGCTGCGTCGAGCAGACCAGTTCGGGCATCATCCCGCTGGCCGGCTTGCGCAAGCTGGTGGCCGACGGGCTGGTGCCTGGCCTCACGCTCGACCAGGTCGACCGATTCCTCAAGCCTGGAGTGGCGCGGCTGCTGAAGATGCAGACCGCCCGCGGCGGGTTCGGCTACTGGATGGGCGATCGGCGGCCCAGCTGGTGGGGCACCCAGTATGCGGTGTTCGCGCTGACCTCGGCCAAGGAAGCCGGGTTCGATGTGCCCGCGGCCAGCCTGGAGCGGGCGACCTCCTACATCCGCGAAGGGCTGTTCGGCAAGGAGCCGATCGACGAGCCGGTCCACCACTCGATCTTCGAGCTGTCGGCGGTCAACCTCGCCCGCCAGGGCGAGCTGAGCGCGGCCAACCTCGAGACCCTGAAGAAGAACCGCAAGAGCAGCGCGATCGAGAGCGCGGCCCTGCTGGTCTGGGCCGATGCCCTGGTCAAGCTGACGCCGCCGGCCCGCCTCAAAGAGGAGCTCAAAGGCCTGCAACCCCGCATCAATGCCACCCGCCGGTCCTGGTACGATTCCAGCGTCCGCGAGGTGGCGATCTGTCTGCTGGCTCAGATGGCCATCGACCCGGGCGACCGGCGGGCCGACGATCTGGCCGGCGCCCTGCTCGACAGCCTGCAGCCCGAAGGACGCTGGTTCTCGACCGCCGACACCGGCTGGGCGCTCTTGGCGCTGGGGCGGTATTTCGAGCGCAAATCCCCACCGTCCGATAAACCGTTGGAGGTGACCGTGGTGGCGGGCGGCGGGGCTCCGCAGACCGTCAAGATCGGCAAACTCGGGCAGGAGATCGAGCTCGACGCCGCAGCGTTGCTGAAAGACCCGTCGGTGACCATGTCGGTCAAGCCGTCGGGCATGGTCAACTGGAGCCTGTCCTGGGCCTATCCCGATCCGGCCTCGCGCACGACCGATCTCGAGCATGGCTTCAAGGTCGAGAAGACGATCACGAACCTGAACGGCGAGAAGGAGATCCGGGTCGGCGATCTGGTCAAGGTCACGGTCGAGTTCGAGGACGATCGGGCCGGGAACCGGTGGAACGATCGGCTGTACGAGTATCTCGCCCTGGAGGATCCGCTACCGGCCGGGTTCATCGGCATCAATGCGGCGCTCAAGACCGAAGGGCCGGTGCGCCCGCGCGACGATGATGAAGAAGAATCGTCTGGGGCCGACGAAGAGGAATGGTACTCCGACTGGGAGGAAGGGGCCTACCTGCTCCGACCCGATTTCTTCGAAATGCGCGACGATCGGGTGCTGGCCTTCCGCAATCGGTTGTGGTCGGGACGGTTCCGCTTCATCTACTATGCGCGCGCCATCTGCGAAGGCACGTTCTACCTGCGGCCCACCCGGGTGTCGTTGATGTACGATCCCGACCTCTACGGAATGACGCCGGGCAGGCCGGTGCACATCCTGCCGGCTCGGTAGGTTGCGGCCGTCGGCCGATGGTGATCATGCGCCGGCCCTTTTCCATCGGGAAAAGGGCCGGCTTTCCCCAAAAGGCAGCGATGGGAAGACCGATGTCCAGACAGGTTGCCTGGCCTTTCCGACAAAAGGGACTGTCGCGATCGTCGGCGGTCGGTTGTCCCCTGCCCTGGAAGCAGGGCGGCTGGGCGCATGGGTGAACCGTCGGGTTCGGCTCCGCCGACCCAGGCGGCCGAGGCAGGGCGCGCCCGCCGGCGCGCCTGGGGGAAGCGCCTGGCCCTGGCGGCGCTGGCGGGCGGGGTGGCGCTCTGGCTGCTGTGGCGGCCGCTGGTCTGGGCGGTGACGCCTGATGTCGCGGCCATGGTGAGCGAGAGCCTCCGTGCCGTGCGCGGCGGGGCGCTGCTCGATCGCCACGGCGCGGTGCTGCGCTTCTTCCCCAATGCGGCGGGCGATTACCAGCTCTGGGTGCCGTTGGCCAGTTGTCCGGTCCACCTCGTGCAGGCGGTGCTGGCCGCCGAGGACCGCAACTTCCGGCAGCACTCGGGGTTCGATGTGGCCGCGATGGCGCGGGCGGCCTGGCAGAACCTGACCGAGCGCCGGATCGTCTCGGGGGCGAGCACGATCACCCAGCAGGTCGTCCGGATGGTGCGGCCGCGCCCCCGTACGTGGCTGACCAAGCTGACCGAGCTGGTGCTCGCCGCCAAGCTCGAGATGCAGCTCGACAAAGACCGCCTGCTGGAAGCCTGGCTCAATCTGGCCCCGATGTACGGCAATCTGCGCGGGGTGGGCATGGCGGCGCGGGTCTTGTTCCGCAAAGGGATCGAGCAGGTGACGGTGGCCGAAGCGGCGACTCTGGCCGCGTTTCCCCAGTCGCCGGCCCGCCTGCACCCCGAGGCGCCCAAGGGCCGCCGGCTGCTGCTGGCGCGGCGCGACTGGGTCCTGGGGCAGATGGTCCGGCTGGGGTGGCTGTCCCGCGACGAAGAGCGAGCGGCACGAGCAGCCCCCATGCCGATGTATGGGCGCCGGTTGCCGCTGCGGGCGCCGCACTTCGCCGATTGGGTGGTGGCGCGCGACGGTCCGCCTCGCGGCGAGGTGATGACCTCCCTCGATCTGGCGGTCCAGGATCGGCTGGTCGAGGCCCTGACCGCCCACCGTGATCGTCTGGCGCGGGCGGGGGCCCGGCAGGTCGCCGGCCTGGTGGCCGACACCGCCACCATGGAAGTGCTGGCCATGGCTGGCTCGTTCGAATACGGACCGGTCGGCGGCGGTTTCAACAACGGTTGTCTGGCGCCGCGCTCGGGCGGATCCATCCTCAAACCGTTCTTGTACGCGCTGGCTCTCGAAGAGGGGTTCCACCCGGGCTCGATCATTCCCGACACCCGCCGCACCTTCCGGACGCCGCAAGGCGACTACCTGCCCTACAACGCCACCCGGCGGACCTACGGGCCGGTGTCGATCCGGTCGGCGCTGGGGAATTCCTTGAACATCTCGGCCGTCAAGATGCTCAACGAACTGGGCGGGCGAGCGTTCTACCGGTTCCTGGCCGGGTTCGGACTGGTTCCTCCCAGCGACACGCTCTGGGAATACTACGGCCTGGGCCTGGCCATCGGTAATCCCGAGGTGCGGCTGGTCGACGTGGTGGCGGCCTACGGCGCCTTCGCCCACGGGGGACGGCGGGTCGAGCTGCGCACCACGCCGGGGCCGTTGCGGGCGGGGCCGGCTCTGATGTCGGAAGCCACGGCCTGGTCGCTGCTCGACATCATGTCCGACCCGTCGGCCCGCCTGCTGACCTTCGGCAATCCTCGCTTCTTCGCCTTCGATCAGCCGGTGGCCCTGAAAACCGGCACCAGCACGAATTACCGCGACTGCTGGATCTTCGCCGTGACGCCTGCCTACGTGATCGGTCTGTGGGCAGGCAATTTCGAGGGAAGCGCGACGCATGGGCTGGGCGGCGCCACCGCCTGCGGGCCGATTCTGCACCAGTTGCTGCGCGACCTGCCGGGGCCTGCCAGGGGCTGGTTCCCGCGGCCGGCCATCCTCGAAGGAGTGCGGATCTGCGGCTTGTCGGGCCAGGCGCCGACCGCCTTCTGTCCGATGGTGAGCCGGGAATGGGTCGAGCGTTCCCGCCTCCCTCTGCCTTCCTGTCCCTTCCATGAGAGTCAGGGGTTGTTCCACGAGCTGCCGGCCGAATATGCCGACTGGATCCAGCAGCGAGGCCAGGCGCTGCGGGTCGATCCGTTCCGCTTGCAGGGCGATCTGGCGGTGGCCGACCCCCTGGCCGCCTTGCCCGACGACTCGGGGGCGGGGGTTCGCGTGCGCCCGGCGGGCGAGGCTTCCGGCTTGGCGGCGGGCGATGGCCCGACCGGCGGGGCCTCCGAGCGGATTCAGCGGCGGCGGCTGGGTGCGGCGGGAGCGGGGAGCGAAGGGGGCGGGGCCGCGATGGCGGCGGAGGGCGAGGCGTCTCGGATGTGGCGCGCCGGCGCTGCCACCGAGGAGCTTGGCTGGGGTCGGATCCGGATCGTTTCCCCGCATGATGGCGATCGGTTCGTGATGGTGCCTGATGGCGACAACCTGATCCGGTTGCGGGCAGAGCCCGAAACCCCGCTTCCTGAGGTCATCTGGCTGATCGACGGAGCCGAACTCGCCCGCACCCCGCCGCCATACGAGGCCTGGTGGCGGCTCGAGCGGGGCCGGCATACCATCACCGCCCTGTCGCTCGGCGAAGAAGCCGCTCAGATCACCATCCAGGTGGAATGAAGCGGCGAAGTTCGCTTCGACTGGTCGCCGTGTCACACATTGGCACCGATAGTTGTCATATCAGGGTGAATGTGGTAGACTTCCGCGCACATAGAGGGTACGAACGCCAGGCGCGTTGCCGGCCCTCTCTCTGGAGAAGCCGCAGGTCGTGGGGGGAATGGCCTGGGCGCAGAGGGTGATGGGTTCGATCCTGGCCAGATCGATCGGCTGATCGGCCCTGGGAGAGGAACCCATCGGTCCGCGGAAATCGACGAATGGGCGGTCCATGCCCAGGCGCCCGTTCGATCTGTGAATGTTGAGCAGGAGAGTCGCCGACCATGAGTGAGCCCGCATCAGCTGTTTCGGCCACCCAGCCACGCGCTCTCAATCCTGGGGAACAGGTCTATCTGCAGGGTGAGCGTACCTCCAATTTCTATGGGGTGCTGACCGGCCGGTTCGCCAAGGTTCGCACCCGTCAGCCGCCCGGCAAGGTCGGCATGGCCAAAGCCCTGGCTCAGGCAGAACTGGTCGAAATTCTCGAACGACCTCACACGGTGTTCGGGGAACTCGATGTCTTTCTGGGGCAACCCCAGGAGTGCTCGGTCTTCGCCATCGATCCGGGCGAAGTGCTGCCGCTGCCCCCTCGCGAGGACGGGCTACGCCAGGTGTTCGAGACCGCTCCAGTGTTCGGAGTGCAGACCTGCATCGCCTTCGCCCGTCGCCTCTGGCAGAAGCTGGCCTCGTTCAGCCGTCTCACCCGCGAAGAAGAGGCGCTCGACCGGTTCGTTAGTTCGACGTTCCCCTCCTTCCTGGCCGTCTACCAGGACCTGGTCACTCTGACCGCCCCCAATGCCCAGCATCCACTGCTGCAAGTGGCGCGCGGCGAGCCGCTGTTCCAGATGGCCCAGCAGGGGGCCCCCCCGCCGGCGAACAAAGGATCGTCGGTCTATTCGGCCGTGATCCGGCCGCCGGGCGACAGTGCGCGTGTGCAGTCCTTCCCTCAGGGTACCCTCATCTGCAAGCGGGGTACGCTGGGCGATCGGTTGTTCATCCTGGTCGAAGGAGTGATCGAGATCCCGCTCGGGCCCGATACCACCGTGCAGATCGCCCGTCCGGGCAGCGTCATCGGCGAGATCGCCGTCTTCCTCAATCTGGCCAGCAAAACGCCCGAAGTGAAGCGGACCGCCGATTGCATCTGCGCCACCCCGGTGCGGGCCATCGTACTCGAGCTCGATCAGGTCGAACCCTACCTGGCCGAGCATCCGCAATTGCTCACCGAATTGCTGCTGGCCATGGCCGAGCGCACCCGCGAGACGCACGCGCTGGCCACCATCGCCCGCCGCCGCATGCACCAGAAATTGTTCGAGCGGCTGCGCTATGTGCTGACCGGGTACAACAACCTGGCTCACTCCCTCGAGCCCTATACCCATAACAATCTGACCTTCCAGAAGCCGTTCCAGTTCTGCGCCCACCAGGCCCGACTGACCTACAACCGCTTCCGCGAATGGTTGTCGGTCGTCGAGGCTCCCGTGTGAGCCCCGCCTGGGGAACCAGCCGCTGACCCGGCACCTTCCCTGAAGACGGCCGGCTCGCCGCTGGATGGGCCGGTTCGGTCGCTTCGCTCAGGGGCGGGCCGCGGGCTCGCGAGGCGCGTCGGGGGAACCCTCCTGTTCCAAGCGCGAGATGACTTCGTCCAGATCGTGCCGAAGCGCTTTCAGCTCGTCGGTGCGGCGGTCGAGGACGAGGAACTGGAAATTGGGGCGATGGAAGAGGCGGCGGTCGCGCACCTCGGCGGGCAGGAAGATCCGATCGATCAGCCAATGGATCAGGTTCTGGAGGGGGCCGAACACCAGGGTCACGACGAGGGCGGGGACGAGGCCGGCCCACCAGGTCTGCAGGCCCAGGCGTTGTTCGAGGAGGTTCTCGAGCAGACTCTCGACGCCTTTGTAGACGGCGGCCGTGCCGAAGGTGAGCAGGGCATAGAAGACGCCGATGCCCAGCACCACATCGAGATCGAGCAGGCGGTAGCGCATGGTGGCGTACATGACGATCAGCATGAAGGCGAGGGCCGCCCAATCGACGATGGGGAAGGGGAAGACCCAGAAGAGCTGGTGGCGCAGCAGCATGTCGTGGAGGGCGCACAGGCAATAGAAGGCTTCCCCCAGCAGGATGAACTCGACCCGGCGGCGGCGCAGCGCATCGTCGCCGTATCGCCATTCCCGGAGCAGGCGGTAGCCCAGCCGGATGAGCAGGATGGTCATCACGGCGGCGTAGACCGGCATCCAGGGCCCGGCCAGGGCGATTCGGCTGGCTCCCATGTCCTCCAAGCGGGAGAGGAACATCCCTTCGCCGGGGAGCAGGGCGAGGAACCAGAGCGTGGCCGCCCAGGCCAGGCGGCGGGTGCGCGGTCGGGCCCAGCGGTCGTCGAGGACGGCGTCGGGGAATTCGGCCAGGAGCGGGATGAGCAGGATGGCGCCCGCCCATCCGACTTTGATCAGGGTCAGGTCAGGGGTCCAGACGAAGAACGTTCGGCAGAGGTTGTAGAAGGCGGAAGCCAGGGCGAACCCGGCGATGGTCAGCGTGGTGGGTCGTCGTTGGGCGCGCAACAGCACGAAGAGGCCGACGAACAGCGAGACGATCGCGGTGATCAGCGGCGACAGCCAGGTGGCGGTGGGAATCATCGGATGCGGGTCGTGGGTGACTCGCCTCGGCGATGCGGGAAAAGCCAAGTTGATCGGGCCGACCGCACGAACATCAGGGCCGGGGCTGTCATTCCCAGCGCTGCCAGGACGGCTTGTTCTCGTAGACCTCGCGGTAGTAGTCGCGATGCTGCAGCAGGGAGGCGGCATCCTCGTCGATGAGGGCGATGACATGCTCATGGAACTGCAGGATGCTGGCCGGACAGGACGCCGTCACCGGGCCCTCGATCATGTCGCGCACCGCTTGCGCTTTGCTGCGCCCGAAACCCAACAGCAGGCACTGGCGGGCCTCCATGATGGTGCCCAGGCCCATGGTCAGGCAGTGGCGAGGCACTTTGTCGGGATCGCCCCCGAAGGGAGCGGCGTTGGCCCGGCGGGTTTCCGTCCACAGGGTCTTGATGCGGGTGCGGGAGCGGAAGGAGGAGCCGGGCTCGTTGAAGGCGAGATGGCCGTCGGCGCCGATGCCCAGCAGTTGCAGATCGATGCCGCCGGCGGCGGCGATCAGGCGCTCGTATTCGGCGCAATGGCCGGGCACATCGGTGGTCATGCCATCGGGAAGGTGGGCCCGCTCGCGCGGCAGGTCGATGTGGCGGAAAAGGTGCTCTTCCATCACCGAGCGGAAGGAGCCGGGATGGGACGGGTCGAGGCCGACGTATTCGTCGAGGTTGAAGGTGGTGACGTGACGGAAGGACAGGCCTTCCTCGCGGTGCATCCGGACCAGCTCGCGATAGAGGGGAAGCGGCGACGATCCCGTGGCCAGGCCCAGCACGGGGGCGGGGCGGGTGCGGATGATCCGGGCGATCAGGCGGGCGCCCAGACGGCAGGCTTCATCCTGGGTGGGCTTGATGACGACTTCCATGCGGCATCTCCTCGGCGGGTTGGGCTGGGCGTATTGTAGCATGGCGCCGGGCGCCGTAGGGGGCCGTCGGGCCGTGCCGCGGGGCCAGGCCGGTGGTGGGGCCCGCCGGCTCGACGGGTCCGACCCGGCGGGCGGGCGGATCCCCCGTCTCTTCCGAGCCGTGCTGCTCCATGAGGTCGGGGGGCAGGCGCCGAATGCCGGTCAGATCGGCCAGCCGCAGCGGCCACCAGTACTCGTTGCGGCGGATGAAGCTGACCAGGAACCGATCGCGCAATCGGATCTGGCTGCGATGGCTGCGCAGGGCCGCCTCTTTGGCGGCGAGGCCGGCGGGCGAAGGGAGATAGGTCACTGGCGGGGGAAAACCGGGCGGCCGCAGGAGATCCTGGTGCGGTTGGTACCCGAGGCGCCGGGGAAACCGGTAGCGCGACCCCTGGTGGACCAGGTAGCCGCGCACCTCGCCCCGAAAATCGCGGCGGGAAAGGACTTCGCCGAACAGCAGGGCGGCGGCCCGATGGTCGGCATTGGAATCGCGCGGGTGGGGCAGCAGGATGATCTCCGGGCGGCTGCGTTCCAGGACGGCGCCGAGGTCGGCGAGGAGACGCTCGCGGGTGAACGGATGGGGAGGGCGTCGCTCGCCCGCCCACTCGGCGATGCCGAATCGCTGGCGGGTGGCGCCGGAGCGGATGATTTCGGTCGGTCGGGGGGAGGTGGCCAGGCGCCACAGGCGGCGATTCGGATAGGCCAGGAAGAAGCGGCGTGCCAGGGGGATGCCCAGGCGGTCGAGCGCGTGATGGCCTTCGGTGCGTCGCAGGCGCCCCAGCTTGAGAAAGTGGGTGGCCTTGAGGAACGGGCCCCGCGCCAGGCGACTGGCCCGCACCGCCTTCGGGAACGCCTCGCCATCGGTCAGCACGGCGACCCAGACCTCGGCGCCGCTGGCGATGCGGTCGGCGATCCAGCCGCCGAGGGCGATCGCCTCATCGTCGGGATGAGGGGCGACCACCAAGAGGCGCTCGGCCCTGGCCGAGGAGCCGGCGATGAACAGCAGGCAGGCGACCAGCAGGGCGACCACGCCTGAGGAAGAACGAAGCGGCGACGACATGCGGGCTCCCTTTTGTAGCATCGGACTGGTTGCCGGAATCGGCGGCAGAGGGTGTGAGGATACAGGATCGCCGCCCCTCCGGCAAGTCGAACGGCATGATGGCCACCTTGCTCACGCCAGGGTTCGATCCTGCTCACCGGGTGTTCAGGAGCAGGTTTGTCGCCCGGATTCGTCAGAGGCCAGGCGGTGTCCGACTCCCTCTCGCTCCCCCCACCCTGAACGGCTCGCCGCGACAGGTGGCAACGGGGTTGGCGAAAGGTGGTTGCCGGCAGGGGCGCTCGGCTCCGGCCCTCCCTTGGCGAGGCCCAGGCCCCATCGAGTTTCGTCGGCCCGTCACGGGGGAAAAAACGCAGGGCGCAGGGTTGGCCCGACTTGCCCACGCGCAGCGGGAATGGTAGGCTCAGGCCCGGAATCCACCACGCCAGTCGGGAAAGGACGAACCCATGTCGCACCAGCACGATCCCGCCGGCCCCGCCGGCGTTCCCCTCGCCGCGGCGGCCGCGGCCCCTCTCGCCGGGCCCGCGCCCCGCAGCCCCTGGGCCTACATCCCAACGCTCTATTTCGCCGAAGGGGTGCCGTACATCCTGATCAACACGGTGTCGGTCATCCTCTACACCCGGCTCGGCATCGACAACGCGACCATGGCCTTCTGGACCAGCTGGCTCTACCTGCCCTGGGTCATCAAGATGTTCTGGGGCCCGCTGGTGGACGTGGTATCCACCAAGCGGCGCTGGATCCTGGGCACCCAGATCGCCCTGTTCGCGGTGTTCGCCTTCGTCGCCTTCTCGCTCGGCTGGGAGCATTTCTTCGCTGCCTCCCTGGCCGGCTTCATCACCGGCGCCTTCATCTCGGCCACCCACGACATCGCGGTCGACGGCTTCTACATGCTGGCTCTCGACAAGGCCGATCAAGCCTTCTTCGTCGGCATCCGCTCCACGTTCTATCGTATCGCCATGATCTTCGGCTCGGGGCTGCTGGTCTATACCGCGGGCAGGCTCGAACAGCTGCCGCCCGCCACGGCCGGAGCCGCCGCCGAAGCCTCGGCTCCCGCCCCCCTCGATGCGTATTCCCAGGTGCTGCGATCGATCGTGCTGGCGGTAGGAGCCGAGCCCGGCAACCGTGTCCAGGCCTGGATGCTCGTCTTCGGTGCGGTGGCCGTCCTGTTCCTGCTGATCGCCCTGTATCACGCCCTGATCCTGCCCTACCCGAAGGGCGACGGCGAGGGGCCGGCGGCCCAGGAAGGGAGCGGGGGCGAGCGGGTGTCTTTCGCGGAGGCCATCGGTTCCTACTTCCGGCAGCCCGGCATCGGCCGCATTCTGGCCTTCATCCTGCTCTACCGCTTCGGCGAGGCGATGCTGGTCAAGCTGGCGTCCCCGTTCCTGCTGGCCAGCCCGGCGGACGGGGGGCTCGGACTGCAGACCGACGAGGTCGGCGTCGCCTATGGGACGATCGGCCTGCTGTCGCTGGTCTTCGGAGGCATCCTGGGCGGCATGGCCATCGCGAAGTATGGCTTCCGCCGGTGCATCTGGCCGATGGCTTGCGCCATGAACATTCCTGATGTCTTCTACGTGCTGATGGCCTACTATCACCCGCCGAAAGCGCTGGCCTACCTGCTGATCGCCATCGAGCAGTTCGGCTACGGCTTCGGCTTCACCGCCTTCACCGTCTATCTGATGTACATCTGCGTCGGCCAGTACAAGACCTCGCATTTCGCCATCTCGACCGGCATCATGGCCCTGGGCATGATGCTGCCCGGGTTCATCAGCGGGTACGTGCAGCAGGCGCTGGGGTATCCCCGGTTCTTCATCTTCGTCTGCCTGTGCACCATTCCAGGGTTCCTGGTCATTCCCTTCATCCTCCGGGATCCCCGCATCGACGAGGGGGAAAACGCCGCCCGCGGTGGATGACGCAGGCTTCTTCTCCGTTCTCGGCGGCCGTGTAGGGAAACCCACGACGGTGGGCGGGGCGGGTTGAATCGGCCGCCGAAATCTGAAATACTGGTGATCAGCTACGATCGAGGGAGGAGCCGATGAGCAGCCATGAGGGGTATATCTGTCCGGCGTGTCGCAAGCCATTGGAGACCGTGCGCATCCGCGGGGTCGATCTGGAAGCCTGTACCAACGGCTGCGGCGGTATCTGGTTCGACGCCGCCGAACTGTTCCGGCTCGACGAGCCGGAAGAAGGCGAGGGCGATCCCGTCCTGGCCAGACTGCTGGCGCGGTCGAGCCAGAGCCCGTCCGGTCCGTCCGGAGAGAAACGCATCTGCCTCAAATGCGGGGCCAAGATGAAGAACCACGAACATCGCGAAGGTTCGGGCATCTTCATCGATGAGTGCTACGCCTGCGGTGGCATCTGGCTCGATGGCGGCGAGCTGAAGGCCATTCGCGAGAATCCGGTCGTGCGCCAGTCGAACGAGGAGCGCGCCCGGCTGGCCCGGGAATTCTCGCAGAAGGTGCAGGAGGAGAAGCAGCGCCTCGGCCGCGGGGGCAAGCCCCCGGCCCGCCAATCCTAGCGATCGCTGCGACGAGACCGCCGCGAGACCGCGGCGAGACCCCGCGGCCGGCCCGCGACGGCTCGCCGAGCGAACAACGAACACGGGGCCGCTCCCGACGTCGGCGGGCCGGCTCGCCTGATCCAAGGAGGAGTGCCGATGTCATTCCGCTTCCATCATTTCAATGTCAATGTGGCTGATCTCGACAAGAGCCTGGCCTTCTACCGGGAAGCCCTCGACCTGCGGGAGGTGAGGCGGTACTCGCCCCCCGACGGCTCGTTCACCTTGGTCTATCTGGGCGATGGCGCCACCGCCATGCAGCTCGAACTGACCTGGCTGCACGATCGCACCGAGCCGTACAACCTCGGCGACAACGAGTTCCACCTGGCGTTCGCCGTCGATGATTTCGAGGCGGCGCGCGCCCGCCATCGGCAGATGGGCTGCATCTGCTTCGAGAACGAGGCGATGGGCATCTACTTCATCGAAGATCCCGACGGATACTGGATCGAGATCATTCCGGCGACCCGCGGGCCGCTGCCGTCGCGCTGAAGGCTGAACCGCGGCGGCCGGGCGACTCGCCGTGTCGCGCTTGACCCGGCCGCCGATCTGGGTTACCCTGTAGACCATCGCCCTGTTCCGGTGGATCGACGTGACGGCCCGCCGGGCTCTGCGGACCGGTCGTGACCGGCCCCCGCCAGGTTGTTTCACCGCCTGTGCTCCGGAGCATCGCGACATCCACCTCAGGGAGGCACCTCATGGAAACCGTCGCCAACGGTCATCTCGTCACTGTTCACTACACCGGTCGTCTCGACACGGGAGAGATCTTCGATACCAGCGAAGATCGCGAACCCCTCAAGTTCGTCATCGGCCGCGGCACCGTCATTCCCGGCTTCGAGAACGGCATTATCGGCATGTCGGTCGGGCAGCAGAAGAAAGTGATCGTTCCGCCTTCCCAGGGCTACGGCGAGCGCAACGAGAAACGCCTGGTCCGCATCGACCAGTCGCGCCTGGAGGGGCACCAACCGCGCGTGGGCATGCACATGCAGGTCGAGCTGTCCGATGGGCGGCTGGCCATCGCCACGATCACCGCGATTGAGAATGGGAAGGTCACGCTCGATCTGAACCATCCCCTGGCCGGTCGGACGCTCACCTTCGACATCCGCCTGCTCGAGATCGCCGACGGCAGCACCTGGCAGGACGAAGAATGCTGCGGCGAACACGACGGCCACTGCTGCGGCGAGCATGGAGATTCCTGCTGCGGGTGATCTGACCCGGGGCTGATTGAGTCCCCCCACGCCCTGCCGACGGCGCGGCGAGGGGGGACTTTGCCTCCCGGGAACTGCCCTTTCCTGCTGAGGGACCTTGGTCCAAGGCTGGCGGGTCCAAGGCTGGCGGGGTGTCTTCGTCGGCCGGCCTGGCCATGGCGCGCTCCGATATCACTGGCCAGGCGAGGCCGACGGACTCCCTGGCCGCCCCTGGCGCCAGATCGCCAAGGAACCCTGCGGGTAGCGTCGGCCGGCTGGGCCAGGAGGCTCGAGCCTCGAGGCCCTTGGCGGTTTCTGCCGAACAAGAGGGGGCTTCTCTCGCTCTGGACGCCCTTGCGGGGGTGGGGCCGCGCCTGAAAGGACGCCCTGCGAGTTGATAATTCCTGCTCCTGGTGGTAGGATGGGGCACGTGATGGGGATGGGGTCCCCCCTCGAACGCCCAGGACGGCTGATGACTCCTACCGTATCTTCACTCCGAAGCCGGAGGAGCAAGCATGGCTGAAACCTGGTTCCTGGCGACCCTGTGGCTGGGGCTCGCCCTGGTGGCCACCCTGGTCTCGATCTGGATGGGGATCGCCACTGCTCTTTCCGAGATCGTCGTCGGAACGGTCGCCCAGCTCATCATCGGGGCGATGTTCGGCAGCGCCCTGCTGACCGCCGATGTCTCCTGGATCAAATTCCTCTCCGGCACCGGGGCCATCCTGCTGACCTTCCTGGCCGGCGCGGAACTCGACCCGCGCATCTTCCGCCAGTACTGGAAGGAGGCGACGGTCGTCGGGTTCATCAGCTTCTTGAGCCCGTTCCTGGTGTGCGCCGGCGCCGCCTACTATTTTCTGCACTGGAGCGCCGATGCCAGCTGGCTGGCGGGGGTCGCGCTGTCCACCACCTCGGTGGCGGTGGTCTATGCGGTCATGCTCGAATTCGGCCTCAACGAGACGAACTACGGCAAAACCCTGCTGGCGGCCTGCTTTGTCACCGACCTGGGCACGGTGCTGGCGTTGGGGTTCCTGTTCGCCCCGTTCTCGACGCGCACGCTCCTGTTTCTCGGGGCGGTTCTGGTCGGCTTCCTCATCCTGCCGTGGGTGACGCCCCGCTTCTTCGCTCGCTACGGGGGGCGGCCTTCGGAGCTGGAAGCGAAATTCCTCCTGCTCATCCTCTTCGGGTTCGGCGGTCTGGCGGTCTGGGCCGAGAGCGAAGCGGTGCTGCCCGCCTACCTGATCGGCATGATGCTGGCCGGCACCGTCGGCAAGGATCATGTGCTGATTCGGCGCTTGCGCACGCTGACCTTCGGGCTGCTGACCCCCTTCTATTTCATCCGGGCCGGGTCGCTGGTCTCGGTGCCGGCTCTGGTCGCCGCCCCGTCGGTGTTTCTCTGGCTCTTGCTCTTCAAGCTGGTGGCCAAGACGGTGGCGGTGTTCCCGGCCACGGTGGCCTTCGGCAACTCCCGATCGGACGGCATGTACACCACCTTGTTGATGTCGACGGGTCTGACCTTCGGCAGCATCTCCGCCTTGTTCGGGTTGACCCATCAGATCATCGACACTGCCCAATACTCGTTCCTGGTGGCAGCCGTCATCGCCAGCGCCGTGGTGCCCACCCTGCTCGCCAATGCCTATTTCCTGCCAGGGCACCTCCTGCGGCGCCCTGAGAAGGGTTTCGAGACTCCCCCGGCGCCGCCGGCGCCGGCCACCTCGACCGAAGGAGCGCCTGTATGATCAAGCGGATCCTGGCAGCGTACGATTCATCGGAACAAGCTCTCAAAGCCTTCCAGTTCGCCCTCGACCTGGCGGCGAAGTTCCAGGCCGAGCTGCTCGTCCTGGCCGTAGCGCGTCCGCCCGAACCGGCAGAGGATGTCGAAATCGGCGCCGTGCTCGATACCGCCCGGGAGTTCTACCGCGAACATTTCCAGATGCTGAGAGAGGTGGCCGCCGCTCAGAACCTGACCATCGACCCCACCATTCGGGTCGGTCATCCTGCCGACCAGATCCTGCGCATGGCCGAAGAGGAGCAGGTCGATCTGATCGTCATGGGGCATCGCGGCAAGAACTTCGTGGAACGCTGGCTGATGGGATCGGTATCCGATCGGGTGTTGAACCACGCCCCCTGCGCCGTCACCATCGTCCGGTGAGCGGGAGGCACCTTGGAGAACGCCCTGTTGGTGATGGCGGGGGGGAGCCTGGGAGCCCTCAGCCGCTATCTGATCTCGCTGTTGGCGGTTTCCCTGTTCGGGACCGGGTTCCCCTGGGGAACCCTGATCGTCAATCATCTGGGGTGCTTGCTCATCGGGTTCCTGTTGACGCTGGCCGAGCGGAATCTGTTGATCGGGCCGTCCCTGCGATTGTTCATGGTCACAGGGTACCTGGGCGCCCTGACCACCTTCTCTACCTACGCCTGGGAAAGCGTGAGCGCGGCCGGCAACGGCGACTGGCGCCTGGCCGGGACCAATCTGGTGGTGAACAATCTGGTGGGGTTCCTGCTGGTCCTGCTCGGCATCTCCCTGGCGAAACGGTTGTGAAAGGGGCATTCGCGTGCTGGCCTATTCCCTCATCCGCATCTATACCAGTGAGCGCGCGCGGTTCGACGGCAAGCCGCTCTGGGAAGGGATCATCCAGTTCGTCGCAGAACTGAAGATCGCGGCCCGCTGCTTCGTCAGCAAAGGCCTGGCTGGCTGCTTCGAGAACGGCGAGGTGGCCTTGCCGACCATCGAAGTGCTGGCCTATGACTTCCCGCTGCGGATCGACGTCCTGTTGCCGACCTCCGAACTGCCGCTCGTGCTGCCCGAACTGGAGGAGATCGTCACCGACGGGCTCATCACCGTCGACCCGGTGAACGTGGTCGCCCACAAGTCGAGCATGACGATCCTGCCCATGCACCTGCGGGTGCGCTCGGTCATGACGGCCGACCCGACCGTGGTCGCGCCGGAGACGCCCCTGGCCGAGGCGGTGCGGCTGCTGTTGGCGCGGGGGTTCAACGGGCTGCCGGTGGTCGATGCGCGGCGGCGCCCGGTCGGCATCCTCACCCAGGGCGATCTGATGACGCGCGGGGGGGTTCCCCTGCGCCTCGGCCTGCTCAGCGAATTCGCCTCCGACCAGCAGAGCGAGGCGCTGGCCAGGCTGGCCGGGCGGACCGTGGCCGAGATCATGACCAGCCCGGTCATGACGGTGGCGGCCGACCAGCCCCTGTCCGAAGCGGTGAAGATGATGCTGGACCGTGGCCTGAAACGGCTGCCGGTCGTGGGGACCTCAGGCGAGATCGTCGGCATGCTGGCGCGGTCGGATGTCTTCCGGGCCATTTCCCGGGAATCCCCCGACTGGGACCAGTTGCACCAGTCGTGCTTGACCGTCTCCAATCTGACCCGGGTGCGCGACGTCATGGACCGCGATCTCGAGACCATCGCCCCCGATACTCCCGTGGCCGAAGTGCTGCGCAGCCTGTCCTTGCGGGGTCGCCAGCGGGCGGCCGTGGTCGATCGCGAAGGGCGTCTGCTCGGCCTGCTCACCGACAAGGATCTGCTGAGCGCATTCTCTGACCACAAGCCGGGGGTCTGGGCCTGGCTGGTGGCGAAGCTCCCGTTCTTCGATATCGGGCGGCAGTACCGCGATCTGTTGGAGCGGGCCCGCCAGACCTGCGCCGCCGATTTCATGCGCAAAGACCTGGTCACCGTGCATGAGGACGCCCCGATCGACGAAGCCATCCGGCTGATGACCCGGCACCATCTGAAACGCCTGCCGGTGGTGGACAGCCAGGGCATCTTCCGCGGGCTGATCGGGCGCGATGCGCTGCTGCGGGCCAACCTGGCGAAAGGGGCCGGCTGAGGGGCGGGCCGAGCGGAGCCGTGTCAGAGGGCGACCTGTCGCGCGGCGGCGACCGCCTGCGCCAGCTTCTGATTGGCCACCTCGGGGCCGGCGCCCAGCATCGGCTGGGCATGGATGAAGATCGGATCGGTGATGCCGATGAACCCCAGCATGGTGCGCAGGGAGCTTTCCAGGTGATCCATGGCGCGGGCGGGGCCTTCGCTGTAGTCGCCGCCCCGGCTGGTCACGACGATCACCCGCTTGCCCTTGGCGAGGCCCTCGGGGCCGTTCTCGGTGTAGCGGAACAGGTGGCGAGGCTGGATGATCACGTCGAAGTAGTGCTTCAACACATAGGGCATGCCGAAGTTCCACATCGGGGAGCTGATCAGAACGATGTCAGCGGCCTTGAACCGCTCGATATGGGCGAGGATCGGCTCCCAGGCCGGCCGGGTCTCGTCGTCGAGGTCCTTGCCGCTGAGCAGGCGATACTTGCCGTCGGTGGCCTTGAGGGTCATGGGCGGCAGTTCTTCGGCGAACAGGTCGAGGGTGTCGATCCGGCCGTCGGGGTGCTGTTCGCGGAAGCGAGCGAGCACCGACTGGGCGATCTTCAGGGTGTTGGATTGCTCGCCTCGAGGAGAGGCGATGATGTGCAGCAGGGTTTTCATGGGGTCCTCCTTGGATGGACAGGGTGGCCACCGCGGGGAATCGCGGCGGGGGCGTGGGGTGACGGACGGGGGGAGCGGGCCTGGCGGACACGACCAGGATCGGAGCCGTGCGGCGGGCGGGGCCGGGAGGCGACGCTCTTCCGTTCAGGGGATGGCGGGTAAGGGTCGAGGGACAGGCCGAGTTTGCGACAGAGGGCGGCCAGCCTGGTCTGTTCGGCCGCGGTCAGCCCGCGGAAGGCAGCGGTGACGACCTGGACATGCCGGGGCAGGAGTCTGGCGACCAGCGCGTGGCCACGTGGGGTCAAGGCCACCGGTCGACACCGCCGGTCGGCGGACGGCTGGCGGACGATCAGGCCCTGACGAACCAGATTGTCGAGGACCAGGGTCAGGTTGCCCGGCGATTTCAGGATCTTGCGGCCGAGATCGCCGGGAGTGAGGGGCCCGAGGTGGAACAGGGCCTCGAGCACGCCGAACTGGCTCTCGGTCAGACCGGCCGCCTCGAAGACAGTACGAGTGTGCCGCGCCACGCTCGCCGCGGCGCGCAAGAGCTTGATGAAAGCGTCGAGGGCGCGGACTTCGGCGGTCGTTCCCTGGTAATGCGTACTCATAAGGTTTGGCAATTCCTTCAATGTAAAAATGTTCGACATCAAAATAAATGTCAAGGCAAAAGTTAGATTTTTCTAATTTTTGGGGCGGTGGCCACCCGGCGCGCGGTGGTCTGAGAGGGGGAAGAAGGTCACTCCCATCAGGATGGCTATAATCTGGGATGGGGAGCTGCCCTGGGGGCCGACGGACGACGGAGGGGCCCGGCACGGTCTCAGAGAGGCATGGGCGAGACCAATGGCGACGGACGACTCGCCGTGCGTTCGCTGGAGCGCCTGGAGGATTCAGCGTCCGCCAGGCGAACCCGACAGGTTCGCCAGGGCGCTACCAGGGGTCCAGGGGCCAAAGGCCCCTGGTAAATGAGCTGGTTGAGATTCAGCCTGACCTTGGGGCCTTCCCATCGAGCTGAGGTTGGGGCTGGCAGGCGGTGGATCGCTCGAGGGGACCCGGGGTGGATGTGGTAGAATTGGTTAATCGCAGCAGGAGACGAATGGATGATGACCCAAGCGCGCTGTTGGTGGGTGGTCCTGGTACTCGTTGGGGCGCTGATGGCAACGACCCTGCCAGGGAGAGCCGCGGCGGAAGCCGAAGGGTTCATGCCGGCCTGGCAGGTGGGCGACGCCTGGGTCGTCGAGGCGCGGTATCGCAACCTGGCCCGCGGGGAAGATGCCTGGCTGCCGCCGATCCGCTGGCGCTTCCATGTGCGCTCGGCCCGCGAGGTCGATGGCGAGCCGTGCTTCCTGGTCCATGTGGTGCCGTTGGGGCGCCCCGACCTGAAGGTGCAGGCCGTGCTCTGGTTGGCCCAACGCGACCTGCGGCCGGTCCGGGTGATCGATGTGTTCCCGCTGCGGGGCGTGGCGACGGCCCGTCGCCGCGAGTTCGATCCGCAGCGGCTGACCCCGCTGTTCCCCGAAGGCGCGCTGATTCCCTACGCGCTGCCGCTGTTCCCGCTGGCCGCTCCGGCCCGCACGACCGGTCCGACCGTCGTCGTCGGGGAAAAATCGGTGGCGGTGGCCTCGACCACCTTCGTCGACCGGGTCTCCCAGACCTGGAGCCGCACGCCGCGGGGCTTCATTGTCGACCTCGACGACGGGCAGCCGGGCGGCAGCATCCGGCAGGAGTGGCGAAAAGGGCTGCCGTGGGCAGTCTGGCAGATCGGCCGGGCCATGGAGGTGCGGCTGGTCGAGCCAGCTCCCGAGGAGGAACGCCGATGACTCGACGCGGGTGGTCGATCTGGCTGGGGCTGTGGCTGACCATGGCGGTGGCAGGCTGGCCCGCGATGGTCGGCGGGCAGACGACGGCGTCGGGCGCGTTCAAGTTGGCGCCCACCGGGCGTGAGGTCGCGATCATCCGGCCCCATCCGTGGTCGGGCTGGTATTGGCCGTGGGCCCGCGTACCGATGGCCAAAGTGCTGGCGAAATACGACACCTTCGTGGCCCGCCGCACCGGGAGGAATCCGGGGGCCGCCGCCTGGGAGCGGAAGCATCATCGTGGCGGCGAGGAGTGGTCGGGCCATTGCAATGGCTGGGCGGCCGCCGCCGTGCTCGAACCCGAGCCCCGCGCTCCCCGCACCGTCGATGGCATGACCTTCACGGTGGGCGAGCAGAAAGGCCTGCTCAGCGAACTCTACATGGACTGCTACCACCAGTTCTACGGCACGCGCTGCTACTCATCGAAATCCGATCCTGACATCCTGCCCCACCATTTCCATCGCCTGCTGCTGGAATACATGAAAGAACGGCAGGTGCCGATCGTCATCGACGCCGACGCCGGTTCCCCCGTCTGGAACTATCCCGCTTACGCCTTCGAGACGACCTGGACGACCGACGCCCGGCGCGGCAAAGCCGATGTCACCACCAAGCTCTATCTGGCCGACGACAACGTCAATGCCGATTTCCTCGGTACCAAAGGCCTGATCAAGACCTATCGCTATACCCTCGACCTCAATGCGGCCGGCGAGGTGATCGGCGGCGCCTGGGCCCGCGGTACCGGCAAGAATCATCCCGATTTTGTCTGGGTGCCGACGGCCAACAGCCCGCCCGCCGGCTGGCAGAATCCCGCCGTCGAGGAGGCCATGGTCCGGGCCATCGTGGGCAGCCCTGCTCCGACACCACCTTCTCCGCCTTCCCCACCTTCCTCGCCCCCTCCGCCCCCGGCCCCTCCTCCCGCTTCGTCCCCAGCCGGGGTGGCCAGCCTCTCGCGCATGGTGATGGCCGGCGAGCCCGCGGGCGTGGCTGCTGGCGCGGTCGAGGCCTACGATGCCGTTCTGCAGGAAGCCGGTCTCGACCCCGCCGCCCTCTTCGCGACCGAGCCGTAATCGGCGCTTCATCTCCTCCAAGATTGTCGCGCCGGCGAGCGGCCAGAGGCAGGGAGTTCGCCACCCAACGCGGTACCTTGCTTCAGACGGTCGCAGCAGACAGGCCGAGCGGGAACCAGCCATTCTTGCCCTTTGTTCAGGAGCAGGTTGGTCCGCAGGGCTCGCCAGGTGTGGGGAGTTCGCCGAGCCCGCTTGTCGAGAGCAGATCCTGATCGCTGAGCGGGCATCGCTGGACAGGCGCGCCGTGGCTTGAGATGCGGCCCTGGTTCAGCTACACTGAAGGGGGCCAGGCGCCCCGGCTACCCTGGAGAGGACGGGACTGGTGTCCCACCTGGTCTTCAAAACCAGCAGCGGGCGGATAACACCGTCTGTGGCAGGTTCGATTCCTGCCCTCTCTGATGAAGATGCTCGCAGGCGGATGTGGACAGCGTTCGCGGCACATCTGCTCCACGAGGGCGGGGTGGATCAGGGTTCGGAAGAGGCAGGCAGGTGAACAAGGGGCGACAGGAGCAGTTGCGGCAGCTGCCGGCGGTCGATCGGCTGCTCGGGCATGAACGGCTGCAGGGACCGATCAAAGAATTCGGGATCGATCTGGTGAAGCACGCCGTCCGCCAGGCGATCGAAGCGGCGCGCGCGGGAGTGCGCGAGCGCGGCGAGAGGCCCGACCTGGCGGCCATCCTCGACGAGGTCGAGCGGCGGTGCCGGGCGATCGCGCGGCCGTCGCTGCGGGCCATGGTCAACGCCACCGGCGTGCTCATCCATACCAATCTGGGGCGAGCCCCGATCGGCGCCCGCCTGTTCGAAGAGATCCGCGGCGCCCTGCAGGGGTATGCCAACCTCGAGTTCGATCTGGCCACCGGCGAACGAGGCAGTCGGCACGAGCATCTGCAGGCCCTGCTGTGCTACCTGACCGGGGCCGAGGACGCCGTCGTGGTCAACAACAACGCCGCCGCGCTGGTGCTGATCCTGAGCACGTTCGCCGCCGGCCGCGAGGTCATCGTCTCGCGGGGCGAGCTGATCGAGATCGGCGGCAGCTTCCGGCTGCCCGAGATTTTAGCGACGAGCGGGGCCCGGCTGGTCGAAGTGGGAACGACCAACCGCACCCGCCTGGCCGACTACGCTGCGGCGATCACTCCCCAGACGGCGTTGCTGCTGAAATCGCACACCTCGAATTTCGCGATCCGGGGCTTCACCGCCACGCCGACCCTCGAGGAATTGAGCGACCTGGGCCGGGCCCGCGGCGTGCCGGTGGTCTACGACATCGGCTCGGGGCTGCTGCGCCGGCCGCCCGGCTGGCCGCTGGCCGACGAGCCCGACGTTCGCCGCGCCGTGGCCGCTGGTCTCGACCTGGTCACGTTCAGCGGCGACAAGCTGCTGGGCGGGCCGCAGGCCGGCATCGTGGTCGGGCGGGCCGCGTTGGTGGCGCGGCTGAAGCAGGCACCATTGATGCGGGCGCTGCGGGTGGGCAAGCTGATCATCGCCGCGCTGGCCAGCGCCTGTCGGGCCTGGCTCGATGACGAGCGCCTGGCCGAGGCCATCCCGGTGCTCGGCATGTTGCGGACCACCCTCGCCCAGCTGGCCGTCCGGGCCAGCCGCTTGCAGACCCATTTGGCCGAGCGGGGCGTCGTGGCCCATCTGGAGCCCAGCTCCGGCCAGGCCGGGGGCGGAACGCTGCCCGACCTGCAGATTCCCAGCTGGGCCGTGGTCATCGCCCCGCCGGCCGGGTCGCCGGCGGGGCGGTCGGCGTTCGCCGAGCGGCTCTTCCGGGCCCTGCTCGCCCGCGAGCGGCCCATCCTGGCCATCCTGCGGCAAGGTCGCCTGGCGCTCGACGTCTTGACCCTGCCCGACGACGACCTGCCGGCCATCGCGGCCGAGGTGGCCGCCGCCGTGGCCGTGGCCCGGGGGGAGGCCGCGTGAAGCACCTGATTCTCGGCACGGCCGGCCACGTCGATCATGGCAAGACCGCGCTGATCCGCGCCCTCACCGGCATTGAATGCGACACGCACAAAGAAGAACGGGAGCGGGGCATCACCATTCACCTCGGGTTCGCCCACTTCACGCTGCCCTCCGGCGATCGTCTCGGCATCGTCGATGTGCCGGGGCACCGCGATTTCATCCATACCATGGTCAGCGGTGCCACCGGCATCGATCTCGTGCTGCTGGTCATCGCCGCCGACAGCGGGGTGATGCCCCAGACCCGCGAGCACCTGCAGATCATGGAGATCCTCGGTCTGCGGCAGGGCATCGTGGTCTTGACCAAGATCGATCTGGTCGACGCAGAAATGCTCGAGATCTGCGAATTCGATGTGCGGGAGTTCCTGGCCGGTACCTTCTTGGCCGAGGCGCCGGTGGTCAAAGTGTCGGCCAGGACGGGCGCCGGTCTCGACACGCTGCGCCAGGCCATCGCGACCGCGGTCGCCAAGGCCACTCCGCGCGATGCCGATGGGCTGTTCCGGCTCTATGTCGATCGGGTGTTCTCGGTCAGCGGGTTCGGCACGGTCGTCACCGGCACCGTCATCGGCGGTCGGCTCCGGCGCGAAGAGACGGTCGTCCTGCAGGGAAGCCATCCCCAGACGGTGCGGGTGCGCCGGCTCGAGCGGCACGGGCAGGAGGTCGAGGCGGTCCAGGCCGGCGATCGGGCTTCCCTCAACCTGGCCGGGATCGAGCGGACCGCCATCGCTCGGGGCGATCTGCTGGCCGGTCGCGAGCTGCCCCCCACCGCGATGTTCGATGCCACGCTGCGGCTGCATGCCCCCCACCGCGAACTGGGGCTGTGGTCGCAGGCGATCCTGCATGCCGGCACCTTCGAGCGGCAGGCCCGGATCCATCTGATCGACAAGGACCGCCTGCGGCCCGGCGAGTCGGCCATCGTGCAGATCCATGTGGACAAGCCGGTCTTCCTGCAGCATGGCGACCGCTTCGTCCTGCGCACCACCTCATGCGACCAGACGCTGGGCGGCGGCGAGGTCATCGATGCTGCCCCCCTCCACCACCGGCGACGGCCCGAACGCCTGGTGCAGGAATTGAACCTGATCGCCCAGGGCAAGCTCGACGAGTTGATCGCCCTCGAAGTGCGCAAAGCCGGGAAGCCCCTGACCGTCGGCGAGATCGCCGACCGCCTGCACGTCGCCCCGGAGCGGGTCCAGCGCGCGCTCGACGAAGGGCGGCTGACCAGCCTGACCTCGTTCGAGACCGGCGAAGGGCCTGTGCTGCTCCCCCAGGTGGCGCGCGACCAGATGCGGGCGACCATCCTGGCCGCAGTGACCGACTACCGCCAGCGGCATCGGCTGTCGAGCCGGGGCATCGATCTCGACGAACTGCGCCGCGTGCTGCGGTTCGAGCGCCGGCCGGCGCACGATGAGGTCATCCTGGCCATCCTGCGCGGGCTGGTCGAGAAGGAGAAGGTGCGCGAACACGAGCGCTCGTGGCTGCCGTTCGACGATCGCGGCGAGGTCGATCCGCGGCTGCGGCGCGCGGTGGCCGCGGTCGAGCGCTACATGGCCGGGTGCGGCCTGCAAACGCCGTTGCTGACCCAGATCAAGGCGGTGGCCAGGCAGGAAGGAGTGGGCGAAAAAGACGTCGGTGCCATCCTGCATCACCTGGTCGCCGCCGGTCGTGCCGTCAAGATCGAGCAGGAGCACCTCCACCGGCAGGTGGTCGACGCCTGCCGGGAGAAGCTGGTCGCCCATTTGCGCCAGACCGGCCGGGCGATCAAGGTCAGCGAATTCCGCGACCTGATCGGGGGCAATCGCAAGATCTGCCTGCTGCTGCTGAATCACTTCGATGCCGAGGGCATCACGGTGCGCCAGGGGGACGATCGGATCCTGCACCCCCGCTGGTCGTGTCGTATGGATGAGATCAGGCAACAGGGCGATCCGTGATCTGTCGCCAGGCGAGGAACAAGGCTAGGCCAGCGATCACGTAGCACCCCAAGCCGAACCACAAGGCCCGGGAGATGCCGAAGCCGAACGCCAGGATCATCGCCAGGACCGACGCGACGATCGAGGTGGCGCCGTTCATGCCCCAGAACCAGGGAGCCAGGCTGCCGGCGGTAGGGCCGGCGAGGGCCATGCCGAGCGGGAACGGCATCCCCATGAAAAAGCCAAGTGGGATCAGCAACGCCACGGTCACGCCCAGGCGGACCGGGGTCGATGCCGCCACCAGGGCCGTCGACAACCGCGGCCAGCCGAGCAGGACGGCGATCAGCACGAAACCCAGAGCTCCCAGGCGGAAGGCGGCGGGCCGGAACGCCTCGAAGCGGGCGGGCACGGTCAGGCTGCCCAGCCCGCCGCTCAGCAGGAACGTGAACAAGACGACCGTCAGCCCGTAGACCGGATGGCCCAGGAAGACCATCAACTGCTGCATGACGGCCACTTCCACGCTCATGAAACCGGCGCCGATGGCGGCGAAGAACACCAGGAAGGGCCAATGGGCTAGAGGACGCTCGGCTGGTCGAGCCATCCAGAGGGGTAACAGAATGCACCCGAGCGTCAGCAGGCTGACGATGCCCAGCAGAGCCGTCAGCAAGAAAACCGGGCCGGTGTTCCAGGCGGCCGGGTCGAGCACGTCGGACAGGCGTCGGACGTTGAAGAAAAAGGGGCGATCATCGGTGGGCGGCGACAGATCGATCGGCTGCGCGGCCAGGAACGACTCGAAGGCATGGTCGGTCAGCATGGCTTCCAGGAAGGGATCGGCGGTGGCGTGCGGGGTGAGCAGCGGATCGAAGCGCAGCGCGGTGGTCACGCTGGCGAACTGCTCCAGATCTTGCGGGGTGAACGGCGTGGGGCTGACCAGCAACGTACAGACGCCGTCGAGAGGGTGGGTGGTGTATTCGGGGGCGGGCGTCTTGGCCAGCAGCAGGTGGTCGCGCAGTCTGGCCACCCCCAGCCGCCGCAGCGCTCCGGCGGCCAGCGCCACCAGGCGATACATTTCATAGGGGCGCTGGTGTACGTACCATCGCGAAAAAGTCAGGATGCCGCCGGGTTTAAGCCGGCGGAAGAAGAGATCCCAGGCTTCGAGTGTGTAGAGGCCGTTCTCGCTGAGGGCGAAAGCCCCGGCCACCGTCGCCGCCCAGGTGTCGATCAGCGAGGCCTGGATGATATCGAAGCGTTCCTCGTGTCGGGCGATGAAACTGCGCGCTTCGTCATTGACCATGCGGATGCTGGGGTGCCGATCGAGATGGCTGGTGAACTCCCCGAAGATGTAGGTCACGATATCGATGATGGCCTGGTTGATCTCTACCCCGAGAACGGAGCGCTGGCTGAACGCCAGCGCCGACAGCAGATCGCGCCCGCCGCCGATGCCGATCACCATCACGTCGGCCTGGGGTCGCAGCCAGTGAGCGAGGTTGACGATGTCGTATTTCAGGAAGGCGAGCTGGTCGGTGGCCCCGTCGAAGGCGGTCATCACGGTGCCGGCCGAGCCATCGATGTTGATGTTCAACTGGCGGACCCGCACGTTCGGCGGGAAAATCGGGCTGAACCCCCAGCCCGATGGCTTGATCCAGCGGGTGGCATCGCCGAAGACGCGCACCCGCGAGTAGGAATTCCATTTTTCATAGACCGATGAGGTTTCGATGATGTCTTTGACGTAGCGCAACGGGATCAGAGGCGCCTGTTCGGCCAGGCGCACCATGCTCCAGCCGGCGAACCCGCTCAGGCTGATGAATACGAGCAGCCCGGTCACTTGCAACCGCCGGTCCCGCCCCTCGACCCCGAAGGCGATAGCTGCCAGAGCGCCCAGCGCCGCCACCAGGAAGGCCGTGGTCGGGCCGTCGGACAGCTCCAGGAACAGGTGCAGCAGCAGACACCCAGAGGCCGCGCCCACCAGGTCGGCGGCGTAGAGCCGCCCCACCCGCGCTGGGAACCGGGTCAACACCAGGGCCACCACCGTTCCGCTCGCTACGAAGGGCAGGGCGACGACGAAGTAGATGAGCCCCAGCGTGAACAATCCAAGCACTGAGATCTCGAAAAAGAAAGGAATGCAGAGCTGGGTCAGGAAGCAGCCGACGACCAGGATCGCGAACAGCAGGGTGCACCAGCCGACCCGCGGCCACAAGCGTGCGGCGGGGAAGGCTTCGGGCCACAGATAGACGAGCAAGCCGCCGGCGGTCAGGCCGAACATGGCCACCGAGATGGCCATGAACGCGAAGTGGTACCACATGGTGACGCTGAACACCCTGGTCAACAGGATTTCATCCATCAGGGTAGCCAGCGCGAGCAGGAACAACCCGATATACGCCGGTGCGCCGACCGCGGCGACGGACGGATCGGACATCGATCTCGCGAGCGGGGCGTTTCGGAGCGATGCCTCCGAAGGGGCTGGGCGGTCGGCAACCGGGACCGCGGTCGCCGGAGCAGAATCAGGATTGGTCATGGCCTGCCTTGGGCCCGAGGCATCGGGCGGTTCATACTAGCAAGATCCGTCCTTTCGCACAATGTGGTCGCTCGCTTGCTGGGGAAACAATCTGTTGAACGGGCGTCCGGTTAAGGTGGCCGAGCAGGGTCGCCGGGCCTGCCGCCATCGCTCTTGACGCATGAGGTACACCCTCGGGCTGATGGTGAAACGGGAAATGAAGGGGTTCAAAGCAGGAGCGCCAAGCCGGCGGCCAGCAGGACCATGAGCAAGAGGCCGGTCGAGAACCCTTCGCCGCCCGCCAGGACCGACAGACACCACGCGAGGGCGGGCGGTCGTGCGGCTTCCTGGCCGGCCGGCGACCGCGCCTCGCCGCTGGGGCTCTCGCCGACCAGGGAGAAAGCGGGCGGGCCGCCAGCGTTCGGAGACGTGGCGCCCGGCGCGGTTGGCGCTGTCGCCTGGACGGCCGCTGCGGCAGAGAAAAAGCGGGTTAGATGCAGCAGATCGCCGGCTGGCACAGCCAGGCCTGCGCGGCAGCGCTCGGCGGCGGCCGGGGCCTTCCACCAGACGAACGCCGCCATCGCCATTGCCGCCAGGGGCGGGAGGGCGGCTTTGGCCATCCCGGCGCCCGACAGGCCGAGGGCCGCGGGCGGGAACCCGCCCGCGCCGACGAGGATGACCGGCAGCAGGACCGTGCCCAGCCCCAACCCAGCCCAAGGGAGCAGCATGGCGAGCGGCGCCGCCGGGGCGCCCGGCTTCCCCGCGCGGGGCAGGAGCGCGAGGAACCGCAGCAACAACAGCATCGTCGTCACCCCTGACAGCGGTACCAACCTTTCGAACGCCGGTTGCCAGGCGGGGCCGGCCAGGGGAAGGAGGGCCTTCAGCCAGGCTTTGGCCGCCTGCCCGCTGGTGAGCGGAAAACCGGCCAAAGATGCCCCCAGCAGCGCGAGCCCGGCCATGACGAGCCGGCGACCGCCGGTCGACAGGCTGGTCTGCGCCAGACCGACGCCGAGGAAGAGCGCCCCTTTGGTCAGCCCGTGATGGACGGCGAAAAGGCCGAGGCCGGTCAGCAGCGGGGCGATCTCGGCGCCGGCATGAGCGTCGGCGATGAGCCCCAGGCCGGCCATCAGGGCGACGAGCCCCATCTGGCTGACGCTGGAATAGGCCAGCAACGCCTTGGGATCGGTCTGGACGAGGCCCACGAGCGCGGCGCCGAAGGTGCCGGCCAGCCCGGCGACGACCAGGAAGGCGCCGGGCAGGAGCGCGCCCGCTCCCCACGGGAACACCCGCCACCAGAGCAGCAGCCCGGTCTTGATGATGACCCCGCTGAGCACCGCGCTGGCCGGCGTCGGGGCGGCGGGATGGGCCAGCGGCAGCCAGACATGCAGCGGCACCAGCCCCAGCTTGATGCCGAAGCCGGCGATCAGCAGCCAGAGCACGGCATCCCGCGCGGGGCTGGCGGCGAGCGCGGCGCCGGCCGCCGCGAAGGAGACCTCGCCCTGCGCCACCTGGCAGGCCCAGACCAGGCCGGCGAAGGCCAGCACCTCGCCCAGGATGGCCAGAGCGAGGTAGACTCGCCCCGCCGCCAGGTTCCGTGCCGAGGGGTGGTGGATCACCAGGCCGTAGGCCGCCAGGCTCATCGCCGTGAAGAAGGCGGTGAAAGATACCATGTCCTGGCAGGGCACCAGCAGCAGGTTGCCTCCCATGGTGGCCAGGAACCAGCCCCAGAACCGCCGTTCCCCGGGGGGGCGTTCGCCCGTCGTCGGCAGGTAGCCGCGGGCGTACCAGCCGGCGGCCAGCCAGACCGCCGCCGTCAGGCCCAGAAAGAGCCGAGCGGGGCGATCGAGGCGCAGCAGGGCGCCCAGGAAGAGCCACGGCAACTCGAGGGCGAGGTCCTCTGGCAGGAACAGGGCCGCCAGCAGCGCTGGCAACGGCGTCCAGGGGGCGAGCAGCCGCCAGCGAGGCCTGGCGCCCGCCCCGGCCTCGCCGCGGGCGGGGCCGTCCGGCGCGACCTCTTCGTCGGTGGGGGCATCGCGTGAAGCCAGAAGGAAGGCCAGGACGGCCCATGGGGACAGGAGGGCGAGCACGAGCAGCAGCGCCATGGCTCAATACTCTCCCATCATGATGAACCGGGCCCAGTAGAGAGGGCTGAACGAGCTGCCGGCCAGAATGCCTGCCAGCAGCGACAACGCCGCCGTCGCCAGCGCGGGGGCCAGCAGCAGGAGCGAGGTTTCACCGGCCGCCACCGATAGCCATCTGGGGCAAGGCGAGTCGGCGGAACGGTGGGAGGCCGGCCCGGGGGCCACGATGCCGTCGGGGACGTGTCCTTGAGGGGCCGGCCAAGGGGTGGTTCGCTGGCCGAACCAGCCGGCATACAGGATCGGCAGGAAATACGCCGCATTCAGCAGGCTGCTGAGGGCGAGCACCGCGATGACCCAGGGCATGCCGGCCTCCAGGGCGCCCCAGCCCAGGTACCATTTGCTGACGAAGCCAGCGATGGGCGGCACCCCGATCATGCCGAGGGCGCCGACCGTGAAGGCGACCATCGTCCAGGGCATGCGACGGCCCACGCCGTCGAGTTCGCTGACCCGATGCAGGCCGAGTTCCTCGGCGAAATTCCCGGCGCAGAAGAAGAGCGTGATCTTCATCAGTCCTTGGTGTACGAGATGGACGATGCCGCCGATCGTGGCTTTGGGCCCGAAGACGGCCGCGCCCAGCACGATGTAGGAGACCTGGCTGACGGTCGAATAGGCGAGCCGGCGTTTGAGGTCGTCCTGGGCGAGGGCGCGCCACGAGCCGAACAGGATGGTGAACGCGGCCAGCCCCGCCAGCGGTTCGAGCACGCCCAGCCGCTCGCAGAACTCGATGCCGAAGATGTCGTAGACGACGCGCACGATGCCGAACGCCCCCGCCTTGACCACGGCCACGGCGTGCAGCAGGGCGCTGACCGGGGCCGGGGCGACCATGGCGTGGGGCAGCCAGCCATGCAACGGGACCAGGGCGGCCTTGACCCCGAAGCCCAGCACCAGCATGGCGAAGATGAGCCGCAGATCCGCATGTGTTTCGGGAGGGAGGGCAGCCAGTCCGCCGCGGGCCACGAAATCGATCTCGCCGACGAGGGTCTGCAGCCAAACCACTCCGATCAGCAGCAGGGCGCCGCCGCCCAGCGTGTAGACCAGATACCGGTGGCCGGCGGTGATCGATGTCCGATTCCCCCGATGGACGACGAGGGGCCAGGTGGTCAGCGACAGGAATTCGTAGAAGATCAGCAGGGTGATCAGATTGCCGGCCATGGCGATGCCGATCGTCGTCGAGACGCACAGGCTGAAGAAGCCGAAGAAGCGGCTGCGATGCGGAGAATGCTCGAGGTAGCCGATGGCGTAGATGGTGGTGAGGAACCACAGGCCGGTCGACAGACCGGCGAACAGCAGCGACAGCGCATCGGCGTGCAGCTTGAAGGTCAGGCCGGGCAGCAGCGGCACGTGGAAGGCGATCGTGCGGCCGAGATGCACCTCATAGAACAGCACGCCCAGCAGGAGGATCTTCACCACCGCGCCCAGCATGTTCCACAGCGTCCGCCAGCCGTGCGACTCCTCCTCGAGGAAGAAGATGGCGACGGCCGGCCCGGCCGAGCTGGCGATCATCAGCACCGGCAGCCAATGGTACCAGGTCACTGGGCGGCCTCCGCGCCTGGCAGGCGAGGGCCGGCGCCGGGCGCGCCGATGGCGATCACCTGCAACGGATGGAGGGCCAGCAAGCCCAGCAGGAAGGCGGTCATGGCGAGGGTCCAGGTCGACCACACCAGACCGCGCTCGGGCGGGGCCGAGTCGGCATGTCCGAGCGGCGAGGCGGCGGCCTCGACCACGAGCGAGGAGGATGCCACGACGGCGGGGGCGGGAGGGGGCGCGCCCTCGCCCGTGAGCGCGGAAGAAGCAGCACTGGCCGCGAGCGAGGGGCCGAGCGAGGGGGCGGGCGACGCCGCGGGCGGCTCGGTCATGGCCCGGGCCAGGATCTTGAAGACGTAGGCGCCGGCCAGCAGCCCGCCGACCGCCAGCACTACCGCCCAGAACCACTGTCGTTCCCGGATGGCGACATCGATCAGCAGGTATTTGCCGACGAAGCCGCCGCTGGGCGGCAGGCCGATCAGGCTGACCCCGGCCACCCCGAAGGCGAAGACGGTCTGGGGCAGGCGCTGGGCGCTGCCGGCCAGCCGGTCGAGCGCATCATGGCCGAGGGTGCGCTGCACGACGCCGGCTCCCATGAAGAGGGCGGCCTTGGCGAAAGCGTGCGACAAGGCGAAGAAGACGACCGCCTGCAGGGCGGGGGTGACATCCTCGGGGTGCATGCTGAGGGCGAAGAACACGAACAGGTAGCCGAGCTGGGCGACCGTGGAGTAGGCGATCAGCAGCTTGAGCCGGGTCTGCTGCAGCGCCATCAGCGAGCCGTAGAGAATGGCGCCCGCTCCGAGCAGCCCCAGCAGCGGGCCGGCCACGTGCACCTGCAGCACGCCGGGGAAGATCCAGAGCCACATGCGCAGGGAGATATAGAACGAGGCCTTGACCATCAGCGATGAGAGCAGGGCGCTGACCGGGGCCGGGGCGTTGGCATGGGCCCGCGGCAGCCAGAAGTGCAACGGGAAGATCGCCGACTTGAGCATCAGCCCCGCCGTGACGAGGGCGAGCGCCATGACGGCCCCCGGGCCCTCGGTCAGCACGGTGCGCAGGAAGACCCAGTCGAGGGTCCCGCTGACGCTATAGATCATGGCCACGCCGAGCAGGTAGCACATCGAGCCGCCGAGCGCCGCCAGCAGGTAGCGCAGGGCGGCGGCATAGGCCTCCGGCGTGCCGGCCAGGGCGATCAGCGCCACCGAGAGCAGGCCGAGCAGCTCGAGGGTCACATACATGTTGAAGACGTCGGCCGTGACGAAGAGGTTGTCGAGCGCGGCCCAGACCAGCAGCAGCAGCGGCCAGAAGTGCGCCCCCGCCGGACGACCGCGGAAATAGGCCAGCGAGTACCAGCCGATCCCGGCGAGCAGGGCCCAGGTCATGGCCAGCATCAAAAAGCCGGTGCCGTCGATGTAGAAATCGATGCCCAGCGGCCAGCCCCAGCCGCCGATCCGGTAGCGGAAGGGGCCTGCCGCCAGCAGCCGCTGGTAGAGAGGAATGAGCAGCGAGCCGACCCCGGCCAGGCCGCCGCCGAACAGCCAGGGCGACAGCCGGGGCGGCAGCAGCAGGCTGGCCAAGGCCGCCAGCAGCGGCACCAGCACGACCAAGACCGGGGCGTGGTTCATGCCGAAGGGCCCTCCTCGTGCCGAGGCGCCGGCGCAGCGGGCAGATCGTCTTCGGGCAGGGCCAGCCGGCCCGTCGCTTCGTAGTAGCGCAGCAGGAACGCCAGGCCCATGGCCGTCGCGCTGACCGAGACGACGATCCCGGTCAGGACCATGGCCTGCGGCACGGGATCGGGAGCCTGGGTGACGGGATCGGGCGAGCGACGGGCCAGGCTGACCAGGATCAGGAAGGTACCGCTGCTCATGATGTTGAGGGCGATGATCTTGCGCAGGAGGCCAGGCGTGAGGATCAGGCTGGCGAACCCGATAGCCAGAAGAATGACCCCGACCAGGGCATACCACAGCGCGGTGGTCATGGCTCGGCCTCGGGCAAAGAAGGCGAGGTCGCGGCCGGGCCGGCGGGCGGCGTGGCGGGAGCGGCGGCAGCCGGCGTCACCGCGGGCGCGGCGTCCGCGGCAAAGACCGGGGCGACGGGCGTTGCCGCCGACTTCTCGGGCGAGGGGCGGGCGAGCGAGCCGCCCACGAACAGCAGCACCAGGATGAGCCCGATGGTCAGGGTGCCGGTGGCTTCGATCAGCAGGATCATGCGGCTGGCCTGCGCCGGTGGGAAGGTCAGAAAGGTGCCGCCCCCGGCCAGACCGACCAGGCCCGTGGCCGCGAAGGTGAAGACGCCGATGGTCAGCCCCAGCCGTTCCGTCCGTTCGCTCCAGGCCCGGTCGAGCAGGACACCGCCGAGTCGCAGCAGAATGCCCAGCGCGCCCAGGATGGCTCCCGCCTGGAAGGCCCCGCCCGGGTGCTCGCCGCCCGCCCACAGGAAATACCCCGAAAAAATGACGAGGAAGGGAGCCAGCACCCGGATGAACTCGAGGGCGAGTGGTCCCAGCGAAGGCGGCGGCGGTTCGACGACCCGGCTGCCCTGCCGGATCACGAACACGCCCAGGACGGCGATCAGCAATACGGTCAGCTCGAGCAGGGTGTCGTAGCCCCGGAAGTTGATCAGCACCGCCGTCACCATGCTCTTCGTGCCCGAGTTGGGAAGCTGCTCTCGCACCTGATGTAGGAGACCGGGAGCGGTCGGCGGCAGGCTCACGATGGCGCTGGCCAGAAGCGCCCCGAAGGTCGCCACCCCCACCACGGTCAAGATTCGTACCAGAAGGGAAGGGGCACGGCCCTCGCCGGTCGGGTCGGCGCCCGGCGGAAGCCGTCGAGGAGCGCCGCGGGTGGGGTCGATCGTTCGCTCGACAGCGGGAGCGCCGGTGGTGGATGGTACCAGCGAAGGTTGGCGGTTCATTGGACGACGGAATCGGGGGAGCCGTCAGGGCCAGCGCCGGTCGTCGGCGCCTCGCGCCAGCGCGCGATGGTGCGCAAGCGTCCGGCCGTGTTCAGGAAGAGGGCGCCGGTGACGCCAGCCCCGATGGCGGCCTCGGCCAGGGCGATGTCGCCGGCATGGAGGCGGGTCCAGGCCAGGGCGGCGAGCAGGCCGAACACCATGAACAGGATGATGGCGCGCCAGATGCTGTGCGAGGTGGTGACCAGGACGGCCAGACCGATCAGGCTCAGGCCGAGGGCGCCATCGAGGCAGGCGGTCAGGGTCGCCATGGGCGTTCTCCCGTCTGGAGGGCTTTGGCCGCGATGAGGTGGGAGGTGGTCGAACCGGCGCCCATGGCCAGCAGCCAGATGGCCACGAGCCTGATCGCTTCGGCGAGGCCTTCGGCCTGCAGCAGCAGCCCCAGCACGACCAGGCCGAGGCCGAGGTTGTCCGATTTGGACAGGGCGTGCAGCCGGGTGAAGAGATCGGGGAAGCGCCACAGCCCGGCCGTGCCCGCCAGGAAGAAGGCGCCGCCGGCGAAGACCAGCGCCAGCGAGCAGAGATCGCGCAGCAACAGCATCACACGACCTCCTCGGGCGGGGAAGGGGGCCCGGCGGGGTTCCCTTCCCAGCCGCGGGCGACGAAGGCGATGCCGGCCACGCCGGCCAGCAGGGCCAGCACCAGGGCGACGTCGAGGTAGCCGGGCAGGGGCAGACCGGCGCGGCGGGCGCCGGTGCCCAGCAGCAGCAGGGTGGCCACCCCGGCCGTGCCCATCAATTGGGCGGCCAGGATGCGATCGACGGGGGTCGGCCCTCGGAAGACGAGCCACAGCGAGCACAGCAGCGCGGCCAGCACCACGCCGGCCGCCCCGACGAACAGGCTTGGCACGCTCAGCAGATCAGTCAGCATGAGGAGGCCCCCTCGGCCCCCTCGGCAGCCTCGGCCAGGGGCAGGCCGAACACGTCGGCCACCCGGCGCTCGAGATCGCGCAGGTCGCCGTGGTTGTCCTGGGTGCGGTCGAGCACATGGACGAGCAGACGATCGTCGCCGATGGCCGCCGCCGTCAAGGTGCCGGGAATCAGGCTGATCACCAGCATGAAGAAGCAGCGGGCGGGTCCGGGGGGCAGGCGAAGCCGGTAGTCGAGCACCTCGGGGGCCAGCCTCGGGTCGGGGCGGAGCGCGCGTCCCGCTACGTCGAGGCCGGCGCGCAGCGATTGGACGAAGAACCAGGGGATGAACCACGCCAGCGCCAGCCCGCGGAACACCCAGCACCCGGTCGGGGCGAGGCGCCGGCTGAGCAGGAGCGCAAGGATGACCGCCGGGCCGCCCACCACCCAGGAGGCGGGGGTTCCTTCGGTCAGCACGGCCCACAAGCCGGCAAATAGAGCGCCTTCCAGCACGAATCGCCGCATGCGTCGCCTTTCCTTGTGCAGATCTGGTGGTCGGAACGTCCGGCCGTCAGAGCGTCAGAGCACCTTCGCGCCGCACCCTGCGAACCTTGATTGGCCGAGCCTGCCCAGACCTGGGTCGTTGTTGCCTGGATCGCGCCCCTCGCACCGGTGACCGTCAGGTCGGATCATCTCATCGGACCCGAGACCGCCGGACCATGGCTGGTGCGCCTGGAGATGGGCCAATCGGCCCACCGCCGAGCACCCCACCATCCCGTGCGCGACGCGGAATGGCATCAGTGTAGCCAATTCAAGAGGCAGATGCAATAGGTGGCAGACAGGCATACGCCTGCCTGAACCCAAGGCAGGCTTTCAAATTGGGGGGGGGAGAGGCTATTTCTCCAGAAACACGTCCAGGGGCCACCGGCCCCTGGACCCCTGGTCGCGGCCTGCCGAACGCGTCGCGTTCCGCAGGCGGAGCGGATCTGGCGAACAGCAGCGAACAGCAGCGATCAGCGGCGGTCGAGGCGTTGCAGGGCGGCGTCGAGGCGTTCGAGCACGGCGCCTTTCCGTGGGTGGTCGATCTTCTGGAGCAGCGCTTTGCACTCGGCGATCTGCTGGCGGAAGGACGGGAAATCATCGGGGTGGAGGTCGGCCATGGGGTCGAAGCCGGGCTGCGGATCGAAATTGATCCAGTCCTTCAGCACGGTCAGCACTTCTTCCACGAACAGGCCGTCGGGATGTCGCTTCAAGTACTCGCCCAGGCTGAGCATGGCCCGGCTGAGCACGGCCGGCGGATACCCTTCCGATTCCCCTGGCAATGGGATGTCGGCGATCTTGCGGGCGAGCCGGTCGCTGAGAGCGGAAGCCGCGTACCGGTCGTGGAGTTCCCACAGCCGCTCGGTGCGGGGCAGCCACTGCCCGGCCGGCTCGCTATAGACGAGCAGGTCGGCATACGGTTTGACCGCCGGATGCTTGATGGCTTTCTCGGGGTCATGGTCTTTGTCCATCAGGCGGCTGGCGAACCAGGACAGGATCAATGGCTGGTACACGCCGAAGAACAGCCGTTCGTCGTCGGTGGTGGCATTCTTCAGACGGTCGTTGGCCCAGTCCAGCACCACGATGGCATCGGCGGGAATGGTGTCGGTCATTTCGAGGCGGCGGTCGCAGGCGGCGATGAGACAGTCGACCGGCCGGGCGGGGTCGTACGACATGGTCAGCCCCCCGAATACCCACCCCTCTTTGCCGTCAGGCAATCGGACCTTCCGCCAGACATCGGTCATGCCGGCCACGGTTTCCGGTTTGGCCGTCTGATCCAGGGTGGGGACGATCTGGCCGAATCTGACCACGCCGATCTCTTTGCCCTTGAGGGAGGGTTCAGCCCGCACTCTGACATTCGACCCGACGATGCACAGCAGGCTTTCTTCGGCTCCGGCAGGAAGAGGAACGGCCCAGGAAAGGGCGACGACCGCGACGAGGCAGACGAGAACCGAGCGGATGACAGGCGACATGGGCTTCTCCTGGGATGGACTCAACCGGACTGCTGGTACAGGACGGCGACATACTACCACGATCGCGGTCCAAGACGGAATTGGCCAAGGCAGACCACCGCGCGGCGGAGAGGGCTGGCCAAGGGCGGTGGCCGCGAGCGCCGGCCCAGGATGGGCCGCCGGACGCGGCGCGTCGCCCGCCTCCGCCGCTCCGAACCTTCGGTCAGCCAGCGGCGCGAGACATCCGGTCGGGAATACCCTGTGGTTGAGGAGCTCGGCGTTTCCGGGTAGAATGCACGAGATTCAGGGCCCGGGCGGGCCCTCCATGGGAGGTGTAAGATGAAGCGTACCCTGTGGCTGGCTCTGGTGTCGTGCGTGGTGGCGGCCGTTCCTGCCATGGCCTTGTTCTGCGTCAAGTGCGGGACGAAGCTGCCGGAGACCGCGCGGTTCTGCTCGTCCTGCGGCGCCAAGGTCGTCGCGCCGACCGGTGACAAACCATCCACCAGCTCGGTCGGCCAACCGGTCGAGACGGGTAAGCCGGCCCGGCCGACCACGAATGCCGTGCCGTCGTCCGAGCTGAGCGCGTCCGGCGATGCGGCCCTGTCTGGCGTCTACCGGACGAAAACCGACTTGTACATCTACGAGCGGCGTGGCGACGAGCACAACGTGCTCAAGAAGAACCTGTTCTTCAAGCCTCGCCGGTACAAGCTGCCGCGCAACGCCAGGTTCACCATCCTGGAGTATGTGGGCGATACCCTGTTGATCCAGACCGTTCCCGAGGCCAGCGGGAAGATCCTGAAGGGGTGGGTGACCGACGACGAACTCGCCCTGCGCAGCGATTGGGTCAAGAAAAAATAGCCGGTCCGGGGTCGACCGGGGTGAGGGACGTGACGCGACGCGCGGCAGACGCGCCGGCGCGGCCCTGGGCATGGCGGGGCAGGGCAGGCTGCCCGCTCCGGCGGAGGCGGGCCGGCGTCGCGCTGATGGTCGTGCTGGGCCTGTTGACCGTCCTGTCGTTCCTCTTCCTGTTCCTCTCCTTCCAATCGCGCCAGTTCCGGTATGTGACGCACCGTGGCATCGAGGAGGAGGAAGCCTTCCAGGTCGCACGGGTGGCGGCCGACATCTTCTGGGCCTGGTTGCAGGAGGTGGCGCGCACCCGCCGCGGCTGCGACAAGCTGTTTCCGGAAGGCGAGGCGGTGTCGCCCCTCGATCCGGCGGCTCGCGGTCGCGGTCTCGACGGCTTGCGCCTCGCCGCCAGCGATTTCGCGGCGGCGGCGCGCCTGGAAGAAGCCTGGCAGGCACTGAAGGCGAAGTTCCCGGGGGTGGAGACGCTGCAGGTCGCCTCGACCTGGTCGGTGCGGACCGCCGATCCCGACTTCTTGTCGGGCCGGATCATCCTCGCCGTCGATCTGACCGCTCGGCAGCGCCGCCATCGGTTCGAGTTCCCGCGGGAATTCCGTGCCGTCTCCTCGCTGCCGCGGCCGTTCGCGAAATTTACGCTGTTCGTGCGCGAGGGCGGCGCGGCCGAACGGTTCAATCTCATCGAGAAGGGGTTCCAAGACGACACGGGAGACACGCGGCCCTTCTACTTGTACAATACCGATGAGATCTATCAGGCGAGCAAGCCTGATCTGTGGCGGACCTCCGGCTGGGTGTTCCTGGGCGGGGCCAGCGTCACGCTGAACCTCGACGGCAGCCATCCCGGTCGCCGCGAATCCGAGACGTTCATCTTCTGGCCGACGCTCTATACCGACGATCCTGGTGCCGAGCTGCCCTACGCCTGCACCGACTACCTGGGCGGGTCGAAGCTGAGAGTGCGCTTCACCCCGATCGGCGCCATGCGCGACTGGCTGACCGTGGGCAACCTGCGCGAGACGTTGATGGAAGAGCTGCCGCGCCTGCGCCGGTGCAGCGTCCTGCGCCTGTTCGGCGACAGGCGGCGCCAGACGCCCACGCGGGTGTTCGGCCACGTCTTCGCCGAATACGTGCTCTACGCCACCCTGATCTACGACGCCAACGGCGACTCGGTGCCCGACCACATCCAGGTCGATCCCGCCGGCACCATGCATCGAGCCATCTTCCCCCTGCCTCGTCTCACGCGCGGCGACGACTACCTGCCGCAGTACGGCCTGCCCGTCATCATGACGACGCGGGTGCCGCCGTTCTTCCTCTTCCTGCAGGGGCATGGGCTGCCCGGGGTCCCCCCCTCGCTGGCCGATCTGATGCCGGCTTATGCGGCGGGCGCGCCAAGCGACTACCTGACCTTCATGACCAAGCTGGCCTCCGATTTCACCCTGGCTTCCCGCCTGCCTTCGTATAACGCCCTCTACGATCAGATGTTCGACGGGGCGACGACCGGGGGACGGAAGTCCTTCCCCGCTCCGGCCATCTTCCCAGAAGGAAACTACCCCAACCCCGGTACCGCGGTTCGCCTGCCCGAAGACGGTCCCCGCGCCGGCGAGCTGTTCCGGGGCGACCTGACCGTCCTCGATCCCGCCGCCCCCTACCGCAAAGCTGGATTCTTCGCCTCGTGGTACGAGTCGGCCGCGGTCTTCGCCACGCAGGGCCCCATCCGCATCCGGGGCGGGGTGCCGGTGATCGACCGGCCGACCGTGGCCATGATCGAGGGGCCGCTCGAGCTGCCCGATCGGCTGCAAGTTGAAGCGCCCGTCGTGCTGGTGGCTCGGCAGGGAGTGACCGTGCGCTCGGTGGTGGGGCCGCCGCCTGGCATCGATGCCCACCTGGTGCTGGTGAGCCTCGAGGGCGACATCACCATCGCGCCGCTCGCCGGTTCGCCGGCCGCCGTGCGCGGAACGGCCCTGCTGGCGCCGAACGGCACGGTGCGGTGGGCCGTACCGGTCGATCTGCAGGGCTGTCTGACCGTCCGCACCCTCGATCCTGCGATCCTCGGCCAGGGCGGCAGCCTGACCTGGGACCGGCGATTCGATCTCACCGATCCCGCGGCCGCTCGGCGCGGTATCGCGCTTGTGCTGGGGCCCAACCTACCCCACCTCCTGCGCCCCGAATGAAGAAGCCGCTGACGCACCCTGCCTGTCGTCGGGTGGAACCAAGCCGGTTGCCGCCCCGCCTTCGCCAGTCGCCGCCTGTGGCCGCGGTGGGCCAGCCAGGGCTGACCCTGGTCGAGTTGATGGTGGCGGTCGCCCTGCTGGCGGTGGTGTTCCTGCCGATCTGGCTCTCGTTCACCCAATCGCAGGCTACCATCGCCGAAGGGCAGTGGGAGAGCCTGGTCATCAACCTCGGCACCGCTTTCGCCGGTCAGATCCGGCAGCTGGGCCCAGCGGGGTGGTCTCCCACGGCGGGAATCCTGCCCATCACGCCCGTCCCGGGCGGGGAATACCAGTTGGCCGGCTTCCCACCCATGCGGAAATTGATCCTCCCTCCCTGGCCGGCCGCCCAGATGGAGGTCGCCTACGAGGTCCAGGCCTTCGGGCCGCTGCCGACCCCTGGCTTCCTGGTCTGCCTGCACGTGCGCTGGCAGGGCAAGGGCCCGCGGCGCCACCAGATCGTCTTCGCGGAGCTGGCGACCGATGAGTGAACGACGACGGGGAGTGGGGCTGCTCGAGGCGATGATCGCCGTGTTGATCATGGCTCTCGTGCTGTATGTGGTGCAGCAGATCATGTCCTCCGGGCGGCGCGGCACGCTCCATGGCCAGGAGGCGGCCGATCACCACCTCGCCGAGGTCGTGCTCGCCCGCGTCTTCGAGCAGGATGTGAAGAGCATGATCCCCTGTCCGATCCGAACCGTCCGGGGGCCGGTGCCGGCGACGGTGCGCTTCGATCCCCATCGCATTGCCGCCACCGCTCTCCAGTTCCCGCGTTTCGTCGCCGGCGAGGTCATCCAGGTGCAGTATGTCTTCGATCCGGCGCGTCGTGAAGTGCGGCGTCTGGAGCTGGCGGCCGACGGTCGGATCACCCGCGCCGAGCGGTTCGGGACCGGGCTGATCGCGCGGTTCACGATCGAAGACTGCTCGCCGGCCATGGATGCCAGCTTGTTGTGGTTGTCGATGACCCTGCAGGGAAAGCTCCGCACGACGCGCGTCGACAAGGTCTTCGCCTGCGGGTTCCCGCCTCCCGGGCCCGGGCGGGCCTGGGTGTTCGACCAGCCATGACCGGGTCGGAAAAAAGGACACTCTAGCATGGGTACAGATGGCCTTTACCAAGAAACATGAGTCGCTGCCGACTCAGGCTCCGAAGTATCTCGAATCTCGTGGCCAGATGGGCTTCCCTCAGGAGGTCGAGGGCAACACGTTTA
>QOQW01000002.1 GCA_003327425.1 Candidatus Ozemibacter sibiricus
ATTTGCTCCACACTTCCTTCGGACTGCGCCTCGCGGCGAAGCCCTTGTGCTTCGCTAACCCTTCACCTCCATCAGGTTGGACAGGGGACTTTCACCCCCGAGCTGTCGGACATGCTCGGCGTACGAGTGACGGCCCCGGGCGGGCCCGGGGCCGAGGACGACGAGGGTGCTGGGCGGGTCGGCCGCTACCTGGCCCGCCGCGGGGCTTTGTTCTGGAGGGCGCGCCAGACGTCCTCCTGGCGGATGGGCATGTGGGTGAGATCGGCGCCGACCGCGTTCTGGAGGGCGTTGCCGAGAGCGCCGGCGATGGCGATCATCGAATGCTCGCCGACCCCGCGCGCCCCGAAGGGGCCGTCGATCTGCGGGGTCTCGACGGCGATGCACTCGATCTCTTCGGGCAGGTCGAGGGCCGTGGGGATCTTGTTGTCGGTGAAGTTGGGGTTGAGCAGCCGGCCGTCGGGAGCGTAGCGATAGCCCTCGCACATGGCCGTGCCCAGGCCCTGGACCATGCCGCCGATGATCTGGCCGCGCACCGACTTGACGTTGATCGCCCGACCGACGTCGAAGGCGCTGGCCACTTTGATAATATTGTACTCACCGGTACGAGGATGCGCTTCGACCACCAGGCCGTGGGCCCCGTAGGTCCAGTCGAGGGCGGGGTTGCCCTGGCCGGTCTCCTTGTCGAGATTGCTCAGGCCCTGGGCGACGTAGCGACCGACCCCGACCAGCGGCCCGCCGATGGCGTTGCCGTCGGGGTAGGCGTAGCCGACCGCCATCGCCTTGAAGGTCACGAACTTCGACGGATGGTGCTTGAGGAAGACCTTCTCGTCGTCATGATCGAGATCGCAGGGGTTGGCCCGCAGCACCTGGGCCGCCACGTCGTAGGCCTTGCCGAGCAGATCGTGGGCGGCCAGGATGCCGGCATTGCCGCACAGCAGCAGGCCCTTGCTCGCCACCGTCTGCCAGTCGTAGGGATCGCGATCGGTGTCGTTCTCGATCGGCAGTTTGACCTTCTCGACCGGGAAGCCGAGCGCTTCGGCGATGATCTGCACGATGGAAGTGTAGGTACCGGCCCCGATCTCGGTCAAAGACAGGTTGACGGTCACCGTTCCATCTTCATTCATCTTCAGGATGACCACGGTGCCGGTGAACGGCGGCATGGCCGGCGCTTTATGCAGGGCGACGACCGCCTTGCCGATCTTCATGCCGGTCTTCTTCTCGCGCGCTTTCTCGGCGGGAGTCAGCTTGCCGTAGCCGATCGCCTTGGCCACTTCCTCGAGGCAGAGGCTGACGTTGCCGGTGTGTTCGGTGATGACCTCGCCGGTCAGGGTCACCGAACCAGGCTTGAGGGTGTTGAGCAGCCGGAACTTCAACGGATCCATGCCGATGGTGCGGGCGCACAGGTCCATGTGTCGTTCCATGCCCCAGGAGAACTCGACGTGGCCGAAGCCTCGATAGGCGGTACCGAACGGCTTGTTGGTGTACACCGTGTAGGCATCGACCCAGGCGTTGGGAATCTCGTAGGGGCCGGCCGCCGAATAGCCCGAGGCGCGGGTGACATTGACCGCGTAGTCGGCGTAGGCGCCGGCGTCCCAGTACATGGTCATCTTCTGGGCGACGATCTTCCCGTTCTTCTTGACGCCGGTCTTGATGTGGTAGACGAGGCCGGAGCGGCATGGCAGCAGGCTGAACTCCTCTTCGCGCGTGGCCTGGAGCTTGACCGGCCGGCCGCCCGCCTGCCGCGACAGCAGGCAGCAGAGCGGTTCGAGGTGGATGCCCGCCTTGCCGCCGAACCCGCCGCCCACGTACGGAATGTAGACCCGGATGTTGCAATGCGGAATCTTGAACGAATGGGCGAACAGGTTGCGGACGGTGAAGGGCGACTGCGCGCTGGTGATGATGCTGATGCGATCGCCCAGCTGCCATTGGCCGATCGCCACATGGGTCTCCATCGGCACATGCTGGACGCTGGGGTTGGTGTACTCGCGCTCGACGATGACGTCGGCCTCTTTGAACCCCTTCTCGACATCGCCCTTGCGCAGCTTGGTGTGGTTGGCGATGTTGGTGCCGGGAATGGGGGTGAAGACGGCCTTGACGTAGTCGTATTTCCCCAGGTCGGGATGGACGAGCGGCGCCCCTTTCTTCACCGCGGCCTTGACATCGAGCGCCGGCTCCATCACCTCATACTCGACCTCGATCAGATCGACCGCCTGCTGGGCGATGGCCGGCGTCTCGGCGGCCACGGCGGCGACCGCCTCGCCGAAATGCCGCACGACGTCCTTGGCCAGCACGTGCTTGTCGACGAGGTAGAGGCCGACGCGATAGTCGAGATCGCGGCCGGTGAGCACGGCATGGACGCCGGGCAGCTTCTCGGCCCGGCGGGTATCGATGCGTTTGATGCGGGCCTTGGCATGCGGGCTGCGTTTGACCTTGGCATGCAGCATGCCCGGCACCACCCAATCGCCGGTGTACAAGGCGGCGCCGGTCAGCTTCTCGATGGTGTCGATGCGTTCGATGCCCTTCCCGACGATCTTCAGTTCTTCGAGGGGGATGTTCTCAAACACGGCGCAGCTCCTCCTTCTTCGGCTTGAGTTGCCCGGTGGCGTCGAGCACCGATTCGATGATCTGCTGGTAGCCGGTGCAGCGGCAGAAATTGCCTTCGATGGCCTCCTTGATCTGGTCGACGGTGGGCTTGGGATGCTCCCGCAGCAGCGCCTTCACCGACATCAGCATGCCGGGGGTGCAGAACCCGCACTGCACCCCATGGTTGCGATGGAAGGCCTCCTGCAGCTTCGACAGCTTGCCGTTCCGGGCCTCGCCTTCGACCGTCTCGATGGTAGCGCCATCGACCTCGGGCGCCAGCACCAGGCAGCTGTTGACCGCCTTGCCGTTCAGGATGACCGTGCAGGCGCCGCATTCGCCGGCCCCGCACCCTTCCTTGGTGCCGGTGAGACCGAGATCTTCGCGCAGGAACCGCAGCAGCGTGCGGTTACCCGCCACTTCTCGCGTATATCGCTTACCGTTGACCGTGACGGTCACGGAGTGTTTCGTGCTCATCGTCGTCTTCCTCTCCTTCCAACCAGCTTCAGGCCAGCCTCGCCATCAGCCTGCCGATGAACTCCTCGACCATGAAGAGCCGGAACTCCCGGGAGGCGCGCACATCGTCGATCGGAGCGATCACCCGACGGGCAGCCGCCACCACGGTGGCGACCGTCGCCGGCGGGGCCAGATCGGCCGTCACCACCGGAGTCGGCGCGCACGAGCCGATGCCGACCCGCAGCCACTTCGCGGTGCGGGCGATGGCCACGCTGACCACCGCCAGATCATGCCCTTTGATGCGCTTGAGCTTTTCCATGCCCCAGGCGGCGCCGGCCGCGTCGGGCGGGTACAGCACCCGCTGCACGATCTCGTCATCTTGGAGCTGCGTCTGCTTGACGCCGGTGAAGAACTCCTTCATCGGAATGACGCGTGTGCCGCGCACCGAGGCCAGCTCGACCCGGGCGCCGAGCGCCAGGGAGCTGCAACCGAGATCGGCGCAGGGCGAGGCGGTGCAGAGATTGCCGCCGATGGTGGCCCGGTTGCGCAGCTGGGCCGAGCCGATCTGCCCCGCCGCATGGGCCAGCAGCGGAAACTTCTTCCGGATCACCGGATGCCGCATGATCTCGAGACAGGTCACGGCGGCACCGATGGACAGCCCATCGCGCTCGGACCAGGCGATGTCCTGCAGCTCGGGGATGTGCTTGACGTCGAGCAGGAAGGCGGGTTTGTCGGTGCCGAGCCGGATCTCGCACAGCAGGTCGGTGCCGCCGGCCAGCAGGCGCGCCTGGCCGGCATGTTTCTTCAGCAATTGCAGCAGATCGTTCCTCTCACGCGGCGCCAGGTAGGAAAACTCATGTAGCATGCGCGGGGACTCCTTTCCTCAGATTGGGACCTTGCGGTCGATCTCCGTCCATATAAATGGAATTGCGGAGGGAAAGCAAGAGAAAGGATGTATCAGCTGTGCTACCTTTAGGCACGGACGATGAACGACTCCGGCACAACCCTGGTCTTCGGAACGCCTGACCGTGGCCTCCGGCGGTGGGCATTGCCGCTGCTGCTGACCCTGGCACCGCTCCTCCTGCTCGGGCATCTGGTCCGCGAGGAGCAGAGCGAGCGGCAGGCCGATCGCGAGCGGCAGTTCCTCGAACGCCTCGAAAGCCGGGTGGCCCTGGTGCGCGAGGCCAGTTCGCTGCAGTTCTGGATCGAACGAACGGCCCGTCAGTACAAAGCGGCCTGGGCCCGCCTGGCTGCCCTGGGTTCTGGGCCCCTGGCCGATCGCCTGGCCCGCGCCGCGGCCGCCGCCGCTCGCCAGCTCGCCCCCGCCACTCGCGGCTTTCCTCCCATGCGTCTCTGGGTCTTTCAGACCGGGGCCACGCCGCGCCAAGGGCAGGGGCCCCTGGCCCGACCCCGCGTTCTCCTGGCACCGAGTCCGCGGCGCTGGCCCTCTGCTGCCCGCTCCACTGCCTTGCAGGCTCGCGCCGTGACCAGCGGCCTGGGCCGGCTGATGCTGCTCGCCACTCGCATGGCCGGCACCGACCAGCGCGGGGCGCTCCTCCAGCAAGCTCTGACCACCGCCCGCCCCCTGTTCGGCGACGCCCTCCACCGCGAGATGTTCGCGCCCGAAGCGCGGGGCCAGGCCTTCCATGTGATCTTCCAGGGACGCTTCCACTACCTGCTCTGGGATTTCCTGATGGTCGCCGGACGCCCGGTCGGCGCCGTCATCCTGACCATGGAACTGCCGCCCGATGCCGAGGAGCGGGCGTTGCGCCTCACCCTGGTCCATTGGCGAACCCTGGGCGGGAAAACCCCCTCCTGGCCGGCCTTCGGCCGTCTGCCCGACTGCGCGACGGCCCCCGCTGCATCCGACGACCGGCCATCCGACCGCCCCGGTTCCACGGCCGCCGCCACTCATCCAACCGCCGCCCGACCGCCCGCCCCGACCGGCGGCGCGCCGCGTCCCGCGCCGCTGCTCCTGCCGGCCGACCTGCGTGGCACCGCCGCCGCCCGCGCGCTGCGCCAGCTCCACCAGGAGGTGGTCATCCAACCGGCTTCGTTCTCCCTGGCCGAGCTGCGCGGCAAGCCGCTCTCGCCGCTCCTCACCCACGCCCTCGGCCGGCTGTCCTTCCCCACCGCGCAGTTGCAGCGAGCCTTGCCGCTCGGCTCCCACTGGGGCCGGCTGTTCGTGCTCGGCCCCGGCCGAACCCACGTCGGATTCCTGGTCGCCCCCGCGCCGCCACCGCCTGCGACTTCCCTGGGCCGGGTGTGGCAGGCGCTGGCGGTCGCCGTTCTCCTGCTCTGGACGGCGTTCCTCGGCGGCACGGCGGTGACCGGCCGACCGCCGACGCTCCCGGTGGCCGGTCAGCTCCTGGCCTGGTTCTTCTGCCTGGTGGCCATTCCTCTGCTGCTGCTCCACGCCTCCGGCGAACGCCTGGCACGGGACCTCGAACATCGCCTGCATGCCCAGGCCCGCCGGAAACTGACGGCCCTGGCCCGTCACCTGGAAGGCGAGGCCACCCGCCTCGGCCAGCGGCAAGCGCAGGTGGTGAGCGCCCATATCCACCGCCCGGCCCTGCTCGACCGGCTGCTCGGCACGCTGGCCAGCACGGCCACGTGGCCCGCCGCGCCAGCGACCGCCATCGACGAGCACCGCCCCCTTCCGCCTTCCCCGACACCGACCAGGGGGCCGACCGGAGTCTCTCCCCGCGCCGCCGCCGCCCTCGCCGACCTCTGGCAAGCCCTCGAGCGAGATGGGCTCCAGCCGCAGGTCATCCAGATCGCCGTCGGGCGTCCCACCGTGACCCAGGTCACCCGTTTCACTGATCGCTACAGTCCTGAGGAGCAAGCGCAACTGTCGAAGGTGCTGCTCGACCAGGCCCACGAGGACTTCCGCGCCGTCCCTGGCCAGATCGAGCCGGGCAACGCCTCGGCCTCTCCGGGGCCCTTCCGTCGCCACCGGAATTTCGCCAAAGGGACCGCCGGGCGCTACGGCTTCGCGACCCTGGGTAGCCGCCGGATCTGCCGGGTCAACCAGTTCATCTACCGGCAGGGTCGGCTGGTCATGACCATCAACGTCTATTGGGACCATACTCGCCATTACCAGCAACGGATGCGTCAGCTCGTACAGCGCCTGCATGCCCGTCAGGGCCTTGAAGCCGTGGTGCTGCTCCGTCAGGGAGGCCGCTGGGAAACCATCGCCGAAGCCGGACGGACGACGACCCTGAAGCAGGCGGCCCGCCGGGTCGATGACCGCACCGTGGCCTTCCCTGAGACCCGCCGCCGCTTCCTGCGGGTGCTGCACCCCGGCACCGACCTGGCCGGATATGTGTTCGGGCTGCGCGCCTCCCTGAGCGCCATCGATCGCCGCCTCGCCGCCGAGACCAGGGCCCTGCGCCGGTTGATCGTGGCGAGCCTCCTGCTGGTGGTCATGGCCGGCCTGGCCATCGCCTGGTGGGTGGTCGGGCCGGTCCGGGCCATGACGGTCGCCCTCGAGCACGTCGGCCAGGGCGATTTCACGGTGCGCCTCCGGTCGCCACGCGCGGACGAACTCGGTCAGACCGCCCACGCCCTCGACCGGATGATCGCCTGGCTGGCCGAGCGCGACCGGATGAGCCGGTTCGTCGCCACGCCGGTCATGGAAGCCCTCGCGGCCACCGGCGGCACGCCCGAGGCCGCCCGTCGGCGACGGATGGTGGCCATGCTCTGCGACATCCGAGCATTCACCACCATCAGCGAGACCCACCCGCCGCCGGCCGTCTTCGCCATGCTCAATCGCCACTTCGAGGAGATGACCCCGTTCATCCGAGCGGCCGGCGGAGTCATCGAGCGTTTCATCGGCGATGCCATCCAGGCCGTCTTCTGGTCGTCCGCTGACGACCCGGCCCCGCCCCGCGCGCTGCGCGCCGCGACCGCCATGCTCGACCGCCTGGCGCAAATCAACCGGGCCCGGGTCGCCGCCGGGGAATTCCCGTACCGCATCGGCATCGGTCTGGCCGAAGGGGAAGCCCTGACCGGCATCGTCGGCGATCCGGCCATCCGCCAGGACTTCAGCGTGCTCGGCCCGCTCCTGGGCGAGGCCGCCGCGCGCGAGGCCCTGACCCGACAAGCGCAGAATCTGCCCATCGCCGTCTGCGGGAAGGTCCGCGCCCAGGCCGGGCCTGGCTGGCAATTCCTCCCCCTGCCCGGCCACCCCGACACCTGGGAAGCCTGCCCCGCGCCCGCCGCCGTCCCGGCGGCCGCGCGCCCCGCCTCTGCCGACGCTCCGTCCTCTGCCGCGCCGCGCGGGAGCGGCCCCTCTGAATCCATCGCCCGATCCGCCGAGACGGCCGACCCCGCCGCGCTCGACGGGGGCGGAGCCGGGCCGGGCGCCGCCGCACCGCGGTCGCGGCGCCTGGCCGCTGGCCAGGACCTCGGCCGGGAAGGCGGCTGGGGCCCGACTGCGCTCCTGGCCGCGTTCTGGATGATGACCATCCTGCTGCTGGGCGAGGCCGAGCAGACCTGGCGCCAGGCCTGGGCGAACCATTTCCGCGCCGGCCAACGGGACGCCCTTCGGCATGATCTGCGCCTGACCCAGGGCACGGCCGTGGCCGGGTTCCAGATCCCCCAGCGCTGGTGCACGCTGGTCGACACCACGCTCGCCGCGCCCGCACCGGCCTGGGCCGACACCCCTCGCCAGCACGCGGAGCTGCTCGCCCGCCTGGCCCGCTGGCCGGCGAGCGGATCCTGGTTCATCGTGCGCCCCGCCCCGCCCGACCAGATCACCACGCTCATCACCAGCGTCTTCCTGCTGGGAGAGGCCCTGTTCGGCGAGATTCCCGACCAGCACCCGTCCCTGGCCTTCCTGCTGGATCTCCGCCACTGGACGCGCCAGAGCGCGGCGCGGCTGCTGCCGCAGCACCGCCCCGCCCTGGCCTTCCTGGCCCGGCTGCTGTGGCGATCCAGCGGCCACCTGACCCGGCGGCTCTGGGAAAGCCGGATCACGGCGGCCCGCCCGGGCGCCTTCCCCCGGCCGAGCGGCGAGGTGGCCGTTCTGGCCTCGATGATCCGGATCTGGTATGACAGCGGCGTTCGCCATCCCGACGGCCGCCCTCTGGAAAAACTGTTCTTGAACCAACTCTGGAACCTCGGCAACAACGCGCTCGACGATCTGCTGCGCATGGGCTTCCGCGGACTGGGGCACTGCATCCTGGGCGGGCAGGGCTACCATGTCTTCTGGCTGCCCCTGCCGGCTGCCCGCCCCGCCCCCGTCTTCCAACATCTGTTGCCGCTGCGCGGCCCCCTCCCTCGCCTGCCGGCCGCCGCCATCCTGATCGGGTTCTTCCCGCAGGAAACCCTGACCGGGCGAAGCAGCCTCCGTCCCCTCCTGCAAGCGCTCCGGGCTGACGCCGCCCGCCGCGGCACCGCGCTGGCCTTCCAGCCGCTCGAGGACGGCCCCGCCATCAGCCATCCCTGGTTCCGCCACCCGCGGGCCCGTGCCGGGCGGACCGGCGCCCCCGCCTCGCGCGCGCCGCCTCCCGAGCTCCTCGTCGAGCAGGCCGGTCTGGAAGTCGGAGGACGCCCCTATCGGGTGACCGCTCTGCGGCGGCTGTCGCGCCAGCCGCCCCTGCCGCTGGGGCTGCGCGGTCTGGCCATCTTCCGCGTGGCCTGGCTCTGGCTCGGCCTGGGCGCCGCCGTTCTCTGGCTCATCCGGCCTGTTCCCCTGCCGCTGGGCCTGACCGGCCGCCTGACCGCCGCGTTCCTGATCGTGGTCGCCCCCGTCCTGGCGCTCAGCGCCATCGTCCTGCAGCGCCGCTTCGAGGCCAGCCGACCCGGGCTGACCGATCGCCGTCTGGCCGATCTCCAGCTCGCCGTCAATCGCTTCGAAGAATCCCATCTGGCCCGCCTGGGGTGGGCCGAACGGCTGGTGCGATCACGGCTCCATGACCCCGACGTCCTGGCGGCCTGTCGCCAGGCGGAACGGGCCAGACGGCCCGCTCCGTCGGGAGATGCCCCCCTCATCCTCGAGCTGGCCGACTGGCTCTTCCGACACGGGGTGGGAACGACCGAACTGGCCATCACGGGAGGCCACGATCTGGTGCTGGGGCGGGAACGCGTCGCCGAAGGCACCAAGGGCGGCAGCCGCTTCCTGGGCGCCCTCTTCGCCGGTTCGCTGGCGCGCCTGGCGGCGGCCGAAACGCCGGCCCCCGCCCCCGGCCCACGGGACGACGCCCTGCTGAAAGATGCCGTTCTGGAAGACCTGCGCATCGCCATGGTCACCTTCTCCACGCCCGACCTGGTGCAGACCTTCTTCAACAGCCCGCATGCCGCCACACGCATCCGCTGGGGCGAGAAAGCCCACAACTTCTTCCACTGCTATTTTCCCGAGCACCGACCCCGCTATGTGCTGTTCGCCCAGTGGGAAGAACTGTCCTTCCTGGGTTGGCCCCTCGCGCAATGGCGCCGATTCCTGCGCACCGACCCCGGCGGAGCGTGCGAAATCCGGTTGGCCGATCCCACCAGCCCGGCCGTTTCCTACGTCCGACCGTTCTTCACGTCCAATCATTGGAATCTCCAGTGGCCGGCTTTCGCCAGCCATGTGCTGCCCGACCGCGGCGAACTCGCCGCCTGGGTCGCCCAGGCCTCGTTGCTGGGCGAGCCGCTGGGCGGGGTGGTCGACCCGACCGGCCCGGCTCCGACCCTCATCCTCGCCCAGCGGTCTCACCGCTTCGGCCGCTATCTGCTGACCATCACCCAGGATTTCGCTCCCGCCCTGGCCGCGCTCGACCGCCAGATCCAGGTCGCCTTCCTGGTCCTGGGCCTGGTGATCCTCGCCACGTTCGCCCTGGCCCGCTCGGTGGCAGCGCGGTTCATCGCCCCTCTGCAGGCCCTCTGGCAGGCGGCGGAACAGGTGATCGGGGGCAACTTCCAGGTCATCCTGGCGTTGGCCCGCCGCGACGAGTTCGGCGATCTGGCCCTCTCGTTCAACCGCATGTGCCAGGATCTGGACGCGGGATGGCGCCTGCGCCGCTTCGTCTCCGAGTCGGTGCAACGGGTCGCCGAGGATGTCAAGCTGGCCGAAGAGGCGCGCCGCGGCCAGATGCGCGAGCGGGTGGTGCTGTTCGCCGGCGTGGGCGGCTTCCTCGAGGCCGGCGACCATCTGCCACCCGAGGCGGCCGTGGCCCGTCTGAACGCCTATCTCAGCCGCCTGGCCCAGGTCGTTCGGCGTCACGATGGGGAAATCGACAAATTCATCGGCGAGAAGATCCTGGCCACCTTCGCCCCGGAACCGCATGGCTCGCTCCCGGCGGCCGCCGGGGCCGCCGTGGCCGCGGCCCGCGAGCTGGCCGCCACCCTCGACCGCGTCGCCCCCGCCCTCCGTCATCAGCTGGGAGTCGGCATCGTCACCGGGCGGGTCCTGGCCGGCATTCTGGGCACGCCCGCGGTGCGCCTGGAATACACCGTGCTGGGCGATCCGGTCAATCTGGCCGCGCGGTTGTGCGAGCGGGCCATCCACCAGCCCGCGACCACCATCCTGCTCGATGCCGCCACCGCCCGTCTGGTCGAGACGAGCGGGCTGGCCTGCCATTCCCTGGGCGCGGTCCGCGTCAAAGGGAAAACCCACGACGTCGAGGTGTTCAGCCTTGTCGATGTCTGAATCCCGCGCGCGTACGCCGCCACCCCGCGAGGGCGCCACCCTGACCACCACGACCGCCGACGACGGACGGCGCGTCTTCGTGGTCCCCCCGGGAGGGATCGCCCGGTGGCTGCTGCCGATGTTCCTGACGCTGCTGCCGCTGCTGGCGCTGCTGCCCACCATTCGCGAAGAGGCGCAACAACAGGCCCGCGAGCAGGAACGGCGCCTCGTCGCCGCCTCCGACCCCGTGGTGGCCAGGTTCCGCGAGGCAGCCTCCTTGAAATTCTGGGCGGCCTGGACGGCCCGGCGTCTGGTCCGCGCGGTCGAGCGCCGATTGCCCGAGGCCGGCGTGACCGACGCGACCGCCGCGCTGGGCCGGGCTCTGACCGATCTGGGCTGTCGCTACCGCTTCGCCGGCAGTCCGCCGGTCCGGGTCTGGGCGTTCGCCCTGCCCGTTGCCCCCGACGCCTCGGGCGCCCCGGGCGCCGCCGCGAACCCGGCTCCCGGAAAGGCCCAGGCTCTCACCGGGCCGGGCCTGGAGACGACCTACCGACGGGTCTTCGGCCAGTTGTTCCAGGCCCTCGCCACCGCCCACCAGACCCGCGCCCCGCTGCCCCGGCGGGTGGTCAAGACGTTCCAGGAGATGTTCGGCCCGGGAGTGACGCGCGCCGCGCTGTCCCCGGCCCATCGCGGCATGCCCTTCCACGTCTTGTTCCAGGGCCGGTTCTCGCTTCTGGTCTGGGATATCTGGACCTGGCACGACCGCCCGCTCGGCGGGTTCTTCCTCGTCATGGACCGCCCCCCCACCGCCGATCATCTGGCCATCGAGCTGGCGGTGCGGCATTGGCGCCGGCTGGCCGGCCGCCATGCCCTCTGGCCAGCCTGCTTCCTGTTTCCCGGCCCGCGCCTGCCAGGTCTGCCACGCCAATTGATCCATCCGACCCTGGTCGAAGCGGATCTGGTCCCCCGCCTCCGTCGCCTGGCTCGCGAACTGCGGGTACAACAAGCCCCGGAACGACTCGACCAGGTCGACCCCGGCCGCTGGCCCCCGGCGGTCACCGAAGAAGCCATGGCCATTCCCTGGTTCCATTCCGCCAGGCCTGGCCTGGCCGCGACGCCCACCGCCATCCTCTCCGTTCCTTCGCCGGATCCGGCCTCTCCGCCGACGGTGCTGGGCAGTCTGGTCTACCCGCTCCACCGTCTCGATCGATTCCTGCCGGTCGGTCCCTGGTTGACCCGGCTGGTGACCCTCGGCCAGGATGCCCCCTACTTCGCCTTCCTGGTGATGCCTCGCCCGGGAACTCCAGTCTCCGGGCTGACCATGGCCTGGCAAACTCTTTTCATCGGTTGGGCGGCTGGGTGGAGCCTGCTCTTCTGTCTGGCCCTGGCCCGACGGCATCTCCCGCAGCCGCGCGTCGCCCTCCAGCTCGCCGGGTGGATGTTCTGCCTGATGGGGCTGGCCGGGGTGCTTCTGCTGGCTTCCCAGCGCCGCCTTCTCCAGGACCTCGAAGCCCGCCTGATCGACCAGGCCGCGCAACGCATGCAGGAGCAGGCGCGCACGCTCGAAGGGGAGGCGGCCCGCCTGACCTGGCGACAAGGCCTGATCTGCCATCGGATCCTGCGCGGGCCAGCCTGGCATGCCAGACTGATCGCCGACCGGCTCGCTGCCATGCCAGACCAGGAGCCGGGCCAGGGCAGCGCCGGCATCGCGTCCGCTCCGACCGCCCCGCCAGCGCGATCGCCGGCGCCCCCCACGAGCCCGGTCGGCCTGCCCCGGCGCGCCGGCCGGCCCGACCGCGCCGATCCGCTCGCCGCCGCCTGGTCCCTGCTGCAGCGCGGCGGGCTGGCCCCCCAGATCCTGGCGGTCGTCGGCTCCGGAGGGTATGTTCTGGCCACCTTCTCTTCCGACATCGCTCCTGAGGAGCAGCCACCCCTGCTGGACGCCATCCGCGCCCATGGCGAGCCGTTCATCGCCCAGGAACGAGGCTGGCTGGCCTCTGATCCGGCCCGCTTCAGCATCGGCCAATTCTTCTCGAATGACCGAGGCCACGATCTGCGCAACCCCGGGACGGTGAGCACCGCCGTGCTCGGCGGCCGCCGGTTCTGCCGCCTCCACCAGTTCGTCCTGCACCAGGGGCGTCCGCTGCTCTATGTCGTGGCGTTCTGGGAAAGCGACCGGGAGCTGCCCGTCCACTTGCGCCGCTTGCTGTGCCGCACCCATGGCCGCAGCGGCCTGGAAACCGCGGTCTTCCGCCGGCAGGGCATCGACCTGCACCTGATCGCGGCCGCGGGGCGGGTGACCACGCTGCGCGCGTCGGCGGCCGAGGATACCCAGAAACCGCGCCTGCGACGGGAAGCCAACGGGCAGTTCCTGCAGTATCTCTATCCCAGCCCCGTGCTGCAAGGCTACACGTTCGCCGTCCGACAGCCCCTGGACCCGGTGCTGCGACCCTTGCGCGACGAGGAGCGCTCCTTCCAAGTCCGCATCTTCCTGGGGCTCCCCCTGCTCTTGCTCCTGGGGGCCCTCGCCCTGCACGGCTGGCTAGCCTGGCCGATCCAGGATCTGACCACCGCCCTGGGACGCCTCGACGGCGGGGATTTCACCGCCCGTCTCGATCTGGTGCGGGGGGATGAACTGGGGCAGGCGGCCACGGCCTTCGACCGCATGGCCGCCGGCCTGCAGGAACGCGACCGGATGAGCCGGTTCGTCGCCGCCCATGTCATGGCCGCCATCCGTACCGCCGAGCCCATCGACCCCGGCGCCAGCCGACAGGGCCCGGTCATCATGCTGTTCGCCGATATCCGCGGGTTCACCACCCTCTCCGAGGCGCATCCGCCTGAAGCCATCTTCGCCGCCCTCAATCGCCACTTCGAAGCGCTGTCGCCCTGCGTGCAGCGGGAGGGCGGCTGCATCGAACGCTTCATCGGCGATGCCATCCAGGCCGTGTTCGAGGACGGCCCCACCGCGGTCGACCGGGCTCTCCGCGCCGCCCTGGCCATGCGCCAGGCCTGGCAGGACCTGCAGGCCGAGCGGCGGGCGGCCGGCACCTTTGTCTACGGCATGGGCATCGGCCTGGCCTACGGCGACGGCATCACCGGCATCGTGGGCGATGCCCGGATCCGGCAGGATGTCGCGGTCCTGGGACCGCCGGTCGCTGAAGCCGTGGCCATGGAAGCCCTCACCAAAGAGGTGGGCGGATCGGGCATCGTCTGTTCGGCCGAGATCCGCGAGAAGGCCGGGCCGGGGTGGTATTTCGCGCCGGTCCCCGGCCATCCCCAGGCCTGGCTTCTCCTGGAGGAACCAGCCGCCCCAACGAAGGTCAGTGCCCTCGACCGCTCTCAGGTCGACGGGGCCACCGACTCCACCTCCTCTGGCTCCACCGCCAGTTCCCCCTCTGGCGAAAGACCGAACGCCCCCCCTCCGTCCGCCTCGACGACTCCTCCCCATGACCTTCCCGCAGGGACCGACACGCCTCGGACAGACAGAAGCTCAACCGCCCCCATGCCCTCCATCCTGTCATCCCGGCCGACCACCGAGGGAGGGCCGACCAGCCGTTCGCGGTCGGCGCGGCGCCTCGACTGGACCACCTGGTTGACCGCCGGCCTGTTCTGGCTGCTGGCCCTGGCTCTTATGTCGAGCGCCACCGCGGCCTGGCGGCAGGATCTGCACGCCCATCGCGTCCGGCAGGCCGACCGGGCCCTGCAACAGGATCTGATCGAGATTCGCAAGACCAGTGGCGAACAGACCCAGGTCGCTCTTCTCCTGCGCGAGCTGTTCCACGAGGTGCACCGCCAGCCCGCCGCGCCGGCCGCCACCGGCCGCTCCCACGAAGAATCTCTCCAGAGGGGCTCCAGGGAGATCACCCCCTATCAGACCCTCCTGCAGCGCCTGCGCCGACGCTGGCCCACGTTGAGCTGGGCGATCGTCTCGGGCGAGGCGTTGCCGATCGCCAGCCTTGCCGCCCCCCCGTCTTCCCCTCGCGCCCCCCTCGCCCCCCCTGCCCCGGGCGGCTCCCCTTCCCCCGCCTCTCCGCCCGACCCGCTGTTGCTGGAGATCTGGGCGTGCCGCGAGGAGATGGGACTGGCGACCAGACCCGGCAGTCCTGACCATCCGGTGGTGGAGGAGGCCCGCGCCCAGGGCTGGACGCCCCGCCGGCTGATCCCCGATGCTGCCTACGCGACACGGATCCTGGCCACCAGCCCCACGCCGACGCCTCTACGGCCCTGGCAACTGGTGCATCTGCACGCGATCCTCACCCGGTTTCGCGAAAGCCGGACCCGCTCCAGCCGCGTGTCACCTGCGGAAATGCTCTTCCTGCCCACGTTGGGCGAACATCCTCTCCAGCTCCAGGATCTCGCGGTCGAATCCTCCAGCGGCTTCCGAACCTTGCGCCTGGAGGGTCGAGAATGGCTGTTCTACTGGGAATACCTTCCTCGCCCGCGACGGGGCGGCATCCTGCTCTTCCTGCCTGCCGACGCCATCGACCCAGCCGCCGGGTGGCGCGCCCTGGTGGAACGGCTGGGCCGGGGCGGGACCGTGCTGGTCCTTCCCAATTCCTCGGGGCGAGCCCCGCCCCTTCGTGCGGCCCGCCCGCGGCCTGGCCGCCGGGCCACCGTCGATCACCGCCGCCGGGCCCGGCTCCAGCTGCGCCAGATGATGGCCACCGGTCGTCCGCGACCCGACTGGGTGATGCGCCGAGGAATCCTGGAGACCGACCGGCAAAGGCGGCGCGTCCTGGCCGGGCGTCGCCTGGCGCCGCCCGGCCGCCCGCCCTGGCCTCTGCAGGTCGGCGAGATGGTGTGCCTCCTGTGGCTGGGGGCCGGACTGCTGGCCAGCGCCGGACTGCTCCTGCCCCGGCCGCCGCTCAAGCTGTCCCTGCGCCCCAAGCTGGCCGCAGCCTTCCTGGCCCTGCTGCTGCCGACGCTGGTCGTCAGCTCGGCCGTGTTCGGCCGCAGCGCCCTGGCCCAGATCGCCGGAACGGAAGCCCGCCTGGGCGATGAACTGGAACAGGACCTTCGCCGCTCCGAGGACGCCTATGAGGCCATCCTCGCCTGGAACAGCCGACTCTTGCGCGGCACCCTCCACCAGCCGCGCTTCGCCACCGCCCTGCTCAGCGCCACGCCCTTGGCCCCGCCCGCGACCACGGCGGAGGCGCAGCCCCTGGATCCCGCCATCCGACGCCTGTATGATGAAATCCTGTCCTACGGCGCCGTTCCGGTCGGCCTCGGGGTCGGCGGGCCCGGCCTGCCCACCCGTTCGGTCAACGTCATGGCCTTCCTGTGGGGGAAGGAGGACCAGGGCCGCCTGTTCGTCCCCCTGACCGCCCGATCCCTGCGCGCTCTCAACCCGGAGATCGGCCAGTTTCAGCCGGGCCCATCGGCCGCCCATCAGACGCCGAACCGTGACGACCTCTTGGCCGAGGAGGTGCTCAGCACCCTCTCCCTGATTTCCACGGGGGAATTCCTGACCGACGTCCTGCATGCCCCCTGGGTCCTCTGCCGCATGCAGTGGGGGATCAGCACCGTCCAGGTCTTTCGCGCCTTCCTGCCATTCCGCCACCCTCCTCGCGCCGTGCTGTGGGTGATCTGGGACTACCGCTGGGGCATCCTGCCGCTGGCCGCCGGTTGGCAGCGTACCGACCCCGAACGTCCCGACCTCGATCATCGCGTGGCGATCCAGAACTCCCCCAATGTGACCTTCGTCATGCCCTATCTGGCCTTCTGGCCCGTCGGGCCGAACCGACGCTGGGCCGGCTTCCGCGAATTCGTGTCCTATGATCCCCCCGAAGTGGGCCGGCTGCTCAGCACCGCCCGCCAAACGGGCGAGACCACCACCCGGATCCTGGGGGAAGGCGATGAAGCCAGGCTGGTCCTCGCGCGCCAGAGCGCCGCCACCCTGCGGTCCATCCTCCTGGTCTCGTCGCCCATCGGCCAGCGGTGGGCGACCCTCCGGCAGCAGGCCGACCTCCATCAACGGTTCCTGGCCGCCCTGCTGCTGGCCTCCCTGATCCTGGCGCGCCTGATCGCCGCCCGGTTCCTCGGCCCCCTGGAAGCCTTCTCGCAAGCCGCCGAGGCGGTGCGGGCCGGCAACTATCGGGTGGGCCTGCATCTCGACCGATCCGACGAGTTCGGCGCCATGGCCCTCGCCTTCAACCGCCTGTGCCAGGGCCTCGAGGAGGGCCGCCTCCTGCGACGGTTCGTCTCCGAGTCGGTGCGGCAGGCGGCCCGCGACGATGGGCGGGCGGCAGAAGCCCGGCACGGCCGGCACCGCGACGCCGTCATCCTGTTCGCGGGCACCGCCCCGCTGGCGACAGGCGGCGCCGATCAGGCGCCCGCCGCGATCCTGGCCCGTCTCAATGCGTTCCTGGCCAATGGGGCCCGGATCATCCAGCGCCATGACGGCGAGATCGACAAATTCCTCGGCGAGAAGATCCTAGCCGTCTTCGAGCCCACCCCGCCCGCGTCGCTCGAGACCGCCGCCCGCGCCGCGGTGGCCGCCGGCCGGGCCCTGACCGAAGAGCTGGGCGGGGCGACCACCGGGATCGGTCCGGTCGGGGTGGGCATCGCGACCGGCCGGGTGCTGGCGGGCATTCTTGGAACGCCCACCGTGCGGCTCGAGTACACCGTCCTGGGCGACCCGGTCAATCTGGCCGCCCGCCTGTGCGACCTGGCGCTTCAACCGGGCCGGTCCACCGTCCTGTTCGACACCACCACCGCCCGCCTGGTCGCCGCCGCGGGCCTCGCCTGCCAGCCCCTCGGCCGCACCCGGGTCAAAGGAAAATTGCGAGAAGTGAACGTCTTCCGGCTCCGCCCACCGCCTCGAGAGTAGACGCCACCGTCGGCCGGTCCGCCGAGCCGACCGTCCCCCAGCGGATCCCGACCGCTGAGCGAGGCGGGCGGCGGACCGGCCGGGCTGGTTTACATCAGCGGACGTCGGGGGTATCATGACCGGGACGGCCGGGCGTCCCCGCCCTGGACCGCAATCTGGCGAGGAGGGGAAGGAATGATCGTCTGTCACCGGATCAAACCCCAGACCTACTTCGACTCGGTCACGCTGATGCTGGTCGGCACCGAGCTGAAGAAGCTGCCTGGGGTGACCAACGCGGTGGTCGGCATGGGAACCGACTACAACCTCGACAGCCTGAAACGGCTGGGCATGTACAGCGACGCCTTCGCGGGCGTGACCCCGGCCGACCTGGTGCTGGCCGTCCAGGCCGCCGATCAGCCCGCCGGCGAAGCCGCCCTGGCGGCCGCCGAAGACCTGTTGCAGCGGCGGCCGGCCCCCGCCAGCCGCGGCGCCGCCTACGCCCCCACCACGCAGGATGGCGGCGCCCGCCTGCTGCCCGACGCCAATCTGGTGCTGATCAGCGTGCCCGGTCCGTTCGCCGCGCGCGAGACCGAGATCGCCCTCGCGGCCGGCCGGCATGTCATGCTGTTTTCCGACAATGTCCCGCTCGAGGACGAGGTCCGCCTGAAGGAGATGGCGGTCCGGAAGGGGCTGCTGGTCATGGGCCCCGACTGCGGCACCGCCATCATCAACCAGGTGCCCCTCGCCTTCGCCAACGTGGTGCGCCCCGGCGACATCGGCCTGGTGGCCGCCTCCGGCACCGGCCTGCAGGAAGTCACCGCCCTGATCACCCGCCTGGGGTTCGGCATCAGCCAGGCCATCGGCGTGGGCGGCCGCGACCTGTCCGAGAAGGTCGGCGGCCGCATGACCCTGCTGGCCGCCCAGGCCCTCGCCGACGACCCCAGGACGAAGGTCATCGTCCTGATCTCCAAGCCCCCCGCTCCCGCCGTGGTCGAGGCCCTCTTCGCCAGGCTCCAGCAGATCCGCAAGCCGGTGGTCGTCTATTTCATCGGCGCCGATCCGCAGATGATCACCCGGGCCGGCTTCCGCGCCGCCGCCCATCTCGAGGACGCCGCCCTCCAGGCCTGCGCCCTGGCGGGGGGGCGGCCGGTGTCGCCGCTGCTGTCGCTCGACGAGATCCGGCGCCGAGCGGCCGGCCAGACCCTGCCCGGCCGCTTCGTCCGGGGCCTGTACTCGGGCGGCACCCTGTGCGACGAGGCCCAGCGTCTGCTGCAAGGGTCCCTCGGCGAGATCTGGTCGAACACCCCGGTGCCGGGCTGCCGCGCGTTGCCCGACCCCTTCCAGAGTCGCGGCCACTGCATCGTCGACCTGGGCGACGACACCTTCACCCGCGGCCGCGCCCATCCGATGATCGACCCCGCCTACCGCCAGGAGCGCCTGCAGGCCGAGGCCGCCGACCCCGACGTCGGCCTGATCTTCTTCGATGTCGTGCTCGGCTTCGGATCGCATCCCGACATGGCGGGAGCGATGGCCGAGGCGGTACGCCAGGTGCGAGCCCGCGGTGGCCACCAGCCGCGCTTCGCCGCGACCATCCTGGGCACCGAGGGCGATCCCCAGAACCTCCGCCGGCAGGAGGCCACCCTGGCCGACGCCGGCATCGACACCTTCCCGTCCAATGTCGCGCTGGTCACCTACGTCCAGCATTTGATCGCTTCGAAGGGATGAGAGCATGTCCGCCATCCATGACCTGTTCACCAGTCCGATCAAAGTCATCAACGTCGGCCTGCCCAGTTTCGCGGCCGACCTCCAGCGCCAGAACGTGCCCGTCGTCCACGTCGACTGGAAGCCCCCGGCGGGCGGCAATCCCCGGATCGCCGCCCTGCTGGATCGCATCCGCCGCTGGCAGGCCCAGGTGCGGGCCGGGAAGGAGTGAGCGATGAAACCGCTCGATATCGCCGCCATCAACCGCGAGGCCGTGCAGGCCATCCAGAAGGTGCAACCCGAACTGGTCGGCATCGGGATCGCCGGCGAGGTGGTGCCGCGCCTGCGCCGGAACCTGGTGCTGCACGCCGGCCCCCCCATCACCTGGGACCGCATGTGCGGCCCCCTGCGCGGGGCGGTCATGGGCGCCCTGGTCTACGAAGGGCTGGCCCGCAGCATTCCCGAAGCCGAGCGCCTGGCCGCGTCCGGCGAGATCGCCTTCGAACCCTGGCACGAACACGACGGGGTCGGCCCCATGGCCGGCGTGGCCACCGCCTCCATGCCCGTCTGGATCGTCGAAGACCGCGCCAGCGGCCGCCGCACCTTCTGTACGCTCAACGAAGGGCTGGGCAAGGTGCTGCGCTACGGCGCCTACTCGGAGGAGGTGCTGACCCGCCTGCGCTGGATGCGCGACGTGCTCGGCCCCGTGCTGCAGGAGGCCCTGACCAGGCGCCCTCCGATCAACCTCAAAGCGCTCATCGCCCAGGCCCTCCAGATGGGCGACGAAGTCCACAACCGCCATCGCGCCGCCACCTCGCTGCTCTTCCGCGAGCTGGCGCCGGCCATCCTCAGGACCCGCGCCCCGACCGACGACCAGGTCAAGGTGCTCGAGTTCCTGCACGCCAACGATCACACCTTCCTCAACCTGTCGATGCCCGCCGCCAAGCTCATGCTGCAGGCCGCCGAGTGGCGGGAAGGCTGCACCCTCGTCACCACCATGGCCCGCAACGGCACCGACTTCGGCATCCGGGTGGCGGGCCTGCCGCACCGCTGGTTCACCGGTCCGGCCGGGCAGGTCAAGGGCCTGCTCTTCCCGGGGTTCATCGAAGCCGACTGCAATCCTGACATCGGCGACTCGGCCATCACCGAAACCGTCGGTCTGGGCGGCTTCTCGATGGCGGCCGCCCCGGCCATCGTCAAGTTCGTCGGCGGCACCGTGGCCGATGCCATGCGCTACACCCAGACCATGTACGAGATCACCGTCGGCGAGTCCGAGGCCTTCCAGATCCCCTCCCTCGATTTCCGGGGGGCGCCCCTCGGCATCGATCTGCTGAAGGTCTGCGAAACCGGCATCCTGCCCCAGATCAACACCGGCATCGCCCACCGCGAGGCGGGCGTCGGCCAGGTGGGAGCGGGCCTGGTCAACCCGCCCCGCCAGTGCTTCGAGGCCGCCCTCGCCGCGTTCGTCGAGATCTATTGTCCAGAATGACATTCATGTACTGATGAGTCCAAAATTATCAGCGCAAAGGAGAGCTTCCGTGAACGTCAAGATGTACGACCTGACTCAGCGTCTCAGCATCCACACCCCGCCCTGGCCGAGCTACATGCCCCTCCAGGTGCAGTATTTCAAACGCATCGCCGGCGCCCACATGGGCCAGGGCGCCAACGGCCAGATCATCAAGACCAGCAACCACGTCGGCACCCATATCGACGGCGAGATCCATTTCGTGGCCAACGGGCGCACCATCGGCGACACTCCCCTCGAGGAATTCTGCGGCGAAGGCGTCGTCGTCGACATCTCCCAGGACGTCGAGGACTACAGCCTCTATTCGCCCGAGATGCTGACCAAACGCGCCGATATCCGCAAAGGCGACATCCTGATCATCAACACCGGCTACCATCGCTACGGCTGGGACCAGCCCGAAGCCGACGAAGTGCGCTACATGGTCAAGCACCCCGGGCCCAGCCCCGAATTCCATGAATGGGCCCTGTCGATGCAATTCAAATGGATCGGCGTCGACTGCGGCTCGGCCGACCATCCGATGAACACCATCCTGCGCCAGTGGCATCCCAAGCTGTTCGCCGAGGCCGAAGCGAAGCTGCGCAAAAAGTACAAGAAAAGCTGGGACGAACTCTTCCCCTATGAAGACTACTACCAGGTCATGCACCTCAAGCTGTTCCCCAAGGGCCTCATCCATGCCGAGAATCTGGGCGGCGACATCGACCAGCTCAACAACAAGCGCACCTGGATCGGCCTCTTCCCCTGGCGGGCCATCGAACTCGAATCCTGCATCTGCCGCATCGTCGCCTTCGAGTTCAAGAAGTAGATTCCGATCGGGAAGGGGGCCGCGGGGCGAGCCGGCGGCCCCCTTGCCCCGCCCGTCCCCAGGAGGGAGCCATGGACTTCCGGACCCTGCTCGGCCTGCTGGTGCTGACTCTCACGCTCGGCCTCCTTGCGCCCGCCGCCGCCCGCGACCTCGAGCGAGAAACGGCGTCCCTTCTCTACGAACCAGACGAAGTGGTCACCGCCATGCGGACCCCCGAGCCCGCCCTCGAGTCGCCCGCCATCATGACGGTGCTGACCCGGGAACAGATTCGCGCCCTGGGCGTCCGGACCCTGCCCGAACTGCTCGAGTTCGTGCCCGGCTTCGTTCCCCAGCGGTCGGTCGCCGGCGACTGGTGGCCAGGACCGCGCGGCCTCCTCGACTCAAACCGGAACTTCATGGTGATGGTCGATGGCCTCAGCATCAACAACCAGTTCCTCAGCTCCCCCTACTGGACCTACGACCTCCTCGATCTGAGCCGCTTCTCCCGCATCGAGATCATGCGGGGGCCGGGCTCGGCCCTGTACGGGGCCACGGCCTTCCTCGCGGTCATCAACTGCCTCACCGATCCCCACCCAGCCGTCGACGGCACCCTGCGCACCACCATCGGCACCTTCAATACCCGCGGCATCGGCCTGGACCGGGTGTTTCAGGCCGGGCGCACCCGGTTCGACCTGCGCCTGTCGGGCAGCAGCAGCGACGGCCAGAGCCGGTTCGTCCCCCGCGACCTCTACGGCAACGCCGGTCTGACCCACGATGGGTTCACCAAGCGCGATCTGCTGCTGAAGGTCAGCGATCCCCGAGGCTGGACGTTCCTGGCCCATCACGTGGAGGGGCATCGCGAAGGCTATCTGGGCTACAGCGACAACCTGAACGATCAGACCTTCTTCCGACGGTCCAACGACCTGTTCTCGTTGCGCTATCAGCGTAACCTCGCGGACGGAGGGGAATTGAGCGCCACCGTGTTCCACAACCGGTTCAGCGACAGCGAAGAGGCCCAGATCTTCCCGCCAGGGTACACCGACCCCGCCGGCGTCCTCTTTCCCAGCGGGGCTCGCGGCCTGAGCCTGTCCCGCGATGCCGCGACCAGCGTTTCCCTCCACTGGCAGGCGCCGCGGTCTCGTCGCCACCGGTGGAGCGCCGGCGCCGAGGTGACCGCCATCGACCTCGCCGAGTCGGCGGTCCATGCTTCGCTCGCCTTCCCGACCGATCCAAGCCGTCTGGCCTTCCTGCCCGGGGCCTATCCCCCTCCCGAACGCGCCTCGAACCGATCGTTCACCCTCCAGGACGACATCGACCTCGGCCAGACCACGCGCCTGGTCATAGGCGCTCGCCAGGATCACCATTCGCAATATGGCCATGCCTTCAGCCCGCGGGTGGGCTTGATCCACCGGTGGTCCGCGCGCTGGACCGGCAAACTGTTGTACGGCTGCGCGTTCCGCAATCCCAGCTTCTTCGAGCGCAATTCCAACCCGACCCTCGCCCCCGAACACATCAATACCTGGGAGACGCAGCTGGTAGGCGAACTCGCCAACGGTTGGCTCACCAAGGTCAATCTATTTTCCAACCGCTTGACGGATCGCATCGAAAGCACCGTCACCACCGAAGCCTGCGTGAACGTCGATCAGACGCGGTTCGACGGCCTCGAGCTGGAAGTCCGGAAGCGATTCCGGGCATCTCAGGAACTGTTCGCCAATGTCTCGACCGTCCGCCGCCGGCAGATCACCCGCCCGGAAGCCATCTTCCCCCTGCTGCCCCACAACAAGCTCAACTTCGGCTATAGCTGCCGGGTGGCCGGCTTCGATACCACCATCTGGGGCAACTTCACGTCGAAATGGAACCGCAACGTCGCCGACCCCCGCCCCCCCCTGCCGGGGTTCCGCCAGATCCATCTGACCGTCCAGAAAACGGGCTTCCCCGGCCTTGGCGACCGGGTCCTGCTGCGGGTCCGCAACCTGTTGAACCGCTCGTTCGCCTACCCGCCTGGCGTCCCGGGCACCCTCAGCCTTGATGACTATCCGCAACCCGGACGGGAAATGTCCCTCGAATTCTCCTGGGATCTCTGAGCCCTCCCGACCGATGAACCCCTGTCCCCGCCCCATCTGCCATCTGGGCTGCCCGCCCGGCACTCGGCCTCGAGCCATGCTGGTTCTGCTGGCCATCTGGCTGGTGGCGAGCCTCGGGGCGAGCCAGGCCGCCGAAGAGGAGATCTGGGTGTTCTATCGCCCTGACATCCCCCTCTATGCCGACACGCTCAAGGAACTGATCGCCCGCCACGGCCCCCGGCTGGTGCCCTGCCCGGTGGGCCGGGTCTCGGCCAGCTTCCTCGAGAGCCGGTCGCCCCGGTGGGCGATCGCGCTGGGCGACACCGCCTTGCAACGGGCGCTGGCCATGCCCTGGCAGGTCCCCATCCTGGGGGTTTTCATCGACCAGACCACGGTCGATCCCCGCGTCATGCTGCTGGAAGTCAAGCAACCGCATGAACTGCAGTTCGCCACGCTCCTCCGCCTGCAGCCCGCCATCTCCCGGATCTGGTACCCCTATACCACGGAGCGGTTCGCCCCTGGTCCATCGCTGCAGCGCGCCGCCGCCAATGCCAGATTGCAGGTGGTGGCCGAACAGGTGAGCGATCCCCGCCGCCTGCCCGAGGCCCTCCGCCAGTTCGCCGATCCCGCCATGGCCGTCCTCCTGCCCCCCGATCCTGGCCTCATGAACAGCGCCTTCCTCGACGCCCTCTTCCTGGCGGCCTTCCGTTCCCACACGCTGGTCATCGGCTTTTCCGAATCCCTCGTCCGGCAGGGGGCGGCCTTCGCCTTCGTCATGACCCCCGCCAACCTGGCCACCGCCCTCTCCGAAATTCTCCAGGACCCACCCTCCGAGGAGAGCTGGCCCGGACCGACCCGCCTCTTCCACCGGTGGAACCTGGCCATCAACCGAACCGTCCTGGGGAAGCTCGGCCTCGAAGTGCCCGCCGATCTCCTGGCCTCGGCCAGCCGCCTGTTCTGACCGCCATGCCATCGCTCCGCTTCCGCATCCTGCTGGCATTCATCGGCACCATCACCTTGCTGTCGACCGCTCTGGGGTTCTGGCACTACCGCCACCTCCGCGACCTGGTCACGCGCAGTTTCACCGCCGACTCCCAGGTCTTCGCCCATCTGATCGCCCGGCAGGCCGTCGCTCCCCTCTTCGCCGAGGATGCCGCCGCCCTGGAACGCCTGGCTTCCCAAGCCCTGGCTCTGCCCTCCCTGCACGGCATCGCCTTCTGGACGGCGGAGGGCCGCCTGCTCCAAGCCTTTCCTGCCGGCGACCTCCCTTTCTCACCGTTCGCCAGCACCGCCATCGCCCTGGACGACCTGCCGGCCGCGGCCGCTACCGGCCGCGGCGTCCTGGTTCGCGCCCCCGTCATGCTCGCCACCTTGTCGCCGGAAGGAGTGCCGACCGGCCCCCTCCGGCGCATCGGCGAGGTCAGCCTCTGGTTCACCCTGGACGACCTGACCCGCGAGCTGGCCAGCATTCGCAACACGGTGGTGATGGCCGAGGCCCTCTTCGCCCTGGTGGCCGGCCTGCTCGTCTTCACCCTCGAGCGGTGGGCCACTCGTCCGCTCATCGCTCTGATCGAGAAGATCCGGGGCATCGCCGAAGGCGATCTCTCCATCCGGGTGGAGGTGCCGACCCGCGGCGGCGAGATCACCACCCTCTGCCAGAGCGTGAATCAGATGGCCGATGCCCTCCAACGGCACACGGCCAGCCTCGAACGGAGCCTGGCCGAGCGGACCGCCGCCCTGGACAAGCTGCAGGCCCTGATGGACAACATGAGCAATGGCGTGATGGTCTGTCGGCCCCTGCCCGGCGAGGAGGACTTCCTCATCGAAGAACTCAACCGGGCCGCCGCGGGGCTCGGCCACCTCGCCCGCGACCAGGCGATCGGCCAGCCCGTGACGCACCTCCTGCCCGGTCTCCGCCCCATGGGCCTCCTGGAGGCGATGCGACGCGTGGCCCGAGAGGGCCGGCCCGAGCATATCGCGGAAGCGCGCTACGGCGATGACCGGACGCAGGGGTGGTGGGAGATCTTCCTGTATCGCCTGCCTTCGGGCGAAGTGGTGACCGTCGTCGCCGATATCACCGAACGGAAATCGGCCGAAGAGGCCTGGCGCCGCTTCAACGCCGAACTCGACCAGCGCGTCCGGGATCGCACCGCCCAGCTGGAAGCGGCGAACCGCGAACTGGAAGCCTTCTCCTATTCCGTCTCCCATGACCTGCGCGCCCCGTTGCGCGGCATCGACGGCTGGAGCGTGGCCTTGCTGGAGGACTGCGCCGCGGGGCTGGATGAGCGGGGCCGGCAGTACCTCGGCCGGGTACGGGCCGAAGCCCAGCGCATGGGCCTGCTGATCGACGAACTGCTGCAATTGTCACGCGTCACCCGTTCCAAGCTGGAACCGACCACGGTCGATCTGAGCGCCCTCGCCCAGAAGGTGGCCGACCGCCTGCGCGAGGCTCATCCCGACCGCCAGCTCGAATTCCTCATCGCTCCCGGCCTGCAGGCCCGTGGCGATCCCCTGCTGCTCGAGATCGTCCTGACCAATCTCCTCGACAACGCCTGCAAGTTCACCCGGCCCCGCTCGCCGGCCCGGATCGAATTCCGCCGCCTCGATCCGGCCATCGACACCGACCTGGCGGCCGGCCCGACCACCCGCTCGGACAGCGAATGGCCCGGCCACCCCGGCGGGCCGATCGGCCGGCCCGACCCCGCCACCCTGGCCAGGGTGCCCGTCTTCCTCGTCCGGGACAATGGCGTGGGCTTCGACATGGCCTACGCCGGCAAGCTGTTCGGCGCCTTCCAGCGGCTGCATCGCAGCTCGGAATTTCCCGGCACGGGCATCGGCCTGGCTACGGTAGCCCGCATCATCCATCGCCACGGCGGCCGCGTCTGGGGGGAATCCCGCCCCGATGCCGGCGCGACCTTCTATTTCACTCTGGGAGAACCGTCATGACCCCCAAAATGATCCTGTTGGTCGAAGACAATGCCAGCGATGTCGAATTGACCCGGCGCGCCCTCGGCAAAAGCCGCATCACCAATGAACTGGTGGTGGCCGAGGACGGTCAGCAGGCCCTCGACCTGCTGTTCGGCACGGCGACCCAACCAGGACTGGCTCCTGATCGGCTGCCCGCCCTGATCCTGCTCGACCTCAAGCTGCCACGCCTCGACGGCCTGGAAGTCCTGCGCCGGATCCGCGCCGACCACCGGACCCACCGGCTGCCCGTCGTCATCCTCACCACCTCGCGGGAAGAGCAGGACATCGCCGCCGGCTACGATCTCGGCGTCAACAGCTACATTCGCAAGCCGGTCGATTTCCATCAATTCGCCGAGGCCATTCAGAACCTGGGCTTGTACTGGCTGGTCCTGAACGAGGCCCCTCCAAAAGTCGACGAACCATGACGGCGCCTGTGCTACGGGTCTTGCAGGTCGAAGACTCGGAAAGCGACGCCGCGCTGATCAGCCGACTTCTCGCCAAGGCGGGCTTCGAGGTGCAGGCCGAGCGGGTCGAGACGGCCGCGGAGATGGCGGAGGCGCTCCGTCGCCAGACCTGGGACCTGATCATCGCCGACTACCAATTGCCCTCCTTCGACGCCCCGGCGGCTCTCAAACTTCTGCAGGAAACCGGCCTGGACATCCCGTTCATCGTCGTTTCCGGCCAGATGGGAGAGGAGATCGCCGTCAGCATGATGAAAGCCGGCGCGGCTGACTATCTGATGAAAGATCGCCTGTCGCGGCTGGCACCGGCTGTCGAGCGCGAACTGCGGGAGGCCGAGACCCGTCGGGAACGGCGCCGGATGGCGGAGGCCCTGGCGGCCGAGAAGGAGCGGCTGCTGGTCACCCTGCGCAGCATCGGCGACGGCGTCATCACCACCGACCCCGAGGGGCGGGTCACGTTGCTCAACCGGGTGGCCGAGGAGCTGACCGGCTGGCCCCTGGCCGAAGCCGTCGGTCGTCCGCTCCGCGAGGTGTTCCCCATCTTCCATGAACAGACGCGCCAACTCCTGCCCGACCCGGTCAAGCGGGTACTGGCCGCCGGTTCCATGGTGGCCTTGGCCGATCAAGCGCTGCTGGTCAATCGCCGCGGCCAGGAGCTGGTGGTGTCGGACAGCGGGGCTCCCATCCGGGATGCCTCCGGGGCCGTCATCGGCGTCGTTCTCGTCTTCCGCGACGATTCCGAAAAGCGGCGGGCCGAAGAGAGTCTGCGCCAGGCCGATAAATTGCGGTCGCTCGGCGTCCTGGCCGGCGGCATCGCCCACGATTTCAACAATCTGTTGAGCGGCCTGTTCGGCTACATCGAAATGGCCCGGCACCGCTGCGAGACCCGGGAGATCGACAAGGCGATCGCCCATCTGTCCTCGGCCCTGGCCGTCTTCGCCCGAGCCAAAGACCTGACCCGCCAGCTGCTGACCTTCGCCAAAGGCGGGCAGCCCATCCGCCACCCGCGTCACCTGCCTCCCCTGGTCAGGAAATCGGCGCAGTTCGTCCTCAGCGGCTCGAACGTCGCCCTCGACTGGCAGGTGCCCGACGACCTGTGGCCGGCCGAAGTCGATGAGAACCAGTTCGGCCAGGTGGTGGACAACCTGGTGCTCAACGCCCGCCAGGCCATGCCCAACGGCGGCACGATCACCATCGCGGGCCGCAACCTGCCGCGGGGAGCGCCGCTGCCGACCATCCTCCCCCCCCGGGATTACGTCCAGATCGCCATCACCGACCACGGCTCCGGGATCGCTCCCGAGCATCTGTCGCGCATCTTCGACCCCTTCTTCTCCACCAAGCGGCTGGGCAGCGGCCTGGGCCTGGCCACCGCCTACTCGATCATGAAACGGCATGACGGTCTGATCACCGTCGAGTCGGAGCCGGGCCGGCGCACCACCTTCACCCTGCTGCTGCCTCGCGCCACCGCGATGCCCGCGGCGGCGGCTCCGGGATCGCCGCGCCTGCTTCCCCACGGCGAATCTCGCATCCTGGTCATGGATGACGAGCCGTCGGTCCGCGAGATCTGCCTGGCCATCCTGCAGACGGATGGCTATCGGGTCGACGGCGCGGCCCACGGGGAGGAAGCGATCGCCCTCTTCCGGGAAGCCTGGCAATCGGGGCATCCCTACCGCCTGGTCATCCTCGACCTGACGGTACCCGGCGGCATGAGCGGCCGCGAAACGCTCAGCGAGCTGCGCAAGATCGATCCGGATCTGGTGGCCCTGGCCTCGAGCGGCTACGCCGAAGACCCGATCATGGCCAACCCGACGCAGTTCGGCTTCGCCGGCCGCCTCGCCAAACCATATCTCCGCGACGACCTGCTGGCCGTCGTCCGCCAGGTCCTGCCCGACTGATCAGCGCTGGCGGGCGGCCTTGCACCGCAAGATGCGCAGCAGCACCAGCGCCGATTCCCGACGAGGCAGGTTCCAGTCCACCGGCCGGGTCAGGCAGAATGGCCGGTCGGGGCATTTCTTGCAATCCATCGCAGGTCTCCTGGGAGGTATCATCCCTCTATTCATCGGCAGTTCGAAGCCGCCGCCCCAGCTCTCGCCGGACCAACGCCAGAAGGCTCCCCCCGCCGATGGAACCCGCGGCAGGGGAATCAGACAGGCCCGCCCTCGCCGATCCGACGTGTCGGCCGGGGGGTGAGGCATCGCGACGACCGACGCGCCGGTCAACGGAGCGAACGATCACCGTCGCCACGACCATTTGCTCGTGCCAGGCCGACGCCCGGGTCAACGGAGCGAACGGGGCGCTGTGCCGGCGAGGGGTACCTCCAGCAGCAAGGGGGCAGGCAGGGTCCGGCGCAGGTGTTCGAGCACCTTCCGGGTCTGCGCAAGCAGAGGGGGCAACTCGGTGACCAGCGCTTTTCCCCCTTCGGCCAGCCACCGACTGATGGCGAAGAAGATGGTGCGGAAGCGGTCGGTCAGAGCCCGCGCCTGCGCCACCCATTCCCCGGCGCGGTCCCAGGTCATGGCCTCGCAGGCGCGCAGGTCTTCCAGGGCCTGCAAGGCTTCGGTCCGCAGGAAGTACACCCGCGTGTCGGTGGGTGACACCCCGCGCGCCAAGAGCCAGAGTTTTTCGCCGCGGTCCTGCAGGCGCCCCAATTCGTCCAGCCAACGGGAGGCGGTCGCCCAGGCCGGTTCGGTCGCCAGCGCGGTTTCGGGCGGGGGCTCCTGCAGGCGGAGATCCGCTCCCAGGTTCGCCGGCGCCGGCGCGGGCGCGGGCTCGTCGGGAATCGCCTCCAGCCTGGGCGATGCTGCGGAAGGGCGCGACACGCGATCCGGCGCCCTGGCCCCCGCGGCGGCGAACGGGCGGACCACTCCTTCCCGCACCCGATCGCGATATTGGGGCGGCACCTTTTCGAGCGCATCGACCACGATGAGCCGCCCCCGCTCATCGGTGTAGGAATACAAGGACAACCCGGGGACGGCCGTCAGCCAGAGCCCCAGCAGCAGGCCGACCCCGACCATGACGAGGCCCCGGCCCCGAGCGCGGTCCTCCCCGCCGTGGTTCCTTTCCGACCTTGGCATGCCCCACCCTACCGCAGAGCGGCCCACCCTCGCAAGCCGCGCCGACCCGCTCGTGATCACGGGGTCACGCCGCTCCCCGACAGGGCGGAGGCGGAGGCGGGGGCCCCGGCCCACCGCCGAGCGACCGGGTTGCGACAGACGGCGCGGCGTGGTATGGTCGGGCCGCATGGACGACATCCAGAACCAGCGGGACGACCGGAACATCCCCATCGACGAGGTGGGCGTCAAACGGCTCTCCTACCCGATCACCGTCCTCGATAAGCACCACGGACGCCAGGAGACGGTGGCCGAGATCGAAATGACGGTGGGACTGCCGCACGAGTTCCGCGGCACGCATATGAGCCGGTTCCTCGAGGTGCTCGAAAAGCACCGCGGCGAGATGACGCTGTTCACGATCGGCCGGATCCTGCGCGAGATCAAGCGTCGCCTGCACGCCGAGCGCGCCGCCATGTCGGTGGCCTTCCCCTACTTCATCGAAAAAACCGCGCCGGTCTCGGGGGCGCGCAGCCTGCTGCGCTACGACTGCCGCTTCTACGGCACGCTCGAGCGGGTTGCCGATTTCGTTCTGACGGTGGTCGTCCCGGTCACCACCCTCTGCCCATGCAGCAAAGCGATCAGCGCCCGTTCTGCGCACAACCAGCGCAGCCTGGTCACCGTCAGCGCCCGGTTCACCGATTTCCTCTGGATCGAAGACCTGGTCGAGCTGGTCGAAGCCTCGGCCAGCGCCGAGGTCTTCACGCTGCTGAAACGCCCTGACGAGAAATGGCTGACCGAACAGGCCTACGACCGCCCGCGGTTCGCGGAAGATCTGGTCCGGGAAGTGGCCCAGCGCCTCGACGCCCTCTCGCAGGTGTCATGGTATGCGGTGAGCACGGAGAACCTCGAAAGCATCCATGCGCATAGCGCTTTCGCCTTCCTGAAACGCGAGAAACCCCGCCCCGAGCGTCAGGCCGAAGAAGCCGAATCGCGGACGCGCCGAGGGCGGCGCGCGGCCGCCGCGCGGTCCTGAGCGGGACCGCCGCTCACCAGACGATCGAACCGCCAAACAGGAAATTGCGCAGGCGCTTGGCCGCGATGGCCCCGGGCAGCCGCTCGTAGTCGCCGTCCGAGACATAGGCGGCGTCGAGATGGAGCACGCGCTGGTAGTTGAAGCGGAAGCCGAGGCTGAACCGGTCGCCGTTGAAATCGTACAGGAAGTGCAGGCTGTTGCTCACCGGAATGGCACCACCGATCAGGAAGAAGATCGGATCGGCATATCCCTCGGCTCGATCGTATTTGTAGTTGTAGCCGCCGAACTTGGCCCGCTTCAGCTTCTGGGCGCCACTGTAGAAGAAGTGGTAGGTGCCGGCCCCGAAGTTGGTGCCCACCGCGGCCCAGGCGACCGGCACGCCGGCGCCGACCCAGACCGAGTGGTACCCCGATTGGGAATCGGTGCAGAACGACCCGCCGAAGGTGATGTTTCCGGGCACCTGGTATTTGGCGTTGAGGTACACCGGCTCGGCGATGTCATACCGGTCTTGATTGGCGAAGGTCTTGTCGACGCCGATCTCGAACCCTTCGAAAGCGCCATAGCTCAGCTTGAAAGAGGTGTCGAAGTAATCCTGGTCAGTGTAGCGCACGTCATTGACGTTGTACAGATCGAACGGCAGGACATGGACGGCGACCGCGCTCTTGCCCGGTTCGAGGACGCCGGGCGAGGGCACCAGCATCGCCCCGCTGGTGCCGGACAAGGAAATGCCCTGTCGCGGATATTTCCGATCGTTGAGGAGCGGACGCAACCCCTCGGGGATCCGCGTATCCTGGGGCAGGGAAAACGCCCCCCGCCCGGTGTTGGCGTCGTAGAGGGTCATCACCCGGCCGCCCCGATAGGAGGCGTCGGCATCGTCGACCAGGGGCCGGCTCGGAGGCAGGCGCTCGGGCCCCGGCAAGGGGGCGACCGGCGCCACCGACGGGGGGGCCGATGGCGGCGAGGGAGAGGCCGGGGACCGGTTCCTCCCAGCTCCCTTCATGAACCCCTGGTAGGCCGACAGATCGAGGGCCTGCCCCGGCAGGGCCACCCACCAGCCGACCAGGACAACGAACAGGAGGCGATGCATGCGGTTCATGGCGACGCTATCGGCAGAGGTCGGAGGTTTCCGAAGAGGAAGCGAGGCCAGCCCCTGTTCCCCTCGGCGATCTGGTTGACTTTGGGAATCTTCGGCAACTATAATGCCATGTCAACCTAACAAAGACGGGGATTTGCGGCAGCCCAATGCAGCCACAGGTGTTCTTCGAGAGTCTCCTCGTCCAGGATGGCCAGCTATCGCTGGCCAAGGCGGCCATGGTCTGCGCCATGATCGCCAACGACCTGGACGAAGCCCTGGTCGCGTACCTCGCCCAGCGAGGGGTGCGCGCCGTCATCACCCGGGCGGGCGGGTCCGGCGACAATTTGAAGAACAAGCTGCTGCGCAACGCCTTCGGAGCGGCCGAGAAGAGCGGCCTGCTGGCCGTCTCGCCGCGCAACCGGCACGCCATCACCCGACTGGTCGAAGATGTCATGCGGTCGTTCGACAGCCCGCTGCTGACCGTGGCGGGCGGCGGCGTCAAGATCGGCCTGGCCGTCCACCGCACCGATCTGGCCATGGCCGTCTTCGGCACCCTGGGCATCCCCGGCATGGACGTCGACTACGAGGTCAGCGTCGCCCGCACCCTGCACCACTACCTGGAGGAATGACGTGATCGGGATCGTCATCATCACGCACGGCCGCTTGTCCGAGGTCCTGGCCGAGACCGCCACCTTGATCATGGGCGAGCAGCCTGGGCTGACGGCCGTCACCTTCTCGGCCCGCGAATCGCTCGATCATCTCCGACAGAAGGTCCATGACGCCACCGCCCCCTTCCGGGAATCCGGCTGCCTGATCCTGACCGACGTCCTCGGCGGCAGCGCCACCAACATCTGCGCCGAACTGCTGACCCACGATTGGATCCGCATCCTGACCGGGGTCAATCTGCCCATGGTGATGGAAGCCGTCAGTCAGCGCAGCCATCTCGACCTGGTGAGCCTCGCCCGCAAGGTCCACGGCGGCGGAATCAAAGGCATCATCGACCTCAAGGATTTCTTCGCAGAACGCGCGCGGCGCCCGAAGTGAGCGCCGGCAGAAAGGCCGACCACGTGGGAACTCCGATCAGATTCCTCCGGATCGATGACCGCCTTGTCCATGGCCAGGTCATCGTCGGATGGCTGCCTCACCTGGGCACCCAGTCCATCATCGTGGCCAACGACCGGGTGGCGGGCGACCCCATGCGCCAGGAGATGATGCGCCTGGCCGTCCCCAGCGACGTCGAGATCGATTTCCGTACCCCGGCCGCCCTCGGCAGCGATCAGGCCCTGCCCCACGACAGTCTCGTGCTGGTCGCCTCGCCGAAAGACGCCTGGGCCTGCCTGCAAGGCGGCCTGGCCCCCGAGATCCTGAATGTGGGCGGGCTGCATGCCCGCCCTGGCAAGGCCGAGATCTTCGAGGCCCTCCACCTCGACGACGAAGATCGCCGGCATTTCCAGAGCATCATCGCGGCGGGCCACCGGCCCGTCTTCCAACCCACCCCCCAGAACGAGCCCATCCCATTGGAAGAGATTCTATAGAACGAGGGAGACCATGGCTTCGATCACGTTCCGCAAAGTCGTCAAACACTACGAGGGAGTCCCGGCGGCTACCGTCAAAGGCATCGACCTGCACATCAAGGATAAAGAATTCGTGGTTCTGGTCGGCCCCTCGGGGTGCGGCAAGTCCACCAGCCTGCGCATGATCGCCGGCCTCGAGGATATCACCTCGGGGGAGATCCTGATCGGCGACACGGTGGTCAATCACCTGCCCCCCAAGGACCGCGATATCGCGATGGTCTTCCAGAACTACGCCCTCTACCCGCACATGAACGTGCGCGAGAACATGTCGTTCGGCTTGCAGTTGCGTCATTTCCCCCAAGCCGAGATCGACAAGCGGGTGAATGAGGCGGCCGCCATCCTCGGGCTCGCCAATCTCCTCGACCGGCTGCCCAAGCAGTTGTCGGGCGGCCAGCGCCAGCGGGTCGCCCTCGGTCGCGCCATCGTCCGCGAACCCAAGGTCTTCCTGATGGATGAGCCCCTCTCCAACCTCGACGCCAAGCTCCGCGTCCAGATGCGGGCCGAGATCAAGAAGCTGCACCAGCGCCTGCAGACCACCTTCGTCTATGTCACCCACGACCAGGTCGAGGCCATGACCATGGCCGACCGCATCGTCCTCCTCCACAACGGCGTCATCCAGCAGTATGACGAACCCGGCATCATCTACGCCCGGCCAGCCAACACCTTCGTCGCCACCTTCATCGGATCGCCTCCGATGAACCTCCTCAAAGTCACCCGCACCGACCAGGGCCTCCAGCTTCCCGGCAAAGACGGCGGCCCCTCCCTCACCTGGACCGTGCCGCTCGCCGAGCTGTTCACCACCCCGCTCGCCAGCGACGCCCTGATCCTGGGCATCCGGCCCGAGCACATCCTGGTCAACCCTCCGGCCGGCGCTCCCCCTTCGCTGGCCGTGCCCTGCCGCGTCGATCTGATCGAACCGATGGGTGCCGAGACCTACCTGTACCTCACCGCTCTGGGTCACACCATCAACGCCCGGGTCGACCCCACCGTCAAGGTCGAGGTCGGGCAGGAATGCACCGCCCACATCCCTCTGTCGCGCTTCCACCTGTTCGACGAGAAAACGACCGATCGCCTCCCCCGCCGGGACGACCATTGATGGAACGCCTGTCCATCGCCATCGGGAGACTCGCCCTATGAGCCAGGTCCGCGGGAACGCGCCATCCGCCACCCCCGCGACCCCTTCCCCCCCAGCCTGGGATCGGGCCCTCCCCTTCGCCCCCGTTGATGGCGGGCGGGCGGCCCCGCTTTCCCCCCTGGGATTGCTGGCTCTGGCGCTCGCGCTGGCCATCATCGCCACCGGTTGCTCGAAGAAGGCGGCCCCCGCCACCGAAGGCGGGCGGGCCAAGCTCACGTTCTGGAACACCATGGGCACCCTCGAATCCGAGGTGCTGCCTCCCCTGATCAAGGAATTCACCGACCAGAACCCCGATATTCAGGTTCTCGTCGAGAAAGTGCCCTTCTATGAAGCCCGCAGCAAGTTCGAGCAGGGCATGAAGGCCGGGGTGGCGCCCGACATCTTCCGCTGCGATCGCTTCTGGGTGGCCGATTTTGTCAAGGCCGGCCTGGTCGAGGAACTCGACCCCGGGCTCCTCAGCGAGGATCTCGACGACCTGGTGCCGCTGGCTCGCCAGGTGGTGACGATCGACGGCAAGGTCTGGGGTCTCCCGCAGTCGGTGGATTGCCTGGCGCTGTTCTACAACAAGGCCCATCTGAAAGAAGCCGGCCTCGAGCCGCCGACCGATTATGACAGCTTCCGAGCCGCCGCCCGTCAGTTGACCGACCCCGGAAAAGGGCGCTACGGCTTTTTTTTGAACCCCGATGCCTGGTGGTTCGAACCCTTCCTGTTCGCCTTCGGCGGTCGGTATTTCACCGGTGACGGGGTCCTGCATCTGTCGACCGATCAGACCCTGAAGGCGATCCAGTTCCTGCTCGATCTCAAGGAGACCGAAAAGGCCGTTCCGCCGGTCAATCTGCGCTCGAATGCCTACGAGCTGATGATGCAGAGTTTCCGCAGCGGCCAGGTCAGCATGATCCTCAACGGCCCGTGGTCGATCCGGGTGGCCCTGGCCGGGCCCGCCTTCAAAGACCGCTCGGACCTGCTGGGCGTGATCGAGCTGCCGCAGGGCCCGGCCGGACGGCACACCCCCGTCGGCGTCCAGAGTCTGATCGTTCCGAAGGGGTGCCGCCATAAAGAGGCCGCCGTCCGCTTCATCCGGTTCCTCTGCTCGAAGCCGGTCGAAGCCACCTTGTCCAAGATCAATTACGGCATTCCCGCCCGCAAATCGTTGTTCTCCGACCCGGAACTGCGGAACGATCCCTTCCTGCGCCCCTTCATCCTCCAACTGCAGGCGGGCAACGCCATGGACAGCCACCAGCAATGCAGCCAGCTGTACCAGGCCCTGACCGATACCCTGATGCGGATCCTCAATGGCGACGTCTCGCCCCGCGATGCCCTGAAGGATCTCGATTCCTCGTGGAAAGCCAAGCCGTGAGCCGCCCGCTGCACTTCGCCTTCGTCCTGCATGCGCACCAGCCCGTCGCCAATCCCGACGCGGTGGTCCGCCAGGTGATCCTGACCGCCTACCGGCCCGTCCTCACCGAGCTGGCGGCGCGTCCCGCCCTGCGGTTCACCCTCCATCTGAGCGGCAGTCTCCTCGACCGCCTCGAGCGTCTCGACCCCGAGCTGGTCGAGCTGATCGGCACCATGGTCGAGCGCGGGCAGGTCGAACTGCTGGGCGGCGCCTACCATGAAGCCCTGCTGCCGCTGATTCCCGCCGTCGACCGGCACGGTCAGCTGACCGCCCTCCGTACCCGGCTGCACAAGGCGTTCGGCGTGTCGCCGCGCGGCGCCTGGCTGGCCGAACGATTCTGGGAACCCGCGCTGGCCCACGATTTGGCCGAAGCCGGCTACCAGTATACCCTGCTCGATGAGCACGGGTTCCTCCAGGTCGGGTTCTCGGAAGACCGGCTCGACCGCCCCTGGCTCACCGAAGATCAGGGCTCGCCCCTCGGCATCTTCCCCATCTCCAAGGGATTGCGCTACCTGCTGCCGTATGCCGAACCCGAGCAGGCTCTCCAGATTCTGCACAACCGGGCCGTCACCCATCCGGGCTCGGTGTGGGTGTTCGCCGACGACCTCGAGAAGTTCGGGGCCTGGCCCGGTACCTGGCCGCGCGTGCATGAGCAGGGCTGGCTGCGGGGCTTCCTCGACCAGGCCAGCGAAGCCGCCACCGGACCGTTGCCGTGGGTCACGCTCGCCGAAGCCTGGGAGGCCGTCTCCCCCGGGGGGCTGGCCTACCTGCCGACCACCAGCTACCCCGAGATCATGCGCTGGTCCTTGCCGCCGGCCCTCCGCCGCGATCAGACCCGGGCCGGTTTCCCACGACATTTCCTGGTGCGGTACCCGGAGGTGAATCTCATCCACAAGCGGATGCTGGCGGCCAGCCAGGCCGTCCATGACCTTCCCCACCCCCCACCCGACCTCCTGCACCAGCTCTGGATCTCCCAGACCGCCTGCCCCTACTGGTACGGCTGGTTCGGTGGCGCCTACCTGCCCGGCCTCCGCCTCCACGCCAAGGCCGCAGCCACCCGGGCCGAAACGCTCGCGTTGAAGAAAGCCCGTCGCCCCTTGCGGTCGATCACCCACACCGACTTCGACCTGGACGGCCAGGAGGAGGTGGTGGTGTCGACCCTCACCCAGTGGGTGCTGGCCAGACCGGTGGGCGCCACGCTCTCCGCCTGGGAGGACCGCCAGACCGGGTTCGATCCGTTGGCGATCATGAACCCCTGGCCCGAGGAAGGCGCTCCCGGCGACGCCCCCGCCGAGACCGTCCTGCCGTTCGAAGACCTGATCCTGGCCCCCGGCGCGACCCTCGACCACCTGCTGCACCGGCAGATGCCCGTGCTGGCCACGCTGCGACACCGGCGGTTCGCCACCGAGACGTTCGAGGACCCGCACGCGCTGGGTGTGCGGTTCGCCCTGCGGGCGCCCCTGCCGCTCCCCGACGGCGACCGCCACCTCGAGCTGACCAAGACCTTCCGACTCGACGATCAACAATGCCGGTTGACCCTCGACCTCGAACTGGTCAACCCGGAACCCCGCCCGCTCGAGCTGTCCTACGGCCTGCGCCTGCCCCTCGCCAGCCTGGCCTCGCCCAACGGTCATCCCTTCGCCCTGACCGTTCCCGAGGTCGGCCTGACCGACCTGGACGGCCTGAGCGTCGGCGAGGTCTGCGGTATCAGCACCTTGCGCTGGGGCCCCCGCCCCGGCGGCCCGCCCCCGGAACGCGGAGCCCTGGCCCTGGCCGGCACCCGCCTCACCATCGATCGTCCGGTCACGGTGTGGTATTCCCCGCTGCTCACCGAGATCATGCTGGAAGGCAAGGCGACCCCCATCTTCCAGGCCCTGGTCCTGGTCTTCCTGGTCCAGCTCCGGATCGACCGCGAAGGACGGGCCGGCCTGCGGTTCACCTTCACGCTCGGCGAGGACCCGGACCATGGGTGAAGGACTGTGGACCGCGTTCATCGTCGCCCTGATCGGCGGGGTGGTCGACCTCGACTCGACCGCGACCTGGCAGTTCATGGTCTCGCAACCGATCGTCGCCGCCCCCCTGACCGGGCTGTTCCTGGGGCTGGCCGTCAATCAGACGGCAGCCGGACTGAAATTGGGGCTGGTCGTCGGCGCCATCCTGCAACTGGTCTGGATCGAACAACTGCCGCTGGGCATGAACGTGCCCCCCGATGCGGCCCTGGCGTCGGTGCTGTCGGTGGCCCTCGGCTTCCTGGCCGGCCACCGCTACGACAGCTACGTCGAACGGGAGGTCTGCTCGACGGTCGCTCTGCTGCTGTCGGTGGCCCTGGGCCTGCTCGGCCGCTCGCTCGATATGTTCGTGCGCCGGGTCAATACCTCGATCAACCACTGGGTCGAACGACAGCTGGAGGACGGCAAGGCCTGGGCCCCGGCCTTCGGCCACACGCTGGGGGGTGTAGCCACCTTCACCAAGGCCTTCCTGTTCTGCTTCTTCGTGACCTGGCTGGGAGTCGAACCCCTGCGCTACTTCACCAAATCGCTGAATTTCGCCCAGAACACCGGCTTCATCGTCATCCAGGGATTGCTGCCGGCGGTGGGGTTCGCCGTGCTGGCCAGCATGTGCGTGCTGAGCCAGCGCGAGTTCCGCGCCTTCCTCGCCGGCCTCGCCCTCTTCACTGTTCTGCCGGCGTCGATCTGGCTGGCTCTGCCGCTCGCCCTCGCGGCGGGCTGGTACTTCACCCGCACCGCCGATGGGGCAGCTTGACCGATGGCTCCTCCTGCAGGTGGCCTTCAGGAGCTTCTTCCTGCAGGCCTCATGGAACTACAAGGGCATGATGAACATGGGGTTCCTCTACGCCATCCAGCCGGGCCTGGACCGCATCCATCCCGAAGGTCCCGCCCGCGAGGCCGCCTACGCCCGGCACATGGAGTATTTCAACACCAACCCCTACTTCGCCTCGATCGTCATGGGCGTGACCCTGGAGCTGGAAGAGCGGCTGGCCCGCGGCGAGATCACCGAAGACATCATCCACGACACCAAGGAGGGATTGATGACGGCCTGCGCCGCCATCGGCGACGGCTTCTTCTGGGGGGCCTGGCGGCCGTTCGTGGCGGCCGTCGCTCTGGCCCTGGCCTTCCACAACTACCTGGCCACACCGATCATCTTCCTGGCTTTGTACAACATACCACATTTGTACTTTCGCTTTCAGGGAGTGTTCTGGGGCTACCGGTTGGGCACCGATGTCATCCGGCTGCTGCGGCGGTTCCAGATCCAGCGAGCGCGGCTCGCCCTGCGCTACGCCACCGTGGCCCTGCTATGCTACCTCATTCCCAACCACGTCAATCTCCACACACCCTTCCTCATCACCTATCTGCCGATGGAATGGTTCTTCCTCGGGGAGAAGCTCGTCCAGGGGGTCGGCGCGGCCGTGCTGGTCGGGCTGGCCGCCCTCGCCTACCGCGCCAAGATCGACGTGCTGATGATCTCCTTCCTGCTGATGTTGAGCGCCCTGGTCCTCTACCACTGGGGTATTCTGATCTGAGGGTTTCCGCATGAAACGCAAAGAAGTCCCCATCACCAACAAGTTCGGCCTGCATGCCCGGCCCGCCGCCCTTCTCGTCAAGCTGGCCAGCACCTTCGAATCCGACGTGCAGCTGGCGAAGGAGGACACCGAGGTCAACGCCAAGAGCATCCTGGGCGTCATGATGCTGGCGGCCGGACCGGGCAACGTCGTGACCATCATCGCCGAAGGGAAGGATGAAGAAGCCGCCGTGCAGGCCATTTCCAACCTGATCGAGAGCCGCTTCGGCGAGGAGGAGGCCTAGGCTCTCCCGGGCCGGCACCACGCGTGGACAGACCAGAGCATTCCCCAACCCGCCTGACCGGCATCGTCGGCTCCAAAGGCGTCTGCACGGGCCGGGCCTACGTCTTCAAGCGACGGATCGAGGTGAAGAAGGTCTTCGTGCCGCCCGAGCAGATCGATCGCGAGCTGGAGCGGCTCGAACACGCCATCGAACTGACCCGCCGGGACATCCTGGCCGCCCAGAAGGAAGCCCTCGACAAGCACGGCGCCAAGTATGCGGCCATTTTCGAGTCGCATCTGCTGATGCTGACCGATCCCCAGTTCAAACCCCAGATGGTCCGCAAGCTGAAGGCCGAGAAGGTCAACGTCGAGAGCATCGTGCGCGAGACCGTCGATGCCCTGCACGCCGCCTTCGCCCTCATCCCCGACCCCTACCTGCGGGAGCGCGCCATCGACATCAAGGATGTCGGCGATCGCATCCTGCGGCACCTCATGGGGCTGGAAGGCCCCCTCAAGGAGATCGGCAACGAGCCCTTCATCCTGATCGCCGCCGAGATCACCCCCTCCGAACTGCTCGAGTTCGCCAAGGGGCGTCTCGAAGGCATCTGCCTCGATTCCGGCGGCGCCACCTCGCATGTGGCCATCCTGGCCAACGCCCTCGGCATCCCCTCGGTGTTCGGCCTGGGCGATCTGTCCCGGGTGGCGCGCACCGGCGATCTGATCCACCTCGACACCCGCCAGGAGGGCCTGGTCATTCTGCACCCCGACCTCACCGTGACGGCGGGCGCGACGACGAGCCCCACCGCCCCGGCCGGCGGCCCCGACCTGCCGCAATCGCATGTCACCGCCGACGGCGTGCCCCTCCGGCTCGGCGTCAACATCGCCCGCGTCGAGGAACTGCCTTGCCTCGAACGGCTGCAGATCGACCGCATCGGCCTGTTCCGCAGCGAATTCCTGTTCATGGAGAGCATCGACCTGCCCTCCGAGGCCTTCCAGGAGAACATCTACCGGCAGGTGACCGCCGCCGGCCGCGCGATGACCGTCCTGCGCACCATCGACATCGGCTCGGACAAACCGGTCAAATACATCCCCTTTCCCCATGAAGCCAATCCGGCCATGGGGTTCCGGTCGATCCGGTTCGCCCTGTCCCGCCCCGATCTCCTGCTGCCCCATGTCCGGGCCATGGTGCGCGCCGGCGCGCATTCCCCGACGCGCATCATCTTCCCCATGGTGTCGACGCCCGCCGAACTCGACGGCATCGACGCCCTCTTCCAGCGTGCCCTCGATGAAGTGCAGCCGGCGCAGGCCCCCGAATGGGGCATCATGGTCGAAGTCCCTTCCGCCATCTTCATGATGGAACAGATCGCCCGCCGCACCCGCTATATCAGCCTGGGCACCAACGATCTGCTGCAGTTCTTCTACGCCATGGACCGCACGAACGAGCGGCTCAACGCCCACGCCCATCCGCTCTGCCTGCCCTTCCTGCGCCTGTTGTTCTACGGCGTTTCGGTGGCCAAGGGGGAAGGGATCACCGTCGGCATCTGCGGCGAGATGGCCAGCGATCCCGCCGGGTTCCTGACCCTGCTCGGCATCGGCCTGGAAGAATTCAGCCTGCGCCCCGGCGCGGTGGTGCCCATCCGACGGCTGATTCCCCGGCTCGAGCGGCGCGCCGTCGTTTCCTTCGTCCAGCAGCATCTCGCCGACGGCGATCTGACCGACCTGCGCCCGGCCATTCTCGAGGCCTTCCCCGCCGTGCGCGAGAGCAACGGATGAATCCCTCCCCCTCCCCCCTGGACAAACCGACCGGAACGACCGACGGATAGAGAGCGCCCTTTCCCGGGAAAGGGAGGTTCTGTCTTGTCGCGGGGTGGTCGCCTGATGTTGAAGACCCAAGACAAATCGTTCATCTTCTGCTATCTTGAGCCATAATTTCGCGGCCCGGAACGGGTGCAGTCGGAGGTCCGTATGCAGTGTCCCGGATGTGGATTCGAAAACGAGAGCGACAACAAATTCTGCAATATGTGCGGCATGTCCCTGCCCACGCAGGGAGATGGGCTGCAGAGCCCTCTCGAGCGGGCCCCGCTCGAACTCGACCTCTCGCTCGACCTGTCCGACACCGGCTCTGGCAGCAAGGGCGCCCCTCCTGGGACTCTGGACCTCGACCTCAACCTCGACGCGGGAACCGCCAGCGGCGGCGCGGCGGCTCCTGATTTCGGCTCCTTCGATCTGGGTCAGCCATCTCCGAGCCAGACCCCGGGTGGATTCGATCTCGACCTCGGCCTGGACACCGCCAAACCCGAAGCCGGCGGGATCGGCCTGAACCTCGATCCAGGCACTCCCGCCTCCTCTGGTCCCGCTCCCCTTTCCCTCGATCTGGGCGAATCCACCCCCGGCGGCACGCTCGATCTCGATCTCGGCGGACCGGCCCCGAATCTCGATCTGGGCGCCACCGCCCCGTCCATCGACCTCGACCTCGACGCCTCCTCTCCCACCGCGCCGGCATCGCCGGCCAGGCCCGCGGCCGCCTCCCCTGCGGCGCCACCGCCGCCGGCCAGACCGACGACGGCCACCCCTGCCGAGCCTCCCTCGCCAGCGTTCGATCTCGGGGATCTCACCTCGGAACCCGCCGCCGAACCGCCGGCCGCTCCCCCGCCGGCGCCCCCCCCAGCCGCCGCGGCCGGTCCGGTCAAGCCAGCCGCCGCCCCGACCAGGCCAGCCGCCCCCGAATCGGCCCCGCCGCCAGCGGCGGCCATGGTGACCGAAGAAATCACCTTCGACCTCGGAAGCACCTCGACGGAAAGCTCGACCTTCGAGTTCGGGGAACTGGATGCCTCGCTGGCCGAATCGCCCACCCCCGCTCCCACGACCAGCAGCCAGGATGACGACGTCCTGGCCCAGTTCATGCTGAAACCCGGAGCGACCAGCCCCTCGACCGCTTCTACGACCAAAGCGGCGCCCACCCGACCGACCAGAGCGGCGCCCCAACCCCCGACCCCCGATCTGGAACCCATCGTGATCGAGGAAACCCCTGCCGCGCCTGCCGCCAGCGCCCCCGCCTCCCCGAGCAGCGAGGAGGCGGTCGAGGTCGATGAAGAACTGGCCGGCCTGATCATGGGCATCGAAGGCAAGGCCCCGGCCCCCAAGGCACCTCCCGCTGCCGCCACCGAGCGCCGCGGCCCCGCCGTCTCTCGCCTCGAGGAAGACCAGGAAACCACCGTTTCCTTCGATCTCGAAGGAACGACCACCTCAGAGCCCAGCGGCGAACCCGCCCCCGACACCGGTGAGCCCGCCACCTACCAGGAGTTCGTCGCCACCTCCCAGGCCGCTCCCCTCGAGGAAGAGCCGCCGCCCCTCACTCCCCAGCAGCAACTGGCCGACCTGCGGCAACGTCTGGCCGAATCGAAAGACCCCGACGAACGCTATTCCCTCGTCCTCGCCATCAAAGACCTCAACCTGCCCGAGACGGTGCCTGACTTCATCCGCTTCCTGTCCGACGAGGTCAAAGATATCCGGGAAGTAGCCGCCGAGCACCTCGGCGAGCGAGGGGCCCCCGAGGCGGTCCAGCCGTTGATCCAGTGCCTGTCTTCGCCGGATGCCTCTTTGAAGTTCATCGCCGCCCGCTCTTTGGGCTGCCTCAAATCGGAAGAGGCGGTGGCCCCGCTGATCAAGCTCCTCGAAGAGGACAATGACGATCTGCGGTACGTCGCCCTGGAAGCCCTGGGCAAGATCGGCGCCGTCTCCGCCTTGCGGGCCGTCTCCGCCTTCCTCAAGAGCCGCAACCACGACCTCCGCTACATTGCCTGCGAGGCCATCGGCAATATCCGCGATCCGCAATCGGTCGGCCTCGTGCTGCCCATGCTGAAGGACATGGACTTCGAGGTCCGCTTGAAGGCCATCGAAGCCCTGGGCAAGATCGGCTCGACCACCGCCTGCGATCAGCTGCTCGTGGTGCTCGGCGAGGACAACGAACGCATCCGCCTCGCCACCATCCAGGCCCTCGGCCAGATCAAGAACAGCAACGCCGTCGACAGCCTGATCGACATCTTCCAGGTCAGCAATCCGCAGATCAAGGAGAAGATCATCTGGGCCCTCGGCGAGATCGGCAGCGAAAAAGCGGTCGAGCCCCTGCTCAATCTCAGCCAGACCTTCAACGCCCGGCTCACCCAGCTCACCCTCGAGGCGTTCGCCAAGATCCGCTCGCCCAAGGCCAGCAAATGGGTCCTGGCCATCCTCGACCGCAATGATCCGGTCTTGCGCCACAAGGCCATCGAAGCCCTCGGCGAGATCGGCGAGAAGTCGACCGCCGGCAACCTGATCCCCTTCCTCGATGCCCCCGAACCCGAGGTCAAGATCTCGGCGGCCAAAGCCATCGGCAAGATCGGCAATCCTTTGGCCATCGACCCGCTCGTCCATAAGCTCACCGACTCCGAACGGGATGTCCGCCTCCATGCCATCGAAGCCCTCGGCCTGATCAAAGGCGCCAAAGCCATCACGCCCTTGATCAAGTCCCTCGCCGAACAGGACGAACAGATCGTGGCCAAGGCCGAATGGGCCCTCTGCGAGCTGCAGGAAACCGCGGTGGAGCCCTTGACCCGGGCCCTGACCACCGAACCGCCGGCCGTCGTCGCCTCCCTCGTGCGGGTCCTCGGCCGCATCGGCAGCATCCGCGCCATCTTCCCGCTCCTGCGCGTGCTCGAAACCGCCGATGCCCAGCTGCGGCGCGGCGTGGCCGACAGCCTGCTGGCCATCGACAAGCACCTGACCGAGGAGAACCCGATCTCCGTCGTGCTGAAGGAAGGCTACGCCTGGGCGCAGTTCTCCATCGCCCAGGCCCTGGCCCAGATGGATGACGAACGGGCGTTCTCGCTGCTGATCAAGATCGCCCGCGATACCCTGACCGACAAAGACCTGAAGAAGCTGGCCGGCATTCCCGACAAGCGGATCATCGAATGCAGCACCCAGATCCTGCAGTTGATCAAGCTCAACGTGGCCCGCCTGTTCGCCAAGGTGGGCAACGACAAGGCCATTCCGGTCATCATGGGCTTCTTCGCCGAGGGCGACCCCGCCGCCCGGCAGTGGTGCGTCGAGGCCCTGGGCGGCATCCAGACCGATGGCGCCCTGGACGCTTTGATCGACATCCTCAAGAAACCCGAGTACCAGATCCCGGTCGACCTGCTCTCGAAGCAGCTCATCTCCAGCAAGAGCCGCAAACTGGTAGAAAAGCTGATCCTCTCGGCGTCGCACCCGGCCGAATCGGTTCGGGTGGCCATCGCCACCGTTCTGGGCGAGACCCGCGATCCCCGGGCCATCCGCACCCTGTCGCAACTGGTCAAGGACGCCTCGGACAAAGTGCGCTCCGCCGCCATCCAGGCCATCGGCAAGATCGGCACCACCGCCGCCGTGCAGCCCGCCATCGAAGCCCTCAAAGATGCCCAGGAAGCGGTCCGCGCCAAGGCGGCTGAGGTGCTCGGCGAACTCAAAGACACCGCTGCCGTCGAGTTCCTCGAGAAGACCACTCACGACAACTCCGAGCTGGTGCGGCAGATCGCCGTCAAGGCCCTGGCGGCGATGGCCGACGCCCGGGTGCCCGATATCCTCATCCGCTGCCTGTCCGACAAGGCGCAGACCGTGCGCAGCACCGCCGCCGAGATGCTCGGCCAGCGCAAGGACCGCGTCGCCCTGCCGCATCTGATCAAAGCCCTCGAGGACGCCTCGGAAGTGGTGCGGGAACGCGCCGCCAGCGCCCTGGCCCACATCGGCGATCCCCAGGCGATCATGCCGTTGCTGGCGCGCTTCGACGATCCATCGCCGCTGGTGCCCCTGGCCTGCAGCGAAGCCATCGTCAGCTTCCAGAGCCGCGCCTACCCGGTCCTCATCGAGGCTCTCAAACATTCGGAGGAACGGATCCGCCGCCATGCCTGCGACCTGCTGATCCGGATTGGCGATGAAGCCCTGATCCAGCGCCTGCTGCGCCTGCTGACCGACCGGCACAATCACCTGCGCGAGAACATCGCCCGCATCCTCGGCCGCATCGGCTCGGACAAGGTGGTCGATGCCCTCATCCAGCTGCTCGGCGACCGGGCCAGCTCGGTGCGCCGCACCGCGGCCGAATCGCTGGGCCTGCTCCGCGACATCCGGGCCATCGTCGCCCTCAAGAAAGCCGAGCGCGATCAGAGCCGCGAGGTTCGCCAGGCCGCCACGACCGCCCTGCAGGAGATCTTCAAAGCCCACAAGCTGGGCTGAGCCTTCCGGCCCCAGCCGCCCCGCCACGGCCCTCCCCGAGGCCGGCCAGTCCGACCTCGGAAGGGCTGGTGGTACCCTGTCATTCCCGACGGGGGCACCCGCAAGATCAGGGGCAGAGCCCGCTGGCTTGCTGCTCCTACCGTGTCAGGCAACAGGAGCGGGGCGTGGGCTCGTCCCGCTCCTCTCCCCGAACTCAGATGGGCTTGCCTTGGCCATCGGTTGGCGACGACGCCACGAGAGTGGTTGGTGCGCGGGCGACCTCGACGGTTCGCCCTCGCCCCGCCTGCCACAGCAGGATTCCCCCGACCACGGCTCCGACCACCAACCAGGCCAGACCTGGGGGAAGGTAGACCAGCTCTGCCTGCGATCGATCTTCCAGGGGAATCCACCAGCCGAACCGCTCTCCCCGCACTGGCCGCGGGTCATTCGCGGCGGTCGGTTCCCATCCTGGAAGGGGCAGAATCGGCCAGAACACCCCCCACCCTTTCCCCAGAGGCGCCGGCACCCGGATCTGCACCCAGCCCGGCCTCAACACCACTTCGCTGGTGATCTGTTCGGCGGCAAAAGGCGAGCCGGCCGCCACGGCAACTTCCTTCTGGAGCCGCTGGAACGCCTGACGGCTCATGATCGTGCCAGCCGGCGCCGGCCCGAGATCGTAGAGATGGACCTGCCAGACCTTCTGGAAGGCCAGCGTTGTCAAGGGGGGCACCCCCGCCACCTGGCGGTGAGTGACCAGATACCGCACCCCCAGCCGCGACGCCCGCTCCTTGATCTGATCGATCGAGAGCGGCAACCGATCGCTGCCTGGGACAACCGGGCCCCCGAACAACCAGTCCAGGAACGCGCGCCGCCCGGGATGAGCGAAAGGCGGATTGTAGTCGCCCAGGTAGTCGAACCCGTTCGGCACCTCGATGGCCGGCAGGGCGACCCGGGCCAGAAATCCGTAGGCCGCCGCCAGCTCCTCGGATGAACCCCAGGCCGGCGGCCGCCGGACCAGCTCTTCCAGCCGTGGATCGACCGCCAGACGCCCCGGCTCGAGACTGGCCAGCAAACGGGGCGGCAATGCCGAGGTCGGCAGGCTGCGCGGCACGCTGGGCCGGCTGTGCCAGCCGGCATCGCAGATGACCAGGCCCAGCAGGAGACCGGACCACAGCAGGCTCACTCCCAGATCCCCCGCGGTGTCCAGCCAAAACCAGGGCTGGCCAGCCGAAGATGGCGGTTGGCCTCCCGCCTTGCTCCCCGTTCTCCGCTGCCACGACCGGTGAGCCCAGCCGAAGATCCCGACCAGGGCCAGGCTGCCCAGCAGCCAGGCCACCCATCCCACCTGCCAGGCGAAATTCCACAAGGGGTGGAAATTCCCATCCAGGGCCGCATTGGCCGCTTCCCGATGGAGGGCCGCCCCCACGAGGGGAAGCAGGCTGTACAGCGCGGCCCGGCTCCAGGGAAGCGGCCGCCGTCGGCCGCGGCTGACCACCTGGAAGCCCGACGCCGCCAGCAGCAGCAGGCCCCAACTCGTCAATTGGATGAAGCTGGCCGGATGATGCACATGGCGACCGAGCGCCGGCCAGCGCACCGCTGCCCATGACAGGCCCAGGCTGAGCAGCAGCCCGCCGCCGACCAGGCACCCGACCGCCCGCCGCCACTTGCCGCGATGCCAGAGCCCCCAGATGGCCAGTCCCAGCGGCAGGATCCCGACATAGGCCTGCCGGGCCCAGCCGAAATCGCCCCATTGCCGGAAGGTCTGCCTCACGCCGTCGGTCCCGATGAATTGGAAGTCGCGCAAGGCGCGCGGCATGACGAACCCCAGCAGGTGCTGGGGTTCGAAGGCCGTGATGGGCGCGGCTTCGCTCTCGCTGAACCCATGCGGGGCGAATTGACCGGCCACCTGCAGGTAGCCCGCCCAGACCGGCAACGTCACCAGCGGCACGGCCAGCACGCTCTGCAGCCCGGCCCACCGTGCGGCGCGCGGGAGAAGCATCATTCCGGCCAGCGCCACGACAGGCGCCATCACCCACAGGTAGGCGTGACCGCTGGCGATCATCAGCACCAGACAGATCGCCTGGAGCCGGGGATAGCCGCGCTCGGCAGCCAGCAGCGACCAGGGGACCCAGGCCACCCCGGCGGTGATATGCAGCCACTCCAGGCCATGCAGATGGGGCGTGGCCGCCATGGCGATCAGACCGGCCAGCAGCCCCGAGAAGGGCGATCCCCCGCGGCGCCGCCCCAGCAGACCGAAGCCGAGGCCCAACCAGACCAGATGCATCCATTGATGCAGGCGGAACCCGAGATCGGGCCCGGCCAGAGCCGCCAGCCAGCTGCCGGGATACCAGCCAGCGGTCTGCGGATCCCCGAGGAAGGGCATGCCCGGGCCCCGCCCCATGTGGATGAAAGGCCCGGTCACGCCGCGCCAGACCTGCCCCTGGAAGGCCAGATTGGGCACCACCATCTGCGGCACATCCCGCCAGATGAGGGTGCCGTCGGGGGCCCACAAGGGCCAGCCCAGCCAGAGCCCGAACCCGCCCAACCCCACCAGCCAGATCCCCCAGGACCAGACGTTCCACGCCGTCCCTGCCGCGTAAGCGCCCGTCCCACGACCAGGCCGTCCAGAGCCGATCGCCGCCCCGGCGGTACCGCCTATCTCGGCCCCGAGAGCATCGTCCTTCATCGAGGCGGCAGGGGGAGGCGCGCTTCCCTCCGATCCGCACCAATTCGCCGCTCTTTCGTCCGTCTCCGCCCCGGTGGCGAGTCGGGCCGATTCGCCGGGAATACCTTCTCTGGAACGGGGCTGACCGTCGGTCAATGGTGCGGGTTCTTCTCAACGAGGCGCAGCGCGCGCAGCACCGATTCCTCGGCGAGGCGCTTGTTATTCGCGTCCGTCAGGAAGGAGTCGGGGGTGGTCAAGACATCGTATTTATCGAGCACCCAGTATTTCGCCGGCAGGCTGCTGAGCGCCAGCGCCGTCACATCGAGCACGCAATCCTGGCAGTCGCACATCTCCCAGCGCTGGATCAGGCCAGCCACCACCTCGAGCACGAGCGGCTCCCACATGTTGCGCACGCGGCTGAAATCGTAGCGGGTCAGGGCGGGCAGGTTGACTGGATCCATCGCTGGTTCTCCCAGATACGGTTCGGGCCCCCGGCCGGGGCCGCGGTCATTGTAGCATGCTCATCCCCCCTGCGGGGGGAACAGGGCATCGCTCACGACGATCTGCGCCGTGCGCACCCCATTGTATTCGTTGGGTTCGACCGTGAAGACGAGATCGCAGGTGCCGTCGGTCACGACATCCTGCTCGAGGAGTCCCCCGAGGTTGAAGCCGATGCCATAGATCGCCTTCCCCGACGACTTGCGGAACTTGAACCGCAGATGGGCCTTGGTCTCGCCCACCTTGCGCACTTCATAGAACGGCACGCCGCGGGCCAGGAAGAGGGGCTGGGGGTTGTCGATGCCGAAGGGCGCGAATCGCAGGAGGTCGTCCATGAAGGTCTCGTCGACCAGGTCGATGGACAACGGCGCATCGATCAACCACTCCTTCTGCAGCTCGGCGTCGGTGATGGCGGTTTCCGCATACGCGGCCAGGCACCGGCGGAATTCGTCGATGCGGTCCATGGGCAGCGTCAGGCCGGCCGCGCCGACATGCCCGCCGTATTTTTCCAGCAGGTGGCCGCAGGTGTGCAGGGCGTTCATGATGTTGATCGATCGATAGCTGCGGGCCGAACCGAGGTATTTGCCGTGGTCTTCGAGCAGGACGATGACCGGCCGGCAAAAATCGAGCATGAGCCGGGTGGCGACGATGCCGGTCACGCCCTGGTTGGGCATGGGCGCGTTGACCACAAGGATGCGGGCCTGGTTGACATCGTTCTGGGCCAGCAGATGCTCCTTGACCGCGCGGTAGCACTCCTCGCCCAGCCGTTTGCGCTCGAGATTGAGGTTGAACAGCTCCTGCGCCAGCTCCTGCGCCCGCGTCGGCGAATCGGTGGTCAGCAGCTGGATGGCCAGTTCCGCCGACCGCAGGCGCCCACTCGAGTTGAGAATGGGAGCGATGTTGAAACTGATGTCGCGCTCGGTGAGCCGCTTCTTCTTCCAGCCGAGCAGGGCGTACAACTGCTGCAAGCCGCCGCGCCGGGTGTTGCTGGCGAATTTCAACCCCATCTGGGCCAGCGTGCGGTTCTCGCCCCGCAGGGGAACCATGTCGGCGATGGTGCCGACGGTCAGGATGTCGAGCGAGCGCTGCCAGAGGGCTTTGACCTGGGGATCGACCGCTTCGAGGAACTTGAGGTAGAGGATGATCAAGCGCCGGGCCCCCTGACAATCGGGGGGAATCAGCATCTCGCGGGCGATGGTGGCCTTGTCGGGCACGCCATGCTCGGGGGTGCAGGTGCGCGCCAGCTTGCTGATGAACAGCGGGGTGCCGCCCCGCGCCCCCGGAATCACTTCGGCCAGGGCTTGCCGCTCTTCAGGGCTGAAAAAGAGGAGGTTGGCATGGGCCAGCGTCTGCGGATGCAGGTTGCGGACCTGGGTGAAGCCCTCGCGGGGTGTGAAGCGCACGACGTCGACTTCGGCGCCATCGTAATCGAAGGCGATGAGCGGCCGAGACAGCTCGCGGGTCTGGGCCAGCACCAGGGCCAGCGCCAGTTTCTGCGCGACCCCGACCCCCGCGATGTCCCGCTGGGCAGCGGGGGACCCCGGCAACTTGGGATCGATGATGGCCACCGCCTTGGGCAGGACGGGCGGCGGCTCGTGATGGTCGGTGACGATGACATCGATGCCCAGAGAGCGGGCGTACTCGATCTCCTCGAGATTGCTGATGCCGCAATCGACCGTGATGATCAAGCTCACCCCATCGCGCCGGGCGACGTCGAGGTAGTCCCGGTTCAACCCGTAGCCATCTTCGATGACGGGAACGGTGAAATCGACCTTGCGGCTGAACTCGCGCAGGGTTTCGACCATCAGGACGGTCGAGGTGATCCCGTCGACGTCGCGGTCGCCATAGACGCGAATGCTCTCCTCCCGTTCGATGGCCCGGCGGATCCGGTCGACGGCGGCGGGAATGCCGTCGAGCAGGTAGGGCGACGTCAGGCAGCGCGCTCGCGGCTCGAAGAACCGCTCGATGGCCTCGGGGTCGCGCAGCCCGCGGTTCCACATGATCCTGAGCAGGACGGGCGGAATGGCCGTGGCCGCATGCAAGGCCTCGATCTCCTGCTCGGGGACCTCGAGCACTTTCCAGACGCGGTTCATGCTGAGCGGTACCGTTCGATGGCCTGCATTTTCTTCTCGTCGGCCAGCACTTCGAGGAAGGCGGCCACCACCTTGGGATCGAACTGGGTCCCCGAGCATCGCAGCAATTCCTGGGCGGCGGCCTTGGGGTCGAGCGTATCGCGATAGGCCCGTTTGCTGGTCATGGCATCATAGGAATCGGCCACGCAGATGATGCGGGCCATCAGGGGGATCGCCTCGCCTTTGAGCCCCTCGGGGTAGCCTTTCCCATCGTACCGTTCGTGGTGGTACTTGATGAGCGGCACCTTTTCCTTGAGGAATTTGGCGGGCTCGATGATCGCGGCCCCTCGCACCGGATGGGTCTTGATGAGCTGGTACTCTTCTTCGGTGAGGCGCGTCGCTTTCTGGATGATGGTTTCGGAGATGCCGATCTTGCCGATGTCGTGAAGCAGGGCGCCGATCTGCAGGGTTTTCAGATGTTCGGCATCCAGGTTCATCACCCGTCCGATTTCCAGGGAGTAGAGCGCCACTCGCTCGCTGTGACCGCGGGTGTAGGCATCTTTGGCGTCGAGGGAATTGGCCAGCGCCCGCACCGCCGACAGGTAGCTGGCCTCGAGGTCTTCATAGAGCTGGGCGTTGTTGACCGTGATGGCGATCTGGGAAGCGAGCGTCATCAGCATCGACAGGTCGTTCTCATCGAAACTCTCGCCCGACAGCTTGTCGGAGACCGAGAGGACGCCGACCGGATGGTCCTTGACCTTGAGGGGAACGCAGAGCGAACTGCGGGGCCCCCCATCCCCCGCCGCCGCTTCGCCGACGGGATTGTTGATCATCATCGGTTCGCCGCGCTGGAAGACCTTCCCGGCGATGCCTTCGCCGATGGCGACCCCTTTGAGCGGCGTGCCCGGCTGGATGCCGCGATGGACCTTGACCTGCAGCAGGCCGGAGTCCTCATCGAACAGCATCAGGGAACTCGAGCGCACCCCGCCCAGCACCCGCGACGTCATGTCGATGATCATCTCCAAAAGCTTCTCGAGATCGAGCACCATGTTGAGGCTCTTGCCGACCTCATGCAGCGTGTTCAGCTCAAGGATCTTGCGGTTGAGATCCTGATAGAGGCGGGCATTCTTGATGGCGATGCTGGCCTGCATGGCCAGGGTCTCCATCAAGCTGAGATCACGAGCGGTGAAGGGCTCGCCATTGATCTTGTTGCTGGCGGAGATGACCCCGATGACCTCCTCGTTGTTCTTGATGGGGTAGCAGAGCGAACTGCGCACCACCGGCGCGGCCGCCAATGTCCGCGCATCGTCGTCCTGGGCCAGGTCGTTGACGATCTTCGGTTCGCCGGTGGCGTAGACCTTGCCAGCCACCCCGTTGACGATGGGCACCCGCCGCGAGGGAGGCAGCTGGCCGACGTCGAGGCCCTTGGCGATCTTGACGATGAACTCGTCGGTCCGGCGATCGACCAGCATCAGCGAGCAGCGCTTCACTCCGCCCAGCACCGAGATGGTGGTATCGACGATGCATTCGTACAACTGGTCGGGATTGAGCACCGAGTTGATGGCCCGCCCGGCTTGATGGAGCGTCGACAGCTCATAGACCCGGCGATCGAGTTCGGCATTCTTGCGCCGCAGCTCGTCGAGGTGCAGATTGACCGCCTGGGTCATGCGATTGAAGGCGGCGACGAGCACGGCGATCTCGTCCTGCCCGGCGACCTCGGGGGCGGGTCGCAGCTGTTCGGGCGAGGCCGCCTCGACCGCGGTGGCCAGCACCTGCAGAGGCCTGGTCACCAGGAAGGCCAGTCCCCAGGACCAGAGGAAGGCCAACCCGCTGGCGACCAGCGCCAGGGCGAGGTTGCCCGCGATGATGGCCGATCGGCGCGCCCGGGCTTCGGCCGTGGAGAAGGTCAAATGCAGGAAGCCCACGGCTTCGGTGCCGCCAGGGGGGCAGATCCGGAGCGCGGGCGGGGTCTCCCCGTCCTGGAGGGGCCCGCCGCCCGGGGTCTGGCGGGAATAGGCCATCTCGTCGGCCCGCGCATCGGTGATGCGGGCGCCGATGATGTCATTGCCCGGGATGTCAGGCGAGGTGAGCCGCCGGACCACCGCTTCAAGCTGGGGGATGTCCCGTTGCAGGATGAGGGGAATGACCACCGCCTCCAGGGTTTTGAGCAGGGTCTGGGTCTTGACCTCCCGTTGCCGCTGATCTTCTGCCCGATCGCGGGACAGCTCGACCGCGGTCATTCCTGCCATGACCACGAACACCAGGAGCAGATGGAACAGGAAGATCTTGAATCGCAGATCGAGGCGGCCGGGGCTGGCACCGGTCATGAAGAGCCTCCTGCCGAGCCATCGGTCGAGGTGTCATCTGTCGGCGCGCGGTCAGGGCGACGGCGGGCCAGGAACTGCAGGACCAGCATGGTCATGGCTTCCAGCCACGCCCACGGCGGATCCTCCACCTGCCCGCGCTGGGCACTGCGCTGCAGGTGCCGCGCCAGGAAAGCGGCCGGCGGTTCATCGCCAGGCCGGGTCTCATAGACGATCTCGTCAGGGAAGCGCGCCTCGGGCGCTCCGAAATCGGTGGTGACGTAGACGCGATCGCCGACCGGGGAATAGAGGGCCCGATGGACTCGCGGTTTGACTTCGGAAATCAGCAGCAACAGCAGAGACGAGCGGTCAGGCGAGAGCAGCGCTTCGCCGGTAGCTTGGAAAAGCGGCAATTCGAGGAGCGGGAGCCGCAGACAGCCCAACGACACATAGCCCCCTTCCCCTTTCCACCAGGCGCCAGCCTGCTGGATGGCCAGCCGCTCGGCGGGGTTGTCCAGGCCCTCCGGCAGGAGGGTCACTCCCAGGTCGGGCGCGCACTGGGCGGGGCGGAGGATGGAATATCTGGAGGGGAGCGGCTGCAGCCAGGCGCAGAGCAGGAAGTAGATGATACCATGGCCGAGCAGTTCGAGACCGGTCACGGGGCCGGTCCGTTGGCTCAGCCAGGTCAACCAGCCGCCGAACAACACCGCCAGCGAAGCGGCCCGCCAGGCCAGCGCCCGACCGCCGAAGGCCGGCAATACCGGGGCCACATAGGCCTGCAAGGTGTGAAGGCAGCGCACCGCATGCACCAGGAACAGCACCGGAAACAGGAGGAACAACCCCCGGCCGATGGCGGGATCGGGGGCCAGCGTGGTCAGCAGGGCGCCGGCCAAGGTGGCGGCCGTCAGATAGGAGAGGGTGCGCCAGAGCCGGAACCAGCCGACCAGGGCCAGACGGCCTTCCGGCGTGATCTGGACGTCGTCCCAGCCGCGTTCCCCTTCCAACCGGATGCGACCGAGCACGTAGGCGTTGATCGCATCGCCCATGAACAGGGGGGCCAGGCACAGCGCATACCAGGCTTGCGTCCAGAAGCCTTCCACCCATTCGGTCTTGCCCAGGACGATCAATCCGAGCACCGACCCGCTCAAGGTGAAGACATTCGCGGCCATGCCGAGCATGAAAATGGCCTTGAGCTTGTCACCAGGTTGAGCGACTGGCACCAGCGCGTTCATAGACTTTTCATTCTACCATTCCAGAGTGGTTTTTGCACGAAGGACGAACCGCGAAGACTGGGCTCCACAGGCTTCGCGCCGGGGGCGAGAAAATTGCTGCTTGCTGGAAGTCGCCCGGTGTGCTAGAATATTCACCACCTGCGGGGCGTAGCGCAGTTGGTAGCGCGTGTGGTTCGGGACCACAAGGTCGCTGGTTCGAGTCCAGTCGCCCCGATGGTTGCTCAAAACAGCCGTTCGATCAGCACCTCGAACGGCTGTTTTTTTGCCCCATCTGAAACCCAACCCCTGATCCACTCGAGGAAAGCCCTGTTCCCACCGAATTTCTCTGATGATCTTGTGCCTCGCCCGCCCCCTGGCATCCGGCGGGCGAGTGTGCTAAAAATCGAGAGCACATTCACCTACCTCGCCGCAAGGAGACCGCCATGATCGCACCCTGTCCTGGTTCCCGCCACCCTCTGATCCTGGGCCTGATCCTGTTCGCCCTGCTCGCCATGGTGGCTGCCGCCCATGCCGAGGAAGTGAAAGCCATCGGCCAGGTGGAATCTCTCTATCGCGGGCGCGTGTCGATGCGGGTCCTCGAGGTCGTCTCCCCGGCTTCGGCCACCGCTCCGCTCAAAGTCGGCGATCGGGTCAGTTTCAATCTCCCGAAGGCCAGCACCCGACGCGATAAATCCAGCATCCAGTATGGCAATGTCATCGAGGTCGATCTGCTGGGCAACGTCGCCACGGAATACGATGCGACCGACCCCAACGCGCCTCCCGAGAAAGGCGTCCTGCTCTGGACCGCCCGCCGCGCCGAGCGGGTCAAGAACCCCCGCAAGTACCTCGAGCCCGACCACGACGACGGGACCGGCAAAGGCCGACGCAAAGGGAAGCGCAAGAAGGACAAAGAGAAGGAACCTCCCCAGATCTGGACGCAAGAAGAAGTCGTGGTCGGCAAGGTGCTCTTGCACAACCAGCGGCTGTATCTCAAAGAAGACCGCCTGCGCCCGCGCGACCGCGGCCTCGACGTCCTCTCCGACGAATGGTACGAAAAGCTCAAACCCTACGTCGGACAGAAGGTCGTCGCCTACGGTACCACCCACCGGGTGTCCATCTCTTCGGGCACCATGGAAATCAAGAACGTCATGAAGATCTATCCGAAGTAGACGGCAACGCGACGTTTCTGACGGCCACGGCAGGGCGGGGGATCATCCCCGCCCTGTCGCTTTCTCACCGGGGTCTATCCCTTGGCGAACCCCAGGTAAAACCCGACCGCGAAAGCGCCGGCGAAGGGGAAATTGTAGGTCACGATCGACATCAGGCCGATCCAGACGTTCTGCAGTTCTTCGGGCGGCACCGCCGCCTGGATCTGCTCCCAATGGATGGTGACGAAGTGGTGATACGCCAGGATCTGCAGGGCGATGATCACCGTGCCCAACAGAAGGGCGGCCGCTTTGGCGAATTTCTTCAAGGTATAGCCGACGGCCCACCCGGCGATGCCTCCAAAACCGAGGGTTTTCAAGGCGAAACTCACCTGCGGTGGCATCTGGGCGAGGAGAGCCGCCGCCCCGCTGGCGAGAGAGCCGGTCTCTGCAGCCCGAGTGGCGCTGACCGGAGCGGACGAGGGAGGCCCGGCCAGAGCCGTGGCCACATCAGCACTGAGCAGGGCTCCGCCAGCCACCACCCAGGCGGCTGACCAGGGAAGGCGCAACCAGATATTCATGCTTCTTCCATCGGCCTGAGCAGGGAATTCCCTGAGTCGGCCCCGGCGCCCCGCGGCCTTCTCCCTGCTTCGGCCGTCGCGAGGGGTCGAAAGGACTGCCCCTCAGGAGGCCGAAAGCAAGGAGGCGAGATTGATGATCCGGAACAGACCGCTCTGCGTGCCGACCCACAGATCTTTCTCGTGCATCACCAGGGCGGTGATGGCCCCAGAGGGCACGGTGGCCAACCGATTCTCGAATTCCAGCCATTTGCCATCCTGCAGAATGGCCAGGCCCTTGTTGGTGCCGACGAACAAGGCCGCATCGTTGGGAGCGACCGCCAGGGCCGTGATCGATGGCCCCGGCAACGGGCTGTTGCCCGGCGCCTGCTCTTCGAAGATCTTGCCGGCCCGTTGCACCCACTTCTTGTGGGTACTGGTGTAGGAGGTCCACTGGTTGGCCATGTCGGTGATGGTGAGCCCGGACGTGGTGGCAATGGCCAGCTTGCCTTTGTAGGGCACGATCGCATTGATGTTGTTGCCCACCAGCTGGCAATTGGGCGGATTGGGGGGGATCTCGATCAGCGACGTGCCCATCGGTTGCTGGGCCGGACCGGTGAAGTTCTGGAAGACCTGGCCGTTGAGCTGGGCCATGCCGGCCCGGGTGCCGACCCAGAGCTTGCCGTTGGCATCGTAGCAAAGGGCCTGGACTTCATCGTAGACGAGCCCGGCCGTCTCCTTCGAAAGGGAAATGAAGGACCCGCCCGTGGTGTAGTCGACCCCATGCGCGGTCGCGACGGCGATCTCGCTGCCCCGAGCGGTGGCCGCCCGCGCTCGGGAGCCGGTGAAGATGCTGGCCCAGTTGGTGCCGTCGGTGCGGGTGACGCCATTGTCGGTCGAGATCCAGACGGCCCCGTCGGCCACGGTCAGGTTTTCGATGATGTTCGAGCCGAGCGCATTGGTATTCTTGGTGACGTGCACCTGCCAGTTGACGCCGTCGAAGCGGGCCAGCCCATTTCTGGTGCCGGCCCAGACCTGGGTTCCGAAGCTGACCAGGGCCGTGATGTGGTCGTGGGGAAGGCCCTGCTGCGTGGTGAAGCGATCGACCTTGAGCTTCTCGGGTGGGGGCGGGGTCTTGGGCCCCCCGCAGCCGACCAGCAGGGCGAGTCCGCAGGCGATCGACAGGAGCAGCCCCAGGCGGATGGTGGCAGACTTCATGCAGTTTCCTCCTCGAGGGGAACGCGCCTCCCGACCCGGGTCGGAGGGCGATCCAGGCAAGTGGCCCCACTATAACAGAGCCCCTCATCCCGGTCAACGAATGAGCGAGCCGGACGCATTGACTCCCTGCATGGGAGGTGATAGAGTGCGGCGTCATCCGCCGTATGGGCATGAAGCGACGTCTCAGCACCTACCCCATGGCCCAGCGCCAGAACCTGGTCAAGCTGGCCGACTTCGGCCGTCTGCCGGCGGCGGGCTACTCGGTCAAACCCCTCATCGACGGTCTGCCCCGCATCCATTGCGGGAATACCTTCCGCCAGATCGTGGCGGCCATGGTCGAGGCCCGCCGCGCCAGCCGACCGGTCTTGCTGGGCATGGGCGCCCACGTCATCAAATGCGGACTGGCCCCCTACCTGATCGCCCTGCTCGAGCGGGGCGGGCTGACCGGTCTGGCCTTGAACGGCGCCGGGGCCATCCATGATTTCGAGCTGGCCGCCTTCGGCGAGACGTCCGAGGATGTCGCCAAAGAGCTGAAGGCAGGCCGGTTCGGCTGCGTCGAAGAGACCGGCGCCTGGATGAGCGAGGCGATCCGGGCCGGCGCGGTGGCCGGCCAGGGCCTGGGGGAAGCCCTCTACCACTATATCAATGCCCATGCCGAACGGTTCCCCCACCGCGACCTCAGCCTGCTGTGGCAATGCGGTCGACGCCGAGTGCCGTGCACCGTGCACGTGGCGATCGGCACCGACTTCATCCATCTGCATCCTGAGTGCGACGGAGCCACCCTGGGCGCCACCACCTTCCGCGATTTCGAGATCTTCTGCGAAGAAGTGGAGCAGCTCGAGCAGGGCGTCTACTGGAACCTCGGCTCGGCGGTGCTGCTGCCCGAGGTCTTCCTGAAAGCCGTCTCGCGAGCCCATAACCTGGGCCGGACCCTGGCCGGCATGACCACCATCAACACCGATCAGATCGTCCATTACCGCGCCATGACCAACGTGGTCAAACGGCCCAGCCTGGGCGTCGGTCAAGGCTACCACCTGACCGGCCACCACGAACTGCTCGTGCCCCTCATCACCCTCGCCCTCCTGGAGGACCTCCCCCCATGCTCCCCCCCTTGAACCGCGCGCGTCTGAAGAACCTTCTCGCCAGATTCCCCGGGCACCGGCTGGCCGTGGTCGGCGACGTCATGCTCGACGAATACCTGTGGGGCAAGGTCGACCGCATCTCGCCGGAGGCCCCGGTGCCCGTCGTGCAGATCAAGCGAGAGACCTGGCGGGCCGGCGGCGCCGCCAACGTGGCATCGAACCTGCGTTCGTTCGGAGCCCAGGCCCACATCTTCGGCGTGGTCGGCGATGACGCCCCGGGCCGGCGGCTCGTGGAGACGCTGCAGGCCGAAGGCATCGACACCGGCGGCCTGATCGTCGACTCGGGGCGCGGCACCACCGTCAAGACCCGCATTCTGGGCTCCAACCAGCAGATGATCCGGATCGACCGCGAATCGACCGAGGCGATCGACCACCAGCGCCAGAAAGGCATCCTCGACCATCTGTTCCGATTGCTGCCCGAGCTGGACGGCGTGATCGTCTCGGACTACGCCAAGGGCGTCGTCGTCGGCGATCTGCTCGGTCCGATCATCGAGCGGGTCAAGAAGGCCGGCAAGTTCGTGGCGATCGACCCCAAGCTCAAGAATTTTCCCTTGTACAAGAAGGCCTCGCTCATCACTCCCAACACCCGGGAAGCGGAAGCCGCTCTGGGCCGCGTCTTCGAGACCGAGGACGACGTGCTGCGCGGCGGGGCCGACCTGCTCGAGCAGTTCAAGACCGACGCCGTGCTGATCACGCGCGGCGAGCACGGCATGAGCCTGTTCGAGAAGGGGCGGCCGCCGGTGACCATCCCGACCCAGGCCCTGGAAGTCTTCGACGTCACGGGCGCCGGCGACACCGTCATCGCCACCTTCGGCCTGGCCCTGGCCGGCGGCTGCGCCATGCCCGAGGCGGCCCAGATCGCCAACCTCGCCGCCGGCGTGGTGGTCGGCATCGTGGGCACCGCCACCGCCACCGCCGACCGCGTGCTCGCGCACTTCGATCGCATTTCCCTGCCGCGCGACGCCAACGGCCAGACCTGATCCCTCGGAGGAACCCCATGCCGCCCTGTCGCTTCCTCGAGGACGCCGCGGCCCTCCGCCGCGTGCTGGGCAACGACCTGGACGAGCTGGCCAGGGCGTTCGAGCAGGCCCTGGCCAGACTGACGGCCGCCCTGCGGGCCGGGCGCAAGGTGCTGGCCCTGGGCAACGGCGGTTCGGCCGCCGATGCCGAGCACCTCGTCGGCGAGCTGGTCGGCCGGTTCGGCTACGACCGGGCCTCGCTGCCGGCCATCGCCCTGACCACCCCGACCGCCACCTTCACCGCGATCGCCAATGACTACGGATTCGAGCAGGTCTTCTCCCGGCAGGTGCGGGGGCTGGGCCAGGCCGGCGACGTCGTCGTGGCCATCTCCACCTCCGGAAAATCGCCCAACGTCCTGCGGGCCCTCGAGGCGGCCCGCGAGCTGGGTCTGGGCACCATCGCCCTGACGGGGGCGGCCGATTCCCCGGCCGGCGCCTTGGCCGAGGTGACCCTGCGCGCGCCATCCCGGGAGACCCCGCGCATTCAGGAGATGCACGCGCTGCTGATCCATAGCCTCTGTCGCGGCATCGAAGAGGAGCTGTTCCCACGCCCGCCCGCCCGCCCCGACCAGACCGATGAACCGGCCTCGTCGCCGGCGATGGTGAAGGCCCGGCCCGGTCTGCCCGCCGGCAAGCTCATTTCCTCGTCCGAGCTCGCCACCTTCGCGCTGGCCCTCACCCCCTACCGCAGCGTGTTCACCAACGGCTGCTTCGACGTGCTGCACCCCGGACATGTCGCCCTGCTGCGCGCCGCCCGGAATCTGGGCGATCTGCTGGTGGTCGGGCTCAATTCCGATGCTTCGGTGCGACGCCTGAAAGGGCCGACCCGCCCCTACCACACCTTCGCCGATCGGGCCGCCGTGCTGGCCGCCCTCGAGGCCGTCGACTTCGTCATCGGCTTCGACGAAGACACCCCGCTCGAGCTGATCCGGCGGTTGACGCCGAAGGTGCTGGTCAAAGGCGGCGATTACACCCGCGCCACGATCGTCGGCGCCGACTGGGTCGAGTCGCACGGCGGCACCGTGCAGGTCTTTCCGCTCGTCGGCCACCATTCCACCACGGCCATTCTGCAGAAATCGTCATGAACGCCATCTCCGCGCCGCCTCCCCCGCCGGCCCTGCCCGCCGCCATCGGGGTCGTGCCGGCCCGGCTGGCCTCGACCCGCCTGCCCGAGAAGATGCTGGCCGACCTGGGCGGCAAACCGCTGGTGGTGCGCACCGCCGAGTCGGCCCTGGCCAGCGGAGCGTTCGTCCGCGTCATCGTCGCCACCGATCATGAGCGCATCGCCGCCGCGGTGCAGGCCGCCGGTCTCGAAGCCATGCTGACCGACCCCAGCCATCCGTCGGGCACGGCGCGGGTCGGCGAAGTCGCCCGCCGCACCGCCGGCGAGCTGTTCGTCAACATCCAGGGCGACGAGCCCCTCGTCGATGGGGAAGGCTTGCGCCGGCTGGTGGCCGCCTTCGCCGATCCCGCCGTGGGCATGGCCACCCTCTGGTTCCCGCTGCGACCGGAAGACGAGGCCAACCCCAACGCGGTGAAAGTGGTGGCCGATGCGGCCGGCAACGCGCTCTACTTCTCGCGCAGCCTGATCCCTTATCCGCGCAGCCGCGAGGGCTTTCGGCCCCGCAAGCACGTCGGGGTCTACGGCTACCGCCGTGCCACCCTGCTGCGCCTGCTCGACCTGCCCGCCACCGATCTCGAACGCATCGAAAGCCTCGAGCAGTTGCGGGCCCTCTATCATGGCATTCCCATCCGGCTGGTCGAGGCCAGCCGCGACTCGGTCGGCGTCGACACCCCCGCCGACCTCGAACGCGTCCGCCTCTTTCTGCAAAGGAGCCTGTCGTCATGTCGCGATACGTCTTCGTCACCGGCGGCGTCCTGAGTTCCCTGGGCAAGGGCATCACCGCCAGCTCGCTGGGGGCTCTGCTGAAAGCCAGCGGAGTCAACGTCACCATCATGAAGTGCGACCCCTACCTCAACGTCGATCCCGGTACCATGAGCCCCTACCAGCATGGCGAGGTGTTCGTCACCGAGGACGGGGCCGAGACCGACCTCGATCTCGGGCATTACGAACGCTTCATCGATGTCAACCTGACCAAGTACAACAGCGTCACCACCGGGCAGGTCTATTCCACCGTGATCGCCAAGGAGCGCCGGGGCGACTACCTCGGCGCCACCGTGCAGGTCATCCCTCATGTCACCAACACGATCAAAGAAGCGATCGAGCGGGTGGCGCGCATCAATGACGCCACCGTCACCATCGTCGAGGTCGGCGGCACCGTGGGCGACATCGAGGGGCTGCCCTACCTCGAGGCCATTCGCCAGATGCGTAACGATGTGGGCCGCGAGAACGTCTGCTACATCCATGTCACCTACATCCCGTTCAGCAAGGCGATCGGCGAGATGAAGACCAAGCCGACCCAGCATTCGGTGCGCGAGATGCGAGCCATCGGCCTCGCCCCCGACATCATCGTCTGCCGCACCCAGAAAGCGCTGACGCCCGAGGCCCGCGCCAAGATCTCGCTGTTCTGCGACATCGACAAAGACAGCGTGCTCGAGGCCCGCGACGCCGATTGCCTGTATGAGATCCCGTTGCTGATGGGGGAACAGGGTCTGGCCACCCGGGTGCTGCGCCGGCTCGGCCTCGACGCCCCGCCGCCCGATCTGGAGCCCTGGAAACAGGTGGTCGGGCAGTTCCGGCAGCGCAAGGCCCGCCGGGCCCGCATCGGCCTGGTCGGCAAGTATGTCAAGGTGGCCGATGCCTACCTCAGCGTGCTGGAGGCGCTCACGCACGCCTCGCTGCCGCATGAGATCGGCTGCGAGGTGGTCTGGGTGGCCGCCGAGCAGCTCGAGAAGGACCCGCCCGAGAAGCACCTCGCCGATCTCGACGGCGTCGTCGTGCCGGGCGGGTTCGGCGACCGGGGCATCGAAGGGAAGATCGCCGCCATCCGGTTCTGCCGGGAGCACGGCCTGCCCTTCCTCGGCCTCTGCCTGGGCATGCAATGCGCGGTCATCGAGTTCGCCCGCCATGTGGCCGGCCTGCCTGAAGCCAACTCGACCGAGTTCGACCCGGCCACCCCCGCCCCCGTCATCAGCCTGCTGCCCGACCAGACCGGCGTGGTCAAGGGCGGCACCATGCGCCTGGGCGCCTACCCCTGCCGTATCGTCGAAAAGACCCTGGCCGAGCGGCTCTACAAAACCTCGCTGGTCTACGAACGCCACCGGCATCGTTACGAGGTCAACAACGAGTTTCGCGCCCGGCTGGCCCGCAAAGGGCTGGTCTTCTCGGGCACCAGTCCCGACCAGCAGCTGGTCGAGATGATCGAGCTGCCCGGACACCCCTTCTTCCTGGCCTGCCAGTTCCATCCCGAGTTCAAATCCCGACCGCTGCACCCCCACCCGCTGTTCCTCGGATTCTTCGAGGCGGCCGCGGCCCGCGCCGCCGGCCGCTATCCCTGATACCTACGATAAGAGACCCAGCCATGCTATTTCGTTTCCATCAAACCGCTCCTCGGCAGCCCCTGACCATGTCGGCCGCGGCTGGACCAACCCATGCCGGCCCCGTTGGCAGCCCTTCGGCCAACGCCAGCCAAGGAGCCGGCTCAACTTGTGCCAGCCGGTCGGAGCCCGCGCCGGCACCGGCGGCGACCGACCTCCTCGGCCGTCTTCCTGCCTCGCCTGAGGCGGCCCCCGGGCCGCTGACGGCCGCCTCGCTCAGCCCCACCGATCCCGGCGGTGCCGCGCTGGCCGCCGATCGGAGGCCGCAATGACGCTGGCGCTGACCGACCTGACCGGGCGTGGCCCGTTCTTCGTGATCGCCGGCCCCTGCGTCATCCAGGATCGGGCCGAAACCCTGGCCATCGCGGCCACGGTCAAGGAGATCACGAGCCGCCTGGGCCTGCCCGTCGTCTTCAAAGCCAGCTTCGACAAGGCCAATCGCACCTCGGGCAAGGGCTTCCGCGGCCCCGGCCTGACCGAGGGCCTCGCCATCCTGCGCGAAGTGCGGGAAGGCCTGGGCCTGCCCCTGCTGACCGACGTCCATCTGCCTGACCAGGCCGCCGCCGCCGCCGAGATCTGCGACATCCTGCAGATTCCCGCCTTCCTGTGCCGCCAGACCGACCTGGTCGAGGCGGCCGCGCGGGCCGCCCCGCTGGTCAACGTCAAGAAAGGCCAGTTCCTCTCGCCCTGGGATACCCGTCACATCGTCGACAAGGTGCGGGCTGCCGCGCCCGCCACGCGGGTCCTGCTCACCGAACGCGGCACCACCTTCGGCTACGGCAACCTCGTCGTCGACATGCGCAGCTTCCCCGTGATGAAGGGCTGGGCCGACGCGGTCGTCTTCGATGCCACCCATTCCCTGCAACTGCCGGGCGGGGCCGGCGACAAGACGGGCGGCCAGCGCGAATTCATCCCCCACCTGGCCCGCGCCGCCATGGCCACCGGCTGCGTCGACGGCCTCTTTCTCGAAGTGCACCCCGAGCCGGCCCGCTCGCCGTCCGATGCCGAGAACATCCTGCCCCTCGATCGCCTCGAGCGCCTGCTGCGCGAGCTGGTGGCCATCCGCACCGCGATTCTGCCCGGCTGAAGCACCGCGCTTGCGGCGGGGAAACACGGCGCTCTCCCCGGCGGCCGCGCGGCTCGGCCCACGCCCGCCCCGGATCAAGACTTCCGAGGGTCATGCCGGTTGCATGGTCGGAAAGGGGGGGCGTATAATGGGTCCCGATCGGCCGACCAGGGCCGGGCCAACGACGCGCCAGGAAAGGAATGGCTGAGATGAAGATCGAGATTCATCCTTTGAAGAAGAACGAATTGAAGCCGCTCTTTACCAATCCCAACGAACTGGGCTTCTGCAAGCTGTTCACCGACCGCATGTTCGTCATGAACTACACCGAGGTCGATGGCTGGCATAATCCCGTGATCAAGAAACTGGCTCCGTTCCAGATGGAGCCGTCCACCATCGTGCTGCACTATGCCCAGGAGATCTTCGAGGGGCTCAAGGCCTTCCGCACCAAGAAAGGAGAGATCAACCTCTTCCGCCCCGAGATGAATGCCAAGCGGTTCAACCGATCGGCCGCCCGCATGTGCATGCCGGCCATTCCGGAATTCGATTTCCTTGAAAGCATCGAAACGCTGGTCCGCCTCGAGGAACGGTGGGTTCCGGCCGCCTCGACCGGCGCTTCGCTCTACATCCGGCCGTTCATGTTCGCCTGCGACACCACGCTTGGCGTGCGGGCCTCCTCGGCCTACACCTATTGCGTCATTCTGAGCCCGGTCGGCCCCTACTACGCCGAAGGGTTCAACCCGATCAGCCTCTACGTCTCGGATGAATACACGCGGGCCGCGCGCGGGGGCACCGGCGAAGCGAAGACGGGCGGCAACTACGCCGCCAGCCTGCTGGCCGGTAGGGTAGCGCGCGAAAAGGGCTGCGCCCAGGTGCTGTGGCTCGATGGCGCCGAGCACCGCTTCGTCGAGGAAGTGGGCGCCATGAACATCTTCTTCGTCTTCGGCGATCGGCTGGTCACCCCTGCCCTCAACGGCAGCATCCTGCCCGGCATCACCCGCGACAGCGTGCTGGTGCTGGCCCGCGAGCAGGGTTTGAAGGTCGAGGAACGCCCGCTGCCCATCGATGAAGTCATCGGCGGCATCACCACCGGCTCGGTGACCGAGATCTTCGGCTCCGGGACGGCGGCCAGCATCTCGCCCGTCGGCAGCCTCCGCTACCGCGACCAGGACTACGTCGTGGGCGGCCGCAAGGTCGGCCCGGTCAGCAAGAAGCTGTATGACCTGTTGCGCGGCATCCAGTACGGCGAGATCGAGGACCGCCACGGCTGGATCCGCAAGGTAGCGCTCGACCAGCACGCTTCGGCGTGATCCCTCTGCCCTTTCCCCATCCCGATCTCGAGGTCGCGGTCGGGGCGGTGCTGGCGGCCAGCCAGGCCATCCTGGCCATCTACGAGCAGGGGTTCGACGTCGCCTTCAAACCCGGACAGGAACCCGTCACCCAGGCCGATCGGCTGGCCGACCGGCTGCTGGTCGAGGCGCTGCATGCGGCCTTTCCTGGCGACGCCATCCTGAGCGAGGAGCAAGGCTTGCAGCATCGCCAGGCTCAGCCTGAGCAGCGGGTGTGGTTCATCGACCCGATCGACGGCACCAAAGAATTCATCAAGCGCAACGGGGAGTTCGCCATCCAGGTCGGTGCCGCCCGCGCCGGTCGCCTGGAGCTGGGCATCATCTGCCAACCGACCGCCCAGCGATGGTGGGTGGGCGTGCACGGGCACGGCTGCCATACCCGCCAGGGCGACCAGGCCTGGCAGCACGTTCGCCTCCCCGCTCGCCAGGGCCCGCCGATCCTGGCGCTGAGCCGCTCCCACCCGAGCGCTCGGGCCCTGCAACTGGCCGCTCGTCTGGGCTCGAAGCAACAGTTGGCCCGCGGCAGCGTCGGGTTGAAACTGATGGCCATCGCCGCCGGCGAAGCGCATTTCTACCTCAACGATTCGAATTCGACCAAAGCCTGGGATCTCGCCGCCCCAGAGCTGCTGTTCACCGAAGCCGGCGGCATGGTCACCGATCAGCGCGGGCGCCCGTTCGTCTACGACCCGGCCCGGCCCCATCATGAAGCGGGATTGCTGGCCACCGCCGATGGCGACCTCCATCGGCAGATTCTCGATCTGCTGGCGAGCCTGCCCCACACGCCCGCTGACCGCTCCGCCTGACCCTTCCCCCCGTCGGTACGGAGCGGTGCCCCAAGTACCGAGTGCATCAGCGCCCGCGGCGCCGGCAAGGCATGAGGCGCGTTCTCTTCGTTCTCTCCGCAGCAGGCCGGGGATCTTCCTTTTTCCCTCAACGGATCGATCACGGAGCCCGATGTATGGGAAAACCCCTGCGGAGGTGAACCGTGATCGACCTGAAAGCTTTTCTCGAACAGCAGCAGCAAGTGGTGGCCGCCGATGCGCCGGAACGGGAGGGTCTCACCATCCTGCCCGCCCGCCATCGCCTGCTGGCCAAAGCCAAAGGCGCCATCCGCCAGCATCTGGAGATGCAATTGGCCGAGGCGCTACGCCGATTCGAAGACGGGCTCCCCCCCCAGAATGATCGAGAAATTTCCTGAATCCCAGGAATGAAACGATTCGACCCTGCCCATTACCAGGAAAAGGCCGAGGGCACGGAAAAAATCGTCGGTTTGTGTCTTCGCCTGATCAGGGCACTAGGACATCCCGCCAAACCCTCATCAGCGCAAGGGAAAAAAGTCGATCAGATGGTTGCCAAGGATCGATGCATCCGCTATGATGGCCCCACTTTTCTGCTACCCCCAACCCTACCCCCGCCAGCGAGGTTCCCATGACTATTGCCCAACCCCTGCAGGACGTGCACATTTCCTCCGAGTCGACCAAAGCCGCTGAAGCGCCTGTCGAGAAGCCCAGACTGACTCTGGTGCCCACCACCGACCCTGCCACCGACATCCTTCAGGTGCTGAAGGTCTACCAGACCCAGAAACGGGAATGCTGGCTGTGCGAGAAGATCGCCGGTGCCCTCCTGGGCGGGAAGGACACGTCCGACGACGAGAAGTGGCATTTCACCACCTGCGTGCTGAGCTGGGAGAGCCTCGTCAGTCCGAGCCGCTGAAAGGCGGTCGATACGACGCTTTCCCTGTTCCCGGCGGCTCCGCTCGGCAACTCCAGCGGTTGCCGCCCATCACCAGGCCATTCGATCGGGCACCGTCACGGTGCCCGATGCGTTTTCTGGAGGTTCATCGCTAAGCAAACCCGCGAAACCCGTCGATAGGGGGAATGGACTGCACTCTCCGGAACCTTCTAGGGAGGAACGACGTTGGGACGCCGAACCGCTCTTGCCATGCTCTGCCTTCTGCTCATCGGGAACGGGGTAGCCCACGGGGCCATCTATTCCTATCGCGACGAGAAGGGCCGCCTCTTCCTGACGGACAACCCGCCCAACAAAAAGTACAAGATCGTTGTCACCACCAAGAAGGACCGGGCCGATCCCGACATTCCCACCTCCGGCGGCGGGACCCTGCAGATCCTGACCGAGATGGCCCCTCAGAAGATCCTGCTGCCCAACGATGAGACCTTCAGCACCTATATCAACCAGGCGGCCCGCATGTTCGGCCTGGATCCCTATCTCATCAAGTCGGTCGTCAAAGTCGAATCCGACTTCGATCCGTCGGCGGTCTCCTCGAAAGGGGCCCAGGGCCTGATGCAACTGATCCCGTCGACGGCCCGGCTGGTCGGCTGTTTCGATCCGTTCGACCCCTTCGAGAACATCAAGGGAGGCGCCCGCTACCTGCGGATGATGCTCGACCGGTTCGAGGGCAACCTCGAACACGCGCTGGCCGCCTACAACGCCGGCCCCGGCCGCGTGGAGCAGTATCGCGGCGTGCCGCCCTTCCGCGAAACCCGCAACTACGTCAAGAAGGTGCAGCACTACTATGCGCAGTATCGGGCCGGTCTGCCCGAAGCCAGACCGCTCTATCGCAAGACGGTCAAGGCCATGCCGGTGGCTCCTTCCGCCTTGTCGCAGAAGCTGACGGCCGCCTATCGGCTCTACCAGAACCAGGACATCGATGGCGCCATCCGCGCCTACCAGGATATCCTCAACATCTACCCGCGCAACACGCAGGCCCTCTACAACCTCGCCTGCCTGCTCGACAGCGAGCGGCGCTACGACGAGGCGATCGACGCCTACCGCGCCGCCCTGCGCGAGGATCCCTACCTCGACAAGGCGCTCTACAATCTGGCGATCATCTACGAGCGGCTGGGGCAGCACCAGGAGGCCATCGCCACCTGGCGCAACTACATGCTGGCCACCAAGGACGAAGAAAAGCTGACCATGGCCGAACGCTACGTCAAGGAACTCGAGGAGTACGCCGCCCTCGGTCACTGAGGAGATCCAACCGCCCCCTGCGGAGGAGGAGCATGAAGGAGCAAGGTCGGACCACCTTCGAGTGGTTGCTGTATATCGGCATCCTGACCTTCTTCCTGTGGCCGTTCGTGCAACTGTGGTCGATCCAGGCCATTCCCGCCTGGGATTCGGATGAACACCAGCGCGCCGCGGTGGCGCTCGGCAACCTGATGGCCGAAGCGCTGGCCCGGCCGGTGACCGGCGCTCTGCCCAACCAACCATTCACGCCCATTCCGGGGGGCGAGAGCATGTCCCTGGAAGGCAGCGTCGAATATCAACCTCACCTTGAATCGGCGGGCATGACCCTGGTCAGGGCGCAGGTGCGCTGGGGCCTGCCCATCTTCCGGAAGTATCTGACCCTGGAAACCCTGGTCGGAAGGTCGCGACCATGATCCGCCCCGCCCACCTGCCCCATGCCGACCGCGGCCCGACGGGAAGGCCGTCGTGGCCAGGGCGCCGCCGAGCGCGCGGCGGCTTCGAATTCTGGGAGATGGGGCTGTTCGTCTTCTTCCTGGCCATCGCCGGGGGCGCGTCGATCTTCTTCTTCTTCCTGTCCTCGCGCGACATGAAAGCCGCCCAGGCCCAGGCCGCCACCCTGCAGCGGATCGAGCAGATCCTCGATCTGATCGGTCGCGACCTCGAGAACGCCGTCACTCTCTCCGAACCGTTCACCGGCGCGGGGAAGGAATGCTTCTTCCGGCGCGCGACCCCGAGCGGGTCTCTCCCGCCCTCCCTCGTCGAGGAAGGCTTCGTCTTCCGCGACAATGCCTTGCTCCACGTGGTGCGAGACGCGGCCGGTGTGCCGCTGGCCCGCCCGCTGGGCGACCTGGACAACCCGCTGATCGCAGGGCTGCAGGCCGGCAGCTTCGAGCGGCTCGGCCCCGGTCTGCTGCAGATCAGTCTGAAGATCGCTCTGCCCACCGATCCGGAAGCCTCGCGCGTGTTCACGCGCACCATCTTCCTGAGGAACCTATGAAACTGCCGGCACTGATGCGGGATTCGACCTTCCCCATCCTGGTGATGGTCGGGTTCACTCTGCTGCTGCTGCTGTCTCTGGCAGTGCGCGTCTATCTGGCCGACCGCGACCTCGCCCGCGAGCGGGTGGCCCAGATGCAAGCCGCTCTGGCAGCCGAGAGCGGGGTCCAGCTGGCCGTCCAGAGCATGCACGAGATCCTGGCCCGCACCTTCCCCTCGCCCGAAACGCCGGAAAGCCTCCAGCGCGCGTTCGCCGAGCAGATCCAGACCGATACCTGGCTGAAAGGAGGCCTGCGGGGCGACACGGCGTTCCGCATCGTCCAGATCAAGCACATTCCCGAGATCGACCGGCCCGAGACCGCGTTTCTCGACGAAGGACTGCTGTTCTCGGTGACCGCCGAGGGACGCGCCGGCCGGTTCCGCTTCCGCTCGACCGGGGTGGCGGCGGTCAGCCACCTGGTACGCCAGTTCGCCGTGGTCAACAGTCTCAACCAGCATTACTACGGCTTGCCGCTGCAGCCCTGGATCAATCGCGCGGGCGGGCTGGAGAAGTTCGTCTCCGCCAATGCGACCCTCTTCCAGAAGGGCGAAGTGACCCCCACCGGCATCTGCCATGCGCCGGGCCTGCTGTACAAGATGTTCATGCCCGAGGGGAAGGACCCCTTCCAGCCCCCCGCCGGCCAGCCCGCGATGGCCGGCAACTACGGGCGGACCTGGCAACGCGATGGGGTCTCGCCCTGCCGCGGGCCGCTGTACTGCCAGACCCCGATCGTGGTCGATTCCCACACCTTCTGGGGCCCCCTCCAGACCGCCCTCTATCTCTACCGGCGCACCAACGGCCGGCCCAAGATCCAGACGCCCGATGCCGTCCTGGCCCTGCATTCGAGCCGCCGCATGCAGGTCGCTGCCGACAGCCGCGAAGGCGAGCCGCCCCCCGAGTGGTTCATCGATCGCGACACCCAGCCCGGGATCGGGTTCCGCCAGTCCTGGCGGCCCGACTTCCGGGCCTTGCGCGCCTTCGCCCGCCAGCAGGGCATCTACATCGATGCCAACGGCAAGGGCTTCCTGCGCGGCGAGCCGATGGACGTCGACTTCCATCCCGGCCAGCATCAGGCCTATTCCGAGACCTACTTCGGCCCGACCTCGGTGCTGCCCGAGCAGGATGTCGAAGAAGACGCCTGCATCGTGCTGTCGACCGCCCCGAAATACAACGACCGCAACAATCTCGACAGCGCGGTGCTGAAAGGGGCGCGGATCCTGTTCGCCGAGTCCTCGATCTACCTGCGGGGCGATGTCGGCGGCGATCTGGTCATCGTCACGCCTCGCCACATCTACCTCACCGGCTCGCTCAACCCCGATGCCCATTTCCACGTCTTCCTGATCGCGGGGGAAGGGGTCGGCCTGTCCACCACCGATCTCGAGAAGGTCATCTTCGAGAAGGGGGACGATCCCGGTTTCGCCGAAGCCGCCAGCTACTGGCTGGTCAACGGCGTGATCTACAAGCCGGGAGCGGGCTGGTACGGCTCCTGGTCGAAGCGCGCCGGCAGCGGCAACCCGGTCGAACCCACCGGTGTCCTCGGCCGGTATCCGGTCCGCCTGCAGATCCAGGGGGCGACCCTGGAAGGCAATCTGCAGCGCTGGATCCAGCATTCCCCCCCCGACGGCATCCAGGTGCACTGGGCCCGAGACGGCCTCGACCGCCTGCCGGTGATTCCCTACAGCGTCAATCTGCTGCGGCTCCGCACCCTGCCGGGAGAGTGACCGCCGACCTCGGCGATCGGATGGTGTCTGGCCCGGCCAGCCGCCAGCGAACCCGCCGGCGACCAGCCCAGGCCCCCTGGCGCCTGTCAGCGAGCCCTCGTCGGCCCTCGTCAGGCGACCGCTTGGCAACGCCCACCCCGATCCCGTATGATGGGAGGGTCGCGCGCGCCCGGGGCGCCGCGGCAAGGAGGAATGAAGGCCCATGGGAATCGCTGACCGACTCCGCGCGGTCCAGGATCGCATCGCTCAGGCGGCGCGCGCCGCCGGCCGCGACCCGGCGACCATCCAGCTCGTCGCCGTCAGCAAGACCGTCGAGGCGGCCGCCATCGCCGAGCTGCTCGCCGCCGGGCACACCGTCTGCGGCGAGAGCCGCCCCCAGGCTCTGCGCGACAAGGCCCGCGCCCTGGCCGGCAGGCCGGTCCGCTGGCATTTCATCGGCCCGCTGCAGACCAACAAGATCAAATACGTCTACCCGATCGTCGAACTGATCCACTCGGTCGATCGTCCCGAACTGCTCGACGCCCTGCGGCAGTGGGCGCGCAAGACCGGCCGACGCTGCCCCTGCCTGCTCGAGGTGCACATTTCCGACGAGCCGACCAAGCAGGGGTTCGCCCCGGACGAAGTTCTGTCGGTCATCGCCGGCTTGCGGAACGACCCCGACCTCGATGTGCGCGGCCTGATGGGGATGGCCCCCTTCGTGTCGGAGGAAGCCCCGGTTCGGAGCGCGTTCCGACGGCTGGCCGAGCTGTTCCGGGCCAGCCGCGACCTCGAGGGCCCGGCCTACCACGCCCAGGAGCTGTCGATGGGCATGACCGACGATTACCCCATCGCCATCGAGGAAGGCGCGACCATCGTGCGCATCGGCCGCGCCTTGTTCGGCGATCATCCCTGACGCGAGGCGACGCCATGCTGTCACTGGCCACCACGCTGCTCCATCTGCTGCGAATCCTGCAACTGGCCGTGCTGGGCCGGGTGATCCTCAGCTGGATCGATCCCGCCCCCCGGCACCCCTGGGTGCGCGGCTATGTCCGGGCGATCGACGCCCTGGCCCGGCCGTTCCGGGTGGTGATCCCGATGGGGGCGGTGGCGCTCGACCTGGGCCCGTTGTTCCTGCTGCTGATCATCGAAGGGGTGCAGCAGCTGGTCGCCCGCGCCGCCCTCATGTTCCTTCTTTGAGCCCCTCCAGGAGGACGGGCAACGGCTCCTCGTAGGCCAGTCGGACGGCCTCGTCGAGCGAACACTGGCGCCCCAGGTTGCCCAGGAGTTCGCGCATCGCCGGCAGCCCTTTTTCCCGCAACAGGTGCTGCACCATCAGCAGCGACTGCGCATACAGCCGTTCGGCGGTCTCCCGGTCGGGAGCCGCCGAAAAGGGCCTAGCCAGCTCGTCGAGGGGCCGCAACCGGAGGGAACCTTCCTCGTCGGCCAGAAGACGCTCGGCCCGCCGGGCGTCGACGCCCTCCATGATCTGGGCCAGACCTTCGTTCAGCCAGGTCGGGCAGTTGCCGTGGGTCAGGACGAAGACGAGATGGTGGCAGTATTCATGCGAGATGGCGGGAGTCAATTGATCGGGGGTCGCGGTCAGGGAAGGCACCGGCAGGCGGATCTTCCCGTCATAGACGCCGCCGGCCCACTCGGGCAGGGATCGCGCCTTGTGCAGGTCGCGGGCCGCATAGACGATGACCTGCACGCGCTGGGCCGGGCGCACGCCGAGGAACTCGCCCCCCCGTTCGTAGGCCTCTTCGAAGAGGTCGAGCAGATCGCGCGCCCATTCGCGCGAGAAGACGGTCTGGTAGGTCAGGGCGAAATGGAGGCTGGTCTCCTGCTCGAAGGTCGATTCGAGGGGTTCCTCGGCATTGAGGCGGGCCAGGAGGTCGCGGGCCTCGGCCCGCCGGGGGTCGATCTCGAGCGCGCGGTTCACCTGGAACCGGGCTTCGGCGAAGTTGCCGCGGCGGTACTGCAGGCGGGCCATTTCCAGGCGGGCGCCGCCGTGCCGTGGGTGGGCTTCGAGAACCTTCTCGAGGATGGCGACCGCCGCTTCGTCATCTTCCATCTTCTGCAGGGCCAGGGCGACCTGCAGATGGAGATCCGGGTCGTCGGGGCGGATGACCAGCAGGGCGCGGGCCTCCCGGTCGGCCGCCTCCAGGTCGCGAATGGCGATCAGGGCAGCCAGCAGATTGAGCCGGATCTGGATGTCTTCAGGTTTCTGGGCGGCCGCCGCCCGGAAATGCCGAATGGCCTCGCGATGCCGGTGTTCCTTGACCAGGAAGACCCCGATGTTGTTATGGGTGCAGGCCAGGTTGGTCAGGGCCGTGTCGTCGAACGGATTGAGGCGGCAGGCGGCCTCGAGGGCGGCCAACGCCCCCTGCCAGTCCCCCTGCTGGGCGAGCCGCACCCCCTCCCGGTTCTGGATGCGAGCCTCGTCTTCCAAGCCGGCATTGGCTGGCGGGGAGCCGGCGAGCAGCCCGATCAGATTGCACAGGAGCAGGAAGCCGACCAGGCGGGAACGCGGCTTCCTTCGGCAGAAGGATGACCACGTCCCCCCAGCGCGTTCTGGAAGCATTTCGATCGGGTGCCTTCCCATCATGACATGCTCTCTGGTATGTTCTTCGGCAGAGGGCCCGATCTTCGGAAGGTCTTCGGCCGCTTTCGCCGGCGGCCATCTGCTCGCCATGTTCTTCTAGGCAGGAGGTCCGCGATGTTTCCGCTCCCGGCGATCCTCGACCAGCTTCGGAGCACCGCTCTTCGGGCCGAGGCTTGGACGATGTTTCTCGAAGCCATCGATGACCTGCAGAAATTCATCAGCCAGTATCAACACCGAGCAGGGGAACCCGCCCCCGTCGTGCCGGGCGTGGAAAAAGCCGCCTTTCTGGCGGCGGTGGATTTCATCTGCGCCGCCACGCCCCACCAGCATCGGCTGGTGGGCCACCCTCATCTGCAAAAGTTGAGCTTTTCCCTGTGCGAGACCGGAGAACTGAAATTGCGGCAAGCCGGCCGGCGGCTGTACCGGGAATTCCGCCTGGACCAGCCTGCCACGACAGGGGCCAAAGCCGCCGCGGGCGCCGGCTCACCCAGCCCCTCGACGACCCTTACCGGCGAGGTGACCACCGCGAAAGTATTTTCCCTGGCCAGCCGGGGCGAACCTTTCCTCATTCTGGCGGTCAAAGAGCAGGGCTTCCGCCTGCGAGAATACCGATTGAAATGCCACGATCCCGACCTGTGGGAACGCTTGCGCCAGGCGGAAGGCCAGCTCGTCACCGTACGAGGGCAGCTAGCCGAGGAACCCGGCGAGGTGATGGCGATCCTGCACGTGCAGAGCCTCGAGGAATGACCGCCGGCCGGCGCCGCACCCGCCGGCGGCTCACACCTTGACGTCGATCAGTCGGCCCCGCACCCCGTCTTTCACGGGGGGGGCGGGCTCTTCTTCGGTCTCGCCCTCTTTCTTGGGCTGACGCGGCTTCGGCTCGGGGGGGCTCTTCCCTTTCTCGTGCTCTTCGTCTTCTTTGCGGATGTTCTTGTGCTCGGTGGCCTGCGTGTCGCGCACCGTCTCGACTTTCTGCAGGTCGGCCGCCTGATTCTGGGCGGCATACTGGCTCTGCCCCGCTTCCTGGGCTTTGGCACCCTCGCGGAGCCGGCTGGCTTCGTTGTTGACCAGCACGGTGGCCTTCACATCGATCGGTTTGATCGTCATACTAAAAATGTACTCAAAATCCGCATCTAAGCAAGTCAGATCAACGAAACGGGGGCGGGAATCCGCTCCCCGCCCCCGCTCTTCGCTCGGCAAGTCAGCCTTTCAGCAGTTTCTCCCCGAACGCGCACAAGGCGTCGAGCACCTCGGGCGAGCGGGCCTCGGCGTAGTAGCGCACGACGGGTTCGGTGCCCGAGAACCGCAACAGCACCCAGGCCCCATTCTCGAGCAGGAACTTGGTACCGTCGATCTTGACTGTATTCCCCACTTTGAACCCCGCGATTTCCTTGAACGGCTCGCGGATCTTCTGCTCGGCTCGTTGCTTCTGTTCGGGGGTCAGGCGGAAATTGAGCCGGCGCGTGACATAGGTGCCGACCTTGCGATAGAGATCGGCCAGGAGCTGGTCGAGCGACTGGCCGCGGCTCGCCACCATCTCGGCGACCAGCAGGCACGCGATGATGCCATCTTTTTCGGGAACATGTCCCTTGATGCTCAAGCCGGCCGATTCTTCGCCCCCGAGCAGGATCTTGTCCTTGGCGATCAGATCCCCGATGTATTTGAACCCGACCGGGGTCTCGAACACCTCGATGCCGTGGTGCTGGGCCACGGCATCGATCAGATGGGTGGTGGCCACCGACCGGGCCACGCCGCCGGTCCAGCCCCGGGAGGTCTTGAGGTGGTCGAGCATCAGGCCCAGGATCTGGTTGGGTTCGAAGAACTTCCCGCCCCGGCCCAGAATGCCGAATCGGTCGGCATCGCCGTCGGTAGCCAGGCCGAGATCGAAATCGCCTTCCCGCATGCGGGCGATCATGTCGGGAATGTGGCTTTCGGAGGGCTCGGGCGGTTGGTTCCCGAAATAGGGATCGAGATGGTCGTTCATGACCTCGATCTGGCAGCCCGCTTCGCGCAGGAGGCGGTCGAGGTAGCCGCGCGCCGTGCCGTAGAGCGGGTTGACCAGGATCTTCAAGCCGGCCTTCTTGATGACCTCGAGCCGCACTTTCTCGCGCAAGGTGGCCAGATAGGGCTCCATCGGGTCGATCTTCTCGACCCGCCCCTGCTGCAGGGCCTCGGCCAGGGGCATCGTCTTGGGGGCCGGGCCGTTCTTCAGCAAGGCATTGGCCCGCCGCTCGATGTCGCCGGTCGTCTCGGGGAGGGCCGGGCCGCCCCAGTCGGGACTGAACTTCAAGCCCTGGTATTCGGGGGGATTGTGGCTGGCCGTGAAATTGAACCCGCCCGCCGCCTTCCGCCGCAGGATCTCATGGCTGATGACCGGCGTCGGCGTATCGCGAATGCACAGGTAGCTCTTGATGCCGTTGGCGGCCAGCACCTCGGCCGCCGTCTCCATGAACCGGCTGGACAGGAACCGGGTGTCGCTGCCGATGACCACCCCGCCGGTCTTGCCGTGGGCGTTCAGATGATCGGCGATCGCCTGGGTGCAGATGCGCACATTCTGGAACGTGAAGCCATCGGCGATGATATCGCGCCAACCGGACGTACCGAATTTGATTTCCATGCATTCCTCCCTTGATGTCGATGGTCTCCAGTCTACCCCCCACCCTCATCCCTCGCAACCACCGTGGCGCTACGTCTGGAAGGCCCACGGGCGGACCCTGGTATACGCGCGAAGGCCACCCACTCGCAGCCACCGTGGCGTACGTCTGGAAGGCCCACGCCGTCATGGCGAGCAGGGGGCCGAACGTGGGCGCGACCGGCTCCTGACCCTGGCGAATGCCCATGGCATCGATTGCGGGCGGGGGCCATCGCCTTCGGCCGCCCAGGAGACCAGGTTCCCCAGCCCCGTCGGAATTCCTCTTCACCGGAGCGACCCTGCTGACAAGACCTTGGGAGGCATGACACTTTTGCGCCGGCGCCATCGCCATACCAGGCCCCCCAGGCGACCCTTGCCTTATAATTCCAAAAATGGAATATTGGAATATATGCAATCGGAGTTGAAAACCTTCCAACGGCGGGCGGCCATCGCCGGCGCCCTGGCCCACCCCCTGCGTCTGCGAATTCTCGATCATTTGCATCGCCATGGAGCCACTTGCGTCTGCCAGCTGGTCGCCGCCTTCGGCTGCCAGCAACCGGTCATGAGCAAGCACCTGCTCATCCTGAAGCAACATGGATTGGTCGACATGTGGAAAGAAGGGTTGAAGACCTTTTATTTCCTTAAGACCCCATGCATTCTGAAATTTTTCGAATGCGCCGACCGGGCCTTCGAAAGCCACAAAAATTCGCTCTAGGCAAAGGAGACTACCCCAATGAAGATTCAGATCCTGGGAACTGGTTGCGCCAAGTGCACCAAGCTCGCGGAACTCGCCAAGCAGGCGGCTGACGAGCTGAATCTCTCGTACGAACTGGTGAAGGTCACCAATCTCAACGAAATCATGGGCTTCGGGGTGATGGTCACCCCCGCCCTCGCCGTCGACGGCACCGTCAAGGTCTCCGGCAAGGTTCCCTCCCTCGACGAGATCAAGAAGCTTCTGCAGTCCTGACAGAAACGCTCCCACGCCAACGGGCTGATCAGCCCGCGGTTCGCCCCTGCCCATATCTGCCCCAAGGAGAAACTCATGCCTCGGTTTGTTCGTTTTTGTCTGCTGGGTTTGATCGCCCTCGCCCTGGTTTCTGGGGCCTTCCAGTTCGACGCGGCGCCCTGCTCTTGCAGCAGAGAGGCGGCCTTCGCCCAAGGCCCCGCCGATTCCCCGGCCGCCCCCGCTGGTACCCCTGTTCCAGAAGATGCCGGCACGGGTTCGTTTCCCGCGCCGGCGGCCTCCGCCCCCCCACCGACGGCCGCGGCCAGCCCCGCGGCTACCCCTGCCCCGGCCCGGCCTCTGCCCAAAATGGTCGATCTCGGGGCCGGCAAATGCCTGGCCTGCCAGAAGATGAAGCCAGTGCTCGAGGAAGCGACCGCTCGCTTCGCCGGGAAGGCCGAAATCGTTTTCATCGACGTTTGGGCCGACCGCGAGGCCGGCAGCCAGTATGGCATCCGGATGATCCCGACCCAGATCTTCTTCGACGCTGATGGCAACGAAGTCTTCCGGCACGAGGGATTCTTCTCCCTCGAAGACATCACCGCCCAGTTCGAAAAGATGGGCGTGGTGGTCAAGAAGGAATAGGCATGGATTTCGGCGCCCTCGAACAGAGCCTCGCCGAGCTCATCGCCACCTCGGCCTGGCTGGCCCCGCTGGCCGCCTTCGTGGGCGGGGCGCTGACCGCGCTCAACCCCTGCGTCCTGGCCACGGTCCCGTTGATCATCGGCGTGGTCGGCGGCTATGCGCCGGGCGAAGGCGCCTGGAAGCGGGCAGCCGGGTTCAGCTTCTTCTTCGTCGTGGGCTTCGCGCTCGAGCTGGCGGTCCTGTTCTCGGTGTCGGCCGCCGTCGCCCCGTATCTGACCGGGCCCTCTTGGCGCTATGTCATCGCCGCGATCTGCTTCTTCCTCGGCCTGCACCTGCTGCTCGAGTTCCAGATTCCGGCGGTGGTCAGCCTGCCGGCCGGGAAATGGGGCGGCATCGCCGGGGTGACGATGCTCGGGTTCCTGTTCGGCCTCGTGTCCATGCCTTGCTCGGGCCCAGTCTTGATGCTACTGGCCAGTCTCGTCCCCGAACTGGGCGTGCCTCGGGCCGGCACCCTGCTCTTCTTCTACGGCGTTGGACACTCGATCCTGATTCTGATCGCCGGCATCTCGGTCGGAACGGTGCAGGCGCTGGCCGATGCCAGGGGCATGCACCGGGCCGTTCGGGTGGTCAAGAAGATCGCGGCCGTCTTGATCCTCGGCGTCGGCCTCTATTTCCTGCGTTCTTGAGCCGTGACGGTGACGCCCCCGGTCTCCCTGACCGTGGGAGATCGGTCTGACTCACCATCCCCCTTCTTCCCTCAGGCTTTTACCCAGGAGGGAGCAACACCAGGAGCCGCCTCGATGAACTGGAAAGACGAATGGAAGACCTTGTTGACCATGATCCTCGTATTCCTCGGCTGCTACTACCTGCCGGTGGGCACGCCCCGCTTCGACCAGGCGACCATGGAAGCCCTGCATCTGGTCAAGTGGTATGCTCGCGAGCACGTGCTGCTCTGCCTGGTTCCGGCCTTTTTCATCGCCGGCGCCATCACCATCTTCATCAGCCAGGCCTCGGTCATGAAATACCTTGGACCGCATGCCAACCCCGTGCTGGCCTACGCCGTTGCCTCGGTATCGGGCTCCATCCTGGCGGTCTGCTCCTGCACCGTGCTGCCGCTGTTCAATGGCATCTACAAGATGGGGGCCGGCCTCGGCCCGGCCTGCACCTTCCTGTATTCCGGCCCCGCCATCAACGTGCTGGCCATCATCATGAGCGCCCGCGTCCTGGGCATGGATCTGGGCATCGCCCGGGCCATCGGCGCCATCGGATTCAGCATCGTCATCGGCGGGCTCATGCACCTGATCTTCCGTGACGAGGAAGAAGCCAAAGCCAGCGCGGCCGCCCAGATGCCTGCTGCGGACACCGGGCGGCCCCTCTGGCACAACCTCGTCTTCTTCGGAGCGATGATCGGGGTGCTGGTCTTCGCCAATTGGGGAAAACCTCAGAGCGTCGAGCTGACCTTGCGCGACGGCGCCGTAATCATCGGGGATATCCAGGAAGAGATCGAGGGTGCCCCGGATCTCAAGGTGAAGATCGCGACGGCCACCGGTCGAGCCTGGGCGCCCTCCTCGGTCCAGGCGATCCCCCTGGCCGACATCGTGCAGCGCTCGATTCCCGACAGCCCCTGGAAGACCATCTGGCGCGCGAAATGGGCGGTGACCGCCGCGTTCGCCCTGGCGTTGCTCATCATCCTGGGCACGCTGCTGCGCATGGCCTGGTGGCGCGTCGGCGTCACCCTGGCCGCCGGGGTGATCGGGTATCTGGCCAGCCCCGACGACCCGCTGGTGCCTTTCGTCGCCGGCGTGATCGCCCTGAGCGCCATGACCTCGACCGCCGACGACGAGACCAGGGACTGGTTCGTCGCCAGCTGGGACAATGCCAAGATGATCCTGCCGCTGCTGCTGGGAGGGGTGTTGGTGGCCGGTCTGCTGCTCGGGCGCGTCGGTCACGAGGGGCTCATCCCCAGCGCCTGGGTCACGGCGATGGTCGGCGGCAATTCCCTGTTCGCCAATCTGTTCGCCTCGGTGTTCGGCGCCTTCATGTATTTCGCCACCCTCACCGAGGTGCCCATCGTGCAAGGCCTGATCGGCAGCGGCATGGGCAAAGGGCCGGCCCTGGCCTTGCTGCTGGCCGGCCCTGCCCTGTCCTTGCCCAACATGCTGGTCATCTGGGAAATCATGGGTACCAAGAAGACGCTCGTCTTCGTCAGCCTGGTCATCGTCATGGCCACCCTGGTCGGCCTGCTGTTCGGCGCTTTCTTCGGTTAGCCCCACTTCGCTCCTCGCACCCTGCGGTCCTGGGGCCCCGCCCAGGCCGCCGCCGCGGCAGAGGGCGGGCGGGACTGATCAGACCACGGAAAGCAACGGATGACAATCAATCAATACGCAACGCGCCAGGCTCGCGCCGCCGCCGAACCGAACGATGGCCCAGGGGCGACAGCGCCCTCCCCGCCCGTCCCGTTCGCCCCAAGCCAGCCGGTACACCCTTGGGCAGCCACCGCATTCCCCGCTTGCCCGGGGGCCGATCCGTGTCTGGCTCAAGCCCTCCCATGCACGGTGGCTGGTCCGCCCCGTCAACCCAATACCGGTGACCGCTCGGCAGGCCCGCCCCTTGACAGGCGATTTTATTAGATAGTATAAAATAGCCAGCAGTACGGCTGGCAGTTATTCGTCACTCCATAGGGGGTTGCATGGCCAAGGGGATCGCCTACGGTATCGCCTGTCTTCTTCTCGCAACATGGATCCTTCCGGCTTGGGCCGCGCCCTCGACCACGGCGGCCAGCGCCACCGCGGCCGTGGTTCCGCCCGGTTCGAAGAAGGAGAAGCCGCCGACCAAGCCCACCGCCGGCTGGAGCTTCTCCAGCACGAATACCTTGCGGCACGAATACTGGAACACCTTCCAGGCGGTCAACAGCCCCCTCGATCCTTCCTATTCCCTGCTGGCCGATCGTCTGGCCTTGACGCTCAAGCATCAGAACCCGGCCACCGTTTTCACCGCCACCCTCAATGTCGTCAAATTCCTGAACCTGCCCGAAGACACCTCCTTCGGGTCGGCCTCGACCTATTCCACCAATGGCGTCCGCGAAAACGACGCCAAAGTATATGTCCGCGTCATGAACTTCACCTTCAAGCGCCTGGGCGACAAGCGCCTGACCGCGACCATCGGCCGATTCAACTTCGCCAACGGCACCGAATGGAAGGGCAGCGATCCCACCGTGGAATGGGTGAAGAACAACCGCATCGCCGACCGCCTGCTCGGCCAACCCAACTGGACCATGCTGCAACGCTCCATGAACGGCCTGGTGCTCAAACACGATCTGCCGCGTTTCCAGCTCGCGGCTTCGGCGTGGAAACCCACCGCCGGCACGTATTCAGAACAAGCTGGCGATCTGATCAACGACATCAAGGTCTTCACCCTGGCCGGCACCCACAAGTTCGATACCGCCCTCCCGCGCCAGGAGGTCCAATGGTTCGCCTACGAGTACGACGATCACCGCCCCATCGTGGCCCCGCGCGGCGACAACGCCGTCACCGGCGCGGCCCAGACTCCGCGCCGCTCGACCGATGGCATCGACGTGCGCATCCGAACCTATGGAGTATCAGCCGTCGGCGCCTATGACTGCCCCACCGGCCGGGTCGATACCATGGTCTGGTGGGCGGTGCAGCGGGGCGACTGGTATGAGCTCACCCATCGGGCCCATGCCGTCGCCCTCGAGCTGGGCCACCAATGGACGAAAGCCCCGTGGAAGCCGTGGCTGCGTGCCGGTCTGAACCAATCATCCGGCGATGCCGATCCGCACGACGGCACCCATGGCACCTTCTTCTTGATGCTACCCAGTCGCAAGTATTCCAACTGCAATGCCTACAATCAATCAAACCTCAAGGACTACCTTCTGCAACTTTCCGTCAAGCCATCCGCGCGAGCCGACCTGCGTTTCGACTATCACCGGTTGCGCCTGACCGAAGGGGCCGATCGCTGGTATACCGGAGGCGGGGCCATGGCCAACACCGGGCCAGGCAACGGCTTCACGGCGCGCAAGACCGGCGGCAAGACCGATCTCGGTTCAGTATTCGAATTCCTTGGCACCTACACGTTGTCCAAAGAGCACAAGGTCAACCTGTTCGTCAGCCGGCTCAGAGGCGGCGATGCCATCGACGCCTCTTTCGGAGCCAAACGAGATCAGACCTTTTCCTATCTCGAGCTGGTCACCGATTTTTGATTCCCACCCACCTTCCAAGGAGAACGCACATGTTGAAGAAAATCCTGGCAGTCCTAGTCGCCTGCACGATGATGACCCTGCCTGCCGCCTCGCCGGCCCGTGGGGAGGAACGGCTCCTGTTCATGTGCGGAGCCGCGGCGGCCCCGGTCGCCGACCTGCTGGCCAAGGGCTTCGAGGCCAAGACCGGCGTCAAGGTCGATGTCAACACTGGGGGCTCAGGGATGCTGCTGTCGCAGATCAAGCTGGCCAAGAAAGGCGACGTCTATTTCCCCGGTTCGATCGATTTCATCGAACAAGCCAAGGCCGAGGGCCTCATCGACCCGACCACCATCGCGCCGATCGTCTACCTCGTCCCGGCCATCCTGGTACAGCCCGGCAATCCCCACGGCATCAGGTCGTTGAAAGACCTGTGCCGGCCCGGCCTCAAGGTGATCATCGCCAACCCCGAAACCGTCTGTCTTGGCGTCTTCGCCACCGAAATGGTCGAGAAGTTGTTTTCTCCCGAAGAGAAGAAGGCGTTTCGAGCCAATCTCGTCAACTACACCGAAAGCTGCGAGAAAACGGCCAATGCCATCAGCATGAAAGCGGCCGATGCCATTCTCGGCTGGAGCGTCTTCCAGCACTGGAATCCGGAACTGATCGAGGCGGTCAAACTGTCCCCCGACGAGGTCCTGCGCATCAGCTACCTGGCGGTGGCCGTGCCATTGTGCGCCCAAAACCCCAAGCGAGCAAAAGAATTCATCGAGTATATGAAATCGCCAGAAGGGCTCGAACAGTTCAAGAAGTTCAAGTATTTCACCACCCCCGAAGAAGCCCTGGCCTACCTCGGCGCCGAGAAACCGGTCGGCGGCGAACCGTACAAGGTTCCGTCCGAATGGCTGAATCCCCCTTCCCAACATTGAGATGAACAACGGTTTTCGGCGGCTGACGATCCTGACCGCCTGGGCGCTGTTCGCCTTCTTCGGCGTTCTCATCCTCAGCCTGTCCGGATTCGTCACCCCCGCCCGCCTGGTGGCCGTGGCGACCTCGCCGCGCGTGCTGTTCTCGATGAAAATCAGCGTGGGGGCGGCGATGCTGGCCACCCTGCTGTCGCTCGCCGTCGCCATTCCCACCGGCTATGCCCTGTCGCGCTTCGAGTTCTTCGGCAAGCGGGCGATCGACCTCGCCCTGGAGATCCCCATGGTGGTCACGCCGGTCGCCCTGGGGGCTTTGCTCCTCATGTTCTTCAATACTCGGCTTGGCGAACTCATCCAACAGAGCCGGATCTCCTTCGTCTTCGAGTTTCCGGGCATCGTGCTCGCCCAGTTCGTGACCACGGTCGGCATCGCCACCCGCATGCTCAAGACGACGTTCGACGAGATCCCCGCCCGCTACGAGGCAGTCGCCTGCACGCTCGGCGCCACGCCCGCCCAGGCCTTCCGCCTGGTCACCCTGCCCATGGCCGTGCCGGGCATCCTCGCCGCCACCGTGCTCACCTTCGCCAAGTGCATCGGCGAGTTCGGTGCCACCATCATGCTGGCCGGATCCATGCCGATGAAGACCGAGACCCTGCCCATCTCGATCTTCATGCGGCTGTCCGGGGCCGACGTCGAGGGCATGGCGGTCCTCATCCTGATCCTCCTCGGCGTCGGACTGTCCTCGTTGGCCCTGGTCAAATCATTGATCAGACGGTCCTATGATTGAGCTGCAGGGAGTCCATGCCCGTGTGGGGTCCTTCCGGCTGGCCGACATCCATGTCGCGATCGGCCCGGGCGATTGCCATGTCATCGTCGGTCCGACCGGCTCGGGCAAGACCTTCCTGCTCGAGACGCTGATCGGCCTGCGCCCGATGGAGGCCGGAACCATCCGCATCCATGGCCAGGACGTCACCGGGCTTCCACCCAATCAGCGTCAGATTTCCTACGTTCCTCAAGATATCTGCCTCTTTCCCACGTTGACGGTCCGGCAGAATATCCAGTTCGGGCTCGACCTCCGCCCCCGCTTCGACAGCCAGGATCTCGCCTTCGTCGGCCGGCTGGTCGATTTCCTGCGGCTTTCCGCCATTCTCGATCGCTACCCTCGCAACCTGAGCGGCGGAGAACGCCAGCGGGTGGCTTTGGCCCGGGCCCTGGCGACCAAGCCCGCCCTGCTGGTACTCGACGAACCGTTTTCGGCGATCGACCACTCCTTGCGCGAAGAGATCCGCCGCATGATCAAAGACCTGCTCGAAGAGTTCAAGACCACGACCCTCATCGTCACCCACGACCTCGACGAAGCCTTCTTCCTCGGCGACCGGATCTCCATCATCCTGGGCGGGCGCATCGTCCAGTCGGGGCCTCGCGACGAGATGTACTACCATCCGAAATCCCTGCCGGCCGCCGAGTTCCTCGGCATCCGGAATCTCTTCGCCGGCCGCGTCGAGCAGCTCGCCCAGCACGAGATCACCATCTCCAGCCCCGACCTGGAACGGACCTTCACCGTCCCCTGCCGGTGCGCTCACAAACGGTTCACCGCCGGACAGGCCATCCGGTTCGGCATTCGCTCGGAAGCGGTCCACATCCTGCGCCACCAGCCGACTCCCGAAGACAGCCGGCTGGTCTTCGGCGCCCGCGTGCGCCGGGTATTCGTTCGCGGTACCATGCACACCCTCATCGTCGAGCTGGGCACTCCCCGACCGGTCACGGTCGAGATCGATCTGCACGATGCCGCCATGCGCAAGCTCGGGGTGACCCTCGGGGCGGCACTCCAGGTCAGCCTGAACCCCCGGCACATCTTCCTGCTTCCTGAGCCGGCTTGATCGCCCTGCCCCTCCGAACTCGCCGGGCCATCGCAGGCCAAGCCGCCGCGGCCGCCGCTGACAACCTTGCCCCCGGGCTCACCAGAGGCTCACGTCGGCGGGTCTTCCTCTTCCGTGCGGCGCGAGCGGTAGATTTTCTTGGGACGCAGCTTGCACGCGCACTGCCCGATGAGCATCTCGTCGTCGATGATCTTGGTCGGCAGCCCGTCGCGTTCCCAGTCGACGATCCCGCCGTTCAGATTGGCGATCTCCGTGTAGCCGCGCTCCTGCAGCAGCAGGAAGGCCTTCTTGCTGTTCACCCCGACCGAATCAGCCAGGATCAAGGGGCGATCCCGCGGCAGCCGGTCGCATTCTTCCGGAAAACGGCTGAAGGGAATGCTGATCACGTTCTCCACGGCGAAATACTTCCCGTTCTTTTCCATGTCTTCCCGGACATCGACCAGGGTCGCGCCCTGCCGGACCAGTTCGAACGCCTCCCGTGGCGACAGATGGATCACCCCGGCAATGTGTAGACCGCGCTCACCGAAGAATCTGCTCATGAACCTTCCCTCCTCATGTTGGCACGATCCCGGCTTCGGAGATCATGCCGCGTTCTCAGGCCGGGGCGCGAACCAGTGGACGGTCCCCTGGCAGATGCGGACGAGCCAGAGCATGAGCGGCACCTCGATCAGCACCCCGACTACGGTCGCCAGAGCCGCCCCCGACGACAGCCCGAACAGCATGGTGGCAGTGGCGATGGCCACCTCGAAATGGTTCGAGGCCCCGATCATGGCGGACGGGGCCGCATCTTCGTAGGTCAGCCCCAGCAGCTTGGCCAGCCCGTAGCCGAGCCAGAAGATCAGCAAGGTCTGGATGCACATGGGAATGGCCAGCCACAGAATGGTCAGAGGGTTGCCCAAAATGACCTCGCCTTTGAATGAGAACAGCAGCACGAGCGTCAGCAGCAAGGCCCCGACGGTGATCGGGGTCAGGAAGGGCAGGAACGATCGATTGAACCATTCTTCCCCCTTGGCGGCGATGATCCACCGCCGGGAGAAGTAGCCGGCCAGCAGCGGCAGAGCGACATAGACGCCGATCGACAGCAGCAGGGCCTGCCATGGCACCGGCAGCTTGCCGACGCCGAGCAGGAAACCGCCGAGCGGCCCGTACAAGAAGAGCATGGTCAGGCTGTTGATGGCCACCATGACCAGGGTGTGCCCGGCGTTGCCGCGCGCGAGGAAGCCCCACACCAGCACCATCGCCGTGCATGGCGCGATGCCGAGCAGGATGCAACCCGCCAGATAGCTCCGCCACAGCGGCACTTCGAGCATCTTGACCCCGTTGACCAGCACGACCTTCCCCTCGCCATGGCGGGCATCGACCGGCAGGTCGAGCCCTAGAGGCATCTTGACCAGGTCGGTGGCGTCGGGACCGATGAACCCGAGAAACACGGTGCCCAGGAAGAACAGGCAGATGGCATACATGGTGAAGGGCTTGATCGCCCAGTTGATGAACAGCGTCAAGCCGACGGGCTTCACGCTCCGCCCTGCCTTGAGAACTTCGGCGAAATCGATCTTGACCATGATCGGGTACATCATGAAGAACAGGCAGATGGCGATGGGAATCGAGACCACCGGCGCCTCGTTGACGGTGATGGCGAGGCTGTCCAGCCAGGTCGCCACCCCGGGCGCCACTTTGCCGAGGACGATGCCGGCCACGATGCAGAGCGCGACCCAGATCGTCAGATAGCGTTCGAAGAAACCCAGCCCTTGGGGTTCTTTGGTGATGCAAGCGTCGGTGGTGGTCATGGCAGGGAACGCTCCTTTCGCGTGCGCGCGCGCTTGAGGGGAGGGCAGATCTCCTCGACCGGGCGCGCCAGAATCTTTTTCAGACGGGCCGCATCGCGGGTTCGGATGGGATCATCCCGCAGACTCCGGTCGACCAGGGCCAGAGCTTCCCGTACGAGGCGGGGGGCCCGCGCGCCAGCTCGACGGCAATACACCCACTTGCCTTCCTGCCGGCGCTCGATCAACCCGGCGTGGGTGAGCAGGAAGAGATGCCGCGAGATCGTCGATGGCGCCAGCTTCAGCAAGGCGATGAGCTGACAGATGCAGAGTTCGCCGGCTTCGAGGGCGAGCAGGATGCGCAGGCGAGAGGGATCGGCCAGGGCTTTGGCAATGGCCAGCAGCGCGTTCATGTCGCTCGCCCTCCAGGGGCGACCTCGCACGCGCCCGGTTTGATCGCCGCAATGGCGAGACTGGTGACGTAATCGGCCAGCGAGGCACCGGCCGGCAGGGCGGCCATGATCTCCTGATAGAGCGGGTCGTGGCTCGCCAGCATGGCCTCGATCGCCTGCGGCTTCTCGGCGAACCGCACCTCGTCGAACCCAGCGGCGGTCATCCAGGCCCGGATCTCGTCGATGGGCGCGGCGCCTGCCACACAGCCGATCAAGGCCGCCACCGACTGGCGGATCGCCGGGGGAAGAGGCCGGCGCAACGCCAGATCGGCGATGGCCAACCGACCGCCCGGCCGCAGCACCCGGAAGATCTCGCGCCAGACCTGGGCCTGGTCGGGCGAGAGATTGAGCACGCAGTTGGAAATGACCACGTCGACCGACTGATCGGCCACCGGCAGATGCTCGATCTCACCGAGCCGGAACTCGACGTTGGCCAGCCCGGTGCGGGCAGTGAACTCGGGCAGCAGACCGCGCGCCCGCGTCAGCATGTCGGGTGTCATGTCGACCCCGATGACCCGACCGGCGGGCCCGACCCGGGGGCCGGCCACGAAACAGTCGAACCCACCGCCGCATCCCAGGTCGAGCACGACCTCGCCCGGCCGCAAGGCCGCCAGGGCGGTGGGATGTCCGCACGACAGGCCCAGATTGGCCCCGGCCGGCAGCGCCGCCAGATCGGCGTCCTGGTAGCCGAGAGCGGCGACCAGTTGTTCCGGAGCGGGGCTCCCGCAGCACGAAGAAGGAGACGCCGCCCCCGCGCCACAGCAGCCGCCTTGCCCGCGCGCGATCCGGCCGTAGCCGTCCCGCACCGTCAGGCGAATCTGATCGGGGCGGATCGCGGTCACCTTCACGTCCTGGTCAGCCATCGTCTCCTCCTCATCCGGTCAATTCATTTCGTCAAATGTCGAAACGAGGAAATGATACCGCCAGGTGTCCTGGTTGGCAAGCACTCACCTTTTCCCATCTGCTTTCGCCTTGGGCGCTCTCGGGGATGGATCTGGAGGGAGGGCGCATGTTTTCCCACCGGCCACTCGGTGCCTTCTTTCGCCCGCTGCCGGAGTCCGACCGACCATCCTGCTCCTGAACCCATGGCGCAGCCTGTCCCGGGCATCCGCCCCCCCTTGCCCCTCTCATCATTTCACAAGTCATCCCGTCCAGCCGGTCCAGCGGGCGGCAAGATGCCCGAACAGGCCAAGCGGCCGGCGGAGGTCCCGCCGGCCGCTTGGCCTCCTGGGGGGGGGAATCGTGGCCCCGACCGCAGGTCTTACTTGATGCGGCGCAACACGGTGACGCAGTTGGTGACGGCGGCACCGCCGACGTTGAAGGTCACGCCAATGGTCGGCGCTTTCTTGGGCGCCAGCCCGATGGGCTCGCCGATCAATTGTTTGTAGACCAGCGCATGCATCGAAGCGCCGGTCGCCCCGACGGGGTGCCCCTTGGCCTTCAGCCCGCCGGACAGATTGACAGCCACCTTGTCGTCGGCGGTGAACCGGCCGGCGGCGTAGTCGAAGCCGGCTCGCCCTGGCTCGGACAGCCCCAGGGCCTCGGTGGTGAGCAGCTGATTGATGGTGAAGCAGTCGTGCACCTCGGCGATGTCGAGATCGGCCGTGCTGATGCGCGCTTCCTGGAAGGCCTTGGTGACGGCGTGCCGGCCGGCTTCGAGCACGTGCTTGTTGGCCCGTTGCGAGAGCGGGAACACCTCGACCGCATGGCCGATCCCGGCGATTTCCACGACCTTCTTGCGGGTGGCTTTGGCATGTTCAGTGGAGGTGAGCACCACGGCGGCCGCGCCATCGGAGACGAGAGAACAGTCGTGCAGACGCAGGGGCGGGGCGATCATCATGTTCGAGCCTTTGCCGGTCTCGGGCAGGGCCAGAATGGCTTCAGCCGAAGCGGGGCCGTTCTGCACATGGGCGAGGGGATTGGCCGCGGCATTGCGGTAGCAGAGGGCGGCCACATGCGCCAGCTGGGTGCGCAGCTCCTGGTCGGTCAGCTTGTAATGCGCCTGATAAGCCTTGGCCAGCTCGGCGAACAAGCCGGGGAAGGTGGCTCCCTTGGCGCCTTCCTCGGGATAATAGGAACAGGTGGCCAGCGTCGCGGTCATGGCCGGAGTATCGAGCAGGGTCATCTTCTCGACGCCGATGACCAGCACGTTCTTATAGCGGCCGGCCTCGATGGCATAGACCGCATCATAGATGGCCACCGACGAGGAGGCGCAGGCGCATTCGGCGCGAGTCATCGGTTTGAACCGCAGCGCCGGATCGATCAGGGTGGCGATGGGCGCCACGTGTTCCTGATTGACGAAGCGGGAAGGCGAGCAGGACCCGATCCAGACGGCATCGATGTCTTTCGCTTCGAGCCCGGCGTCCTGGATGGCACCCCGCCCGGCTTCGATGATGAGATCATAGAACGAGCGGGTATCGATCTTGCGCTTGAACGAGATCATGTCCTTGACCTCGATCAGGGCTCCGAATTTGGTGTTGTAGGCGCCGATGATGCTGACGTTGCTCATGGATGGTCCTCCTTGTTCACTTGGCCAGGCCGTTGGCGATCAACCCACCGGTGATCTCCAGGCAGGTCGCGTCGATGGCTTCGTTCTGGGCGGCGTAGGCGATGAGATCGGCGATCTCCTCAGGTTCGATCAGGCGGCCGATGTGGACGCCCTGCAGAATGCCGGCCAGGGCTTCCTGGTTCATGCCACGGACCATGGGGGTGCCGACATAGCCGGGGGCGATCGCGACGCAGCGAATGTTCTTGATCCCGCGCATCTGGAACTCGCCGATGATGATCTTCGGCCAGAGGGCGATGGCGGCCTTTGTCGAGGAATAGTTCAACTGCCCGGTCTGGCCCGCCTTGTTGACCGAGGAGATCGGCACCAGCAGCCCCTGATAGCCGTTGTTCACCATGCGAATGGCGGCCTCGCGGATGGTGATGAAACTGCCGACGAGGTTGACATCGACGACCGCCTTGAACTGTTCGGTGGTCATCGCCTTGCGGACCTTGCCGGTCTCCTTGTCGGTGCTGATCATCAAGCCATCTTTGATGATGCCGGCGCTGGCCACGCAGATATTGAGCTGGCCGAACTTCTCGATGGCCAGATCCATCAGAGTGGCCACCTCGTCATCGCTGGTCACGTTGCAACGCGTCCAGGCCACCTGCCCGCCGGCAGCAGTGATCTCGCCGGCCACGCGCTCCAGGCCCTTGACATCCATGTCGCCAATGACGACCCGCACGCCCCTGGCGGCCAGAGATTTCGCCACCGCTTCGCCGATGCCGCTGGCCCCTCCGGTGATGACGGCTACCGCATTCTTCAGTTCCATGTCGTTACCTCGCTTCTCGCTGTTGATGGATGACGGGCCACGCCGGCCCGATCGGTTCGCGCTGCGACGCCACGCGCTCTCCGAGCAGGGGCGCGACGAGCCTCCGGCCCCGAACGCCCCTCGATTTTGCTCCGCACAACCGCCACGCCGACCGCCCCGCGTTCGCAGACCTCTCCCGACATCGGGTGATGCGGCCACCTATGCTTGCGGATCTTGGATCGTAGCGCATGATGGTATGATGCCATACTTTTCGGCAAAAAGCCAGCAAAATTTTTTGCGACGCAAAAAGTCGCAACCAAGACTCTGAGGCTCATCCTCCCGCCTTATCGGACCCCACGACCGCTGGGATTCAGCGACCGCGCCTCAGGGCCCGGCGACTCTCTGCAGGATCCGTTGGGCCGCGGCGCGATCCTCGGCCACAGCCGCCGCCAGGGAGGCGATTCCGGCGGGGCGATACCAATCGTAGAGGCGAGGCGGCAGGTCGAACTCCGGATCGGTGGTCAGCACCCAGGTCAACTGGCCGTCGGGCGGCAGATTGAACAAGGTCATCCGGTCGGATCGCCGCAGCACCAGCCGCTCCGGCGCGGAAAAATCCAACGTCAGCAGATGGTCGTGCCCCCCTTCCAGCATGTTTCGGCCGGGCAGCCCGGTCGCCTCGATGCCCAGCAACGCCGCCAGCGTCGGGATCACATCGAGGTGCTGAGTGAAACTCGTCACCCGTCGTGGCGACAAGCCCGGCCCCAGCAACAAGGCGGGAACATGGAACTGGATCCGCTGCGGCCCGGTCCCGTGCGCAAAATGGCCATTCTCGCCGAAGGCTTCTCCATGATCACCGATGATCAAGACGAAGCTGCGTTCGAGCAAGCCGGCCGCTTCGGCGCGGCGCAAAAAGCCGTCGAGTAGATCATCGAGGAAGAGCAGGGAGTTGCGATACCGGTTGATCATGCGCGCCAGCAGGTCGGCATCCATGTTCAGCAGCATGGCGTAATCGACGCCCCCATCGGGGACGACGGGCGCGAAGCGTTCATACGCCGGAGGATAGAAATAGTTGAAATGCGTCACGTAGAGGTAGGCATCCAGATAGACCGGGCCGGGTTGTCGCCACACTTCCCAGGCGGTGTCCAGGACATCCTGAGCCGTCATCCATTCTTTTTCCCGGCGTGGCACGATGATCATGGGGAGATTTGGCACTGGCATCAAATCTTCGGGGCTCATGACGCAGGCCAGGCGATATCCAGCCGAGGCCAGGGTCTCCACCCAGATCGAGGGAATCCTGGCCGCCATGAACTCGGTGTGACGCCAAGGAAAGATGCCACAATGGAGGCTGAGATTGCTCGGCACGCTCATGTTGGCCTGGGCATGATGTCGTTCCAGCCACACGCCCCGAGCCGCCCAGGCCCTCCATTTCGGCATCATGGCCGTGGCCAGATCGGCTCGCCAGCTTTCCACCCTGATGATGACCACATTCAGAGTGGGGGGCGGATCAGGAATCCGGAACTGTCCCTGCTGCCAAACACTCTCCCGGCGGACCGGGGGAGATGAAGCCAAAGCCGCAACCAGAGCGGGATGCCGAAAGCGCCGGGGCCAGGGATGGGGAATCCCGTCGAGGTGGTAGCGGAATTGGAGATACTCTTCTATGGGTTGCCGCTCGGCCAGCAGATCGAAGGACAGCCACCCGCATCCCAGCGCGATCATTCCAGCGAGCAGCACCGAGCTGGGCGGTGGTGCCAGCCGCAAGCAGCGAGGCCACCACCTCGCCAACGCGGCCAGTCCCAGAGAATAGGCGATGGCCTGCCCCACCGTCACCAAAATTAGATGGCGGGCCGCCCCCATAGCCTCGATGTGTTCTCGAAACTGCAAGGCCAGCAGATGATGCAAGCCAAGTCTGGTTCTGGTGACGATGAAGAAGATGACAGCCACATAGGCGAAACTCAGACCTACCTGGTTGCCCATCGCCATCACCAGTGCCCACCACGGCCGTCCACGCACCAAGCGGAGCTGGAGGGCCCACCCTGCCCACAGCAAGCCGGCCCCCATGGCGAACACCCACCAGACCAACTGATGGAGGATCAAGACGTTGGCAGCCTGCAATACCGTCAAGGCAAGGGGCGGCACCAGCCCCAGGAGGCGACCTGTGGCCCGTTCCGAGGGCAACAGGACCGTGATCAACAGAGGACCGAGCAGGTGACCGGCCAGGGCGGCTTCGAGGATCCAGGGATAGTCGAACGTCCAGGCGAACTCGGTCGGCCGCATCGCGGTCAGGAAATGGAGGAACAGCAACAGGGCCGCCCCGAGCTGAACGGTGGCCAGGAGGGGAAACCGCTCGGCCCACGAGCGTGGGACGGCCGCCGCCGAAGGTGACGAATGGCACTGGCGTTCGGCGCGCGGCGAATCTGTACCCGAGATCTCCGACGCCTCCAGCTCACCCATGGTGCGTCCCCTTCTTGTGCTCATGACCTGCGCTTCAAGGTCAGCATCTGATGGCCGTCAGGCCTGTCTCTGACCTTGCCAGCGCGCCCGCTCCTGGACGTGGTCCGGCGTAATCGCCCCGCGACCTCGAAAGCCCCTTGGCCGAAATGCCCATCGGGCTCGAGAGCCTCGTCGATCGGATGGGCCAGTCGCCACGACTGGTCTGGACCAGACATTTCGCCGGATCCAGCCCCTCGGCCTCAACGTCCCTCCTTCTCGCGCAGCTTGGCTTGCACCAGCCGACAGAAGGTCTCGACCGTGAAGAGATAGGGAAGCCTCGCCAGCGGCATGCCGGCGACGATGTGGTGGGGCTCGACCTCGGGCAGGACTTCCCGCAGGCGCGCGGCCCCCCGTTCGGTGATCTGGCCGTCCACCTCGAACTCGGCATCGGGAATGCCCTGACGCGCCATCGCCTCGATCTGCCCCCGCTTGATCTTGATCCCGAATTTCTCTTCGAGCGCGAACAGGATGTCGAGCAGGTCGAGCGAGTCGCTGCCCAGATCATCGATGAGACGCGCTTTGAGGGTGATGCGGTCTTTGGTCACGCCGAGCGATTCGTGGATAGCGTCACGCACACGGTCAAAGATGTCTTCGTACATCCTGGTCTGAGCCCTCCCTGGGTCTAGGCGCGGCCAGCCCCTGAATGAGGTGGCCCCCGCCTGTCGACCACATTCTACCTTTCCCCAAGCCCCATGAAAACCCCATTCCCCATCCGATGTCCCTCTCCGCTGTCCAGGGCTCCGCAGACAGGTTCAACATTGTCCTCTCGCTGCCAGCCACCCACCTCCATCATTGGCCAGCCCTGCCAGGCTGCCGCCAGCGCATCGAGCAAGACCTGACGGCCGGGCGGCCCCTGGGGGACGGTTCAGAGGCGACCCGGAACGAGGCGGGGCCTTCATGCTCGGCATGATGAACCTTTTCCGTATCGCAAACGCAGGAAACCGCCAGCCCAGAGGCCCCGACAAGGGTGTTCCTGATTTTCGAGTTCGCAGGTAGAATTGAATTAGGAATGCCCCTCCTGAGGGAGAAGTTATGGATGCATCTACCCGCCGGGTCACTCTGATGGTCCTGCTCGGGATCGGTCTCGTCCTTGGCCTCGGAAGCCGTCTGCAGAGTGCCGACAACTTCTGGGATACCCTCGAAGAAGCCACCGACGGCGGGCTCCAGACGGAGCAGGCTCCCGTCCCCTCACCGGCGGCACCCTCTCCTACCCCTTCAAGCCTCCATAAGGAAGATTGTCTACTCCCCGCTCAAGGAGGCGATGAAATACCCTCTCGAGCGAAAACGTTGCAGAGTCAGTATGTCGCCGCCCTCAACAAATACACCACCCTCGTGGCCGAAGGAGCCCCATCCAGCCAGATCGAGGCCGCCTACGCCGATTATCAGCGAGCCTATAACGCCTTCCTGGCTGCCCTCGGCAGCATGGCTGTCGGCTCAGGCAACCAAGGAACTGGGACGGGAACGGGAACTGGCACGGGAACAGGCACCGGCTCGGGCAGCCCCGACAATCAGATTCCCGATTCCTGGAAATCGATTCGCAACACGTACGTCGAGGCCTTGCAGCGATACCATCGCCTCATCGCCGAGGGAGCCAGTCAGTCCAGCATCGATGCCGCCCTTGCCGCCTATCAGAAAGCCTACAATGACTACCTGGCCGTCATCAGCGGCGGAACCGGCACGGGAACTGGGACGGCAACAGGGACAGGGACGGGAACCAATGCCGGCACCGGGACGGGAACAGCCACCGGAACGAATACCGGCACAGGCACGGAGACAGGCACTGGAACAGGCACGGGAACTGGGACTGGCACGGGGACGGGAACTGGAACGAGCACCGGGACGGGAACGGAAGAAGCCCGTCTGAAGGCCGAAATCCGCGACGCCTATGGCATCGACATGCAGGATGGCCAGGCCGAATCCTTTGCCGGAGGCGTCCGCTGCACCGCCAGCACCTGGACGGCCGAGCAACTGACCGCCGTGAAGGATTTGCTCGCCAAACTCCCCACATCCTTCTCGTGCCATTCGAAAATCATCTACCAGAACGGGAAGTTCTACGACAGCAACAATCGCGAAAGCACCACCACCATGGGGTTCTTCAATCCGGCCGACAAGACCGTCCACCTTCTCGAATATCCCTGGGCCCGCGGGGCGGCGTATGCACAAGGCACCCTGACCCATGAGATGACCCACGCCTTCCAGGCCGCCAACCCCTCGGTCATGGCGGCCTGGTCCCTGCAGTTCTGGCCCAACGGGGTCATCAAATCGCCATCCGCCACCTCCTACGGCAATACCAACTCTTCTGAAGACATGGCTGAATCGGTCATGGTCTATGTCCAGAACGGCACTCAAATGAAGGTCAGCAACCCTGAACGCTACGAATTCATCAAAACCCGCATCATGGAAGGCAAGGAATTCCCGTGACCTCCGTTCCCATCCCTTCGCGGCCCTGTGTTCCTCCTGCCATTCCAAGGCACGCCCCCGTCGGTCTGCACCCATCTGCTCGCGAACCTGCCGTGGCGCGGGGATGGCTCCGACCACGCCCTCCCTGGAGCCGAATGCTTGTTCTGCTGGTCACGGTGGTGGCGACAGGGTGGGCCATGATCGAAGCGCTCCCCCTCCAGGAATTGATCGACCAGGCTGATTTCATCGGCATCGTCGAGGTGGTCGCCCGCCGCCAGCTGCCGCCGACCGGGCCCAAAGCTCTCCCTCTGATCGAGACCACCATCAAAGTCGTCCGACCCCTCAAAGGTACCTGGAAGGCCGATATTCCCCCTGTCTTCACCTACATGGGCACCCTCGACGGGTCCATGTACATCGAAGATCAGCCGGGCTTTCCGGCCGAAGGCCAGCAGGCGATCGCCTTTGTACGCTTCGAGAAGAATGGCCGCGCCTCCTGCGTCAACAGCATCCAGGGGGTGTGGGCCCTGCATCCCGAAACGGGCGCCCCCCAGGGGATGGGCCTGGGCAAGACCCTCACCGATCTCGAGAAAGCGATCGCTGATCGCGCCGTTCCCCCTGTCGCCCGCTGATCACGCCAGGATCGGCCACGCCCTGTCCCAAAAGCGGCGTTGCCCCCAGTCGCCCAGGCTCGTGACCATGTGCCGGTTCAGAGGTTGAACCCGCCATCGATGGCGATCACCTGGCCTGTCAGCCAGGTCAGATCAGGAGCCAGCAGGTGAGCCGCCAGCGCCGCCACTTCGGCCGGCTGCCCCAGCCGCTTGAGCGCGATCCGTCGCACCACCTCCTCGCCGGCCAGCGTCATGACATCACGCGTCATACGCGACTCGATCGGCCCGGGAGCCAACGCGTTGACCAGCACGCCCCGCGGGGCCAGATCGGCCGCCAGACTGCGCACGAAGCCTTCCAGGCCGGCTTTCGAAGCCGCATAGTTGGCCTGCCCCCGCCCGCCCTGTCGCCCCGCCACCGAACTCACGAACAGCAGGCGCCCCGCCTTCTTCCGGAAGAACAGCTTGCCGAACGCCCGCCCGACCCGGAACGCCCCCGTCAGATTGACCTCGAGCACGCGCTGCCAGTCTTCGTCTTCCATCCCCAGCACGGGCTGGTCCCTGATGATGCCGGCGTTGTACACCACGGCGTAGAGGTCGCCACCCCGGCCCGCGGCAGCCGCCAGCTCCTGCACCGAAACCTCGTTCGTAACATCGACCCGCTCGATCGCCAGCCGGTCGCCCACGGCTGGGAAGTCCGTCAGCAGGCGCTCGGGATGCGAGCAGGCGGTCGCCACCACCGTGGCTCCTTCTTCCAGAAAACGCGCCACCATGGCCCGACCCAGGTCTCCCGAGCCACCAACGACCACGATCCGTCGTCTGTCCAACATTCCGAATCCACCCATGGGACCACCCTTCGCCCGACATTCTCCCCCGGATCGGCTCGCCAACGACAGCCAGCCACACCGATCCGTGGCCAGGTCGCCAAACGGGCGACCTCGCTTTATTCCCAGGAAACACCCTCGGGGCACGAAATCAACCGACCAGCAGTCGCACCCCCGCGGTGTTCTCCCCGAAACATTGCCCCAGCACGAGCACGCGGTGCACCAGATCCGCCTTCCGGGACTCGTCCGCCTCAGGGTGCGTCAGGCCCAATCCCTGTTGCAGATCGAGGATCGCTACTACCATCTCGAGGGGGAATGATGCTGAAAAGGCATGCCCCAGCCAGGTCTTGGCCCCGTAGAGCCGATGCGCCCGCGACCCGAGGGCCTGGGCCAGCCCCCGGCGCTCGGCGGCGTCCCAGCGGGCCAGCCCGACGCCCGCCCCGCAGATGGCCAGCGGTTCTTCGCCGGGCAATTCAGCCAGCAGTTCGCCGACGACGCGAGCGATGGCCGCGCCGTCCTCCGCCGGCGCCAGGTCATCGGCGCCGGTCGCGGTCAGCGCCACCGCTTCGACCACCGCCAGCGGCGACGCCCCCCGGGCCCGCGCCCGCGCTTCGGTTTCCAGCACCAGGAACGCCGCCCCATCGCTCAGGATCGCCCCGCGCCCTGCGCCGCCCCAAGGCTGCCAGGGCAGCACCTCGGCGGGCGGCCCCGATGCCAGGAACCCGAGCGTGAAGAGGTCGGACATCATCTGCCAGTTGACCGGCGTGTCGGCCCCACCGACCAGGGCCAGATCGATCTCATCTCGGGTCAGGGCCTCGATGGCCCGATCGAGAGCATACGCCCCGGCCACGGCCGCCTGGCACAGGTTGGTATTGGGCCCGCGCACCTGCAGGAAATGCGTGATGAAGAAGATCAGATTGTTCGAGATCGCCGTCAACAACCACCAGGGGTGAATCCGGTCGAGGCCGTCGGTGGTCAGCCGCGCCAGGTCGAGCTGGCCGTCTTCCCCGGCCGAGACGGCGAAGGCCGGGAACAGCCCCTCGGCGTTATGCCCGTTGGTGCCCGTCGCGATGAAGGCCCCCGCCCGGTCAGGATCATAGGAGCCGGGCACCCAGCCGGCCGCGGTCAGCGCCTGCTGGGCGGCCAGAACCCCAATGCGCACATACTTCCCCATGCCCCGCAGCTTGTTATGAATCACTCCGAGCTGGTCGGGGGCCAGCTCTGGAACCCATCCCCCGACCTGCACCGGCCAGGTGGCGACCGCTGGTTCGCGCAGAGCGCCGTAGGCGGGGCGGCGCTCGCGCAGACCGGCCACCAGAGGGTCGAGCCCGACCCCGTAGGGCGTGACCGCGCCCATCCCGGTGACGACGATGCGTGCGCTCATCGCGCCCATTCTACCGCGAGATCCCCCAGGAGCAAACAGGCATTCTGCCCACCGAAACCAGCCAACGCTTTCAAGATCACCCGGGGCCGCCCCTTTGCCTTCATCAACTTGTCCCGTGAACCCCAGTGACCCCGCTGGCGTACGGTTCTGAAGAGCATGGCAATTGACCATGTGCGAGAACCTGTGTACGCTGAAAGAGATGACACCTTCCCGCCGAGGTTCTGCCTGCCAAAGCTGCCGATGCTCGGCCTTGAGCCGGCAAGGTCTTTCGATGATCGAGCTTCTCCTGGGCATCACCCTGTTCGTGCTGATCTTCTCGCACGTCATGACGGCCTTCGCTCCCACGGCCACCGATTACCAACGGATCGTTCGCGGCTATTCGTTCGCCATCACCATCGCCAACTGGTACATCAACCGCCAGGAAGGCCTGATCTTCTATCACGGCCATCTGCCCGCCTCCGAACTCGGACTGCAACGAGACATCACCGCCCTCATCCAGCAGCATTTCCCCAATCTCCCGAAGGAACTGCCCAAAGCCAAGGCCCTGGTCAATCAAGCCAAGGTCGGCGACCATCTCTATCAGATCGAGTTCATCCTCGACTGGGAGGCAGGTTCGAAACGGCATCAGTACAAGATCAACCGTCTGAAGACCGCCCCCGGCGCCCTGTGACTTCCGGAGCCCCCCGCATGGACCACCATCCGACCACTCCCACGGCCACGGCCGCCACCCCTCTCTCGCTTGGAACCCCAGGGCGCCCCCGTCGTCCGTCCGACAACCTGCCTCTGGGGCATCGCGGCGGCCGCCATGGCGCCAGCCTCATCGAGGTGCTCCTGGCCTTCGTGTTTCTGAGCACCCTGCTGTCCCTGTTCGTCTATGCGTTCTATTTCTCCGGGAAGACCCAGCGAGTGACCGAGCAGCTCGACGCTTTCCACGAAGCTCGCATGGTCGATTATGCTCTCTCGTCGGAAATCAAGTTCAGCACCGGCATCCTCTACCCGCTTCTTCCTGAAGATGGGTCGGGGCCGTCGCCGACGGTCCATCAAGTGATCTTCCGCGATCCCCTCAACCGCGTGAAAGCGGTCTTCCTCACCCCGGAAAAAGACCTCGTCCTGATCGACTACGACCGGATCGTCGGCAACCGCCTCGCCCCACCCCGCGTTCTCGGACGGAACGTCGAGAAGTTCGAGGTGACCCTGCTCCCCACCCGCGTTGTCGAATATCGTGCCCGTTTCAAAATCGGCACCCAGGACCATGAGATCGTCAACCAGATCCTGCCCGTCAACCAGTTCTGAACATTGCCGGCCCTTGGTCGGCCCAGGGAGGAAGAACATGCCTCGCCTCGCGCATCGGTTCGGCCCGCCCGCCCGTCGTGGTTCCGCCATTTTCATGGCCCTGATCATGGGCATCGTCTTCTTCATGGTCGTCTCTTCGCTCCTGCATTACCTGTCCGGGGAACGACGACAGGTCAAGCACGTCATCGGCAAGAAACAGGCCGAACTGCTGGCCATCTCAGGAATCGACTGGGCCGACCAGGAATTGCGCCAGAAGCGGTGGTACCAACCGCCCTGGGGAACCACCGTCACCGGCGGGGGCCGGCCGTCATCAGGCCTCGTCGAGCTGACGCCGTTCGGCCCGGGTATGGGCAAGGTGACGGTGGTCTGCGAGGATGTGCCCGCCCGTCAGCCGGTCAGCAACATCCGCAACCGCCAGCAATTATGGCTGCTGCATCATATCAACGTCTTCTCTCTCGGCGAATTCGGCGACGCGCGCTGTCTGCTCTACGGCCGGTTCATCATGTCCCCCGAACCCGCTCTCAACGACGATTCCACCGATGCGGTCATCTTCGCCGACGAGGGAACCAACCCCGATCAGATCGTCATCAAACTGCCCGCCGACAGTGGCGAGCGCCTCAAGGTGACCCAGATCCTCTGCCAGCCCGGCAGCCCGGTCGATATCAACCAGGTGCTGATCCGCCTCACCACCGAGGGCGCCAACCCGCGCCTTGTCGAGGTCCGGCCCCCCGCGCACGGGGTCGTCCGCCTGGTCCGCTGCCGCGTGGGAGACAGCGTTCCCCCCGGAGCCACCCTGGTCGTGCTCGACAAACCTGGCAGCAGTGCGAGGCGCACCCTCAAACGCATGGTCCGTGTCACCCGCATCGATGAAGCGCCCTGGAACAGCCTCGATATCACCGATTTCCATGACCGCCGCGCCCTGTCGGAATATATCAGTCTCCTATCCGAGGTCTTCCTGTTGAATCATGGCGCCCGCCCCGATCTGCAGAAGGCGGCCCTGGCCCATCGCCACGGCGGGCTCCCGCCGACGATGACCCCCGAGGAATTCCTCAAGACGTTCCCCGCCGGCGTGCGCAACACCACCCGCGATCGCGCCGAGAACGAGTTCATGGCCGACCTGCTGCGCCGGTTCACCCTGACCCCCGCCAAGGACTGGCCCGAGGCCCTGAAGAAGACCGCCCTCCAGCTCGACCACCCACGCATGGACGTGCCCCCCGAATTGCGGGCCATCCTCCAGGATCTGAACCTCCTCAACCTGCGCGACACCGCGCCTCGCCGCGATCCCCGCCTGTATCGACCCCGCCTCGCCCTCGACGAGTTCCTCGACCTGCTGAAACCAGCTTTCAACCAGGATCCCGAGGCCTTCATCAAGACCCTTTCCGAACTCCCCGACGCCTCGCGCTGGATCGAGGTGACCAAGGATCCCAGTCTGCGCCGCCAGCCCGGCTCCCACCAGGAGACCGAACGGGGCATCCGGATCGTCAAGCCCGAATCAGAAGCCAGCATCAGTGTCGACAAGCTTTCGAAACCCTACGACTTCACCGATCCCGGGTCGGGGTATCAGGGCCGCGCCGAACATGTGCTCGGATTCATCCGGAAATACTATTCCGACCAGGGAGCCATCCTGCCGCACGAGCCGGTGCGCAACCTCGAATTCCTCGACTGGCCCCTGCCCGATCCGCCCCCGCCGCCGCCTCCACCGCGCCAAGGCGGGGAATGGGTCTGGGTGCCCGGCGAACCCGGGGTGCCGCCCGGCCCCCCCACCTGGACCTACCAGGGCGGCCGACCGATCGAAGTCCGGTTCCCCAGCGGCGGGGAACGCGACCACGAGCCGCGCGGCGGCCCGCCCGACGGCGGACAGCGCACCTACGGCATTGTCGGCCTGGCGCCGAGCGGGGCCACCCGCGGCACGACACGCCCTGGCCGCTCGCCCGAGAGCAGCAGCGGGGCCGGGGCCAACCCCGCTGGCGCCCCCACCCAGGGTGGAGCCAGCCGTGACCGCGATGGGCGAGCCCCGGACAGCGGCGGAGCCCAAAGCCAGACCCCGGGACGGGCCCCTGAAGGGGGCGGTGGCCAGGGCGGCGGGCCCGGCCGCGGCCCTGGCCCCGCGTCGTCGATCTTCTCGACGCAGCGCCCGCCCGTGCAGATCCCGACCGGTGGCCGGTTCGTCGGAACGGCCGGCCCGGCCGGCATCCCGCCCAAGCAGGGGGAATACGCCTGGGTCGAGCCGTGTCCTCCTGGCGGGGCCCCCGCGGGAGGCGGCGGCCAGGGCGCCTGGGCCCAGGGCGGCACCGCCCCCGGCAGGGGCCGCCAGGATGGCAGCGGCTTCGGCGGGAACACCCCCGGCGGCGCCGGACGCGCCGATGGCCGCGGGCACGATCTCGACGGCTCGCCCGCCGCCGCCGACGGACACGGCCGCGGGCTCGACGGCGCCGCCGCCGGGGCTGACGGACACGGCCGCGGGCTCGACGGTTCCCCCGGCGCCGCCGATGGCCATGGGTACGCCCAGGATGGCCGACCGGGCGGCGCCGCCGGGGCTGCCACCGGCCTCGACGGCCGCCCGGGAGCTGGGGTGGCCGATGGCCGCGCCACCAGCGGCCAGCCGGGCAGCGCCGGTGGCCAATCGACCACCCGCACCGGCCCTCCGTCTGGAACCTCGGGCGGAGCCGGCCGGCCAGGCTCGCCGGGCAGCTCGGCCAGCCCGGGGCCGATCAACACCACCAGCCCCGTCATCAAATGCCCCATCTGCGGGAAACTGCACAAGAACCCGCACTATGGCGGGGCGCAGAACGCCCCCGGCGGCGGGGGCGGCAGTTCCACGACGCGTGGCGGCTGCTGAGACGAACGAGCGCCTGATCGCGCGCGTTGTCGCGACCGGAGTCGCGTCGCGAGAGAGGGGCCGGCCGCCATCCACCGGGCGAGCCGATGAGGCTGGGATGGAGCCGTGGACCGGGAAGCCGACGCTGCCCCTCGCAGCTTCAAACTGCTGAAGGAGGAGCGTTGAACGCTTTGGAACGTTGGGCAAGGTTCGGTTCCGTATGGTATTCTGAGGCGACATCTTGCATCGAAAGGGAGTTGGATTATGCCAAAGCGTCCTCGTTTGTTCTTCGTCCTTTTCCTCCTGGCCGGGCTGGCCATGGCCTGGTCGGCGTCCGGTCCGCTGGGTTCTCCTGTCCGCGCCGCCGAGGAACAAGACCAGACCGTAGGCAAAGAAGCGGACGATCCCGACCCCGCCGACCTCCAAGGCGAGCCTGATGAAGAAACCGACGAGAAGGACGCCGAGGAAGAACTGACCTACATCTGTCCGACCTGCGGCTTCACCAGTGACGAAGCCGGCAACTGCCCAGCCTGCAAGATCCCGTTGGTCGAAGTCGCTTCGGCCTCAGGCGCGCAGGTTTCCACCAAAAACGGTCTCACGGCCACGGCGGGCGACAACCAGGCCACCATCGACGCTTCTGGCAACATCAAAGCCCGGTCCGGCGGCAGTTCCGCCGGCGTGTCGACCGACGGGGCCGTGCGGGCCGACGACGGCAAGGGCAATGCCGTGGAGGTCGACGGTGGCAAGGGCGTCCGCGTCAAATCGGGCAACCTCGAATTGAACATCCCCATCCCCGGCGGCAATTGATCACGCCGCCACGCGCCGGCTGCCCCAAGACCCACTCAGACTTGCCCGACCGGCGCGGGTTTTCGCGATCCCTTCCTGGGAGCGGAGGAGGTGGACCCAGGCTTGTCCTGGGTCCGCCCCGGCGGCCCACCACCGACGAGCAGCGGCGGCGGCGCGACGATCCCACACTCTCCGATACCCGCGATTCCCAAGAACCATGACCAGAGATCAACCCCCGGTCACTCTGGCGGTGCGATTCCTGCGCGACCGCCAGATTCCTTTTTCCACCCACCTGTATGACTATCGCGACCATGGTGGAGCCGCCTGGGCCGCCGAGGCGCTCGGCCTGCCGCCCGGGCAGGTGATCAAGACGCTGGTCTTCGAAACCGACGATCGACGGCCCCTGCTGGTCTTGATGCCCGGCACCCTGGAGGTATCGACCAAGGCCCTGGCCCGCCACCTGGGGGTGAAAGCCGTCGCGCCCTGCGAACCCGCCAAAGCCCAGCGGCTTACTGGCTACCAGGTCGGTGGCATCAGCCCCTTCGGCACCCGTCAAGCGCTGCCCATCTATGTCGAGCGCTCGATCTTCGCCCTGCCCCGGCTCTACATCAACGGCGGCAAGCGGGGCTTCCTGGTGGGGCTGGTCCCCGCCGATCTTCGCCGCGCCTTGCCCGACTGCCACGAGGTCGACGTCGGCCTCACCCACGGCTTAACCGACTGAATGTCCCCCGTTTCAGCCCTGCTACTCCTCGCTCAGTCGCATTTTAGAATACCGGTCGGTTATTCAGCGCGTCATTCTGGGATCTCGGCCACTGGCGATCGCAGGCGTTCACCGTGGCCATGGCGCTGGAAGCCCTGACCAAATATGCCATCGCCTATGACCTCGACGATGCTCCCTTCGCCAGTCGCCGCCTGAAGCTATCCCCATCCCGCCCGACGCCCTGAGCGGCAGGGCCCGCACCATCGGGCCCGTTGAGAGCCACCAGGCCGTTGCCAGATTTTCCCGGAGACTGTCACAAAAAGCGGCCGAACCTGGTCAACGAAGATGGGAATCGAATGGTTGTCTGGGAGCTGATCATCCTTCGGTGAACAGGAGGAGATTGCGATGAAACAGGGTATGACGGTCCGCTTCTTTGCTCTTGGTTGCTTGATCCTCCTCATCCTGACCTGCAGCCATGTCCGACCGGCAGGAGCCCTCATCCCGTCACACACCCCCCCACTCGAAATCATGCTCGAAAAAGTCGAAGCGGCCGGCCTCGTCGGCCAGAAGGAATGGCTGCGCTTCGTCTGGCAGGATGTCCTCCACCTCGATCTGAATCTTTTGCGAGATTGGCAGAGAATATGCAACGCGATTCCGGCTGGCTTCATGGAACAAGAACGACAGTTTTTCCCCCAACCCGGGCAGAAAAGGCTCTTCTCCAAGATCAATCCGGATTTCGTGTATGTGGTCAACCGAGTGCGCGTCAGCAACGAGCAGGAATTGCTGGCAGCCATGGGCCTCGATCCCGCCTCTCCTGCTTTCAAACCAGGACAGCAGGCTTTGCTGACCCTGTTCCGGACCCTGCATTCGAAACAGATCAGCAACTTGCGAAGCTATACCTATCGGCCGCAACTCAAGGTCCTGCTGTGCGATCTGTCGATGTTCGAGGATTACCCTGATGGCCTTAAAGAAACCTACCGAGGCATCACGTATCGGGAAATCATTTTGCATGATTTCTGGCCTTGCGCTGGAGACATCATGCAATTCGGCTCCATGTTCTTCCGCGGACTCAGCGACGATATCGTCGCCCGAGTCATGGTTCATGAGCATGCCCACACCATGGACAAAATGGTCCCCAGCCTTTACAGTCCGCTGGCCTTCTTCATAGGCCGTCTCCAAACCGAGCATCTTCGGAGCTTGATGTTGGAGGGGAGAGGCAATTATGGCAAGGATCAGACCCACTATCTCAACGAGGTGCTTTTGCCTGCCGCAGCCCACGCCGAAGGATGGGCGGTCTTCAATGAACTCATCAATCCCATTGTCGCCCGTGCCAGCGGGAAGAGCGGCTCGGCATTTCTGGGGATTCAACTCGGTGCAGAGGAGACGAGAAATCGCGAAGAGGAAGTGCGCAAATGCCTTTCCGTCTTGCTGTTCGAAAAACCGAATTCGGCCATCGGCCGTCGCCTCGAGGAGAATTATGACCAGGTACCCTGGGAGGACCCTCGGGTAAATGGCCAGACAGCCCTGTGCGTCGAAGGCGTGCAAGCTCTCATCATGTCCCGGATGGCCCGCCAGCTCGCCCAGGGGTGGCGAGCCGTATTCGAGGCCTTCAAAACGGTCAACCGGAGCCGCCGCCAGTTCAGAGATGTGATCAGAGCGTACCTCAATGCCCATCCCCAGCAAACCCTGGCGGTCATGAAGATCATCGACGAAGAAACCCATCGCAAGATGACGGTGAACGATCTGGTCGATTTCTATGGGATCACCCCGATCACCTACGCCGCCTTGCATGAGTTGCGACCAGGCGAGGCCAATCAGATCCATCCTCCGGTCACTCCCGCCCCCACTCCTCTTCCGCCGTCCTCCACTCCGACAGGTTCGGTCGCATCTCCGACCAGCCCGATGCCTGGCACACCCTCTGCTCCAACCCCGACCCCCACTCCGACCGCGTCGGGCACCCCCACCGCCACCGGTTCGGCAAACGCCACCGCGGCGGCCACCCTTCCTCTTACCCCCACGCCACCCTCTCCTCCCGAACCGACACCCACGCCAACTCCGGTCCATGATCAGCACTCCAGCGAGCAGACCGATCTTGGCACCGTCCTCGACATCGGCCTGGACGAGTAACCGCATCCTTTTCCGCCTGAATCGCTTTCCCTGCGGGGGCCACCTGGCCCCCGCCACGCGGCCAGCGCTCCACCACAAGCGTAGGTGCTCCGGATCACTCGCCTTCGTTCCGCGCCCAGCGTCACGACCCACGGCAGGAACCGCGAAGCGGAGGCCGCGGCCTGCCCGGGCGATCCAGAATCTCGCCCCTGAGAGAGTTGAGAGGCAGCAACGGCCTCGCGCGGAGGCGGGCCGGGAAAACGGTCGACGCGCTGGCGGCGTCAGCCGGGGGGAGCGGCGAACAGCAGGGTGCTGTTGATCCCGGCGAAGCCCAGGGAATTGGACAGGACGCGGTGCACCGGACGGAAACGCGCGCCCTCGCTGATGAAATCGAGATCGCAGGCGGGATCGCGCCGCTGCAGATTGCGCGTCGGATGGAGGCGCCCCTGCCGGATCGACTGGACGCAGACGACCGCCTCGACCGCCCCCGCCGCGGCGATCAGGTGGCCCACCATCGATTTCGTCGAACTGATCGGCACCTGGGCCGCCCCAGCTCCGAACAGCTCCTTGATCGCCCGGGTCTCGGCGGGGTCGTTCATGGCGGTGCCGGTGCCGTGGGCATTGATGTAATCGATGTCGCCGGGGGCGCATCTTCCCTCGGCCAGGGCCGCCGCCATCGTTTGATAGATGCCTTCCCAGGTGGTCTCGGTGATCTTCTGCGCGGTCGCGCCGGCGCCATAGCCGGCGATCAAGGCGAGAGGGACCGCCCCGCGGGCCAGCGCCCGGGGCAGGGCTTCCAGCACCAGCAGACCGGCTCCTTCCCCCAGCACGAACCCGCGCCGGCCCAGGTCGAACGGTCGGGAAGCCGTCTCCGGCGGCAGGCCGGTGGCCAGGGCCCCCAGCAGGTGAAACCCGATCGCCATGTATTCGTCGACCATGTCGTCGGCTCCCCCCGTGATGGCCCAATCGAGATGCCCCGCGGCGATCTTGCGATAGGCCTCGCCGATGGCCTGGTTGGCCGATGAGCACCCATTCGAGATGCTGCGCGCCTCGGCCCCGGTCGCCCCGGCCAGCCGCCCGATCAGGCCGGCCAGGAAGAACGGCTGTTTGGCCAGCACCTCGCCGGTCGTCAGGTACTGGAAGCACCGCTCGCCGAACGCTGTCGCATCGAGCCCCTGCGGCGTGCCCGCCTGCTGGAACAGGGCGAACATCCTGGCGATGGCCGGCCGCCCGATCTCGATGCCCAGGAAGATGCCGCCGCGGCCATGCCGCAAGTGGGCTGGCCCGCCGCTCTGCGCCAGGGCCTCTTCGAGGGCGCGGGCGGCAAACACGGCTTTGCGCGATCGGTACCTCTGGTACAGCGGATCGGTCGCCAGATCGCCCAACCCATCGACCACTCCGCCATAGGTCACGGGAAACCCGGCGGCTTTCCAGGCCGAAATCTCACGAATCCCGTTGCGCCCATCGCACAAGGCGGCGAAGGTGGCCTCGGCCCCGATGCCCAGGGCCGTCACCGCGCCCACGCCGGTGACGGCCACCGGCACGCGGTCGGGCCTGCTCTCCGCCAGGTCACAGCGGATGGACGTTCCGTTCACCAAGCTCTCTTTGCCTCTTGGAAGCGGGAATGGTCAACCCCGTCAATCCCTCGTGCCAGCCGAACCGAACGCTGGCACACGCTCCCGACCATCCTCGGCCGCCCCCACGGGCGACGCCGGGACCGTTCACCGCCGGCGCAGGGCATGCAGCAACGCGGCCCGTTCTTGGGCCAGGACCTCGACAAAGGGGGCTGGCACCTTGAGCAGGACGAAGGTCAGGCGAGTCTGGGCGATCGCTTCTCCGTCCACGCTGGCCGCCACTTCGACCCGCGCCCCCTCCTCGTCGATCAAGACGAGATCGGCCGCCAGATCGACCCGATCGCCGGGCCGCACCATCTTCTTGAATTTGACCCGATCGACGATCGAGAGGAGGGCCTTGCGATCCTTGCCCTCGGGAGTCGTCTCGACCAGCAACCCGGCCAGCTGGGCCATCGCTTCGATCAACACCACGCCGGGCACCACCGGGAACCCAGGAAAATGGGTGGCGAAGTACGGCTCGCTCATTGCCACGTTCTTGTAGCCGCGAATCCGCTGCCCGGGCACGAGGTCGGTGATTCGATCGACGAAATAGAACCGCATGGAAAGAAGCTCCGATTCCGCAGGCCGGTCGACTGCCGAAGGGCGGTCGGCGACCACATCAGGTCAGATCAGCCCCCTGGGCCAATTGGGTCTTCCAGCACCGCACCGTGCGGTCGCCCATGACAGGCCGCTCAGACAGCGTAGCGGAAAGGTTCCCCTCTTGCAACTCGCCATGGCATCGAAATGCCACCTTCCTGCGCCTGCCGCCAGGGGAGAAGAGCCTTCCTGTCGACATCGCGTCGAGGCCCGGGGTTTCCCTGGCGCCCTAACCTGGGCCATGACTTCTGCCGATGGATGTTTCACAGATCATCTCCCGGAGGCATCCAATGGTCGGCGTGACGCCCGTCGGTATCGTGACCAGCAAGCCCGAAGAAAGCCGGCAGTTCTACGGCCGGACCATGGGCATCGAACGCGTGCAGGTGCTGCGACGCCTGTTCATGGAAGGCATGGAAGGCGTCGTCATGCGCCTGGAGAGTCCGCAGCTCGAACTGCTCGAAACCGAGACCAAAGTGCTCGAGCGCTCCGTCAACCAGACGATCCGCCGCGAGTTCCGCATGATCCTGCGCCCCCGCGACATCGGAGGGGTCCTGCACCGCCTCGCTCAGGAGGGAATCACCCCGCAGACCAGCCCGTACGGCAGCTTCATCTTCGACGATCTCAACGGCATCTCCTGGGAGATCAAATCCGGTCTGTCGGGCATCGTCTACGACAATCCCCTCGCCGATATCCCCGGGATCACCCCCAGAGCATCTTGATCCCTACCACGATCAGGACTGTTCCGAAGACCTGACGCAAGGTCTGCTCGCTCAATCGCTCGGCGATCTCGGCCCCGAAGAACCCGCCCAGGAAGAAGCCGATCGCGCCGCACACCGCAATCGGCACGATGACGTGCCCGTGCTGGTAGTACCGCCACGCCGCCATCAGCCCGATCGGCGGGATCATCAACGCCACGCTGGTGCCTTGCGCCTCGTGCTGCTTGAGGCCGAACAGGTAGATCAGGGTCGGCACGATCAGAATGCCGCCACCCAGGCCGATAGCGCCGCTCAGCGTCCCGATCGCCATCCCCCACAGCACGTAGATCAGATAGGTCGTCATCATCCTCACCGCCTCACACGGATTCAAGTTGCCCCCCGGCCTGCTCCGCGGTCGGCAGGCCCAGGAAGGGGCGCAGCAGCGCCATGGTCCGGTCGAGGGCGCCCCGATGCCGGGCGATCACCGCCTGGGCCTGGCTGACCTGCCGCGCCGCGGCCGCCCGATCGGCCATCAACTCGGCGATAGCCGTGCCCACGGCCGCCGCCTCGGCCGCCACCGCGATGCCGCCGGCTTCCCGCAGTTCGGCGATCAAATCGTCGAAATTGCGGACATGCGGACCGACGACCAGGGGAACCCGGTGCGCGATCACTTCCAACGGGTTGTGCCCGCCCACCGCCGGATCGAGCGTCCCTCCGACGAATGCCACCGTCGCCAAGGCATACAGAGCGGCCAGCTCGCCGACCGTATCGAGCAGCACCACCTGATGGGCCGGCGCCCAGCCGTCGGCCGCCGACCGCCGGCCCACCGCTAACCCCCGCGCCTGCAGCCGGCCGGCCCAGGCGGGGGCATTCGTCACCGCCCGCGGCGCCACCAGCACCCGGCATCCCGCCTGCCTGACCAGCCGCTCGATCACCGGCAGCAGCCCATCGAATTCCGACGGATGCAGCGACCCCAACACGATCAAGGGGCGCTCGCCGCGCCATTGCCGCGCGGCCGCCAGCCCTTCGGGTGAGCAGGCGGGCACCAGATCGACCTTGATGTTGCCCAGCACCTTGATCGCCGCAGCCGGCGCCCCCATGGTCAGCAACCGGGCCCGATCGGTCTCGCTCTGCACGCCCAAACAGCGGAACCCGCTCCACAGCGCGGCCGCCAGACCCGGCACCCGCCGCCAGAACGCCTCGTGCTTCTGGCTGATCCGGCCGTTGACCAGCACCACCGGAACGTGCAGGGCCCGCGCCACCCCGACCAGGCCCGGCCACAGATCGGTCTCGGAGATCACCACCAGGCGCGGCCGCCAGCGCCGCAGCGCCCGCCAGACGAAGCAAGCCGCATCGAGGGGCGCATATCCCATGACCTCGGCCAGCCTTTTCCGCTGCACCAAGGTCATCACATCAGGATGGGTGGTCGTGAACCCGATCCGCCAGCCGGTCGCCTCCTGCCGGATCCGCTCCATGAGGGCGAACGCCACCAGGCTCTCCCCCAGCGAAACCCCATGCACCCAGACCAACGGCCCGGCCGGCGGGCGAGGCAGGCCCCCCAGATACGCGCGAAACCCCGTAGCGACCCGAACGCTTCGGCGCACCAGCCACGGCACAGCCCCCGCCCCGGCCAGGAACGCGGCACCGAACAGCCACTGATACCCCAGCCAGGCCCCGCTCTCCCGCCAGGTCCAGGCCGATGGCGGCCGTCCTGTCGCCCCCGGCCGGGTCATGACCCGGCCTCCCCCGGCAGGAGACCCAAGCAGGCGCCCCCGCCTCGCATCGGCACCCCGGCCTTCTTCAGCCGGGCCAGATGCTGGTGATGGCGCGGCTTGAAGCGATCGTAGAACCACAAGTATTGATGGGGCAGCGCCAGGATGACCTCTTCCATCCAGGCGACCAGACGCCTGGTGCGGCTGATGACCCGTTCCTCCATGGGGCCGGTCGTCTCGGCCGGCAAGGCCGGCAGGAACCGGGCTCGAAACCGCCCCGTATGCCCGCATCGCCAACTGTAGAGCGGCACCACGGCCGCCCCCGTTTTCAGGCTCCAGTTGGCGGGGCCGGCCGGCACACTCACCCAGTGCCCCAGGAAGTCGAGGAACACCCCATGGTTTCCCCCGTCCTGGTCGGGCATCATGCCGAGGATGGCCCCTTGTTTCAAGGCCTTCAGCGCGCCCACCAGGCCGCGATCCCGATCATGCAGGACGATCCTGGTGAACTGCCGGAAATGATCGAGCGCCCGGCCCAGATCATCCTCTTTCTGCGCCATATAGAAAGAATGCAACGGGAACCCGGCATGGGCGATGGCGCCTCCCAGCAGCTCCCAGTTGCCCAGATGCGGCACGGCCAGCACCACGCCGCGCCCGCCCGCCAGGGCCGCTCGCAGGTGTTCGAGCCCTTCGAAGGTCACCCGCGCCTGGAACTCTTCCCCGGTCATGGCGGGGAACCGGAGCACCTCGGCGATGACCAGGGCGAAGTGCAGGAACCCTTGCTCGATGATCGTCTCCACCGGCTGCGGCGGCGGTCGGCGGCACCGGTGGTAGATGCGGTCGATCGTCTCGCGCCACCGCTCGCGCTCGTGGCGCCATGCGTGGGCGACCAGCAGGCCCAGCGCACCGGCCATCCACCGGCTCACCCGTTCGGGCAGGGCGCAGCAGACCGCCGACGCCTTCACCAGCGCCGAAAACAGAGGACCCCCGTCCTCGCCGGTCGCCGACGGCCGCATCCCCTGACCGTCAGCCTGGCGGCTGGTCCGCAGTTCGGCTGCCGTCATCGGCCTGGCCTCAGTCCATGGGTTCGCCCAGCAGATGCATGGCCATGCGGGCCACCCGCTCATGCGCTCCCGGCCGGCCCAGATGGCTCACCACCTCGGCCAGATCGCGCTTCTGCCGAGCGTAGAGTTCGGGCGACTGCAGGATCTCCCAGGCGGTGTCGGCCAGCTTTTCCGGGGTGAATTCCCATTGGATCAGCTCCGGCACCGCCTGCCGCCCCAGAATGATGTTGGGCAGACCGATAAACTCTGGCAGCTTGTAGAACAGCCGCGCCACGATCTCGGTGACGACCGAGACCCGATAGGTGATCACCATCGGCGTGCCGATGTTGGTGGCCTCGAGGGTCGCCGTGCCCGAACTGATCAGCAGGATCCGGCTGATGTTCATCACGTCGTAGATCTTCCCCTCGACCAGCCGGATGGGCAGGCCCGATTCCTCCAACATCTTCCGCAACCCGGCCTTCGACACCCCGAACACTTCGGGGCCATCGGACACCGCTACCGGCACCACGAACTGGAAGGAGGGGTCGCGCTGCCGCAACAGCCGCCCGGCTTCCAGCATGACCGGCAGGATCTGGTCGAGTTCGCTGCGTCGGCTGCCGGGGCAGAGGGCGATGACCGGGCGCGCGGGATCGAGCCCGAACTGCCGGAACGCCTCCTCGCGCGACATGGTCGGGCGCGCGATGTCGAGCAGGGGGTGCCCGACCAGCTCGACGTTGGCCCCCGCCTTCTTGTAGACCTTGTAGGTGAAGCTGAAATTGGCGGCCACGCTGGTGATGTGGCGAGCCGCATCCGCCACGTCGCGCGGATCGACCGCGAACTTGCTGGGCGGGAAGTAGTACAGCGTGGGGATGCCCAGGTGGTTGGCCTCGCGCGCCAGCCGCATGTTGAACCCGGGATAATCGACCAGCAGCACCAGATCGGGACGCATGTGGTAGAGGAAGCGCTTGAGCCGGCGCAACACGAACATCAGGCGCGGCGCCTGCTTGATCGCCTCGATCAGGCCGATGGCCGCCCAGGCCGAGCTGTCATAGAGCAGCTTGACCGGCCGTTTGGCGGTCTGCGGCCCCCCGACCGCGAAGATCTCCAGGTCCATGTGCCGCAGCAGCACATCGATCAGCGTGCTGGCGTAGATATCGCCGGAGGTCTCGCCGGCCACGATCAGCACCCGCTTGCGGAACATCGCGCCATTCATGCGCACAACCTCCGCTCGGCGAGGGCTTCGCATTCGGCCAGCCGCGCTTCGAGCAGGCGCTGGCCCGCTTCGACGGACAGATCGGCCGGCACCATGAACGGCTCGCTCGTCGCCACCACCACTCGCGAGAACGGCAGCGGGATTTCGAACCGGTCCCAGTTGCGCAGTTGCCAGGCCCGCCCGTAGCGGGCCCCGACCGCCAGCACCACCGCTTCCGCCCGCTGGGCGAGCAGCACCGCCCCCGGCTTGGCGACATGGCGCGGCCCCCGGGGGCCATCGAGGGTCATCGAGACCGCCTCCCCCTGACGCAGGCGCCGCACCATCTCGAGCAGCGCCCGCCCGCCCCCGCGCGAACTCGACCCGCGCACCGTGCGATAGCCCAGGCAGTTCAGGCTCTGCGTCTGGATGTCGCCATCCCGGGACAGCGAGGTCATGATCCAGATGCCGCGATCGCGGTAGACGTAGGTCGGCGCCAGTTGCGAGCCATGCCAGCAGACATAGATCACCGGCCGCCCGCTGGCCAGGGCCCGCGCGTTGGCCTCCCAGCCCGGGCGCTCCAAACGCAGGGAAGCTCCGAGCAAGCGAATGAACCACGCCGCCGCCCGCCCCTTCATCGCCACGCGCGCCGCATAGCCGGGCTCTTCCCAGCGGCCGTCGTCGATGCCGCTGCGGAAGGCCTGCCGGTCGCGCGCGCTCCGCGCCAGTCGCCCGCTCATCGCAACCCCACCGCCAGCTGATTGGAATACTGCGAATGGTAGAGATGGGCATACAGCCCGTTCTGCTCGAGCAGACGGGCATGCGGACCGCTCTCCACGATCCGACCGTGCTGCAGCACCACGATCTTGTCGGCATTGACCACCGTCGACAGCCGATGGGCGATGATGAACGTCGTACGATTCTTCATCAGGCGCGCCAGCGACTCGCGGATCAGGTTCTCGGTCTCGGAATCGAGCGCCGAGGTGGCCTCATCGAGGATCAGGATGCGCGGATCCTTCAGGAAGGCGCGGGCCAGCGCCAGCCGCTGGCCTTGCCCACCCGACAGGTTGACCCCGCGCTCGCCCAGTTCGGTCTGATAGCCCTTGGGCTGGGCCAGGATGAACTCATGGGCGTTGGCCAGCCGCGCCGCCGCCTCGACCTCGGCATCGGTGGCATCGAGCCGCCCCAGCCGGATGTTGTCGGCGATCGTTCCCGAGAACAACAGGATCTCCTGCGGCACCAGGCCGATGTGCCGTCGCAGCGACGCCAGCGTCAGATCGCGCACATCGCGCCCGTCGATGCGGATGCTCCCCGCCTGGATGTCGAAGAACCGCGGCAGCAGATTGACGAAGGTGGTCTTGCCCGCCCCCGACGGCCCGACCAGGGCCACGATCTCGCCCGGTTCGACCGACAGGGTGACGCCGTTGAGCACCGGATCACGCCCGTTGTAGGAGAAGACGACCCCCTCGTAGTCGACCTTGCCCCGACACTCGGCCAGCGGGACGGCCCCCGGCCGGTCCTGGATCTCGACCGGCGCGTCGAGGATCTCGAACACCCGTTCCCCCGCCCCCACCGACTGCGAGATGACGTTGCTCAGCTTCGACAGGTTCTTGATCGGCGTGAACAGCCCGACCAGGGCGGTCAGGAAGCTGATCAACTGCCCCGCATCGAGCCGGCCCTGGATGACCTCGTAGCCGCCGTACCAGAAGATGATGGCCAGCCCGACGGTGTTGATGAACTCGATGACCGGCGAGGTCGCCGCATTGATGCGGTTGCCCTTCATCGTCTCGCGGAAATTCTCCTCGTTGGCCTTCTCGAACCGTGCGCGCACCAGCTCTTCCAGGGTGAACGACTTGACCACCTTGACCCCGGTGATGACCTCCTGCAGGACGGTGGCGATGTCGCCGATGCGGCTCTGCATGCGCGTGCCGATCTTCTTCATCTTGCGCGAGAACTTGTTGATCAACGCCCCGATGATGGGAATGATGATGATCGAGATGAACGCCAGCTTCCAATGCAGGTAGAAGATGTAGAGACAGAACCCGACGAAGGCGATCAGATCGCCGACCAGGCCGGTGGAACTCGACAGCAGATGCTGCAGCACCAGCACATCGCTGGTGATGCGGCTCATCAGCTGCCCCGTGCGCTGCTTCTCGAAATAGCTGAGCGAGAGCTGGATCAGCCGGTCGAAGCAGGCCGACCGCATCACCCGCAGGATGTCCTGCGCCACCCAGGTCATCAGGTAGGTCTGGATGAAGTTGGCCACGCCCTTGATCCCCATCACCACGACGAGCGTCCAGGCGATGTAATGCAGCATCTGCAGATCGCGCTGCACCAGCACGTCGTTGATGACGCTCTTCATGATCCAGGCGGGGTAGATGGTGCAGACCGCCTGCACGAAGCTGAAGAAGAGGGCCACCCCCAGGTACCACAGGTAGGGCCGGAAATACCCGAGAATGCGGAACAACGTGTTCACGCCGGCCCGCCCTCCCGCGTCGTCGTCACCGTCGCCGGCCGTGCCGGCGCGGCAGTGGCGTCAGAGGCATCCGGCGCGCCCGCCGTCGCCACCGGCCCTGCTTCCATCGAGGAGGCGGGAGCAGCCGTCGCGGCGGCCCCCACCAGCTCGCCCAGCCGATCGAGCAGGTGGCGCGCCACCCGCTCGCTGGCCCCCGGCGGCCCCAGCAGCGCCCGCACCTGGGCGAGCTGCCGCCGGATGGTGTCCTGCCGCCGCGGCGAGGCCAGGATCGACAAAGCCTCGTCGGCGATCAGGCGCGGCCGGAACCGCCAGCGGATGAACTCGGGCACGATCTGCCGGCCCGCCACCACGTTGGGCAGCCCGATGTGCGGTTTCTGGATCAGGAATTTCGACATGATCGAGGTCAGCAGGTTGGTCTGGTAGACGATGATCATCGGGGTGCCCAGCAGCGCCGTCTCGAGCGTCGCCGTCCCCGAGGCCACCAGCGCCAGGTCGGAGGCGGCCACCGCCTCGTAGGTCTGCCCGCGCAGCAGGGTCAGCGGCAGGTTCCGGCCCTTCAGGTGCGGCAGCACCAGCGATTCCTGGATCGTCCCCGCCAGGGGCAGCAGGAAACGGGTGGTGGGCCGCGCCTTCAGGATCAGCTCGGCCGCGTCGAGCAACCCCGGCAGGATGTAGCGGATCTCCTGCGCCCGGCTTCCCGGCAGCAGGCTGATCACCGGACCGTCGCCCAGCTCCAGTTCCGCCCGGAACTGATCGGGCGGCAGCCGCGCCTCGGTGATGCCGACCAGCGGATGGCCGAACCAGGAGACCCGCGCCCCGGCCCGTCGCCAGATCTTCTCCTCGAAGGAAAACACCACCACCGCCTCGTCGATGATCCGGGTGATCTTGTGGACCCGGCTGGGATTCCAGGCCCAGACCTGCGGCGTGATGTAGTAGACGACATGGATGCCCAGCTCTTTCGCCACCGTCGCCACCCGCGTGTTGAAGCCCGGGTAGTCGATCAGCACCAGCAGATCGGGGCGGTGGGCGGTCAGATGCTGCTTCACTTCCTCGAAGACGGACAAGAAATGGCGCAGGTTCTTCAGCACCTCGATGAACCCGATGACGGCCAGCTCATCGATGCTGTGCAGGCAGTGCAGGCCCGCTTTCTTCATCAACGGCCCGCCGATGCCCTCGGCCACCAGATCGGGCCGCCACCGCTTCAGATGCGCCAGCACCAGCGACCCCTGCAAATCGCCGCTGTGCTCGCCGGCGATGAAGAACACCCGCGGCGGCCGTCCGCCCGAGATGACGTTCATGCCGCGGCCCTCCCGGAGCGCCAGCGCTCGCATGCCCACAGCAGGGCCAGCAGCAACCCGCTCGAAGCGAAGGTCCGACGTTCCGACCACAGGGCTTCTCCCAGCGAATGCGGGCCGCGGGCGTCCCAGCCGGGCAGCAGGGCGTGCGGCACCAGCACCGGCACCCGCGCCCGATAGTCCGCGAAGGCTGCGGGGAACTTCTCGCTCAGGAACTGCTCCTCGAACGGGATCACCGTCGCGTATTCGAACGCGTAGAAGGCCAGGGCCAACGCGGCGAACAGGCCATGCCCTGCGATGACCAGGAAGCCCGCCACCTTGCAGAGATTGGCCAGGTAGAGGGGGTTGCGGGTCAAGGCGTAGGGCCCGGTCATCACCAGCCGGTCGGCGCAGATCTCCCGGGTACGGGTGGTGGGCCCGATGTGCATCAGCGACCAGAGGCGCAGCGCTTCCCCCAATAGGAGCAATGGCAGGCCCGCCGCCCAGCGCCACGGGGTGGGCCGGGCCACGCAGGCCAGCCCGGCCACCAACGGAACCGGCAACAGGTCCCGCCAGCGGAACAGGGCCGCTCCGATCGTCCGCGCCAGGCTCGTCATGGTCGGGGGGTGGGGCTGCCGCCCGCGTCTCCGTTCAGAGGTTCTTCCAGCTCGCCTTGATCAGGGCCAGGATCTCCAGAGCGACTTCGAGGGCGTTCTTGCCGTCTTCGATGGTGACCAGCGGCTTCTTCTGCTCCCGGATGCATTGGATGAAATGTTCCAGCTCCAGGCGCAGCGGTTCGACCTTCTCGACCGCGAGATCTTCTTTGAGGATCTTCGGCTCGAGGCTCGATTTGCGCGCCATCGTGATCGCCTGATTGGCGTAATCGAGCGAGAGGTATTTGTCCATTTCGAAGATGCGCAGCTTGCGGATCTTCTCCTCGCTGACCCGCGACGCGGTCAGGTTGGCGATGCACCCGTTCTCGAACACGATGTGGGCATTGGCGATGTCTTCATTGTTCGACAGCACTGGAATGCCCACCGCGTCGATGCGCTGGATCGGCGAATGCACCAGCGACAGGACGATGTCGATGTCGTGGATCATCAGATCCTGGACGACCCCGACATCCTGGATGCGGTTCGAGAAGGGGCCCATACGCTGGCACTCGATGAAGCGCGGCGCCTCGCATAACGATTGCAGCTTGATCATGGCCGCGTTGAACCGCTCGACGTGCCCAACCTGCAGGGTCAACTGCTTGTGATTGGCGACCTGCAGCAGATCGGTCGCCTCTTCGAGCGTCTTGGTGATCGGCTTCTCGATGAAGGTGTGGACATTGCGCTCCAGGAAGAAGCGAGCCACCTCGTGGTGCAGCACGGTCGGCACCACCACGGTGACGGCGTCGACCATGCCCTCGAGAGCCTTGTAATCGGTGAAGGCGGGCACCTTGTAGGTCTCGCCGATCTCTCTGGCGACGGCTTCGCGGGTGTCGACCACCCCGACCAGGCGCGCTTCGGGCATCGAGGCCAGGATGCGCGCGTGATGCTTCCCCAGATGGCCGGTGCCGATGACGCCGACCCGGACAGCGTTGCTGCTCATAGTCATTCCTCCCTTGAGGGGTGGCGGTCAGACCACCACGATGGCCAGATCGGCCTCGTCGGCCAGCGCGACGACCTCGGCGCGATCCAGCAGCAGGGTCTTCTTCTCTTCGATGGCCAGACAGCGGGCCTTGGCCTCGATGCAGGTGCGGATGGTATCGGTGCCCACCACCGGCAGATCGAACCGCATGTCCTGCTCGGGCCGCGCCACCTTGACCACGGTGACGCCCCCATTGCCCAGCCGCCCCCCGCGCAGGATCGTCTCGTCGGTGCCTTCGATCGCCTCGACCGCCAGGATGGCGCGGTTCTTCACCACGACCGTCATGCCGATGTCGAGCCCGGCGATCTGCTTGGCCAGCTCGTAGCCGTACTGGATGTCGAGCTGCTCTTCCCGGCTCGGAGCGCGGCGCGTCAGCGTGCCCTTCTCGGGCAGCAGCGCGCTCAGGAAGGTGGTCGAGTCGCAGACATGGATGCCCTCGGCGATGAACTCGCCGGCCAGCGCCTTCAGCAGCGCGTCATCATTGCGGATCGGCGTCTTCTCGAAGACCCGCCGCAGGCGCGCATCGGGATGCAGCTGGTTGAACATCCGGGTCTTGGTGATCTTGCCCGCCATCACGATGCGGTCGATGCCGCGGGTCAGGAAGACGTCGATGATGGCCTGCAGCTCGCCCACGTGGAGCCAATGGATCTCCTCGACCCTGCCCTCGAGTTCGGGGGAGGTCTCCTCTTTGATCGCCACCGCGATCACCTGGTATCCACCCTGCCGTGCCGAATCGGCGAAATTCAGGGGGAACCGCCCGTTTCCTGCGATCAGTCCTATGCGTGGCACATCGTTCCTCGCTCATCCTGGAGGGGGTGGGCCCTCCGGCATTCAAGTCGTCGAATATCCTGGCGGCCGCCAGACGAACCGCCCGGCGACCTCAGTTCTCATCAGGTTCTTCATCGTCCTCCAGACCGGCCAGATCGACCTCGGCCTCATCTTCTGCCGCTTCGCCCGGGAAATCCTCTTCAGGGGCTGGGAAGAGGTCATCGGGCTCGGCCGCCCGTTCCTGGCCATCGCCTGTCGCTGGCGGCCGGCCCGCCTGGGAAGGCTGGGCAGGCTGGCGGGAGGAGCTGACCCGCGCCCGGTCGCGGTCTCCGCGATCGTCGCCGGCCCCTGCCCCGGGGTCTCGTCGGGCAGCCTCGCCCGCGCCGGCAGCCGGGGCCGGCCCGGCCCCTTCGCCGCCCTCCGCGGTCGCCGGGGCGGTCCGCCGGGACCGCGGCTGGCCCGCCCCCGGGCCGCCGGCCCCCTCCTGCCGCTTCTCGCGCTTGCGGGCCTCTTTGGCTTCTTTCGCCTCGCGGGCCTTCTGCACCACCTCGGTGATGCCATAGACCGCGAGCAGCGTGTCGAGGTCGGGTTCGGGCTGCCCTTCCTCCTGGGACCACCAGAGGTTGCGCCCGGTGACCGGCTCCTTGCGACCCTTGATCTGAGCCAGCGGCACGAACAGCTTGCGCCGGTCGAGGAAGCCGACCAGCGCCTTCTGGGTGATGAAATTGATGTCCATCACCTTGGCCTTCTCGCTGCCGATGGCGATCTCCGCCCCCAGTTTGGGATATTTGCCATGGAAGGACGCGTAGTATTCGTGCTCATGCGCCAGGCAGCAGAGCAGACGGCCGCAGATGCCCGACAGCTTGGCCGGATTCAGGCTGAGGTTCTGATCCTTCGCCATCTTGGTCGAGACCTGGCCGAACGAGGTCATGAACTGGGCGCAGCAGACCTCCTTGCCGCAGCAGCCGATGCCGCCCAGCAGTTTGGCCTCATCGCGCACCCCGATCTGCCGCAGTTCGATGCGGGTGCGGAAGGCCTGCCCCAGACTGCGCAGCAGATCACGGAAATCGACCTTGATCTCAGATTTGAAGTAGAACAGCAGCCGGCTCTGGTCGAACAGGTATTCGGCCCGCAGCAGCTTCATGTCGAGCTTGTGCTGGGCGACCAGGGCCCGGGCCTTCAGAAAGGCTTCCCGTTCTTTCTGGCACAGCTCCTGGAGTTTCTGCTGGTCTTCGGGACTCAAGGGGCGGAGGATCTCTTTGACGAACTGGTCGTCGCCCCGCTTGACGGGCACGTCGGTCGGGCGCGTGCGCAGGACCGTGGCGACTTCCTGGCCCTGCTGGGTGCGCACCAGCACCTTCTGGGTGCTTTCCAGTTCGAGGTTCGGCTCCAGGAACCAATGGACGACAGGCAACTTGCGCAGACGCAGCGCGACGAACTGGCTCAAGGAGCATTTCCTCCGATCGATGTCAAGACATGTTCAAGGACCAGCCCGGGCTGGACGTGGCGCGACAACAGCTCCAGGCTGCGCGAGAGAAGCCGGATCCCTGATTCGGCGGCGCCGAGACCCCGCCCCAGAGACAGGGCCATGATATCCTCTTTGCGGTCGAGGTTCAACAACCAACTTTCGTCGCCGGTATGCGCGAAATGGAAGATATCCTCGTACCATTGGCGCAGACACTCGAGGAAGGCGGTCAACTGCCCCTGGAACAAGGCCTGGACCGCCGGACCGAACTGCTTGTCCATGTCTTTGAGGATCTCGGAGGCGTAGGCCGCTTTCTGCCGCGCGATCACCCCGTCGAGCACCTTCTCGACGCCCCGACGCCCGCGGTCGAGGGTATCGAGGAAGACCCGAGCGAACAGCACCGGGAAGGCCGCCGGCAGGCTCTCGGCCAGTAGCAATCCCCGGACCAGGGCCCGGCGGGAGACCAACAACGGGGGGAAGGATGGCAGCTCGGGGTTCTCGAGCGCGGCCAGGGCCGCTTCCAGCGAGGGGGCTTCCTGCAAGCCGGCCTGGACGTGTTCGGCGAAGCGGTCGAGATCTTCCAGGAACCGGACCTGGGCTTCGCGCAGGGGAAGGGGATCCGCCGCGACGGCCTCCTGCCCGGCCAGGGCCAGGGCCGCCCCGAACGCCCCGCCGGTCAGGGCGTAGGCGCAGGCCGCCGTCGTGGCCGAGACGCCGGTCGCCTGGGCGATGACCTCGCGGGCCGAGCGGTGCGAGGGGTGATGGAAGGTCACGATCTCGGCCCGGCTGCGGATGGTCGGCAGCATGTGTTCGAGCTGCTCGGCCACCAGGATGAACACCACCCGCTCGGGGGCTTCCTCGAGGATCTTGAGCAGGCTGTTCGACGACGACTCGTTGAGCCGGTCGGCGGGGTCGATGATGAAGATCCGCCACTTGCCGAGGTAGGGATGGAGCAGGGCCAGTTCCTGCATCTGCCGCACCTGCCCCACTCGGATCTCAGTGCCCAGCGGCCGCAGGAAGGTGACGTCGGGATGGCTGCCGGCCGCCACCCGCTTGCAGGAGAGACAGCGGCCGCAGGCGTCGGGCGCCCCGCTCGGCCCGGTCGTCGGCTCGAGGCACTGCAGGAGCGCGGCGAAGGTCTTGGCGGCGCGGGTCTTGCCGACCGAGCGGGCTCCGACGAAGATGTAGCTCTGGGCGATCCGGCCTTTGGCCAGCGAGGCGGTCAGCAGCCGGATCGGCTCCTGCTGCAGATGGAGGGTGGCGAATCTAAGCGGACCGCTTTTCATGCACTTTCCGGAAGAAGAAGACGACGCAGGCGACCACCATCGCGACGAACAGGAAGGCGATGACGGTCTCGATGCCCCGATGCCGGATATCGGCGGCCAGAATGGCCAGCAAGCCGAAACAGCTCGAGACCATCCAGAGGAACCGCGTGGTCTCGGCCTGGGTGAAGCCGCGGTGCAGCAGCTTGTGGTGCAGGTGCTCGCGATCGGCCTGGAAGATCGGCACCCGCTTGCTGCGACGACGCAGGATGGCCAGGCAGACATCGATGACCGGCAGACCGAAGGCGACCAGCGGCACGATCAGGGCCAGCAGGATGCTGCCTTTGGCCGCTCCTGCCACCGACAGGGCGGCGGTCATGAACCCGAGGAAATACGCCCCGCTGTCGCCCATGAAGATGCTGGCCGGGAAGACGTTGAACCGCAGGAAGGCCAGCAGCGCCCCCATCAACGCCGAACAGAAGACCATGACGTTGGCGATGACCGCCGAATCTTGCGCGGCGGGAATGAGGAGCCGCACCGCCAGCAGCGTCGAGAGGGCGATGAAGACGATGCCCCCAGCCAGCCCGTCGACCCCGTCGACGAGGTTGACGGTGTTGGTCAGTCCGATGATCCACAGCAGGGTCACGGGGTAGGTCAGCAGCCCCAGACCGACCAGGCCCTGGCCGGCGATGAAATCGGTGACGAACTCGATCCGCACCTGGAAGGCGAACAGGATCAGACAGGCCAGGATCTGCCCGCCCAGCTTGACCCGGGGCGGCAGATCGAGCAGGTCGTCGAGCAGCCCGACCAAGAAGATGAAAATGCCCGCCACCATCACCCCGGTCGTTTTGCTGTCCGGCACCAGGAACGGCAGCGCTCCGACGAAACTGGCCACGAAAAGGGCCAGACCGCCGATCCGGGGGATCGGCTGCGCATGGATCTTGCGCGAATCGGGACGGTCGACCAGGCCCAGCCGCAGCGCGATCCGCCGCACCAGCGGCACCAGGAAAAGCCCCCCGATCCACGCCAGCAGGAATGGCAGGACCAGCTGTTTCAAGGGGCATGCAGTATACCAGATCCTTCCCCTCCGTCACAATGCTTCTCCCCGAGATTTTGAACTCGCGGCCGGAATCTGGTATAAGGGAGCATGCTTCCCTCCGATCTGGCCGGGGCGTGTCGCCCCGTCAAACTGTTGCTCTTCGATTGCGACGGCGTCCTGACCGGCGGGCAGATCGTGCTCGGCAACGGCGACCTCGATCTCAAACTGTTCTCCACCCGGGACGGCCTCGGCATCGGCCTCTGGCACCGCGCCGGCTATGCCTGCGGCGTCGTCACCGCCCGCTGGTCGGAAGCACTGGCCCGGCGGGCCCAGGAATTGAAGTTCGAAGAGGTCCATCAGAGCACCTCGAACAAACGGGAGACGGTGCGCGCCATCCGGGAACGCCGCGGCCTGCGCCGAGAAGAGGTGGCCTACGTCGGCGACGACCTCAACGACCTCTGCGTCAAGCACGAGGTCGGCCTCTTCTTCGCCCCCGCCGACGCCCACCCGGCCGTGGCGTCCCGCGCCGATCACCATCTGCGCACTCCCGGCGGGCAGGGGGCGGTGCGCGAGGCGATCGATCTCATCCTGACCGCGCAGCATCGCTACGATGACCTCATCGCCACCTACCTCGACTGAGGAGTCCCGCCCGCCCCTCGCCTGGCGCGACCACGCCAAGACCTTCCGACGCTGGGTCCGCTATCACCTGGTCGCCGGGCTGATCCGCCTCATCGAACGGCAACCGCTCACCGCCCTGCCCCGCCTGCGCCGCCTGCTGCTGAAGGTCTTCCCCCTGGTCTTCGCCGCCCAGACCCGCCGCGCCGCCGAACTGCTGCCGGCCGAGTTCGCCCCGCGCCGCGAGGCGATCCTGCGCGGCATGACCGTCAACCAGGTCATGAACCTCCTCGAGATCTTCTTCTACGAGAAGCTGCTGGCGGCCCGTCCCGACCTCGTGCAGATCGAAGGCGGCGAGCACCTCGAGCGCGCCCGCCAGGCGGGGCGCGGCCTGATCGTCCTGGCCGCCCATTTCGGCAATTGGGAGTTGCAGGCCTACACCCTGGTCCGCCTCGGACTCCCCCTCCACGTCATCGCCCGCCCCCAGGCCCTCGACCAGATGACCGCCTTCATGAACAGCTTCCGGGAACGGCGCGGCGTGCGCGTGCTGATGGCCAACAATCTGACCGAATCCCTGCGCTTGCTGGGTCAGGGCGCGGCGATCGGCATCGTCTCCGATCTCGACGCCAAGGAACACGGCTTCCTGGTGCCGTTCTTCGGCCGGCCCGCCTCCTTCTACCCGACGCCGGTCATCCTGTCGGTGCGGGGACGCGCGCCGCTGCTGCCGATGTTCATGGAGCGCCAGGCCGATGGCTCGCATCGGTTGTGCATCGAACCGCCCCTCGTCTGGGAACGTGGCGAGTCGATGACCGCCCGCATCCGCCGGTATGTCGAACGGTATGAAGCGGCCTTCCGACGGCGACCCGATCTGTGGGTCTGGTTCCACGAACGCTACGCGCATGCCCACCTGGCGCGAGTCGAACCATGAACATCTTCGCGAAGGGATGGTTCTGGTTCCTCGTCCTCCTCGTCTTCCTGGTCATCATCCTCAAGGATGACTCTCTCGAGAAGGATCTGCGTTCGACCTATGCCAAGGCCCGCATGCGCCTGCGGCAGGTCCACTTCAGCGAGATCGACCAGGGCTTCGAGCACGCCCGACTCTATGCGGTCGAGGTCGACATGGACGACTCCCAGACCAATATGAACGCCACCCAGGTCCAGACCCTGTTCTTCGACAAGCAGGTGGCCACCCGCACCGGACAGCTCGTGGCCTCGTGGGCCTTCAAGACCCCCTTCGAAGCCCGCTTCTGGGGCGATGTCCGGTTGCGGTCATCGGATGGTGAACGCATGCGCACCGAGGAGCTCCGCTATTTCTTTTCCCGCAAAGAGTTGTATACTTCCATGCCCGTGACCATCTGGAAGGACAACATGATCATCACCGGCCGCGAGTTCCGCTTCAACACCCAGACCCGCGCCGGTTCCCTCGAGCGCGACGTGCTCATCCGCATCTGGCCGGCCGCCACGAGCACCGTGGCATCGCCCGCCCCCGCCATCGCGAGCGCGGCCGCGCCCGAGGACGCCGGCCACTTCGTGGAGATTCCTTCTTCCCAGTTCGAAGAGGAAACCACCCCACCGGCCACCGCTCGCCCCGACGATCGAGAACCGGCCTCCCCCCCCGCCGGCATTCCCAAGCCCACCGCCCGCCCGGTAACAGCTACCTCAGCCGCCACCCTCCCGCCCCGCCATGCCACGGCCCCCGCCGGCATCACCACTAGCACGGTCAGCCTGACCAGCCCGGCCTCGCCGGCGGCCGCCGCCACGCAGGCCGCATCGGCCAGCTCGCCTCGGCCGACCGTTCCCCGGGCCGCAATGGCGCCCGCTTCTCCTTCGACCTCGCTGACGCCCGTGCACCCTCGCCCCACCCGGAGGCCCCGCCGCTGATGCATCGACATCCCGTCACCCACACCTGGCTTCTACTGCTGCTCTGCATCTTCGTCGTCGGAGTCGCCCTTCCCCTCGCCTGGGCGCTCACGTCGATCACCGCCGGCGACATGGTGATCACCAGCCGCTTGATGACCTTCGAGAACAACATCTACGTGGCCCGCGGCGGGCTCAAAGCCACGCAGAAAGACACGGTCCTCACCGCCGAACGGGGCATCTACGATCGCAACCTCGAGCTGGTCAAAGCCATCGACAACGTCGAGGTCACGCAACCCGGCTCGGTTCTGACCTCCGACTATCTCGAGGCCTACGTCAAGGAGGACCGCATCCTGGCCAAGGGCAATCCCCGTCTGGTCCGCATCGTCGAGCGCGAGAGCCGCGACGAGAACGGAGTGCTGACCAAGCGCAAGACCCGGGTCATCCTGACCTGCGACGAGGTCGAAGGCTTCAACAAGGAGAACCGCTTCCTGGCCAAAGGCAACGTCCATGTCATCGAGGTGCCCTACCGCGAGGCCGAGACCGAGGAAGAGGCGAAAGCCAACGAGAAGGAGCCACTGTCCGATCTCGTCTGCGAGACCCTCGAGCTCTTCTCGCTGGAAGACAAGGCGATCGCCCGCAACAACGTGGTCATCGTCACCAAGACCCTGCGGGCCACCGGCGACAAAGCCATCTACCTCGATCGCGAGAATCGATTGATCATCGTCGGCCACGCCCACGCCTATCAGACCTCGCGGGAGAGCCCGGGCGCCGAAGAGCAGGTCTCGGAACTCTACGCCAACAAGATCATCTACTACCCGAACGAAGACCGGACCATCGCCGTCGGCGACGTCCGCGCCACCGTCTACCCCAAAGGTGCCAAAGGCCCCGGCGACAGCAAAGACCAGAAAGAGCGCAAGAAAAAGAAGAAGAAGGAAGCCGGCGACGGCGAGGAAGGAAAGGCCGAAGAGCCGGCCGCCGGGAAGCCGGCCGACCAGACGGCGCGCCCTGACCAGGCGACACCCCGCCGTCGCGGTACCCCGCCACCCCTGGCCGAACGCCGATCCACGCCCCCGGAGGGGCTTCCCCCCGGCGACTATACGCCGATCGGGGATGACGCCGGCGAGCCCGGCACGATCGACGCGACCGCTGACGAGTGAGATGTTCCGATGAAAACCGACGGTCTGCCTTCCTCCCACCCGCCAGCCGGCCAGGGCCCCACCTCGATCACCTCGCCCGATCACCCGGCGCCGCCCCTGGCCGCGCCCGGAGCCGCTCCCACCCCGACGCCCTCCGGCCCCACCCCGTCGCCCGCTCCTGGGGCCCGCGACGAGATCAGGGTCGAAGGCGTGTCGAAGACCTATGCTTCCCGCAAAGTCGTCGACAATGTCTCCCTCGAGATCCGCAAAGGCGAGATCGTCGGTCTGCTCGGACCCAATGGCGCCGGCAAGACCACCACCTTCTACATGGTCGTCGGCCTCATCAAACCCGACTCCGGAACCATCTGGTACAACAACCGCGACATTGCGCAACGCTCGATGTACCAGCGGGCCCGCATGGGCATCGGCTACCTGCCGCAGGAGGCCTCGGTCTTCCGCAAACTGACCGTCCAGCAGAACATCGAGCTGATCCTGGAGAACCTGCCGATCTCCCCTCAAGAGCAGAAGGAACGCCTCGAACGCCTGCTCGAAGATCTCGACATCGCCCGCATCCGCCATAGCATGGGCTACAGCCTCTCCGGCGGCGAGCGGCGCCGCGTCGAGATCGCTCGGGCCCTGGCCGCCGAACCCAGCTTCATCCTGCTCGACGAGCCGTTCGCCGGGGTCGATCCCATTGCCGTGCAGGATATTCAATCGATCATTCTGCAATTACAGAAGAAGGGCCTGGGCCTGCTGATCACCGACCACAACGTGCGAGAGACCCTCGCCATCGTCGACCGCGCCTACATCATGAACCTGGGCCGGATTCTGGTGGCCGGCACCGCCGAGTTCGTGGCCCACGACGAGACGGCCCGCAAATTCTACCTGGGCGACCGCTTCCGCCTCGATCAGATCGAGAAGGATGTGCTGTGATCCCGATTGTCGTCCTGCTCCTGGTCAGCGCGATCATCGCCTACCTCGGCGACGCCCTCGGCACCTGGGTAGGGAAGCGCCGTCTCACCCTGTTCAACCTCCGGCCCCGACTGACCGCGCTGCTGGTCGCCATCTCCACCGGCATGCTGATCACCCTGCTGACGCTGGGCGTCTCGGCCTGGCTGTCCGAGCATGTCCGCATCGCCCTGTTCTCGGTCGAACAGCTCGCCCGCGAACGTCGCACGCTCGAACAGGAGCGCGACCGGCTGCGCGCCGACATCGACAGCCTGCGCGATCAGGTGCGGGTCAAGCAGGAAGAGCTGGTCGTCTTCCGCAAGGACGAACCGCTGGCCGCCACCGTCATCCCCGCCGGGCAACCGGTCGAGGTGACGCTGCTCGACCTGCAGCGATTCATCGAAGGCCTGGCCGCCCGCGCCCGCGCCCGCGGCCTGGTGGTCAAGGCAGACGCCGAATTCCTGCGCGACAATCGCCCGATGCTGGCCAGCATGGCGGCGATGATCGCCAGCAGTTCGGAAGACATGGTGGTCGGCGCGGTGGCGGCCCGCAACATCAGCATCGGCGAGGCGCTGGGCGACGTGCGGTTCCTCGTGCGGCCCAACGACCTCATCTTCAAGGCCGGGCAGGAGATCGCCAGCATCGAGATCGACGGCGCCCTCGACCGGCCGCAGATCGCCCGGATCCTGCGCGACTTCATGGAAGAGATCAACCACGAGGTAGTACGCCTTGGCATGATCGGCAATCCGTTGACCGGACGCTTCGGCGATCTGTCGTCCGAATCGATGCTGTCGTTCTACGACATGGTCAATCAGATCCGCTCCCTCGGTCGTAAGCTGGTTCTGATCGCCATCGTCAAAGAAGACACCTACGCGGTCGGCCCGCTCAACGTCTCCTTCCGCCTGGAGGAGGAATCAGGGAGCTGAGCCGCCGGAATCGTTCGTTGCCGGCACGCTGGCCAGGCCTGCCAGCTCGGTTCGCCAACCTGGGTTGGTCGCCATCGCAGCCCTGCAGGCGTGCCACCCCAGGCGTCCGACGCTGCTCGGTTCTGGCGCATCAGCCGCGGCCTTCCCCAAGTGGTCAGGAGCGGGTTAGGCGACAAGCCTCGTCAGGTACCAGGGGGTGGATTCGTCGAGCGATGCTGGTCGTGAAACGCCCCCTCCTCTCGCGAGCGAGACTCGATGGCCCCGAATGCAGCTTTGATAGCCAGCGAAAAGGCGGCAGGGGCCGCCTCTCGCCAGCCTCGGCGTCATTCGCGATGGTGAACGGGTGGAGAGAAGAGTGGCCGCGGCTCAGATCACGCGAATGGCGAAGACCGGACAATCGGCGGAGCAATAGCCGCACAGGACGCACCGCTCGTAGAGGATGCCGATGCGGCCCGCCTCCTCCGCCTCGCCGGGTTGGCGACTGAGCGCCTGCTGGGGACACCGCTCGACGCATCGCCCGCACCGCTGGCACAGCATCTCATTGATGAACAGCCGGCGGGACTGCTGGGCCACGCGACTCGCCAGCTCGGGCGAGACGGGCTGCCCGCGAGCGACGGCCAGGTTCAAGGTCACCTCCTCGACCGACGCCATCCCGACCGCCGCCGCGTCGATCTCGGGTTGCTGCAGCACCCAGGCCAGCGCCTGGACCGCCTGGTGTCGCAGGTGCCCCCCGCCCAGGGGCTTCATGGCGTAGATGCCCTGTCCGGCCGCCCGGGCCCGCTGCAGGATCTGCCGCATCCCATCGAGCGACCCATCGAGCAGCCCGACCCCCTGCCGATTGAACATGGGGTGGAGAACGTCGATCCGCGGGTCGCCCGCCAGCACCCGCAGGGCGCCGAGCCAATGCGAGGAAGCCCCCACGGCCCGGATCAACCCCCGGCGGCGCGCCTCGAGCAGAGCCTCCACCGCCCCTTCTCGCGCCCGGAGATCATCGGGATCTTTGACGGCATGCAGACAGAAGACGTCGATGACCTCGACGTTCAAAGCCATCAGCGCTTCTTCGACCGCCCGCGTCATGCCGGCCGCGTCTTTGGCCGCCGATTTGGAGGCCAGGGTGGGGCGCGGCCCCCGCCATTCCGCCAGGGCGCGCGCCACTTGAGGATACGAACGGTATCCCTGAGCCGTGTCGACGAAGCCGATACCGCCTTCCAGGGCAGCGAGGATGACCCGGGCGCCCTCGTCCACGGGCAGGTTCCGCTGCATGGGGCTCATGGTCAGGGTGCCCAGACCGAGGGCGGTGACGGGCAGGCCGGTGCGGCCCAGCGTGCGACGTTCCATGGTGATCCCTCCGGCGGCATTCTAGCATTCTATGCCCGGCAGCGCGAATGGCTTCACCTCTTGGCCTCACCCGGGCCCAGGAAAAGCACCCGGAGCGGCTGGTCCCTCCCATCAGATTGTGAGGCAGGCGAGCCGACGAGGACCCTTCGCCGGAGATAGATCGTCCACCAATCTGGCCTCCGCTCGCGATTTGTGGCATAATCGGCACGGTGACGGGGCTGCCCCGCGCCCTGGAGTTGCATGCATCCATCCCCGCTTCCCCACGTCCGGGTCGGTCGCTACGACGTCTACCTCCTGCCGGAAGGCCCCTTCCGCATGGATGGCGGCGCCGTGTTCGGCTTCATTCCCCGGCCCCAGTGGGAACAGAAACTGCCTCCCGATGCCCAGAATCGGGTGGCGCTCGGCGTGAATCAACTGCTGATCAAAGGAGCCGACACGGTGGTGCTCTGCGATACCGGCCTCGGCACCAAGCTCACCCCGCGACAACGCGAGGTCTACGGCCTGGCCGCCCCCGCACCCTGGGCGGAGCGGCTGGCCCCCCTCGGGCTCGCGCCGACCGACATCACCCATGTCGTGTTCACCCATCTGCATTTCGATCACGCGGGGGGCGCGACCATCCTGACCGACGACGGACGCGAAATCCGGCCGGCCTTTCCCCAAGCTGACCACTTTGTGCAAGCCGGGGAATGGGAAGATGCCTGCCTTCCCCCGGAAGGCGAAACCTTCGCCTACCAGTTCCAGCACTTCCTGCCACTGTATGAGACCGGTCGATTGCACCGCCTGCGCGGCAACCGCCACCTCCTGCCAGGGATCCAGCTGCACATCACGGGCGGCCACACCCGCTATCATCAGGAGATCAGGGTCAGCGACGAGGGCCGAACGGTGATCTTCCCCGGCGATGTCTGCCCGACCCCGTTCCACCTCGAGCTGACGTGGCGCACGTCCTATGACCGGTTTCCCCTCGAGACGATCGCGGCGCGGCGGCGGCTCCTGGCCAAGGGCTTCCAACCCGAGGTGCTGATCGCCTTCAGCCACGATCCCCAGCCCACCTTCCGCCGCCTGACCGGATCGCCCGACCACCCCGAGGCGGTAGCCTGGCATGCCCCTGCGTAGGATCGCCCTGGTGGTCAACCCCCATTCGCGGGGAGTCAGGCGCGCGGCCATCGAAGCCACGGCCGCCTTCCTGGCCCAGCACATCGACACCTCGCTCGTCTGGACGACCGGTCCCGGCGATGCGACCATCCAGGCCGCCCGGCTCGGCGCCGATCCCGACACCCTGGTCACCGCCTGCGGCGGCGATGGTACTGTCTTCGAGGTGCTCAACGGCCTGCCCCCGCAAGGGGTGCTGGGCCTGCTGCCGGCGGGGACCGCCAACGTCATCGCCCGCGAGCTGGGCATTCCGCTGGCGTGGCGCGAGGCGGCCAAAGCGCTGTTGACCGGGGCGGTCCGCACCTTCGATACGGGGCGCTGGAACGATCGACGGTTCTTCATGGTGGCGGGATGCGAGTTCGATGCCCATGTCGCAGCCGCCGTGCCGCGCCTGCCCAAGCGCTGGCTCGGCCAGTATGCCTACCACCTCGAAACCCTGCGCCGGTACCCGACCTATGCGCCGCCGCGGCTTCGCGTCGAGATCGACGGCCAGACGACCGTCGAGGGCGCCTTCGTTTTGTTCGCCAACCTCCGACGGTATGGCGGCGGGCTGTTCTTCGCGCAGGGAGCACGGCCTGACGATGGCCGGCTCGATCTGGTGGCCCTCCGGCGACTGTCGCTGCCGTTCCTCGTGAAGGGCCTGTGGGGTGCCTGGACCCGTCGCGGGGTGGGCTCCGACATCGCCCACCGTTGCCAGGGCCGCTCCTTCCTCTTGCGCTCCTCCCGGCCCGTCCGCGTCCAGCTCGACGGCGAGGTGCTGGAGCCGGTGACCGAGGCGCGCATCACGGTCGAACCGGCCAGCCTGCGCCTGGTGGCACCGTGATCGTATGAGCGAGCTGGCGGCATGGGCCGCCGGGGCGGGCGACCTCCTGCTCTGGCTGCTGGGCGTTCTGTGGGCTCTGGCCAAAGGGCTCCTGGTCTGGGGCAGCCTCGGTGCCATCCTCGTCGGGCTCTTCTTCACCTTCCACCCGATCTTCCTGCGCTTCCGCCTGCGTGCCTCGCGCGCGGCCCAACGCGGCGAGGCCTGGATCGCCCACGGGTTCGGACTGGTGCGCCTGGGCGCGGTGGCCACCCGTCGAACCCGCCTGGTGATCCTGGAAATCGGCCCCTGGCGGAAGATCCTGCAGCGATCGCCTGCCGCGCCCCGGCGTTCTGGCCGGCCGCCCGCCGCCGGTGCGCCCCCGACGCCCGCGGCGGCCCCGATCGATCTGCCGCCCTTCCAGCCCGGCCCCCCCACGGATGTCGCGCCGCCGGGCCGTTCTGGCCCGCCTGACGATGCCTTCCGCAGCCCGGCCAGCGACCGGCCTTCCCCCGATGCCCCGCCCTCGTCTGGCCCCGCGGCTTCCACCTCGCCTCGAATTCCGCCCGCTCCCACTCCCCTCACCCCATCTGCCGGTCCCGTTCGGCCCCCCGACACCATTGCGGGAGACAGCTATCGATTGCCCCCCCTGGGTTCCTCTGTGCCAGCCGCTGCCACCCATCCGACTCCAGACCGGGCGCTCTCCTCGCCCTCTGGCAGGCCGACCGAGGAGCGCTCCGACCCCGCTGAGGTCTCGGCGTCAATGGCTTCGGCCTCTGACTCAGCGCCGCCCGTCGGGTGCGAAGCCGAGGCCGAGGCGGCCGACCTGCCATCCGGCGCCAGCGTGCGCCACGCCGAAGCTGGCGGCCCGCCCGCTCCCCCCTCCTCTCCGCCTCCACCGCCGCTCGGCTTCGGCCCGCCGCCTCCCTCCGAGGAAGAAGAGGGGCCGCCCGCCGAAGGCTTGCTCGCCCGCTGGCGAAAGACCCTGCAGCAAGCCCGCCAGCGCGCCCGCCGCCTCTATCGCGCGGCCGGCCAGCGGCTGCGCCAGGCGCGCGCCGTGTGGCGACGGGCCTGGCCGATCCTGGCCCGGGCCTGGGCCAATGCCCGCGGCACCTTCACCCACCGACAAACCCGTGGCCGCCTGCGGATCGGCTTTCCCGAACCCCCGTTGACCGGAGTGTTCGCCGGCCTGTTCTACCAGGCCCAGGGGATGTTCTTCCCCCCGCGCACCCGCATCGACCTGATCCCCGTCTTTCCGGGCGCCGCGCTCTCCGGCCGGATCGAAACCGACCTCCGGCTCAACCCCTGGCGCCTGGTGTACGCGGGCCTGGCCTTCCTGCTCGATCGAGAGGTCTGGTCCGCCGGTCTCGACCTCTGGCGATGGTTCCGCACCTCTGCGCATGATTCCCCATTCCCTTCCGGGGCAGACTCTGGTAAGATGGACTCCCAAAACTCAGGAGGTCGCAAGGGATGAGCATTGATTCTCTGGTCAAGACCGTGCTTTCCGAGCTCCAGGTCGCCATCAATTCGAAGACCGTCTTCGGCGAACCCAAAGCCGTCCAGAACTGGACCATCATCCCCGTCTCCAAGGTCTCCTTCGGGTTCGGCGCCGGAGGCGGCGAGGGGAAGAAAGACGCCGCCGGCTTCGGTGGCGGGTCGGGGGGAGGCGCCACCATCGATCCGGTGGCCTTCCTCGCGGTCAATGAAAAAGAAGTGAAGCTCATCTCCATGAAAGGCCCTGATTCGGTCTGGGAAAAGGTCCTCAATATGGAAACCCTGGAAAAGGTCTATCAGAAGGTCATGGGGATCTCCCCTGAATCTCCGACGCCCCCCCCTGCCCCAGCGACCCCATCGCCTGCCTCCACCGGGCCTGGCGGTGACGAGCCACCGGCCAGCCTCCGGAAATAGCGCCCTCCTTGGAACTGGCAATTCCGTTCATTTTGGTATACTCTGCCCCGTATGGTCCATCTTTTTGAGAGGGAGTGATTCATATTCTGGACATTCTGAAGAAGATAGCCCTGTTCGAAGGCCTCGAAGATTCCGATCTGGCCAAGGTCGCCCAGGTCACCAAGGAGCGGTTCTGCCCGAAGGGTACCATCCTGTTCAGAGAGGGAGACATCGGCGATGCCTTCTACCTGATCAAGGAAGGCCAGGTGGAGGTCCTGAAGAAGGACGGCGGCGCCGAGAAGGTCGTCAAGACCATTTCCCACACCGACAAGGACAACTTCTTCGGCGAGATGTCGCTGGTCGGCGGCGCCCCCCGCAACGCAACGCTGCGCACCTCCACCGATGCCACCTTCCTGGTCATCTCCAAGACCGACTTCGACATGATGCTGCGGCTCAATTCGTTCATCGCCCTGCGCATCATGACCGCGCTGTCCAGCCGGTTCCGAGCGGCCACGCCCGAGGCGGCCCAGGAGGTCAAGCTCGGCAAGCTGGTCGTCATCTTCAGCCCCAAGAGCGGAGCCGGCAAGAGCATCTTCGCGGCCAACCTGGCTTCTGGGCTCGCCAAGCTGGCCAAGGCCAAGACGCTGCTCGTCGATCTCGACCTGCAGTTCGGCGATCTCGCCTTCATGCTCGGCCTGCAGCCGAAACGAACCATCGCCGATCTCGTCGAGAACCCCACCGACAAGCTCGAGGTGTTCAAGGAGTATCTGGTCGATCACAAGGCCGGATTCGCCGTCCTGGCCGCCCCCAAGAAACCCGAGCAGTCCGAGATGATCAACTCGAGCCACCTGCGAGCCTTCGTCGAGCTGGCCCGCAAGCACTACGACTACGTCATCCTCGACACCCACTCCCTCTTCCAGGACCTGACCATCAACGCCATGGACATGGCCGACGCCATCTACCTGCTGATGCTGCCCACATTGAATCACATCAAGAGCATGCATCAGTGCCTCAAGGTCATGGAGAACCTCAAGTACCCTCCCGACAAGATCAAGCTCATCCTCAACCGGGACGGCTCGCAGCACGCCCGCTCTCGCGAGGAAATCGAGGGAGGCATGAAGCGGAAGGTCGATTTCACCTTGAAAGACAGCTGGCCGCAGATCGCCGCCCTGATCGATACCCAGAAGACGGTCTTCGAACAGGACAGCTCGTCCGAGTATACGGCCAACATGGTCGCCATCATGGAGAAGCTGACCGGCCAGACCTTCGCCAAGGAAGGCAAGAAAGGCTGGCTCAGCAGCCTCTTCGGCTGAGGATCTTCCAGCGCTCCTGCCCGCCCGCGGCCGATTTCTTTGCCGGCCGCGGGCGATGGTTTTCGGCCGCCACCACACGATAGATAGCCAGCGTCGGCCAGAACCGCCGGGAGCCGGGCCGCCGCCGAATCACGTCAGCGGTTCTTCGGCTTCTCGAAGAGGTACGCCGGCATGCTGCTTCAGCGCCGGGCCTCTCGCACCATGTGTCCCACCTGCGGCAGGATCAGGCGGGTGGCGGCCAGACGCACCGCCTTGGTCGACCCGGGCAGGCAGATCAGAATGCGGCCGGCGGCCAGGCCGGCCGTCGCCCGGCTGAGCATGGCGGCCGGACCGATCTGATGGTAGGAGACCAGCCGGAACAGTTCGCCGAACCCCTCCAGTTCCTTCTGCATCAGGCGGCGGGCCACTTCGATGGTGCCATCGCGGGAGGTGAGACCGGTCCCGCCATTGGTGACGATGACATCGAGCGGTTCGCTCAGCCAGGTTCGCAAGGTGGCCTCGATGGTCGCCGGATCTTCGCGGATCACCGCATAGCGGACGATCTCGTGACCGGCCTGCCGGAACAGATCCTGCAACAAGGATCCCGAGCGGTCGGTGGCGGCATCGCGGGTATCGGACAGGGTCAGGATGCCGATCCGCAAATGGCGGGGAGCTTCCGCCTCATGTTCGTGATGGGACATCAGATCGTCCTCCTTCGCCAATGGTGGCGGGCGGGAGGCAGCAAGCCCGCTCGCCGGCTCGGACGGCGACCAGACCGGCGCCGGCCGGCGGCCTGGCCGCCTCGGCCCGGCCGCGGCGGGGTTTTGATCTCGACGGCCAGCAGCGAGACATCATCGTGCAGACCGGCTTCCCCGCACCAGGTTTCGGCCGCCGCCAGCACTCGTTCGACGGCTTCTTTCAGCGGGCACTCGGCGTTCGCGCGCATGGCTTCGAGCATCGCCCCCTTCCCGAAGGGGACCCGGTCCGGCGACATCGCCTCGGCCAGACCGTCAGAAAACAGGAACATCCGATCGCCCGGATGCAGTCGTGTCTGCCGGCCGGCGAACTCGGCCTCATCAACGAACCCGATGGGATACCCACCGCCCGGCAGAGTGCGAGCCCGTCCGCGTCGATCGAGCACGATCGGCATCGGATGCCCGGCCGAGGCATATCGGAACACCCCCGAGCGCAGATCGTAGATACCATACAAGATCGTGAAAAACTCTTTGGTTTCGAGATCGATCGGAAAACTGCGATTCAATTCGGCCAGCACTTCGGACGGCGAGCGCAAGCGATAGCCAGGCGGGGCTTCGATCAATTCCTTGAGCAGGGTGGACTGGGCGGGAAAGGGCGACAGCACCCGGCTGAGCGACACCGACAGCAGGGCGGCCGAGGTGCCGCTGCCCGCCACATCGAGCACGTAGAACGCCACCTGATGTTCGTCGAGCCGGAAGACGTTCAGCCCGTCGCCCGCCAGCTCGGACCGAGGTTTGTAGACCCAGGCAAACTCGGCCTGATCGACCGCCGGCAAGGTGGCCGGCAGCAGGGACGTCTGGATCTTGGCCACCGCATACAGGTCTTTCTTCATTCGTTCGTTGGCGCGCAGGATCAGGGCGTTGGCCGCGGCCAGGCGCTGCAGGCCGGCCTGCAGATCCTGCTGCAGACGAACGACCCGCTCCCAGGTCCGGAGGCGGGCCTGGATCTCCAGAGGTTTCCAGGGGCGCCCAAGCACGTCATCGAACACCCCGATCGCCGAACTGTCCGCGGTCAGGGTTGTTTCTTCATTCAACAACAACACCAGAAAACAACAGGCCGATTCTCCCGTGGCTTCGCGTAGACGCCGCCCCAGAGCGAGACCTCCGCCGCCAGGCAGATCTTCCCGGATCACGACCACCCCGGGGCGATGTTCCCAGAACGCGGTTTCCGCCGCCGCCAACGACTCTGCCTGCACCAGGGTGAACCCCAATCCAGCAAGGATGGGACGAAAAGAAGTCAGGACTTCATCATCACGACCAGCCAACAGGATCGTCAACCCCGGGCGCGCGCGCCCGGTCATCTCGTTCGTCATACTCTGACTCCGATGGGCTGGACCGTGGTCGAGACGACCTCGACCAGGGCGGGATCGTTCAGCACCAGGAAATCGACGCAGCATCGTCCGGCCAGATGAGCCTCGACCCCGTTCATGGCCTCCTGCCAGAACCCCTCGAAGGATTGCTCGGTCACTGCGGCAGCCGGCAGGACGCCCACGAACAGGCTGGTTTCGCGGCCAGCGACGACGGCATCGAACAGATAGACCTCGGCCACGGCCGGATGACGCCGTCCCACCTGCCGCAGGTGGTCGACCAAGGCCGCCGGCACCGGAGGATCGGGCGGCGAAATGATCAAGGCGGCCCCCGCCGCGATCTCCACCGTTTCGGGACGGGGATCGCCGCGGCCCTCGGCGCCGGGGCGCGAAGCCGCCAGAGCCCGCAATTTGTCGACCAGGTCAGCCTCCAGCCGAAGCACGGCGCCCCCCGGCCGCGCGATGACGAACCCCCGGCCGGTGGCGGCAGCCAGGCCGGTCAGCAGATGCCGCAGCCGGACATGGATGTGCCGTCCAGGATCGATCCCGTGCTCTCGCGCCAGCGCGCGCGACGAGAAGAGAGACACCATGCCATCGGGCCCGAGACGGGGGCGGCGTCCGTCGGCCTCGACAGGAACCAGGAACACCCCGTCGAGCAGATGGGACAGGCCGCAATGCGGCAGAGGATCGACCTGGGCCAGGTTCTCGACCGCGGCGGCCAGCGCCGGATGGTCGAAGGCGCAGTCGGTATGCGGCTGCCAGTCTTCCGCCGGGGAAGCGGCGGGGGAAGACGGACAAGCAGAGAACTCGCGAGCGTCAGTCATGGGTGGATTCTCCGAACAGGCAGTTGGAACGAGGGGAGAGGCGAAGGCGGCGAAGGTTCGATCGACCCATTCCCGCAGATGATCGAGCGAGCCGTCATTGTCGCAGAAGATGACCCGGCCATCGCCGACCGGCTCTTGATCCTGGGCGGCCAGGCGGGCCCGCGCCCGTTCGGGGGACAGCCCCCGTCCGGTCATGATCCGCTGGAGCCGCGTGTCGGCCGCCGCCCGGACATAGATGATCCAGCGGCAGAGGCGGTCGAGCCCCATCTGGTACAGGAGGGCAGCATTGATGATCACCCCGGCGCCGCCCCCAGCCAGGGTTTCCCTGACCCGCTGCTCCACCTCGGCGATCATCGGCGGATGGACGATCTCGTTGAGACGAGCGCGCGCCACGGGGTCGGCGAAGACCAGCCGGCCCAGCTCGCGCCGATCGACGGCCCCCTGCCCGTCGAGCACGGACGATCCGAACGCGGCCGCCACCTGCTCTCGAATGTCGGGGCGCTGCAGGACAGCATGTCCGATTTCATCTACTTCCAGGTTGACGAACCCATGCCGGGCGAACAATCGCCCCACGGTGCTCTTGCCCGCACCGATCTGCCCGGTGATGCCGATGACCGCTGGGCCTGGCTCAGGCATGCGGCGCTCCGACCTCTGCCTCGGGGCGAAGGGGGAGGTGGACGGTGAACGTCGAGCCCACTCCCAGCACGCTGTCGACATCGATCCGGCCGCCATGCTCGTCGACGATGCGCTGGGCCAGCGGCAGGCCCAGTCCGGTGCCATCTTCCTTGGTGGTCATGAAGGGGTCGAAAATGGCGCGCAGCCACTCCTGGGGAATGCCGACGCCGGTGTCTTGAATGGCGGTGGCGACCCAGCCGGGCCGAACCTCCATCGAGATGCGCAGCCGCCCGCCCTGGTGGGAGGCCTGGATGGCATTGGTCAAGATGTTCAGGAACACCTGTTTCAACTGGTCGGGGTCGCCGATCAACGGCGGGATCTCGGGGGGAAATTCGCGTTCGAGGCGGAGCCCGGCTTTCTTGAGCTGATTCTGCAACAGCAGCAGGCAGGCCTCGACGACCTCGGGCAGGATCACCTGCACCGCTTTCGGCTTGCTGGGGCGGGCGAAGTCGAGCAGGTTGACGATGATGCGTTCGAGCCGCTCGATCTCGCGCTGGATGATCTCGATCGGCTCGCGGCGCGGATCGCCGGGTTGCAGTTCGGAGACCTGCAGTTGCACGATCATCTTGATGCCGGTCAACGGATTGCGGATCTCGTGGGCGATGCCCGCCGCCAGCACGCCCAGCGCCGAGAGCCGGTCGGCCCGCTTGAGTTGATCCTCGAGGCGGATGATCTGGGTGATGTCCTTGACGAAGCAGGCGGTGCCCAGGATCAAGCCATGCTCGTCACGGAAGGGGAAGGCGGTCACCTCGAGGGTCTTGGGCGGATGCGTCTCTTCGAGCCGGATGCGGGTGTTCTCGAGCGTGACCTTGCGCTCGAGCACGCTGGCGATCACTTCGGCCAGCGGGCCGGGAATCGGCAGCGACGATGATTGCAGGCTCCAGCCCTCCGGCAGGGGCTGGCCCAGTAGGCGGGTCATTTCGGAGTTGACGAAGGACACCAGGCCGTTGGTATCGAAGATCAGCACCCCCGAATTCATGCTCTCGAGAATGTGCTGGGTGAACCCGCGCAACCGCACGAGATCTTTGAACAATTGATCGACCGAGCCGATCTGCGTGGTGATGATGCGCAGGCCGATGATGTCCTCGTCGCGGTAGGCGTAGGGCTTCTTGCTGGCGATGGTGACCACGCCGACCAGCTTGCCCGACACCACGATCGGCAGGATCAGCACCGAATTGAAATCGGCGGTATAGGTCAGATGCGGCTTCATCTCCTGGGCCGCCTTGCCGATCGGCCCCTCGCCGAGGGCGATCTTCAGCGGGAACCCCCCGGTCGCCGACTCCTTGCGGGCTTCGAGGGTCTTGCCATCGGCCGCCAGCAGGTGCAGCACGTAGGCGTCATAATCGATGAAACTCTGGACCACCTTGCCGAGGGACTCGTAGACATCCCGCAGGTCGATCAAGGATTCGGTCCGTTGCGAGATCTCATAGAGAGCCGACAGCCGGGAATTCTTGTGGATCATCTCGGTGTGCATCAGGAAGTTCTCGATGAGCGTGCCCATGAACGGGGTCACCATCTCGAGGAAGTTCTGATGCTCGCTGGTGAAGGTCAGGCCGCCCGCACACCGGTAGATGAACAGCAGGGCGACCGGACGCCCGGCCAGTTTGATCGGCAGCACGAGCGCGATGCAGCCATCGGGGCAGGGGCTCTGGAACCCGTGCTGGCGCAGGATTTCGCGATCCCAGAACAGGGTGTGCCCGTCGAGGAACACTTTGTAGCAGGCTTCCAGGAACGGCTTCTCCCAGGTCGGCCGCTGTCCGTTCGAGGGCAGGTTCTCCAGGAGCGGAACCATTTCTCGCAGCTTCTCATGCGGGATCAGAACCAGCCCGCCCCGCGCCTGGGTGAACTCGAGGGCCCGTTCGAGCAGGAACAACACTCCCCGATCGGGGCTCAGATGCCCGATGACCTGGGCGATCTCCCCGAGCAACAGGCCTCCTCCGGTCAGCGCCGGGGGGACGGGCGGCAGCGTCGGCGTCTCCATCTGTCTTGCTCCGGGAGGGAAGGTACCACACATTCGGTTCGCCCGCCACCCCCTGCTCATTCCAGCGTGCCAGTTCAACCGGACTGGACGCCAGCGGCTGACCATGGCGACCTCGGAAGCTCCCTTGTCGAACCGCCTGGCCTCACGACCGGCCTGCTTGGCCAATCCCCTGCGGTAGCCCCAGGGCGCATGGCTCGATGGCCGACGGCCGACGGCCTGGTTGCCCCCGTCCGATGGTTCATGGTACATTCTGACCAGTTTGCGCACGACCGTTAACTGCAGAGAGAGGGCAATCATGGACTGGACCCACAACAGCCTCGGGCGCCGGGTTCCCACCCATCTGGGCAACCGGCCGGTTCGACCTTTCAAGAGCGCCTTCACCGGACAGGTAAGCGGCACCATGGCCACCCGCCGCCTGGCCACCACCCCGCACCGCGGCCCGATCGACAAGGTCGTCGGCAGTTGGGACGAACTGCTCGACCGGCTGCCGCTCAGGTCGGGCATGACCGTGTCCTTCCACCATCACCTCCGCAATGGCGATCGTGTGGTGAACGAGGTCATGACCCGCCTGGCCGCCCGCGGTCTGAAAGACCTGGTGGTCGCCCCCTCGGCCCTGTTCCCGGTCCATGACCAGCTCGTCGACCTCATCAAGAGCGGGGTCATCGCCCATGTCGAAGGCTCGATGAACGGCCAGGTGGGCGTCGCCTGCTCGAAGGGGCTGATGAAGAACACCGCGGTGCTGCGTTCGCATGGCGGCCGCTACCGCGCCATCCAGGACGGCGACCTGCGCATCGACATCGCCTTCATCGCCGCCCCCACCGCCGATCCGACCGGCAATGCCACCGGCGTGCTGGGGAAGAGCGCATGCGGCCCCATGTGCTACGCCCTCCCCGATTCCCTGTGGGCGGATCAGGTGGTGGTGATCACCGACAATCTCGTGCCCTACCCCTGCATTCCGTGGTCCATCCAGGGCGGCAACGTCGATTACGTCCTGCCGGTCGACACGATCGGCGACCCCACCCAGATCGTCTCTGGCACCACCCGACTCACAAAGTCTCCCACCCAGCTGTTGATCGCCGAATACACCGCGCAGTTCATCGAGGAAAGCGGCATCATGAAAGACGGCTTCTCCTTCCAGGCCGGCGCCGGCGGCATCTCGCTGGCAGCCAACGTCTTCCTCGCCGAACGCATGCGCAAGAAGGGCATCAAAGCCAGTTTCGCCCACGGCGGCGCCAACCAGGTGCTGGTCGACATGCTCAAGGAGGGCCTGCTGGGCGCCATCATCGACCTGCAGAGCTTCGATCTCGCGGCCGTCCAGTCCTGTCGTGAGAATCCCCGGCATATCGAATCGACGCCCCACACCTCGTACAACCTGCATGCCAAAGGCTGTCTGGCCAACCAGCTCGATGTGGCCATCCTGGGCGCCACCGAAATCGATCTCGATTTCAACGTCAACGTCAACACCCACAGCGACGGCCTCCTCCTGCATGGCATCGGCGGGCATTCCGATGCCGCCGCCGGTTCGACCTGCTGCATCATCACCGCTCCGTCCTTCCGCAAACGGATGCCGATCATCCGCGAAAAGGTGACGACCATTTCGACCCCGGGCGAGGTCGTCGACGTGGTGGTCACCGAACGCGGCGTCGCCATCAATCCTCGCCGCCCCGATCTGATCGAACGGTTGAAGGGCAGCCGGTTGCCCCAGATCACCCTGCCCCAGCTCATGCAGGAGACCTACGCGCTGACGGGGGTGCCCGAGCAACCCCGCCTGGGCGAACGCCCTGTCGCCGTCATCGAATGGCGAGACGGCACCATCCTCGACGTCGTCTACCAGGTCCTCGACTGAGCGCCCCGGCCCTCGCCCCACGCCTCCGCCCGGGCCCGCCTCGGCGGTTCCCGCGGCGTTGCCCGCGGCGACCGACCGCCAGCCGCGACGGCCTCGGCAGCGGTGGCCGAGCGCGACGTCTCGCCGCGCCATCGAGTCGGCAGACCGGGGCGCGCTCTGCCCCCGGCCCGGGGATGTTTCCCGGGAATCAGGCAGTTGACCGGCCCGGGAGGGCATCCTATAATCTGGAGCGAGCCTGCCACCCCCGACTCCCTCAGGAGGGCCATTCGACGATGTCGCGTCGCCCCATGCCCGCTGTTCCCCCTGCCCCGGCCAGCGCGCTTCGCCGGCTCCGTTGCCATGGGATGGCCTTTCTCCTGATCTTCCTGTCCCTGACCTTGGCCATACCGGCCAACGGGCTGCACACCTCCGGCGATCTTTCGATCTGCCTGCTGACCTTCACCCCTCCGGTCAAAGAAGGTGCTTCGCTGGCCTCTCCCCTCCGCCAGCTCCTCGAGGAAAGCCTGGCCTCGGGACCCGCTCCCACCCTGGGCGAACTCCTGCTCGCCAAGGGCGCGACCTGGTCGATCCTCGAAACCCCGACCACCCTCCAGCTCGGGTTGTACCTCCCCCTGCCAGGGGCGGAAGCCGCCGAACTTGCCGCCGTCTTCTGCCAGCATCTGGTCATCCGCTTCCAGACCGCGACATGGCCGGCCCTCGCTCCCAACTGGCTCGATCAACTCAAAGCTTTCTGCCTGCAGCGCTGGCCCTCCCCACGTTCGGCCCCGTTCCTCACCCTCTATGTCAACCCACCCCTGACCCCGTATCGTGACCGCCTGGCCAGCATCCTCAAGGGGATCGCCGATCCTGTCGAACCCACCTCACCCCAGGATGCGCCTCTTTCTCATGAAAAGGTCTGCCCCTCTTCGCCGCCCCGTGTCACCCACCTCGCTGCCTGGCTCCCCGCCTCCCTCGAAGCCATCACGGCAGCCCGGTTCCTGGGCGAACGGTTCCTCCGCCTCCCGGGCGGCCAGGGCCACCACTCCTACGACATCTGGACCTTTCCCCAGGCCGTGGTGCTCGCTCTGTCGGCCACCGCCCCCCTCGATCGCCTCTGGGAACGCGATGCCTTCACCGCCGACTTCCTGGCCCTGAACGATGACCCGGCGTCGGGCCCGGCCTGGATCGGCTTTGCCGATCATTGCACACGCATCCACCGGGCCGAACGCGGAGAACTGGAAAAGGGCGCCTTCCTGGAAGCCTGGCGGCACCACCTCGGGCTCACCGATCAGAAAACGGATCGGCCGGTCTTCCGCCGGCCCGATCAGCGGGAACGCGTGATCTGCCTGCCCCGTCCGCTCCTTCATCGGCTCGTCGCCCGCCTCGACTCTCAACCCCGCTATGCGGCCGTGCGCAGCCCGACCGTTCCCGCCTCGGGAAGCAGGCCTGACCAGCCCTACCCAGAGGGCACGGCGGCTCCGCCCGACCTCACCCAGGATCCCGACCTCACCCAGGATATCGACGTGGTCGTCGCCATCCGCGGCTCTGGCCCCGCCCTGGAAACCCTCGCCCGGAGCATCGTCCAGGCTCCCGTCCCCGAGCTGGCCGGCTCGACCTTCCAACCGGCCTCCCACGGCATCTGGATCTGGCGGTGGTCCGTCCCGCGCGCCGGCCTGACCTATTCCCTGTCGGCGGCCCGGGCCCTGGTCGACGCGACTTGCGGTCTGTCCGCCCCGGATCGTGCAGGTTCGGCGACGCCGCCAGCCCCGGCCGGGCCAGCGATCGAGGTCGCCGTGGTCGCAGCCAGTCCCCTTCCGCCCTATGAATTGTTCGGCCTCCTGCAGCAGGGCTGGCCTCCTGCCGCCCCATTCTCTGAGGCGGGCTCCAGCCCAGGAACCAGCCCCGCCACCCCGCCAGCGCCTCCCCCCACCGCGGCCCGCTCTCTCGACCAGGCCACCCTGCGCACGCTCCTGGGCCTGCCGACCGCCAGCCCAGCCGCTCTGCAAGGCCGCTGGACCATCCAGACCGCGACCGGCAGCGGCCTGGCCCGCATCGTCGCCAGCCTGCTGCTGCTGAACATTGCCCCCGAGAGCATCGAGTCCGTCGACTCCCTCTTCTTCTAGGGTCTCCTCCTTCGGAATCGCCCTGATCCTGCCGATACTCAGGCTGGATTGTCGTTTCGTTCGTCTGATTTCGGAGGAGGCGCCCTATGGAACCATCCAATCGCTCGGGCCTGAGGGAACTGCAGATCGCCCAGGGGCTGGTCACCCTGCGATGGGCGGCCATTCCCATCCTGTTCGGGTTCGGCATGCTGGCCACTCGCGGTTTCGGGATGAGCTTCGGCATCACCCCCATCTACCTGCTGTGCTGCCTCCTGGCGCTCCTCAACGTCTTCTTCACCATCCACATCGCCATGCTGTCGCGCCAGTTGGTCCTGCGGCGGGGCACCGCCGCCCTCAAGCGGTACCTGCTGGCCGTCATCAATCATTTCCAGGCGAGCGTCAAGGAACGGGGGGTCTCGGCCCTCTTCAGTCTGCCCCGGCTGTTCCTCCGACTTTTCTTCATCCTTTTCCTCTTCCTCCTCGAAAGCCTCAAGGGCGTGCGATTCAATCCCCTCTCGCTCGACAACATCATGCACACCCAGGTGACCGGCGACATCCTGTTGCTGACCCTGCTGGTCCGTTTCACCGGCTCGCCGGAAAGCCCCCTCATCTTCCTGGCCGTCGTTCCCGTCATCGTAGCCGGGGCCGTTCTCGGTTTCTATACGGGCGCCGTTTACGCCACCCTGGCTGCCGCCGCGTACCTGGCCCTCAGCCTTCTGGTCAATGCCCGCCTGCTGACCCACATCAAGTTCTACGGGCCTCAGATCGGCGATCTCAGCAACTCGCCAGAGTGGGCCATCTCGAGCTTCTTCACGCTGATGACCGCCCTGCTCGGGGCCGCCTATCTCGCCCACAATCTGACGTCCGTGTTCAAGGAACGGATCTTCTTCCTGCATCAACTGCTGGAGAAGAGCCGCCGGGAAGGACTGGCCTATGCCGCGGTGGCCGAGGCGGTGCCGGCCGCCTGGTTCTTGTTGGATGCCCAAGGGAATGTCCTCAAATACAAACGGGGGAAAATCTCCATTCTGCCTGGGAACCTCCTCGGCCAGAATATCCTGGAAGCATTCCCCGCCTTCAAGCAATATGGCATGGGCTATGTGATCCAGTCCGTCATTACCGGAGGACGAGCCCGCGAGGTCGAACGGATCAAGTTCCAGACCCCCGAAGGGACCTCCCACACCCTGGCCTGCCGGCTTCTTCCGCTGATCGATGCCGAAAAACGCCCGCTCGTCATGCTGCTGGCCGAGGATATCACCGAGTCGCTCTTCCTCCGCGAGCGCGTCGAGGAACTCAAACAGGCCCTCGATGCCACCCAGATCGAACTCGAAAAGACCGCCCTCGAGGGCAAGGAAACCAACCAGCAATTGATGAAGACCCTCAAAGTGGCGAGCGAACGCACGATCGAAGTGGAAACGCTCAGCCAGCGCGTGCGCGACCTGGAGGCCCAGAAACTGGCCATGGAAGACAGGATCTCCGGCCTGCTCACCGAGACCGCCGCGCTGAAAGCCACCAACGACGCCATCGTCACCGACCTCAACCACAAACAGGTGATCCTCGAGGAGGTCGTCGAGCTGCTGCGCCATTCGACCCAGATCGACGCCCTCGCGGCCCTCATCGAACGCCGCACCAAGAGCCTCTTCAAACTCGACAATACCTGCCTGCACGTCTTCCGCAGCCCGGCCCTGCCCACGCGCACGAACGAGATCCTCGACACCCGCAAGGCCTCCCCCCGCCTGCTGGATCTGCCCCGCAAGAATCCCAAGGTGCTCGAGCCGGTGCTCAACGAAGGCCAGCCGGTCGTCATCAAGGCCGAGGTCCATCCCGACCACTCCGCCTCGGTGGCCATCAGCAACGGCCCCGTCCAGCGCCTGGTCGCCTACATCCCCGTGCGGCACGGCAAGGAGATCCTCGGCATGATGATGCTCGAGCGCTACGGCCCCGAAGAGAATCCCGAACGGCTGATCAGCATGCTGACCTACTACCTGTCGCACACCGCCATCGCCCTGAAGAATGCGCTCGCCACCCGCTCGCTCGAGACCCAGCAGCAGAACCTCACCGCCACCATCAAGACCCTCGACGCCCAGATCGAAAGCTTCCTCGATCTGGCTCGCATCTCGATGACGGAAGGCGATCAGCCCTTCCAGAAATATCTGCAGGCCCTCGGCCGCATCTGTGGCGCCGCCGACGGCATCATCCTCCGCCTCCACAGCGACGGCACCATCCAGCCCCTGGCCCGGCTCGACTCGACCCGCCGGCTCGAACTGCGACCTCTCGAAGAGAAGGTATTCAAGACGCTCCGCGCCAATCCTTCGCACAAGGCGGTCATCAAGGAGCCCACCGAAGGGGTCACCCTGCTGGGCTACCCGCTCAACCAGGGCAATCGCCTGGTTGGCGCGCTCTTCCTGCAGATCCCCAACCCCGACCCTGCTCTACTGAGCATCGTCGACGTCGGCGCCAAAATGGCCGCCGATAGCCTCGGCCTCTTCGTCCTCAACGAAGAGAAAGAGCTATGGGAAAACTTCTACAAGGCCAATCTGACCGCCTGAACGGGAACGCCCCCTCTTCTCAGACGGCGTCCGCCTCGGGGATCGCGACCAGGCGCGACCTTGGCGACGGCAGGACTGCCCAGCCCTGAGCCTGGACAGCCGCTCGGCGGCCCCACCTACGTTCGCCGCTCAGCTCGCCGCGCGCTGGCCCCCTGGCTTTCTCGGCCCTGGCAGAATGAAGCCAGCGTTCGAGGCCAGCCAGCATAGATCCCGAGCGGATCTCGCCGTCACCCGCCGGCCGGGCGATAATACTCCCGGTACCAGGCGACGAACCGTTCGATGCCGGTTTCCAGCGGAGTGGCCGGCGCGAAGCCGACATCGCGACGCAGGTCCTCGACATCGGCATAGGTGGCCGGCACATCGCCGGCCTGCATCGGCAGGAACACCTTCTGGGCCTTCCGTCCCAGTTTCTCTTCGAGGATCTCGATGAAGCGGAGCAACTCGACCGGCTGGTGGTTGCCGATGTTGTAGACCCGATAGGGGGCGCGGCTGCTGGCCGGGTCGGGCCGCTCGCCGCTCCAGTCGGGGTTGGGCGTGGCGATGCGGTCGGTGACCCGCACCACGCCCTCGACGATGTCATCGATGTAGGTGAAGTCGCGACGCATCTTCCCCTCGTTGAAGACCTGGATCGGCCGGCCCTCCAGGATGGCTCGCGTGAACAGGAACAGGGCCATGTCAGGCCGTCCCCAGGGCCCATAGACGGTGAAGAAGCGCAGCCCTGTCACCGGCAGGCCGTAGAGATGGGCATAGGTATGGGCCATCAGCTCGTTGGCTTTCTTGGTCGCAGCGTAGAGCGAGACCGGGTGGTCGACGTTGTGATGGACCGAGAACGGCATCGCCGTGTTGGCGCCGTAGACCGAACTCGAGCTGGCATAGACGAGATGCGGCACGCGGGCGTGGCGGCACCCTTCGAGGATATTGAGGAACCCGACGAGGTTGGCATCGACGTAGGCATGCGGGTTCTGCAGGCTGTAGCGCACGCCCGCCTGGGCGGCCAGATTGACCACCCGATCGAACCGGTACTGCTGGAAGAGGTCGGCGATCCGCGCCCGATCGGCCAGATCGGCCTTGATGAAGGTGAACCCGGGCGTCTGTTCGAGCTGTTTCAGACGGTCGAGTTTGAGCTGCACCTCGTAGTAGTCGTTCAGATTGTCGAGTCCGACCACGGTGTCGCCCCGGGCCAGCAGGGCGCGGGACAGATGGAAGCCGATGAAGCCGGCGGCGCCGGTGACCAGGATCTGCATGCGTGAACCTCGCCCACGATCAGGATGGGACGATGGTAGCCGAACCGGGAGGAATTCACAAGGGCGGCCGGTCGATATGCTATAATCGCCACGTTTCCGCCCTTCAGCAACGCACACAGGAAAGGAACGACTGCCGACATGGAACCCACCACCTCGCCCGGCCGGGCCGTCCTGTCCGGGAATGCCGCGATCGCCCGCGGCGCCTGGGAGGCCGGGGTCCGCTTCGCTGCGGCCTACCCGGGCACCCCCTCCACCGAGATCCTCGAACACTGCGGGACCTATCCCGAGATCGACGCCCAGTGGGCGGTCAACGAGAAGACCGCGCTCGAAACCGCCCTGGGCGCCTGTTACGGCGGGGCCCGCGCCCTCTGCGCCCAGAAGCACGTCGGTCTCAACGTCGCCGCCGACCCCTTCTTCACCGCCTCCTATACCGGGGTGAACGGCGGCTTCGTCATCGTCAGCGCCGACGATCCCGGCATGCACAGCTCGCAGAACGAGCAGGACAACCGCTTCTACGCTCGCATGGCCAAGGTGCCGCTGTTCGAGCCCAGCAGCAGTCAGGAGGCGAAAGACATGACCGCCGCCGCCTTCCTGCTCAGCGAGCAGTTCGATACGCCGGTCCTGCTGCGCACCACCACGCGCATCTCCCATTCCGAAGGCATCGTCACGCTCGGCCCCCGCCAGGAAGCCCCGGCCCGCGAGTTCACCCGCAACATGGCCAAATACTGTGTCCTGCCTTCGAATGCCCGTCAGCTCCATGTTAAAGTCGAGGAGCGGATGAAGGCCCTGGAGGACTGGGCCTGCACCTGCCCCTGGAACCGCATCGAGAAGGGCGACCCGGCGGTCGGCATCATCACCTCGGGCATCAGCTACGCCTACGCCCGCGAGGTCTTTCCCCAGGCCAGCTATCTGAAGCTCGGCTTCACCAACCCCTTCCCCGCGAAGCTGGTGCGCGAGTTCGCCGCCACCGTCAAGACCCTGATCGTCATCGAAGAGAACGATCCCTTCCTCGAAGAGAAGGTGCGCGCCCTCGGGCTGGCCTGCATCGGCAAAGATCGCATCCCCATCTGCGGGGAACTGAACCCCGACATCCTGGCCCGCGCGCTGCCGGAATTCACCGTGGCCCCGCCCCCCGCCCGCGTCACCATGCCGTCGGTCGAGATCCCGGTGCGGCCGCCGGTGCTCTGCCCGGGCTGCCCCCATCGCGGCGTCTTCTTCCTGCTGCGCAAGCTCGACGTGCATGTCACCGGCGACATCGGCTGCTACAGCCTCGGCGCGCTGCCGCCCCACCATGCCATGCACACCATCGTCTGCATGGGCGCGGCCATCACCAACGCCCTCGGCATCGAGAAGGCGATGCATGAAAAGGTCCATGGCAAGCTGGTGGCCGTGCTCGGCGAGTCGACCTTCATCCATTCGGGCATCACCGGCCTGATCGACACCGTCTACAACCAGGGCCGCCACCTCACCATCATCCTCGACAATTCGATCACGGCCATGACCGGCCACCAGCACAATCCGGCCAGCGGCTACACCTTGAAAGGGAAGCCCACGCATCGGCTCAACCTCGCGAAGATCTGCGAGGCCGCCGGCGTCAAGCACGTCACCACCGTCGATCCCTTCGACCTCAAGGCGCTCGAAGCCGCCATCAAAGAAGGCCTGGCCGCTCCCGAGCCCTCGGTGCTGATCACCAAGCGCCCCTGCATCCTGCTCAAGGGTTACAAACCCGAGCAGCATGTCGTCCGCCTCAATCGCGTCAAGTGCGTCAAGTGCGGCCAATGCTGGAAGGCCGGCTGTCCCGCCATCGAGCGCGACCCGGTCGACGGCAAGACGGTCATCAACGCCACCCTGTGCGTCCACTGCGGGGTCTGCGCCCGCATCTGCCGCCCCGGCGCCATCACCCAGGACAATGGAGGCCAGTCATGATCACGAACATCCTGCTCTGCGGCGTCGGCGGCCAGGGCACCCTGCTGGCCAGCAATCTGCTGGCCGAGTGCACCATGCGCGCCGGCTTCGACGTCAAGAAATCCGAGGTCCATGGCATGGCCCAGCGCGGCGGCAGCGTCGTCAGCCACGTCCGCTTCGGGCCGGCCATCCATGCTCCGCTCATCCGGCAGGGCGAAGCCGACATCCTGCTGGCCTTCGAGGAACTCGAAGCCCTGCGCTGGGCGGAATACCTCAAGCCGAACGGCCTCGTGCTGGTCAACCGCCAGCGCATCCTCCCCATGTCGGTTTCGGCGGGTTCGTCGGTCTACCCCACCGAGATCATCAGCCTGCTCGAGAAGCTGCCGGCCAGGGTCCGCGCCGTGCCGGCCCTCGACATCGCCAAGGAGCTGGGCAATCAGAAATGCGTCAACGTCGTGCTGCTCGGCGTGCTGGCCCGCCAGTTGCCGGCCATCGACCGCCCCACCTGGGATGCCGCCCTGCGCGAGCGCATCCCGGCCAAGCTCCTCGATCTCAACGTCAAAGCCTTCGAGCGAGGCTGGAACGCCGCATGACGCCCTTGTTTCCGCCGGCCGGGCCGGCCCCGCGCGCCCTCGGCTTGCTCCTGGTCCCCGTCCTGGTCCTGGCGCTGGCCGTCGCCCGGCCGGCGGGCGGCACCCCGCCGACCACCACACCGACCTCCTCGCCCTCGACCTCGCTCGGTGCCGACAGCCGCGTTCTGTGCACCGTCTTCCCCGTCTATGCCCTGACCCGGGAACTGCTCGCCGGCACGCCCATCGCGGTCGATCTGCTGCTGCCCGCCGGCCTCGGCTGCCCGCATTCCTATTCGCTGACGCCCACCGATCTGCAGACCATCGCCAAGGCCAGTTGTCTGATCTGCCTGGGGCTGGGGTTCGAGCCGTTCCTGGAGCGCATCACCCGGGAATATCCTGTGCCGGTCTTGCGCAGCGCCGAAGGCTTTCCGGTGCTTTCCAGCGTGGTCGCCCACGGCGACCATGCTCATGAGCAGGCCAACGCCCATCTGTTCACCACGCCGGCAGGGCTGAAGCACCTGACGGAGCGTATCGCCGGCTTCCTGCAGGAACGCTGGGCGATCCATCGCGACCTCATCGGGGCCAATGCCCAGCGGCTCCTGGCGACCTTCGCCGACCTCGACACCGCCTGGCAGGAAGCCCGCCGGCGGGGCGAGGGCACGCCGGTCCTGCTCGCCCAGGATTCCCTCGACTACATCGCACGCGATCTCGGCCTGCGGGTGGTCGGACGGGTAGGCGGCGGCGAAGGCGCCTCTCTGTCGGCCGGGGAGATGGTGGTCCTGATCAAAACGATTCGGGAACAACGCCCCGTCGCCATCGTCGTCGATGCCCAGGCGCGGGTCCCGGCCGCCGAAACGCTGGCGAACGAGACCGGGCTGCCCCTTGTCGCCCTCGACACGCTGGCCCGCGGCCCGGACCCCTTGCCTTCGGGCTATCTGGCCTCGACCTTGCGGCGGACGCTGGACCAACTGCAGACCTTCTTCCCCGCCGAGGCCACCGGGTCCGCTCCCCTCCAGGAGTTTCGGTGATGGATACGCCCCAGGGGAGGGAGCCTGCCAGCCAACCGCTCCCCCCGACCTCAGGCGGGAATGACGGCCCGTCGGCCAGCTCGGCGCCCCTCGCCCCCGCGCTGCGCCTTCAGGATGTCTCCGTCACGCTGGGCGGGGTTTCCATCCTGGAACATGTCGATGCCACCATCGCCCGCGGCCAGACCACCGCCATCATCGGCCCGAATGGCGCCGGCAAGACCACGTTGCTGCAGACCATCCTCGGCGTCCTGCCCTACACCGGCCGCATCGAGTTCCTCGACCCCGCCGGCCGGCCGACGCCGCCCCGGCTGGGCTACGTGCCGCAATTGCTCAACATCGACCGCCAGGCCGCCCTCTCGGTCGTCGAGTTCATGGCCCTCGATACCCAGATCCGGCCGGTCTGGCTGGGCATCTCCGAGGAAGTCCGCGAGACCGCGGCCCGGGCGCTCGACCGACTCGAAGCCCGCCACCTGCTCGATCGGCCCCTCGGCCGGCTCTCCGGCGGGGAACTGCAGCGGGTGCTGCTCGCCGCCGCCCTCCACCGCCAGCCCGAGGTGATCCTGCTCGATGAGCCGGTGTCGGGGGTCGATGTGGCCGGCGGGCACCTGTTCTGCGACATCCTGGCCGACCTCGCCCACGACCGCCAGCTGACCATCCTGATGGTCAGCCATGACCTGTCGGTCGTCACCCAGCATGCCTCCTATGTGCTCTGCCTCAACCGCACCATCACCTGTCAGGGCGCGGCCATCGAGGTCCTCACCTCCGAACGGTTGCTCGACCTGTTCGGCCAGCACTCCGGTCTCTACCACCATACCCCGCATCGGGCCGAGCACCAATGCAGCCATCACCACCGCCCGACCCACCCTCCCCCTTCCCCCGCCGCCCATGCGTGACCACCGCCCCCGCCTCTCCTCCCGACCGGCTCGCCGGCCGGCGATGCGCCATGGCTGAATCCCTGCTCCCTCCGTTGTACGGCCTGCTGGCGCGGCTGCCCTTCGAGGTCCTGCAACTGGCCTTCCTGCAGCGGGCGGTCAGCGCCGCGGCCTGTCTCGCCGTGGTCTGCGCCCTGCTCGGGGTGCTGGTGGTGCAGTTCCGGATGGCCTTCTTTTCGGATGCCGTCTCCCATTCCGCCTTCACCGGCATCGCCCTCGGTCTGCTGCTGGGCGTCGATCCCTGGCTTTCCGTGCTGGCCTTCGGCGTCGGCATCGGCATGCTGGCGGTGCGGTTGCGACGGCAGGCCGACCTCGCCATGGATACCGCCCTGGGCGTGCTGTTCTCGGCCACCATCGCCCTCGGGCTGGCCATCATCAGCGCCCGCAAAGAGCTGGCGCGCGTCCTGCCCGGCTTCCTCTACGGCGATATCCTCGCCCTCACCGACCGCGACCTGCTCTGGATCATCCTCCTGACCGTCGCCGAGATCGGCTTCCTGCTGCGGTTCTTCAACCAGCTGCTGTTCGTCAGCCTGCATGACCATCTCGCCCGGTCGGCGGGGGTGCCCGCCCAGACCCTCGAAATGGCCTTCGCCGCCGCGCTCGCCCTGCTGGTCGGCTTCGCCATCAAGATCGTCGGCCTGTTGCTGGTCACCGCCCTGCTGGTCATCCCGGCCGCCACCGCCCGGAACCTGGCCGGCACGATCCGCGGCCAGGTCTGGCTGTCGGTCGGCCTGTCGCTGCTGGCGACGATCGCCGGGCTCATCACCTCGTTGCACTTCGATGCCGCCCCGGGCGCCGCCATCATCCTGTGGGCAGCCGGCCTGTTCGGCCTGTCGTTGCTGCGACCCCGCTGAAGATTTGTCGTTGGCCCCCTCCTTCCCGCCTTGGAGGGTGATTGATCCCTGGCTTGGGCATGGGCAATGGCTTCCAGGCTTCGAAGGCGCCCGCTCAAATCTCGCCGGGCGAACGTCGCAACCGTTCAGGCGGCGGTCGGAGTCTGCAGGCGTTCCAGCAGTTCGCGCAGGGTCTTGAGCCCGGCCGCGCCGGGCGGCACGGCCTGCAAGGCGTTCTTGACCACGTCCCGCGCCTGGTCTTTCTTCCCCTGCCTGATGAGGATCAGCGCCCAGTTGTAGTAGACGCCGGGGTCGCGGGGATCGGCCTGGACCGAGGCCTCGTAGGCAGCCAACGCCTTCTCGTACTGGCCGGTCTTCTGATAGGCGAAGCCGAGATTGGCCAGCACCCGAGCGGGCGCCTTCTGGTAGCGTCGGCCTTCCTCATACTGCGCGATGGCCTCTTCCCATTTGTTTTCCTTGAGCAGCAGGTTGGCCAGATTGAACCGGATCGACGACAGGTCGGGCTGGATCTTCAGCGCCTGTCGGAAGTAGTGCATGGCCTCTTGCAGACGCCCCGTGCGGAAACAGGCGATCCCCATGTTGCTGTAGGCCTGCACATGGAAGGGATCGAGCTCGACGACCTTCTTGAAGGCATCGATGGCGGCATCGAATCGGCTCAGCTGCAGATTCAGGTTGCCCAGGAAGAAATTGGCCATCAGATCGAAGGGGAACTGGGCCACATACGCCGTGACCCCATCCAGGGCTTCTTTGAAGCGGCCCGCGTTGTAGTGCGCCAGGAAGGCTTCCCGCATCGCTTCCTTTCCCACCGGCTTGCGAACCTCGGGAACGGCCGCATTGGGCGGCCTGGCCACGGCGGTCGCTCCTCTGGCGGCGGGGGCGGCCGCCGGCGGCTGCACTTTGACCGTGGTCAACGACGATTTGAGCGGTTCGAGCAAGGGCGAGACCTCGAGTTCCTTCAGGGCCAACCCGATCTGCCCGAGGGCATAGATGGCCGACAGGCGGGTGGCGGTCTCCTTGTCCTGCAGCATCTTCTCCAGATCCCCCAGCACCGCCACATCGCCGATCCGGAACAGCGCCTTGGCGGCATTCGATCGCGTGCGATTGTCGGGATCGGCCAGCATCGGCCGCAGCAACAGCCCGGCCGCTTCCCCCAGCAGGTTTTCCAGCGATTCGACCGCGTTGGCCCGCACCCGCGAGTCGCGGTCGCGCAACGACGCCTGCAGCAGGGGCACCGCGGCCTGATCGCCGATGGCCCCCAGCGCCGTCACGATGGCGGAGCGGATCTTGAAGTTGCGTTCGGTGGCGAAAATGCGCCCCAGGCTGGCCACCGCCGCCACCGCCTTGATCTTGCCCAGGGTCTGCACCGCCTGCAAACGGACGAAGGGGGTCGGGTCGTCGAGCAGGTGGATCAGCACATCGGTCTGACGGTCGGTGGCCCGCGCCGCCAGAGCGCGGGCGGCGTTCTTCTTGACATCGCCGTCCTCATCCTTCAGCAGGTCGACGATCAGCGTGAGGGCCTGCGGATAATCGATGGTCGCCAGCACATACCCCAGGGTGGCGCGCACCCATTTGTCGGGATCCTGCCGCATCGGCTCGATGATCGGACGCAGATCGAGCAGCTTGAGCGCCGCCACCGTGACGATGGTATTGCCGCGCACGCGGTTGTTGGCATGCTTGAGGAACGGCTGGATCAAATTCAGCATCTTTTCCTTGGGCAGGTCGAGCCGCCGCAAGGCCTCGATGGCATTGGCCTTGACCCGGTCGTCGGGATCGCGCAACGCCTTGGTCAGGGTCGGCACGGCGGTCAGATCCTTCAGCTCGCCGAGGGCGGTGATGATGGCGGCCCGTTTGCGTTCGTTGCCCTCCTTCAAGTAGAAGGCGACGAGCGGATTGGTGGCCCGGTGATCGCCGATCCGCGACAAGGCCTCGACCACCGACAGGAAGATCCATTCGTTGGCCTCGCCCAGACAGCCGAGCAAGTGCGAGACCGCCGCCGGATCGCGCTGGCGCCCCAGCGCGGCGATGCTGTGGAACCGCACATTGGGGTCGGGATCGGACAGACCGCTGATCAGGCAGGCCACCGCCTTGGGATCCTTGAAGGCGCCCAGGGCGGCGCAGATGTTGGGCCGGACCTCGCGATCGGCCTGGTTGAAGGCCTCGATCAGAGGAGGCAAGGCCGTCGGATCACCGATCTCGGCCAGGGCGAGCGGCATCTGCTCGTCCTGCTTCTCCTTCATCAGGGCCTCGACCAGGGGCGCCACCGCCTCGGGGTCGGCGATCTGGCCCAGGGCGCGGGCGGCCTCCCCGCGCACATGCGGATCCTGGTTGCCGAGGAAGCCGATCAGCCGCCTCGTGCACGGTTTGAGGAGCCACAACCCTCGGCTCCGAAGATCGGTACCACCTGCCACTCGACAATCCTCCACTTCGTCTATCGGCAGGTTGGCATGATTCCGAAAGGGAGATCGCTCCGCCCGCAACGGAGGGCCCCTTCATTCAACAAGTCGAGGGAAGGGACGTAGCGCCCTGGCCTCGGCGAATGCCAGGGCGGGGTCAGGCGTTGAACGGCTCGGCTCCCCGGCCCGAAGGTCGACCGCGCCGAAGGCCGGGGGGCACCCCCGGCGCTGGGAGGCCACCATCACGAGGCTCCGTCGGGGTGGCGAGCTGGCGGTCACCCCCGGCGCTTGTAGGCCACCTCGCGCTTGCGCAGCCGCACGGCCGACGGCGTGATCTCGAGCCACTCGTCCTCGGCCACGTATTCGAGCGCCTGGTCGAGGGTCATCCGGCGGGGCGGCGCGATCCGCTCCAGTTCTTCGCGGGTCGAACTGCGCACGTTGGTCAGATGCTTCTGCCGCACGATGTTGACATACATGTCGCCCGCCACCGGCCGCTCCCCCACCACCAATCCCACGTAGATCGGCTCGCCCGGCCCGTAGAACAGAACCCCGCGCTCCACCAGGTTCTCGATGGCATATTGCGTCGAGGTTCCGGCTTCCATGGCCACCATCACCCCATTGCGCCGGCCGGCGATCTCCCCTCGATACGGCTCGTACCCCTTGAAGCACTGGTTCATCACCCCGGTCCCGTTGGTGATGGTCAGCAGAGCCGAGCGGAACCCCAGCAGCCCCCGGGCCGGCGCGCTGAACAGCAGCCGGATCCCGCCGTCGGGCAGCTTCTTGCTGGCTTCGAGCAGGGCCCGGCGCGGGCCGAGCACTTCCATCACCGCCCCGACATAGGCTTCCGGCAGGTCGATGGTCAGTTCCTCGATGGGCTCAAGCAATGTCCCATCTTCCGCGGTCAGCAGGATGGCCTGCGGTTTCGACACCTGCAGCTCGAATCCCTCCCGGCGCATCGTCTCGAGCAGGATGCCCAGATGCAGCTCGCCTCGCCCCGACACCTTGACCGTCTCGGGGGTGGCAGTAGGTTCGACCCGCATGGCCACATTGGTTTCCAGCTCCTTCGCCAGCCTGGCCTGGATCTGCCGCGCCGTCAGGAACCGGCCTTCGCGGCCGGCCATCGGGCTTTGATTGGGCGCCACCAGCATCGAAATGACCGGTTGGTCGATGGGAATCATCGGTAGGGCGCCGCTCTCCTCGCTCGACACGGTGTCACCGATGGCGACATCGGTCAGGCCGGCCAGCGCCACCACATCGCCCGCCCCCACCGATTCGGTTTCCACCCGGCGGATGCCCTGGAAGGTGAAGACCTGGCTGATCCGCGAAGGGCGCGGCGGCGAGCCGTCGCGCAGCAGGAAGACGGGATCCTTGGCTTTGAACACGCCCTGGAACACCCGCCCGATGGCGATGCGACCGACGTAATCATTGTAGTCGAGACTGGTCACCAGCAGCCGCGCTGGTCCTTCCAGAGCGCCGGGCGGCGGGGGCACATGGGCGATGATCGCCTCGAGCAGAGGCAGGATGCTATCGCGCGGATCTTCAAGACGAAGGCAGGCGAACCCCTCCCGGCCCGAAGCGAAGAGCATGGGAAAATCGAGCGCTTCGTCGCCCGCCCCCACATCGATCAGCAGGTCGAGCACCTCGTCGACCACGGCGGTCGGTCGGGCATCGGGCCGGTCGATCTTGTTGATCACCACGATCGGCTTCAGCCCGGCTGCCAGGGCCTTTTTCAGGACGAACCGGGTCTGCGGCATCGGACCTTCGAAGGCATCGACCACCAGCAGGCACCCGTTGGCCATCTGCAGCACCCGCTCGACCTCGCCGCCGAAGTCGACGTGGCCGGGGGTATCGATCAGGTTGATCTTGGTACCTTTGTATTCGAGCGACATGTTCTTGGCGAGGATGGTGATCCCTCGCTCGCGCTCGAGGTCGTTGCTATCGAGGAACCTTTCGGCGATCTGCTGATTTTCCCGGAACAGCCCCGATTGCCGGATCATGGCATCGACCAGGGTGGTTTTCCCGTGGTCGACATGGGCGATGATCGCCACGTTGCGGATACGAGCGGGTTCATACCGAGACTGGAACGCGACGGCTGGCACGGACGGCTCCTCGTGAAGGTGGCTGGGGCAGCGGAGGGAGGAGCGCTCAGTCTACTCCCCCCTCCGTTCGGAAGCAACTCGGAAAATGCCATCCCCCCGGGTCGATGCATCCGACCTGGGGGGATGGTCTGGGCGATCTCTTGATCAGAACATCAGCAAATCAGATCGCCCCAAGATGGGGCAGGGTCAGCCCACCTGTCCCATGCGGAGGCTCTTGACCCCCACCTTCTCGAAATGGACTTTCATCTTGCGAATGCCATCATCGGTGGTACCCACTTCCAGGACTTCGCCGGTATCGTCCCAGATTTTGTGGTAGATCATTTCCCCTTCTTCGTAGACTTCCGCCTGGTCGTATTCGCGTGGGGCACCCTGTGCAATCTTTTCCTTCTCTTTCTTCCGAGGGGGTTCGGGTTGCTTGGTTTCGGCCTTTTTGATGGTTTTGGCGCGCGCCATTCGACATTCCTCCTGTGGCATTCAAACAGTTGCAGCAAGGTACCACAAAGCCCTCGCCAAGTCAATTCCACGCCCGCTTCCGGCCGCCCTCCTCTCCATCCTGTCCATTGACGCCTCCCCTCGTCGGTCGCTATAATCGAAGAAACCGTCGACCATTCGCCCGAAGGGGGGCCATTGCATGATCTGTCAAACACATCGTTCGCGGTCACCGCTCCTGCTTTTGCTCTGCCTCTTCGCGTTCCTCGGCGCCTTCGCCCTCGAAGCCGCTCCTCGAGCGGCGGCACCTACCCGCCAAGGGCCGCCCCCCGCCAAGAGGAAATGGACGATCATGGTCTTCATGGCGGCCGACAACAACCTCGAAGGCGGTACCGAGGTCGACGTCAACGAAATGGAAGCAGTCGGCTCCACCGACGACGTCGCCATCCTCGTCGAAGCCGACCGCATCGGCAAGTATTCCCAGCACAGCGAATGGCAATGGGAAGGAACCAAACGCTTCTACATCCAGAAGGATTCCAACCCCAAGATGGTTTCCTCGCCTGTCCTGCAAGACGTGGGCGAGATCGACTCCGCCTCCCCCGAGGCTCTCCTGGACTTCGTGCGATGGTGCAAACAAATCGCACCGGCCGAGCGGTATGCCCTCATCCTCTGGAACCATGGCACCGGTTGGAAGGAGATTTCCCCCGACGTCTACGCCTCCATGGACGAGGCCCCCGTCCTTTCCCCCGAACTGACGGCGGCCATGCACAGCATTTCCTACAACATCTCCTATGATAATTCCTCGAACACTTCGATGGATATCCCTTCTCTGCAGACAACGCTGGCGAAAGTCGCCGACATTCTCGGCCAGCCCATCGACCTGCTGGGATTCGACGCCTGCCTGATGCAGATGCTCGAGGTCGCCTATGCGGCGGCCCCCGTCGCCCGTTTCCAGGTCGGGTCCACCGATCTCGAACCCGATCGCGGCTGGCCGTATGACACCATCCTCCGTGCGCTGGCCGCTCAACCGACCATGGACGGCCGCAAACTGGGCGAACTCATCGTTTCCAGCTACAAAGCCTCCTACCAGTCGGGCAGCCAGGGCAACGTCGCCGTCACCCTCTCCCTCCTAGACCTCAGCAAGGTGAAAGAGTTCACCCAGACCCTCGGCCGCCTGACCGCCGCCATGAAAAGCGGCATCGCCGAGATCGACACCTTCGAACAGGCCCGCGACGAGACCCTCAAGTACGTGTACAAAGACTACCTCGACCTGGGGCATTTCCTGAAACTGCTGAGCAGCCGCTCCAACAACCCCGACGTGAAAAAGGAAGCCGCCGCCACCTACGAGGCCCTGGTCGGCAGCAGCGGTTCCCCCGGGCTCGTCGCGGCCAATGCCTACACCGGCGTCAAATACAAAGAGGCCCGTGGCCTCTCGATCTTCTTTCCCGAGCGCTCTGGGTTCCGGGCCTACAAAAAGCGCTATGCGGCCCTGAGCTTTGCCCGCCAAGGCGGTTGGTTCGATTTCCTCGAGGAGTTCGAGACCCCCAGTCTGCCCTATCTGAAGATCGTCGAGGCCATGTTCGTCGATGCCAACCAGGACGGCCGCATCGCGGCCGGCGAAGAAGTCAAAGTCAAGCTCAAAGTCAAGAATTTCGGGAAAAAAGCGGCCAGCGCGGTCAGCCTGACGGCCCAGACGAGCAGCAGCCTCCTCGACCGCAAATCCTACGCCGCCTCCCCCAGTGGACTCCCCGCCCCAGGCAAGGAAGCCATCATCGACGCCTTCAGCTTCACGGTCGACGGCAACGCCCCCGAGAATTCCGAAGTTTCCTTGCTTTTCACCCTCTCCGGCGAAGGGATCCCCCCCTCGACCTTCCGCAGCACCTTCTTCATCAAGACCCCGTTCTCCACTTCCGGGCATGTGCTCCTCGTTCTGACCGACGGATTTTCGCCGGCCAGCCCCGTTCTGCAGGCCATGTTCACGGAAGCGAAGATCAAATTCGACCTGTGGGACCGCATGCTCGACGGCGATCTCAAGCCCGAGGTCCTCAAGCGCTACCTCGATGGCTGGGTGTTCATCTCGTCCCAGGATTCCTCCGACCAGCAGCAATTGACCAAATCTGAGATCGAAGCCCTATCCGGATTCCTCAAACTGGGCGGCAAAGTGGTCCTCTCCGGCCAGGATCTGGCCTTCTCCCTCCGCGACAATGCCTTCCTGCGCGATTTCTGTCGCATCGCCTTCGTCCAGGACGACATCAACGTCCATGTCCTCTCAGGGGTCGGGGGGTTCGCCAAGAATGCCACCTTCCAGATCTTCGGAGGGGACGGGGCCAATAATCAGAAGTGGCCCGACGAAGTCGACCCCGTCGGCGGGGCCAAAGTGCTGATGAAATACAACGAGGGCGCCCGCGACATCGCCAACGACAAAGACATGAACGGGCCCGATCTCAAACCCGGCTCGCTCTCGCGCGGCATCAAATCCTCCGGCGCGGCCGCCGTCGCGGTCAACGATGGCTATCGGCTGATGTTCTTCGCCTTCGGCATCGAAGCGATCAATGCGGCCTCCCAGCGCCAGTCCCTCCTGGCCGATATCCAGACCTTCATGAATCCCCCGGTCGAAACCCAGGTCCGCGATCTGGCCGCCACGTCGCATCGGCGCACCACCCGCGCGCCCCGCTCCTCCCGGGAGCGCCTCGAGGACATCGATCTGCTGTCGAGCCTCGAAAGCCGCCTGACCCGCACCATCAAACAACGGATGGAAACCGACCCCTCCTTCGGTCGGCGCATCCTGGAAACCATCGAGGGATTGCCGGCAGCTTCCCGCGGCAGCATCCCGCAGTTCGAAAAAACCATCCGTACCCTCTTGGAATTTCAAAATCAGCATGGTACGGTGAATTCGCGGTAACCCGACCGCCCGGACGACCAGGGGAGAAACCTGCGGGTTTCTCCCTTTGGCTGTACGGATCTCCTGGCAACCCGCACCCAAGGAGGATGCCCCCATGAACGGCCGTTTCCCTCGGCTCCGGTCCCGCTCCCTGATCGCCCTGATCGTGATCGTCTGCCTGGCCGGCGGCCTCGCTCCCGCCCAGGCCATCAAACTTCCCGAACTCAAGCTGGGGCGACAGAACACCCTCGGCAAGGTCTTGACCGGCGCCGGCATCATCCTGCTGATCAAGCAGTTCGGCGGCGCTCTCAACGATTTCATCAACACCCTGTTGCTCAACAAAGGCGCCGCCAACCGAGAGGCCACCAAGGTGGTGCCCATCCTCACCCTCGGCCAGGGCATCGAAGCCGGCGCCTGCCAGGTGTCCGGTCCTCCCGACGCCGTCGCGAAAGTGCAGGTCGTCCTCGCCATCGCCGCCACCTTCGACAAGGGCAAGCGGTTCAACATCCAGGCGCTGATCCCCAGCGCCTCCCTCAATCCGGCCAAGCTCGACCGGGTCTACGGGGTCGGCATCACGGCGATCATCGACTACCGGCTGTGACGATTTCTGAGCCCTCAGGAAAACCCCGCCGATCGCCGATGGTATTCCTGATCCAGTCAGAAGTTCGTCATTCCCCGAGGCATTGAGCGATGCGACGCCCCCGCAACCTCGAATTCACCGGTTCTCGCGAGGCCGCCGGCCTTCCGCCGAGCCGTCCCGACGCGCTCGACCGCACCGCCCCCGCTCGCCGCCGCCTGATCCGCTTGTATCTGACCGCGATCCTGCTGCTCAGCATGATGCTCACCGTCTACATCTGGCAGTCCACCAAGATGGTCGAGATCAAGTTCCGCTTGAAAGACCTCGATCGCTCGACGGCCTCCCTGCAGACCAACAACGACGTGCTGCGCGCCGAGATCTCGAAGCTGCAATCGCTGTCTCGCGTCGAGAAGGTGGCTCGCGAACAGCTCGGCATGGTCGTTCCCACCAAGATGTGCTATCTCCCGATGCCGGAGCACCTGTTGCGGAAATGAGCCAGCCGGCCTCGCCTCCCGTCCATCGACCGGTCCTGGTCGACCCGTTCCTGGCGCTCGGCTTTCCCGAAGAAGGCACGATCTTCGTCGATGCCACCTTCGGCCTGGGCGGGCACACCCGCGCCCTGCTCAGCCGCTTTCCCCGTCTCGAACGCGTCATCGGCCTCGACCGCGACGGGGAGATCCTCGACTGGGCTCGCCGCGAATGGGCGGCCGAGCCGCGAGTGGTCCTCGTCCATGAGCGGTTTTCCCGCTTGCCTGCCGTCCTGGCCGGCATGGGCATCGCTGCCGTCGACGGCATCCTGCTCGACCTGGGCGTCTCCTCCTGGCAGCTCGAAGAGCCCGGGCGCGGTTTTTCCTTTTCCCGCCCGGGCCCGCTGGATATGCGCATGGATCGCCGCACGGAGGGACCGACCGCCCGCGATCTGGTCAACACCCTGCCCGAGGAAGAACTGGCCCGCCTGTTCGCCGAATTCGGCGAGGAGCGCTTTGCCCGGCGCATCGCCCAGGCCATCGTCCGGCGCCGGACCACCGCCGCCTTCACCACCACCGCCGATCTCGCCGCCCTCATCGAGGGGGCCATCCCCGCTCGCCTGCGAGCCACCAGCCCGATCCATCCAGCCACCAGGGTCTTCCAGGCCCTGCGGATCGCCGTCAACGATGAGCTGACCGAACTCGAGCAGGCGCTGACCAAAGCCATCGATCTGCTGCGCCCTGACGGACGGCTGACCGTGATCTCCTTCCATTCCCTCGAAGACCGCCGGGTCAAGCAGGCCATGGCCATGGCCGCCCGCGGGTGCCGATGCCCGCCGCGGTTCCCCGTCTGCACCTGCGGGCAGCAGCCGACCGTCGAACTCCTGACACGCAAACCGATCGGGCCGACCCCCGCCGAGCAGGCGGCCAACCCCCGCTGCCGGTCCGCCCGCTTGCGGGTGGCTCGACGCCTGCCGCCGGCTCCGGCCAGGGAAGGTTCCGCCTCGAGCGGGCGGCCGCCGGCGACCAGGGAGGTTGCCCCGGCGCGGCGAGAGCGGGCTCGCCGCCCATCCCGGCCCGATGGCTCGCTCTGGCCAGGCACCCCGGAGAACGACGCATGAAACCTGCTTCCCTGCGCCCACGCGCGGTACGTACCATCGTTCTGTTCGCTGCCATGAGCCTGGTCCTGCTGCTGTACATGGGACGCCTCGTCCAGTTGCAGGTCTTCCAGTACGAGGACTGGGCCCGACGCTCCGCCCGCAATCATCAATCGAAGCGCGTCCTCGAGATGAAACGCGGCACCATCACCGACCGCAACGGGCTCGAACTCGCCCTGTCGGTCGAGACCTATTCGGTCTACCTGTTCACCCGCGAGGTGAAGAACCTCAACGAAACCGCCAATCTGCTGGCCACCGTTCTGCCGATGACGCGCGACCAGATCCTGCAGAAGATCGGCAACCGAAAGGGCTACCTGCCCATCATCCAGAAGCTCGATCGCAACCTGGCCCAGAAGGTCATGGCTCTCAATCTTCCCGGGGTCAACCTCGAAGAGAACTACCGACGGTTCTACCCGCAGAACTCCCTGGCCGCCAACCTGATCGGATTCTGCGGAGCCGACGGGCACGGGCTCGAAGGGCTCGAGCTGAGTTTCGACAAGACCCTGCGCGGCTATGCCGGTCTCGCCGTCCAGGAGGACGTCAGCTTCGGGGAGGACGGCCCCGCCCGCATGCGGATCGTCCAACCGCCGATGGGCGGCAGCAACATGGTTTTGACCATCGATTCGTTCATCCAGCACATTCTCGAGACCGAGCTGGCCAATCTGGTCAACAAGTTCAAACCGATCGATGCCACCGCCATCGCCATGGATCCGATGACCGGCGAGATCCTGGGCATGGCGTGCCTGCCGACCTACGACCTCAACCAATTCGCCAGCTCGACCCCGGACAGCCACCGCAACCGGCCCATCACCGACATCTACGAACCGGGATCCTGCATGAAGATCTTCCCCACGGCCGTCGCCCTGCAGACCGGACGCATCCGCAGCGATACCCGCTTCTACTGCAAAGGGTATGGCGAATTGCCCAACCGCCGGGTGAAATGCCATGGCCAGCACGGTCTGGTCGATATCGACAAGGGGATTGCCGAATCGTGCAATGCCACCATGGTGCAGATCTCCCAGATGATCGACGGCCAGGACCTGTATCGCATGTACAAGAACCTGGGATTCGGCGAACCGACCGGGCTCGAAGTGCCAGGGGAAAGCGCCGGCATTTTGTATCCGCCTTCCCGCTGGTCGGGGTTTTCGGCAGCCTCGCTCTGCATCGGCCAGGAGATCGCCGTGACCGGATTGCAGCTGGTGCGCGCCTACTCGGCCATCGCCAATGGCGGGTGGCTGATGCAGCCACGGATCGTCAAGAAGCTGTATTCCCCCAACCATGACATCCAGGAAGAATTCGGGCCTCAGCCGATCCGGCGCGTGTTCGGCCCGAACGTGGCCCATCGCCTGCGCAAGATGCTGGCCAGCGTGGTGGAGAACGGCACGGGGCGCCTGGCCGCTCTGCCTGAATACACGGTGGGCGGCAAGACCAGCACCGCCCAGAAACCCAATCCCCGTGGCGGCTACTTCTGGGAGAAGGTGATCACCTCGTTCATCGGGATCGCCCCGATCCAGGAGCCCCGCATCGTCCTCTACGTCGCGGTCAACGAGCCCAAAGGCGACGAAAAGACCCTGTATGGCGGGAAAGTCGCGGCCCCGGCGTTCGCGGCCATTCTCGATCGCATTCTGAAGCATCTGAAGGTCCCCCCTGACAAAACACCGCCGCCCGCGCTGGCCACCGCCACTCCCCAGATCGCCCAGGCCTCGACCGCGCGCGAGATCTCCTTCCTCAGCCTGATGAGCGCCCCGGTCCTGCCCGTGGCCGAGGCCGCCGAGCCCCCGCCCGGCCCCCCCGCCATCGTCACCGCCCCCCAGCCGGCCTCCCCCGCCTCCGGCCCCGCGTCGGGATCGGCCGACACCCTCCCAGGCGTCGTGCCCGATGTGCGTGGCATGCCCTTGCGCGAGGCGGCCCGCCGACTGGCCGGCTTGCACCTTCCCGTCGCCTATGAAGGGGACGGCCTGGCCGTGGCCCAGACGCCGCCACCGGGCACCCCCTTGGCACAATGCTCCCAGATCGTCGTCCGGTTTTCCCCCCAGCCGACGGGCCCATGATCCGGTTGGGGCTTCGTGTCGCCCGGCTTACCATCCGGCGCACCATCCTATCCGCGAGGGACGAATCCATGCTCCCCCTTCCCTTTCGGCAGCTTCATCCGCGCACCGTCCTCGCCAGCCGTGGCCACCAGGACGTCCCCATCTCATCGGTGACCTTCGATTCCCGTCAGGTCAGCCCTGGCAGCCTGTTCGTCGCCCTGCCGGGGGCGACGGTCGATGGCGCGACCTTCATCGACGATGCCATCCGACGAGGAGCGGCCGCCATCGTGACCGAAATCCCCATCGATGGCCTGCCGGTTCCGGCCATCCAGGTCCCTGATGCTCGTCGCGCCCTGTCCGAGATCGCCTGCACGTTCTACGGCCATCCCAGTTCGCGCATGACAGTGATCGGCATCACCGGCACCAAGGGCAAGACCACCACCACCTACCTCATCCAGAGCATCCTGCGGCGCGCGCACGGTCAGGCCTTCCGCCTGGGCACCGTCGAGTATGACCTCGGCTTCACCCGGCTGCCGGCGCGCAATACCACTCCGGAGAGCCTCGAACTGGTCTCGCTCCTGGCCCAGGCCCTGAAGAAAGGGGTCACGGCCGGTGTCATGGAGGTCAGCTCCCATGCCCTCAAGACCTGGCGCGTGGAAGATCTGACCTTCGCCGCGGCGGGGTTCACCAACCTTTCGCTCGAGCACTCCGAGTTCCATCCCACCATGGAGGACTACTACCAGGCCAAGCGACGGTTGTTCCTCGAGTTGCTGCCGCGAGGCCGGCCCGCCGTCATCGGCATCGACGATGAATGGGGCCGCCGCCTGGCGGAAGACTGTCGCCAGGCCGGCATCCGATTCCGCACGCTCAGCCTCACCAACCCGCAAGCCGATTTCGTGGCCGCCGATCTGGCGCCGAATGCGGTGAGCCAGCGCTTCACCCTGGTGGCCCAAGGCCAGCGCATCCCGATCGACCTTCCGCTGGTGGGAAGCTTCAACGTCGCCAACGCCATGATGGCGGCCGCTCTCTGCCAGGGACTGGGCATTCCCTGGGCTGCCATCACCGAAGGTCTGGCCACCGTCGGTACGGTGCCAGGGCGCTTCGAAACCATCCCCAACGCCAGAGGACTCACCGTCATCGTCGACTATGCGCATTCGCCCGCCGCGCTGCAGAACGTCCTGGCGGCGGCCCGGCCGCTGACCAAAGGCCGGCTGATCACCGTCTTCGGCTGCGGCGGCAACCGCTCCCGCGAGAAGCGGCCGGTGATGGGACGCTTGTCGGCCACCCTGTCCGACATCACCGTGGTCACCTCGGACAACCCACGCAAAGAGAAACCAGAAGACATCATCGCCGAAATCATGGCCGGCATCACCCCCCTCGCCCCGACCGAACGGGGGGAGGTCCAGGTCGAGCCCGACCGCCGCAAAGCCATCGCCCTCGCCATCGGGCTGGCCCGCCCCGGCGATCTGGTGCTGATCGCCGGGAAAGGGCACGAAACCGGCCAGACCTTCGCCGATCGCACCATTCCTTTCGATGATCGCGAAGTGGCTCGCGAATACCTGGAGGGACCAACCCATGCTTGACTGGACGCACGAGGAGCTGGCTATCGGCACGGGCGGCACCTGGGTCACCGACGCTCGCCCCAGCGCCACCGGGTTTTCCATCGATACGCGCACGCTCGCTCCCGGCGACGCCTTCTTCGCCATCCGGGGGGAACGCTTCGACGGGCACGATTTTCTGCCTCAGGCGGTGCAAAAAGGGGCCAGCGTCCTGATTGGCTCCCGGTTTCCCGCTTCCTTGCTTGCCATGAAACCAACAGTGGAAGAAATCTTGCCCACCCTCGATGGCCGGTCGCCACCTGCCCTGCCAGAACCCCCAGGATTCCTGCAAGTCGATGACCCGCTGCTGGCCCTCCAGCGCCTGGCCCGCTTCCATCGGGCCCGGCACCCCGGGCTGTTCCTCGGCGTGACCGGCAGCAACGGCAAGACCACGACCAAAGAGATGCTGCGCCATCTGTTTTCCAGCGTGGCCGAAACCCGCGCGACCTCGGGCAATCTCAACAACCACATCGGCCTGCCGCTCGAACTGGTGCGTCTTCCCCTTTCCACGCGGGTGGCAGTCATCGAAATGGGCATGAACCATGCCGGGGAGATCCGCTTCCTGGCGAGCTTGGCGCGGCCCACCGCTGCCGTGATCACCAACATCGGACCGGCGCATATCGGCAACCTCGGCTCACTAGAAAACATCGCCCACGCCAAGGCCGAGATCCTGGAGGAGCTCCCCCCCTCGGGAACCGCCGTCGTCGATGGCGACAGCAAGTTCCTGCCTATATTCCGAGCGGCCACGCGCGCCCGGGTGGCGACCTTCGGCGTCGGTCCCGATTGCGACCTGCGAGCCTTGGACCTGACCAGCGGCCCAGACGGCAGCCGAATGCGGGTTGCCTGGCATGGCCAAGAGGCAGAAGTGCACCTGTCCTTGCTGGGTCGCCATAATGCCCTGAACGCCCTGGCTGCCCTGGCCCTGTTCGTCAGTCAAGGACATGATCTGGCCACCGGCGCCGCCCGCTTGGCCAGGTTCGCCCCGGTGGGAGCCCGCATGGAATCGCATGTAATCGAGGGGCGTCGAATCATTCTCGATTGTTACAATGCCAACCCCGCGTCGATGGCGCAGGCGATCGAATTCTTGCGACAATGCCCCGGCCAGCGTCTGGCGGTGCTGGGTGACATGCGGGAACTGGGCGCCGACACGGCGCGGTTCCATACCGAGCTGGGTGCCCAGGTGGCTCGGGCCGGCATCGATCGTCTGATCGCCGTCGGTCACGATGCGGCCGCGATCGCCGAGGGGGCCCGGCAGGCCGGAATGCCGCACGAGAGCATCCACCATTGCGAAGATACCATCCAGGCGATACGGCTGTTGCCGAATCTGCTGACGGCGGGTCAGACCGTGCTGCTGAAAGCCAGCCGGGGCATGCACTTCGAGACCATCGTCAAGGCCCTGTGGCCGACGCTTCCCGTGGACCTGCATTGACCCTCATTCCGACGACTCAGGAGGCCTTCTACGCTTAGCGCCATCATTCCAGCCCTGTCGATCAGGGTGTTGCTGTCCGTCCTCACGTCCTTCGTCCTGGCTCTCATCATCGGGCCTCGCGTGATCGCCAACCTGAAGCAGCGGCAGATCGGCCAGACCATTCGGGAGGAGGGCGTCCAGGAGCACAAGAAGAAAGCCGGCGTGCCCACCATGGGCGGGCTCATCTTCCTCGTGCCCATGGTCATCACCATTCTGACCTATGCCAGCCTCAATGCCTACGTCGGCCTGGCTCTGCTGTTGGGATTGGGCATGGGCTTGCTGGGCATGATGGATGACCTGACCAAAGTCATCAAGGCCAGATCGTTGGGCCTGACTCCTCGCCAGAAATTGGCTGGCCAGATCGTGCTCGGCCTGGTCGCCGCACTGGTGCTGCGCTACCTGCCGGGATTGCGCCAGGAATTGCCCCTGCCCGCCAGCGCCAGCGGCGGCAACCTGCTGCTGCCTCCCAGTTTCATCCAGGTGCCGATCTGGGGAGTTGTCGATGTGGGCCTGCTCTACCTGCCCTTCGTCACCTTCGTGGTCGTGGCCTTCACCAACGCCGTCAACCTGACCGACGGTCTGGATGGACTGGCGGCCGGAACGGTCGGGGTGAGCGTTCTGCCGTTTCTGGTCATCGCCTGGGTGACCGGTCACCTCGTCTTCGCCCGCCATCTCGGGGTGGCCTTTGTGCCAGGGGCAAGCGAACTGGCCATCGTCTGCGCCTCGTTGTTCGGGGGATGCCTGGGATTCTTATGGTTCAACGCCCATCCCGCCGAGGTGTTCATGGGCGATACGGGCTCGATGGCTCTCGGTGGCACGGTGGCGGCTCTGGCCATCGGCACCCGCACCGAGCTTTTCTCGGTGGTCATCGGTGGGCTGTTCGTCATCGAGGCGCTATCAGTGATCCTGCAGGTCAGCTATTTCAAATGGACCCACGGGCAGCGAATCTTCCGCATGAGTCCGATCCATCATCATTTCGAGTTGACCGGCTGGCCGGAAGAGAAGGTGGTGATCCGGTTCTGGATCATCAATCTGATGCTGGCCCTCACGGGGCTCGCCCTGTTCGCCAGCCGGCTCTTCTCGGGGCCCCAGGGCTGATCTACGCTCGCTTCCCGAACGGCACTCACGATCTGAGCAGGGGCTTTTGATTCAGAATGAAAAAACCCGGCACCTGCCGGGAAAAGCAATTGGGATGTTTGGATGTAGAACAGGTCTTCAGAAAGCTTACCGGTAGTAGATGGTCATCTGGATATTGGACAACTGGAGATCGGCGAGAGAGAGATTCTTGGCAGCCAAGTAGTAGAAACTGCTGGGGTTGTTGCGGACATAGTCGGTGACATTGACCACGTAGCGGGTCGCCGGAGTGGTGGAATAGTATTCCCCGATGAACTGACCCAGGGTCGCATTGTTGCCGACCCACCACCCACCGAGGTTCGTGATGATCTGGACCTGCTGCGAGGAACTGAGGAAAGTGTGGAAGCGGCCGATCCCTGGAGCATGGTAGGCGGCCTCGAACGCCAATTCGACCTTGGTGAACGCCAGACTGACGAAATCGATGGTGACCGGAGTCTCGAGGGCGACTTCCCCATAAAGGCCTTTGGCGTCAGCTAGAGGATAGCGCTCGGAGAACCATCCCGTGTTGGCAACTGAGCTCTGAATGACCGCGGGGTTCATTTCTGCCTGAACCTCGCTTACTTGACCGACCGCCACCTCGACCGTAAAGGATTTATCTAGATAATCGGGATGGGCAAGGGAGAGGGAATAGTTGCCAGGAGGGAGGTCTTTGAAGGAGAAGGTACCGGCGGCGTCGGTGGTCGCCGACTGGGTGACCGGACCAGTCAAAGCGACCATCACCCCTGAAAGTGGAGTCTTTTTCACGTAGTCCCCGACCGAACCAGAAATGTCACCAGTGGTAACGGCCGGGGGAGAGGACCGGGGAACCAGGGTAGAGGAAATACGGACGATCGGGATGAGAATGAACTGAGGATCTTTATGTTTACCTCTCTCTCTAACCAATGTATGCATGAATTTGATGGTCAGTTCAGTGTCATAACCATCTTTGATTTCGAATTTTCCAAGGAATCGAATGCGATTCGAAGGAATTTTTACAGGATAAGATTTTCCTGATTCGACCACACGACCGCTTTCAACTCGGAATTCGAGGTAGTTATAAGACCCTGGGGGGAGTTCCAATTCGGCCAACAAGAGAGAAAGAGCCTCGGGCGATTTCAGATCGATTTCTTTCGGGGGGAGAGGGACGGGGAAAGGTTTCCCGGAAACTTGCTTGACCTTGGCATCTTTCAGCACCAAATACAAGTTATCGACGGATTTGCAATGGAACCTCAATCGGAATCGCCCACCGAGGAGACGGCCAAGCCCTTCTTTCGCCTTTAGCCGGCATTGATGGGGAGGAGCGGCATAGGAATACTTCCTGGCCGGGACACTAGGCAAGCCTGATTTGGCCATCACTTTAGCCCCGGCCACCTCCGCTGGTACCGCTTCGGCCAGGAGCACGCTTTCTTCCTGCATAGTAGGATTCACCGCCAGGGGATTGCCCCCGCCACTGGTGAAACAACCAGCGACAAAGGGCAGCACGACCAGAGTTGCCAACAGGATGGCGCTTCTGCTAGTGTACCTCATGATCTGGCCTCCCCAGGTGGTGAAATGATGGCTTGGCAAGCTGGAAATTGCAAGAACCGTACCCAGCTGGCGTCGGCGCCTCTGGCCGCTGAAAGCCTTTATTGATGAGGGTTTTTGCACACCCGCACGGTTCTCTGGGCGGCCGCGTAGGGATAATTTCCCTGCTCCTAATTTCCGTGTTAGGGATTTTTTCCCCGGCTGTTCGGGGAGAGAAGGTGGTTACCTATGCCACCTCCTCCAGTGACCTTCTCGTAGCCTCTTTCACCCTGTCCTCCGTCCCCGAATTTCAAGGACGACGGGTGTTCATCGACAAACTGACATTCAACGCTTCAGGGGCATTCTTCACTCTCACTCCCGTTCCCGCGTCTACGACCCCATACCCACCCTGGATCGAGCGGTACCCTATTGATGCCCCCTGGGCAGCAGCGGTGACCTCGACCACGACGAATCTTAGCCACCTAACCCCTATGCAGATGGGCCAGGTTCCCGAAGATTCGGCAATGGTTGCCCTGCGGGGACGCTTTATTATTTCCCGGAATGATTTTTTGACCAATGAAATCTGGGTCACCATTTTTTCTGATCAATCGAAGCTTTTCGAAGGCCCCTCCGAATATTCATTTAAAGCATCTCCCGGCCCGGTGGGAAACATTCTCCCACATGCTCTGGTCATCACAAAAACCCGCTGTTATCTTCTCTGGCATGCTCCTGGGCAGCAAATCAAGGGGTGTTTTTTCTCCCACCCTTCAGCGATTACCCAATTTGATCTAGGAGTGACCGACGCTTCGGCGTTATATGGAGTAACAGGGATTTCTGCAACAGACGGATGGAATGAATGGGTGGTCGTCGGTTATCCCAAGACAGACAATGATCTAGCAATAAGGGCCTTCCCTGCAACCGATTCCATTCTAGCCAACGGCTCTCCGCCAGGAAGAACAGATTCCCCTCTCATTCCTGTCGCGACTTTGACTTGCAGCAAGGTCGTCATGGTCCAGAATCCTCGCACTCGACAGGTTTTCGTGGGATATACCAATCCCACCAATCAATTTGAAAGCTATGTTGCCACCTTTTCACCTACAGGGATCCTCACTCCCACAGAAGGTCCAACATTGATCAGCCTATCTGGCTCTCCCACGCCTTCCAATTCCACCCTTGAACTCGCCGGATGTACGAATTTCGAGACGTTCCTGGCCATCAACCGGGGGACAAGCCTAACCGGATTCAGCCGGCGAAGCACTTTCGAATTCGTTCGTACCTTTCCTGGCGATACCCCCTATCCGTCTTGCTTCCAATTCAAAACTGCTGGTCGGGATTATCTGGGGCTTCTCATTTTTGAAAACTTCAATCAGATGAGTTTCTTCCATCGGCCCCTCATCTATCCCTCCGCAGGAGCGTGGAATCCGCAAACCAAGGAAATCTATCTGGAAGGCCCGCCTTGGCCAGGCACACCCGTCACCGTCGAAGTGACCTTCCCTGAGCTGGCCACTGGACAATGCCAGGTTTCCGCCGCCAATGCGGCAGGTGGCATGATCGCCCTGGAGAACGCGGTCGGCGTGATCGCCAGTCAGAGCCTGGCCACGTTCACCCTGGCCTTCGATATGGACATGCGCCAGGCCTCGTATTCCGAATGGGTCGGGTCTTCCCCTGGCCACTTGATTCGACTGCTCGGCCCCGGCGACCAGCCGGCGTCCATCACCTACCGCAGCGGAACCGCTCGCACGATTTCGATCGGCTTGCTGGCCGACCTCGCCCTTGAGACGACGTACAGATTTTCCATCGCCAGCGGTGTGATCACCCCCTCAGGCACCCAGCTCTGGGGGCCGGCCACCCTCTCTTTCACCACCCAAGCCGGGCAGACAAGCACCCTCGCCAGCGAAGTCGTGAGCCTGACCACGTTCAGCGATGCCGCACGAACCATCGTCATTCCCGATGGTTCTGAAATCAATGCCACCACGACGCTGTACTTCCGAATGTCCGCGCTCGATCCCGCACCCAACACGTTCGATGTAGCGACGTTAACGGTGTCTCGCAACGGATCACCCCTGGGAACTCTTCCCCTGGAGCAACCCGTCATCGCCACCACCTCATTTTTCGGCACCACAACGACGTCGGTCCCCTGGGGGGGCAATCACACTCTGCGGTTCGAGACTGCCTCTCCGACCGTCGCCAATACGTTCACCGTGACCTTCCCAGGATTGGTTTCGCACACACCCGAACCCGGCTCGACCGGCGTTCGCCTCGACACACCGATCGTGCTGACCTTCACCGAGGCGATGAGCCCTGCCACCATCAACTCAGGCACCATCAGGCTGCATCGCTCCGGCACGCCGGTCTCCTTCGTGGTTTCTTCGATCGTCGGAGCCACCGTGACGCTGCGACCTGACGATATCGAAACCAACCGACTGCGCCCCGAAACCACCTACACCCTCGAGGTCGGGAAATGGGTCACCGACCTGGTTGGCAATCCCTTCGTGCATTCGCCGGCCACGTATACGGCGACGTTCACAACGCAGGCCTCGCAGACACCGCCGCTCTCGATCTCGAGCGTGAGTTTGTTCGCCGATGCCGCCTTCACCCAACCGCTGGCCGCCGAGGCCGATTGGTTCGCCACCGGCACGGTCTACATCCAGATGGTGGGGGCGGATGGCGAACCGCTGACCCGCGATTCGACCGTAGCCTCGATCAGCGGCAATACGTTCGTGACGTTGACCGAGATCGCTTCAGCTTCCGGCATTTATCGCGGATCGTACACGTTCGCGGGGTGGCCCGACCGGGTTCCTCTGCGGGTGCAATCGGTGGTGACCCCGACGGCCAGCCAGGCGCTGCTGATCACCTATCCGCGGTTGAGCCCGCAGGTTCCAGCGTCGGACAGCACCGATGTTCCCGTCGGCACCACCATCCGGATCCGAGCGGATGAGGAGCTGGCGGCCGGCACGGTGACCGGCACCGCCGCCCGCCTGTTGCTCGGGGGCACCCCGGTCAGCGCCACCGTCTCGTATGATGGCGGCGCGCGGGAAGTGGTCATCGATCCCACGGCCGATCTGGTCAGCGAGGGTGTGTATACCGTCCAGGTGGAAGGCGTGCGCGACACGTTCGACAATCCGCTTCTGCAGCCACTGGTCTTCACCTTCCAGGCCGCCGATGTCATCCGCCCGACCTTGGTGGGACAGCTTCCGCCGGCGGGCGCGACCGGAGTCACCATCGACCAATGGATCCGGCTGACGTTCTCCGAGCCTATCTTGCCGGCATCAGTGAATGCCAGCCATGTGCGGCTGTTGCGCAATGGCAGTCTGGCCTCTTTCATCCTGTCTACTTCCGGGGCCACGGTGACCATCGACCCCGATGATGCCCCCGACGGCGGCCTGCGCGTGGAAACGACGTATCGAGTCGAGGTCGGCCCCGGCGTCACCGATCTCAAGGGGAATCCCTTCTTCAACACCCCTGCCACCTACGCCACCATCTTCAGCACCCAAGATGCCCACACGCCTCCGCCAACCATCGATTCGTTCTCTCTCTATCGTGATCCGCTGCGCCTGTCGGGGTATCCGGCCAATGCCGCCATGCCGGGAACGGCGGCGGTGTATCTGAAAGTCACCGGCACCGACGGCGCCACACAGACCCGAGATGTGACGACCGCCACGTTGCGCCTGTCCTGGAGTGGAACACCTATCACCATTCCATTGATGGAAACAGCTTCCAACTCAGGGGGACTCTATCACGGTGAATTCTTCCTCGCTTCGCTTCCGGTGTATGGATTTCCCAGCCCGGCCCCGCCCGCTCCGGTCGGCACCCTGAGCTGGATTCCCAACATCCAACCCGGGCTGGCCGCCACCTCGACCGTGCGCTTCCCCGCCTGGGTGCCTGCTGCCAGCCGCCTGGAAACCCTGGCAGGAACGACCCTGGCGAGCGGGGCCAGCGGCGTCCGCCTCGACACCACGATCGACCTCGGCTTCGATTCCGAGATCGATATCGACTCGATCACCCCCACCGCCTTGCGTTTGACGACCGGCGGGGCGCCGGTGCCCTATTCCATCACCTGGGACGCGGGAGGAAGCCTGGTGACAGTGATCCCTGATGACTGGCTCCTGCCCGGCACCACGTATCAGATGGAAGGCCCGTATGCCGCCTCTGGACTGCGCAATCCTCAAGGGAACCCACTGGCGCAGCCCTTCGCCTTCACCTTCCAGACCCAGGCCTCGCAAACTCCGCCCGTGAGCATCCAGCGCGTCACCTTGTACAGCAACAGCGGATTCACGCCCGCCAGCCGTCTGGCAACTGGGGCCGATTATCCTGCAACCGGAACGGTCTACATCGAGATGGCCGGGGTCGATGGCTCGCCACTCACCGTCGATCGCACCATCGCCTCGCTGTCGACCGGCGTGCAAGTACCGCTGACGGAAACCGGGGCAGCGACCGGCCTGTTTCGGGGCAGCAGCTCGTTTGCGGGGTTGCCCGATCGCTTCGCCCTGACGGTGCAATCGCTGGTGTCCCCGACCGCCAGCCAGAGCCTGTTCGTGACCTATCCTCGACTGACGCCCCTCATTCCCGCTTCGGGTGCTTCGGCGGTCTCGGTGTTCACGACCGTGGTCATCGAAGCCGATGAGCCGCTTGATCCCGATTCCGTGTCGACCGCTGGAATCAGGATTCTGGCGGGGGGAAGTCCGGTGGCGGCCGGCTTGTCCTATGAGGCTGCGACCAGGCGCTTGATCCTGACGCCTGCCGCGGCGCTTCCCTATGCCACGACCCTGGTGGTGGTGGCCAGCGGAGTTCGCGACCTGGTCGGCAACCCCCAGGCCACGCGGTTGGCCTTCCAATTCACGACCCAGGCCACGTCGTTGCCCCCCACCACCATCACGGCGCTGCGGGTGGCCACTTCCCCGACCTATCTGCCCGCCCTGGCGCCCGACACGGCCGTCGGGCCCGGTCAGCCCCTCTACATCGAGGTCGAGGGGACCGACCGCTCGGCGACCACCGTCGATTATACCGATGTCGAGCTGCTTTCCGATCTGCGGCCAGATGTCGCCACGGCCACCCTCATCGAAGTCGGCGGCAACAGCGGGGTGTTTCGCGGCTCGCTGAACGCTTTTCCGGAAGAAGGGGCGAGACTGACCATCCGTTCGGTCACCGATCCGACCTATCGCCTCGACCTGCGAACGCTGGCCAGACCGAGATTCGCAGTGCTCGATCCGGCCTCGGGGTCGAGCGATCTGCCGCTCGACACTTTGTTCACCATCACCACCACCAAGCCGGTCGATCCGGCCACCGCCCTGGGAGCGACCCTCTCCCTGGTCGACCAGACCGGCGAGGTAGTAGCGAGCGCCACCTGGGTGACACCGACCCGGTTGGTGGTGGAAGGAGCGCTGGCCACCGCCAGCCCCGTCCACCTGGGTATCAGCGGATGGCGAGACACCGATGGGTTGGCGTTCCCCGATCTGCGGGCCGATTTCACGACGCGAGCCGCGTCGTTCTCCCGCCTGGAAGTATTCAGCGACGCCGCCTGGAGCGCGCCAGTCGCCTCGGGCAGCACGATCGAACCGGGGGTCACGCTGTGGGTCAGACTGACCGGCCGCGATCTGCGCACCCGTCAGATCGAAACCACCACGGTGCAAGTGCGTACCGGGCCGGCCAGCGCCCTCTCTTTCCCCCTTACCGAAACGGCGGGCGGCCGCTTCGAGGGCACCGTGACCGCGCCTACCCAAGCCGCCGTGGCGTTCGCCATCGTGCCGGTGGCGGCTCCCAGCCTGGCGCAGACCTTCCGAACGATGGAAGAGTTCGCCGTCACCTCGGTCACGCCAGCCAGCGGAGCGACCGGCGTGCCGGCCGACACCTGGCCGACCTGGACCTTCTCGCATCCGCTGACCCCGGCGTGGGATCCAACAGCCCCCGGAGGATGGTTCCAACTGACCAAGACCTTCTCGCCAGGCGGGTTGCCGCTGGGCGTTCCCGTGGAAGCCACCTACACCATCTCGCTCGATCGCCGGCAGGTCGAACTCCGGCCGTGGGCGATCATGGAACTGCTGGCCGAGTACGAGCTTCGGGTATCGGGAACCGTGCGAGACGAGCGCGATCGTCTCCTGGGCACCCCCTTCATCACCCGATTCAGAGTGCAATCCCCGCCTCCGCCCCCACAAGAAGTCAGCGCCCTGCGCCATTATCGCGACGGCACCTTCACCCGCACGACCGACCGGGTCGCGCCAGACGGAACCCTCTTCCTCGAAGTGGTCGCGCGAGATCAGTCGTTCTCGACCGTCGATACGACCCGCGTGCGCATCACCTCGTCCGACGGCAGCCTGCCGGGCAACGAATTTACCCTGGTTGAAACCAGCGCCAATTCAGGAATCTACCGCGGGGCCCTGCCGGTCCGGCTGCCGCTCGGCACGACGATTTCCATCCAGTCGCAAGGCCGGCCGATCTTCCTGATCACGGTGACGGTCGAGGCGCGGCCCCGGTTGATCGACATCACGCCGGCCTCGGGCGCCGCGGATCTGTACCTGGATCAAAGCATCGCTCTGACCTTCGACCAAGACATGGACCCGACGACCCTCGCCAGCGGCGTGCTGGTCACCGATGCCGCAGGTCTGCTCCTGCCGGTCACGCGCGCCCTCGGCCCCACCAATCGCGTCATCCGGGTGGCTCCGACGACCGCCTGGCCGATGGTAGCCCCGTTGCGGGTCGCCTTGACCGCCGACCTGTTCGGGGCGACCGGCATCGCCCCGGTTTCCACCGCCATCGGGTTCTCGACGCGGGCCCCGACGGCGGCCACGGTGGAAGCCCTCTCAGGCCTGCCCCCCCGATCGAATCAGGCGGTCAGCAGGTTGGGGGAAGCTCTGCCAGGGCCGCTCACCGTGGTCGCCACCACGACCGATCTGTACCAGACGATTCCCGAAACGCGCCGGATCGAGCTGCACGTCGACGGCACCCTGACCACGCTCGATCTGGCTGAGGTGGCTACCCAGCCGGGCACCTTCCAGGGCACCGCGGTGCTGCCCGACACCCGTGGAGCCGCCGCCAGTCTGACCCTCGACTTCGCCGCCCGACCGGGGTTTCCCTTCACGATCGCCGCGCTGCCAGGTCTGCGCGGGGTGACGCCGGCCTCAGGCGCAACCGGCGTCGGGGAACTGCCGATCATCGAAGCCAGCTTCACCCGGCCGATTCCCCTGGAAGTGGCGGCTGGGGCGCTCGAACTCAGCGTGCGCGGCCAGGCGGCGCCGGTCAGATTGCTGACCAGCGGCGGCACGACCGCCACGCGCTTGCAATGGGAGCCCACCAGTTCATTGCCTCCAGGGTCGGTGGTGCGCGCAACCTTCCGAGGGCTCGTCGATCAGCTGGGGCAACCGGTGACCGTGCCCGATACCATGTTCACCATCGTGGGGTCGGATGGCATCGTGATCTACGAGGATCCCGAGTTCCAACGACCGATTCTCGGTGCCGTGGTGACCGTGCCCACGATCTTCGTCGAGGCCACCGCCTCGGGGCCCTGGACCAGCCCTGCCCATCCGGTGCTGACCGTGACCACGCAGCTGGCCGCCACGGCACCCCGGCGCCTGGCCCTGGAAGGGGCGGCTCGACCGACCCGGCGCTTCCAGTGCCAGATCGATCTCGAGGCCAGTCGACGGCCGCCCATCCATCTGGTGCCACTGGCCCCGGGCGAGCGCGCCGAATTGTCCAGTCCATTCCTGACTCCGCATCGTCGGGTGTTCCACTACAAGGTGCGGGGCGACACGCCACCCGCCACCATCCAGGGCCTGGCGCTGTTCAGAGATGGGCATTACCAGCAACGAATCGAGGGCGATCTCCATCAGGCGCAGGTATTCGTGCAGATCGCCGCGGAAGACCTGAACTGGGTGTTTCCTGATACCACCGTCATACGCGCGACCAGCGAGGCCGACCCTTCTGGTCTCGAGCTGGTGCTGCGCGAATCGGGCATCCACACGGGGCTGTTCCGGAACGGGTTCACGCTGGGCGCCATGACCATCGCGACGGGCAGCCCGGTGCTTCGAGCGCGCCCCGGCGATGTCATCACCCTGACGTCGATCACCGATCCGCGGGTGGCCGTGCGTGTGCGCTACCTTCCCGAGACACGTCTGGAACACGCCATCGCCTGGCCCAGTCCAGCCCGCGGAGACACGGTGACGTTCAGCTTCTACCTGACCTTCCCGGCCGATGTCGAGCTGTCGGTCTACGACACGGCCGGCGACGAGGTGCACTTCGCCGTGATCCGGGGACGGGCCGGCGAGAACCGCTACGCCTGGCGGCTGCCGCGGCGAGTGGCCAACGGGGTCTATTTCTTCGAACTCCGGCCGACCCCGCACACCGAGTATCAGACGAAACAGAAGAAGGTCCGGGGCCGGTTTGCGGTTTTGCGCTGAGGATGCTATGATGAGCCGATTCTCGAACCCACATCCAGACAAGGAGGAGCAGCCATGTTCAAAGGCGGCCCCAATCTGCAGGGCTTGATGAAGCAGGCCCAGAAGATGCAGGAGAAGATCGCGAAAGCCCAGGAAGAACTGAAGACCAAGACGGTCGAGACCTCGGTCGGCGGCGGCATGGTCACTGTCGTCTTCAACGGCGCGCAGGAACTGCTCTCGATCAAGATCAATCCCGAGGCCGTCGACCCCGAAGATGTGCAGACCCTGCAAGAACTGGTGATGTCAGCCGTGAATGCCGGTTTGAAGAAATCTCAGGAAATGGTCCAGCAGGAAATGTCGCAGATCACCGGGGGCCTGAACATTCCCGGCATGTTCTGACGGGCCTTGGCTGCCGGTTCGGCGAACCACTGGTGATGTCCCCACCGGACGCCACCGGCAGCCGGCAGAGTTCGGTCATTTTCAGGAAAAAGACGTCACAGCATCGATGCCTCCTGTTCGGAGGCGTTTTTTTGCGTGCCGCCACAGGCCGACTCGCCCGATCTGGTCCGCTGACGGGGTCACCCGTCACCCAACCGCGACCTGGCATACCGGGTGGGGCCGATCTTCGTGGGGCCGGTCTTCCCGACCAAGCCACCCGTTCGGTCACTTGATTTTGTCGATGAAACAACTGCCGGTCTCATCGGGCTGCAGGTAGCCCTTGAGGAGGCTGGCCCCTCGACGGATCTTCTTGATCTCCTCGCTGAGCTGCGCGCGAGCCTGGTCGAGCACGGCGGCCACGTCGCGATCGGTCGCCACCACGGCCGCCACAGCCTGGCGCCACTCCTCGACCAGCCGGGGGCCTTCGGGGAGTTCCCGGGCGAGGAGGGCGGCGAGGGCGGACAGCCCGGCCGTGGCTTCCCCGGGAAGAACTTCGGCGAGCGTGACCGCCAGGTCGTTTTCGAGATCGCGGGCCAGGGCGAACGTGACCTCCCGTTGATCGAGGAGCGGCGCCAGGCGGTCGGCGGTCGGCGGACCGGCGAGGAATTCCTGATGGGCGGCCGCCAGATCGCGGTGTGTGCTGATCAGCCGTTCGAGGGCCTGGACCAGGAAGGCCTGGACATCGGGGGCGATCACGGTCGCGTTCCGGGAGAGCCGCCGGGAGGCCGGCCGGGGCCTCCCGGGGGTGGCTTGTCAGGAGACGGTGGGGCAGCCGCCGGAGCCGGCGGCTTGACGAACCGCTCGAACAGGTTCTGCGAAAAGAGGATGGTCTCGCGATGCTGGGCGAAAATGGCCTGGCCGTTGCGATCGACGCCGGTGAAGGTCTCGACGATGGCCACGCCGGTGCGGCCGATCTTGTGGATGGCCACAATGAACTCGAAAGGCCAGAAGAAGCCCTTGAACCCTTGCGGGGCGTGGGGCATCTTCTGATCGCCGACCATGACGAAGATAGGGAAATCTTTTTCCTCGTAGGAATTCAGGAACCAGTTCGATTGGTCCCAGGTGAGGAAGTTGTCTTTCTGATTGATCGAGTAGGTGCGTTTGGCCCGCTCGGTGAAATTGATCGAACCAACGACGATATCGGAACCATCGGTGTGAGCCAGCTTCTGTTCGATGATATTGATCTGAAGAGGAATGCCGCGCTTTTCGAAGGCGATGGTCTCGAGCTTGAAGATCGAGTTGAAACGATCGATGACCAGAGGCTGGCTCTTGAACCCGATGGCCATCTTCAATTGCTGCTGGAGGCGGTCGTACTCCTGCTGCAAGGTATGGCACAGGGCTTTGAGCTGCTCGATCTGATCAGGATCGGTGCGGACCTTCAGACTGGCCTGCCGGAGCCGGTCCTTGGCTTCCAGGAATTCGGCCCGGGCCCGCTTGACCATGGCCTGCTCATCGGCGAGAGTGCGTTTCTTGAAGGCTTTGCGCAGCCCTGAGACCCCGCCCACCTCGCGGATCTCTTCGCTGATGCCGCTCATGGTCAACCCCTGGCGACCCTGGCGAACGACGGTGAGCAGCTTGTCGAGTTCGCCCTGGACCATCTGGGCGGTGGGATAGCGGGCGGCGGGATCCTTGGCCAGCAGCTTCAAGACGATCTGTTCGAGTTTCTGGGGAATCTCGGGGACCAGTTGCCGCGGCGGCGGGAACTGCCATTTGGTCTGCGCCAGGAAGATATCCATGGCCCGCTTCCCTTCGAAGGGAAGGCGGCCGGTCAGCTTCTCGTACATGACGACCCCGAACGAGAACAGGTCGGACAACGCATCGACCGGTTTGTTGGTCAACTGTTCGGGGCTGGCATAGACCACGGTGAACAGGTTCTCGCCGGTGGCGGTGAGGTCGTCATCGTCGCGGACGTATTTGGCGATGCCGAAATCGATCAGGCAAGGCGAATAATCGCTGCCCTTGAGGATGATGTTCTGCGGTTTGATGTCGCGATGGACGAGGCCGGATTTGTGGATGTAGCTGAGGGCGTCGAAGCACCGGATGAAGATGCTCAGGTATTCCTCGATGGAAGGAATGGACTGCTTGACCCCGAGCGTGGTGACCGAATGGCTGCGCGGAAAGGCATCCATCGACAGCCCTTTGACATACTCCATGGCGAGGTAGTGGTATTCCCCGTCCTGGCCGGCATCGACGAATTTCACGATGTGGGGGTGGTTGAGCGATTTGAGGATCTTCCCCTCGAGGATGAACCGCTCGAGAACGGCGGGAATGGCGGCACATTCGGGAGACAGGATCTTGATGGCGACCATCCGCTCCGTCTTCACCTCGTACCCGATGTAGACGTAGCCCATGCCCCCGCATCCGATCAGATCCAGGAGGGTGTATTTCTTGAGAACCGGCGGGGTGTATGGCACGGTGGTCAGATCCTGGTCAGCAGGCGTTTTTCACAAGGTCATTTCTTGTTCGAAACGATGTAATCGATGCGCTCCTGGGCGTTCTTGGCAATCTTGGAGTTGGGTTTGAGCCGGATGACTTCGCTCCATTCCTTCTTGGCCTCTTCGAACATGCCCTTCTTGAAGTAGCTGTTGCCCAGATAGTAGTGCTGGTTCTCATTGGTCGGCTTGATGGACAAGGCTTTTTTGTAGGTCTCGATGGCCTTGTCGATCTCATTGTTGCTGTAATACATGAACGCCAGCCAATCGAGAAGGTCGACATTGTTGGGATCGGAGACCAGCAGCTTCTCGACCTCGGCGATGCCCTCGCCCGTGCCGGCGGTGTATTGGGTGAGCAGCTCCTGCTCCTCCTTCTTCATCTGGTTCTGGAGATCGGAGCCGGACAGCACCGATTTGAACCGTTTGGCCGTGACGGTCTCTTTCTTTTCAGTGCTCTCTTCGGCTGGGGGCGTTTCCAACGTCGGCCCCTTGTCCTTGGAGACGACCAGGACCACGACGATCGCCACCAGAACCACCACACCACCAATGATCAAGATCGTTACCATATCCATCGCGCAACCTCCTGGATCGCATTTTGCCGGAAAGGATCAGGATGCACCCGCGCATCCCCAGTATGTGAACCATTGTTTCAACCGCTGGAAGGAAAAACGCCCCGGAACAGTGACCGGAATCTCATCGAAGAGCACCGCGATGACGGTGGAATTGTCGGTCCCTCCGGCCTGATTGGCCTCTCCGACGATGGCCCGCCCGACCTTCCGAAAGGCCGGCTGAGCCAGGGCTTCCGCCAACCGCTGGTCGGAGACCATCCCGGTCACCCCATCGGTGCAGAGCAAGATGACATCCCCCTGCTGCAGGTCGAGCAGGTGGGTGTCGATGGTGATGAACTCCCGGACGCCCATGGCCCGGCTGAGAATGTGACGGGCCGGATGGGTGTGGGCCTCTTCCGGCTTCAGCCGGCCCGCGCGCACCTGTTCCGCCACCAGGGTATGGTCATGGGTGACCTGGGTGAAAACCCCGCGTCGGAGCAGGTAGGCACGGGAATCGCCGACGTGACCGATCAGCGCCTGGGCCCCTTTGACCAGCATCGCGGTCAGGGTCGTTCCCATTCCCGACAGTTCGGGATGCGCTTTGGCATAAGCGAAGACGGCGACACTGGCTTCCCCGAAGGCGGCTTCAAACAACTCGCCGGCCAAGGGTTCGCCGCGATAATTGCCGAGCCACCGCTTCAAAGTATTGATGGCCAAGGCCGAGGCGATCTCCCCGCCGGCGTGCCCTCCCATGCCATCGGCGACCGCGAAGAGGGCGACGCCCGCCGATAGCGCCGGTTCGCACCACGGAGGAATGGCCAGATAGCTGTCCTCGTTCAGGGTGCGGACTCGCCCGACATCGGTACAGATCGAAAGTTCCAAGGGATTCCTGTCGTGTGAGGTCTTGGTACAGAGGTGGATTATAGCCTTCAGAAAAGTTCCGGTCAAGGAACGCCGCGGAGGAAAAAGGGCGGCTCCACGCCTCGCCGCGGGCGACCCAAGCCAACGAAAGGGCAGGCACGATCAGCGAAAACCCAGCAGGAAGATGAGCAGTCCCAGGAGACAGGCGCCACCGCCGGCAATCAGCCAGAATCGCGCCGCCTTCTGGGCGGCCCCGACGAGATCTTCCAGGGAACGCTCGGTGATGAGGAAGAGACTGCCGGCGCTCGGCGATTTCGCGAGCATGCGCTTTCCCTCGCGCTCTTGCAGGGAGCCGATGACGCCGATGGTCGCTCCGAGCGGCAACCAGCTCTCCCATTGCTGGGTGCCCAGCACCCGCCGTTCGGGAGGCGGGGGCTTCCGGTCGGGGGAGCTGGCAGGTTCGCCGGGCGTCCCCACCGACGCGGCGAAGGAGCGAGCCTGGTCAGGGGGAGGAGGCCGGGGAGGAAGCTCGGCAGGCAGGAACCGATCGACGGCCGTTTTCCCTTCGATCTCGGCGCCATGGGGATCGACGAAGAGGCGGTGCTCCTGGTCGACGAGCCAGAACGGCACACGGTCGGTCCGTTCTTCGAGCAGGCGATGGACGATGCGCACCTGCCGCTCGAGCTGGCCGGTGCGTCGATTCTCCTCCCAGGTCGTCTCTTCGACCCGTTCGCGGACCGAACTGGCGAAAAAGGCGCAGGGCTGTCGGCTGAGGGCGGCCGTGACAGGGGCATCGCAAGCGATGGTGCCGCGGACTTCCACCAGGGTGTCGGGCGGGGGTGGGGTGTCGGCGATCTCGCGCAGCGAGAGTTGGCGGACCGACAGGAAGCGTTCCCCGACCGCCCGCTGCACGGCGGAAAAATACAGCAGGAGCATGCCGAGCAGGAAGAGCATCCCGCCGAGGAGCAGGTACCATCCCATGGTCAGGCGGTGGGAGCGGACTCAGCCGTCGCGCGTGATGGCCTCGATCAGTTCTTGCAGAACGGCCGGCGCCTTGTCGTGGTCGATCTGGCAGGTGCCGGCGTTCTGATGGCCGCCACCGCCGTATTTCAGCATCAGGGCACCGATGTTGGTGCGGGACGTGCGATTGACGATGGATTTGCCCGTGGCGAACACGGTGTTCTGATTGCGGAACCCCTGCAGAATGTGGATGGAAATGTTGGTCTCGGGGAAGAGGGCATACAGCATGAACCGGTTGGTCGGCCAGATGGGATCTTCCTTGCGCAGATCGAGGACGACGAGGTTCTTGTGAACCTGCGAGCAGCGTTTGATCTGCTCTTTGGCTTTCTCTTCGTGCTCGAAATAGAGGTCGACCCGCTCTTTCACATCGGGCAGCGCGAGGATCTGGTCGATCGACATGTTCTTGCAGCAATCGATCAGATCCATCATCAGCTGGTAGTTCGAGATGCGGAAATTCCGGAAGCGGCCCAGGCCGGTGCGGGGGTCCATCAGGTAGTTGAGCAAGACCCAGCCGGTCGGATGCAGGATCTCGTCGATGGTGAACCGCGCCGCATCAGCCTTGTCGACGGCGGTCATCATTTCCTCGGAGACGTTGGGGAAGCGGGCCGCGCCCCCGTAGTAATTGTAGACCACGCGAGCCGCCGACATCGCTTCCGGATCGATGATGTGATTGGGCTTGCGTTCGGTATTGCGCAGGGTCTCGCTGAGGTGATGGTCGAACGCCAGGTGGGCGGCTGGTACATACGGCAGATTGGTGGTGATATCCGCATCGGTGATCTCCACCTTCCCGTCCTGCATGTCCTTGGGATGGACGAACTTGATCTCGTCGATCATGTCGAGTTCTTTGAAAAGCACCCCACAGACCAGTCCGTCGAAATCGCTGCGGGTCACCAGACGGAATTTGCCATTCGCCTTGGGCATGGGCACACCTCACAGAGAGATTTGTCACACCGGATCGTTCGGGTGACACTCTACCACGAAACCAGCCTCGGACCAAGGGGACAATGGGGCCACGCCCAATCTGGGCGATGGCGACCCCGCCGGGGACAACCCCCGTCCGAAGGTTCACCGACAGGGTCCGACCGGCGACGACCCTGACCAGGCGGGCATCGCCGCGGCGGCTGGCGGCCTCAGGAGCGCTTCTGGACGTTCTGCGGCGGCTTCTCGTCGAGGATCAGCGCCATCACCCACAACAGACAGTCCAGGGTCAGGATGAACCCCTTGCGGACGCCGAGCCGCAGGCCGCCCCGCCGCGAGACGGTGACGGTCATCGGGCCGAGAGGAGAATCGACGATGCCCGACACGCTCTCGATCCCGTGATTGCGGGGATCGATGACGTTGTATTCGGTATAGCTTTCGATGTGGCCGGTGAGCCGGGCTCGCCGGATTTCACGATCCTTGGGGTTGGAGAGGGCGATCGATTTCAATTGACTGAGCCGGTCATGGAACTGGCTGAGGTGCTGGAACTCGAACTCCTGCAGGGCGACCCCGTAGCCGGTCAACAGGGACAGGCTGTGGGAAAGAGGCTTCTGGGGCGCGGCTTTGCCAGTGGTGAACAAAAAGTTCTTGACGGCCAGGAACTCGCAATGCTCGATGCGTTTCATGGCCTCTTTGGTCATCATCCCATCGACGAGGTGCTCGACTTCGAACGGCACCACCGCTGAGTAGAACCCCCGGATCAGTCGGTCATTGCCATCGCAATCATGGAACCCAGGGATTTCCGCGGCGATGTCGAAGACGTCCCCTTCCTTCATCATCTTCTGGAAGAGCTTGGGCATCGAATCGGCCTGGAACCGCCAGACCTTGAACGAGATGCTCGATCCTGGGACTTCGATTTCGTCAATGGGCATGGCACACCTCCGGAAAGTGGGGCCATGGTACAGCATGCCGGCCACCGAGGCAACGGGGCCGCCACGCTCCCTGGCAGGCACGCGCAGAGAGGGGCGGTCATCGGGCAGGCCGTGCGGTGGATGAGGCTTCCCCTTCGCCCCTGAGGTATGGTACCCTGCCGCGGTCTGCCAATCCCCTTGTCTGGAGGTCCCCCATGAACCTGCCGCACCTGCGGGCTCGGCCCGACTGGCCCCAGCTCATTCTGGCGATTCCGGTCACCCTGATAACGCTGTCGATGCTGTGGACAGCGCGGCCCGCCGCCGCCCAGGCCCCTGGGACGGCCGGCGATCCGCTGGTGACGAAGAGCTATCTGGAACAGATGTTCCGGTTCCATACGATGGTCATTCCCGCCGGCGAGACGCTGGCGGTGGGCGTGGGCGACCTGCTGGTCTTGCGGTCGGGACGCTTGAAGCTGCGGGCCCCCAGAGGGAAGGGCCTGGTCGATCTGACCACGGGCGAGGAGATCCCCCCCGACGCGTTCATCCCGGCCAACCACCTGATTCTGGTCCCTGATTCGGCGGCCTACGTATTGGAAGCGCAGAGTCTGACCCTGCTGCTGGGGCAAGGGATCGGGGCCGCCAAGTAAAGGGAGGCCGGGGTGTCGCGCCGTCGCCTGACCACCGCCCTGCTGCTCTTTCTGCCGCTCTTCCTGCCTGGGCTGCTGGCCGCCCTGTGGCGGTGCCAACTGCGCTGGGAAGCGGAGCGGCGGGACCGGTTCGTCGAGACGGTGCTCGATTTCGAGGAGATGCGGCGACTGGCTCGTGAGGAGGGGTGGTCGCTCGCCAAGATGCTGGAGGAAGCGCGACACCAGGGGGCCAGCTCGATCGGCCTGTCGGAAGACACGCTGGCCACGCTGGAGGCCGAGGGCCGGATCACCGTCCTGACCTATGAGGACGTGCTGGAACTCTCGCTGGAGTCGCTGATCGCCTCGCCCACCACGGTCCTACCCGAAGCGCCGGGGGCGTTGTGGGTCCATTCCCGGCAGGAGGAGCTGCTGGACCGCATCGAACACCACCTGGTCTGGAAGCTGCCGATCGGTCGCGTGCAGCGGCTGCATCGCCACATGCTGCTGATCCGCAAATCGAGCCCCGATTTCCGGGAACGGGTCGGGGTCGGATTCTCGCCAGAATACCTCGACATGGCTCGGCAGGCCGGTCTGGGGGTGGTCATCCGGGTCTTCAACTATCCCGGCCTCGAGGCGGAAGCGCTGCAGCAGATCATCCGCAGCCTGCCCGACCCGGGGTCGGTGTCGGCCCTGCTGTTCGCCGAAGAGGAGATCCTGGGCAACCGCGGGGCGCTCGATGCCGCCATCACCGGCATCTATGAGCGAGGGTTCCGGGTCGGCTGGGTGGAATTCCATGATCAGCAAGGGATGCCTCGGCTGCTCGACCGCCTGAAGGGGCGACGGCCCATCGTCCGGGTTCATAGCATCTCGCGGCGAGAACTCGATGAGGCCTATACGGTGCCGCGCGCCGTCGCCCGGTATGTGCGGGCCGTGCGCGATCGTCGGCTGAAGATGCTGTACATCCGGTGCTTCTTCCAGGACAAGAAGAAATTCATCGGCGATCTGGTGCAGTTCAACATGGCCTATCTGGGTCACATCGTCAGGGAACTCGGCGAGTGGGGATTCGCGATCCCGCGCACCGACGATGAGCGGCGCCAGGAGCCCCGTCACCTGGTGGGCACTTTGTCGCGAGGGGAACGGCTGGCCATCGGGCTGGCGCTGCTGCTGGGCGTGCCTCTGGCGATCGGCGCCGCTCGCGATCGGTGGCCGCCGGCGCGCGACCTGTTCCTGACCGTGGCGGTGGCCGGGCTGGCCTGGCTGCTGCTGCCCGCGGAGCAGTTCACGATGGTGACCGGCCTGACCGGCGCGGTGGCGGTGCCGGTGCTGACTTGCCTGTGGGCGATCGTGCGGCTCGAAGGGGAAGGCGCCGCCCCGACCCTGGCCGGCGCGGCGGCCCAGGCCGTTCGGTTCCTGGCGCGCCTGGCCCTGCCGGGCTTCGTCGGCGGCACCTTGATCGCCGGGCTGCATGCCGAGGTCGGGTATCTGCTGCACTTCTCGCAGTTCCGCGGCATCAAGGTGGCCTTCCTGCTGCCGGTGCTGATCATGCTGGTCTGGGGCCTGCGCCGCTTCGGGAGCGGCTTCTTCACCCTGCTGGCCCGCCCCCTCACCATCCGGGAAGGGCTGCTGATCATGGCCGTCCTGGCGGCCAGCTTGCTGTACCTGCTGCGGTCGGGCAACGTCACCTTCCTGAAACCGGGCGAGTGGGAGGACCTGGGCCGCACCTTCCTCGAAAACACGCTGGTGGCCAGGCCGCGCAACAAGGAGTTCCTGGTGGGCTACCCGGCCGCCTTCCTGTTCCTGTTCTTCTGGTTCCGGCGCCAGCGCGAGATCCTGCCCATCCTCGGCCTGTTCATGGTCATGGGCCAGGTCTCGGTGGTCAACACCTTCTGCCATTTCCATTCACCCCTGGCCCTGGCCTACCTGCGCGGGGTCAACGGCCTGTGGCTGGGTCTGCTGGCGGGCATGGCCGCCCTGGTCGGGCTGCTCATCCTGCGCCTCGTCGCCGCCCTCGGCGACAAAGATCGGCAGGTGCTGCTGGTCGGGTATTTCGGCTTCGGGAATCTGGGCGACGAGATCCTCTGGCGCGCCTTCATCGCCGAAGGCTCGCGCCACCGCCCCGACCTCGACTGGCTGGTGCTGCATCGCACCGGCGAGGCCGAGTCCCTGCCGCCCCGCACCACCCTGATTTCGCGCCAGTCCCCGGCGCAGTTGCTGGAAGCCCTGGCCGCCGCGCGCCTCGTCGTCATTCCGGGCGGCGGGGTGCTGCAGGCCTCGACGAGCCTGGCCAGCCTCTTGTACTATTCGCTGCTTCTCGGCATCGGCCGGCTGGCCGGCGCCCGCCTGGGGCTGCCCGCCCAGGGCCTGGGGCCCTGGCAACCGCGGGCGGCCGCCGCGGTCGGCGAGGCGCCCCTCGTCACCGCCCTGGCCCGACTGGTCGCGCGCCTGGTGATCGATGGCGCCTCATATTTCAGCGTGCGCGATGGCGCGTCGTTGGCGGAAGCCCAGCACCTGCCGGGCCCGCCCCGCGACCCGCCTCGCACCGCCGATCTGGCCTTCCTGCTGGCGACGCCGGCCGACCCGGCGAAGGCCGCTCCCGACACGTCGGGAGACGCCGATCGCCCCGCGACGACCACCGATCGTCTGCGACTGGGCGTCATTCTGCGCGGGTCATGTCCGGACGGCGCCGCCCTGGCCCGCCGGCTGGCCGGCTTGTCGGCCCGGCTCGAAAACCTCGACCTGGTCCCGCTGGCCCTGCAGGCGCCGGAGGACCTCGCACCGTGGGCCGACCTCGAACTCCCGCCCCGGCACGGGCCGCCAACTTCTGCCACGCCAGCCGCCGGAACCCCTGCCGGCGAGGCGACGGCCGGGGCGGTCGAGCCGGGCGACCACGCGCTCGACCGCCCGGTCGCCGCTCGCCCGCGGCTCCTGGCCACTCCCGAGGAGGCCCTGACCGCCCTGCAGGAGATCGACATCCTGCTGTCGATGCGGCTGCACGGCTGTCTGCTGGCCACGCTGGCCGGAGTGCCCTGGATCGGCGTCGAGGTCGATCCCAAGATCCGCGGCCTGGGGGAAGATTGCCGGTGGCCCCACGTCTATCCGGCGGCCGAGCTGCTCGACGACGACCGCCTGATCGCCCGGCTCGACGAGCTGATGACGCAGCGGCGGGCCGCCGCCGCCCATTTGCGCGCCGAGGCCGCCGCCAGGCGGCGACTCGCCGCCGAGGATGTGCGCCGTTGCCTGCAGGCGCTGCCCGCCGCGAGCGCCAGCGCGGCGGGGCGAGCCCCGGCGGCCGCGGTCCCACCGGCCTGAAAACGGAGCCGGACGGTCGCCAGCCCTGGCGGAACAGGCCCCCCCCCGACGCGTTCGTGCCGAAGAAGGGCCGGCGCCGACTCGGCCGCGGCCATGACCGACCGGCCAACGACGGACCGTCGGCCTGGGTGGTCCGCCGGCCAAGGCGCCCGCGTTCCAGGTCACGCGGCCCTGCCAGTTCGCGCCACCGATGCATGCCCCAGGCCCATCCATGGTGAGCCAAGGGAAATGCCCCTTCAGGACCCCCATCACCGATATCGGGGGCGGCAAGCAATTCCGTCAACGGTGGGAGGATCAGATGTTGGGAGCCATGCCCAGCCTCGCCAGAAGATCTCTTCTTACACCATGAGCCGCAAAAAGTACAATCCAGAAATCAATATTCATGCAGCAGGCGTTGGCGGCATGAAAAAACCCCGGGTCGCCCCGGGGTTTTCGCCATGACGAGAGAGAACGATCAGTACCGGTACATGTCGGGTTTATAGGGCCCGTCGACCGGCACGCCGATGTAGGCGGCCTGAGCGGGGGTGAGGCGGGTCAGCTTGACCCCCAGCTTTTCGAGATGGAGGCGGGCCACTTCCTCGTCGAGGTGCTTGGGCAGGGTGGTCACGCCGACCGGGCGCTGGTTGGTCCAGAGGTCGATCTGGGCCAGCGTCTGATTGGTGAAGCTGGTGCTCATGACGAAGCTGGGGTGGCCGCGGGCGCAGCCGAGGTTGACCAGGCGGCCTTCGGCCAGGATGTAGATGCTGTGGCCATCGGGGAAGACATAGCGGTCGACCTGGGGTTTGATGTTGACGCGCTTGACTTCTTTCTTCGCCTCGAGCTGGGCCATCTGGATCTCATTGTCGAAGTGCCCGATGTTGCAGACGATGGCCTGGTCCTTCATCTTGGCCATGTGCTCGTAGGTGATGACATCGCGGTTGCCGGTGGCGGTCACGTAGATGTCGCCCCAGCCCAGGGTGTCTTCGACCCGCATGACTTCGTAGCCGGCCATGGCGGCCTGCAGCGCGCAAATCGGATCGATCTCGGTGACGATGACCCGGGCGCCGAACCCGCGCAGGCTCTGAGCGCAGCCCTTGCCGACATCGCCATACCCGCAGACGACGCAGACCTTGCCGGCGACCATGACGTCGAGGGCCCGCTTGATGCCGTCGACGAGACTTTCGCGGCAGCCGTACAAGTTGTCGAACTTGGACTTGGTCACGGAATCGTTGACATTGATGGCGGGGAAGAGGAGGGTCTTCTCTTCCATCATCTTGTACAAGCGGTGAACGCCGGTCGTGGTCTCCTCGCTGACCCCGCGAATATGGGGCACCATGGTGTGCCATTTGCGCGGCTCGGCTTTCAGGGTCTCCTTGAGGATCTTGAGCAGCTCGGCCTCGTCTTCCCCGCTGGGGGTGCGATCGAGGACCTTGGGATCGTTCTCGGCCTGGTAGCCGAGGTGGATCATCAACGTGGCATCGCCGCCGTCATCGACGATCAGGTTGGGCCCCTGGCCATCGGGCCAGACCAGGGCTTCGCGAGTGCACCACCAGTACTCGGCGAGGGTTTCGCCCTTCCAGGCGAAGACGGGGATGCCGGCCTTGGCGATGGCGGCCGCGGCGGTGTCCTGGGTGGAGAAGATGTTGCAGCTGCACCAGCGCACGTCGGCGCCGAGGTGGACGAGGGTCTCGATGAGGACGGCGGTCTGGACGGTCATGTGCAGGGAGCCCATGATGCGGGCGCCGCGCAGGGGCTTCTTCTGACCGTATTTCTCGCGGAGGGCCATGAGACCGGGCATCTCATGTTCGGCGATCTCGATCTCCTTGCGGCCGAGCTGCCACAGGTCGATGTCCTTCACCTTGTAGGGAAGGCGGTGAGCCTGGACATGCGGGGTCTTCTCTTTTTCCATGGCGGTCTCCTGGGACTTTTTCATGAGCAACTCCTTGATCGCATTCGGGGGCCCGAGACGGCCCACAGGGCTTTGATTTTCCCATGCCGAGCGGTATTTGTCAAACCCGACCCCGCGTTTCGCCGCTCGGCAGGCCGCCGGAACACCGATCGAGCGGCAGGGTTGGCCATCGCGGGCACCGGCCCGCTCCAAAGAGGGCGCCGAGACGCGGTTGACTTCGCCCCGAGGCGCCGGTTTATACTCCCGTTGAATCTGGAACGATGGAGGATGGAATGCGCGAAGCGTTGATCCTGGTCGATCTGCAGAACGATTTCATGCCGGGCGGGGCCCTGGCGGTCCGCGACGGCGACCAGGTGGCGGCCCCGGCCAATCGGCTGGCCGATGCCTTCGATCTGGTGGTGGCCACCCAGGACTGGCATCCGCGCGACCACGAGAGCTTCGCCGCCTCCCATCCGGGGAAGCAGCCGGGCGAGGTCGTCGACCTGCACGGGCTGCCGCAGGTGCTCTGGCCGGTGCATTGCGTACAGGACACGCCGGGCGCTGATTTCCACCCCGCGCTGAATCGCGCCCGGATCACCAAGGTGATTCGCAAAGGCCAGGACCGCCAGATCGATTCCTACAGCGGGTTCTTCGACAATGGCCGGCGGCACGCCACCGGGCTGGCCGATTTCCTGCGCGAACAGGGTGTGACGACCCTCTATGTGTTGGGGCTGGCCACCGATTACTGCGTGAAATGGACCGCCATCGACGCCGTGCGCCTGGGCTTCACCACCTGGCTGGTCGAAGACGCCTGCCGCGGCGTCGGCCTGCAGCCGGGAGACATCCCCGCTGCCCTCGCCGAGATGCAGCGCGCCGGCGTGGCACGCACCACCGTCGAAGCCGTTCTGCGCAGGCGGGGTTAACGAACCCCGGTCACCCAATCTGGCACGGCGCCCCGCCAGATGATGTGGGGCGCCTCTTCGCACCGCCCGGCGACCGGCCCGGCCGGCTGACCTTCGTCAGAAGGACGACCCCGCGCCCCACCACCCCTGCCAAGGCCTCATGGGATGGGCTGGCCGAACGCGTCAACGCCGCGGGGCGCTCGAAGCGTCCGAAGGGGGATCACCGCATCGAAGAGAAGGCGGAACGGCCCCGCCCTCGGCGCCACCGCCGACGAGGGCGGTCTGTCCGCGACAGCGGGCGACCAGCGCGCGCAGACGTGGGGAGGGGCCGTAGATAGTCGCCTTGTGGAGGCTCAATCCATCGTCGCGGCGATCTACCACCAGGCCCTCTTGAAGCAGGTTGCGCAAGGCTCCTGCCAGAAAGACCTTCCCTGCCTCAGAATCAGGAAAAACCCCAGGGAATCTGGCGTCGAACTGCTTCCAGAGCCCTTCGAGGGAGAGGGCGTCGGGCGCCTCTGCCAACAGAAAGCAGAGGCGGGCGTTGGTCAGCAGCGAATCGAATGCCGCCCCCGACGACCTTTGGCCAGAAAAATGGGCGAAGCCGGCCATGCCGGGCAAGAGCAAGAGCCGCCAGAGGATGAACAGGAAGTTCCGGTAGCTGGAGCAACCGCCCGCCCGACTGAGGAGGACATCCTCCACCACCGCCGCCTTTTCCTGGCGCTGGGCGGCGCGCAGCACCTTCCACAGCAGCCCCAGGTAGCCACCCACCAGCAGCAGGGTGAATATCCACTGATAGGTGGTAGGCGGCAGGATGGCCGCATGGACCATCGACTGCACGAGGGATAATAGATACAAGGCCACGATCGACAGCGGGATCCAGGCCAGGACCGTCCAGACCAGGGCCAGCAGGAGCGCCTGCCCCACCAGCCACAGGACGCCGAGAACTGGGCTGGTCTGCCTGGCCCAGGCAGGGAGGGGGACGTCATCCAGCACGTAGGGCTTGAGGTGGCCCTGCAGGCGCCGGATGATCTCCTCGTCGGAAGGCGGCGACTCGTCGCCCATCGTCGGCGCAACGGGTCGCCCGGCCGCCGTGGGCAGGCGACCGGCGGGCGGCGGCCCGCCCGCCGGCGGGGGCGACGACGTTGGCTGATCGGGCAGCGGCGGCCGGGCCATCATCGTCGTACGAGCTTGCCCAGCTCGACGGCGGGGACGACCGTCAGCGAGAGCCCGAGCACGATCGCCAGCTGGCTGGCGGACAGCGACACCGTCCCCAACAGCGTCTGCATGAACGGGAGGTACATGGCGCCGATCTGCAGCAGGGCGGCCAGGCCCACCGCGCCCAGCAGCGTGGGATTGCTGGCCAGCCCGATCCGGAAGAGGGATTTCTCGTAGCTGCGGCAGTTGAAGATGTTGAAGAGCTGGAAGAAGACCATGGTGCCGAACGCCATGGTCTGGGCGACGCGGGCGGCCCCGGCCGCATCGCTGCCGGCGGCCAACGCCTGGCTCAGGCCGAGACGGTAGGCCAGCAGCGTGCCCACAGCCATCAAGGGAGCGACGATCGCCAGTTGCATTTTCATGGGGCCCGACAGCAGGTCTTCGCGCGGAGAGCGAGGCGGGCGGTCCATCTCGTCGCCTTCGGGCGGATCGACCCCGAGCGCGATGGTGGTGAAGCCATCGGTGACGAGATTGACCCACAGGATCATGACGGCCCGCAGCGGAGCGGCCAGGCCCAGCAGCGAGGCGGCCAGCAGGGTGATCACCTCGCCGGCGTTGGTCGCCATCAGGAAGCCGAGGGCCTTGCGGAGGTTGTTGTAGATGATGCGCCCCTCTTCGACCGCGGCGACGATCGAGGCGAAGTTGTCATCGACCAGGACCATGCCGGCGGCCTCGCGGGCGACGTCGGTGCCCGAGCGGCCCATGGCGACGCCGATGTCGGCCCTGGTCAGAGCCGGCGCGTCGTTGACGCCGTCGCCGGTCATGCTGACCACATGGCCATGCCATTGCAGGGCCTGGATGATGCGCATCTTGTCTTCGGGGCTGGTGCGAGCGTAGATGGCGACCTCCTGGACGATCGCCCGCAGGCCGGCGTCGTCGAGCTGTTGCAGCTCGGCCCCGGTCATCATCCGCATACCTTCGTCGAAGATCCCGACCTTGCGGCCGACAGCGCGCGCGGTGGCGGGGTGGTCGCCGGTGATCATGACGACCTTGATGCCGGCGCGACGACACCGTGTCACCGCGGCCACCGCTTCGGGGCGGGGCAGATCCATCATGCCGACGAGCCCGAGGAAGGTGTAGCCCTGGTGATCCTGATCGGGGAAGGTGGCGGGATCGAAATCGGCGGGCAGGTCGCGGCAGGCGAAGCCCAGCACCCGCAGGGCCTCATCGGCGTAGGCCAGATTGATACGCTTGATCCGGTCGATGATCGCCGGCGTGAGCGGCTGGGGCCCCGCCGCGGTCAGATAGGCGGCGCAGCGCGCCAGCACCGCTTCGAGCGAGCCCTTCAGATGGGCACGCGGTCGCCCATCGGGGGTAGCGTGAACGGTGATCATGAACTTGATCTTGCTGTCGAAAGGCAGCTCGGCCAGGCGTTGCTGCTGGTGGCGTAGGGTCAGCAGGGCGGCGGCGCTCTTACCGGCCAGCGTCAGCAAAGCGCCTTCCGTGCCATCGCCGACCATCTGCCACGTGCCATCGGCCTCGAGCTTCAGCGAGGAGTTGTTGCACAGGACGGCGGTTTCCAGCAGCGGCGCCAGGGCGGCGGCGGGCGCCGGCTTGCCGTCGGCCTGCAGGATCTGGCCGACGCAGGCATAGCCTTCCCCGGTCACGGTGTATTCGGCATCGCCGGTAAACACCTTGACCACGACCATCTCGTTGCGGGTCAGGGTGCCGGTCTTGTCGGTGCAGATGACGGTGGCCGAGCCCAGGGTCTCGACGGTGGGCAGCTTGCGGATGAGCGCTTGATGGGCCGCCATGCGGCGCACGCCGATGGCCAGCACCAGCGTGATGACGACCGGCAGACCTTCGGGAATCGCTGAGACGGCGAGGGCGATGGCGTTCAGCAGCACCTCGCCGAAGGGCTGCCGCCAGACCACATAGCTGCTGACGAAGATCAGCAGACAGATGCCGAGCACCGCCCGGGCGATGAAGGCGCTGAAGCCGTCGAGTTTTTTCTGCAACGGGGTCTGCACATCCTCGGCGGTCTGGACGAGACCGGCGATCTTGCCCAGCTCGGTGGCCATGCCGATGGCGGTCACTACCGCCTCGCCGCGCCCGCTGGTGACGTGCGTGCCCATGAACACCATGTCGGTGCGGTCGGCCAGCACCGAGGGAGCGGCCAGGGGTGCGATCTGCTTGGCCGCGGCGACGGTTTCCCCGGTGAAGATCGCCTCCTCGACGCGCAGCCGCACCGCCGACAGCAGGCGGCCATCGGCCGGCACCCGATCCCCTTCTTCGAGCAGGATGATGTCGCCCGGCACGAGCTGGCGAGCGTCGAGATCGATTACCTGTCCCTCGCGCCGCACCCGACAGCGAGGGGCCGACATGCCCTTGATGTTGTTGATGGCGCGTTCGGCCTTCCGTTCCTGGTAGTAGCCGATGGCAGCATTGATGGCGAGAACGGCCAGGATGATCCAGGCGTCGCTGGGATGTTCGCTGACCAGCCAGGTGGCGGCGGCGGCCAGCAGCAAAATGAAGATCAGCGGACTCTCGAACTGGCGCTTGAGGAGCACATACCAGGGCGTCGGCTTGCCCTGGGCGATCTCATTGGGGCCGAAGACCTGGGCCCGCGCTTCGGCTTCGCTTCTGGTCAGCCCCGCCGTCGAGCTGCCGAAAGCCCGCAGCGCCGCTTCGCCGTCTTGGATCGACCAATCCTGCGCGATGGCCTGTCGAAGATGATCCATTGCTTCCCCCCTGGAATGACTCAACAACGGAGAATGCTATCACATCTCCGAACCGTGCGACAAATCGCGACGCTCAGCCGCCGCGGCGCCCCGGGGCACGGCCGTGGGCCGTCAGGGGACCTCGGCCGTTTCGCCCAGAACCGCCGTCAGGGGCGGATGTTCAAGAGCCAGGCGTCGTAGCCCGCATGGCCGAGCGGGATATCATACCCGCCAGACGGCACGCCGGTGCCCGCCACCAGCCAGTGGCCGTCAGCCGTCTGACGCAGATCGTAGCCGACCTCGCCGAAGCGGCCGCCCAGGGTTTTCTGCCAGAGCACCGAGCCATCGAGATCGAGGCCGACCAGCCAGAGATCGGTGCCGCCGTGGGCGCCCTCGACCATGCCATCCATGGAGGAGGTCTCCCCCACGAAGACGAACCGCCCGTCGGCCGCCTGTCGAAGACTGTAGGCGAGGTCATCGCCCACCCCGCCATAGCAGTTCTGCCACTCGATCTCGCCATCGGCGTCGAGCTTGAGGACCCAGGCATCGAGGCCGCCCTGCCAGCCTTCGACCACGCCAGTCAGGGAGCTGGCAGCCCCCGCCACCACGCAGCCGCCATCAGCGATGGCCCGTACCGCGTACGCTCGCTCCTCGTCGACCCCGCCGTAGCTCTTCAGCCAGCGCACGGCGCCGTTCGCGGCGAGACGGGCGACGAGGACATTCCCCAGCCCGTGTTCGTCGGTGAGTTCGTCGACCGTGTGGGAAGCCACCCGGCCGGCGACGAAACAGCCCCCGTCGCCGAGAGGCTCGACGCTGGCCGCGAAGTCGTCGAGCGGCCCGCCCAGACAGGTCCCCCACTGGATCGCCCCGGTCGGCGAGAGCTTGACCACCCAGGCATCGGTGCCGCCTTGATGACCGCTGACGTCGCCATTGTTCGAGCCCGTGCTCCCGCCGAGCAGGAAGCCGCCGTCGGCGGTCTGGCGCACCGCATAGGCGGTATCATCGCCGTTGCCGCCGTAACAGCGCTTCCACCGCAGGTTGCCCGCGCCATCGAGGCGCATGACCAGCACATCGGTGCCGCCGCGGTAGCCGATGGCCGGCTCTTCCCATTCGGTTTCGCCGACCACGAGGCAGCCGCCATCGGAGGTCGCCTCGATGGCGAAGGCCCGGTCATGCTCAGGTCCGCCGTAGACCTTCGTCCACACCGGCTTGCCATCCGCGCCGTAGCGCACGACCAGCACGTCGGTCCGGCCGTGGGCGCCTTTGATGTCGCCATCGCGGGACGCCGTATGCCCGGCCACGAGGCACCCGCCGTCGCCCAGCAGGACCAGGCCGCGGTAGGCCTCGTCGGCCGTCCCGCCCAGGACATGCTGCCAGGCGAGGTCATCGACGAAGGCGCGTCCGGCCGGGGAAGGCACAGCCCAGGCCGGCCACAGCCCGCCGAGCAGGGTCTGCACCGCCACGCTGATCACCACCGCCAGAGCGCCCATGGCCATCACCTCCCGCACACGGCTCCGGCCCCCTCATCGGCACGAAGCGCTCGTTGCCGAACCCCTGGGGCATCCCGGCCCCAGGGACCGGCCGCCCTCCCTCAGCGAGCTCGCTCCCCCCGTGCCCCGCCGGGCGACGACCGGCCCTCCGTGCGCTGGCGAGGCTCCCCAGGGTACGATAGAATAGAGCCATGATGAAGGAACGGTGCGGCGCCTGGTCCCGCGGCAAACTTCTCCTCGGCGCGCTGCTGGCCATCGCCGCCGCTCTGCTGGCCATGGTCTGGGGGTTCGCCATGCAGAACGTGCGCCGCCCCCGGCTCGGCCCGCCCGCCGCGTTCCCCGACCACCTGTTCATGCCGTTTGCGGCCCGCAACGACCAGGGCCAGACTATCCGGGCCTGGTATGCCAGCGGCACGCCCGGCCTGGGAACGATGCTGCTCTGCCACGGCCATGGCGTCGACCATACAAACCTGGCGGCGATGGTCGATTTTCTGCGGCGGTTCGGGTGCGCCCTGCTGCTGCTCGATTTCCGGGCCCACGGCGCCAGCGATGGCGAGTATACCTCGATCGGCTTGTACGAATGGGCCGATCTGCGCGGCGTCCTCGACGAGGCGCGGGCCCGCGGGTTCCTGGCCACAGGAACCGCGCTGGCGGCCTACGGCCGGTCGATGGGCGCCGCCACCTTGATCAACGGGGCCGCCCGGCTGCCCGAGATCCAGGCGTTCATCCTCGAATCGCCGTTCGCCGAGCTGCGGTTGATCGGCGGCCGGGATTTCGCCCGCCTGACCGGCCTGCCCGATTCCTTCCTGACCGACGTCGGGTTCCATCTCATCAGCTGGTGGACCGGCATCCCCTACCTCGACAATCGCCCCGTCGCCGCGACCGCCGGGTTCGGGGAACGGCCCGTCCTGCTCATCCATGATACGCTCGATCCCCGGGCCACGCGCGCCGACCATGATCGCCTGAAAGCGGCCATTCCCCAGGCCCGGGAACTGATCGTCCCGGGCGCCAGCCATGTCCAGGCCCATCAGGTGGCCTCGACCACCTTCGAGACCACCGTCATCGGCTTCTTGCGTGACGTCGGATTTCCCCTGCCCTGAGATCCTGCCGTCCGGGCAACCGCCAGCTCCGCCTCGAACCACCGCCCCGGCATGGCATTCCGACCACGCGTCGGCGCCCCTCCCGATCGTCAGCTTTGCCATGGTGATTGCCTCTGGGAGCAGAAAGTGGCATAGTGGTTGGCACCTTTCCCGGAACCTCTTATGAATCCTCGATGGTTGGGCGGCGCCTTTCTGGCCTGGCTGGGGCTCCTGACATTGCTGTGGTGGGGCCACTGGTTCAGCCTGATCCTCTTGTGGGCGATCATTCCCCTGGCCGGAGCCGTTCTCCTGACGGGCATGGGCGCCCCATCCGCGCCCGTGGCCACCCCATCCAGGACGCCGCCGCGTGCGTCTGGCAACGGCCATAAGCCAGCCGAAGAGACGGGACAAAGTTCGGGACCGGGTTCCGCCGGTCGCCTCCTCTCCCCCACCCCACCCATCACCCCCACGGTGCCGCCGGCACCCGCGACCCCGGCCACGCCCCTCGCTCCCCCACCCCGCTCCCCGGCGCCGCCGCCGGCCGACCTTCCCCTGCCGGCGCCGCCGGCCGAACTGTTCGGACAGCCCCTGCCGCGATTTCTCGAGCTGGTCATCCGCGATCTGGCCACCCTGACCGGCCCGTCAGCCGCCGGCACCCCCCTCGAGGAAATGGCGCTCGACCTTCTCTGCCCGCACCTGGGCATCGCCCAAGGCCAGATCTACCTGATCGATCCTCAGAAACCCGAATTCCTCGAACTCAGAGGGTGCTATCCCAAAGCCGAATGGAATGCCAAGCGGGTGCGCTTCGAATGGGGCGACACCGCCCTCGCCCCCCTGCTCAAGAACGGCGAGATGGTCTCCTTCTGGCCGGCCCGGCGCGGGGAACCGCCACCCATCGCCATCCTGCTGGCGACCCCGCTCATCGATGGGGAGACCGTGATCGGCCTGCTGGCCATCGAGAGCGCGCCCCCGATCCTGTACCAGAAGCCCGACAACCAGGCGGCGCTGTTCCTGATCGGCCAGGTCCTGGGCTGGATGGTGGCGGAACGGCAACGGGAGATCGCCCGCCGAGCCGAGATCTATACGCTCAAGCAGCGGATCGACAAGCTCACCGAGTACCAGCGCAAACTCGAACACACCACCGAGTATCTCGACCAGGAATACGATCGGCAGTATTTCGAGAAGCTCGGCCTGGAGAAAGATCGGGCGCAGATGTTCGAGAGCTTCCAGAAGTTCCTGTCGCCCCATATCGTCGAGCGGATCATCGCCGACCCCGGTTCGTTGGCGCTGGGCGGGCAGAAACAGCCGGTCACCATCATGTTCGCCGACGTGCGGGGGTTCACCCCCCTCAGCGAGAAGCTCGATCCGAGCCAGGTGGTTTCGCTGCTGAACGAGTATTTCTCGGCGATGACCGAGGTCATCCTGCAGTTCCAGGGGACGATCGACAAATTCATCGGCGACGCCCTCATGGCCTTGTTCGGAGCGCCGCTGACCGTCCAGGATCCCGAGCGACGGGCGGTCTTCTGCGCCATGACCATGCTGCAACGCCTGGATCAGTTGAAGGCCGGCTGGCGGAAGCGCGGGTGGCCGGAGATCGAGATCGGCATCGGGCTCAATACCGGCGATGTCACCGTCGGGCTCATCGGATCCGAAAAGATCCTGTCCTATACCGCGATCGGCGATGCGGTCAATATCGCGAGCCGCATCTGTTCGGCAGCACGACCGGGACAGATCCTGCTGAGCACGACCACGGCGGCCGGTCTGGGCGATCTGGTCTGGCTCGAGAAGCTCGATCCCATTCCGCTGAAAGGCAAGACGCAACCGGTCGAGATCTTCCAGGCCATCGCCCCGGCCCAGTTGCCTGGCTTCACCGAGATCGAAGCCCTGCTCACCGTTCCGACCACCCCTCCCCCACGAGGCCAGCGCCGCCCCACGAGCCGCTGACGCGGTCCCCGTTCAACCACTGCCGTGCCGGCCAGAACTTCTCGTGCCAACCGGTCGGCGGCAGGCACGGCCCCCACAACGCGCGTTTCCTGAGGACCGGAGTTTCCCCGGGAAAGTTGCGGAATTCGGGAAAAATGAGTATTTAAGTGTACAGAGGGGCCCGATTTAGAGGCCCGCCGATCACGGAAGATCATGGTGCTGCAAGGAGGCAGGCATGGTATACCGTATCAACAACTATTCCCTTTCCTTTCGGGCGCTCGAATCGCTCGGCACCACCAACTCCCGCCTCGAGAAATCGGTCGAGCGTCTGAGCACCGGCCTGCGGATCAACTCCGCCGCCGATGATCCCATGGGCCTGGGGCTGGCCGAGCGGCTGCGTCTGCAGGCGCGCGCCCTGTACCAGTCGAAGCTCAACACCCAGAACGGCATTTCGCTGCTGCAGACGGCCGACACCGCCCTGGAAGGCACGCACGAGACGCTCCAGCGCATGCGCGAGCTGGCCGTGGCCGCTCTCGACGGCACCTTGACCGACACCGACCGGCTCGAGCTGCAGAGCGAAGTGAACCGATTGCGCGACGACCTGAACCGGATCGCCTGGAACACCGAGTTCAACACCATGAAACTGCTCGACGGCAGTCGCAGCGGTCAGGTCTCGACCTCGACCCCGTTCGCCCAGGGCATCTTGACGGGCACGCCCTCGGTCGGAGGACAGTTCCTGGTGAGCATCGCCCTGGTCACCGCCGGTACCTCGCAGGCGCAGCAAACACAGACCTTCACCCTGAAAGCCGCCTCGGCGAGCACCACGCTGGCGCAGGGCACCACCCAGCTGCAGAGCATCGCCCAGTTCTATGACGGCGGGGGCAATTTCGTGCTGGCCAGCCCGGCCACGATCACAGTCTCCGGCAATGGCAAGACGTCGTCCTTCACCATCGACGGCTCGACGACGCTCAACACGCTGGCCGCGGCCCTGCAATCGGCGGTCGCCGGCACAGCCGGGCTGGGCTTGACCGAGTCGCGCGCGCAGTACGTGGGCACCGCCCAGACCGGGGTCGCCGGCATGGGCGGGTACATCGAGCTGATTTCCGGCCAGATCGGCACCAGCGGCGAAATCAGCGTGCTGGCCTCGCCGGCGGTGGCCACCAGCCTGGGGTTCAGCACCACGCGCACCGCCACCAGCAATCTCGTCAACGTCACCCTGCAAGACGCCTACGGCACGCTCTCGACCGTACGCACCAGCACCGACCTGGCGGTCGGGCTGCTATCGGGGGTCGACCTGCAGTTCACCTCGCAGGCGGCACAGATTGCCGGTACGCGCGGTCTCACCACCGGCCTGTACCTGTCAGCCGCCCAGACCTTCACCATTTCGGCGGGCGAAACCTCGGTAGGGGTCACCATCGCCAGCGGCTACTGGACGTTCGAAGGCCTGGCCCGCCGCATCAACAACCTGACCACCACGATCTCGGGCATGACCACGGTGGTCGACAACGGCGAATTGAAGATCACCTTCACCTCGACCGTGGCCTCGGTAGCCTCAACCATCAACATCACCGGCGCCAGTGCCGCTACCACCCTCGGCGTGAGCAACGGCACCTTCAGTGGCTTCACCCGTACCTCGCACCGCACGTCGGCTGAAACCCTGGGCTTCTCGCGCTTCTATGCCTCGTCGACCACCTCGGTTGCCGATGGCAGCTCGGCCCGGTTCACCGTTTCCGATGGTAGCACCACGGTGACCTATTCGGCCTTCACCACCCTGGGCACGGCCGCCGCCTCGCTGGCGACGCCCGATATGATCGCGTTCTCGGCCTTCCAGGCCAGCGTCAACGCCACGCTGGCCGCGGCCGGGGTCCAGGTGCAGGTCGATCAGGTGGGCAACAGCTTCGCCTTCACCTCCAAGCTGGTGGGCACCCGCACCCTGCCCGATGGCACCGAGATCAACAGCTTCGTCGATGTCAGCGTCGCCGCCAGCACGGCGGCCTTGCAGGGCCCATTGCAATTCCAGTTCGGCCTGTACGCCGGTTCCGACTACGGCACGGGCGACGCCACCTTCAGCCTGTTCATCGCCAAACCCCGCTCCGCTTCCCCCACCGGCTTGACCGGCATCGGCGCCTTCCAGTTCGACATCGGCAGCATGAGCGCCACCGCCCTCGGCCTCGACCGCCTCGATCTGACGACGCCCAAAGGCGCCCAGAACGCCATCAGCCTGATCGATCGAGCCATCGACAAGGTCTCATCGCAGCGGGCCAAGATCGGGGGCTGGCAGAACAGCCTCGAATCGGGGCTGCGCACCCTGGGCTTGCAGCACATCAACGCCCTCGATGCCGAATCGCGCATTCGCGATGCCGACATCGCCCAGGAAGTGGTCGAATACACGCGCAACTCCCTGTTCCTCGAGTCGGGCACGGCCATCCTGGCGCAGGCCAATCTGCTGCCGGGCATGGTCATGAAACTGCTGGACAACATGTAGACGAACCGGGCCGCTCGCCACCCCTCCCGTCTCCCGCCCGTCACCTGGCGGGGTAGCCGTCAGGTACAGCCTGCCAGGGTCACCACGGCACCCGGACACTGACCCGGGTGCCGCCGCCCGGCATCGAGACGATCTCCAGGGTGCCCCCGATGGCTTTGACGCGCTCTTCCATGCTGAGGAGCCCCATCTTCTGCAAGGTGGGGTAGATCCGACGCAGGTTGTCGACATCGAAGCCGATGCCGTTGTCCCTGACGGTGACGGTCAGGGTCCCATGCTCCGGGGCCTCGGTTCGGGGCTCGAATCGCAGAGCGATGTCGATGAGGGTCGCCCGGGCATGCTTGCGGGCATTGGTGACCGCCTCCTGGATCACCCGGAACACCCCCAGCTCATGCCCAGGCGGGAGGGGATGCCGCTCACCGTCGACACTCAGGCGGACGGGCGTCCCGCCGTCGGCGGCCAATCCCTTGAGATACTGTTCCAGGGCGGGAATGAGCCCCAGATCATCGAGGGCCATGGGGCGCAAGTCGAAGATGAACCGGCGAATCTCCTGAACACAAGCCATCAGGCCCGCTTTCAAGGACATCAATTCGGTCTTCAAGGCGGCAGGCTGCTCGAGAAGGTCGAAGGCGAAATCCAGACGCATGGTCAGGGTAGCCAGCTTCTGAGCCGGCCCGTCATGAATCTCCCGGGAGATCCGCTTGCGCTCCTCCTCTTGGACGTGGATGAGGTCGGCGGCGGCGCCTCCGGCCCCCTCGCCCTCCGCCCGGCCGTGAAAGCCTTCCAGCAGACGATTGAACCGCGCCTTGGCCTCCGCGAGCTGCGCCTGGATGAGCGCCACCTGGGCTTTCACCTGTTGCTGCAGTTTTTCGCGATACCCGACCGAGCTGAACATCATGAAATCCGAAAGATGGAGAAGGGCCTCCAGGTGGTTGTGGGCATCCTGACGCTCCCGGGCGGGCAGTCGATCGCCATAGAGGCCAATGATCGTGTTCAGCGCGCGGATGCGCAGCCGGCGCTCCTCCTCGCCCTGCATGGTCAGGATCCAGTCGTCGATCTGCCGCGCCAGCGTCGCCATCGCAGCTTCGAGGCCGAGGAGCACCTCGGTCATCTCCCTGGCCAGAGCGGCCGTCGACATGGCTTATCCCTTTCCGGATGGCGCGGCGGGAGGCGGGAGCGTCTCCAGGAACGGCCGGATCAGCGTTTTCACCTGCGCCAGCAGGTTCCAGACCCGATCGACCGCGCCCCGGATTTCCCGGACGGCCTCCACTCGGGCGGCCCCCGATTCTTCGAAGGAGATCTGCAGTTTCTCGACATTCCCGATGATCAACGCCACGCCGTTCTGGAAATCCGCCATCAGCGATTGCATGCGGGCCAGGGCCGCGGGATCGAGCGCCGGCCGGTTCGCCGTTCCGGCGTTCTGCGCCTCGGGAAACACCCAGATCCGCAGTTCGAATCCCCCCACTTCTTGAGCGAAGGGCGTGACGGTGACCCCCCGCAGCACCCCGTGGCGAGCGGGCAGGTCGCCCGACCACCCCTCCCCTCGGGAAAGGGCGGCCCGCAGGCCCTCGGGAATGTCGTCCCGTGCGGCGAACAGATGGTCAGGCAGGATCACCGGGCGATCGGCGGCGGGAGCCTGTCCGATCAGCGTTTCAAAACAGGGATTCCAGGACAGCACCCGCCCGTCGATGGTGGTGACGGCCAGGGCGGCGGTGGTGCGCTGCACCATGGCCTCGAGCATCTGCATCTGCGTCAGCAACTGGCTGCGCACCACGGCCAGGCCGAACGCCTGCGAGAATTCCTGGCCGCGCAGCAGGTCGGTGGCCGAGAAGTCGCGGGCGGTGGCGACCAGCAGCAGCACGCCGCTGGGATCGCGATCGGTAAAGAAGGGCAACGCCATGACTTTGCCCCACAGGCATTCCCCGGTCCGGCCGGTGGTCAGGAGCGGGTGTCGGCGGAAATCGTTGCTGACGAAGCCGCGCCGGGTGGCCAGGGCGTGGTCGGCCAGGCGAGCCAGTGGACTGTCGATCCGGAGGGTGAACACGGGGGCGCCGACGCCGGGCAGGGGCTCGCATTCCCGCTCGAGCGGCGGATCGACCACCCGGACGACCAGCGTATCGGTATAGGGATCGAGCACTGCCGCCAGCCCGGCTTCGCCGCCGGTCGTGCGCCGCGCGTCTTCCAGCAGGCCGGCGAAGACCCGGTCGAGAGCAAGATCGGGAGTAAACAAGAGGCGGACCGCCGAAGGGAAGGAACTGGCGGCCGCCCGCGCAACCTCAGACGCGGAGCTGGTCGGCAATGCCGCGGCCGCCTCCTCGACCGGGGAGGCGACCGTCGGTTCGCTGGTCATGGCGAACCAGCGATCCAGGACGCTCTGGCGATACCGCAGGATGCGGTCAGGCACCGAGGCATCGGGGCTGCGGCGGAAGAACGTGAAAAACGGGTTGTCCCCGCCGCGATCGCCCTGGACCAGGATTTCGTGCATCTCCAGAATCGCGCCGAGAAATTCGGCGGGAAACCGGGGCAGGTCATAATGGCAGAGGATCCGGGTGCCTGGGTAGGCCGGGAAGTCGTGGAGGAGCCATTCGAGTTCTTTCAGATCGGTCAGGCCGGCGGTCCCGCCGCCGAGCCAGGCCATGTCGAGGATGACCCGCAGACCCGGCTGGCCCTGGGCCAGCGCCCGCCGTTGCTGGTCTTCGAGGAAGACCAGGACCTTGCGCGGCGACAGCCGATCGCCCTGCAGGAACGGGTCGCGGCTGGTCTGCAGAACCATCCGACCCTCCAGCAGGAGAGGCTCGCACGGTCGGCCCGCCTCGCGCAGCAAGCCGGTGAGGCGGGTGGCCAGGAACGGGTTGGCCAGGCCGGCCAGGCGGCAATGCAGCATGGAAGCGGCCCAGAAGCCGACCAGGCCAGGCAACGCCGCGTCATCGCCGGTCGACCAGTCGGCGCAATGGATGCCCGTGGTGGTCGCGAACATCCGTTCCAATGGCACTTCCTTCCTCAAACCGGCCTCCATCCGTGCATGACTCCCTCTGTCACCTTACTCCCACCGCCTGCCCATCGCAAGTGCTTCGCGGTCGGCCCAGGCGTTCGTGCTCGGTGACCTGCGGCGGCGCCCCTGACCAGGGGTTCGTCGGGATCCCTGTCCTGGCGCCGACCCCTCCGCCATTTCAGCCGCCCAGGGCGAAGCGCAATTGCGCGGCCAGTTCCGACATCGTGAAGGGTTTCTGCAGGAACCGGACATCCTGCCCCTGGACGCGATGGCGGACCGAGTCGCCATCGAAATACCCCGACATGAACAGGCATTTGAGCCCGGGTTGGGTGGGGCTCACCAGACGGGCCAGGTCCTGGCCGCTCTGGTCAGGCATGACCAGATCGGTCAGCAACAGCGAAATCTGGCCTGGATGCGCTTCGGCCAACCGGACCGCCTCGCTCGGCGACGACGTGGCCAGGACCCGATACCCCAACTGCTCGAGCATGCGCTGCGTCACCCGGAGGATGGCGGGCTCATCTTCGACGAGCAGGATGAGCGCGGCGGTTCCCGGAGCGAGGGTGGTCGAGGGACGAGCGTCGATGGCGGCCGGCGCGGCCGCCATCGCATCGCGCGGCCAGAAGATGCGGAACTGCGTGCCCCTGCCCGGTTGGCTCTCGACCTGAATGGCGCCCCGGCTTTGCTTGACGATGCCATAGACCGTGGCCAGCCCGAGGCCGGTTCCCTGGCCGAGCCCCTTGGTGGTGAAGAAGGGTTCGAAGATATGCTCCAGGACTTCGGGAGACATGCCGGCTCCATCATCCTGGAAGCGGAGCATGACGTGATCGCCGGGCGACAGATCGGGAAGGTCGCGCACCGCTTCGGCATCGAGACCGACATTGCGGGTTTCGATGATGATCCGCCCCTGGTCGGCGATGGCATCGCGGGCATTGGCGGCGAAATTGGTCAGGATCTGATCGATCTGCGAAGGGTCGATGAAGATGGGATGCAGGTCGGGGCCGGGGCGCCATTCCAGCCGGATATTCTCGCCGATCAAGCGGGTGATCATCGGCAGGATCCCGGCGATCGCTTCATTGAGAACGATCCGGCGAGGGGAGACGGTCTGGCGGCGGGCGAAGGCCAGGAGCTGGCGGGTCAGCTCGGCCGAGCGCTGCGCGGCCGCCTGGATTTCGCCCAGGGCTTCCTGCAGGGGATGGGTGGGTTCGGCCAGCTCACGGGCCAGTTCGACGTGGCCGAGAATGACCCCGAGCATGTTGTTGAAATCGTGGGCGACCCCCCCGGCCAGGCGGCCAATCGATTCCATCTTCTGGGACTGTGCCAATTGGCTCTGCAAGCGCATCTGCTCTTCTTCGGCCAGATGACGGGAGGTGACATTCTCGTGGGTCACCACCACCCGCAGGGGCCCGGGCCCCTGGAAGCGGCTGACGCGGGCGACGAACCATCGGCGTTCTTTGGGGGAATGGCAGGGATACTCGAGGGTGAACACCGGCATCTCGCCCCGCATGACGGCCTGCAACCCGGCCAGGAACTGGCTGGCCATCGGCTCATCGGGCCCCCGCACCGCCCGGCAGACCGCGACGTAATCCGCCCCTTCGCACAGGCCGTCGCGACCGGGGGCCTGAGTCGCGGCGAACTCGCGCCAGGCCCGGTTGACCGCCAAAATCACCCCGTGTTCGTCGAGCACGGCCAGATGCGCGGTCAAAGCATCGATGATATTGCGCACGAACCGTTCGGATTCCTGCAGGGCAAGTTCCTGGCGTTTGCGGGCGGTGATGTCGCGCACCACCGAGACCGCCCCGATGATCTCGAAGCGCTGGTTCCGGACGGGGGAGGAGCTGACCAGGCGATGGCGAAACTCGCCCCGGTAGGGGGTGAGCACTAGCTCCTCCTCGTCTTCGACGACCTGCCCCCGCAGCGCCCGCTGCAGGGGAGCTTCTTCTGGGGGCCTGGGGGTACCATCAGGACGGCGGATGTCGAGCACCCCCGTCAAATGGTTCAATTCGGTGGGCGCCGTGGCGGGCAGCCGGAATTCTCGGCGGGCGGCCGGGTTGGCCAGAATGAACCGCCCTTCCCGATCGATGAACCACACTTCGTCGGTCATGCTGTTGACCAGGGCTGACAGGCGATTCCTCTCTTCGCTGACCGATTCGAGCAACGCCCGGATCTCGGCATCGGCCCGATGGCGGCTGGTGACATCGCGCACCAGATGGACCATGCCGGTGATGTCACCCTGATCGCCGCACACCGGGTCGGCGATCACTTCGAACCAGCGGTCGCCCAACGCCAGTTCGAGGCTTTCGCGGTGACGGCTCTGGGCCGCCCTGGTCACCGGACACTCGGCCACCGGCTCGGTGGTGCCATGGATCTGTTCGCAGCAATGCCGACCGACCACCTCGGCCGGTGAGCGCCCCAGGACAGCGACCGTGGCCTGATTGGCACAGATGACGCGACGATCGGCATTCAGCAACCATACCATGTCTTCCACCGTGTCGAACGTCTTCTGCCACCGGGTATTGGCGGCCGCCAGCCGAGCTTCCAGCTCCTGGCGGTGCGCGACCTCCCGCTCGAGCGCCGCCACCTTCTCTTCGAGCTTGGCGATGATCCGCTGCTGGTAGAGGGTTTCCCCATGGCCGGGGGCGGCACCCGCACCGGCAGACAGGTGGACCGACCTGGCGCGTCCCCCGTTCTGGGCCGCTTGAACCGTGGTTAGCAGGCGGTCGATCGACAGAGGCTTGGTCAGGACGATGTTCACGCCCAGGGTTCGCGCCAGGGCGAGGTCCTGGGGAGTGGCGAATTCGCCGGTCAAGAAGATGAAGGGGATCTTCTGCCACTCGGGATGTTCCTTGCATTTCCGACAGAACTGGAAGCCATCCATCACGGGCATCAGGATGTCGGCCAGGATGAGATCGGCCGGCTCCTGGGCCAGGGCCGCCAGCCCTTCTTCGCCATGGCAGGCCACCCGGACCTGATGCCCCCCGCTCCTCAGCACGGCAGCCACGGTCTCGCGAACCATCCCCGAATCATCGACCACCAGGATCTTCATGCCGCTCCTCCTAGCGAGGACTCGTCGCGCTGTACGACCAGGGCCATCAAGTCGTCTTCGGGACCGGCCGGTCCTGTGAATTCGGCCACCCCGGCCAGCAGGGCCTCGACGAACGCCGGCGGGGGCAGGTGCACGAGGCGGCCGCTCAGGTCCCTCAGGCCGGCCAGGGTCAGGGCTTTCCCGGTGGGGTCGCGCGCTTCCAGGATACCATCGGTGACCACTACGAGGCGATCGCCCGGGGCGAGGGCGATGAGGTCGGTCGGGAACCCGCCTTCCGGTAGGGCGTCGGCGGGGAACATGCCGAGGAAGGGGGCGCCGCGCGGCAACGGCCGCCACGCGCCATCGGACTGGATGACCAGCCCAGGATCGGGACAGGCGCTCACCAGCCCGACCCGGTCGCTGCCGGCCGCCAGCGCCAGGTGGAGACCGCTGACGAACAACCCCTCGGGAAATTCCTCGGCGATGCGGTCGTTGAGGAGCCGAAAGGCGGCCGCCGGCTGGGGTGCTTCGCGAAAAGCCGTCTGCAACAAAGTTTTCAGCAAAGCGGTCAGCAGGGCGCCGGCCACCCCGTGGCCGGAGATGTCGCCGATGAACAGGCCCAGCCCGCCCGGGACCGGGAGCAGATCGAAGAAGTCGCCGCCGACCGCGGCCGCCGGGGTGAACCCGAACCCCAGCGAGAACCCGGACACCGTCGGCAAGGCCGAGGGAAACAGGCGCCGATGCACGCGCCGGGCGATCTCGAGATCGGCGCGCATCTTGCGATCGCGCTCTTCCAGCGTGAGGTGGGCGGCGCGCAGGTCGAGGTGGGTGCGCAGGCGAGCCAGCAGGACAGGCAGGTCGACCGGCTTGGTGACGTAATCGTTGGCGCCGGCCTGCAGGGCTTCGACGATCTGTTCGCCAGCGTCGCGGGCGGTGACCATCAGGACGGGCAGCCGGTGGGCCGACCATTGGCGGCGGATCTCGCGCAGCACGGCCAGGCCATCCAGCTCGGGCATCATGACATCGAGGAGCACGGCGGCGGGCAGTCCTTCGGCCAGGGCGCGCAGGGCGGCGCGCCCATCGGCGGCGAAGCGGACGCGATAGCCGGCGCGCTGCAGGCGCCGCCCCAGCATATCGCGGTTGAACGCCTCATCGTCGACGACCAGCAGCTCGAGGGCTTCCTGGCCCGCAAAGGGAATCGACCCACCGGTCGCCGCGGGATGATTCATGGGACAGAGGGTGGCAGCAGGGCCTGCAGTTTGGGCCAGAGGTCGGCCCATTCGAACGGCTTGGTCAGGAAGGCATCGCACCCGGCGGCGGAGGCCAGTCGAGAGTCCTCCTCGCGAACGCTGGCGGTGAGAATGGCCACGGGAATCCGGCGCAGACGTTCATCGGCCTTGAGTCGGCGGGTCAACTCAAGCCCATCGATATCGGGCAGCCGGACATCCATGATGATCAGGTCAGGGTGTTCACGAGCGACCGTCGCCAAGACCTGACTTCCTTCCGCCAGGGAGATGACCCGGCAGCCCGCTCGCTGCAGGCGCCGTTCCAGCAGGTCGCGATTGAACTGATGGTCTTCGACGATCAGGACGGTCGGCATGACGACCAGCAACCTCCTTTCGTGCGAGGCGTTCACCCCATGGGCAGGTCGACCACGAACTCCGAGCCGGCTCCGGGCTGGCTCGTAACTGAGATATCGCCGTTCATCAGCCGGGCCAGCCGCCGGGAGATGGCCAGCCCCAGCCCGGTCCCGCCGAAGCGGCGGGTGATCGACTCGTCGAGCTGGGCGAAATCCTGGAACAGGTGCGCGAGTTGCTCGGGGACGATGCCGATGCCGGTGTCGCGCACGGCGAAGCGGACGCGCGCCGCGGCCGCGGGCGAGGCGGTAGACGAGGCGACGGACGAGGCGACGGGCGCAGCCGCGGGCGGGGCGGCGGGCGGGAGAGCGCCGGTGACGGTCAGGGTTACCGTGCCGTGTTGCGTGAATTTGCAGGCGTTGCTGACCAGATTGAACAGGATCTGCTTGAGGCGCAACGGATCGGCCCGAACGAGGAGGCCCGGTCGGTCGATGCTCGCCTGGAAGGTGTTGCTCTGCCGGGCGGCCAGCGGCTCGGCCATCGACCGGACCGCATCGACCACCATCTCGACCGGCAGGGTTTCGATCGCGACGGTCAGCTTGCCCGCTTCGATCTTGGCCAGATCGAGGATCTGATTGATCAGATCGAGCAGGTGCCGGCCGGCCTGGAGAATCTTGCCCAGATCTTCGCTCTGGGTCTGCTGGCCGGCCGCGTCGGCGTCTTCCTTCAACATCTCGGCATAGCCGATGATGGCGTTGAGCGGGGTGCGCAACTCGTGGCTCATGTTGGCCAGGAACTGGTCTTTGGCCCGATTGGCCGACTCGGCAAGATCGCGGGCCCGGGCCATCTCTTTCTCAGCCTGCACCCGCTCGGTGATGTCGATGAAGCTCTCGAGCAGGCAGGGCCGCCCATCGAGCTCGATGGGCACGACCGTCTTGAGGATCGGCACTTCGGCCCCGGCGGCATTCAAAGCGCAGCGCTGCGCATTGTCGAGATGCTGGCCGAGATCGGTGACCGGGCATTTCCCGACCTGGGCAGGACAGACGAACCGATGGCAGAGCTGGCCGATGACCTCCTCGGGCGGGCGGCCGAACAGCTTGCAGGCCACGGGGTTGGCCTGAATGATGCGATGGGTGGCCGCATCGACGATGATCAACCCGGTCTGCACCGCTTCGAACACCTGGCGAAGCTGCCGTTCCCGCGCTTCGAGCGCCTGGATCGCCTGCTTGCGCTGGGTGACATCGCGGACGATGCCGATGGCATGCCACCTGCCCTGCATCATCACCGACGACAGCGAGAGTTCGATGGCGATTTCCCGGCCGTCGCGGTGCAGGGCCGGCAGCTCGAGGGTCTTGCCGATCGCCTGCCCGGTGCCGTGCGCCTGCCAGGCCGGGAAGGCCGCCCGATGGACCGGCCGCAGAGAGGCGGGCGCCAGGATGTCGTGGAGGATCTGGCCATGCATGTCGGCGGCCGAGTAGCCGAAAATGGCTTCGGCAGCGGGGTTCCAGTAGGTGACCCGCCCTTCGTTGTCGAGGATGATGATGCCGTCCTGGGCCGAGCGGCCGATGGCGCGGAATTTCTCCTCGCTGTCCCGCAGCGCTTCCACCATGCGACGGCGGGCCGTGGTATCGAAGGCCGACAGGATGACCTGCTGCACCCGGCCTTCGGCATCGAGAACGGGAGAAGTGTAGAGATCGTAGGTACGGGCGGTGGGGCCCTCGCCACCGTAGGTGAGGGACCCCTGAGCCGACCGCCGCGAGCGGATGGTGCCAGCCACCGGACAGAAGGCTCCGGAAAGGGTGCACAGACAGGACTCGCCCGTCGGGAAGCCCGGGCAGTCCTTGACGCAGGGAAGCGTCGAGGCCCGCGCGGCCCCGTTGGCCAGCACCAATTGGCGATCGAGACCGAGGACGAGGAACGGGTGTGTCAGCGACTCGACCACGGTGTGCAGGAATTCGGTGCGGTGTTTGACGGTGGCCAGCAGTTGCAGATCGCTGGAGATATCGCGAGCCACCCCGATCACGGTGAGACCAGCGCCGATGGTTTCGACCGCGGCGAAATTCCACAGACAGTAGCAGGGCGCCCCTTCGCGGGTGAGGAGCGGTAGCTCGATATTGAGCTGGCGTTCGCCGGCGAGAGCGCGGGCCAAGGCCTGTCGCAAGGTATCCTGGGCAAAGTCGGGAACGAAGTGCGTAAAATCCCTGTCCAGAGCCTCTTCGGCCGGGAACCCGCTGACCACCCGAGCGCGGTCGTTCCAGGCCAGGATCGTCCGATCGGGACGGAGCACCACCACGACACTGTGGGCCGCTTCGATGATCTCAGCCGGGAATGCCAGCTCGGGGGTCTTCCTGGTCACCATTCTTACTCCACCCTCTCTTCCATACTATACCTCGTCCTGGCTCGGGATTCCAAATGAAACGCAGGGTCCTGCCGCCAATCATCGACCAGGGTGTGGTCGAGGCGGCCAGCATTCATCCCCTGCCCTACCGACCTGTTTCACGAAATCGTCAATGTGGTAGGACAAAAAGCCTACACCTTCATTTTGACCCTGCCTTCCGCCTAAGGTAGAATTAATGCAGATGTTGAAATCCCCGGACGTGAGGTCCCCAGGGTTTTAGAGGATGCCCTTGTCGAAGCCACCAGAGGACGTGCTGCCCCCCGCCTCGACGCCTGCCTCCGATTCGCTGCCTTCCCCAGAAAAGGCAGCCCTGCTCGACCGCCTCCGGCAATTTGGAAGCGGAGAACGCGCGCTTGCAGGAGGAGCTGAAGCAACGCACCCGGCAGGCCGAAGCCGAACAGCAGCGCGCCCAACAGCTGGCGCGGCTGTCTGCCGAATTCCAGACGGTGCTCGATGCCGCCCCTGACCGCATCACCTGCCTCGACCGCGATCTCCGCCTGACCTGGGCCAACCGGGCCGCCGCGCGGGTCGCCGGTCTCGAGATCGGCGAAATGGTCGGCCAACCTTGCTATCGCGTCTTCTTCCACTTGGAGGACATCTGCCCGAATTGCCCCGTCGAACGGAGTTTTCGCACGGGGCAGCAAGAACAGGACAGAATGGCAGACCGCGCCGGCCGCACCTGGGACCTGCGCACCGCCCCGATCCTGGCCGAAGACGGCCGCATCATCGGGGTCATCGAAGTAGGACGCGACATCACCCAGAGCCTGCACCTCGAAGAGCAGATACAGCAAACCCAGAAGATGGAGGCCATCGGGCAACTGGCCGGCGGCGTGGCCCATGATTTCAACAACATCGTGTCGGCGATCATCGGCTTCGCCGAGCTGGCCCTCATGGATCTGGCCGGCGATTCTCCTCTGCACACCCCCCTCCAGCAGATCCTCGAGGCGGCGCACCGCGCCCGGGTCCTGACCCAGAGCCTTCTCGTCTTCAGCCGGCGCAAGCCGGTCGCGCTGAAGCGAGAAGACCTCAACCGCATCCTGACGAAATTCCAACCGATTCTGCGGCGTCTGCTGCGAGAAGACATCGACCTGCGAGTGCAGCCCTGCCCGGGCGAACTCTGGATCGAAGCCGACCAGACCCAGATCGAACAGGTCATCATGAATCTGACGACCAACGCCCGCGACGCCATGCCGCAGGGCGGCACCATCACCCTGTCGACCACGCGCCTGCGCCTCGATCCGGCGCTTCGCCGTTCGATGGGGCTGCCCGATACGCCGGAACAGGCCCTGTTGGCCTGTACCGATACCGGCACCGGCATCCCAGAATCGCTGCGCGCCAAGATTTTCGAGCCTTTTTTCACCACCAAGGCCCCCGGCAAAGGCACGGGGCTCGGGCTGCCAACGGTCTACGGCATCGTCCAGCAGCACCACGGGCACCTGACCTGGCACAGCGAAACCGGCAAAGGCACCGAGTTCCGGGTCTATCTGCCGATCTGTCCAAGCACCGCGGCGGCCGAGACGGCGCCGGCCCCGGCCGCCAGGCCCCTGCCCCGCGGGCGCGAGACGATCCTGCTCGCCGAAGATTTTCCCAACATGCGAGCGGTCACCAAGGCCGTCTTGACGCGGTTCGGGTATCGGGTGCTCGAAGCCGCCGACGGCGTCGAAGCTCTCGATCTCTTCCAGCGCGAAGCCGGCGCCATCGACCTCGTCCTGCTCGATGGCATCATGCCCCGCAAGAACGGCCTGGAGGTCTTCAAAGCCATCCGGGCCACCCATCCCCACCAGAAGATCCTGTTCATGACCGGGTACATCGACGAACTGGCCAGTCTCGATCAGCTCGCCGATCCCAAAATCACGGTTTTGCAGAAGCCGGTCGCTCCCTCGCTGCTGTTGAACAAGGTCCGCGAGCTGCTCGACGAAGGAACCTGAGCCATGGAACAAGTCACCCGCGCGATTCTCGATCTCTGGCAGGCCCTGGCCGCCGAACCCGACATGGGACGTCTGCTGACGGCGGTCGTGCGAGCGGCCGAAGTGGCGACCGGGGCGGCGTTCGGCGAGATCGTCCTCACCAATGAATCGTGGGCCCGCCTCGAGTACCAGTTCGCCCAGCCGGCCGAACTCGCCCTGCTCGAGAACCTGCGCGACCGCCTAGGCCGCCGCATCATCGGGGTGGTGACCAATGCCCAGGCGACCCTGCAGGTGGAAGAACCCGGCCACCCCGGCGCCGGAATGCCCCAATCGGCCTGCCATCGGGGCGAGACGATCACCTCGTCGCTTCCCCTCCCGCTCCATGTCGAAGGGAACCCGCTCGGCCTGCTCACGTTGTTCAACAAACCGGGGGGGTTCAGCGCCGACGACCGCGAATTCATGGAGACCTTCCTTGGCCAAGTCACCACCACGATCGAACGCGAACTCATGCGGGTCCGCCTCGCCCGCATCGAAACCCGCCTGCAAGGCATCTTCGAGGCGATCGGCGATGGTCTGCTGGTCTGCGACCGCCACGGCAAGCCCCTGCTGGCCAACCGGGCCTTCCGCGCCATGTTCTTCCCACCCGGGCAGCCCAACCAGGCGTTGCCGGCGGTGCTCCCGCCGCTCCTCGCGAATCCGAACGATACCGGGCTGCAGGAAGTGGTGCTGCTCAAGCCCCATGCCCGGGTCCTGTCGAGCAGCTTCGTACGCACCCGCGACGCCCAGGGCAAGGTCCAGGAGATGATCCTGTCGCTGCGCGACATCACGCTCAGCAAGCGGCTCGACCAGCGCTTCCTGCAGTTGATCAGCGTGTTGATCCGACGCCTCGATCAGTTGCTGACCGCGCTGGCCCGCCGCCGCGCGACGGCGCGGCGCCGCCTGACATGCCGCCTGCGTTCCATCGTCCGCAACCTGGTCCATCTGACCGAGTTGAAGGCCGGGCCCCTGCGCGTCGACAAGCTGCCCCTGACCATCCGCGAATGGCTCGACGAGGTCAAACCCCGCCTCGACCGACGGCTGACCGCGGCGGGCCACCGGCTGCACTGGCCTCCCCTGCCTGACGAAGCCGATGAAATGGTCTTCGCCGACGGCGCCGCCCTGCAGCGGGCGCTGCGCACGCTGATCGGCTTCCATGCCGCGCGGCTGATCCCGGGCACCAGCATCGATCTGACCGTCGCCCTCGCGGCCGGGCGGTGGCAGATCAGCCTGGTCACGCCCCGCTCCGCCTGGAAACGTCCACCCGATCCGGCCGCTCTCGATTGGCAGGCCTGCATCGATGCCTTCCTCGAAGAGACCAATGGGCGATTCTCGCTGGGGCTGGCCTATATTCGCCAGATCATGGAGGCCCACAAGGGCGGGTTCGCCTGTTCCACCGAGGGTGAGCGGCTCACCTTCCAGCTCACCCTCCCGCACGGAGGTTTCTGATGGATCTCGAGCAGTATCAACCTTCGGTCTATCCGGTCACTCTGACCCTGCCCGGGAACCTGGGGGCGGTGGAAGGCGTGCGCGGACGGCTGGCGGCCCAGCTCGCCGCCCTGGGCGTGCCCAAGGACCGCATCAACCATATCTGCCTGGCCCTCGACGAAACCCTGACCAACGCGGTGGAGCATGGCTCGGCGCGCCCCGAGCAGACGATCGAGGTCGGCTACCGCATCGACCGAGACTGGATCGAAGTGGCCGTCACCGACCAGGGCGGAATCGTCTTCAATCCCGAATATTTCGAACAGCTCGCCACCATCAAGACCTGGGGGGCGGGAGGAAGGGGACTGCTGCTGATCCGTCGAATGATGGACGAAGTCTACTTCGTGTTCACTCCCGGACGAGCCACGCGGGTGATCTTCCGCAAACGGCTGTTCGAGAGCGAGAACGAGACCGCGGTCACGCCGGCGGCGGCAGCAACCGAGTGAGACAGGCGAACAGCTCCTCGGTCGAGAAGGGCTTGTGGAGGATCTCGTCGGCGCCCAGGGCCTGGGCGACCGGCAGGAAATCGAAGCTGCCGCCCGGCGCGCCGCCCGAAATGGCCAGGATCTTGATCTGGGGCCAGTCTTTCTTGAGACGCGAGATGGCGATCATGCCGTCTTCGTTGGGCATGAAGATGTCGGTGATGACCAGATCGATCGGCTGCCGCTCGACCAGATCGAGGCCCTGGATGCCATCCCCGGCTTCGAAGACCGTGAAGCCCTTTTTCTCGAGAGCCATTCGCAGCATGAGCTTGACCTGCACATCGTCTTCGATCACGAGAATGTTCATGGCTCGTCTCCGGCATCGGGGTTCCGCGGGTCGAGATCTTAGAACCGACCCCGCCATCCACGGGATACTCTACCCGGTCGGGCCGGGAAATTCAACACCGGGGCAAGTCCGCTGGCGATGAACGAGCCCCTGCCGAGGCCCACCACCTGCCCGGTTCGCCCGCCGCCACCGCCGTTCGGGAGAGGGTTTCCGCTGCTGATCGGCCTGTTCGGAACCGTGGGGGTTCTCGCGGCTGATCCCCTCTGGCGAGGGGCGGCTTTCGTCGGGCTGGTCTGGCTGCTCTGGCGCTGCCAGGCCCAAGGGCGGGCCTGGCGGGAGCGCTGGGTGGCCACCCGCGAGGCCCAGCTCAACTCGCGCCTGTCGGCCCTCATGCGCGAGGCGGCCGATGCCATCCTGCTGGCCGACCGCGAGGGACGCCTGCTCGAGGTCAACCTCGCCGCCGAACGCCTCTACCGGTTCAATCCAGGAGAGATGGCCGGCATGCCCCTCAACGCCTTGCTGCCCGAAGGCTCCCGCCCCACCTTCGAGGAACAGCTGCGCCGCCTCGACGGCAAGGAAAGCGTGTTCTTCGACGCTCTCCATCGGCGCAAAGACGGTACCCATGTCCCGGTCGAGGTCAGCCTGCGCCGCCTGGCCATCGGCGACGAATCCCTGATTCAATGCGTCGTGCGCGATCGCACCGAGGCCCGCCAGCGCGAACGCCTGGCCCAGCAGCAACGCCTGATGGCCCTGGCCCTCGGGGCCGCCCCCGATCTGTCCACCGGCTTGTCGGTGGCTCTGGACGGCCTGATCAAACTGACCGGCAGCACCATGGGGGCCATCTATCTGATGGACGACAGCGAACCCTGCCTCCGGCTGCGCCTCAGCACGGGCTTGCCGCCCGACTTCGCCGAGCGGGTGGCGACCTTCCCCGCCGATCATCCCGGCGTGCGGCGCATCAAGGGCGGAGGGGTCATCTACAGCCAGGCCCCCCACCCTGGCAACCCCTTCCCCGAATGGGAAGGCGTGCCGGCGCGCTTCCTCGCCTTCCTCCCCATCCAGCAGGAATCGACGGTGATCGGCTGCCTGCCTCTCGCCGCCGACCGCGACGACCTCGATGTGGAAACCCGCATCGCCCTCGAGACCTCGGTGGTGCAGCTCGGCATGGCGGTCGCCCGGTGGCGGGCCGATGAAGCCCGCGCCCGTGCCGAGCAGCAGCTGCGCCAGGCCGAAAAGCTCGAAGCAGTGGGGCAACTGGCCGGAGGCATCGCCCACGATTTCAACAACCTGCTCGGCGTTATTCTGGGCTGCGCCGAGATGCTGCAGCTCGACGACAGCGACGAGGCCACCCGACGGCAGTTCATCGCGCAGATCGTCGAAGCCGCCCAACACGCCGGAGACCTGACGAAGAAACTGCTGGCCTTCGCCCGCCGCGGCAAGTATCAGAACGTGCCGGTGGCGGTGCATGATCTGCTCGAGGCGCTGGTCGAGCTGATCCGCCGCACATTCGACCCCCGCGTCGAGATCGTCAAGGAGTTCGCCGCGCCGGCACCGATGGTGCTGGGAGACCCCGGGCAACTGCAGACCGTCTTCCTCAATCTCGCCCTCAACGCGCGGGACGCCATGCCGGAGGGCGGCCGCCTGACCTTCGCCACCAGCCTCCTCACCCTGGACGCCGCGTTCTGCCAGCGGCATCATCCCCAGGCGGATCCCGGCGAGTTCGTCGAGGTGCAGGTCATCGACACCGGGCGCGGCATGCCGCCCGAGGTGCTGGAGCACCTCTTCGAGCCCTTCTACACCACCAAGTCGCGGGCCGAAGGCAGCGGGATGGGCCTGGCCGCCGTCTTCGGGGCGGTCAGTCTGCATCGCGGCACCCTGCGGATCGCCAGCGAGCCCGGCCGGGGAACCACCGTCCAGGTCTACCTGCCTCTGATGCCGCCGGCGGCCCCGCCGGAGCCAGCCCCCGGCCAGCCGACGGGGCTGCGCGTCATGGTCATCGACGACGAGGAACTGGTGCGAGCGACGTTCGGGCGCCTGCTGACCGGGCTGGGCCACCGCCCCCTCCTGTTCCGCGAAGGACTGGAGGCGATCGAGTTCCTGCGACGCGACCCGGCGGCCGTCGATCTGGTCATTCTCGATCTGGTCCTGCCTGGCCTGGCCGGCCCCGAGGTCTTCCGCCATGTGCGTACGCTCGCGCCCGATCTGCCCATCCTCATCGCCACCGGTCTGAGCGCCAGCGCCGAGGCGGCGGCCCTGGCCGCCGCCGGCGCCGTCGGCCTCATCCAGAAACCCTTCCGCCGGGAAGAGCTGGCCGCCGCCCTGGCCGGGCTGCCGCCACGCCCACGCCGACCATGACGCCGCGAACCGTCGCTTCTCTTTCCCATGGCGGCCCCGTCCTGGGCGAACCGCCCCCGGGCGCCGCTCGTCCAACGCGGCTGGACACACCGATGACGGCCCCGACGTCCGACCACGCCTTTCCCCGTCCCGCGAGGCAGAACGGCCAACCCAGACGGTCTGATCGATGGGGCAACCGCATCCGGCGAGGGTGGTGGCTCGTGCTGTGGAGCCTTCTGACCTGGCACCTTTTCCTGGGCTGGGCCCTGGCCGATCCGCCGTCTGCGTTGCCGGTGCTCCGCAGCGCCTGCGAGGTCGATTATCACCCGTTCTGCTTCGTAGAACCCGATGGCCACGCCAGCGGGTTCGCCACCGAGCTGTTGACCGCCGCCCTGCAGAAGATGGGCCGCGAGGTGACCTTCCGCACCGAGCTGTGGAGCGAGGTGCGCGGATGGCTGGAGCGCGGGGAGGTGGATGTTCTGCCGCTGGTCGGCCGCACCCCCGAGCGGGAGAACCTGTTCGATTTCACCTTCCCCTACATGACCTTGCACGGATCCATCGTGGTGCGGAAGGACACCACAGGCATCCACAGCCTGACCGATCTCAAAGGCAAGACCGTCGCCGTGATGCAGGGGGACAATGCCGAAGAGTTTCTGCGGCGAGAGGAACGAGATTTCGAGATCCGCACCGCCCCGACCTTCCGCGCCGCGTTGCAGGAATTGGCCGCAGGCCAGCATGATGCGGTGGTGATCCAACGCCTGGTCGCCTTGCGCCTGCTGCAGGAAACTGGCTTGTCAGAGAAATTGCGGGTCCTCGATCATCCCATCCCGCATTTCCGGCAGGATTACTGTTTCGCCGTCAAGAAAGGCGATCACGACACCCTGGCCCTGCTCAATGAGGGCCTGGCCCTGGTCATCGCCGATGGAACCTTCCGGCGGCTGCACGCCCGGTGGTTCGCCAGCCTGGAACTGCCTGCCGGGAACCGCGTCGTGGCCGGCGGCGACCATGCCTACCCGCCGTGGGAGTATCTCGACGACCACGGCCAGCCCACCGGTTTCAACGTCGACCTGACCCGGGCGGTGGCCCGCGAAGCCGGTCTGGAGGTGGAATTCCGGCTGGGGCCCTGGTCGGAGATGGTGCAGGCGTTGGCCAGCGGCGAGGTCGATCTGCTGATGGGCATGTTCTACTCCCCCGAACGGAACCGCCGGTTCGACTTCTCCCCCCCGCATTCGATCAATCTCTCCATCGCGGTGACCCGCCAGGACGGGCCGCCGCCCCCCGAGACCGCCGAGCAGCTCAAGGGACGCCGACTGGTGGTCGAGCGGGGCGATCTCATGCACGAATGGGCGATCGAACAGGGTCTGGCCTCGATGGTGAGGGCGGTGGGCACCCAGGAGGACGCGCTGCGCGAAGTGGTCGAAGGGCGGGCCGAGGTGGCCCTGGTGGCCCGCACCACCGCCCTGCGAGTCGTCGAGCGGCAAGGATGGTCGCCGCACCTGCAGCTCGGCCGCCAGGCCCTGCTCGCCCCCGAATACTGCTTCGCCGTCCCCAAAGGCCACCGCGCGCTGCTGGCCAAACTCACCGAAGGATTGAACAGCCTCGAAGCGAAGGGGGAATTCCAACGGATCCAGGAGAAGTGGTTCGGGGTCGAGGTGCATCGCCGCCCGTCGCCGTGGGTCATTCTGCACACCCTGAGCTGGATCGTCCTGCCGATCCTGGTTCTGCTGGGGGGAGCCCTGGGCTGGAACCGCCTGCTGGCTCGCCGCGTCGAAGCCGGCATCGCCAAGATCCGGCATCAGGAAGAACGCTACCGCCGGCTCATCGAAACCGCCCAGGAAGGTGTCTGGGTCTTGAATGCTGATTTCATCACCGTCATGGTCAACCAGCGGATGGCCGACCTGCTCGGCTACACCCCGGCCGAGATGATCGGCCGGCCCATCACCGACTTCATCCACCCCGACGACCGCCCCGACAACGACATCAGAATGGAACGACGGCGGCAGGGGAAGAATGAATTGTATGAGCGCCGATTGCTCCATCGGAACGGTTCCACCGTGTGGTGCCTGGTCTCGGCCAACGCGCTGACCGACGAGCATGGCCGGTTCGATGGGTCGTTCGCCATGCTGGCCGATATCACCGACCGCAAACGGGACGAAGAATATCTGACCGCCTACGGGCGGCAGCAGGCAGCGGTAGCCGAACTCGGACGGGCCGCCCTGAGCGGGGTCGGCGAAGACGATCTCTTCCGTCTGACGGGCCACAAATTGGCTCAGGTCTTGCAGATCGAGCTGGTCAAGATCCTCGAGTGGCGCCCGGCCCACGGCGATCTGCTGTTGCGCGCCGGCATGGGCTGGCACGAGGGGCTGGTCGGCCAGGCCACGGTCCCCGCCACCCCCGATTCCCAAGCCGGGTACACCTTGCTCACCAAAGACCCGGTCATCGTCGAAGACCTGCGCACCGAGTCCCGGTTCCGTGGTCCGCCCTTGTTGCATGACCACGGCGTCGTCAGCGGGGTCAGCCTGTTGATCGGCGATCCCGATCATCCGTTCGGGGTGCTCGGCGTGCATTCCACACAGCACCGCCGGTTCCCCGTCCATGAGATCCATTTCCTGCAAGGGGTAGCCAACCTGCTAGCTGGCGCCATCAAACAACGGCGAACGGAAGCGGAATTGCGCGAGAGCCGGGGGTTCCTGGCCGACCTGATCGAGCACAGCGGGGCCATCATCTTCGCCAAGGATCGGACCGGCCGCTATCTGCTGGTCAATCACCGCTGGGAAGAGGCGACCGGACATCCCCGCCACCTCACCCTGGGTCAGACCGACGAGCACCTCTTCCCCTCAGAGGTCGCCCGCGCCTTCCGGCAAACCGACCTCGAAGTGATGAACAGCGGCCAGGCCCGAGAACTCGAAGAAAAGCTCACCGGCCAGGAGGGAGAGCGCGTCTTCCTGTCCATCAAGTTCCCGTTGCGGGATGGCCATGGGCAGATCTCCGGCGTGTGCGGGATGGCCACCGAGATCACCGAGCGCAAACGCGCCGAAGAGGCGCTGCGCCAGAGCGAAGAGCAATTGCGCCATCTGATCGAGCATGCGCCGGATGCGATCTTCGTGCAGACCCGCGGCCGTTTCGCCTTCCTCAATGCCGAGGCGCGGCGGCTGCTGGGCATCGAACGCGCCGAAGAGCTGCTCGGCCAGCCGGTGATCGACCATTTCCCCCCCGAGTTCCGCGAGATCGTGGCCGACCGGATCAGAGAGTTGAACGAGGAGAAGAAGGCCGTGCCCCGGGCCGAAGAAGCGATTCTGCGGGCCGATGGCCGCATCGTTCCGGTCGAGATGGCGGCGGTGCCGATGCGATACGAGGGCCAGGACGGAGCGCTGGTCTTCTTGCGGGACATCACCGAGCGCCGCCTCGCCGAAACCGAGCAGGAACGCCTGCGCGGGCAGCTCGCCCAGGCCCAGAAGATGGAATCGATCGGACGACTGGCGGGCGGGGTGGCCCATGATTTCAACAACATGCTCGGGGTCATCCTCGGGCATGCCGACCTGCTGGCCGATCAGTTGCCGCCTGATTCCCCGTTGGCCGAGGGCGTTCGCCAGATCCGAGCCGCCGCCGAACACTCCGCCGAGCTGACCCGGCAACTGCTCGCCTTCGCGCGCAAGCAGCCCGTCGCCCCTCGCGTGATCGATCTGAACGAGGCGATCGCCGGCCAGTTGAAGATGCTGCGCCGCCTGATCGGCGAGAACATCGAGCTGGTCTGGGCGCCTGGTTCCGATCTCCGTCCGATCCGCATCGATCCGGGGCAGCTCGATCAGATCCTGACCAACCTGTGCGTCAATGCCCGCGACGCCATTGCCGGAACGGGGCGAGTGACCATCGAAACCGCCCGTGTCGTGATCGCTCCGACCGATGCCGCTCGACCGGTGGAGATTCCGCCGGGCGAGTATGCGACTCTGGTGGTCAGCGATACCGGCCATGGCATGGATCAGGAGACTCTGGCCCATCTGTTCGAACCCTTCTTCACCACCAAAGAACTCGGCCGCGGCACCGGCCTGGGCCTGGCCACCGTCTACGGGATCGTCAAGCAGAATCAGGGGTTCATCCTGGTCGACAGCCGGCCGGGGCATGGCACCGTTTTCCGCATCTTCTTCCCGCCCTATGGGGAACGCTCGGCCGCCACCACCTTGGACCGCCGGCCCGCGCCTGGTGGCGCTCAGACCACTTCGCCTCCTGCCGCGGCAGAGGAACGCCCGACCATCCTGCTGGTCGAGGATGAAGCGGCCCTGCTCACGCTGACCCGCAAGATGCTGGAGGGCCTGGGCTATCGGGTGCTGGCCGCGGTGTCGCCCGGGCAGGCTCTCGAACTGGCCCGCGCGCACACGGGCCGGATCGATCTGCTGCTGACCGATGTGGTGATGCCCGACATGAACGGCCGCGAGCTGGCCCACGCGCTACAGGCCCACCACCCCGCCCTGAAGAGCTGTTTCATGTCCGGCTACACCGCCGAGGTGATTGCCCAGCACGGCGTGCTCGAACCGGGGGTCGTCTTCCTGCACAAACCCTTCACCCGCCAGGACCTGGCCGAGAAGGTCCGGGAGGCCCTGACCGGCCGCCCTCCCTCGTGAGACGCACCTTCGCTTGTCGGTGAGGCGATGGGCGTGTCGCCGACCGCCTTGGGCAGAAGACCGCCTTGACCCTTCCTATCGGCCAGATTATCATGGGGTGAGCCTCCCACGCCGCCATCACCGGCTCCAGAGGCTGGAGAGGACATCGCAGGTCATGATCAACCAGGGCAAAGATGTACCGACACCGCTCGGAGGCTGGCCTAAAATCCCTCCCGAAGCGGCTGCCAGCTATGAGGCGGCCCAGGATCGTTTGATCAGCGAGGTGGAAGCAGCCATCGGGACGGATCCCCGCCTGACCGAGGTCTGGGGGCAGCCCCGTCTGCGTGAACTGCTGCACCTCAACCATCAGAACCACGCCCGATTCATGGCGACCGTCTTCCAGCTGGGGGCCTACCAGATGCTTGAACGGGTGCTGCCCTGGGCGTATCGGGCGTATTCCCATCGCGGGGTGCCTTTCGCCTATTTCGAGGTGGCCCTCCCAGCTTGGCGGCAGGCGGTCACCCGGCATCTGCCGATTGATCACCAACCCGATATTCTGGCGGTCTACGACTGGATGATCGCCCAACATGAGGCGCTGGTAGCCGAAGCCAGGCGCCCTCTGCCCCCCCGCCGCAGTTCTGGAGCCCATCAGGTGTTCTTGACGACGTTGCGGGCCGGCGATTTCCGGGGAGCCCTGGCGCTGGCCCGCCAGCGGGTCACCAAACCGGATGATCTGGCGCCTTTCTTCCAGGATGTCATCCGGCCGGCGATGGTCGAAATCGGCCTCCTCTGGGAAAGCGGCGAACTCAGCGTCGCCCAGGAACATCTGTTGACCGCCCAGGTCACCATGATCCTTTCCCATCTCTATTGCACCGCGCTGCAGGCGCCGCGCACCCGGGGCAAAGCCGTGGTGTCGGCCGCGCCCAACGAGTTCCACGAGCTGGGCGCCTTGATGGTGGCGCAAGCCCTGGAGGCCGACGGCTGGTCGGTCATCTTCACCGGCGCCAACACGCCGTTGCACGATCTGCGCGAACTGGTCCGCCGCGAGAAGCCGATCTTCCTGGCGATTTCGGTAACCATGCCGTACCATCTGCCGGCCGTCCGTGATTTCATCGTATCCTGCCGCGCCGATGAAGAGTTGCGACCGCTCCGGATCATGGTCGGCGGACAGGCCGTGACGCTCGCCCCCGACCTCCTCCGTCTCCTGCAGGCCGATGGAACGGCCGACTCCTGCGTCGAGGCGGTGCAATTGGCTCGCAACTGGGAATGTCAACGAAACCAGCGAGGGTGAGCGAATCGTTGCCGCGACGAGAAGCCCTCGCCCAAGCCTGTCACACCTTCTGCGAAGAGGCGGCAAACCTGTTCCTCGTCGAAGTCGAGCCAGACAGCACCATTTGCCATGCCAATCGCTGCTTTCTGCGCAAAGCCAGGCTGATCGACCTGCCTCGCGGCCAGACGATCGGCACGCTGCTTGCGCCGGCCGCCGCCGGCGAGACGCCTGACCAACCAGCCCCACCGCCGCCCCCTCCCTGGGAAGATGCTTCCGAGAGCAGACCGAGCCTCGCCGAAGGGGGGGCTTCTTCGCTTCCCGTCCTGGTGCGATTCCGTTCTTCCCATCGGCTATTCCAGGCCCGGTGGTTTCCGTGGCCAGAGGGCGGGGGGCTCTTGCTGGGGGAGGCCCTGGGCGACACCGACAGCGCCATGGGCACCGCCATCTCGGCGGTCTCTGCCGAAATGACCCGGCTGGTGCGCGAACTGCAGCGGCAGCAGGCCCTGCTGCGCGAAGATCTGCAAGCCGCGGCAGTCATCCAGCAGTGCCTGCTGCCACAAGCCCTGCCCGACCTGGGAGGATTCCGCTGTGCCTGGCGGTTCCAGCCCTGCGCCGAAGTGGGTGGCGATCTGTTCCAGGTGCTTCCCCTCGGCCCGGGCCGAGCAGGAGTCTGCATCCTCGACGTGGCGGGACATGGCGTGCGAGCCGCGATGTTGACCGTCGCCATCGCCCAGGCCCTCGGACCGGATTCGCCGCTGGTGTTCGAAGGCCCGCCTGGCGACCGGCGGCCCGCCCGCCCCGGGACGGTCTTGGCGCGCCTCGATGCCGAGTTCCCCTTCGAACGGTTCGAGACCTACTTCACCATGGTCTATCTGATTCTCGACGGCCACCGCGGCACCGTGCGCCTGGCCAGCGCCGGCCATCCGCACCCGCTGGTGATGTCGGCCGGCACGCAGGTGCGCACCCTGCCCGGCACCGGCCCCATCGTCGGCTTCGGCACCATCGACCCCGAAGAAGAGCACGAGATCGAACTGGCGCCGGGTGACCGCCTGGTGCTGTTCAACGACGGGGTCACCGAGCGTCGCAATGGCCACGGGAAGTTCTGGGACGTGCCAGGGTTGACCGCCGCCTTGACAGCCACTCAAGCCCTGCCGCTCGATGAGGCATTGGAAGCGATTCTGGAGCGGGTCACCGCGTACGGCGAGGGCCGCCCATTCGAAGACGACCTGACCCTGCTCGCCTTTGAATTCTGCGGACCTCGAGTCACCGAACCATGACGGAGCATAATCTGCCGCCTTCGTCCCCGCCATGGGCCCTCATCGCCATCGCTGGCTTGGCCAGTCTGCTCATCGCCCTGGGAGGCTACCTCTTCTTCCGCCAGGAGGAGATGGCCATTCGCCAGGCCCGCCAGGCCGAATTGAAAGCCATCGCCGACCTGAAGACCGCCAGTCTCCTCGCCTGGCGGAGAGAACGCCTGACCGATGTCGCCATGAACGCCAGCGGGATCCTGCGGCTCCTCCTCACCCAATGGCTGGCCGAGCCGAGCGCTCCCCAAGCCACCTCAGAATTGCTGGCACGACTGACGCTGTTCTGCCAAGGCGAAGGCTACCGGAGCATGATCATCGCGCGCCCCGACGGCACCATCCTCCTCAGCAACGACCCACACATCACCTGTTTGGATGAGCCGACCAAGGAGGTGGTCCGCAGGGCGGTCGGTTCGGGTGGCCCCGCGCTGGGAGATCTGTACCGCTGTCAACTCTGTCAGGGGGTCCACATCGACGTGGCCGCCCTCATTGCCGCTGCTGACGGCAACCCCCTTGGGGTGTTGATCGCCCGCTCCGACCCCGAGGCGTTTCTGTTCCCGCTGATCCAGTCGTGGCCGACTCCCAGTCCGACCTCGGAGACTCTCCTGGTACGGCGCGAAGGAGAACACGTGGTCTTCCTCAATCGGCTTCGCCATATCGCTGATGCTCCTCTCACCAAGCGGGTCCCCCTCACCGCCATCGACGTTCCCGCGGTCCAGGCCGTTTTAGGGCGGAGCGGCGTGTTCGAAGGGCGCGATTATCGGGATATCGAAGTGCTGGCCGATCTGCGACCGATTCCCGACTCGCCCTGGTTCATGGTGGCCAAGGTCGATCGCGCCGAGATGCTGGCCGAACTCGAATTTCGGCGCCGCAGTGCGATCGTGTTCGTCCTGCTTCTGGTCGCCTTGGTCACCGGGGCCGCCTTTCTGACGCATGCGAGGCAGCAACGGCAACTGCTGCTCGACCTGCTGCAGACGCGCCAGGAACGCGACGCCGCGCGGGACGAAACCCGAGCGGTGCTCTACGGGATCGGGGACGCAATCATCGCCACCGATCAGGAAGGCCGCGTCACCCGAATGAATCGGGTGGCCGAAACCCTCACCGGATGGACCGAGAACGAAGCGAGAGGCCGCCCCCTCCCCGAGATCTTCCGCATCGTACACGAGCAGACCCGCCAACCGGTGGAGGATCCGACCCGACGGGTCCTGCGGGAAGGGCTCATCGTCAATCTCGCCCAGCCCACCCTGTTGATCGCCCGCGACGGCACCGCGCGCCCCATCGCCGACAGCGGCGCTCCGGTCCGGGGCAGCCAGGGCGAGATCATCGGCGCCGTCCTCGTCTTCCGCGACCAGACCGCCGAACGGGCCGCGCAACGACGCCTCGCGGAAAGCGAGGAACGGTTCCGCCTCCTCTTCGAATCGGCGCCCGATGCAGTGTTTGTCGTGACCGACGGGAACTTCGCCTACCTCAATCCAGCCGCCGTCCGACTGTTCGGCGCCGACTGCGCCGAAGCGCTGGTCGACACGCCATTCGTAGAGCGGGTGGCCCCTGACACCAGAGAGGGCGCGACCTCCCTTCTGAAGAAAAGCGGACCCGGTCCAGGGGTTTCCCCTCTGGAACAGACCTACCGGCGCCTCGATGGAACCCCGGTTCCGGTCGAAGCGACCGCCATCCGGATCCTCTTCCAGGGCCGGCCTTCGCATCTGGTCTTCGCTCGCGATATCACCGAAAAGCAGCTTCGCGAACAGGAACGCGCCACCATGGAACGGAAACTCCGGCAGGCCCAGAAGATGGAGTCGGTGGGACGCCTGGCCGGGGGCATCGCCCACGATTTCAACAACCTGCTCACCGCCATCACCGGCTACGCCGAGTTCCTGTTCGACAGCCTGCCGGTCGGTGATGCCCGCCGGGAAGACGTGCGACAGATCCTGTCGGCGGGAGAGCGAGCCGCCAGCCTGACCCGGCAGTTGCTGGCCTTCAGCCGGCAACAGATCCTCACCCCTCAGACGACCGATCTCAACGGGGCGGTAGGGAACATGGCCAGGCTGCTCACCCGCCTCATCGGCGAGGACATCCACCTGGAAACCCGCCTGGCTCCTGCCCCCTGCCGGATCCGGATCGATCCCAGCCAGCTCGATCAGATCCTGGTCAACCTGGCCGTGAACGCGCGCGATGCGATGCCGAACGGCGGCCGATTGATCATCGGCACGCGTGTGTTGCCACCGACCACTGGAGGAACGCCGCGCTTGCCCAGCTTGGGCGCAGGGGCTTTGGTGGAGTTGTCGGTCTCCGACACCGGGTACGGCATGGGCTTGGAAATCCAGGAACGGTTGTTCGAGCCCTTCTTCACCACCAAAGAAGCGGGCAAGGGCTCCGGGCTCGGCCTGGCCACCGTGTACGGCATCGTCAAGCAGAGCGGCGGCGAGATCGAGTGCGAGAGCCAGCCGGGCCGGGGAACGACGTTCCGGATCTACTTCCCCGAAGCCGCCGGCGAACCTTTGACGGTCCCGGCGGCCAGCCCGACCGCCACCGAGGCGCGGCCAGGCCACGAGACCATCCTCCTGGTGGAAGACGAAGACCTGCTGCGCCGGCTGACCGAGCGCGTGCTGCAAGGCCACGGCTATGCCGTGCAGACGGCCGCCAGTGGCGAGGCGGCCCTGCGCCTCGTCGCCACCCTGCCCCGCCCGGTCGACCTGCTGATCACCGACGTGGTGATGCCCGGCATGGACGGGCGGACCCTGGCCAAGGCGGTCCACCAGCAGGGCAAGGCTCGACGGGTGCTCTATATCTCTGGCTATACCGATGACGCGATCGTCCGTCACGGCGTGCTCGAACCAGGCCTGGCCTTCTTGTACAAGCCGTTCACCCCAGCGGGGTTCCTGCGCAAGGTGCGTGAGGTTCTCGACGGGCCGGCGGACCAGGCCCGCCCCTGATCGCCCCACCGCTCGCGGCACGTTCCGCGGGCAAGGCGGAGCCCCCGTCGCCGGCCGGGCGTCCTGGCCGACGGCGCGGGTTTTCCTGATGGCTGTGCAACCTTGGCGTGGAATTTGCCAAGAACGAACGACTCGGGTATAATGCGACCCTGATCGTTCCGATTCCGAGGCCCAAGGAGCGGTCTCGGGGTCGGTTTCCCACCACGATACCAGCAAGGAGGACTTCCCATGCCCGAGTTCAAGAACTCTCGCACCTGCGGCAACCTGATGAAGGCGTTCGCCGGCGAATCGCAGGCCCGCAACCGGTACACCTACTATGCGTCGGTGGCCCGAAAGGAAGGCTATCACCAGATCGCCGAGATCTTCACCGAAACCGCCGAGAACGAGAAAGAGCACGCCAAGCTGTTCATGAAGGCCCTGCTCAAGCATGGCATGAACGAGCAGATGGTCGAGATCAACGGGGCCTGCTACCCGGTGGCGTTCGGCGACACCCTGAAGAACCTGGGCTACGCGGCCGATGGCGAAAAGGAAGAATGGACCGCCATCTACCACGATTTCGCCAAGATCGCCGAGGAAGAGGGCTACAAAGACGTCGCCACCGTCTTCAAGATGGTCGGACAGGTCGAGAAGCGCCACGAAGCCCGCTATCGCAAACTGGCCGAGAACATCAAGAAGCAGATGGTCTTCAAGCGCGATCAGAAAGTCGGCTGGATCTGCCGCAACTGCGGTCACGTGCATGAGGGCAACGAAGCCCCCGGCACCTGCCCGGTCTGCGACCATCCCCGCGAGTTCTTCCAGCTCTTCGTGGAAGCCTACTGAGTCGAAGAGAGCCTGGACATCATGAAAAAATACGTCTGCGATGCCTGCGGCTACGTCTACGATCCCGCCGAACACAACAACGTCCCGTTCGAGAAGCTGCCCGACGACTGGACCTGCCCTGTCTGCGGGGTAGGCAAGGACATGTTCAGCCCTCAGTAACGACCGGTTGCGACCGTTTCTCCGCTTCCGCGAACGCCGCGGCGGGCCTTCCGTCGCGGCGTTTTCGCTGTCGGCGGGGCACTCGCGCGCCGAAGGGCGGCCCTCGCGTGTCAACGGTCGAGCAGGGTCCGTAGCGCCTGCGCCAGCTGGTGGATCGTGAAAGGCTTCTGGAGGAAGGCGACACCGGAGGGCAGCACCCCCGCCTGGGCGATGACCTCTTCGGAGGAGCCCGACATGAACAGCACCTTCAGGCCAGGGAAGCGCGCGGTGAAGGTGGCAGCCAGGGCTCGACCATTCAGCTCGGGCAGGACGACATCGGTCAGCAGGAGCTGGATGGGCCCCCGATGGGCGGTGGCGATGGTCATGGCCTGCCCGGGCTGGTCGGTCGCCAGCACCTGATACCCCAACTGGTCCAGCATGCCTCGAATCATGGCCAGCAGCCCCGGCTCGTCCTCCACCACCAGGATGGTCTCGCCGCGACTCTCGAGGGGCGCGGCGGGCGCCGCCGCGGCCGGGCGGTCAGCGGAGGCGATCGCGGCGGGGAAATAGAGGTGGAAGGTCGAGCCCGCCCCCGGGTCGCTGACGACCTTGATGAAGCCGCGATTCTGCCGCATGATGCCATAGACCATGGCCAGGCCCATGCCGGTGGCCCTGCCCAGCCCCTTGGTGGTGAAGAACGGCTCGAACAACCGATCCTGGGTGGCCTGATCCATGCCGCGCCCGGTGTCGCTCACCGAGAGCTGCACGAAATCCCCGCTCGCGAACTCCTCATGGTTTTCACGAGTGGCCTGGTCGAAGCGGACCGGTCGGGTGGCGAGGGCGATCTTCCCGGGCCCGGCGATGGCGTCGCGAGCATTGGTGATGAGGCTGACGAGCACGTGTTCGATCTGCGTCGGATCGAGACAGACGAAGCAGGGATCAGACCAGGGCACCCAGGCACATTCGATCTGGTCGCCAAGCAATCGCCGCAGCCGCGGGAGCGCCTCGGCCACCACCTCGTTCAAATCGAGGCGGCGCGGGCTGATCGGCTGTTTGCGGGCGAAGCCGAGCAGTTGTCGGGTGAGATCGGCCGACCGCCGGGCCGCCTGGAAGATGGCCTGCAGACCTTGGTAATGCGGGTGTTTCGTGTCGAGCGGAGCCAGGAGCAGCTCGGCGTACCCCAGGATCACCCCGAGCATGTTGTTGAAGTCATGGGCGATCCCGCCTGCCAGGCGCCCGATCGCCTCCAGTTTGGCCGCCTGCTGCAAGTGCGCCTGGAGCTTTTCCTTCTCGGCCTCCAGCCGGTGCCGTGCCGTCATGTCCCGGGCGAAGCCCTCGACGGCCACGACCCGTCCCTGCCCATCGAACACAGGCGATTCGGAGACTTCGATCCGCCGGATGTCGCCGTTCTTGTGGAAGACCTCGATCTCGTAGGCCGGCTGCTGGATGCCCTGCAGGGAAAGCCGGTTGAACCGCTCGGCGGCCTGGTTCACGGGATTGGGCGTGAAGAAGGTCGAATAGTGCACCATCGCCTCCTCGAGGGAATACCCCAGGACCGAGGTGAACGATGGGCTGAGATAGGTCAGGACCCCATCGGGCCCGTGGCGGAAGAAGAAATACTCCGACCGCAACCCTTCGACAAGCTGGCGGAAGGTTTCTTCGCTGGCCGTCAACGCCATTTCGGCCTGCTGGCGTTCGGTGATGACATCGAAGATCGCCACGAAATGGTCGGGACGGGGGCAGTAGACAGACAGATGGAGCCACATGTCCAGAGATTGCAGAGGGACTTCGCCCGCCCAGGGCCGCCCGGTCTTCGCCACTTCGCCGACGATCTCCAGCAGGGCAGGATCTTTCTTCCGGAAGTTCGACATGACCTCGGACGCCTTTTTCCCGACGACATCGGGCAGACCCGTCTGTCGAGCGAAGGACTCATTCACCGACACAAAGACGAAATCTTCCGGAGCCCCTTCCGGTGAGAACAGCATCCGGCAATAGGCGAAGCCGTTGAGCATGTTCCGGAACAGCGAGCCGTAGAGGGCTTCGCTGGCGGCCAGTTCTTCCTTGACCCGCGACTGATCGGCCGCGAGGGCAGCCGTGGCGCGGCACTGTGCTTCGGCGTGCTGCCGGGCCTGGGTCTGCTCGAGAAGGGCTTGCTGCCAGACCGATCTCTGCCGCTGCCAGCCGAGGTACAGGACGCCGATGAACCCGAGAACCAGCGGGCCATACAGGCCCCCGAGGAGGTAGCGTTCCTGGCGCAGGGGGGCGAATGCCTCGTCGGCATCGATCTTGGTCACCATGACCCAGGGCGTATCGGGAATCGGCGTCAGCACCGACAGCACCGCCACGTCACGATCATCCCGGCCTTCGAAGCAACCGATGGTGCCCAGGACACCCTGGACGCCCGGGATTTCCAGACGGGTCAGGGGGATCCGGAGCTGCAGGGCGGTGTCGGCGCGGTGCCGGAGGTCGTTGAGGAACAAGGCGGCATCGCCGTCTCGCCGCACCAGCAGAGTTTCGGCCGTCAGGGAGGGGGTCGGCCAGGTGCGAATCAGAGGATACAGGGAGTCGGCCGCCTCGCACTGGAGCACCACGGCCCCCACCGCCCGACGCCGCGTGCCGTGGGAGATGAGCACGGGCGCGATGAAATCGAGGTGCGAGGTCGGAGGAGACCCCTGGCGGTACAGATCGACCGGCCGCGGGAGACCGTCGGCCAGGGCCAGAGCCAGCGCCGACATCGTTTCGGGGGAGATGGTGCCAGGGGGCGAGGCGAGCGACAGACGCACCGTTCCGGCCGCATCGACCACCAGGCTGTTGGCGTAGGGCGATGCGCCCTGGAGGTGGCGCAGGTACGCCCGGATCTCGGCGTCAGCGGTGGGATCATCGACCTCGAGCAGCCGTGCCACCCGTTCGGCCAGCCAGGCATTCGCCTGGACGAGGCGGGCATCGCTCAACCTCGCCCGGCGCCACTCCATGATCTGGTCTTTCTTGAGCTGGGCGATGGCAAGAAGGCTGGCATAGGCTTCGTGGCGCCGGAGATCCGTCTGGAGGCGGGAATACCAGAGGCCGGCGACCATCAGCAGGCCGCACAGCACGGCTGCTGGCTTCCAGGGGAATCCGGCAGGGGGCATCCCGGGACCTCTCACGAATGGCAGAGTCGGGCGGGGGAAGGAGGTCTCCTCTCAATGATACCACATCGTCGAGCCCCGTCCGCAAAACAAGCGACAGGCGCTCCTCTGACGCGGCACGCCAGACCAGAGGGCGGATGGATCGGTCGGGCCGCGGTCAGGAATCCTCGGGGTCGCGTTCCTTGACCACGGCGCGGATCATGCGCAGGCCGAGGAAGGCGGCGCCGACGTAGCCGACGATGCCCAGGAAGAGACCGGCCGGCACGCCGAAGACGAGATACTCGAACCGGGTGAAGGTGAGCAGGAGCGAGGAGCTGAGAATCAAGGCGCTGATGACGAGGGCGGCCGAGATCTTCCCGGCGATGCCCTCGAGATTGCGCATCAAACGGCCCTGTTCGAGCTGTTCGACCTTGATCCGCAGGTCGCCCGCCTGCAGATCGTCGAGGATGGTCATGACATGGGTCGGCAGTTCATGCGACCAGTGGTAGAACTCGTTGAGCCGCTTGACCAGGGTGCGACGCAGGTGCTTGGGGGAATACCGCGCCAGCACCAGCTTCTGGATGAAGGGCGCCACCGCCGCCTCGATATCGAGGCTGGGGTCGAGTTCCTTGCCCAGGCCCTCGATGGTCAGCAGGGCCTTGCCCATCAGCGTGTATTCATTGGGCACCTTCAGGTGGTGACGACGCGCACCTTCGAGCAGATCGGTCAGAATCTCGCTGAACTGGATCTCTTCGAGGGGCAGGCCGACGATCTTGTCCATGACCTCGGCGATGTCGCGGCGCAGCCGGGCCTGGTTGACCTTCCCCTCGCGGATGCCCATCATCATCAGAAGGCGGCCGATCTCTTCGACATCACGCTCGAGGAGGGCGACGATGAGGTCGGCCAGGCGGAAGCGCATGCCTTCATCGAGCCGGCCGACCATGCCGAGATCGAGGAAGGCGATGCGATTGCCCTCGAGGGCGAAGATGTTGCCGGGGTGCGGGTCGGCATGGAAGAAGCCGGCCTCGAAGACCATCACCAGGACGGCCTGCAGGGCGACGCGAGCCAGCGTCTTCTTGTCGTCGCCGATGGTCTCGCCGAGATCGATCTTGACCCCGCGGATCCGCTCCATGGTCAGGACGCGACGGGTCGAGAATCGCTTGAAGACGCGCGGTACCACGACCTCGGGGTGCGACCGGAAGATCTCGGCGAATTTGAGAGCGTTGCGCAGTTCGGTCGTGTAATCGAGTTCGCGGCGGATCGCCTTGCTGAACTCCTGCAGGATGCCGGTCATGTCGTAGGGTTTGAAACGGGGGAAGCGGGTCTCGAGGGCGCGGGCCAGCATCAGCATGAGGTCGATGTCGCTCTCGATGGTCGCCTGCACGCCCGGGCGCTGCACCTTGACCACGACCTCCTCGCCCGACGTGAGGCGGGCGGCGTAGACCTGGCCGATCGAGGCGGTGCCGAGCGGGGTCTCGTCGAACCTTTCGAACAGCTCGGTCAGGGGCCGCCCCAGTTCGGTCTCGATCTGCCGGCGCGCGTCGGCGAACTCGAAGGGCGGCACGTTATCCTGCAGCTTCTTCAGCTCGGCGGCGTATTCCTCGGGAATGAGATCGGGCCGGGTGCTCAGCACCTGGCCCAGTTTGATGAAGGTCGGGCCCAGGTCCTGGAAGACGAGGCGCAGCCGGGCGGCGGCGGTGGTCGGCTCGGCCGGCTCCTCCCCCTCGGCCGGCACCTGGAACGAACGGATCAGCGGCCCCACGCCGTAGGTCTCGGTCTTGGCCAGGGCGGCGACCAATTGGCCGAACCCGTGGCGGGCGAGAACGGTGACGATGTCCCGCACCCGCCGGATGTCCTTGATGACGGTCATCGGGTTGAGGGGAAAGAGGAACTGCCGGTCATTCGCCATGCCGATGCTCCTTCTGCGCCGTGGCGCGTGGTCGCCGCCGCCACTATACCATGGCGACCGGTCGGGTCAGAAGCACCCGGGCCCGCCGTCAGAACAACAGCTGGGTGGCCCCGATGAGGGCGCCGAGAACACCGCCCAGCCAGGTGATGGCGCGCAGCTCGCGGGCGGAGATGGTCTGCACCAGCTTTTCCAGTTCGGCGGGCGGATAGCCGAGCAGTTCGGTGCGGACGATGCCTTCCATGTCGACCGCCTCGAGCACCTGGGGCGCCTTGTCGGAAACGACCTGCAGGAGGTGCTCGAGGGCGATGGCGGTGGCCTGCTCGAGCAGTTGGGAATTGGCGAAGCGCGCCACCCGGCCGATCGGCAGGTTGACCAGGATGTCGAACAACCACCATCCTTCTTTCTGGAGGAAGGCGGAGATCCGGCCGCGGCAGAGGTCGGTGCAGAGAGCGTGCGTCCAGGTGGCGGGGAAATGATCGGGCAGGCCGGCCATCCGTGCCAGGTCGCGGGCGGGCCGACGGGCGAGACGGCGGATTTCCTCGGCCAGCGTGCGGGCCAGGAATTCTCGCAACTCGGGCTTGTGCAGCCCCTGCTCGGCGAAATCGGTCAACCGCTCGAGCAGGCGATCGAGGGAAGCAGCCGACCGGCCGGCCAGCAGGTCGTTGGGCGTGCGGGCCAGCAGGTCGGCGAGCAGCTCGAGCAGGGCCTTCTCGAAGCGAGCGCGGGTCTCGGCATCGGTCAAGGCTGCCTTCAGCTCAGGCACATTGGCAGCGAACATCGCCTCGACCCGCTCGAGGATGGGCTGCTTGAAGACGGCGCGGGCCCCCATTTCGATGATGCCGGTGAAACTGCCGGGGTCGGCGACCGGCTTGTTCATCTCCTTCTCGACGGCTTCGCGCACGGCACGCCGGATCTTGTCGAGGTTGTCGGGGCTGAACAGGGCTTGCGCCACCCGCTCCTGCAGCACGGGGGCCAGGCCCGCCATCTCGGCCTGCAGCACTTCGTGGGCCTCGGGGGGCAGGGATTCGCCGAGGGCGCGCGCCGAGTTGGCCCAGTCGACGACGAGACGGGCCATGCCCTGCTTGAGGGCGGCGCGCAGATCGCTCTGGCCGAAAAACTCCTCGAGATAGGCGCGGCAACGGCCGTCGAGATCGACCTCCTGGTGGCGCAGGATCTCGTCGGGGCAGCGGGCCAGCGCCTGGTCGAGCAGGCCGCCGACGAAGGCGTGGCCGGCGTCGGTGGCGAGCCAGTCTTCGATGGCGGTGCCGAGGCGGCCGAGGGCGACCGCCACTGTTTCGGCCAGACGGGTCTTTTCGGAGGGCGACAGGTACTGGCCGAGCGCGCCCAGATCCTGTTCCAGGAAGCGATCGATCATCTCGCGGATCAAGCGCTCGATGGCGGCGCGCACGTCGGGGTCGGCGAAGCGGGCGACAATCTTCTCGCGGGTCAGCAGGCGGGTGGTGACCACCGTGGCGATCTTGGCGGCCAGTTCCGGCTGCCGCTTGGGAATCAGCCCCTGCCATTCCAGGCCCAGCAGCCCGACTTTGCGATACGGCCGGAAGATCATCTTGATGGCGATGCCATTGGTCAGCCCGCCGATCACGAACCCCATCGTCACCGGGTTGAACAGGACATCCCACACCGTCATACGCGCCCTCCCGACGGTTTGACTCTATCTCGTTCGCCCTCGTCGAGCAAGGGGGACCAGACCGCGCCAACAATAACGTGGAAAAAGCGACAGCCCGAGTGCTCATTCCCCGTTCCCCAGGGCCAGCGCCAGGGGCCGCCGCCCCTGGCCCCCTCATCGCCGCCGGCAGCCCGCAAGGCGTTCGGCAGGAGGCCACAGGCTGGTCAGGTGGAAGACCCCTGTGTCCTGGCAGTCTCAGGAAGGGGTCTGGTGGGCGTTTCGGTTAAGGCCCGAACGCCCCGCCGAGGCGGGGCGCGGGCTATGGGAACAGTCCGGGCGGAGACGGGGGGCGGACGCTCAGATCACCGTCGTCGGCGCGTCGGGATCGCCGAGGGCGGCATGGTCGTCCGGAGCATCGCCCGCCGCGGGCGGGTTCTCCGCGGGACTGGGGAACGGGGGATCGCCCTCCGTGGCGGGGACCGCCGGAGAGGCGGCATCCGTGGCGGCGGTGCCGGGGGCGCTGGGCGACCTCGACGAGCTCGATGAGCTCGATGCGCTCGATGAGCTGGCCGAGCCAGAAGCGCTGGCCGCAGCGGCGGAACCGCCGAGATCGTCGAGGAAGGCACGAACCAGATCGAGGAACTTCTTCAAGAAATCGAGGGCCGCCGCTGGGGGCGGCGACTGGTCGCCGGTCAGCTCGAGCCGGGCCGGAGGAAGGAGGGGATCCTGGAACGCCCGCGCCGAGCGGTCGGCGCGGAGCGGGCCGCTGACCATGGTGATCTCGATCCCGGCGCGGTTGTGCGGCCGGGGCCGGGTCGGCGCTGACGGCGAGGCGCCGTTGGCGACGGAGCTGATGTGCAGGCGGGCCAGGTCGAGGGCGCCGGTGGCGGGAAGGGGGCTGGTCTGAGCCGGGTTGCCGTTCAGCGAGGGCAGTCCGATGCCGCTCTGCACGGCCAGCAGGGAGCTGGACAGGGATTCCAGGCCCTGGGCGGCGCGACGGCGCAAGCTGTCGAAGAACGAGCCGGTGGCGGCCGGACCCTGGGGCATGATCTGCTGCGTTCCCTGCAAGAAGGCGCCGACCGGATCGCCCGACCAGCCGACCTGCCGGGCGAAGGTATCGGCGACGGCGCGGCCGGTCTCGTAGAAGGCGGCCTGCATCGGCCTGCCCCATTCGCCGAGATCGCCGGCGACGCGCGCGAAGAAGGAGAACTGCCAGCCGTACTGGCCTGGCGCCGCGTCGAGCGAGGCCGGCGACCGGCAGGCGCGGCACGGCTGGTCGACCTTCAGAACGGCGCCGGCGGGAGGAGCCCCGCCGGCCGGCGAGGCCGGGCTGGCGGCCGCGTCGAGAACGGGACGCTGGATCCCGGCGATGGTCCGGGTCAGGCGGAAGGCGACCTGGACCTTGTTCTGAAGGGTGGCCTCGAACCCCGACCCCGACGGGGCCGCTCCGCCGTTGCCGACAGTGGCAGGTGCCGTGGTCGAACCGGTGGTCGTCGCGGCGGCGGCGGCAGGGGCAGAAGCGGCCGTGGTCGTGGCCGAGGAGGAAGTGGTGGAGGGAGTCGGGGCATACAGGGTGCCGACGGGCTGAACCGTGGTGGTGGTCATGGCGTTGCCTCCTGATGCATTCGCGGTGGGTGGTCCGTGGGGCCCTCTCCGACGGCGCCTCGCCATCCGTGAGCGCGAGGAGCGGGGGTCGGGTCGGCGGGCCCCGGGCCCTGGTCGCCTTGTGGCCTTATCAGGCCCGGGGCCGCCTTCCCTCTGCCGGAGGTTCCGTGCGTCCTAGCGTCCGATGTGGAGGGTCGGCCGACTTCCCTTTCGGGCCGGACCTTCGATCTCCCAGTCCCAAAGGATCCATCCCTCGATGCGTTTCACCCGATCTTTCTCTTTCCTGGCGGTGGACATGATGTGCTGCCTCCTTCTTTTCGGGCCGGACGGGGGGCTATCCTGTTTCCCTGACTCCTACATACCTCATCGTCCCGCGCGAGCTGGCCGTTGAAGTCGAAGGAAAGGCGTTTTCATAGCGAACCGCCCATTTTTCTCTTCCGTACGCGTTCGTTCGCCCCGCGATACGGGGGAGGCAGAAATTTTCAGTTTCTTTCCACTGACCTCGAGCGAGGCTCATCTAGCGCGTTCAGCCCGGCTCGCGACCGGCGCCGGCCACGATCTGGAACAGGGTGGTAAACACCCCCCAGGCCAGCGGTCGCGGGCCGGTGGCCCCACGGTAGATGGAACCCGCCCCGGCAGGAGGCCGCGCGGCCGGGCGGGAAAAGACCTAGAGCGCCTGGCCGAGGGCTTCGGCCTCGCGCAGGAGGTCGGGGCGCTTCTGGACGTCGCCGGGGTCGTGCAGGTCGCCCGCCATCAGACTGCCGGCGTGCCGCATCTTGAAGAACTCGCCCAGCCAGTATTTCAGGTAGTCGGTGACCTCTTTGAAGCGGTCGGCGGGAGCGCCCGAGGTGACGATGGTGACGAACCGCTTGCCCTTGACATGGCGGATCGAGAAATCGGGCTCGGCGAAGGTGATCCAGCGATCGAAGAAGGTTTTGAGCAGGCCGGTGATCTGCCCCATGTAGACGGGAGAGGCGAAGACGACGGTGTCGGCGGCCAGCAGGTCGCGGGCCATCGGCGTGAAATCATCGTCATGCACGCAGAATTCGACCTTCCGCCCCATGCAGGCATAGCAAGCGAGGCAGGGTTCGACCCGCTGGTCGATCAGGTGGAAGACCTTGGCGGTATGCCCTTTCTTCTGGGCCCCGGCCACCAGGGCCTGGATCAGGGCGGCGCAGCCGCCGTTCTTGCGCGGGCTGCCGTTGAAGACGACGATGTTCATGGAAGACCTCCGGTCGATCGAATGTGGAAGAGCATTGTAGCGAAAACCGGCGCCGTCCACCACCCGATCCGGGCAGGCACCGCCAGGCTCACTCAGCGTGCAGGCGCCGGTTGCGCGGGGTGGCGGCGCCTGCTCGGACGGCGGCGGGCGAGCATCTGGCATTCGGCGGGGGTGAGGAAGCGCCAGGCGCCCTTGGGGAGATCGCCGAGCGGCAGGGCGCCGATGGCGACGCGGATCAGCCGCAGCACCGCGATGCCGAGCGCCTCGAACAGCCGGCGGAGATGACGGTTCTTCCCTTCGTCGAGCACGATCTCGAGCCAGCAGTGCTTGCCACCGGAGCGCAGCACGGAAACTCGCTTGACGGCGAGCCATTCGGGAGAGGTCTGGCCAGACGCCCGGCGAGTCGCCGCGGTCGAGATCTCCGCTTCGCGGTCAGAAGGGCGGGAAACGGGCACGCCGGCGCGCAGGCGGGCCAGAAGGGCGTCATCGGCCAGGCGATCGATCTGGACATGGTAGGTCTTGTCGACATGCGAGGCGGGATCGAGCAACCGGGCCGCCCAGCCGGTGTCGTTGGTGAAGAGCAGCAGGCCTTCGCTGGCGCGATCGAGACGGCCGACGGGAGCGACCCAGGGCAGGTCAGGGTCGTCGAGGCAGTCGTAGACGGTGGCGCGGCCCTTCTCATCGGCCCGGGTGGTGACCAGACCGCGCGGCTTGTTCAGCATCAGGTAGACGAACCGAGGCCGCTGCACCGGCGCCCCGTCGACAGCGATCCGGTCGCGGGCCAGATCGAGGCGGCGGCGAGGATCGCGCTCGCGCTGGCCATTCACGGTGACGGTGCGGGTGGCGATCACCGCTTCGGCCTGCCGGCGCGAGCAGAATCCGAGCTTGGACAGGGCGCGGGCGAGGCTGATCCGGGGCTGCTGCTCGACCTCCCGAGCCGGCGGACGCATCGGCTCTGCCGAGGACCGACCACCCGCCGAACGACGGCGGGGGGAAGGCCGGTCAGTTGCGGCGTCAGACGGCAGGCCAGGCCGCGGCGGCAGAGGCGGCCCCGGTGGCGAACGCCCCGGGGAAGCCGTTCGCGGCCGCGGGCGGCGGGTGGTCCACTCGTCTCGGTGGCGGGGGAAAGGCCGGGCTTTCATGCGGTTCCTCAGGCGGCAGAAAAGGCAGAGTACGCCGCCGCATGAGAGGAAGATACCCCAAGCCCCCTGTCCAGGCAAATTGGAGCAATTCCCGAACAGGGCCGTCGCCCATGCTGGAAGGGTGCCCAACGCGAGCCAAGGACCGCTTTCCCTGAAGTCACCGCCAGGGGCCGGCGGGTCGGCGACGGCGAATGACTGATCAGGAAGGGCTGGCCGTGTGAGACGGCAGGTAGCCTTGCCGACAGAGACATGATAGAAAAGATGAGCCATATCCTCACCCCAGGGGGTTCCCATGCCACGCCTCCATTCCACGGTCACCCTCCTCCTCGCCTTCCTGTTCCTGCTCATTCCCGCTGTCCAGGCCTTCCAGAATGTCTGTCCAACATGTCGCACCCTGGCCGACCCCGAGGATGTCGTCTGCCGCAAATGCTTGTGGCAACTGAACCAATGCCTGGTCTGCGGCACCACCAACCCGGTCAGCGCGAACTTCTGCGCGCAGTGCGACAACGCCCTCGCCCCCAGCCGGGTGCTGGCCACCATCGATCCGGAGGTCAGGGCGAAGCTGAAACTCGGCGCTTCGCCGCGCGCCCTGCTCGAACGCGACCTCTCCCGGTTGCAGCATCTGCTCGAGGTGGGCAAGGGCAACCCCGAAGAGATCCTGTTCCAGATCGGCCTGACGCTGAAGAAGATGGAATTCGCCGCCCGGGAGGCCGCGATCTGGGCGGATTTCCTGGCACGGTTCCCCGCGTCCCCGAAAGCAGAGGAGGCCGCCAGGCTGCGCGCCGACGCCCTGTTCCGGTGGGGCGCCCTGTTCTACCAGCAAGGCGATCTGGAAGCGGCCGAGGAGCGCTTCCGCCAGGCCACCGAGGCCGAACCGCGGAACGACACCGCCTGGACCTGGCTGGGGCGGGTGCGGCTCAAGCTGGCCGATGGACCGGGGGCCAGGGCGGCCTTGCAGCAGGCGTTGACGATCAATCCGGCGAATCGCTCGGCCCGCCACCTGATGGGGGTCAAGCCCGCGGCCCATCGCCCACCACCGCCGGCGGCCCCCGAGCCCGAACCGGCCCCCGCGCCAGCCCCGGTGCCAACGGCCCCCGAATCGGCCCCCGCGCCAGCCCCGGTGCCAGCGCCCGCCTCGCCCCCGCCCGCCTCGCCCCCGCCCGCCCAGCCCTGAACGCCAGCTCGCCGCCTGGAGGTCTGCGTGAACGACAAGATCAACGCCATCCGCGAGGTCCTGCGCGTGATTCCTGAACTGAAGACCCGCTTCGGGGTCAAGCGCAATCCGCAGGAGAACGACCCGCTGCTGTTCGTGGGCGTCACCGACTCGGCGGCGATCAAGGAGATCGCCCCCCTGGTCGAGACCTTCTTCGGCAAGCCCTATAAACCCCCTGGCGAAACGGCGTTCCTGATGAACCTGTTCGACCACTTCGTCAAAGAGGTGGGCGGAGTGCGCCGGGAGCAGACCCTGTTCCGCAAAGAGATCAGCAAGGGGCTGAACCTGTTCTGCGCGTTCTGGCCGTGGGCTTCCGACCCGACCAAGACCTCGGTGCGCATCGGCCTGCTGTGCGCCGAAGAGGATGAGGAAAAAGCCCTGACCCCCTCGGTCAAAGACGCGTTTCGCTAGACCGCGCCCGCCAGAGCCGGGACCGGCGACGCCGCACCGGCGACACGGAACAGGCGTCGGTGATCAGGCGTCGATGCGGATGCCGATGGCCTGCAGTTCGGCTGCCAAAGTCTCGGCCAGACGTTCGACGATGCGTCGGCGCTGATCGGGGGTGGTATGGTTCAGGCGGTAGTAATCCTGCGTCGAACCAACCCGCTCAAGACCATCGAGCAGCCGATGGATGTCGATGGCCTCGGAGATGTCGGTACGGGTCATCTGGCAGCAGGGCAGAGCTTCATGGAGGATGCGGGTGATATAGCACCACGGTCGGCCAGCCCGCAAGGGGGTCTTCCTGCGACGGTCGTCCGGTGCCCCCTGAACTGATAAGGGTCGGCAGGCCACGCCAGAAAAAAGATGTCGACCAGCAGCCACGGCAGAAAGAATTTGCGAAACCACGCTCTGTCTTGTTCTGCAGGCCCTTCGCCCCGGTCGCCGTCCCTGGCGGTACCGACCTGAACGCGGAGACGCCCCGCAGAACCTGGCATCAAGCCCATCTCTTCGGCTTCGCACCAGCCCCCCCGCGCGCCATTCCTCACGGGAAGACCCAGCCGGCGGGGAAAGGCGGCAGGTGGGACGCTTTTCCCAAGGAACCACCAGGAGCCACAGGCCCCTGGTCCAGAGCCGCGGCCTGCCGAGCGCGGCCCGTGGGCTGGGGGGGCGACCGTGGCGCCAGCGCCCCGGCCAGCGCATTTCGGCTGATGACGAGGGGTTCGACGAGCGTTGGCCCAGGGCCGCCCTGAACGCGACGACGGCTCGTGGTAGGATGGCAGAGCATGAGTCAACGGGCGAACCTGCTCTTCGACGAACGGACTCTGGCCCAGAGCCTGGCCCTGATGGGACGCGGGCTGCTGGCCCTCTGGGTGTTCGCGGTGTTCCCGGTGGCAGTGCTGCAGGTCGCCATCCGGCAGATCGATCACCTGGAGGTCGAGTCGCGCATCCGGCAAGATCAAGTGCGGCAGGAGCGGCGACTGAACCGGCTGGTGCGCATCGGGGACGACGTGCGACTGCTCACCCATTTCCTGCAGTCCTTCCTGCCCCGCCTGGCCACCCTGAAGGGGCCTGAACAGCGCGCCTGGCTGCGGCGACTGGACCGGCTGTTCCCCCAGGCGGCCGATCTCTATTGGTTCGATGGAGCAGGTCGGCTCCTGCCTGACCTGTCATCACGGCGGCATCCGCGGCGAGCCACCGAGATGGCCTTCGCCGCCCTACGCAAGTTCGAAACCGGCCCCCTTACCCACAATGAAGAAGGCCTGCTGATGAGCTTCCTGCGCATCGCCTCGGTCAACGGCCTGGAGGGGTCGCGCCACCGGGCTTTCCAGCTGCTGCGGCGGGACACCGACAGCCATCTGGTGTGGTCGGTCCTGGCCGCGGGCGAGGCGGCTGAGGCCAGGCGGCGACCGGAGGCGCCCGCCGGGTTCATGGCCCTGCTGCATGCCGGCCGACTGCGGCAGAACCGCGCGCTGGGGGCGGGTCTGCGGCTGTTCCGGCAGCGCTATCCGCGCGACCGCTTCGGCCTGGCCAGGCTGGCCGGCGGGCAGGTGCGCCTGTGGCCGCGCCATCTGGAAGCCGAGGCGCCGTTGCGTCGCGCCCTGCTGGCGGCTCTGGCTCGCTATGACAAGTATTTCGAGACCGATGACGCGCACGTGACCCTGGTGCAGCGGGCTCCCAACGAGTATCTGCTGGGCATCGCCCCCCGCCCCCGCTTCCTGCGCCCCCTCACCTGGACCTGGATCAACCTGGCCAGCCTGGGTTGGGGCCTCTTGGTCCTCGGGCGCCTCATGCAAGGGCGGGGTCTGCTGTGGGGCTCAATTTCCCGCAAGCTCCTGGGGCTGTTCTTCTTCGCCGTGGGCACGCCGGCCCTGGTCCTGCTGGTGGTCGGGTTCTACGCCCTGCGCGACCACGGCAACGTGCTGCGCCAGAACCTCGAAACCAGATTGCGCGAGAAGCTGGCGCAGTATGATCAACGCCTGCCCGCCGAACTGACCCGCCTGGAGAGCTGGGTGGGCCGGATCATTCGCGAAGCCCGCCGCGCGCGGTCCCTCGCCGAGCGGAATGCCATTCTCGATCGCTTCCGTCAGGAGAAGACCATCGACCAGGTGTTCGTGGTCGACAAGACCGGTTCGGCGTCGTTCGCCCTCGACAAACCGCCCGACGAACCGCTGGCCCGCAAGCGGACCCAGTTCTCGCTCATCCTGTGCCGCGAGATGCTGCGCCGGCTGAACAAAGCGGTGGTCTTCGACAGCGGGAGCCTGGTGGCGGAAGCGACCGAACGCATGTTCGACACGTTGGTCGGCGGCCAGAAGACCGATTTCAACCGGCTCACCCACGAACTGGGCCGCTTCACCCTGCTGACCTTCCTCGATGAGGCCGCCTACATCTATCTCGACGCCTTCTTCGACAGCAAAGGCCAGGCCGACAGTCTGCTGCTGGCCCACATGCCGCGCGAGCGCCTGGAACGCACGTTCCTCGACAAGACCCTCCGCGACCTGGTCCGCCAGCCCGACATCGTCTGGCGGGTCAATGCCCTGGGCGATGTGCCTCGGCTCGGCGCCGTCATCATGGACGAGACGGACCGGCCCGTCTACGATCGGATCTCTCGAGAGGTCAGGGCCTCCCGCAGCGTGGTCCGCCAGGTGACCACCTCGGGCGCCGAAGAAATCCTGTGGGTGGGATTGCGCGGGCAGAACCTCACCCGATTCGTCCTGGTGGCGCGCACCTCGCTGCGACCGGTCGAGGAATACCTGGGCACCCTGTGGGGCTGGCTGGTGCTGGTGGCGTTGCTGGTGTTCGTCTCGACGGCGGTCATCGGGGTGCTGCTGCTCGAGAACATCCTGGTGCCGGTGGCATCGCTGGAGGCCGGCATCAGTTCGATCCGGGGCCGGCGGTTCGACCATCGCATCCCCATCCACGCCGACGACGAGCTGGGGCATGTTTCCCAACTGATGAACACGATGATCGAGGGCATGAACGATCTGCAGGTGGCCAAGGTCGTGCAGGAAAGCCTGTTCCCGGCGGGAGCGCTCACCGTCGGGCCGTATCGCATCCATGGGCACAGCCGATCGATGGCCGACATCGGCGGCGATTACTACGATTACTTCCAGACGCCAGACGGCCAGCTCCTGGGCCTGATGGGCGATGTGTCCGGCCACGGCGTTTCGGCGGCCTTGATCATGGGCATGGCCAAGTGCGCGCTGACCCTCGACGACACGCCCGGGCGCTCCATTCCGGAGTTTCTGGCGACCTTCAACCGGTTCCTGCTCAAGACGATCAAGCGCCGGAAGATGATGACCATGTTCTGCTTCCAGGTCGATCCGCGCACCCATCGCCTGACCTTCGCCAACGCCGGGCACAATTTCCCTTTCCTGCGCCCCGGCACGGGCGGACCGGTGAGCGAACTGGCGCAGGAGGCGATGCCGCTCGGCGTCCGCGCCCACACCCGCTACGCCACCCGCGAGATCGACCTCGCCCCGGGCGACACCCTGCTGCTCTACACGGACGGCCTCGTCGAGGCCGTCTGCCGAAATGGGGAACAGGTCGGCTACGAACGGGCCAAGGAATGGTATGCCCGGGTGGCCCACCTGCCGCCCGAGCAGGTGGTCGAGCGGTTGTTCGCCATCTTCGATGAAGAGACGACCAGCGACCAGCCGGGCGACGACGTCTCCCTGATCTGCCTGAAGCGGATGGCCTGACCGGGCGCCTGACCGGCCGCTCGGACGGCCCGCCGCCCATCAGGGCCGCCGCCCCGTTTCCCGCGCAGGCGTTGACCCGCCCGCCGGTTTGCGATACCGTGCAGGGGAGAGGAATCGTTGGTCTGGAGCCATGTCTTCCCACCTGCACATCATCCAGGAAATCCTGACCCATCGCCTGTCGCCCCAGGACGTCGAGCGGATCCTGTCCCATCTGGCCGAGAGCGAGCCCGACCGCTATGCCGCGGCGGTGGCCGACGTGCTCGGCCACGTGGCCTCGCTGCTCGAGATCTCCAACCGCCTGCTCGACAATCTGCTGCTGATGATGATCCGCATCAGCACGCAACTGGTCGATGCCGAGCGCGGTACCTTGTTCCTGATCGACACCGAGAACAAAGAGCTGTTCTCGCGGGTGATGGAGGGCGAGACCACGGCCGAGATCCGCTTCCCGCTCGACCAGGGCATCGCGGGCGCGGTGGTGGCGTCGGGCGAGCCGATCGTGCTGGCCGACCCCTACCGCGATCCGCGATTCAACCAGGCGATCGACCGGCAGACCGGCTTCCAGACGCGCAACATCCTGGCCCTGCCCATCCGCAACGAACAGACCGGGCGCGTGATCGGCGTGCTGGAGGTGCTGAACAAGCGGCGCGGCGCCTTCACCCCCGCCGATGTGGCCGCCTTGCAGACCATCACCGCGCAGGCGGCCACCGCCCTGCTGAATGCGCAGAATTTCGAGCAGGTGCAGCAGGCCCGCGAGAACGAGTGCCGGCTGCTCGAAGTGACGGCGGCCATCTCCAGCGAACTGAAGCTGAAGCCGCTGCTCGAGAAGATCATGGAATCGGTCAGCCTGATCCTGAACTGCGATCGCAGCACGCTCTTCCTGTACGACGAGAAGCGCAACGAGCTGTGGTCGCAGGTAGCCCTGGGGCTGGGCGGCCAGGAGATCCGCTTCCCCGCCAACCGCGGCATCGCCGGCGAATCCTTCACCACCGGCCAGACGATCAACATTCCCGATGCCTACGCCGATCCGCGCTTCAACCCCGAAATCGACAAGAAGACGGGCTACCGCACGCGCAACATCCTGTGCATGCCGGTGGTCAACCGGCACGGCAAGGCGATCGGCGTCACCCAGGTGCTGAACAAGCGGGACGGCGCGTTCACGCGGCTCGACGAAAAGAAGCTGCGCACCTTCTCGGGCCAGGCGGCGATCGCCATCGAGAACGCCAAGCTGTTCGACGAAGTGCTCAGCATGAAGAACTACAATGAAAGCATCCTGCAGAGCCTGAGCAACGGCGTGATCAGCGTCAACGCCCTGCGCCGGATCGAGAAGGCCAATCTGGCCGCGCTGCGCACCTTCGGCTACGAGGCCGACCAGATGGTCGGGAAGTATGCCGACCTCTTCTTCGCCGGCGACAACCACTGGATCGTCGACAGCCTGCGCCGGGTGATCGCCACCAACGAGCCCGACATGTTCTACGAGGCCGAGATCGTCAACCGCAAGAACGAGCGGGTGGCCATCAATCTGGCGATCGCCCCCCTGCGGGATGCCCAGAACCAGCCGGTCGGCGGGCTGCTGGTCTTCGAGGATCTGACCAAGGAGAAGCGCCTGAAGGGCACGCTGGCCCGCTACATGACCAAGGAAGTGGCCGACCAGCTCATGAACAGCGAGGCCGAGCTGGGCGGGCAGATGAAGGAGCTGACCGTTCTGTTCTCCGACATCCGCGATTTCACCACCATCTCGGAGAAGCTGGGCCCGCAGGAGACGGTGGCCATGCTCAACGAGTACTTCACGTTGATGGTCGACATCGTCTTCCACCACGGAGGGATCCTCGACAAATTCATCGGCGACGCGATGCTGGCCGTCTTCGGCGCCCCCTTCAGCTCCGGCGAGGACGCCGACCGCGCCGTCACCACGGCCATCGAGATGATGCGGGCGCTGCGCCGGTTCAACGCCGACCGTCAGGCCCGCGGCCTGGAGCCGATCGCCATCGGCGCCGGCATCAACACCGACGTGGTGCTGGTCGGCAACATCGGTTCGCTCAAACGCATGGATTACACGGTCATCGGCGACGGGGTCAATCTCGCCTCCCGGCTGGAAGGCGCCAACAAATTCTACGGCACGCACATCCTGATCAGCGAGAAGACCTATCGGTCGCTGAAGTTCCGCTATCACACGCGGGAAGTGGATCTGCTGCGGGTCAAGGGCAAGAAAGAGCCGGCGAAGATCTACGAAGTGCTCGACCACTACGATCGCGAGTCGTTCCCCGAACTCGAGGAGGTCCTGCGCCTCCATGCCGAGGCCCTCGACCTCTACCGGCGGCGCGAATGGGCCAAGGCCGAGGCCCGGTTCCGCGAAGTGGCCAGACTGCGCCCCGACGACGGCCTGGCCAGGGTCTACCTGGATCGCTGCGCCCAGTTCAAGATCGAACCGCCTCCCATCGGCTGGGACGGCGTCTGGACGGCGACCAGCAAATCCTGAACGGGGGAAGCGACCGCGAGCGGAGGGAGCGGCCGCTGCCCTGAGCCGGGCAGGCCGAAGCGCCTCCCGCAGGCGCGCCGCTGCCAACGCCCCCGCCGACGATCGCCGTCAGTCGAGAGAGAACGGCAGCTCGAGGGGCGAGCTGGCAGGCGCCGGCGCGACGGCCGCTCGTGGCTCGAACCGGATGAAGGTGACCTGGGTCGCGGGATCGCGGTAGGCGACCGCGAAAACCCAGTTGCGCTCCCGCTCCGAGCGCATGAACTCCTCGAGGCAGACCGCCTCGAACGTGGCCGGATCGAGGTCGGGCGGCAGCGGCCGCCGGAGATAGGCCAGGGTGGCGAACACGCGAAACCCGCGCTCCCAGGCGGTGCGGAAGAGATCGCCGCGGGCGCGGGCCGCCAGCAGTTCGGGGTCGGCGGCGAAGCAATGCCCGTGCAACACCGGCACGTCGAGCGAGAACGAGAAGATGCCGTCGTCGAACTCGAGCACGCCGGACCCGGGGGCGCCAGCTTTCACCCCGGCCGTGATGGCGGCACGGTTGGCCCAGAAGCGGAACAGATGCTTGTTGTAATCGGTCGCCAGCTTGAACCGCAGGAACCCATTGGCCTGCACCGACAACAGGCCGAGGGCCACCGCCCAGAGAAGGGCGGTGGCGGGAGCGAGGGGACGAGCGACGGTGCGGAGCGCGCCGGACGAACCGGCGGCCGCCCCGCCCCCTTCCTCCACCGCGGCTCCGGGCGAGGGCGTGGCCCGCCCCGCGCGGCCAGGATGTTCGAACGGGGCCACCAGGCGCGCCACCCCGCGCGCCACGATCAAGTCCGACACCAGGAATGACACGGCATAGTACCAGGGCCCAGTATGAACCATGACGACGTTCAGCAGATTGTACAAAGCTTTCAGAGCGACTCCGCCGCTCAGCAGGAAGAGCAGGCGGCCATCGCGATCGGCCAGGAACGGCGAGAGGAGGGGAGCAGGCCGGCGGGGCCGAGCGGCGAACCGATGGGTCAGCCAGAGCAGGGCAACGGCCAGCGGCGCCCAGAGCTGCACGGTACGATAGGAGATCTCCTTCCAGGCGAAGCCGGTCTGCGACCTGATCACCGTGTTGGGATACAGGGTCTGGACCAGACAGCGCAGATTCTCATCGAGACCGAAGCCGCCCTTGCTCAGGGCGCTGAGAGGCAGGAAGGTACCCACCTGCCAGAAGTTGTACAGAAGGTAGCCACCGAGACCGATCACCGGCAGGGCCAGGAACCACAGGAAGCTGGCGGCCCGCCGACCGGCGAAGGCGGGAGACAACCCGATCACCAGAAGGGGCGGCAGCAGCAGGAAGCCATCGTCGAGGCGAGCCAGGGTCAGCAGGGTGAACAGCCCGGAGATCGTCGCCAGGGCCGCGGGCGCCGGCGTGGCCAGGACGTCGTCCCGCACCAGATAGAGCAGAAGGAGGCCGAACAGGAAGATGGAGGCCGGCGATTCCATGCCGTTGATGAAGCTCCAGCGGCTGCCATACTGGGGTTCCAGCAGGGCGCCCGCCGCCAGGTAGTGGAAGCCCGGAACGGCGGCCAGCAGGGCGGCCACGGCCGAGCCCGTCATCTCGGCCACGGCCAGCCCGAAACAAGCCGTCCCCAGAGCGACCAGCAGCACGCTCAGCAGGAACGCACCCATGAGCAGGTTCTCCTGGTCGTGCGGGCCGGTCCAGGCGGCCAGCCCGGCCAGGATCCATTGCCAGAGGGGGTGGAAGCCGTTGGTGGGGCGCTGGCCGTCGAAGGTGAAGAAGGGCTTGCCCACCGAATGGCGAGCGACCGCCAGGTAGGTGAAGGCGTCGGTGTTGAAGAACTGGAAGGCCGCCACCGGCCCCCGCTCGACCAGCGTGGTCAAGGGCGGATAGACCACCGCCAGCAGGATGCCGACAAAGAGCAGGAAGCCTCGACGCACACCCGATCCCCGATCTGCCTGGTTCGCCCAGTGATTCAAGGCGCCGGTGGCGTCGCCGAGGAGGGCGGCAGCAGGCCGAGGACCTTCAGGATGAAGGCATATTCGAAGGCGATCTCGCGCAGGAAATCGTACCGCCCCGAAGCCCCGGCGTGGCCCTGGCCCATGTTGGTCTTCAACAGCAGGGGGTTGGCATCGGTCTTCAGCGTGCGCAGGCGGGCCACGTATTTGGCCGGTTCCCAGTACATGACGCGCGCGTCGTTGAGACCGGCGATGACGAGCATCGGCGGATAGGCACGAGCCGCCAGGTTGTCGTAGGGCGACCAGGCGCGGATGCTGGCGTAATCTTCGGGATGCTCGGGGTTGCCCCATTCCTCGTACTCTTCGACGGTGAGAGGCAGCGAGGGATCGAGCATGGTGCTGATGGCATCGACGAACGGCACATCGGCCACCACCGCCCCCCACAGATCGGGGCGCAGGTTGGTGACCGCCCCCATCAGCAGGCCGCCGGCGCTGGCTCCCGAGATGGCCAGGCGACCGGGCGAGGTGTACCCTTCCCGGATCAGGAACTCGGCGCAGGCGATGAAATCGGTGAAGGAATGCATCTTGTGCCGCCGCTTGCCATCGAGGTACCACTGGCGGCCCATCTCATCGCCACCCCGGATGTGGGCCACCGCATAGACGAACCCGCGCTGCAGCAGCGAGAGTCGGTTGCTCGAGAAGTACGGGTCGGAATTCGAGCCGTAGGCGCCGTAGCCGGTGAGATACATGGGAGCGGAGCCATCGCGGACCAGGCCCTTCCGGTAGACGAGGGAGATCGGAATGCGCGTCCCATCGGAGGCCGTGGCCGCCAGCCGCTCGACCTGCCACGTCGAGGGATCGTAGCCGCCCAGCACCTCTTTGCGCTTGCGCAGCTCGAGACGGCTCTCAGGGAAGTGGAAGTCGTAGACGGTCTCGGGCGTCACCAGGGACGAGAAATGGAAGCGCAGATACGGCAGATCGAACTCCTCGTTGCCCTTGATCCAGAGACTGTAGGCCGGTTCGTCGAAGGTGATCTCGCGGAAGGTGCGGGTAGCCGCATCGCAATAGCGCAGGCGCGGCAGACCGCCCCGGCGCTCCTGCACCACCAGCCAGTCGGCAAAGACCTCGAGGTCGTCGATCTTGACGCCCGGGGTATGGGGAATGAACTCCCGCCAGGCGATAGCGGCGACCGCCGGGGCGGAAGCGGCGGCCGAGGGGGCGGCGACCAGGCGGTCGGAGCCTTCCAGCACCTTGAAATCGAGGGCATCGGCGTTGGTCACCACGAAGAACGACGAGCCGTGATGCTCGACAGCATACTGGACTTCCTCGCGGCGAGGGATGAGCACCATGAACTCGCCAGCGGGGCGGTCGGCGTCGAGGACCCGCACCTCGGAGGTGGTGTTGCTGTCGCTGGTGATGAGCAGGAACCGGCGGTCTTTGGTCGTGGTGACGCCGACGTTGAAGCGATCGTCGGTCTCTTCATGGATCAGCACATCGCGGGCCGGATCGTCGCCCAGCACATGCCGGTAGACGCGCCACGGACGCAGGCTCTCGTTGAGCACCGCATAGAAGATGGTACGATTGTCGTTGGCCCAGGCCACTCCCGGCGAGGTATTGGGGATGGCCTCGGGGAAGAGCCGGCCGGTGGCCAGGTCTTTCACCTGGAGGGTGTACGTTTCGCCGCCCTTGTCATCGACCGAGAAGGCGAGGAGCCGGTGATCGGGGCTGACCTCGAACGTGCCCAGGTCGAAGCAGGATCGGCCGACCGCCAGGGCGTTCTCGTCGAGCAGGATCTCTTCGGGCGCCCCGGCCTGGTCGCGCCGCCGACAGTGGATGAGGTGCTGCTTCCCCTGCTCGGTGCGCTCGTAGTAGAGGAAGGGGCCATGGCGACGAGGGACGGAGAAATCGGTCTCCTTGATGCGGGCGAGCATCTCCTGGTAGAGCGTTTCCTGAAGGGGCTCGGTATCGCGCATGAAATGCCGGGTATAGGCGTTCTCGGCCTTCAGGTAGCGGATCACCTCGGGGTTGTCGCGCTGGCGCAGCCAGAAAAACGGATCGACGAACCGTTCGCCGTGCTTCTCGCGGACGTGGGGCACGACCCGGGCCCGCGGCGGACGCCGGAACAAGGCATCGGGCAGGCGGCCCTCCGCCGGGCCGGGGAGGAGCAGCCCCAGCCCCAGCAGGCTGAGGGCGAGCAACGAACAGCGAACCGGACGTTTTGTCATTGCCATCTTCCTTGTCCTATTTGCTCATTTGGTACAAATAGCCAGCCGCGAGCGTTCGCGGCGGACGCGGCTATGATACCATGGAGACAGATCACGCCAGGAGAGAGATTGCGGTATGCCGCTGCCCAGCCCCTGTTCATGGCTGTTCCGACGAGCGACCCTTCATCTGGCCGGGCGGCCGCCGGCGCGGCCCGGCGCCCTGCTCGTGCAGGAGGGCCGCATCGCCTGGCTGGGCCCCGATGGCGAGGCGCCGTCGCCGCCGCCCGGAGCCGAGGTCATCGACCTGCACGGCGGTTCGCTGCTGCCCGGCTTCCAGGACGCCCACCTGCACCCGTTCATCGGCGCCGTCGACCTGCTCGAGTGCCGGCTGGCGCCCACCGACGGCCCCGACCGCGCGCCGGCCGTGGTGGCGGCCTGGGCAGCGGCGCACCCCGCCGCGGCCTTCATCCGGGGCAGCGGCTGGGGCTACGGGGCGTTCCCCCCCAGCGGCCCGCATCGACGCTGGCTCGACGCCGTGGTGCCCGACCGGCCGGTGTTCTTGAAAGCCATCGACGGGCACTCGGCCTGGGTCAATACGGCCGCCCTGCGCCTGGCCGGCATCACCCGCGAGACGGTGGCGCCCGCCGGCGGGGTCATCGAACGCGATCCGGTCGATGGCGAGCCGACCGGGGTGCTGCGCGAATGGCCCGCCATGCTCCTGGTCGCCGACCGCTTCCCGCCGCCGACCTTCGACGAGATGCTGACCGCCGGTCGGCAGTTCCTGGAGCGGGCGGCCCGGGCCGGCCTCACCGCCCTGCATGACGCCCAGGGCAAAGACCCCCATCCCGAGCTGTGGCTGGCCCTCGAAGCGCGGGACGAGCTGACGGTGCGGGTCACCGCGTCGCGCCGCCTGCACCAGAAGAAGGGCGCCGAGCAGCTCGAGGAGCTGCTGGCCGCCGTGGGCCGATGGCGCTCGCGGCTGTTCCGGTTCACCTCGGCCAAGGTGTTCATCGACGGGGTGGTCGAGGGGAACACCGCGTTCCTGCTGGCTCCCTATGCCGACCGGCCTGGGTACCGGGGCGAACCCATGTGGGACTCCCCCGACCGGCTGGCCCGGCTGACCGCCGCCCTCGGGCGGGCCGGCCTGCCCATCCATGTGCATGCGGTGGGCGATGGCGCGGTGCGGTTCGCCCTCGATGCCATCGAGGCGGCGCGCGCCCTGGGCGCCCCGGCTGAGCTGCGGCATCAGATCACGCACGCCGACCTGATCGACCCCGCTGATCTGCCCCGCTTCGCGGCCTTGCAGGTGATCGCCAACCTGCAACCAGCCTGGTTCTGTCGCGATCGGTCCTATGCCACCATCACCCTGCCGGCCCTCGGCCCCGAACGCGCCGGCCGGCTCTATCCCCTCGCCAGCCTGCTGCGACACGGCACGCGCGTCGCCTGCTCGAGCGACTGGCCGTTCAGCGGCGACACCGTGACCTTCGACCCGCTCGAGGCGATCCGCACCGCGGTCACCCGGCGGGCGGCAGGCCAGCCCCCCGGCACCGAACTGGCGCCGACCGAGGCGGTCGATCTGGCCACCATGCTCGACCTCTACACGTTGGGCTCGGCCTATGCCAACCAGCGCGAGACCGACACCGGCTCGCTGGAGGTCGGCAAGCTGGCCGATCTGGTCGCCTTCGACCACGATCTGACCGCCCTGCCCATCGACGAGCTGCCGCAAGCCCGTCCGCTCCTGACGTTGCTCGAGGGTCGTCCGATCTGGCGAGCCCGCTGATGGCCGCCGTTTCCCCGCTACCGGAGGCCGTCGCCATGGGCCGCCCGGCCGACCGTCCTGGCACCCCGCTGGTCGCCCCGCCCAAGCGGCCAGCGGAGCGCGAACGGACACCTTCGCCGCCGGCGATCCGCGATGATGCCATGCCGCTGCGCCGGCCCACCCCCGCCGAAGCCCGCGAGTTCTGGACATTGTTCATCGTGCTGCTGCCCTTCTATCTGTGGTTGCTGCCGCGCGAGGGCCCGCCCCAGATGGTCGGGTTCGGGCTGGTGGCCGCCGTCATCGGTTACATCGTCTGGCGGTCGCCCCATCGACGGCCCGAGCCGGCCGCCCGCCGCAGCCTGCTCGAGGCGGTCGCCATGCTGGCCTGGAGCATGGCGGTCATCTGGGGCATCCTGCCCTGGGGCCCGGTCGGCAAGGTGGTCGGGAATGTACTGATCGGGCTGACGGTCGCCTACATCCTGTTCTTCGCGCGACGGCTCCGCGGCGATTCCTGGGAAGCCTGGGGCCTGGGCTCGCCCTGGGCCTTCCTCGCCCACCTGCGGCACGGGGAAGGACGACACCGGACCTGGCTGGCCCTCGCCCTGGCCAATCTCGCCCTGCTGACCCTCTGCGGATGGGCGGGCGAGGTGGTGCAGGAGATCGTGCGCAAGGCGATCCGCAAGGCCATCGGGTTCCGAGGCGAGCTGCATCTGTCGTTCCCCGCCCGGGTGCTGCTGGTGGTGCCGCCGATGAACTTCTTCTTCGCCTGTTTCCGGTATGACAATGCACGGCAGGCGGCCCGGCTGCTGAGCTGGTATTTCCTCGGCGGTCTGGTCCTCGTCGTCGCCGGCGGCTACTTGTACATCTATCGCCTGCATGGCGGCTGGGTGGAACTGCGACCGCTGCAAGGTCTGACCGGCGTGGGCGGCTACGCCCTCTGGGGCACCCTGCAGGAACTGCTGTTTCTGAGCTATTTCAACACCCGCATCCGCCAGGGGTTGACCAGCCCGTACCTGTCGGCCCTGCTGACCGCCGTCGTCTTCTCGCTCTACCACCTGACCGCCTATACGCTGATGGCCATCTGCTTCTTCGTCATGATCGTCTGGGCCCTGATCTTCCAGGCCGCCCCCAACCTCTTCCTGCTGGGGATCGTCCATGGCATCAGCGGCGGCTTCGGCACCGCCCTGTCGATCGAGGGCATGCCCCCCATCAAGATCAAAGCCTCGGTCGGGCCATTCAACCGCTGAGCGCCGACCGCGGCCGGGGGCGACGGTGGCAGGCCTCAGGGGCCGGCGAGGGAAGCGGGCGCCGAGGCCGGCGCCCCGAGGAAGTCAAGGGCCTCGGCGAGCGCCCAGACGGCGAAGACGTGGGCCCACCGATGCCGGTAGGTGCGCAGGTTCCGCCCCTCTTCCCAGCCATGGTCGAGGATGAACTGGCGGAAGATCTCGATCTGCGGCAGATTGTGCTCGTCGCGCTCGCCGGCGCTGAGCAGGATGCGGCGGCGCGGCACGGCCGGATGCAGGGCGTACGGGTAGGCCCCGCCATCGAGCCAGAAGGCGGTGAAGGGGGAATCGGGGCGGGTCAGGGCTTCGATGGCGGCGAAATAGCCGCCGTTCGAGAACCCGGCCAGAATCACCCGCTCGGGATCGACCGGCCAAGAGGCGATCAGATGGCGCGCCAGGGCGGCCAGGAACTCGCGATTGGCCGCCAGGCCCTCGGGGTACCAGGCCCGCACGTCGGGCCGTTCGGGAAAGGCGCCGGGCCAGCCGCGCGGGAAGACGGCGATGAAGCGCCGCGCCTCGACCTGGTCGGCGATGGCCAGGTAGGTTTCGCCGGTACCGATCGAGGGGGAACCCAGGCCGTCGAACCCCTGCAGGAAGAACAGCAGGGGGAACCGCTCTCCGGGGTGGATGGCAGACGGGGCGACCAGATAGTAGGTGCGCGGTCCGTTCGGGGTGGGGAAGGACCGCTCGGGCCAGGGCAGGGGCAGCCAGCTCCGGATCTGGGGAAGCCACAGCCAGAGCCCGATCGCCCAGAGCGCCAGGGCCAGCGCGATCCGCCATCGATCGGCTCGCGCCGCTCGGGGCGGCAGCGTCTCGTTGTCCAGGGCCTGGCTCATGGCGAGCGTTCAACCCTCTCGCTGCACCGCCTCGCTCGTTCCGGAAGGCTGAAGCGCCAGATGGTCGCCAACGCCAGGCAACCGCCGACTCTGGACCCCCGCTCAACCCTGGTGGACCCCCTCTTGCCCTCAGACCACGGCCAGGGGCCGCCGGACCCTGCCCCCGTGGTCACAGCCAGCCGAGCGCGCCAGATCCGATCGGTGGGGCGGTCACGCGACGGGATTTCAGGCCGCTGCACCTTGGCCACAAACGAAGGTTGCCAGGCGGCGATGGCCCGATCGCCCTCGCGAGCGACATTCCTTTTCGGGGTTCGTTCTGTTAGAATGAGCTTCCCGCAAGGGCAGGCGCGAGGCGCTCGACGAGCGCCGGCCGGCGACCTGACATCTTTCCGTTTGGAGGCTCCCATGGTCCGAAGATACTCTCTGTTCACCCTGCTGGCAATCCTGGCCGGCTGCCTGGCCGCTTTCGCCCAGGCCCTTCCCGAGAAGGTGATCGACGTGGGCAACGCGACCTGCCCGATCAGCGGCGAAAAGGTCGCCGAGGGCGTGGTCCTGTTGCATGAGGGCAAGCTGTACCATTTCTGCTGCCCGGCGTGCCTCGAGACCTTCCAGAAAGATCCGGCGGCCGCCATCGCCAAGATCAAAGATGCCAAGGAAACCCCGCTGACCCTGACCAACGTCGACGGGAAATGCCCCGTCACCGGCGAAGCGGCCAAGCCCGATATCTTCGTGGTGCGCGACGGCAAGATCACCTTCTACAGCTCGGTCGAGGCCAAAGAGAAGGATGCCGCCCCGGCCGCCGCTCCCGCGCCGGCCGACCAGGGCAGCGCGGCACCGACCAGCGAAGGCGAGACCTGCGGCGACTGCTCGACCTGCAGCGGCTGCCCGTCTGGCCACTGATGCTCACCCCGGCCCCCGGGGGCGATTCGCCCCCGGGCGGTCGACGACCAGTCACCCGTCGCGTATTTGGTTGTTCGGATTCCCCGGTCGCCAATGGTCAGCGCTCGCCATCTCCACGAACGGCTTCGCTCCTTTGCCATGAACCGCCCTTTTGTTTTGCTGACAGCGCATTCCTACACAGCGGCCAGAATCTCCACCCCCGCTCTGATCCAGTGGCCTTCCCATGATCAAATTTTTCATCCATCTTCTCAATGACTGGCTCCGACATCTGATTCAGATGTTGGTCATCATCGGGACCATCGTTTTCACCTTCCTGGTCGTTGGCTTGGGCGCTCTGCTCAGCTTGCGAGAGGTGGGGGCCACCTGGGCGCTGCTCGCGGCACACCAGTATGAGATCATGATGCTGGGGGTGTTCTTGAGCGTGCCGACGTATCTCGTGGTGTACTTCAGGTGGTTTTATGAGTCGGACGTCCCCAAGAAACGCCAAAGGTGACCGCGGTCGGTCTCCCCTTCCTTCAACCGCGACCTCGTGAGTCATCGCCTCGGCCCCGTTCCGCGCGAGCACCGATGACCAGGAGGCAGGACGGGGCCAACATACGAGGTAGCGCAATGGCCGACCGACGGCAGTTCACCAACCAAACCGGCGAGCCTGGGGGGATCGGCCGTGGTCAACGCGGAGGTTGCGCGAAACCCCTTGCACTATTGGGCCCAAACAGGGCTACCATGCATCTCGACGAACGTATGTTGTCCATCACGCTGAAGCCTATGGCCCGTGCAGCCCGCTGCGCCGGCTTCGTTCGGGCCGCCATCCTCGGTCTGATCGCGGTGGCCCTGCTGATGGGTGCCACTCCGGCGGGCGGGCAGGAGGCCGGCGAACAGCCGACCTTCCGGGCCTCGGTGGTCGATTTTCCCGTGATCGCGGTGCGGGTGAAACTGCTGGCCTCGGAGGCCCTTGCGCTCTCCCCTGAAGCCTTCCGGGTCAGCGAGGATGGCCAGCCCATCGACGGGTTCAGCCTGGCCAGCGCCACGCCCCGCTCGTTCCTGACCCTGCTGCTCGACCGTTCCTCGAGCGTCGAGTCGGTGATGGGCGACCTCAAACGCTCGGCCGCGCGCTTCCTGACCTCCCTGCCGCCCGAGACCCGCATCAGCCTGATGAGCTTCGGCAGCGACACCGACATCCACTGCGACCACACCACCGATCGCCGCACCCTCATCGAAGGCATCAAAGCCTTGCGCCCCTGGGGCGGCACCGCCCTCTACGACGCCCTGCACGTGGCCTGCGAGCAGCTCTACGCCAACTCCGACCCCCGCGACCTGCGCACCATCGTGCTGTTCACCGACGGGCGCGATGAAACCCCCGCCCTGCGCACGCAGATGTCGATCAAGAGCCTGCCCGAGGTGCTGAAGCTGGCGGTCCGGCACAACATCCGGCTGATCACCGTCGGCATGGGCGAGGAGATCGACCGCCAGGTGCTGCAGCAGATGGCGCGCGAGACCGGCGGCTGGGCCTCCTTCGTCCCCACCGCCAAGGAGCTCTACGATATCTACCAGTCGATCAGCCAGAAGATCCGCCGGGAACGGCACTTCGTCATCCAGTACCTGAGCCCGCGGGCCGACCGCGACGGCCGCCCGCGCCGGGTCACGATCGAGGTCGCCCTGCCCGACGGCTCCCGCCTCAGCGGCGAGACCACCTATGAGCCCCCGCCTTCCCGGCCCGGCACGCGACCGACCCCCGCGGCTCCGGCGCCCACTGCCGCGCGGCCGCCGCTCGACGAGGGGTCGACCGGTGGTGGCCCCGCGCCCGGCCTCGACATCGCGCCACCCCCCCTGCCGCCCCCCGACGCCCGGCCGGCCCCGCCAATGATCGGCGCCTCGTCGGCGACGCCGACCATCCCGCTCTACGACGATCGCGAGACCATCCGCCCCGAGCCCGAGGGCGATCTTGCTTCCCTCCCCCTGGTCGTCCCGCCGCCGCCACCCCCGCCGCCGGCCAGGCCGGCGGTTCCCAAGATCATCGAGTAGGGTGACACCTCGCGCCGCGCGGCCAGCGGGCGACCGGGCGCAGGTTCCACGTCCACCGACCGTACGGCTCGCCCAGCGAACAGCGGCCACCGCCGGCCACGGCGTCCAGCGACCAGACCCACGATCCGCCAACCCTCACCCTCGCTCAGCAGGAGCGCCCGTCTTCTTCTGAAACTGGCAGGTCGGCCAGGGCCGGCCGGAGGTCTTCGAGCATCTCGTCGGGCGTGATCCAGCGCCAGCGCCAGAACGACAGCAGCAGGGCGCCCCACTCCATCAGCACCACGTACAGCGACGACACGAGGAAAAGCGTGGTGAAGGTCGAAACGAACAGGCCCCAAGCCAGGGAAATGGCCATGGGGATGAGGAACTGCGCCTGGAAGCTCTGCCCGAACATCAGGCTCGAGACCCCGAAGATGGTGGTCAGCGAGGTCAGCAGAATGGGCCGAATGCGCTGCTTGCCGGCTTCGACGACGGCCGTCTCGAGCGGCAGCCCGCGCCCCACCCCTTCGTTGATGAAATCAATGATCAGCAAGGCGTTGTTGACCACGATGCCGCTCAGGGCGACCAGGCCGAACATGCTCATCATGGTCAGGGGATAGCCCATGACCCAGTGCCCGAGCAGGGCGCCGATGATCCCGAAGGGGATGGACACCATGATGATCATTGGTTGTACATACGACGCGAAAATGGTGGCCAGGATGATGTAGATGCCCAGCAGGGCGATCACGAACCCGGTGCGCAGGCCCTGCAGCGATTCCATGCTCTCGCGCTTCTGGCCCTCGAAGGCGAAGGTCACCCCATGCTTCCGCTCGAGGCCGGGCAGGAACCCCGAGTCGACGAGGCGGTTGGTGATGGCGGCGGCGTTGGTCTGCCGTTCGTTGACGTCGGCCAGCACCTGGATGACCCGGCGGCCGTCGACCCGCTTGATCTCCGACGTCCCCTCGGTCAGCCGCACGTCCGCCACTTCGGACAAGGGGACCTCGGCCCCGCCGGGGGTGCGGATCACCATCCGTTCGAGGCTCGCCAGGAAACGCCGCTCCTCCTGGGTGTAGCGGACGAAGACCTTGACATCGAACCGGCCTCGTTGCAGTCGCAGCGCCTCGTTGCCATAGAACGCCTGCCGCACCTGGCCCGCCAGATCGGACAGGGACAACCCGAGAGACCTCGCGGCGGGCTTGAGATCGAGCCGCAACTCGGTGGTGCCGGCCTTGAAATTGTCCTGGATGTCATAGACCCCGGGGAAGGTGCCGAGCTGGTGCTTGAGATCGCTGACGGCCCCGCGCAGCGCGGCGAACGAATCGCCTCGGAACTGGATCTCGATCGGCTTGCCGCCCGGGCCCCCTTCCCGCTCTTCGAAGGTCAGGCTGAGCGCGCCGGGAATGGCCCCGACCGCGGCACGCCAGCGCGCCAGCACCTCGCCCGAGAAGAAATCGCGCTCCTCGCCGGGGAGCAGTTCGACGGTGACCTCGCCCCGATTGGCCCCGATCGTGGGCTCGACCCCCGACCATTGCCCGACGATGGCGTAGGCATGCTGCACCGCCGGGCTGGCCAGGCCATACTCCCGGGTCAGATCGGCGCTGACCGAGGCGAGGGTAGCTTCGATCCGGCGCACGGCGTCGGCGGTGACAGGAAAGGGAGTGCCTTCCGGAAAGGCCACCCGGGCCAGAACGACATCGGAGTCGTTGCGAGAGAACAGGACGAACGGCACCCAGCCGGCGCGCGCCACCCCGATCATGCCGAGCAACACGAACACGCAAAGGCCCACCGTCACGTATTTCCAGGTGACGGCCCGCTGCAGAACGCGGCCATAGATCTCGATGAACCCGCGGATCGCCCGTTCCGTCCAGCGCCGCACCCGGCTGGCCCGCGCCTCGGCCTGCCGCGGCGGGGTCAGGTGGTGGGCCAGGTGGCAGGGCAGCGAGACCAGCCCCTCGATCAGGGAGACGATCAGGGCCGACGAGACCGTGATGGGCAGGACGACGATGAACTTGCCCATGATGCCCGTAACGACCAGCAACGGCAGGAAGGCGACCACGGTGGTCGACACCGACGCCACCACCGGCCAGAACACCCGGGAGGTGCCGAGGAGGGCGGCCTGCGGCGGCGACAAGCCGGGATCACGCTCCATCTGGGCGTAGGTGCTTTCGGAGACGACGATGGCATCGTCGACAATCATGCCCAGCGCCATGATCAGCCCGAACATGCTCATCATGTTGAGCGACTGCCCGAGCAGGCGCAGCAGCAGGAAGGTGCCGAGGAAGGAGATGGGAATGCCGATCCCGACCCAGAACGACAGTTCGATGTTCATGAAGAACCACAGGGTGAGGATGACCAGCGCCAGCCCCTGCAGCCCATTCGTCTTCAGAAGGTTGAGACGGTCGTTGACCGCCCGCGACAGATCGTTGATGACGGCCAGCTTCACGCCGGCCGGCAGCGTGGCCTGCCGCTGTCGCACGTATTCCCGGACGCGGCGTGCGATGGCGATGATATCCTCGTCCTCGGTTTTGTACACGCCGAGGAAGGCGGCGGGCTGACCGTCGAAGCGGGCCAGCACCGGTTCGTCGGCGAATCCGTCGACGACGCGGGCCACCTGGTGCAGGGCAACCTGGGCTCCGGTCGCCTCGGACCGGATGACGATGTCTTCGAACTCTCGCCGGATGTAGCGTTGCCCCTTGACCCGCAACAAAATCTCGCCGGCCGCGGTGCGGGCCACGCCGCCCGACAGGTCGAGGCTATTGGCGCGCACGGCCCGGGCCACCTCGTCGAAGGTCAGACCGAACTCGCGCAGGCGGGCTTCGGAGATCTCGAGCGAGATCTCATACGTCTTCACGCCATCGAGGGTGACCTGCGAGATCTCGCGCATGGCCAGCAGATCTTTGCGCATCGCCTCGACCAGATCGCGCAGGTCGGCCTCGTCGAGGGGGCCGGACACCGCCACCTGCAGCACCTGCCGGACCAGCTCGAGCTTCTTGACCACCGGCTTCTCGGCATCGCGCGGGAAGGTGTTGATGCCGTTGACCCGCGTCTCAATCTCATCTTTGATCTGGTCGATGTCTTCGCCGGCTTCGAGCTCGGCGATGACGGTGCCGACGCTGTCGCGAGCGGTGGAGGTCACCCGCTTGATCCCGGCCAGGCCGGTCATGGCCTCTTCGATCTTGATGCAGATCCCTTCCTCGACTTCTTCGGGATTGGCGCCGGGAAAGACGACCGAGACCATGACCCGGTCGAGCGAGAAGGTCGGGAACAGTTCGCGCGGCATGCGGTCAAGCGCCAGCGCCCCGGCGATGACCAGGAAAGCCACCAGCAGGTTGACGGCCACCGGATTGTTGATGCACCAGCGCAGGACGGCCATGGCGAGGCGGGGAACCTACAGCGACGCCGCGGCGGTGGCCGCCTGCAGGGGCATCCCGTCGACGGGCGTGGGCACGGGCGAGACGATCAGGCGATCGCCCGCCTGCGTGGGAAAGCGGACGAAAGCATCATCGCGATCGTAGCGCAGGATCTCGCAGGGGGTCACCCGCAGCCGCCCCTCCCGCCAGAGGTTGACGGTATCGCGGTTGGAGACCGCCCCGCGCGGAATGCGGAAGACCCCTTCGACCGGCCGCCCCTGCAGGGCCACTTCCACGAACATGCCCTGCATGAGGGGCACGGGCGCCTCGCCGGTCACCGGCGGCCGCAGCGGGATCGCCACCACCACTTCGACGGTGCGGGTCCGTTCGGCGACGGTCTGGCCGATCCGCTCGACCCGGCCGCGCCAGCAGGCCGCGGCGACGCCGCGCGTCGGCAGGCAGAGCAGGACCTCGGCCTCCCGCCGTTCGAGGGTGGGGCCCGCCGGGGCGGCCGCGGAGGCGACGCCCCCCATCGCGGCCTGGGAATACAGCCACGGCAGGTCGGAAAGGGCGACGGGGATGCGCACCTCGAAGGTGGACGGATCATGCAGGGCCCCGACCACCTTGCCGGGCGTGACGTATTCGCCGGCTTCGATATCGCGACGATCGATGCGCCCGGCGAACGGGGCGACGATCTCGGTCCGCTGCAGGGCCAGGCGGGCCTCGGCCAGCGCGGCCCGCGCCTGCTGCTCGGCGGCCTTCAGGGCCGGCCGCCGGCCGAGCGCGAGCCGCAGGTTGTTCTGATCGCGCACCTCGGCGGCCAGCGCCGCTTGCAGGGCGGCCTCGGTCTTGTCGGCCTGGGACCGCGAGGTGGCGCTCTCCTGCGCCAGGCGCTCGAAGCGGGCGGCCTCGCGTCGAGCGAGCTGCACGGCGGCCGACGCCACGGCGAGGCTGGCACGATAGCCGGCGATCTCGTCCTCCAGGCTCGCCTGTTGCGCGAGGTTCTGCGCCAACTGGGCTTCGGCCCGCTCGACCTGCAGCCGGTAGGGTTCGGGGTCGATCCGGAGCAGGACCTGGCCAGCCTCGACCTCGCCGCCGGCTTCGAAGCCGGGGTGCCGGAAGACGACGCGGCCGGCCACCTCGGCGGCCAGGGCGGCGGCGACGCGGGCGCGGATGGTGCCGAACCCGTGGATGATCAAGGGTTCGGTGGTAGCCTGCAAGGGTATCGTCTCGACCAACGGAGTGACGACGGTCTCGGGGCTCTGGACCGGCGGCCGGCGCAGGCTGGCCAGGCGCTGGTTGAGGACGACCCCGGCGACGATCAGCAGAAGGCCGAAAGCGGCAGAGATCAGGTTGCGCGGCGACAGCATGTTCATGGCCCGCATCAGAGGCGTTCGGCGAACTCCCGATCGAGCCGGCCCGCCAGCTGCAGCAGCCGGAGGGCGGCCAGGGTGCGGTCGAAGGTGGCCACGATGAAGGCCACCTGGGCCCGTGTGAATTCGGCCTGGGTGTCGAGGTGGTCGGTCAGGGTGATCAACCCTTCTTCGGCTTGCAGGCGCGACAGACGGACCTCTTCCTGGGCCAGTTCGAGCGCCTTGCGGGTGACCTCCAGGCGGGTGGCGGCGGTGCGGTACTGCCGCCAGGCGCTCTGCAACTGGACCTGCAGAGCCTGCCGGGTCTTCTCGAGCTGGGCCTGCGCTTCAGCGAGCCGGGCCCGCGCTTCGGCGACGCGGGCCTGCTGCTGCCCGGCGTCGAACAGCTTCCAGTCGAGAGCCGCGGCCACCGCCCAGTTGGGATCGGAGGGCGGCCAGTCCTTGCCGGTGCGGGTGCGCGACCCGCTGAGGGTGAGGGTCGGCCGATGCCCGGCCCGCTCGAGGCGCAGCCCCTGCTCGAGCACCTCGACCTGCCGCCGGAGGGAGACCAGCCCCGGATTGGCCGTCTCGAGGTCCTGGGCCAGGGTGTCGAGATCGGGCACCGCCAGCTCGAGCGCCGCGGTGGCCACCGCGACCGGCGCGGCCACCGGGCGTCCCAGCATCTGGTTGAGCACGTGCCCGGCCTGGGCGAGGGCGTTCTCGGCCAGCAGCACGGCTTCCCGCGCGCTTTCGAGCTGCACGTCGGCCTTGAGCAGATCGGTCCGCTGCGCCAGTTCGGCGTCGAGCCGCCGCAGCACCAGCTCCCGGTGGGCGGCCAGCGCCGTGGCGCGGTCGCGGGCGCTGGTCAGGAGTTCGGCGGCGCGCCGCACGCCGAGGAAGGCTTCGATGGTGAGCGCGATCACCTCGCTCTCGGCGCCGCGACGGTCGCTGGCGGCCTTGCGCTCGCCGGCGCGGGCCCGGCGCAGGGCCAAGGCGGTGCGCTGCCCGAGATCGATCGGCCACTGGAAGGTGAGACCGTCGGTCTGCACGATGCTGGTGCGAGTGCCGCCGCCGGCCGCCGCCGGCATGCCCGCGAAGCCGAGCGACGAGGGAGAGTACTCGCGCTCGTTGTACTGCACCATCGCCGACACGCGCGGGAAGAAGGCGGCGCGCGCCCCGTCGACCGCCGCCTGCGCCGCCGCGAGTCGGGCCCGCGCCACCGCCAGATCGGGGTTGGCCGCCAACGCCTCCCGAACAGCCTGCCCCAGCGACAGATCGCCCGGCACCGACGCCGGCACCATGGCCTCGACCGCCGGTGCAACCGCTTCGACCACCGCCGCCACCGGCTCGCTCCCCACGGCGGGCGCCTGGGCCGCCAGCCGGGCCGGCCGGCTCCCCAGCATGGCCGTCAGCAAGACCAGACCCACGATCGGGATTCGCACCATCTCCCCCTTGTCACTCGTTGCCTTGCCCGCGATGCCCAGCATCGACGGGAGGATGCATGATACCTTCATTCGCCGGCCCAGGCAAGCCCCCACTTTGGGGCCAATCCGGCTCCTCCAACCAGCAAAAGCAGGGGGCCAGCATGGGTTCGCCGAACCCATCCGCCGCCGGGCACCTGACACTTCCAGACGGCGTCAGGATCATTCCGGTTTCATGGTAGAATCGATACGGGTCGGGCAGATAGCGACGAGACCGTCCCTCCCGGCCCGGAAAGGATGGCGATGGGCGGGGCGCTCCGGTTCCTCCGATGGGCCTTTTTCTGCCTGTGCTTCCTGGTCTTTCCCTGGCTGGTGATCAACCTGGGCGTCCGGCACGCCTTCGAGGTGCAGTGGCAGACCTACACCGAGCGCGAGGCGGCCCGCGTCACCCGCTTGATGGAAAGCACCTTGCAGCGCGGCAGCGCCGAGACCTTCTACTACGCCTGGCTGCACCGCATCGTCGAGCGCGCCCATCGGCAACCGCAGCCTGCCCTGGCGATGGCCTCCGAGGCGGCTCGACTGCAGCGCCGGTTTCCCGACCTGTTCAGCGTCTACGTGACCGATGGCGCCGGGGAAACCTTGTTTCCGCCGGTGCTGCCGCCCACCGTGTCGCGCTATTCGCTGCGCAAGTTGCATCAGACCTTCCTAACGCGACGAGCCTTGACGGCCGGCCTCAAGGACAAAACCCTCGTGCGGGTCCTCAGCCACTTCTGGGGCGAGGAACCGCCTCCGCAGACCATCCTCCAGGACATCCATGCCGAGCGGAAGGTCTGCCCCCTCTACCCGACCGGTCGCCGGACCTATTTCTACTGGTATGCCGGCCCCGCCGGCGGCCTGTTCGTCCATGTCCATCGCCAGGGCGCCCCACCCTGGTTCCCCTTGCGGGTCCAGGCCGCCTGGCTGAACCAGCGCAACGCCAATCTGGCGGTCGGGGTCGTTCCCTTCGGCGGCACTCCGGAAGCCCCCCGCCTGTCCCCCGACGAGGCCCGTCTGGTGACCCTCGCCATTCCTCGTCTCGACATCTCACCGCGCTCCTGGATGGTGAAGGACGATCGGCTGCTGACCCTGCTCCCGCTCGATACCACCTGGCGGTTCTGGAGCCTGCGCCGGCTCGACCCGCGGGTCCGCGGCACGCTCTGGCAGCGGCGGCTGGCCGCGACCTCGGCCCTGGCGGTGGGACTGGCCGCCTGTCTGTCCTTCCTGGTCATGGTCCTGGGCTGGGAGATGGCGCTCTCGATCCGCCACAAATTGATCGGCCTGTTCGGCATCTCCACGGGCCTGCCCCTGGTGGTGCTGCTGGCCACCGGGTTCGACTACCTGCACCAGACGGAAGGCCGCTTGCTCCAGCAGACGCGCGACAACCTGCACGAGTCGGTCAAGAGCTTCGACGACAAGTTCCCCAAGATCCTCCAGGAATATCAAGCCATCCTCAATCGCAGCATCCGCACCTCCTACCGCGAAGACGGCACTTTCGATTTCCGCCGTTTCACCCGCCTGCTCGAGGCGCGACAGGAGGCCATGCACTACGCCGCGCCCGCCCTGGTCAAACGGGATGGCAGCACCATCCGGACGCAGTGGACCAAAGACCAGTCCAGTCAGCGCCAGATCGACAAACTGCTCCTGGGCCTCGGCCTGAAGGCGCTGGTCACCTACAACCAGAACATGGGCTTCGCGACCGACGTCCCGGCCAGGCCGCGCCAGATCATGGCGGCGGAAGCTCTCCTCTTCGAGGGCGAGACGGCGCATGGCCTGCTCCACGGGTTCATGAGCCGGATCGGCGAGATCTCACGAATCCGGCTGGCGGGCACCGATCGTTTCCTGTTCTTCGATCTGATCACCGACCGCAGCGGCGCCGGCGAAGCGGTGGTGATCCTGATCTGGCATCCCAAGCACCTGTTCCGGGCCTATCTGCGGCGCCATCTGCTCCGCCGGCAGCGCGACCTGCCGGGCAGCCGGCTGTACGCCCTGTCGCTGGTGGATGCCAACTGGGACCTCCCCCCCCGCTCCCGCCGCCCCTGGCTGCGCCGCTTCCTGGAGCGGGTCCGGACCCGTCGGACGCTGGTGACCGACCAGCTCGAGATCGACGGCATCCCGCATCTGGCGGCCGGTTGGCCCGGCTTCGAAATCAGCGATTACATCATGGTCCAGACCTTCCCGCTGACCGGCATCCACGCCGAGATCGACCGCCTGCGCCGCTCCCTGCTGTGGTTCGGCCTGTTCAGCTTCGCCCTGTCGATCGCGGTGGCGGTCTCCCTCGCCCGCCAGTTCCTGACCCCCATCGGCTCGCTGGTCCAAGGGGTGCAGCTGATGCGGGAAGGGAAGTTCGCCCACCGGCTCCCGGTGTTCGACCGCGACGAACTCGGGCATCTGTCGCAGGCCTTCAATTCGACGATGGAAAGCCTCGAACAGCTCTCGGTCGCCCGCACCGTGCAGGAGCGCCTGTTTCCCAGCCAGGCGTTGCCGGTGGGCGATTTCACCATCGTGGGCCGCTCGGTGACCGCCTCCGAGCTGGGCGGCGATTACTTCGACTATTTCGCGCTGGGTCCCGACCGTGCCGTCATCCTGATCGGCGATGTGGCCGGCCATGGCGTGGCCTCGGCCCTGCTGATGGCCATGGCCAAGGCCATCGTCACCCAGGAGGTCAAACGCGATCCCCGTCCCACGGCCATTTTGCAGGCGGTCAATCGGATGATCTTCGACAGCTTCCAGAAGCGGAGCATGATGACCTTCTTCTACGGCCTGCTCGATGTCACGGCCGGGACTCTGACCTATGCCAACGCCGGGCACAACCACCCGTACTGGCTGCCGGCGGGCGGCGACCCGGTCGAACTGGCATCCAGCGGCTTCCCGCTGGGCACCCGCAAGAACCCCGCCTACCAGGAGCAGACGATCGCCGTGGGCCCCGGCGACGACGTCTGGTTCTACACCGACGGCATCGTCGAGACCCCGGGCCGCGGCCCCGAGCCGCTGGGGTATGCCGGCATGCTGCGGCTGTTCGCCGACCTGCGACCGTACCGGCCGGAAGACCGGCTGCCCAGGCTGTACCGCGCCTGCGAAGCGTTCCGCGACGGCCTGCCCCAGCCCGATGACATGACCGTGATCCTCCTGACCCGGGCGGCGCCAGTGCCGACGGGAACGAGGTCCGCCCCGTGAGCCGCCGGTCGGGGCCCGCCCGACCGCCGCGCGCGGCGCGCGCCGGCGGCCTCCCCCACTTCATCGCAGGAAGTACAAAATGAATATCTTGCACTTTATGGTACAAGGCAAAGTTGCCGTCCCGACTGGCGTCGCGCGGGCTGCCCTGGCAGGCGCCCCGACCCGGCCAGGCCGCCCCGGGCTGCGACCGCGCGGCGCCCCGGCTCTCGTGCCGCAACGCGGTGCCGTCACCGGCCGCGCGCTGTTCATCCTGCTGCTGGCGTGGCTGGTGCCGCTGACCGGGGCCATCCCCGCGGCGCGGGCCGCCACCCCCGCCGAGGATCGCCTGGTCCAGGTCGGCCGCGAGCTGCTGCGCCCGCTGCTCGAGGAGCAGCCCCGCTTCGGGCTCACCCTGACGGCCGCCGCCGAGGAAGCGGCGGGCCCGCTCGATTTCCGGGCCGATCCGGCCAGCGGCGCCGGGCCGGCCGGCGCCCGCCTCCATCGCCTGACCATCCAGCGCCTCGCCACCGACGTCTGGGTGCTGCGGCTCGACAGCCCCTGGCGCGACGTCTTCCTGGCCCGCCAGCCCGATCAGACCACGCTCCTCCTGCCCCGCGCCGGGGTCGCCTTCGTCGGCGACGGGCCGCTGGCCAGCGACGCCCCCAGTCTGGCCGCCCCCGGCCTGCTGAGCCGGCTGGTGACGCCCGAAACCAGCCTCTCTGCCTTCCTGGCCTTCCTGGGGCCCTCCCTGTTCGAGACGGGTCTGCGACGCCTGGTGCTGCCGTTCCTGACGCCCGTCCCTGAAGATGAAGCGAATCGCCCCGCCTGGAGCTGGCACCTGGCAGGGGGAGCGCGCCTGCTGGTGCCGCGGGAAGGCCGGGCCTGGCTGGCCCTGCAGCTGCCGCACGGCTCGCGCGGCCTGGCCGGCCTGTCGGCCTTCACGCTGGCCGCCCTGCCCGAGGACGCCCCCACCCCCCCCACGCCGACCGGCCCCTTCCGCACCAAGCGGGTGCCGCGGGCCGACCTCGAGCGCATGCTCTGCCGCGGGCTGGCTCGCGCGCTGTCGGTGAAGTTCCCGGGCCCGCCCGTGCTGAACCGGCCCGAGCCCGCCCGCGTGCCGCACGGCGAGCTGCGCCATCACGATGGCCAGATCCTGGTGCGACTGGCCGGCACCCCGACCGAGATCGGCACCGCCCACGGCCGTCTGCTGGCCCGCGAGATCCGGCGCACCGTCGATTCGACCCTGCACCTGGTCGGCCTGGTCGCCACCCTCGAGCAGGGGAAATGGTTCCCCGCCGAACTCGAAGAGGCCTGGCGACGCTGCGCCCCGCACATCCCCGCCGACCATCTCGCCGAGCTGCAGGCGATCGCCTCGGCCTGCCCCGACCTGACCTGGGATGAACTGCGCCTGTCGAGCATCTTCCCCGAGTACTTCCACTGTTCGGGGTTCGCCCTGTTCGGCCGGGCCACGGCCGACGGCACGCTCTACCACGGCCGCGTGCTCGACTACATGACCGAGATCGGCCTGCAGCAGGTGGCCGTGGCCTTCGTCGTCAAGCCGCAGGGCGGCCATGGCTTCCTCAACGCCGGCTACGCCGGCCTGCAAGGCGCGGTCAGCGGCATGAACGAGGCCGGTCTCTCGCTGGGCGAGATGGGGGGCGGCGGGCGCTACCAATGGGATGGCACCCCGATGTGCACCTTGATGCGCCGGGCCCTCGCCGAGTGCGGCACGCTCGAGGAGGTCAAGACCCTGTGGGCCAGCAGCCCGCGCACCTGCGAATATTTCTACGTCTTCGCCGATGCCAAGGGCCCCGCCGCCGTGGCCGTGCGTGCCACGCCGACCGACCTCGAGTTCCTCGGCCCCGGCCAGAGCCATCCGTTGCTGGGGGAAGGGATCGCCGACGCCGTCGTGCTGTCGGCGGGCGGCCGCCTGAAGGAGCTGCGGCACCGGATCATGGCCGGCCACGGCACCTTCACCGCGACCGCCGCCCTCCGGCTGATGGACCGGCCGGTGGCCATGCGCAGCAACCTCCACAACTGCCTGTTCGTCCCGGCCCGGCAGGAGGCCTGGATCGCCAACGCCGGCGACGGCGTGCCCGCCGCCGAGATGCCGTATGTGCGCTATGACCTGCGGGAGCTGCTGCGCGACCTGCCGACGGGGCCCTGAGGGCGCGGGAGGGAACGCCAGGCCTGGTCAGCTCCCCGAACGGCAGGCCCCTGGCGCCGGATCAATTCCCAGGCGAGGGTCCGCCGGCTTCGGTCAGGAAGAGCAGGAAGCTTTCCTGCGCGCCCACGCGGTCGAAGAACTCCCAGCGAGACTTCTCGTCGGGAGGGGCGAAGCGCAGCTCGCCGCTGGCCGCCTCGACGAAGAAGAACGGCGCCAGCAGGAGATGGTTCATCGAGTCCTGGCTGAAGAGGGCCGGCGCATTGGCCGGCAGGGGCACCGCCGCGAACGGGGTCGGGTCGATAGGAGCCGGCACCGGCTTCCACAGGTCGACGACTTTCAAGCCTTCCGGAGTAGGGCGTCGCACCACCAGGCGGTTGGGCCCCATGAACGGGGCGAGCCCCCGGAAGAGATCGCAGATGCCAGCGACCGCCGCCGCGTGGAAATTGGCGGCCTCCTGCGGATATTCGTCGAGCAGGGCGAAGCCCTCCTGGAGGGAGATGAAAGGTTCGGCGAACGGATCTTCGAGGCCGACGCGGAAGGCATGCCCCATGCCCAGCGGGAAGAGGTCACCGAACCCGTAGGGGTTGGGCAGGGTGTCGGAAAGCAGGCGCAGCAACTGCAGGGTATTGAGGGCGGCCGGGTCGGTCAGAGCCCGGAAGCAGGCCCGATCGGCGACCTTGTTGCGGTGGCCGCAGGCGAAATAGGCGCAGACGAAACCGATGGTCAGCACCGAGCGGACTCGCTCGTAGACGTGCCGCAGGCGGAAGTTGACCTCGGCCAGGGGGGCGCGGTCGCGACCGCCGTCGGTCAGGGGCTCCAGCAGCCAGGCCGGCGCGGTCGGCCAGGTCTCGCGCACCTGCGCCGCCAGATCGGGCAGCGAGGGCAGCACGGCCTCGTCGCCAGGCGCCGGCGGCGGCGGGACCAGGGTCGCCGCCTCGGGATCGCCGCGGCGGGCCATCTGGAGCACGATCTCGCGCAGGCGGGCGGCGGTCTCGGGATCGCGGTGCGCCAGGTGCTGCCGGATGAGGGGCAGGACGTCGGGTCCCGACAGTCCGTCGAGGATGGCGGCGGCGAGCCGGGCCGGCGCCGGGTCATCCCCTGACAGCATGAAATGGAGGGCGGCCATGAACTGGTCGCGGCCGATCTGCTTGAGGAACTGGCGAACCAGGTAGACGATCTCGGGGGCCGGGTCGGTCAGGCCGCGCAGCAGCGGGGGCAGCAGGCAGCCCTGGAAGACGGCGATCAGCGCTTCGCTGGCTTTGAGGCGAACAGCGGCCGCCGGATCCTGGAGGTAGCCCAGCAGGATGGGCAGGTTGCCCAGGTCGGGGTTATGACGCAGCACTTCGGCCACCAGCGCCTTGCCGTCAGGATGTTCCACGTCGGCGCCGAACTGCTGCACCGTGTACAGGATATTGCTCGACACCCGTTTGCGCAGGGCCCGCAAGGCGTACATCCGACGGGCGGGGTCGGGGCTCTGCAGCAGGGGCAGCACCGCTTCGGGGGTCGCCTGCTCGGGGAGGGTGGCGAACTCCTGCAGCTTTTTGAGCACCTTCAACGCGAGCGCCTGCAGATCGGGGGCGGGCTGGGTGCCGAGGAACCGCTGCACCAGATCCTGGGCTTCGATGATGGCCTGGTTGTGGATGATGGCCAGGGCCCGTTTCTGCAGGCCGGGGTTGGTGCCGGCCAGGGCTTTCCCCAGTTCTTCGAGTGACGTGGTCGACGCCATGCCTTCATTCTAGACCAACCTCTCCGACGAGTCAAAGAATTGACATGGGGTGAAGGGAATGGCTAGAATGACTCCATGCCTGAATTCTCCGTCACCACCGAGATCCGCGACCAACCGCGGGTGGTCATCGTCCGAACCGTCGGCTACATCGACGATCACGCGGGCGAGAAGATCAAGAAGGTCGTCCAGGCCCTGATGGAAAAGGGCGAGAAGAATTTCCTGTTCAGCTTCGGCGGGTCGCCGGTGATCAACAGCACGGGGATCGCCTGCCTCCTCGAAGTCTGCGAGGAGATCGGGTTCAGCCTGCAGGGCAAGGTCGCGTTCTGCTGCCTGTCCAAGGCCATCGCCGAAGTGTTCAGAATGATGGGAATCACCAGCGTCTACCAGATCTACGACCAGGAGGAGTCGGCCCTGCCAGGCTTTTCCCGGTGATCGTGGACCGGCGGATCATGCACGCTGATACGCAGCGGTTGTTCATGTTCCGCGCGGCCCGCGGCGGGAAGCCCCATCCCCCGGACCGGACCGCGTCATGACCAATCTGCTGGCGCTGCTGCTGGAAGATCTCGATTCCGAGAACCGAGCCGTCCGGTGCGATGCGCTCCGGCAGCTCGCCGAATGCGACCTCGATGCGCCCGCCCTGGCCCGGTTGAAAGCGCTGGCGACCAGCCGTGAGGAAGACCCCGAGATCCAGTTCCTGGCCCGGCAGGCCGTGCTCAACACCGAACGGCGGCGCCAGACGGCGGCCAGCGCCTTCCCCACCTTTACCGACACGCGCGACCTGGAAACCCGCCTGACCGCGCTGTCGCTGCCGGAGTTCCAGGAGGCGGTCGGCAGCTGCCCGGCCGCCGCCGTGCCTGCGCTGATGGAGGTGCTGCGCCGTCGTCTGCCCGACGAGAGCCAGACCGACCGGGCCCCGGTCATCCTGTCCGCCTTCCGCCGCTGGGGCCGCCCAGAGGATGCCGACCTGCTGCTGCCGTTCCTCTCCGCCAGGGATCCGGTGCAGGTGATCGAAGTGATCGGCGCCCTCGAGCGGGTGGCGCCCCGCAAACTGTTCGAGAAGATCGGCCTGGCCTTGACCTCGCCTTATCCCACCGTCCAGAACCGAGCGCTGCGCACCATCCTGCGCTTCCACTTCATGAAGGGGGTCGAGTACCTACGGCAGATGTTCGCGTCGGAACATGCCTCGGTGCGGGCGGCCGCCGTGATGCAGTGCATGACCATCCCCTTCCACAAGGTGCAGGAGCTCATCTTCAACGCGCTGGCCCTGGAAGAGGATCCGCGCGTGCTGGCCCGCGCCGCCTACCTGCTCTACCTGAACCCGAGCGAGCACACGGTCTACTGGCTGATGGACATCGCGAGCACCGCCGGCCAGGCCAAGCAGAAGTGGTGCCAGGACTGCATCGCCGCGGTCCTCGAATCGATCCGTCTGTCCGGCATCATGGAGGAGAGCGTGGAGGAGTTCACCGAGCGCATTCAGCGCCAGCTCGAAGCTCGGCAACGCAATGCGCTGTTGAGCACCTTCTTCGAGGAACTGGAGCACAAGGATCCGATGCGGCGCTACGAAGCGATCGAAGCCCTGCGCGAGCACCAGACCCTGCCCGAGGTGCGCGAGAAGTTCCAGGCCCTGTGGCAGAACGACCCCGACAAGCGCATCAAAGGGCTGTTGACCGCCATCTTCGCCGAGAACCCTGATCGGAAACGGCTGCAGGCCGAGCTGGCCCCTGACAAGTTCCAGAAGCTGCTGCGGGACGAGCAACTGGCCCTGCTGGGCCAGGTCAAAAGCTGCGAGGAGTTCTCCTTCGTGCGCTGCCACCTGCAACGCCTCTCGCGGATGCGGCTCGATCCGCTGGTGGTGGCCGAAGCAGTGCGCCTGCTGGGGCGGTATGGCGACGCCCAGGAGGAGCTGCCCTTCCTGATGATGTCGCTCAAGAGCGGCGAGGGGCTGATCCAGGCGCGGGCCATCGAGGGGCTCGGGCGTCTCGCCCCCGACGCCCTGCTCAAAGAGCTGCCGCGACTGATCCGGGAGGCCGATCCCACCGTCCGTTCCGCCGCCCTGCGCACCTTCTTCCGGCTCGACAAGACCCAGGCGATGAAAGCGCTGCAGGACATGCTGCTGTCGGTCAGCGCCGCGGTCAAAGAGCAGGCGCTGGTCTGCCTGGCCCAGTTGAGCTATGCGGCCACTCGCCCTCTGCTGCTGCGCTTCGTCAAAGAAGAGGCCAACCCGAACCTGGTCCGGAAAGCGGGGGTGATTTTGCGCAACAATCCTGATCTCGATGCCGTCCGCAATGTATACGACACCATGCGCCTGGCGCGTGAACCTCGGCGATCCCTCTTGAAAGAGATTTTGCAGGAGTGTCTGGAGGGATGCCTGGCGGCCGGCCTCCTGCAAGGCACCGTCCAGGAGCATCTGGAAAGACTGCGGCGCGAGGCGGCCGCCGCTGAGATGCCGACGATCTGAACCGTGGCCCGCGCCCGCTCCACCAGAAGGCGACCCAGAATCTGGACCGTCGGCCGGCGTCCGTTCCACCCGAAGGCGAGCCAGAACAGCACGGCGACGCCAGCCGACCCGCGACGGGGCGCGGCGAACCGGCGGGTGCGACGGGGCGACGGTCAGCCGCCGCGCAGCCGGGCCAGGATATGCTGACGGATCCGCTGTTCGTCTTCCCGACCGCGGCCGAGGTCGCTGAGCGGGCTCTCGCGGACCCGGCCGTAGGTCAGGGGTTTGCTCTGGATGCGGATGCGGAACTGACGGCCTTCCCCTTCGATGAGGGCCCGCACCAGCTGACCGGCGCTGCGCAGCGACCAGCCGGTGGTGCCGAACATGATCTTGGTGCCGGTGTTCCAGAAGATGCGATCGACCCCGGCATCGGACATCGCCTTGTACAAAAGACCCATGACCTGATTGATGGTGGCCCCGCCGATGTCGAGGCGGTCGGCCCGCCCTTCGGCGGTCACCTGATGGCTGCGGATCTCGGTCTGGGTGATCTCGTGGAGCTGGAACTGCTGGAAGTAGATCCGGGCGAGGTTGGGCCGCACCTCGTGGGTGAAGCGGGGCGACGCGAGGAAGCGGCCCACCGCCCCGACGAGGTCGGGCCCTTCCTCCAGGCCGAGACGGGTGTTGTCGGCCTCATGGGTATAGCGATAGGTGAACCGCACCTGGGTACGGTCGCCCTTGGTCCTGGTTTCGGTCTCGACATCGAGGCTGTGGTAGAGCTTCTGGGCGTAGCCTTCCCAGGTGCCGCGCAGGAGCCGGCGGTAGGTGCTCCAGGCCAGATCCTTCACCCCGAATTCGCGGAAGGCCTCATACAGAACGGGCAGCAGGAAATCGGCCTGGAGGTTGGTCCAGAAGAGGTCGCGCTCGAGGGGCTGCCAGACGACCGGTTCGGTATTCTCGACCTTCCCGTCAGGATCGATCAGGCTGAAGCGTTTCTGGGAGAAATGCCGGACCAGGAAATCATAGGCGATGTTGATCTCCTTGATGCGGTCCTCGGCGATGCGGCGCATGCCGGGATCGTCGACGAACCGGTCAGGATGCCATTCCTTGGCCAGGCGGCGATAGGCCGCCTTGACATCGTTGAAGGTCGCCGAGGACCGGAGGCTGAACAACCGGAGATGTTTCTGCAGTTCCTTCATGCGGCCGGATCTTCCGGCGTCATTGTACCGCGGGCGTCGTCCCAGGGTCAATCCGATGGGAGCCGCTCCCCCCAACGCCGAACGAAGGCGTGACAGGGGCGCCGGTCTGCGGTAGACTCGAGGGAAGACACCATGCCGCCCAGGCGTTGGCCGAGGCCGGTCGGCGCGAAGCCCTGCCAGCCTCACACCAGCACCTGGAAGAGGGGGGAGGAGCGTGCAGGATTTCGTCCGGACCCACCACCGCCAGATCCGGTGGTTCCTGCTGGTGGGCGCCATCGCGGTGGCGGCATTCCTGGGGATTTCCACGCTGGTCTCCTGGCGAGCCGGCCAGCTGGCCTTCGAAGATGCCATGGCGACCGCCCGGGCCGCGGCCTATCGCCATGGCGCCGAACTGACCGTTCCCATGGTCGAGGCGCTGGCCACCGCCCGCACCCTGGCCCACAGCCTCGAGGGGATGCTGCGACAGCGCCCGCACTTGTCGCGGCAGGTCGTCGATCAGATGTTCATCCGCCTGATCGAAGCCCAGCCCTTCCACTTCGGGGCCTGGGCCGTCTTCCTCCCCCAGCGGTTCGACGGCCGGGATGCGGAATTCGCCGGCCAGCCCGGGCAGGCCGCCGATGGCGGGTATGTGCCGTTCGCCTACCGCAAGAATGGACGGGTGGTCTTCCAGCACGACAACTACACCTATGAACGGACCCAGCCGTATTTCACCATCCCCTTCCAGACCGGCGAGGAAGCCGTCATCGACCCCTACGTCGACCAGATGGCCGAGAAGGCCATCATGAGCAGCCTGTGCGTGCCCATTCGGGAAAACGGCGAGGTGATCGGGGTGGCCGGCATCGACCTGCTGCTGACCGACCTGGGCCAGGCGGTCGCCGGCATCGCGCCCGTTCCCGATGGGTATGTCTTCCTCGTGGCCAACAACGGGATTATGGTCGGCCATCCCGACCCCACCGCCATCAACCGCCCCCTGACCGAGCTGGGCGCGCCGCCGCCGGTTCTGGAGGCCATCAAGAATGGGCAGGAAATCCGGGTGCGGGCGCCGCACTGCCGGAACGGCGAGCCCTGCCATGTCCAGTATGTGCCGATCCGGTTCGGCCGGGCTCCCACCGCGTGGTCGCTCGGTGTGGCCATTCCCGACCGGTTCATTCGCGAGCGCGCGCGCACCGTCAGCCTCGGCGCCGCCCAGATCAGCCTCGCCTCGCTCCTGCTGCTGACCGTCGTCCTGGGCATCGCCTACCGGGCCGTTCTACATCCCTTGCGCCAGGCGGAAGCCACCCTGCGCCGCTTCTTCGATCATGTGCACGATGCCGTGGTCGTCCATGATGCCGAGGGGAACATCCTGACCGTCAACGATCAGATGCTGGCGATGTATGGGCTGACCCGCGCCGATCTCGAGCGGTTCAATCACGTGCGGTTCCTGATTCCGCCGGGGGAAGACCCCGCCCACCTGACCGAGATGGTGACCACTGCCCTGCGCGACGGCAAGGCCCAGCGGGAATGCCGGATCTGGCGGCCGCTGCGGCAGGAGGAATTCTGGGCCGACATCCACCTGCGGCCCCTGCTGGTGCTCGACCAGACCGTGCTGCTCGCCACCATCCGCGACATCACCGACCGGCGGCGGGCCGAGGCGGAAATGCGCCGCCTGGCCAGCATCGTCGAGAACAGCCTCGAATTCATCAGCATCGCCACCCTGGCCGGCGAGATCATCTACCTCAACCCGGCCGGCTGCCAGATGGTCGGCCTCGACCCCGCCGAGCAGGGCAGCGGCCACCAGCTCGCCGAGATCCTGGAAGAGGGGTGGCGGCTCCGCCATCAGGCGGAAGAGCGGCAGACGCTGCGCGCCACCGGCCGCTGGCGAGGGCAGGTCATTTTGCGGCATCTCCGCTCGGGGCGCCACATTCCCATGGAAGGCACCAGCTTCATCCCTGGCTTCCCCATCTTGGATGAACGAACGGTGGTCGTCTCCATCCTCCACGACATCTCCGAACGGCTGGCCGCCGAGGCCGAACGCATCGCCACCGCGCTCCGCACCGAACGCCAGATGCGCTGCATCATCCGGCTGGCCACCTCGCTCGGGCGCCAATCCCAGGACCCGGCCAGGCTGCTGCGCTTCCTCACCGAAGAGATCGCGGCCACCCTCGACGTCGACCGCGCGAGTCTGTGGCTGGCCACGCCCACCATGGATCGCCTCACCTGCGCCGACCTGTACGATGCCCGCGGAAGGAGCCACACGGCAGGGCAGGTCCTGGTGGCCACCGAGGCGCCGTTGTTCTTTCTCGCCCTGCAGGCCGAACGGGCCATCGACGCCCCGGACGCCGTGCTCGACCCCCGCACGGCGGAATGCGCCGAAACCTACCTCCTGCCCAACCATATCTCCTCCCTGCTGGCCGCCCCGATCCGCCGCTCGGGGACCGTGGTCGGCGTGGTCAGTGGGGAGCATCGCGGTCCCCCGCGGCGCTGGCTGCCTGATGAAATCAGGTTCATGGGCGAGGTGGCCGATCAGGTCGCCCAGATCATGACGAGAATGGAGCACCTGTGGCCGCCGACGCCACCGACGCCATCGGCGACGCCCCCCGCGTCGTAGACTTCAAAATCCTCCTTCGTGTGCCGATACCCGGGCGGGAAGGAGGTGGGTTCCATGGTGAGAACCTTCGCCACGGTGCTGTTGATCCTGGCCAGCCTGGCCGGGTTCCTCTTCAGCTACGAGTTCGCCTACCACAAGATCGCCCGGGTCCTCGACCGGCCGGCCGATCAACCGAACGCAGCCTGGATCGCCCGCAAGTAGAACCGCTCCCGCTGGCTGGTCCCTCGGTCACCGTCCCGCCGGCCGACTCCTCTGGGGGTAGGGCCGGCGGCAGGGCGCCGGCCACGGCGGCCGGCCACGCCTCGACCAGGGCCAGTTTCCCCGCGCGCGAGAGGCGCTTGATGGCGATTTCCCGCCGCAAGGCGGTCGACCGATCGGGACACTCCTCCCAATACACCAGCCGCAGCGGCCGGCGCGCTCGGGTATAGCGCGCTCCCGCGCCCGCCTGGTGCTGGCCCAGCCGCCGCTCGAGATCGTTGGTCGCTCCGGTATAGAGGGAGCCATCCCGGCAGGCCAGGATGTAGACGCCCCATCCTGTCTGGCCCACAGGGCCGCCAGGGTTTTGCGCCACCCTCAGACCGCCTGATCGACGCGAACCCATTTTCCTGCTTCCTGAAGGTTTGATACCCCTCAACTGTAGGGCCTGAGACCGTCCGGTGCAAGCGTTCCGACAGGACTCTGCTCGATTCCTGACACTGGGCTGGAGGGAGGGTCGATGAGGGGGCTGGCTGGAATCCTCACCGGCGAACCTTCCCAGTCGTATTGGAATAGTCCAAATTCGCATAATTTTTCCCAACCATTAATCCGATATTTATCGGGCTTTACATTTCACCATGCTTATGGTATAGTCCTTTTAGTCCAATATGCCGCGCCTGCCGATCGCTATCGATCCCACCGACAAACTGCCGGTCTACCGCCAGGTGGTCGATCAGATCACCCAGTTGATCCGCTCGGGAAAGCTGGCACCGGGAGACCGCCTGCCCCCCGAGCGCGATCTGGCCGCCGCCCTGGGCGTGGCCCGCGGCACGATCAAGCAGGCCTACGACACCCTGGTTCAGCAGCGACTGGTCGTGGCCACCCAGGGCCGCGGCAGTTTCGTCGCCGGCCTGGCGCGCCCCGAACCGAGCGATCGCCGCCAGCGGGCGGTCAGCGACATTCTCGAGCTGATCTGCCGCCTGGAGGAAATGCGCTTCACCCACCGCGAGATCGCCAATCTGTTCACCGCCCTGCTGGCCCAGCGCGAAGAGCTGACCAGCCGCCTGTCGATCGCGATCGTCGACTGCAACCCCGAAGCGCTGGCCATCTACCATCACCAGATCGCCCTGTTGAGCCACCTGCAGGTGAAGGAACACCTGCTGGGCAGTCTGGCGGCCGCCGACCGGCCGGCCGGCATCCTGGCCAGCTACGACCTCATCGTCACCACCCTCAATCATCACGAAGAGCTGTGCCGGCTCGTCCCCGACCTGGCCGATCGCCTCGTGCCCGTGGCCGTCTCGCCATCGTCGGCCACGCTGATCGCACTCGGCCGCATTCCGACCGGCCGGCCCATCGGGGCTCTCTACCAAAGCGAACGATTCTGCGGCATCATCGAACACTGGCTGCGCCGGTTCGGCCTGACCGATCCCCTGCATGGCTTCGCCCTTCCCGACCCCCAGAGCCGCCCGGATGCCCCCTCCTCCCGACCGGCCGACGATGACGCCGTGGAAGCCTTCGACCGGTTCCTGCGTGGGCTGGCCACGCTGATCGTCCCCCCCGGCTACGCCTTGCAGCTACCGGGACGCTTCATGGGGGCGCTCCAGCGCTTCCGGGAGAACGGCGGCCTCCTCGTCCATTTCGACTACCAGATCGACCCCGGTTCGCTGCTGCATCTCGAAGAGCGACTGAAGCTCCTGCTGCAGCATCCCATCATCGATGGAAGGAAGACGGCATGAACACCCCCCCCATCAATATCGTTCTTGGCGTGATCGGCTTCGACTGCCACTCGGTCGGCAACAAGATCCTCGAAGCGTTTTTCACCGAGCAGGGTTTCAAGGTCACCAACCTCGGCGTCATGGTCAGCCAGGAGGAGTTCCTGCAAGCGGCCATCGAGACCGGAGCCAAGGCGATCCTGGTCTCCTCCTTGTACGGCCACGGCGAGATCGATTGCGTCGGCCTGCGCGAGAAGTGCCGCGAGCAGGGGCTCGACGACATCCTCCTCTACGTCGGGGGGAACCTGGTCGTCGGCAAGACCCCGTTCGAACAGGTCGAGGCTAAATTCAAGGCCATGGGCTACGACCGGGTCTTCGGCCCCGACTGCGATCTGGCCACCGTGGCCCGCCTGCTGCGGGAAGACCTGGCCGCCCGCCAGCGCGCCGACTGATGGACCGCCCCGCCCTGCCACCGACCGACCGCGCGGCCGAACGCGCGGCCGAACGTCCGTCCGTGGCCCGGCCGGACGACCACGCGCCGACGCTGGCCATCGGGCTCGACATCGGCTCGACCTTCACCAAAGGCGCCCTGTTCCGGCTGGGCCCGGGCGACCCCTGCCTGCTGCGCCGGGCCGCCACGCCGACCACCACCGCCCATCTGCCCGACGGCGCCGGCACCGTCATCCGCCACCTGCTCGACCTCCCCCCCGCCTGGACCTGGGAAGACCTGCCCCGCACCAGCCTTCCGAGCTCGGTCGGCGCTGGCGACGGCCAGACGAGCGATGAGGTTCGGCCGCTCCCGCCCATCCATTTCACGTCGTCGGCCAAAGGGGGATTGCGGGTCGCCGTGGTCGGCCTCGTGCCCGAGCTGTCGGTGCAGATCGGCCGGCTGGTCGCCTGGTCGGCCGGTGCCCGCCTGACCGGCACCTATTCCTATCGGCTGACCGACTCCGCCCTCGCCGAGATCGAGCAGACCCGCCCCGACATCGTGCTGTGGTGCGGCGGCACCGACGGCGGCCACGAGCGCAGCGGCCGGGAGAACGCCCAGCGGCTCGCCCGCTCTTCCTATGACGGCACGCTGATCTATGCCGGCAATGCCCTGCTGGCCGATGAGGTCCGGCAGACCCTGGCCCACAAGCGGCTGGTGGTGACCGCCAACGTGATGCCCGAGTTCGGTCGGTTCAATGGCGAGCCGGCGCGGGAAGCCATTCGCACCATCTTCCTGCAGACCATCGTGCAAGGGAAAGGGCTCGATCGGCTGGCCGCCCTGACCGGCACCGAACCGGTGCCCACCCCGCGCGCCATGTTCGATCTGGTGGGCGCCATCGCCGACCACTGCCCCGACTGGCGCGAATTCATCGCCATCGACCTGGGCGGCGCCACCACCGATGTCTATTCCTGCGCGCCGGCCTTCCGGGGCGGCGAGGGCTTGCGCCTGCGCGGCCTGGTCGAACCCGAGCGCAAGCGCTCGGTGGAAGGCGACCTCGGGCTGCGCATCAGCGCCTCGGCCCTGGCCGCCGTGCTGGCCGGCGATGACGTGCCGGTCACCACCGTCGGCCTGCCGCCGGTCACCCCGACCGCGCTGGCGGCCTGGGTCGAACGGGTCGGCGCCCATCCCGAAACGCTGCCCGCCAGCCCCGAAGAAGAAGCCGCCGATGCCTGGCTGGCCGCCGGCTGCATCCGCCATGCCCTGCGGCGGCATGCCGGGCGCCTCGAGCCGGTGTGGCTGCCGGAAGGCCAGGTCTGGGTGCAGACCGGCAAAGACCTCCGCCCCGTCCCGCGACTGGTGCTGACCGGGGGCTACCCGGCCGCCCACCCGCGCCTGCCCCTGTTCGAGCTGGCCGAGCCGGCGGCGCGGCGCGCGCCCGAGCTTCTGGTGCCACAGGCGCCGCGCTGCTTCGTCGACCATCTCTACCTCTGGCCGCTGCTGGGGCCGTTGGTGGCCCGCTTCCCGGCGGCCGCCGCCCGCCTGGCCGTCGCCAGCCTCACCGCCGTGCCGGCGGTGGCATCCTGCCCCGACGTTCCTCATACGGCAACCACTGACAAGGAGTCGCACCCCTGTGAAATCCTATCAGATTCCCTTTGACCGCTTCCTGAGCATTCGGGCCGAGGTCTTGAAGACCTGGCCGACCGGCGAGGGTCTGACCCTCGAAGACGGCCTCGCCTACCAGCGGACGCTGCCGCCCGCCAAGAACTTCGCGCGCGCCATGGCGACGGCCTCCCGCGAAGGCCGCATCCTTCTGCAGCCCCGGGCCGGCGTCGCCCTCATCCCCGATCACATCAAGCTGCTGCAGTATCTCGAAACCGAAGGGGAGGCCGACCTGCTGCCCACCACGATCGATGCCTACACCCGGCAGAACCGCTACCAGGAAGCGGCGAACGGCATCCAGAAATCGCTGGAGGCCCGAGCCTCGCTGCTCAACGGGTTTCCCGCCGTCAATCACGGCGTGGCGGGCTGCCGCCAGGTGGTCGAGAGCGTCCGCTCGCCGATCCAGGTCCGGCATGGCACCCCCGATGCGCGCCTGCTCGCCGAGATCACCCTGGCCGCCGGCTTCACCTCGTTCGAAGGGGGCGGCATCAGCTACAACATCCCCTATGCCAAGAAAGTGCCGCTGGCCAAATCCATCGAAGACTGGAAATACGTCGACCGGCTGGTTGGCTGGTATGAGGAACAAGGCATTCCGATCAACCGAGAACCGTTCGGTCCCTTGACCGGGACGCTCGTTCCCCCCTTCATCAGCCACGCCGTCGCCATCATCGAAGGCGTTCTGGCGCTGCGGCAAGGAGTGCGCTCGCTGACCCTGGGCTACGGCCAGGGGGGCAACCTCATCCAGGACGTCGCCGCCATGGTCACCCTCAAAGAGCTGGCCCACGAGTACTTCGCGCGAGAAGGGTTCACCGATTACGAGCTGACCACCGTCTTCCATCAATGGATGGGCGGGTTCCCCGAAGACGAGGCCAAGGCCTTCGCGGTGATCTGCTGGGGTTCGACGGTGGCCGTCTTCGCTCGCGCCGACAAGATCATCGCCAAATCGCCGCACGAGGCCATGGGCATTCCGACCAAGGAAGCCAACGCGCAAGGGCTGCGGGCCAGCCGGCAGGTGATCAACATGCTGCGCGACCAGAAGTTCGCCGGCGGCGCCGATTTCGAGCGCGAGACCGATCTCATCCGGCGCGAGGTGCGCTGCCTGCTCGACAAGGTCTATGAGCTGGGCCACGGCGATCTCGAAGCCGGCACCATCGCCGCCTTCGCGGCGGGCGTGCTCGACGTCCCCTTCGCTCCGGCCGCCTGCAACCACGGCAAGATCCTGCCGATGCGCGACCACGAGGGCTACATCCGGGTCTTCAATCGAGGCCAGCTGCCGCTGTCGGCCGAGATCCTCGATTTCCACCGGTCCCGGCTCGAAGAGCGGGCCAAAGCCGAAAAACGGGAGGTATGCTTCCAGATGGTGACCGACGACATCTATGCGGTCAGCAAAGGCCGCCTGGTGGGGAGGCCGCGATGAAGATCGCCCACGCCCTCTTCAGTCCTGGCATCTCCGCCTTCTTTTTCGACGACCAGCGGGCCATCAAACGAGGGGCGCCCCATGATGGCTTCATCTACCTCGGCGAGCCGGTGACGCCTCGCTTCCGCCGCATCCGTGAGGCCGGCCAGAGCATCTCGGTGCAACTGATCCTCGAGGATGGCCAGATCGCCGTCGGCGATTGCGCCGCGGTGCAGTATTCGGGCGCCGGCGGCCGCGATCCGCTGTTCCTGGCGGCCGATTACATCCCGGTGCTGGAACGGCACGTGCGCCCGCGCCTGGAAGGGATGGAGATCGACCGCTTCCGGGCCATGGTCGAGCCGTTCATGAGCCTGACCGTCGACGGCGAGCGGCTGCATACCGCGCTGCGCTATGGCCTGTCGCAGGCGTTGCTCGACGCCCGCGCCAAGGCGTGCCGGCGGCTGCCCACCGAGATCATCTGCGAGGAGTACGGCCTGCCGGTCATCGCCGAGCGGGTGCCCGTCTTCGGGCAGAGCGGCGACAGCCGCTACGAGAACGTCGACAAGATGATCCTCAAGGGCGTCGAGGTGCTGCCGCACGGGCTGATCAACAACATCGACGAGAAGCTCGGCCGCGACGGCAGCAAGCTGCGCGAATACATCCGGTGGCTGGCCCGGCGCACGCGGGAGCTGGCGCCGCGCGACGACTACCGGCCCACCCTCCACCTCGACGTCTACGGCACCATCGGCCTCGCCTTCAACTTCGACCTGCCGCGCATCACCGACTACCTCGCCTCGCTCGAAGCCGATGCCGACGGGTTGCCGCTCTACATCGAAGGCCCGGTCGACCGCGAGGAGAAGCCCGCCACCATCGACAGCCTGCGCGAGATCACCCAGGGCCTCGAGCGGCGCGGCTCGCGCGTCCGCATCGTCGCCGACGAATGGTGCAACACCTACGAGGACGTGAAGGAATTCGTCGACGCCCGGGCCTGTCACATGGTCCAGATCAAGACCCCCGACCTGGGCGGTATCCAGACCATCGTCGACAGCGTCTTGTACTGCAAGCGCCATGGCGTCGAAGCCTACCAGGGCGGCACCTGCAACGAGACCGACGTCTCGGCCCGCCTCTGCGTGCACCTGGCGATGGCGGCGCGAGCCGACCGCATGCTCGCCAAGCCGGGCATGGGCTTCGACGAGGGCTTCACCATCGTCAACAACGAGATGGAACGCATCATCCGCTACCTGCGCTGGAAACAGGAAGGAGGAGCCGCCCGATGACCCCCGCCCCCACCCCCGCCCCCGCCCCCGCTCCGACCTCGTCGCCCGGCACGCCAGCCATGACGACCACCACCCCCGGCCGCGAGTTCCGCGTGCTGTCCCCGACCGCCATCCTCGGCTACGGGTTCCCGGAAGCCTCGTTCCGGCGCGGTCTCGAGCGCAAGCCTGATCTGATCGGCGTCGACGCCGGTTCGACCGACCCCGGGCCGTACTACCTCGGGGCCGGCAAATCCTTCACCGATCGCGCTTTCGTCAAGCGCGACCTGCGCTACATGCTCACCGCCGGACGCGATCTCGGCATCCCGGTGGTGATCGGCTCGGCCGGCGGCTCGGGGGCGGCCCCTCATCTCGAGTGGTGCCGTCAGATCATCCTGGAGATCGCCCGCGAAGAAGGGCTGCGCTTCGATCTGGGCATCATTCCGGCCGATGTGCCCAAGGCCGTGGTGCGGCAGGCGCTGGCCGAGGGCCGGATCAAGCCGCTGACCTTCGTGCCCGAGCTGACCGCCGACCTCATCGAGCAGTCGACGGCGATCGTCGCCCAGATGGGCCTCCGCCCGCTGCAAGCGGCCCTGGCCCGCGGGTGCCAGGTCGTGCTGGCCGGCCGGTGCTATGACCCCGCCGTCTTCGCCGCGCTGCCCATCATGCGCGGCTTCCCGGTCGGGCCGGCCCTGCACATGGGCAAGATCCTGGAGTGCGCCGCCATCGCCGCCACACCCGGCTCGGGCGCCGACTGCGCCCTGGGCATCCTGCGCGAGGACAGCTTCATTCTCGAGCCGCTGAGCGAGCAGCGCCGCTTCACCTGCGAATCGGCCGCCGCGCACACGCTGTACGAGAAGTCTGATCCCAGTCGCCTGCCCGGCCCCGGCGGCCTGCTCGATCTCACCGAGTGCGTGTTCACCCAGATCGACGATCGGCGGGTCGAGGTGCGCGGCAGCCGGTTCCTACCCGCCCCTACCCCCGATGTCAAGCTCGAAGGCGTTCGCCCCACCGGTTTCCGCAGCATCAGCATCGCCGGGACGCGCGATCCGATCATGGTCGCCAGGATCGAGCAGATCCTGCCCGAGGTCGAGCGCCAGGTGCGGGCGATGATGAGCCGCGACCGCTTGGACGGCCGGATCTTCTTCCACGTCTACGGCAAGAATGGGGTCATGGGGCCGCTCGAGCCCCTGCCGCCGGCTCAGATGCACCCGCACGAACTCTGCCTGATCATCGACGCCGTGGGTCCGACCCAGGAACAGGCCGACACCCTGTGCAGCGTGACCCGCTCGACCCTGCTGCACTATGGCTACGAAGGGCGCATCTCGACCGCCGGCAACCTGGCGTTCCCCTTCTCCCCTTCCGACATCCGGATGGGTCAGGTGTTCGAGTTCTCGATCTACCACCTCATGGAAGCCGACGAGCAGCAGTTGTTCCCCTGCACCGTCGAGAAGGTCGGGGGCTGATCGGCCCCGTCAGGAGGAAGTCGCATGCGCATGAACATCCGTGACGTCGCCAAGGTCATCCGGTCGAAGAATTCGGGGCCGTTCGAGCTGACGTTCGACATCATCTTCAAAGATCGAGCCTGGTTCGAGACCTTCCGGGCCCGCCACATCATCAATCCCGAACTGATCTGCCGCCTGTTCCGGATCAAGCCGGAAGATATCCTCGGCATCATTCCCTTCGCCCCGGCCCAGGCGATCAAGATCACGATCCGGCGCTGGATCCCGTCCGGGGCCCTCGGCGAGACCGATATCTACGGCGCGCAGCAGCACGCGCCCCTGCTGGACATCGAGTTCGAGGCCGACCCCGCGGCCCCCGACCAGCCCCGGTCATGACCGTCCCGCGGCCCTTCGGCCTTCCCGCCACCGCCTGAGGATGAGGCCATGCAGGTTCCCAGCATCTTCTCGTTCAACCCCTCCCAGATCGATACCCTGCTCTATGCGACCTACTACGCCCCCCGCGGTCGGTATCGGCTGTACATGCTCGCGGCCGAGCTGGCCCACCGCTATCTGTACCCGACCGATCTGCTGATCGGGGTGATCGGAGGGGAAGGCGCGGGCAAATCGACCCTCATCAAAGGGCTGTTTCCAGGCCTCGAGCTGACCAACGACGATGAAGGGGTCAATCTGCGGCCGACCCCCATCTACGACTTTCGTCCGGGAGATTTCTTCGCCCCGCATACCTTCCATCTCGATGTCCGCTTTGAACTGGCCTTCCATCAGCAGTTCGAAATCATCGAAGCGATCCAGACCGCCCTGCTGCATGGCCGGCGAGTGATCATCGAGCATTTCGACCTGATCTACGAGGCCCTGGGCCACAACGCCCATCTGCTGTTCGGGGTGGGCGAAGAAGTCATCGTGGCCCGCCCGACCATTTTCGGCCCGGAGCCCGCCCGCATCAAGGCGGTGGTCGACCGCACCATCCGGTTCCGTTTGATGGCCCACTCGGCCGAAGATATCACCAGCCACATCCTGGCCACCGATTATCATTACCAGCGCCCCGTGCTGCATTCCGACGTCAAGCACGGCTTCGTCATCAAGTTCCCCGAAAAACCCGAGATCGATCTGGCCGAACTCGAGAAGAAAGTGCTGGCGGTGATCGCCCAGGATGTCCCGATCGGGCCTTCCGGCGAGAATCGCCTGCGGATCGGGGATTGGGAAATGGTCTGCACCGGCCCCCGCACCCATATCAAATCCTCCGGCCAGATCGAGAATTTCCGCCTGATCAAGGAATTCATCTTCGACCCCCTGCACAAGGAGTATTTGCTGGTCGGCATGGTCGGCCACCGCGAGGCGGCGGGGCTCGAAGACATCGGCTACATCAGCGACCACCCCGAACACGAGGAGACCCCGCGATGACCACCGACCTGCCGTCACCGACCCCAGGAGCTGCTTCCACGCCGACATCGGCATCTGGTACCTCGACCGCCCATCCGTCTCACGCGGCGGCGGCCGAGGTCGGAACCTCGCCGTTCGCGCCGCCCGGCGTGTCCTGGCGGAAGGTGACAGACGAAGGAATCAGCCCCATCGCCGCCGCCGGCCGCACCTTCCTGACCATCGAGCCGCGCCTGCTGACCGACCTGGCCGCGACCGCGTTCCACGATATCTCGTTCTTCCTGCGGCCGTCCCAGTTCGAGCAGTGGGCGCGCGTGCTCGACGATCCGCAGGCCCATCCCAACGAGAAGTTCGTCGTCGGCAGCCTGATCCGCAATGCGGTCATCGCGGCAGAGGGGGTGTTTCCCCTCTGCCAGGACACCGGCACCGCCACCATTCTGGCCAAACGCGGCGAGGGCATCCTCACCGGGGGCGACGACGAAACGGCCCTCAGCGAGGGCATCGCCTGGACCTTCCGCCAGGATTACCTGCGCGCCTCGCAGATGGCCGCGCGCGACCTGTTCGAGGAGACCAACACCGGCACCAACCTGCCGGCTCAGATCGAGATCGGCTGCGGGCCGGGGGCGGCCTATGATTTCCTGTTCCTGGCCAAAGGCGGCGGGTCATCGAACAAGACGGCCCTCTATCAGGAAACCAAAGCCCTGCTGACTCCCCAGGCCTTCGAGGAGTTCCTGCGCGCCCGGCTGCCGGCGCTGGGGGTGGCGGCCTGCCCGCCCTACCACCTGGCCGTCGTCGTGGGCGGCACCTCGCCCGAGATGTGCCTGAAGATGCTCAAGCTGGCCACGGCCGGAGCCCTCGACCACCTGCCGACGACCGGCGACGAGCACGGTCGGCCCTTCCGCGACCCGGCCTGGGAAGCCAAGGTGATGGCCATCGCCGCCGATCTCGGTCTGGGCGCCCAGTTCGGCGGGCGCTGGCTGGCCCTCGACGCCCGGGTCATCCGCTTGCCGCGGCATGCCGGGTCCTGCCCGGTGGCGATCGGGGTGTCCTGCAGCGCCCATCGTCAGGCGGTCGGCCGCATCACCGCGAGCGGCGCCTGGCTCGAGCAGCTCGAGACCGATCCCGCCCGCTGGCTGGACCGCGTCGCCGCCGTGCCGACCCTGGCCCCGGTGCGCCTCGACCTCAACCGTCCGCTGGCCGAGATCCGGGCCGATCTGGCCAGACTGCCGGTGGGCACGCTCCTATCCCTCACCGGACCGATGGTGGTCGCCCGCGACGTGGCCCATGCCCGGCTCAACGCTCGGTTGCAGGCCGGGCAACCGCTCCCCGAGTATTTTCTGCGGCATCCCGTGTACTATGCCGGGCCGGCCCGCACCCCGCCCGGCTACCCGATCGGCAGCTTCGGCCCGACCACCGCCCAGCGCATGGATGACTACCTCGCCCGCTTCATGGCCCAGGGCGGGTCGCTCATCACGCTGGCCAAGGGCAATCGGGCGGCGGGCGTGACCCAGGCCTGCCAGCAGTACGGCGGGTTCTACCTGGGCACGATCGGCGGGGCGGCGGCGCTGCTCGCCCGCGAGCACATCCGGCAGGCCGAGATCATCGACTTCCCTGATCTCGGCATGGAGGCGGTGCGCCGCATCGAAGTGCAGGATCTGCCCGCCTTCCTGGTCGTCGACGATCGCGGCCACTCGCTGTATTCGAGATGAATCCGAGGTGAGAATCCCCCCGGCTGGCCCGACCGGCCGGCAGGCTCCGGCCCCCCGGGGCATGAATCCACGGCCGAGCGCGGTCGATGGGCTGGCGGTTCTGATCGCAGCAGGCTTGACGAGGAGCGCTCTGCCTGCTATACTCGCCAGACTTCTGCGAAATGGAGGCCTTTTTCCATGCGGTATTTCTTCACCTCTGAATCCGTCACCGAAGGGCACCCCGACAAGGTTGCCGATCAGATTTCCGATGCCGTCCTCGACGCCATCCTGGCACAAGATCCCTACGGCCGCGTCGCCTGCGAGACCGCCGTCACCACCGGCCTGGCTTTCGTGATGGGCGAGATCACCACCCAGTGCTATGTCGACATCCAGGACATCGTCCGCAAGACCCTGATCGAGATCGGGTACACCAATTCCGAATGGGGCATCGACGGGCGCGCCTGCGGCGTCATGGTCGCCATCGACAAGCAGTCGCCCGACATCGCCCAGGGCGTCGACAAGGCGGTCGACGCCGATGAGAAGGCCGCCGACAAAGAGCTGAACACTGGTGCCGGCGACCAGGGCATGATGGTCGGTTTCGCCTGCCGCGAAACCCCCGACCTGATGCCCGCGCCGATCTATTACGCCCACGGCATCTGCCGCAAGCTGGCCGAGCTGCGCAAGAAGAACATCCTGCCCTACCTGCGCCCCGACGGCAAAGCCCAGGTCACCGTCGAGTACGACAACGGCAAGGTCGCCCGCATCGATGCGGTGGTCATCTCTTCGCAGCATTCGCCCGAGGTCAGCCACGCCCAGATCACCGAAGACCTCATCGCCAAATGCGCCAAGGCCATCATCCCGGCCGAGCTGATCGACAAGAACACCAAGTTCTACGTCAACCCGACCGGCCGGTTCGTGGTCGGCGGCCCGCAAGGCGATTCCGGTCTGACCGGGCGCAAGATCATCGTCGACACCTACGGCGGCATGGCCTCCCACGGCGGCGGTGCCTTCTCCGGGAAAGACCCCACCAAGGTCGACCGCTCGGGCGCCTACATGGGCCGCTACATCGCCAAGAACCTCGTCGCGGCCGGTATCGCCGACCGCCTCGAGATCCAGATCGCCTACGCCATCGGCGTGGCCCGCCCGCTGTCGGTGCATGTCAATACCTTCGGCACCACCAAGCTGGCCCCCGAGAAGATCGAGAAGCTGATCGTCGATACCTTCGATCTGCGGCCCGGCGCCATCATCAAGCACCTCGGCCTGCGCCGGCCGATCTACCGGCCGACCGCGGCCTACGGCCACTTCGGGCGCTCCGACCTCGACCTGCCCTGGGAGCGCACCGACAAGGTCGACATTCTGAAGAAAGCCCTCTGATGCGACCGTGAGGGGCACGTTGTTCCCGATGGCCAGGGGCCTGGACCGACCGCGGTCCAGGCCCTTCCCTTCTGGCGGGGGCGCGGGCGCCCCCGCTTCGCCGGCCCGACGGCTCACCCGCCCGGAAGGGCCGCCTCCCGCCGCCGCGCCGTCCACTCGGTGGTTTTCCGGCACAGGAGGGCGGGGGGGCACTGCCGCTCCTGCCGCCTGGGTCCTCTGGGCCGTCATCGTCGGCCTGGCCTGGCTGGGGGCAGCGCCGGGCGTGCAGGCCGCGCCAGCGCTGACGGTGCTGGTCTACCATCACCTCGAAGATCCCACGACCTCTGACGTCTCTTGTACGCCGGCCCAGTTCGCCGCGCAGATGGAAGCCCTGCAACGCGCCGGGTTCACACCGCTGACTCTGCCACAGATCAGGCTGTTTCTGGCCGGCGGGCTGCCCGATCTGCCCAACCCGGTGGCCATCACCTTCGACGACGGCTATGAGAGCCTCTACCATCACGCCCTGCCGGTGGCTCGCCGCCTGCGCCTGCCCATGATCGTCTTCCTGGTGACCTCGCGGCTGGGGCGCCAGCCGCAGTTCACCCGGTACCTCTCGCCCGCCCAGATCAAGGAGATGGCGGCGTCGGGCTGGTTCGAGTTCGGGTCGCACACCCACGATCTGCACACCGACACCATGCGCATCTGGGACGCCTTCCGCTCCACCCCCAATCCCCTGCTGCCCGCGGTGACGGCCGATTTCGCCCAGTCGCAGGCGCGATTGCGCGAGATTCTGGGGCACCCAGCCATCGCGCTCGCCTGGCCCTACGGCAAGTACAACGCCCAGACCCGGCAAGCCGCTCGCCACGCGGGGTTCCAGTTGCATTTCACCAGTCGGCCCGGATCGAACGAGCCGGGATCGGACCCGTTCGGCATCAAGCGACTGCCCGTCACCGCCCGCGACACCCCCGAGTCGGTGGTGCGCAAGGCGCGCGGCTCGCTGTTCTGGTAGGCCGACCCGCATGAAGACCTGGCGCGCTCGCCACTTGATCATCGGCTCCGGGGTGGCCGGTCTGACCGCCGCCCTCACCCTGGCCGAAGCCGGGGAGGAGGTGCTGGTGCTGACCAAGGACCGCCTGCACGTGGCCACATCGGCCTATGCCCAGGGCGGCATCGCCGCCGTCTGGGACGAAGCCGACAGTCCCACCGACCACGCCCGCGACACGCTGGTGGCCGGAGCCGGCCTGTGCGACCCCCGCGCCGTCGATCTGCTGGTGCGGGAAGGCCCCGATGCCGTCCGCACCATGATCGCCTGGGGCGCCTGCTTCGACCGCGAGGGCGATCGCCTCCTGCTGACCCGCGAGGGCGGCCACCGCCACTGGCGGATCCTGCATGCCCACGGCGACGCCACCGGCCGCGAGCTGGAACGGGCTCTGTGCGAGCGCGTCCGCACCGAAGCCCGCATCCGGGTGATCGAGGGGTTCCTGGCCGCCGATCTGCTCACCACCCCGACCCGGGTCGCCGGGGTGTGGGGCTGGCAGAGCGGCGAGGCCGAGCCGGTGCAGGTCGTGGCCGAGCGCACCCTGCTGGCCAGCGGCGGCCTGGCCGCCCTCTTCCGCGACACCACCAACCCGGCCGTGACCACCGGCGACGGCATCGTGATGGCGTGGGCGGCGGGCGCCACCGTGGCCGATCTCGAGTTCGTCCAGTTCCATCCTACCGGCTTGGTCATTCCCGGGGAGCCGCGCTATCTCCTCACCGAAGCCCTGCGCGGGGAAGGCGCCCTGTTGGTGACCCGTGCCGGCGAGCGGTTCATGCCGCGTTACCATCCCCTCGCCGAGCTGGCTCCCCGCGATATCGTGGCCCGCGCCGAGCTGCTCGAGATGCAACGGACCGGCGATCCCTTCGTCCTGCTCGATGCCCGCCACCTCGGGGCGGAGTTTTTGCGCCGCCGCTTCCCCGGCCTCGAAGAGCTGCTGGCCCGGTTCTCGCTCTCGCTGGCCCGCGATCTGATCCCGGTCGCCCCGGCCGCCCACTACACCATCGGAGGAGTGTTGACCGACCTGGACGGCCGCGCCACCCGCCCCGGGCTCTATGCCGCCGGGGAAGTCGCCTGCACCGGGGTTCATGGCGCCAATCGCCTGGCCTCGAACAGCCTGCTGGAGTGCCTGGTCTTCGGGCGACGCGCCGCGCGAGCCATGCGCGAGGACGCGGTCGAACCGATCGATTCCGAACTCGAACTCGCCAGCCCCCCCTTGTCGTGGGAGGGAGAGGCGGTGGCGACCGACCTCGACCTAACGGAGCTGCTGGCGCGCCACCTGGGCGTCTTCCGCACCGGGCCCGGTCTGGCGACGGCCGTCGCGCAGCTCGCTCCGGCCCTGCGCCAGATCCCGCGCCCCGCGACCGACCTCACTCCGGCCCGGGTGACCGCCCGCTCGCGACGGGCGGCGGCGGCGCTGGTGGCCCGCTTCGCCGAAGCCCGCCGCGAAAGCCGGGGCGCCCACTTCCGCGAGGATTTCCCCGCTCCCGATCCGGCCTGGCAGTTCCGGCAGGGCCTGACCGGGGATGCGCTGGAGCGGCTGCCCGGCGACGTGGCCTGACCGGAAGCGCGTACCCGGAAGCGCGTGACCGGAAGCGCGACCACCTCCGGCGCGCCCTTCCCCGCCTCCCCGTCCACTGGGTGCTCCTCCGGCCTTACGGCCCCCTTCTCTTCGGGGAACAGGCTGGCCGCACACGCCGGAACCTTCGCCGCCAGAGGTCGCCTTAACGGCTGAACGGCGCCGCGGGGGCACCGTTCAGAGGTGATCGGGGAACCGAACGACGTTGGTCAGGAGGCCGCCGTGGGGGCGGGCGCGGGCGCGGATTCGGTTTCGGAAGCGTCTTTTTCGAGGACGAACGCCTTGCAGGTCGAGTCGATAGCCTTGGCGGCCTCGAGGATCTCATTGTCGACCTTGCCGGCGGCCTTGGCGCGCTCGAGCGCGCTGAGCAGCCGATCGGAGGCCTCGCGCAGGGACGTGACCTTGTTGCGCAGACCCATGGTCATGTCGTTCATGGCATCGGCCAGGTCTTTCAGCTCGTCCTTCGGGCGCAGCTTGATGAAGTTGGTCAGATCGCCTTCGCCGATGTTGCGGGCCACACGTTCCATGCGGTAGACGGGCCCGGCGATGGTATGGGTGACGAAGATGCAGATGAAGGCGACGATCAGGATGCTGATCAGCTCGGCCACCACGACCCCCGGCAAGAGCGCCTGCCCGAGCTGGGAGGTATCGATGGGCAGCTTGGATTCGACGACCAGCTTGGTCTCGAGTTTCTCGATGGAGATGCCGTAGACCAGGGCCCCGACGATGTTGGCCACGATGATGACGATCAGGATGAAGATCGCCGTCAAACGGCTCTGGAACCCCGGCTTGATGAAGTACCGCTTCCGGCGGCGGATCTGGCTCATGAATGGCACCCTCCCGTTCGAATTGTCCCGCTAACGGCTTCCCGCGACCCCGTCGAGGGCCAGGGGAACAGCCTCCCGTGATTCCGGAAGGAGCCCACCCGGGGCCTGTTCCAGGTTTTCCAGGTCGAGGATGTCCTCGAGGGTTCCGAGGTCATCCGGTGGGGTGGCGGCCGCCCCGGAAGATTCCTCCTCCGCGTCGGTCCAGGAGATTTTCTCGAGATCGAAATCGGACTCGGCATCGACCAGCAGGTCGGACAGGGCCTTCCCGGTGGCGGAGTCCTTGCCCGGTTCGGGCCCGGCCGCGGCGCGGTCGGTCGCGGGGGCCGTCAGCGGGCGGAGGCCGACCAGCAGATCGATGGCGGTGCCGTCCAGGAACTCGACGTTCGGCGCCAACCGCACTTTGTCAAACCCGTCACGCCCCGCGGCTGCCCCTTCGGCCGAAGAGACCACCCAGAGCGCCAGGAACAGAACCACCCAGCGGCAACCACGAAACCCGCTCGGCTTGGTCGTTATTGTAAAACATGGAACCAGGGGTGTCAAGAACATCTGGCCCGCCCTCCCCAGTGGAAAGTTGCATCCCCTACAGGGGTACCTTATACTCCCCTTTCGGAGGAAACCGTTCGATCCTTAACAACTGGGGTGAAAATCTTGTTTCTCGCGTCGCGGCGGTTCCTTTCCCAACCATCCTGCCTACCCCCTCCCCTGCCCCAGCTGCCCACTGGACCACGCCGGCATCCCGCCGCTCGCCGCCCGGTTCACCGACCGCTCCTGCGCGGGCTGGTCCTGATGCTGGCCAGCGCCATTCTCGTCACCGGAGGTCCGCTCATGGCTGATCCTGCTGCCGGCCTTCCCTTCCAATACCGGTTCCAGGCGGACCAGGTCCTGGTCTACACCGTCACCGTGCGCGGCAAGGTCGAGGTGCAGATGCCCGACGGCCTGCGCAGCAACCCCATCCAGATCGACATGCGCATCGTCCAGCGCACCCTCGAGGTCGGTCCCCGGCTGGCGACCATGGCCCTGACCATCGAGTCGGCCCGGGTCACCCAGGATGGCGAAACCGCCCCGCTGCCCGAGGAAGGCCAACGCTCGATGCTGACGATCGACCGCCGCGGGGTGATCGAATTCATCTCGGGCAGCAGCGGCTGGCAGGGCTCGGAATTCGCCCAGATGCAATTCCCGGAGCACCCGCTCCGGATCGGCGATTCCTGGGTCCAGGAAGCCGTGACCAGGAGCGAGCCGCCGGTGCGCACCCGCACCCGTTATACCTTCGCCGGCCTGACCACGTTCAAGGGGCGGTCATGCGCCGCCTTCGAGGCCGAACTCCTGCTCGCCGACGGGGGCAACGCCCCGGGCCAGCCGGGGGCGGTCAGCAAAGGACGCACCTTGTTCGACCCCGACCTGGGCCAGGTGGTCTCGACCGAAGCCGACTCGCGGTTCACCTTCCAGATCCCGGTGCCTGACCAGCCCGGGATCCTGGCCACGACGACCACCACCATCCGAACCGTCATGCAGATGGTGGAAACGCACTGACCTTTCGCCCGATCGGTCGCCTGCCCCCTCTGTCAGGTCAACATCTGAACGCCGGCCGCGCTCCTGCTGTTTCGGTTCTCGCGGCGACCGGCAGATGGCGACCGGCAGATCCTGTCGGGGCATGACCGGGGCGCGGGGGCCCCTGGAGGAGCGCCCGGCAAGGGATCTGCCCAGCCCGCCAGCCCCAGTGGGAGCATGGCCTGGGCGCGCTGGTTCCCGGAGGGATGCCCGGCCAGGACCCGGCCAAGACGTCACCCTCGCCGGAGACCGCGGCCAGGAGCGTCCCGCGCGCCGGCCCGCCGGCGCCCGCGCGGCCGGCCCACGGGCCGGGCGGCGGCAGGACATGGCGCGGCCCTTCAGGTTTCGGAGGCGTCGCGCAGGCTCTCGAAGAGGTCGATGTCCCAGGCCACGAGGTCGCGCCGGATGGCATCGGCGCGGGCGCGCGACATCAACCGGGCGAGGTCTTCCCCGGTCAGGATGCCGTTGAGCACGGAGGGATCGCCCCGATCGGTCTCGAGCGCATGCCAGGCCAGGATGGCCGCCCCGACCGCCGTCGGATAGGAGATGTAGGTCGCCCCGGCATACGGCGAATTGAGCAGTTCACGGTAGCGCAGATAGCTGAGCCCCACCGTCTCGATCACGGTCTGCCGCTCGTTGCGCACGGTTTCCGACACCCGGATCTCGGCGGCGGCGGCGAAATGCGCCCGGCGAATGACCCCGTTGCGCAGGTACTCCTCGATGCGCCGCGGTTTGTTCATGCCAGGCAGGATGGCCCGGACCATGGCCTCGACCGTCAGCTCGGGCTGGTTGGGCAGGCTGCGCTTCGACAGCAGGTTGAGCTGGTAGAGGGCCTTGACCAGCTCGACCTCCGAACCGCCGGTGTAGATGGCGATGGAATCGATCTCGGGGAAGGAACGCCGCAACGACAGCAGCTCTTCCTGATAGAGCGGATACTGCCGGCACGGCCGCGGCTCATGGGGGAAGAGGTATTCCCGGGCCTGGCTGAACGGCTCGAGCACCTGCATGCGGCCCTTGTACAAGATGCGGGGCCGTTGGGCGAGCTCCTCGAGGGCGACGATCGGCGACCACGAGAAGACGATCGAGTCGGAGTCGATGTCCTCGAGCAGGAACAGATCGACGCTCTCGATCTCGAGATCCTTGCGTTCGGCCTTGCGCAGCTCGTGCAGCCGCCGTCCGATCAGGTAGTTGGTGACGCCCGGGGAGATGCCCATGTTGATGAGGCCGACGAGCCCCTTCTCCCGGAAGGGCTGGTCGAATCGGTATTGCGAAAAGGTGAGGGTGCGCTCGGTCTCGGCATCGTACATGTCGGAGGCCAGATCGAGGGTGTGGGCCCTGATCTGCAGGGCCAGCTCCATGATCGGATCGTTGAGCCGGGGCAGGGCGGCATTGACCAGCAGAGTCGCCCCGGCCAGCTCGGCTTCGTGCTTGGGCTCGAGCGCGAAGACGGAATCGAATTCCGGCAGGCCGACGAAATCGATGCGATCGAACAGGCGCTCGGCATGGAACAACGCATCCCGGGCGGCCTCGGGGCTGCGCACGTAGACGACGAACCGGATGGGCACCCCATCCCGCTCGGCCAGCTCGGACAGGCAGATGAGCATGGCCGAACCGACCGCGCCCAGACCGAAGAACACCACCTTCGCCGGCCGCGGGCGGGGCAAGCCGCCCGTGACCGTCGCCGTCGCGGGGCCTTTGGCTGTGGTTGTCGTCTGGATGTCTGGCATGATGGCGCCTCCCATGGTGCGATTGGTCGTCGGCGGAAACGGCCCTCACTGTACTGCAACTGCCGCCTCCGGCACAAGTCCTGCCCACGGGCTGAACCGGACGGTCCGTGGGCCTGACGCCCGCCAGCGCGACCAGGGCAGGTTCGCCCCCGGCCTCGGTGATCGGCCGAGAAATCCTAGAGCCTGGTGTCGCCGACCTGGTGGTTTGCCCATGAAGAGTGTACCATTGAAATGGGACTCGATCACCACCAAGAGGAGTTCTGCGCATGCGTCAGCGAACACCGTTCGGCCTGCGGTCTGCCTTGTCGTTCGCCCTTGTGGTCGCCTGGTTCGGAGCAGCCTGCCTGGGAGCAAGCGCCCAGGCGGCGACCCCCTTCCAGGATGCCATCGTCCAGCCACCCCACGCCGGGGAAACCACCGCCCCCGAGGCCGCCGGGCCCCCGCCCGCCGCCGCTCCGTTCGACGAGCCCGCCCGCGCCGGCAGCCGGAGCTGGCTCGACAAGGCCAAGGGCCTGTGGGATAAAGCCACCGGCCAGGTCCAACAGTGGACCGCCACGGCCCGTCATTGGTTCGGTGAGGCCAGGCGATTTCTGGCCGAGATCTTCCATCTCCCAGGCTGGATCTCGCAGGCCCGCCTGTCCGAGCGCCGACGCGCCGAGCTGCTCGCCCTGGCCAGGGCCCGGCCCGACCTGGCCTGGCCGCCCGGCCGCGACATCGCTCGGGCCCGCAATGCCCACCGCACCAATACCTATGGCGAACTGAAGGCCGCCCTGAGCGGGCCCTACGATTGGCTCGAGTGCGATGTCCGGCTCGAAGGCCCCTTGCGCGACCACCTGCCCATCCCCGGCGAGCGGCGCCCCATCACCGCCCACGACCCCTACCAGACCAACGGGCTGCTGTTCGAAGACTGGGTGAAGATCGCCAACGCCTCGGGACGCGGCCTGAAGCTCGATTTCAAAGCGAATGCCGCCATCGCTCCCTGTATCGCTCTGCTCCAGAAAGAAGGCGTCGACCCCCGCCGGCTGATCATGAACATCGGCATCCCCGACCCGGGGCCCGGCCAGGCTGGCGATCGGCCCGGCGCCCTGCGCACGCAGCCGGTGAGCGACGACCGCCTGACCGCCATCCGCCGCGCCTTCCCCCAGTGCCTCATCAACCTCAGCCCCGGCGTCCAGACGACCACGCCCGACGGGCACTACACCGCCCGCCAGGTCGATCAGATGATCCGCTACGCCCGGGCGGCCGGCCCGCCCGTCATGTTCCCGCTGCGCGCCGAGATGGTCACCCGCGAGATCGTGCAGGCCCTCAAACCCTACGGCAAGATCGCCATCTGGAACTCGCCATCGACCTACCACCCCGCCGATGTCGAAGCCGAGATCCGCAAGTTCCGGGAATGGGGCGTCGATGGCATGATCGACATCATGACCGGGCACTGAGGCCGCCGGAGCGAGACTCTCAGGCTGTCTGGTCGAGACTCTCAGGCTGCCCCTGGTCGCAATTCCTCCCTCGCCGCGATCGGGGAGCGCCAGCGCGACCGTCTGGCCCCCCCGCGCCCGCCTCAGGCCGCCGGCAGACCTTGCTGGTGCACGTCGCGGACGGCCCGGCCGGACGGGTCGGCGCTCTTGGCGAAGGCGGCATCCCAGCGGATGGCCGTCGGCGTGCTGCAAGCCACGCTCGGCCCGTCGGGAATCAACTGCACCGCCGAGGGATTGCCGAAGTGGTGCTCGAAGATGGTGCGATACCAGTAGCCTTCCTTGGTCACCGGGGTCTTCTCGGGGAAGCGGTGCCGGGCGTTGGCCATCTGGCTGTCGGTGACCTCCTTCTCGGCGTGGGCCCGCAGCGTGTCGATCCAGGAATAGCCGACGCCGTCGCTGAACTGCTCCTTCTGCCGCCACAGGATGGCATCAGGGATGTAGCCCTGGAAGGCCTGCCGCAGGATGGTCTTTTCCATCTTCCCCTGCCCGCACATCTTGGCCGCAGGATCGATCTCCATCGCCACGTCGAGGAACTCGCGATCGAGGAACGGCACCCGCGCTTCGACGCCCCAGGCCGCCATCGCCTTGTTGGCCCGCAGACAGTCGTATTTGTGCAGCAACGACAGCTTGCGCACCAGCTCTTCGTGGAACTCGACGGCGTTGGGCGCCTTGTGGAAGTACAGGTAGCCGCCGAACACCTCGTCGGCGCCTTCCCCCGACAGGATCATCTTGATGCCCATGGCTCTGATCTTGCGCGCCATCAGGTACATGGGCGTGCCGGCCCGGATCGTGGTGATGTCGAACGTCTCGAGGTGGTAGATGACGTCGGGAATGGCATCCATCGCTTCTTGGATGGTGAAATGGATCTCGTGGTGCGTCGAGCCGATGAACTCGGCCACCTGCCGCGCCGCCTTCAGGTCGGGCGAGCGATCCTTGATGCCGACCGAGAAGGAATGCAGGGTGGGCCACCAGGCCGGGTCGCGATCGCCGCTCTCGACGCGGTGGGCCCGGTATTTGGCGGCGATGGCGGCGATGATCGACGAGTCGACGCCGCCCGAGATCAGCACGCCGTAGGGCACATCGCACATGAGCTGCCGCTTGACCGCCTGCTCCAGCGCGGTGCGCAGCCGCGCCGGATCGTACGGCGCGCGAGGGATCCGGCCCGGTTCGGCCCAGGTCGGCTGGTAGTAGGGCACGGGGTGCGGGTCGGTCGACCGCCAGAAATGCCCGGGCGGGAAATCCTCGATGCGCTTGCAGACATCGACCAGGGCCTTCATCTCGGAGGCGACGTAGAGGTTGCCCTCGCCATCCCAGCCCATGTAGAGAGGGCAGATGCCGATGTGATCGCGCGCCACCAGCCAGGTGTCGTGCTTCGGATCCCAGAGGACGAAGGCGAAGATGCCGTTGAGCATGTTCAAGAAGGCGGGGCCGAATTCGTCATAGAGGTAGAGGATGCACTCGCAGTCGGACTCGGTCTGGAACGGGTGCGGCCGTTGCAAGCGCTGGCGCAGCTCGCGGTGGTTGTAGATCTCGCCGTTGACGGCCAGGACGCTGCCCCGCTCGTGGTCGATGAGCGGCTGCGAACCCGACATCACATCGACGATGGCCAGCCGCTCATGGGCCAGGATGGCCCGTTCATCGCTATAGATGCCGCTCCAGTCGGGGCCCCGATGGCGCAGCCGCTTCACCAGCCGCAGCGCCTGGCTGCGCAGGGCTTTGGGATCGCCCTTCAGGTCGAGGATGCTCAGGATTCCGCACACGATCGTCTCGCCTCGCTTCGCATAGATTCAGAATGGGATGAGCGAGTATAGGGAATGCCTGCGGCTCTGTCAAACCGCCCCTCTCGTCCGCGACAGGAATGCTCACCCTCTGCTTGGCTACGCCAAGCCCAGGGCGTGGGATCGGCCGGCTCCCCGCGGCGCCGGCGACCGCCACCTTCCCGCCAAGCCGGGGCTGGGAACACCGGTCAAGGCCGGGCGCCCTCTTGCGGAGGGGGAGAAGCTAGCGACGGGCAGCGAGCTTCCCCAGGCGGGCATCGGTCCAGTTCCACCATTTGAGCGATTCCCGCGTGGGATGCGGGGTCGAAGCGAAATGGACCGCGCACCGGAAGGCATACAGCACGCACCGACCCTGGGTCTGGCCCCGCAGGATGTTGAGATGGCGATAGAGCATCTCGGGATCGGCCCCGCGCAGGTCCTCGATCAGATGGACGCCCAGGTCGATGAGGTCCCAGGCCAGGCGCCGCCCCACCCCCGGCAGACACTCGAGGGGCCCGCTGGGCAGACCGCCGTCTTCCGGCCGATAGGCGGGCTGGCGTTTCATGGCCATGGGGCGAGGCTCACTCGTCGGTCTCCCGTTTCTCGATCTCCTCCAGGGCTTCCCGGGCCCATTCGCGGGCCTTGCCAGCGTCGCTCCGTTCCAGGTCTTTCAGATAGTCGACCGCGGCCGGCCCATAGGCGACGAAGGCTTCTTTGGCGGCGCGCGCCACATTCTCGCTGCTGCCGGCCAGGGCCTTGCCGAGCACCGGGAAGGCCACCTCGGGGTCGGCCTTGATGCCGGCCAGCGAACGCAGCCCGTTGACCTTGAAGATGTCGGAATCATACTGGATGGCCTTGAGGATGGCCGGCACCGCCGCACTGGCGGCCGGACCCAGCTTGCCCAGCGATTCCAGGGCGTTGGCCCGCACGATGAGGTCGTCGGCCTGCAGGGCGGCCACCAGCCCCTGCAACGCTTCGGGAGAAGCATAGCGCATGTGGCCGAGGCGGAAGGCCGCGAACCGCTGGTCGGCGACCGACCCATGCTGCAGATCCTGGATCAGCTCCTGCTCTTCCCGGCCTGGTGGCCGCCGCGGCTCGGGACCGGCCATCGACCGCTCCGTCCCCGGCCGGCCCGGACCGTCGGTCGAGGGCTCGCCGGCGACGGCGGTCATGGTGGCGGTGGCCGGCGCTTTCCCGGCCGGTTTCTGGCCCGCCGCGGCGGCGGACACCGCCGCCAGATCGGGCGGGGGAGGCGGGGTCATCGTCGCCTGCTCGGCCTCGAGCTGCTCCTGGCGCTTGGCCTTCTCGAGGTAGGCCCAGGCTTTCTTCTCGAGATCGGCCGGCGGCTTGCGGGCCACGCCCCGGGTCAACGAGGTGCGGGCGGCGGCCCAGTCCCCTTTGAAGAACTGGAGGATGCCTTTGCGAATGAGCGCTTCGCCCGACGCTTCCCGTTCCGGAGCGCCATACCAGGCGATGCCCGCCTGGATGATGGCGTCGGTGGACCCATCGAGGAGCGTCGGATCGAGTTCACAGCTTTCCATGAACAGGGAATACCCGCTCTCGAACTGGCGGTTCGCCAGGGCGGCCTGCGCCCGTTCGAACAGCTCCTGGGCTTTCCGCCCCTCGGGCGTGGTGGGCGCCGGCCGCGCCGTGCCCGCCGCGGGCCTCGTCGCCACGGGGGCGGGAGCGGCCAGCTGGGCCGCTGCTTCGCGGAAGGCGGCCGCCACCTCGGGATGGCCGTCGGCCGGCCCGGCTTCCAGCAGCGGCCGGGCTCGCTCCACCCGCCGCTCGGCCAGCAGGCGGGCCACCGTCACCCGCACCGCGGGATGGGGATCGCTCAGACGCTCGAGGAGGCGATCATCGACCTGCGGGTCGGCCAGTTTCGCCAGGGCGGTCTCGAGACGGCGCCGGCCCGGATCGCGGGCCGGCCGGGCCTTGATCGCTTCGAGGGCGGGGTCGAGCACCGCCGCCCCGCGACGGGCCAGATCGGCGGCGGCCGCCGCCTGGGCCTTCCACGAGCCATCGAGGAGATCGCGCAGGAGGGCGTCGAGGGGGACCGCGCCGGCGGCGGGGCGGGCGGCGGTGGCGCCTCGGGCCTGCTCGAGCAGATTCCGGATCTGGAGGACCAGGGTGGCATACTGCTGGTTGGCCGGATCGAGCGCGGCCAGCGCCGTGGCTTCCCGCAGCGCTTCGTCATAGCGCTTGACCGCCACCAGGGAGTGGACGAGGTAGAAACGGGCCTGCTGGTGCTGCGGTTGCATGCGGCAGACCTGATCGAGATAGGTGATGGCCCCGGCATAATCCTGTTGCCCGTACAAGCGAATGCCGTCGGCGAAGATCTGCGCGGTGAGATCCTGGGCGAGGGCCGCCCCGGGCCCGACCCGACCGGCCAGGCCGGTCAGACCGGTCAGACCAACGGCGAGCCCGATGGCCAGTCCGAGCGCCAGGACGAGCCTCCGCAACCGCCGGGGACGACTGGCGGCCGGCGGCCGCGCCCTGCCAGCCCCCGCGGTTCGCAGGCAGAATGGGTGGTGGGAATCCCGATGCATGGCATCCTCCTCGGCGTGACCGGTCATTCGGTGCGGCGGTGTCGTTCTTCCAGGGTGCGGATCGTGCTCTCCGCCGTCCCATCGGGGATCAAATAGAACTTGATCACCATCTCCTGGGTGTTGCCGGCGAAGTCGGTGGCGGTGATCCGCACCGCGCAGTTCTTCCCATCGAGCGGGTTGCCGCGGGCATCGCAGTTGGCCTCCCGGAACTGCCAGACCACGGGATTGGCCAGCAGGTCGGCATAATCATAGCTCTTGGTGCCGTCGCAGCGCGCCACCGCCGCTTCCAGCTCGGCGGGGCGGGCCGCAAAGTCCTCGATGGTGCATTTAACGGTGCGGATGCCCTGGTGGGGCCGCGTGAAGGTGTTGAGGTTGTCCCAGGCCCGGATGTAGAACAGGAAGCGCGAGGTGTTCTGGGCCACGAAGGCCGGCTTGGGCGAGGCATCCATCAGATCGGCCCCGCCCGCCGGATCGTTGTAGAAGAGCTTGAACTGATCGGACCAGGAACTCGCCGAGTAGGTGGTGAATTGATAGTCGCGCCGCGCCGGATCGCGATCGCCGAACAGGTGATAGCGGTTGTTGCGGGTGTCGAAGACCAGCACCTGGATCTCGGGCCGCGACAGGGCGGGCGCGGTGCTGCCGCCGGTGCCGTCTTTGACCTCGTAGTTGAAGTACCGCTGCCAGGGATATTCGTTGCCGACCATGGTCTGGCCGGTCGAGGCCCGGATGGCATCGGTGATGTCGGGCACCTTCGAGAACTCGGTCCGCACCGGCGACCCATTGGGCCGGGTCAGGAACTCCTCGAAGCTGCGGGCCTGGGCATCGTCGGTGGTGCCGACCATGCCGACCAGCTCGTCGTAGAAGGCCGACCGATGTCCCACCGAGTCGGAGACCACGGCGAACATCTTCAGCAAGCGCTTGACCTCGTCGGCGCTGGTGCAGCCGGGGGCCGGGTACTGATGGCCATGCGCCGAATAGGCCTGCCGGCTCAGGTCGGCATCGGGCCCCTTGGTTGCCAGGTAGCGCGGCGCGAGGGCATTGAACCGGAGCTTGCCGGTGATGTTCCATTCGAGCCCGCCCAGCACCGAAGAACCATTGAGGGTGAGCTGGCGAGTGCGATAGGTGGGGTTGAGCACCTCGGCTTCCTTCCAGACCCATTTCGGCGTGTAGTAGGTGCCGATGAATTCGCCGGCCTGGCGACCGTTGGGGGGGGCGAAGGACAACGGGCCGAGCGGGTCATGCCGGGCCAGATCTTGGGCCCGCAACGGTGGGGTGGTCTTTCCTTCCTCGAACTCCGGATAGGAATAGAAAACTCGGAAGTTGCGCAGAACCCGACTGGGGTCCTGGGTGTACACAGGAGGCTCTCGGTAGGGCCCCACTTCGAACGGGACGTCGCCGAAGGGATGGGTATCGACGAAGGTGAAGGCGAAGTCGGTATCGGGGATGGCGGCCCCGCACACCAGGTTGGCGCCGTTCAGCACCATCTTGGCGGTCAACGGCGGACGGGTGTCGGTCACCAGATAATCGATGCTGCCCGGACCACCACCGGGTTTGTAGCAGGTGACGTTGATCCGGACGCTGCATTTCCGATAGCTGACCTGCGGGGTGTAGGAATAGGTATTGCCCGGCGGAGTCAGCCAGAGGCTGCCGGAGGAGATCCAGGTTTCGACCTTTTCCGTCCAGCACCAGTAGACCTCGCGCACATAATAGCCGACGCTCGGGCAATCGACCTTGGTCTTGACGAACGCCGAGGCGCCGGCGGTCGGCGTCGGGAACTCGACGGTATAGTGCGGTCCGTCGACGGTCGGGTCGCGCGGAATCCCGGTCACGGTGACGTTGGGGGTGGTCTCGTGGAGGTAGGCCCGGTACTGGCGCGGATCGACCTCCTCGATGCCGATGCTGGTGTCTCCCATGTAGATACCGACCGAGCCGGGCTGCAGGGTCACTTCATGCTTGTAGGCCCCCTCCATGACGGTGCGCCGGGGCCGGGGCGCGGTCGGATCGGGCAGCACCCGATCGAGGGCGGGATCGGCCTGGAACTGCCGGCTGGGGAACTCGCTGTAGGGGTAGAGCATGGCGGGCTGGGCCCAGGCCGGAGTGTGGACGGTAGGCTCGAGATTGATGGCCACCCGTCGGCCCGATTTCAGGAACGCGGCATTGATGAAAAGATGGGGTTTGTCAGAGCAGGCGAGAAAGGCGTTCGAGGGATACCCGCCGACCGCGCGGGCCACTGCCTCGTTCTGATCGTTGCGGTTGCCTCTGACGTTGAAGAAGGCCGCCATCTCCTCGATGGGGAAGAACCCGCGACCGGAAGGCATGCCGTAGGCATCGAGCGGAGAAATGCCGGCTCTGATCACCCAAGTGTACTTGCCGTCATCATGCGCCCCGCCATCGCCGTGGTCGTAAGGGTCCCATAGCGTGTCGATCTTCAGAGTGGTCGTCTCGGGCACCACGTAGAGCGGATACGGCGAGCTCGTCCGCTGGTCGTTGAGGCACACCACCCCCGCCCGGTAGGCCGGGGTGGTGCGGTCGGGCACGGCGGCGGCGGTCGGTTCCGCCGGCAGATCGCAGGCCGCGAGGGGAGCGGCCAGGACGACCAGGGCCAGCAACCCCGGCAGGAGCCTCAGGATGGCGGATCGACGGTTCATGGGTCCCTCCTTCAGATAAGTACCAGATACCATTATGGCACTCTTTTGTACGCTTTACACATTCTGGTCAATTGGCCCGGCGCAGATGGAAGGTCTTGGTCATGGTCTCGGTGCGTGCCCCGCGGCCGCCCACCGGGTCGATGGCCTTGCCCTCGCCGGTGACCCGGACCACCTGTACGCGCACTGCGCTCCTGGTCGAATCGACATCCGAGAAGCCCGACAGCACGCTCAGCGATGCCACCTGGTATTCCCAGGTCTGCAGCAGAGGGTCGACCTCGGGCTCGCCGAAGCTGGCGAACGGCAGCGCTGCGCTGGTGCAATCGCCCCGCAGGATGTCGAGCGCGACCACCGAGCGGTTGGGGCCGCCCCGCACCGTGTCCTGGGCCCGCACCGCCTGGAAGGGGCAGAGCCCCTTCTCGGCCGCCCCGGCGTCGAAGACCTCCTGCCGGAAGAACTGGATCTTCAGCAGGGCGTGCTGGATGGCGGCCTGGGCCATGAACTCGGCCTGCAGGGCATGGAAGGCCAGCATGTTCTGCTGCTTGATCTCTTTGCGGAAGAAGAACAGATAGGAGCCGAAGGTGAAGGTGCAGAACACGAAGAGGATGACCAACGGCAGGGCCAGACCGGTACGCCAGGCCGCGGACAGGTGCGGGCGAGAGGGGGGGGCGCCCGCCGGCCCGGTCGTTCGGCGGGCCAGGGGCTCGAGGAAAGGGCGCCACCACGGAGACGGAGAGCGGCCTGGGCAGGTCACGGCAGGATCGCCCTCCGCGACAGCAGGTAGCGGGTATTGGCCGGCGCATAGTCGGCTTCGGTGGGCAGCTTCCACCGCACCCGCAGCAGCAGGTCGTAGAAATCGACCTGCCGGGCGCGTTCGGGCGACAACTGGTCGAGACGCTCGGTGCGGATCGTCACATCGGTGCCGGAGGCCAGGACCCGCTGCTCGATCCCGTCGCGGCACGGCCCGTAGCCGCCCCCGCCGTTGACGAAATCATGCCACTGGAACACCGGGAAATTCATGACCAGGCGGGTTCCTTCGTGGCGACGGACCTTCATCGCCAGTTCGACTTGATTGCCATCGATCTCGACCGTGCCCAGGCGCGTATTCCACTTCGAGAGATCGACCGCCGTGGCGTAATAGGAGGCGCTGGCCACGTAGAGCCACCAGTTCATCTCTTCCTTGGCCAGGTTGGCGGCCAGCCCCTCGACCTTCTGCTGCCGCGATGCCCCCGTGAAACTGACCAGCAGGTGGAAGGTCGGCAGCAGGAACGAGGCCAGAATGGCCACGGCCACCATGATCTCGATCAGACTGACTCCGGAGCGGCAACGAGGGCGCATGCGGTTCACAGATCCTTCCATCGGACTTCGACATTGGCGGCGGTGCGCTCGGTGACGCGGACGGCCGGGTGGCGCGGATCGGCCAGCTCGACCTCGATCTGCAGCAGCGTCGCGCTGGCCACACCCGGGGTGGTGGAAGGGGTGAGGGTGATGGCCGCCACATCCTCCATCAGCAGTTTGTCGGCGATCGCCGGTTCGTTGGGCACGCTGCCGGTCCTGGGCTCGACCTGCGTCCGGGAATAGAGCAAACGGCTGCCATTCAAAACGAGGGACGATCGAAAGACGTAGCCGCCTTTGTCGGTGAAGGGGGCACAGATGGCCCAGCGCGCCAGAACGGTGACGCCCGGCCCGGCGGTGGTTCGCCCGCGCACCAGCTCCATCTGGTAGTCGTTCTCCTGGGTCTCGACCGAATTGACGGTGACCTCGGAGCGGTAGGTCGCCCGCGCCATTTCCTCGCGCAGGAAGGCCAGACCCTGGCGGGCGGTTTGCTGGGCGGTCATGCTCCAGCTGCTCTGGCGCACCGCTCCGGCCACCCCGCGATAGATCAACCACGCCCCCCCCGCGAACACCACCAACACGATCGCCGCCACCACGACCTCGACGACGGTGAATCCCCGCGGGCCACCATCGGATGTCGATCGCCGGCCGGCAAGAGGACCCTCTCCGAAGACCTCCGGTGGATTCTGAATCGAGGGCATGAAGACCTCCAGCTTCCTAACTGGTATTATACCGCGAACCAAATCGCCAGTGAAGCTCACCAGGTGTCCGCAGGACCCACCCCAACCGAAACTCTCGTCGGCCGCGAGGTCGGCGCGGCCATTGCAACAACGAAGCGGCCGCTCCGCCAGCCGAACGCCTGGCGTTCGGCTGGCCGCGACCAGGGGTCCAGGGGCCCGTGGCCCCTGGCGGTCATTCCGCAGGGGAGGGGGTCAATCTTCGCTCACCGCCCTTCCAAGGCCGGCGCTGGCCCGGAGGGCCACCGCCTCGCCCTGCCCCGCCCTGACGAGCCATCTGGTTCCCGGCAGGGTGGGGCCGTGCTACCATGACCATCGCCATGTCGCCTGCGCCCCGCCTGCTGCTGGTCCACCCGCCGGTGGTCCGACCCTGCGAACCGCCGGCCGGCCTGGCCCGGCTGGCCGGCACCCTGCGCGCGGCCGGCCGCCAGGTCGAGGTCTGGGACGCCAACCTCGAGGCCCTGCTCGCGCTGCTCCAAGCCCCGAGCCTGGCCACCGACACCTGGACGCGACGCGCCGGGCGTGACCGCGACCACCATCTCGCCGCCTTGCGCGATGGCCGCCTGTTCGCCCACCCCGACACCTACCGCCGCGCCATCGGCGACCTCGAACGCTGGCTGGCTCGCCTCCCGTGCGCCACGGCCCCGTTCCCCGATGGTGGGTGGCATCTCAGCCTCACCGACTGCACTCACGATCAGTGGGAGCCCACCTCGAGCCACGACCTCCAGCGCCTGGCAGCCGACCCGCTGGCCCATCCCGCCGTCGCCGTCCTGCAGCCCGCCCTCCGGAACCGCCTGCTCGAGCGCGAGATCACCCATCTCGGCCTGTCGGTCAACTACCTGAGCCAGGCCCTGGCGGCCGCCGCCCTGGCCGGGCTGGCCCGCCAGCTCCGCCCCGATCTGCGCATCATTCTGGGCGGCGGCCTGATCACCTCCTGGCTGGCGAGGGGAACCCGCCCGCCCGCCGGCCTCGCCGCGCTGGCCGACCACCTCCTGACCGGGCCGGGCGAAGCCGGGCTGCTGGCGCTGCTGGCCGCCCCGCCAGCGCCCGCCTCCGTTCCCCTCGCCAGCGCCTCCCAGCCCCCTCGCCCTGACGTTGCTCAGCCTCGCCCTGCCCCGACCTCGGCGGATGGTCTCCCGCAGGCCGCCCGGCCGGCCCCGCCCGAACCTTCCCCGCCCGCACCCGCCCCGGTGGACGACCCCACCACCTGGGCCTATGACTTCTCGGATTTCCCGCTCGACCAGTATCTGTCCCCCGGGTTGGTCCTGCCGTTCAGCCTGGCCCATGGCTGCTTCTATGCGCGTTGCGCCTTCTGCCCCGAGACGTTCGAACGCCAGCGCTATCGACCCCTGCCGACCGCGCTGGTGGGAGAACGGCTCGCCGCCCTGGTGAACCGCTACCGGCCGCGCCTGCTCCACTTCCTCGATGATGCCATCCACCCCGCCGTCCTGCAGGAACTGGCGGCCCATCCGCCGGGCGTGCCGTGGTATGGCTTCGCCCGCTTCGCCCCGCCGCTCGACGACCCCGATTTCTGCCGGCTCCTGGCCAGAGCCGGCTGCCGAATGCTCCAGCTCGGTCTGGAATCCGGCGATCAGGCGGTGCTCGACGAGCTGCGCAAGGGCCTCCGCCTCGCCACCGCCGCCCGCATCCTGGCCCATCTCCACGCCGCCGGCATCGGCACCTACGTCTACCTGCTGTTCGGCACCCCGGCCGAAGATGAGGAAGCGGCCCGGCGCACCCGCGACTTCGTCGCGGCCCACGCCGAACGGATCAGCTTCCTCAACGTAGCCATCTTCAACCTCCCGCGCCAGGCCCCCGAGGCGGCCACCCTGCCCACCCGGCCCTACACGGCCGGCGATCTCGGGCTGTACCTCGAGTTCGCCCATCCCCGGGGCTGGAATCGGCCGCAGGTACGACGCTTCCTCGAACGCGAGTTCCGGCGCCACCCCGCCATCGCCCCCATCCTGCGGCGCGATCCGCCCGCCTTCACCAGCAGCCACGCCCCCTTCTTCCTCGTTCCGCCGCCGCGCCGCTGAGCGCCGCCGGGCAGCGCGCGACGCCCCTCCCGCCTCCTTCCCGACCCCGGCATCGCCAGCACCGGTCGCCCCGCCGACCAGGCGCCGCCCCGACGTAGGCGGGTTTGAACGGTCGACGAATAGTTGCTTATGCAACGATTTTGCGATATCCTGACCCGACTCGCTGCAGAAAGGAAGACCATGCCCTCGACGCCTCCGATGTTCCTCGGCGGCTGGATCGCCCGGCTCTACCGGGCCGGCCAGCAAGCCATGGCCATCTCCCTCCACGGCACCGGCATCGGGGCCGGCCAGTTCCCCTTCCTGCGCCTGCTGGCCCGCCAGGACGGCCTCTGCCAGGACACCATCGCCCACGCCCTGTATCTCGACAAAGGCACCGTGGCCCGCGCCCTGCAGAAGCTGGAAAGCCAGAACTTCGTGCGACGGCGCGCCGACGCGGCCGATGCCCGCAAGCTGCTCGTCTTCCTGACCCCGAAAGGCCGCCGGGCCGCCGTCCTCATCCATCGAGCCCTGGCCGCCTGGCACCGCGTGCTGCTCGGCGGCCTCGAGGCCGACGAACAGCGGGCGCTGCGCCGCAGCCTCGAGAAGATGCACGCCAATGCCGAAGCCTGGCTGGCCGCGCCCCCGCCCGTCCGCTCGTCCCGCTCGTCTCGTTCCCGCGAAAGGAAAGCCTGATGAAACGCGCGCTCTTCTACCTCGCTCTGCTCGCCGCCCTGGGCGGCCTCGCCTATCTCGCCCTCACCGCCAGCCCCGGCTCCGGCGCCGGCGCCCGCCGAGGCCGCGGCGGCCCGCGCGGCCCCGGCCTCGCCACGGCCGTGCCGGTGGAAGTGGCCTCCCTGACCATGCGGGACCTCGTGGCCGAGGGGCGGTTCACCGGTTCGCTCCTGCCCCGCTCGCAGTTCACCGTGGCCAGCAAAGTGGCGGGACGTCTGCAACGGCTGTTCGTCGACATCGGCGATCAGATCCGCTCGGGCACCCGCATCGCCGAGATCGAAGACGAGGAATACGTGCAGGCTTTGGCCCAGGCCCGCGCCGACCTGGCCATCGCCCGGGCCAACCTGGTCGAGAGCCAGGCCCTCCTCGACGTGGCCAGGCGCGAACTCGACCGGGTGCTCAAGATGCGGCAGCAGAAGGTCTCCTCGGATGCCGAGGTCGACGCCGCCCAGGCCCAGTACGACAGCCGGGCCGCCCGGCATGAGGTCAACAAGGCCAGTGTGGCCCAGAAGGAGGCCATGGTGCGCGCCGCCGAGGTCCGCCTCGGCTACACGCGGCTCGACGTCGCCTGGTCCGGTCCCCCCGATGTCCGCTACATCGGGGCCCGCTTCCAGGACGTCGGGGCCCTGCTGTCCCCCAACGCCCCGATCGTCACCGTCCTCGACCTGAGCACCGTGGTGGCCGTCATCGATGTCGTCGAACGCGAGTATTTCCAGATCGGGGTGGGACAGACCGCCGACATCCGGGCAGCGGCCCTGCCCGGCCAGGTCTTCCAGGGCCGGGTGGTGCGGCTCGCCCCGCTGCTCGACCCCGTCACCCGGCAAGCCCGGGCCGAGATCGAGATTCCCAACCCCGCCGCTCTCCTCAAACCCGGCATGTTCGTCGATGTGCGCTTAACCTACGCTCGCCGAACCGCCGTACCGGCCGTGCCGACTGCCGCCCTGGTCTCCCGCAACAACACCACTGGCGTCTTCCAGATCGATCTGGCCAGCCGCACCGCCGCTTTCATCCCCATCCAGACCGGCATCATCCAGGAACCATGGGCCGAGGTGGCCTCGCCTGCCCTGACCGGACCGGTCGTCGTGCTTGGGCAGCACCTGCTCGAAGATGGGGTGAGCGTTGCCCTGCCGGGCGATGCCCCCCCGGCCGAACCGGCGCGGGACGGCACTGCCGGCCGCGGCGAGCGCGGGGAACGGGCAGAGCGCGGCGAACGCCAAGAACGCGAGGGACGCGGAGAACGCGGCGAGGGCGGCGAGCGCGGCCGACGTACCGAGCCGCCGCGCGACCGCGGCCCCACGCCCCAGCCGGAGCGGCCGGCCGCCCCCGGCGACACCCCGCGGCCGCCGGCCGACGCGGCTTCGGGCGGCCGTGGCGTCGCCGAGCCGGCTCCGCGGTTCCCGGCCTCCGCCTCGGCGGCCGATCTTCCCTCCGGAACGGCCGAAGCGGGGGTGACCCCGTGAATCCCTGGACCTGGTCCGTCCGTCATCCCATCGGCATCACCATGGTGATGCTGATCGTGGTCATCTTCGGAGCGGTCTCTCTGCAGCATCTGCCCATCGACCTGATGCCCGATATCACCTATCCCACCATCTCGCTGTCGGCCGAATATGCCAATGCCAGCCCGGTCGAGGTGGAAACGCTGCTGACCCGCCCCCTCGAACAAGCGCTGGCCGCCGTGCCCGGCGTCGAAGAGCTGAATTCGACCTCCAGCGAAGGCCGGTGCAACATCCGGGTCACCTTCGCCTGGGGCACCGATCTCGATGCCGCCGCCAACGACATCCGCGACCGCATCGACCGCATCCTCGCTCGGCTGCCCGATGGCGTGGCCCGCCCCACCTTGCGCAAGTTCGACCTCGCCAACACGCCGATCATGTTCCTGGGCTGCGGCGGCAAGTTCGACCCGGTGCAACTGCTGAAGCTGGTGGAGGACCAGGTCAAATACCGCCTGGAACGTCTGCCCGGCGTGGCCACGGTCGACATCATGGGCGGACGCAAGCGCGAGATCCACGTCAATCTGCAGGTCGAGCGGCTGAAGGCGCTGGGCATCCGCCCCGATCAGGTGGTCAGCCGGTTGAAATCCGACAACCTCAGCCGGCCGGCCGGCCTGATCGAGGTCGGCAAGTTCGAGTATCTGATCCGCACCCCGGGCGAATTCTTCCAGGTTTCCCAGCTGCGAGACGTGGTCATCCGCGAAGATGGCGCCACCCGCATCCGGCTCGGGGAGATCGCCGACATCGAGGACCGCTGGGAACGCACCCGCTCGCTCGTGCGCATCAACGGCGAACCGGGCCTGCGCATCAGCATCCAGAAGCAGTCGGGGCGCAACACCGTCGAAGTGGCCGACCGCGTGCTGGCCGAGGTGGCGGCCATCAATCGCGACCTGCCGCAGCTCCATCTGAGCCCCATCATGGATTCCTCGAAGTACATCCGCCAGTCGATCGCCAACGTCAGCTCGTCGGCCATCTACGGCGGCGTGCTCGCCATCATCGTGCTGCTGTTGTTCCTGGGCGAGCTGCGCAGCACCATCGTCATCGCGATCTCCATTCCGATGTCGATCGTCGCCACCTTCGTGCTGATGTATCACAACGGCTTCACCCTCAACATCATGTCGCTGGGCGGCATGGCCCTGGGCATCGGCATGCTGGTCGACAACGCCATCGTCGTGCTCGAGAACATCTTCCGGCTCCGCGAACAGGGCCGGCCCATCCAGCAGGCGGCCATCGACGGCGCCGGCGAGGTGGCGATGCCGATCCTGGCCTCGACCCTGACCACGGTGGTCATCTTCCTGCCGCTGCTGTTCGTCGAGGGCATGACCGGCCTGATGTTCAAGCAACTGGCCTGGATCGTGGGATTTTCGCTGCTCTGCTCGCTGGTGGTGGCGCTGACGCTGGTCCCCATGCTCTGCGCGCAGATCCTCGGCGAACGCCGACCCCGCCCGGACGAGCCGCGAACCGGTGCTGCGAGCCCGACGGGCACGGCCGGCCCCGCCTGGCCCGCCGGCGTCCTGGGCTTCTTCCAGGCCCGCTACCTCGAGATGCTCACGCTCGCGCTGCGCTGGCCGGTCGCCACCCTGCTGCTGGTGACCCTGCTGCTGGGAGCCGCGCTCACGCTGGTTAGAGGCATTCCGCGGGAGTTCATGCCGCCGGCCGACGAGGCCGACGTGCGGGTCACCGCCGAAATGGAGGTGGGCACCCGGTTATCCCTGATGGAGCCGATGGCGCAACGGATCGAGGCGATGCTGATGCGGGAAGTGCCCGAACGGCTCACGCTGGTCACCACCATCGGCGGCGGCGGCGGCCCGATGGGCGGCGGCAACAGCGCCGTCTACCGGGCCGAATTCCGGCTGCCGCTCGTGCCGCGCAGCCAGCGGCGCCGCTCCAGCCAGCAGGTGGCGAGCGACCTCGCCCGCGCCCTGGCCCGCCTGCCCGGAGTGCGCATCCGCGCTCGCGAAGGACAGGGCTCGTTCGTCAACCGGCTGATGGCGGGGGGAACCGATCGCATCCAGGTGCAGGTCCGGGGCCATGCCCTCGACGTCGCCGACGCGCTGGCGAGCAAGGTGCAGAAGATGCTGCAAACCGAGATCGACGGGATCACCGACGTCCAGATCAGTCGCGAAGCGGGCGCCCCCGAGCGTCTGATCAGCATCGACCGGGCGCGCGCGGCCGATCAGAAGCTGACCGTGGCCCGCATCGCCGAATTCATCGAAACGCTGCTGTCGGGCACGCCGGCCGGCACCTTCCGGGAGAGCGGCGACGAATACCGCATCCTGGTGCGGGCCCGCGATCCCGAGCGGTTCACCCTCGAGGAGATCCTCGACTTCACCATCCCCAACGCCGAGGGCAGGCAGGTGCCGCTGCGGCAGGTGGCCAGCATCGTCTCGCGCTTCGGGCCGCAGCAGATCGAACGGCTCGACCAGGAGCGCATCGTCAACGTCACCGCCGATCCTGGCGGCCGCGCGCTGGGCGAGGTCCTGGCCGAGGTCAGCGAAGGGCTGCGGCGCATTCCGCTGCCCAACGGGTTCGCCCTCGCCCTGGGCGGCGACTACCAGGAGCAGCAGAAAGCCTATCGCGAGCTGCTGCTCAGTTTCATTCTGGCCCTGCTGCTGGTCTACATGGTCATGGCCGTGCAGTACGAAGCGCTGCTCGATCCGCTGATCGTCATGTTCACGGTTCCCCTCTCGGCCATCGGGGTCATCCTGGCCCTGGTCGTGACCGGCAGTTCGTTCAACGTGCAGTCGTTCATCGGCTGCATCATGCTCGGCGGCATCGTCGTCAACAACTCGATCCTGCTGGTCGACCACGCCAACGATCTGACGCGCCAGGGCCGGGACGTGGTGCCCGCCCTGCTCGAGGCCGGCCTGGACCGGTTCCGCCCGGTGCTGATGACCGCCCTGACCACGATCCTGGGGCTGGTGCCGCTGGCCCTCGGGCTCGGCGAGGGCGGGGAAGTGCAGGCGCCCATGGCGCGCGTCGTCATCGGCGGCCTGCTCTGTTCGACCGCGGTGTCGCTGCTCGTCATTCCCGCCGTCTATCTGATCGTCCGCCGGCTGTCCGGCGTCCGACCGGCCGAAGCGGCCGGAGCGGCCCAGGAGGTGCAGGTGTGAAGCCCCTTTTCCCCGTGTTTCGCCATGGCATGCCAGCCCGCCTGCGGCTGGTGCTGATTCTGCTGGTGTGGTGGGCGAGTCGGCCCACCATCTGCCTGGGCCAAACGCAGGACCTTTCCGCCACGCCAGCGGGGCTCGCCAGCGGGGCGGTCGCGGCCGCGAGCGCCGCGGTGGTCGCCCCCGAGGCACCGGCCAGCGCCAGCCCCGATCTCGTCGCGGCGCCCTCCCCCTCGCAAGTCGACGAGCCTGGTGAGCGGCCGGCCCCGCCTGCCGCGCTGTCGTCCGCCCACATCCTGGAGGCCATCTCGTCGGTGCTGCCTCCCGGGCTGCGGCTCGATCCGTCGGTGGTGATCCCCGAGGAGGAGCCCGACCTGCTCACCCCGGCGGTGGCCTCGCGAACCACCATGTCGCTGTCGTTGGCCGAAGCCTTGTCGCTCGCCCTGGCACACCAGCCCGACCTCGAGGTCAAACGGCTGGAGATCGGCCGGCAGGAGCAGGGCATCGAACTGGGCCGAATCGCCTTCGATCCCACGGTGACGGCCGCCTGGTCGATGTCGGACCGGCTCGGCAAGCAGATCACCCAGACCGGCACCATCAACGAGAACATCAGCAACCGCACGCAAGCCGAGGCCGGCTGGTCGCGCACCTCGCCGTCGGGCACCCGGGTGGCCGTGGGTCTGACCATGACGCGCGGTCGTTCGGCGCGCGCGCCCAACCTGTTCGACACCCGGCTGGGCCTCGACCTGACCCACCCGTTGCGGCGCGGCGCCGGCCACGCCGTCAATCTGGTCGGCGTGCGGCAGGCCGAACTCGATGTGCGCGTCGCCCAGGAGGAAGTGGAAGGCTACGTGCTGGCCCTGCTGGCCGAGGTCGAGCACGCCTACTGGCAGCTGCTGCTGAGCCGGCAGGAGCTGGCCATCGTCCGCTCGTCGGCCCGGCTGGCCCGCCAGCAGCAGGAGGAGACCGCCCGTCGCATCGCCCTGGGCAGCCTTCCCGAATCGGAACTGGCCGCGGCCGCCGCCGAAGTCGCCCTCCGCGAGGAGGCGGTCATCAACGCCGAGAGCGCCGTGGAACGAGCGCGGATCGGCCTGCTCCGTCTGGTGAATCCTGATGCCGAGCATTTCTGGATGACGAACGTGACCCTCACCGACCTGCCGGAAATCCCTGATTTCGAGATCCGGTCAGCCGAACCCCACCTGCACCAGGCCCTGACCACCCGGCCGGAACTGCAGCGGGCCCGCCTGTTGCTCGAGCGGGACGAGCTCGAGCTGGTGCGCACGCGCAACGGCCTGCTGCCGCGCCTCGATTTCTTCGTGACCCTCGGCAAGACGGGATACGCCCAGACCTTCGGCGAGACCTTCCAGGAATTCGGCCAGCGGGCCTACGACCTGCAGGCGGGGCTCCGGTTCGACCTGACCCCCGGCCGCCGGCAGGCCCGGGCCCTCGACCAGCGGGCCCGCTACAGCCGGCAGCAGCGCCAGGAAGCCCTGCGCAATTTGCAACGATTGATCCAGGAGGAAGTGTTGCGCGCCATCCTCGAGGTGCAGCGCGCCCTGCAGCAGGTCAAGGCGACCGCGCAGACGGTGGCTCGCCAGCGCGAGAAGCGGCGGGCCGAAGAGATCAAGTTCCAGGTGGGGAAGACCACGGCCTTCCAGGTCGCCCAGGCCCAGCGGGACGAAGCCGCCAGCGAGATCGCCGCCCTCAAGGCCCGCATCGGCGTGCTCAACGCGCTGACCGACCTCTACCGGGCCGACGGCTCCCTAGCGGCCCGCCGCGGCGTGGTCGTCGCCGCCGGCGCCCCACCGCTCGCCACGGGTCCGGCCGGCCACGCCGCCCCACGCGGGGCGGCCACCCCCCGCCCCTGACCAGCGCCTCCCCGACGGCGATCTCACCTCACCAGCCAGGTAAAAGGCCGGACATCTCCACGTCTTGCGCCCCCAGAGTCAAACCGCCGCCAGAGCATTCCCGCCAGCCTCCTCCGAGTGAATGGCGACCCCGAAAGGTCGCCCAGAAATCATAGAGCAGCAGCTCCCTCGTGGTCCAAAGATGGCGCCAGGGGCCATCGGCCCCTGGACCCCTTGGTCCTGCCCCCCGAACGCGCCGCGTTCGGCGGGCAGTTCGGCCGGCGCCGTTGGGCGAGACGCCTTGCGTCCAGTCCAGCAGCGCCGAGTCCCCCAGAGGGCTGAGGCGAATTCCTGCCAGCACGTCGCCAGGCTTGCCAGATGGCCCCCCCTCATGGCACAGTGCCTGGGTGATGGATAACGCCTTCTCTCTTCGCCTCCCGACGTGCGAACCCAGGTCCGATGGCCTCCCGAACCGGCGGTTGGTCCGGCTTGGGTTGATGGTGAGCCTGGTCCTGGCGATGGTGAGTGGGGCCGCTCCCCTCCTCGCCAAAGCCGGGATGCCGCCGGCCGGGGCAAGCCCGGCTCGTGCCGACAAACCCATGCTCTGGATCTGGCGGGGATTTCGCCGGGCCGGCCTCGATCTCCCCACCTTCCGACGACACCTGGCGACCCGGTTCATCCCTGCCACCGTGAAGACGCCCGGCCGCTTCGGCCTACAGGCCTGCTTGGTGGTCATGCCGCTGAACGGCGGCGAGCAGGGGCTGCCCGATGAGATCTCCCTGGTCGCCTACCGGTCGAGCCAGCTCTACCGGCAGATGAACGCCACCCCCGAGGGCAAAGCCTACCAGGACAGCCAGTGGGAGCTGTTCGACCGTTCGGCTTCCCTCAGCCTGGTGCCACAGGCCTTCACCGGACGCCTGCCAACCGCCTGGGCCCGCGGCCTGGCCTATGACCTGCTGGGGAAACCGGTCGACTGGTCGAGCGGCCATACCGTGTTCTACCTGGGCCGGCGCCACCCCCACCTTCCCCCCGATACCTTCATGGCCCGCTTGCACCGGCATCTGGCCGAGGTGCGGCGCACCCTGCCAGCGTGGGGCCTCGACGGCTACCTCACGTTGCTGACCGGCGACTATCATTACGCTTTCCTGCACTGGCCCGCTCCGGGCGCCCATGATCGGGCGATGGCCAGTCCGGTCGGCCTTGCCTTGCGCCAGGATGCCGCGGAGTTCCTCGAAGACCTGATGTGGAGCGGGGCGCAGCGGTACGACGGCTGGATCGAACCAGGCGAGTGCATCATCGTCCCGCTGCCACCGCCCCCCTCGCCCCGACCACCCAAGGCGCCCTGAACCGCGCTCCGCCGCCGCCGGCGGTCTTGTCCTGTCCGTCTCGTCCTGCCCCGCCGGCTCTCACCGCGCCGGACGCCGCCAAGGCCAGCGAAATAACGCCATCACTCGCCGAATGAGCATCGGCCGAATTCGCGACCAGGCACGCGCCGTTCGAGGGCCGATCCTTCGTTCCAGGGAGTAGCTCGGCCAGGACTGGCCCGGCCGGCACCCCACCATCGGCTGGCCCGGCGCTGATCATCGAGGACTTCCATCGCCGCCCTGATCGGGTGTAACATGAGAGTGAGAGGACCCCAGGGCGAAGAGGGGCCCCGATGAGAGGCGAACAAGAGGACATGGAGCACCGGAGCGCGTTCCTTCTCCTGGGCCTGGCGGCGCTGGTGGCCCTGCTGGTGACGATCTATCAGCCGGTCCTCTTCCCTGGCGAGCGCCTCGTGCCTCCTGTTCTGCCGACCGAGGATGCGATGGCCCGACCGCGCGTTCTCACTTTCTGCTCCGACCCCTGGCCCCCGTATGCCGGCACCGCCGGCACCGCCTCGGAAGGGTATGTGGTCGATCTGCTGCGGGCCATCTTCGAACCCCAGGGGTTCGAGGTGCGGTATTCGTCCATGGCCTGGAGCCGCTGCATCCAGGAAACGCGCGATGGACGCTTTCTCGGCCTTCTCTGCTGCGAACGCCATGAGACCCCGGACTTCACCTTCCCGCAAGAACCGGTCGGAATCACCAGCCCCAGTTTCTTCACCCTCCCCGACTCCACCTGGACGTGGCAGGGCACCCCCTCGCTCGATCTGATCCGCCTGGGCATGGTACAGGATTATTATTATTGCGATGCGCTCGAGGAATATGTTCGCGAGCACCGGCATTCCGCTCGGGTGGTCCTCACCCAGGGCACCGAGGCCCTTGAACGCCTGCTCGGTCTCCTCGAGACAGGCACCATCGACGCCTTCGTCGAGAATGGCGTGGTGGTCGACCACCTCCTGGCCAGCCAGGCCTCTCCGACTCGGCGATTGCGGTGCGCCGGCCGGATCGAGCCTGGCGGCATCCTGTATGTCGGCTTCAGCCCGCGCGATCCGCGCAGCCATGACATCTCTCGTCGCTTCGATGAGGGCATGCGTCGGCTGCGTCAGGATGGCACTCTCGCTCGCATTTTGGCCCGTGCGGGGGTGGCCGATTGGCTGTCTTCGGCTACGGTGTCGCCATGACCATCACCCGCAAGGTCACGTTGTCCCTGATTCTGGCCGGCCTGGCGGTGGTCTGTCTGGTCTCGGCGTTGCGCTACCACGCCGGCACCCTGCTCCTGTCGAGGGAATTCGCTGATCTGCAGCAGCGGATCGCCCGCCGACTGAGCGTCTCCCTGCCTCGCCCCCTGTTCGAATTGAACTGGCGAGCGGCCCAGGACACCCTGGCGGCGGAATTCAGCCGCCTGGAAATCGAGGCCATTGTGGTCTGGTCCCCTGACCGAACCCGCATTCTCTGCGGCTGGCAGCGTACCCCCGACGGCCTGGAACCGGCGCGCGACCGCCCACAGCGAGAACCTGGCTCCGTGCATGAAACCACCCTGATCCATATCGCCGATGACGGAGAGCGACGGGCCATGGGCGTGCTGGCGATCCATCTGGCCCCCGAGGTGGCCCGGCACCGCCTGCGCCTGGGCATCCTGCGAGAGATGCTGATCACCGGCTTGAGCCTGTCGTTGCTGGTGATCCTGGCGGCCTGGTTGATGCGAGAAGCTGTCGCCACCCCCCTGGACAACCTGCGCCATCGGTTGCAAGCCGTGGAGGCCGCCGCCGCCTGCCCCGACCCCGGGGAGACCTGGCCCCGGCTGGTGGCGCCTACCGAAGATCCCACCTTTTTCGGGGCCTTCGCCGAATTGCGCGAGATGGCCGGCACCCTGGGCCGGATGCTGCAAAACCTGTGGGACCGCGAAGAAAGCCTGCGGATCACCCTCAACTCCATCGGCGACGCCGTCATCGCCACCGATGAGCGGGGCATCATCCGCCGCATCAACCCCGTCGCCGAAACCCTGACCGGCTGGTCCCGCCAGGAAGCGGTCGGACGCCCGCTGACCGACGTCTTCCGCATCGTCCATGGGTCCACCCGGGCCCCTGTCGAAAATCCGGTCCAGAAGGTGCTGGCCCGGGGCGAGGTGGTCGGCCTGGCCACCCCCTCCCTCCTGCTCGCCCGGGACGGCCGCGAGCATCAGGTGGCCGACAGCGGGGCGCCGATCCGCGACCGCCATGGCCAGACGGTTGGCGTGGTCCTGGTCTTCCGGGATGTCACCGAGCAGCAGGCCCTCGAAACCCAGCTCCGCCAGGCCCAGAAGATGGATGCCATCGGCCAGATGGCGGGCGGCATCGTCCACGATTTCAACAACCTGCTGAGCGGCATGATGGGCAGCGCCGAGCTGCTGGCCGCACGAATGGCCCCCGACGACCCCGGTCGGCGCTTCGTCGAAACGATCATGCAGACCGGCCGCACCGCCACCGATCTGGCCCGCAAACTCCTGACCTTCGCGCGCCGCGACCGGGGCGAAATGGTGCCTCTCGACCTGCACAAGATCCTGCGCGATGTCGGCAATCTGCTGGAGCATAGCCTGCCCCGCCAGGTCATCCTGCGCTTCGACCTGCAGGCCCCGCGGCCGACCTTGATGGGCAATGCCGCCGACCTGCAGAGCGTGTTCCTGAACCTGTGCCTCAATGCCCGCGACGCCATGCCGCATGGCGGTATCCTGACCATCGCCTCGCGCACGCTGGCCATCATGCCTGGCGAACGGCTGGATGGCGTGCTGCCCCTGTCGGTGGGCGAATACCTGAGCATCGAAGTGACCGACACCGGGGTGGGTATTCCCCCTGAGCAGATGGAACATCTGTTCGAGCCGTTCTTCACGACCAAAGGCAGCGGCCAGGGCACCGGGCTTGGCCTGTCGGCCGTCTACGGAGCGGTCAAACGACACCGGGGTTCGGTGCGCGTCAGCAGCATGGTGGGGCGGGGCACCACCTTCCAGATCCTCCTGCCTCAAGGTGGAGTGGCATTGCCCGCACCAGCGGCCAGGGCCCCGGAAGGCACCCCCATCCGCGGCACCGGATTGATCCTGGTCGTGGAAGACGAAGAGAGCCTGCGCTTGAATGCCCGAGACATGCTGGAAAGCCTGGGCTACCAGGTGCGGGTCGCCGAGAACGGCGCCGCCGGCCTGGCCGCGCTCCTCGAAGCGCCATCGGCCGTCAAGGCCGTGCTCATGGATCTGGTGATGCCGGTGATGGACGGCCGCACCCTCCTGCTCGAACTGCGCCAACGAGGCTTCCTGGTCCCCATCGTCGTGGTTTCAGGCGCCAATCCGCCCGCCGATCTGCCCACTCTGCTGGCCGGGCATGGCACCTTCCTACCCAAGCCCTACTCGCTGGCCAGCCTCAGTCGGGCCTTGGCGTTGGTCACCACCACCCCCGCCGCGGCCCCGGCCTGCGCCACCCCCGCCCCGCCACCCGGGTCGAGTCACTGAACCGCCTTCGGCTTCGGCGCCGCCAGGGACGGGCCCCAGCGCGCCCAACCTCCTCCCTTTCCGAGCGAGCCGGAGAATTCTACGACAAGGTCTTGCAACCAGACCTCAGGTATGGTAGGATACACAACACCAGTTTCCTTGGGAAACCCGCCGGGGTGGTGAAATTGGCAAACACGTAAGATTCAGGATCTTATGCCCATTCGGGCTTGGGGGTTCAAGTCCCCCCCTCGGCAATGCAGAAGAGACCCGCAGCTCGTGCGGGTCTTTGCTCTTTCTGGGTCCCCTTGGCGGCACCCCGCCTCCCCCTCTCGGCGGAACCCGTTCCAGTCCGGAATGACCCGCTTCATCGTTTGAAAGGAAGCCGCAAAAACCGTGAGCCTGAGCACGATTCGAACCTGTGCCCGCTGCGGATTCATTCTCGGCACCCGGCCGGGCCTCAAGGAACGCGACGGAGTCTGCCTCGCCTGCATCAATGCCGAGACCAAGAAGACCATCGATTTTGCCGGACGGCAAGCCTGGTTGACGCAGTTCCTCGCCGAGCATCGAACGCATCCGGAGTATGAATGCGTCGTCGCCGTCTCGGGGGGCAAAGATTCCACGATGATCGTCAGCCGCCTGATCGAGCGCCATGGGGTGAAAAACCCCCTGTTGGTGAGCGTACTGGACGAGTTCACCCCGACCCAGGCCGGCCTGCACAACCGCAAGAACATCGCCGAGCGGTTCAATCTCGACCACATCCTGTTCCGGTGCCACCCGCAGACCTTCCTGGAGCGGACGCGGGCCGACTTCGAAAACGAACTCCACCCCCTGAAATGGATCGAAGAGAAGATCTATACCGTTCCCATCGCCATCGCCAAGGCCCATGGCATCAAGGTGGTGGTGTTCGGCGAGAATAGCGCCTTCGAATATGGCACGAGCGAGACCCTCGAGATCTTCCACCCCGCGACCACCGACGAGACCAAGGTGATCTTCATGGGGGCGATCTACCCCTATTCCATCCATGATTCCTACCGCCAGGCCAAAGCCCACGGGTTCAAGGATCTGGCCGATTTCGGCGAGTGGTTTCGTCAAGGCAGCATCGAAGATTTCACCCAGATCGACAGCGTCGCCTACCTCATCCAGCTCTGGACCAAGTTCGTGAAATTCGGCTTCCAGCGGGTCTCCGATATCGCCTGTCGGTTCGTTCGCGAAGGAGTGCTGACCCGCGAGCAGGCGATGCAATACATCCGCGACCGCGATTACGTGTGCGACCCGGCGGCCCGGCGCGATTTCTGCCGCGCCCTGGGCATCACCGAGCAGCATTTCGCCGAGGTCGTCGATCGGCATGCCAACCCGGCCCTCGTCCGCAAAGACGTGAACGGCATCTGGCGGCGCATCGATCTGATGTGAAGGGGAAAACGGCCACGTGGTCGACCAGCCGATTCAAGGGCTCATTGCCGCCCTCGGGGCATGCTGGTGGCAAGCCCCCTGGCGTGGCCGCCTCAGAGCGAAAAGGTGCGGCGGCGGCTCTGGCGCCAACCGGCTCTGAAGTCAGGGGTCCCTTTTGCGGAAGGGCAGCCGGAGCGTTTGCGCCAGGACCCGAGCATCGGGCGGGAACTGGATGGTGAAGCCTGAAGCATCGGCAGGCAGTCGGAAGGTGACTTTGCCGAGCACCCCCTGCGGGAACTCCTGGACCACCTTGCCATTCGGGTCGCAGATCACCGCCGCCGGCGCCACCACCCGATCGACCGGAAAGATGGTGGACAGCAGATCTTCCGGTTCTTTGATCTCGGCCAACGGCAGATAATCCCACAGGTCGAGGTTGGGAGCGATCTCGAACCCCTCCAGGTCGTCGAATACCTTGCGGTGGATATGCGGCCCCACACCGACCGCCAGGAATTTCATGAAGTTCCTGGCTCTGGTCTTGATCTGAGAAGCCAGTTGGCGGCAAAAATCCTTGACCTCACCGGCATCGCCGAACCCGCCGTCGGTAAGCACCACCACCAGCGTGCGCGGCACGGCCGTCGCTGCCTCTACCAGATGCTGGAGCAGAGGCAACAGACGAGCCTCGCTGCCGAACTCGAACTCTTCATCGCCCGGCAGGGGGCGATCAACCGCCTCGGCTCTGGTCACCTTCCCCAGGTCGAGCCAGCCAGGGTCGCCGCCCGTTCCGAAGACCAGCAACCGGCAGACCTGCCGGGCATCGAGTTTGCCCGCCAGCAACTCCAGAAACTGCTGGCCGGGCCGTTCGATCTCGTTGGGCGTCCATTTCAGATAGCCGTTGGCCAGGGCATCGTCATAGGCTTCGGGCAAGAGCATGCGCAGCGTCTGCCCATCCCGGACTTCCTCCCGCATCCATCCTTGCCTGGCATACCGTTCCTGAATGAGCAGCGGGATGTCCCCGATCAGGGTCTTGCCCCACAGCGGACGCATGGACTCGCTGGCATCGATGGCCAGCACCGTCGTCCATTCCTCGGTCGGGGGAGCCAGCAAGGTGGCGGTGACTTCCACCTGCGAACCGATCTTCCGGTAGGACACGGAACGAAAGACCCTGGCCAGCAGCTCGCGGGGAAGATGGACGGCTTCGCCCTCCCGAATGCCCGTCGCCGATGTCGTCTGCAAGGCCATGTCACTCCTCCGCGACGGGGCGGCCCAGCACCGCTTCAAGCACGGTCGCCGGCAGGAACATCTTCCCGCGACGCCAGACCGGGGGCGGATCACTCGACAACGAGGCGCCATTCCACCGGACGATGGGATCGCCCGGAACGACGATCAGGAGCCGACCGGGGCCTTTGCGGCAGACCGCCCCGTGGCGGGGCCCCGCCCACAAGACCGACCAGCCATCCGCTTCCAGGACGCGCCGCACCTCCACCATCGCCGGGCCTGCTGCCGAGCCGGCCGACCTGACCAGGAGCCGCTCAGACCGCGGCGCCATCGTTGGAGCAGCCGGCAATGTGGTTCTTCGGGGTTCTTGCGGGGAAACCGAAGCCAGCCGCCCTTCCTCTTTTGGCGCAGGGGCTGACGCGGGCGAGAACGTCGGCCGGCCGGGCTGGAGCGCCTCCAACAGATCGCGGGGAACGAACACCCGACCGTCGGCCGCCAGGACCGGCGCGGTCGAAAGAACCATGGTCTGTCCCGACACGGTCGCCCGGCGCTGTCCCGGCACCAACGCCAGCGTGGCCCCGCCCGGCCCGCGGCCGCGGACACCCCTCCGGCGGTTGATCCAGACGAGCGTCCAACCGGCCGGTTCGAGCACCGCCCGCAACCCCAGCAGGGGCTCGCCCGAGCGCTCCAGGACCGGAACGGCCGGGATGGGAGGGGCCGGCGCCTCTGGTTGGCGCGCCGCCGTCATCAGGCCAGAGGGAGACCGAGGCGGCCACGGCACCACGGGGCGTTCATCCGGCGCCGTCGCTCTGGCGGCACCGCCCGACTGGGCCAACGCAGGCACCACCGGGCCGGCCAGGTCGTCCCGACCACGGCCGCCAACGGGATCGGCCTGCGCGGCCAGCCGGGCCCAGCGTGAAACGGCCGGGGCCGCTGGGGTCGGAGCAGGGGCGGGGCCTGTCCGGGGAGCGACGGGAAGGTCACGCCGCTCGGTCGCTGGTTCCCGGGACGGACGAGCCACCGGCTCGGGGAGCGGACGCGACCTTGGGGGTCGATGGGCCTGAGGAACCTCACGAGGCCCTTCCTCTTCCCGGGTGAAATCGGGAGTCAACGGTCCCTCCAGCTCGTCCCGCCAGGAACGCGCCACTCGGCGCTCAGCGGGCCGCGGAGGCTCGACCTGCTCCGGCGGCAAGCCCAACGGTGTCGCCCCGCCGTCCCCTGGGATCGGTAAGGCCGTCGGCACGGCTTCCGACGCCCGCTCAGCCCCTGCGACAACGGGAGAAGGCGGCAGCGGCTCGGGCGATGGCTGCCCAGAAATCTCCTTGCGAGAAGAAGGGGAAATGTCGACCGACGAGGGCTCCTGGCTCACCGAAGGCGGGGTGGCTCCCAGGCTCGGGAGTTGCTGTGACGAAGGCGTGGCCCGCGCCGCGAGCCGTTCGCCACCCTTCGCCGGGTCAGCGGGCATGGCCGCGGCCGGGGAAGCGAGGCTGGCGCTGGTCGGTGAAGGGGCGACGACGGGCGCTTGAGGGGATGCCCCTCCGGGCCCTCCACCCGTGGGGGCGGCAGGAAGGATCGGTGACTGGGCGACGGTGGTATCCGTAGCCGGCGGCGCCGAAGAACCAGGAGCCTGCCCGGCCGCCGGAAGAGCGGCGATGGTCGAAGAAGCCTCAGGCGATGCCACCACGCCGGGCAGAGGCGCAGAGATGGGCTCAGGCGGGTAGGGGTTCTCGCCGGAGGGGTCGAGCGGCGGCCTGAACCGTGGCGGAATGCGAGGCTGCTCGGGAGGCCGGGCCGGACTCCGCGGCAGGTCGGCACGCAGGTGGCCGGCGGCGGCCGAACCCAACGCGGCCGGCGCCTCGACGCTGCCAGTGGCCGCAGGCAATGTGCCGCTGGCCACCGTAGCTGGCGGCGGCCCGGCCGTCACCGACGATACGTCAAGCGTCGCGGGAACGAACGCCGGCAGCGCCATCCCTGGCGAGGCGAGCTCCCTTGCGGTGGAGCCAGAAGAAGCGACGTCTGGAGCCGGTTTGCCCGCCCACCTTCCCACGACGACCAGGGCGATCAGCATCAGCAGGATGGTGAGGCCCCACACGCCGTACCGAGGTTTTCCCCATCCTCCGAAAAGACCCGGGCGAGACGGCCCCGCCGACGACTGGCTTCCGGTGGCCGGACGCCAGACTTCGCCGGTCAGCGTCACGGGCACCGGGGCGCGAACCGCGGTCTTCTTGCTGGTTTTTGCCATACGAAGAGGGGTCTCGGAAGTTGAGGTTACCCGAGTAGCATAGCAGACCCTGCCCTGCCTGCCAACTTTCCTGAAGGACGAGCGCTCATCAACTCCTTGACGGCCGCCCAGGAAGACGAGGAGCGCCTCTTTCCCTGAAGACCCGACAGAGGTCACCGGCCGCTGAACCCTGCCTTGCGCCGACTGCCGACCGCTTCACCTTCGGCGGACAGGTTTGTCCGTTGCGCTGGGAATCAGGCCGCGGCGATCCGTCGACCTCCTGGGCCGCCATGCGCCCCCAAAGCAAGAAGCTGGCTGGTCAGCCAAGCTCGTCAGGTGGCAGGAGGAGAGATCATCGGACTCTCCATCTCGAGCCGGACGACCGCGTGTTCTTCCATCAGCGGCCGAAAGCGGTCGGCACTCGAGGCTCTTCGCCCGTCAGAACGGCCAGGGAACGTCCTCTCGGCCAAGCTTTGAAAAAATTGTTTCCCCGCTCAGGGGGGGCGCGGTGACTCCTGATCAGGAACCCCCACCAAGGTTCTGAATCCACCAGGAGGTACCGACCGATGACTTCTCGTTCTGCCGGCCATGATCTGCTCCATGACATCCTGTTGGAAGCAGGGTTCGCCCTGCAGGCCCTCGACGAAGGCCGCGACGACCTGGCCCGCATCCATCTCGACCGGCTGCTGCGGGCCGGCTATCGGCTGCCGGCCACCGCCGAGCTGCCCGGCCTGCCCCGCACCGCGGCGCGGGCCCACGTCCAGATCCTCGAAGATCTGGGCGGGTCGTTCGAGGCGGCGCGCCGCACCCTCGACGATCTGATGCGTCGGGTGGCCGAACGCCTGGCGGCGTTGCCGTGAACGTTCGCCGATCGCTCGGCCCCCACACCCCTGACGCCCACCCGGTTCGCCATCTGCGTCAGAAGCGGGCCGGGGCCAGCGACCACCGGGCGGCTCACCCCCGATCGTCGGTGCCGGTGCGAGCCCGTTCGCCGCCCACGGTCCAGCGATGGGCGGCCCGCTTCAGACGGGCCAGGAAGGACACGCCGGCGATGGTTTGGGGCTGCGCCAGCGGATGTTCAGGGTCGACCTCGCGGATGTTCCGCAGGTAGGCCTCGGCCAGATTCGGCTGGTTGCGGGCCAGGAAATACTCGGCCATCACCGAGCTGAACCCGAGGTGTTCCGAGACATGGAAGACGGTCCGGCCGGGGCAGACCTGGGGAAGCGAGAATTTGCCATCGAACAGCGCAGGGATCCGATCGAGCTGGTTGCGCGCCAGATAGACCTGCGCCAGATCGAGCCGGGCGAACAGGTACCGGGGGTGCCGCCCATGATTCTGCTCGGCTAGCCGGTCGGCCGTCGCCTGATCGCCCAGCACCCGATGCACCTTGACCAGGAAATGGACCAGCACCGGATGATCAGGATACCGCAACAGCCAGGTGTTCAGCCGGAGACGCGCGAGTTCGGGCTCTTCGGTCAATTGCTCGCGGATCTCAGGATGCTCGAGCACGGGCGGCGGCGGCGGATAATCGGTACCCGGCACGGGTTGCCCGTAGACGATCTCATACGTCACCTGGCGGATGCGCTGCACCGGACGGCCGGTCTCCTCTTCCATTTCGTACAGCCGGGCCGTCAGCGACTCGGCCTCCTGCCTGGTCAAAGCGACCTCTCCGTCGGGGGCCTCGATCGGCAAGGGAACGGTCCACGAGGCGACGCCATCGACCCAGACCGTTCCAGCGCCGGCCCCTGGCCCTTTCCCTGGCTGATCGACCATCGAGGCCGACCGCCCCGCGACGCTCCCTGCCAGCTCAGCGGCCGTGGAACCAGCTTGATCGGCCTTGGGGCCGGTCGGTTCGGGACGCCCTGGCTCTGGATCGCGCTGGGTCGATCGGCCAGGCTGATCGTTCGCTCGGGGGTCAGGCCGGGTCGGAAGCGCTGATGGGTCGCTGGTTCTGCTCTGGGTGGTCTTGCTCATCATACTCCCCTTCGTTCCATACGATGTGGCACCGTCGCCGCTCCACCGTACCATGAGGATTTGTGCAAGACAAGAGGTTGGCACATTTTCGCCAAACCCTGTATCGGGGGCGGGTCTCTGATGACAAGCTTACAGTCCGAGGTAGGCGCGCCGGACTTCCGGCGCCGCGAGCAGATCACGGGCGGCGCCCTCGGCGACGACGCGCCCGACTTGCAGGACATACCCGCGATCGGCGATCTCGAGCGCCTCCTGCACCATCTGCTCGACCAGCACCACGGTGGTGCCGGCCTGACGCACGGCGACGACGGCGGCCAGCACCTTCTCGACCATGGCGGGCATCAGGCCCAGCGACAGCTCATCGATCAGCAGCAGGCGCGGAGCCGACATCAGGCCGCGGGCGATGGCGCACATCTGCTGCTCGCCGCCGCTCATGGTCTCGGCCGTCTGGTCGGCCCGCTCCCGCAAAATGGGGAACAGCTCCATCATGGCGGCGAGCCGCTGCTCCACCGCCTGCCGATCGGGGCAGGCATAGGCCCCCAGCTCGAGATTCTCGCGAACCGTCAGCTTGGGGAACAGCCGCCGGCCTTCCGGGACGTAGCTGATGCCCCGCGGCAGCACGCGGTGGGCGGGCTCCCCGCCGATCGATTCGCCAGCGAATCGGATGGTGCCGGCCACCGGCGTCATCAACCCGGCGATGGTCCGCAGCAGGGTCGATTTGCCCGCCCCGTTCGCCCCGACCATCGCCACCAGCTCGCCCGGCATGACCCGCAGCGAGACCCCGTGCAGAACAGGAATCTGGTCGTACCGACAGACCAGCCCCTCGACCTCGAGCAGCGCCGCCGCCGGCGCGGAACCACCCCCGGCCGCGCCCGGTCGCGGCGAAGCAGCGTCGGTGCGCCCGGCGCCTGGTCGATCAAGCACGGCCTGGCCGGCCCCGTTCGCCACGGTCGGGAGCGGTCCGCCAACGGGCGCGTCAACCATGGCTGGCTCCTTGCTGCAACCGGCGGGCGAACTTCTCGCCGAAGTAGGCCTCGACCACCCGCGGATCGTGGACCACCTCGCGCGGGCGGCCCTCGGCGATCCGGACGCCGCCATCCAGCACCACGACTCGGTCGGCCAGAGACATCACCACCTCCATGATGTGCTCGACGAGCAGAATGGTCACTCCCCCGGCGTCGCGCAAGCCGCGGATGACCGCGATGGCTTCCCGCACCTCGCCGCTGTTCAGCCCCGCCACCGACTCGTCGAGCATCAGCAGACGCGGCTCGGTGGCCAGGGCGCGGGCCATCTCGAGCCGCTTCTTGTGGCCGATCGGCAGGTCGCCGGCCAGCCGGTGCTCGAGGCCGCCGAGGTGGCACAGCTCGAGACAGCGCCGGGCGTTCTCGGCGGCACGGCCAGGGTTCCGTTCCTTGACGAAGGCTCCGACCATGACGTTCTCGAGCACCGTCATCTCACGGAACGGGCGCACCACCTGGAAGGTCCGGACGGCGCCGAGCCGGGCAATGCGATGGGCGGGCCAGCCGGTGATGTCCTGCCCGCCGAACCGGATGGTTCCACCGGCCGGTTGCACCATTCCCGAGATGGCGTTGAACAAGGTGGTCTTGCCGGCCCCGTTGGGCCCGATCAGTCCGACGATCGCTCCCGATTCGACCGTGAAGCTGACCCGGTCGTTGGCCACCAGGGAGCCGAACCGCACCGTCACGTCCTGCAGTTCGAGCAGGGGCTGCCCCCGCTCGGCGGGCCGCGCCGTCGCGACGGCGGGCGACCGCCCCACTGCTTCCTCAGCCTCCACCAGGGAGGCCGCGACAGGTGCCTCTCCGCCCACCGGCGGTTCGCCTCCGCCCGCTGGCTCGGCCGCAGGCGTCCGCCCCCGCCTGTGCAGCCACCCCAGCAGGCCATCGGGCTGGCGCACGACGACGATGATGATCAAGAGGCCGAACACCATCAGGTCGACCCCGCCGCCCAGGCCGCCCCAGAGCGAGCGGGTCGTCTCCTGCAGCGGCAACAGCACGGCCGCTCCCATCAGCGGCCCCCACAAAGTGCCGATCCCGCCCAGGATGGTGATCAGCACGAACTTCATCGACATCTCCAGCGACATCACCATCGGCGGGTCGACCCGCAGGTTGTACTGGACGAAGAACGCCCCGCACAACGCGGTCAGGAAGGCCGACAACGCCATGGCGGCCAGCTTCAGGCGGCGGCTGTCGACCCCCAGGCTCTCGGCCACCTCCTGCCCGGCGCGCACCGCGCGCAGCCAGGCCCCGAACCGGGCGGCATCGAGCCACCGCACCACGCCGAACACCAGCCCCGCCAGAGCGAGCGCGCCATAGTAGTAGCCGGTCTTGTTTTCGTACCAGACGAACTGGCGCCACCCCTCCTCGACCATGGGGTAGTCGAGCCCGAGCGCGCCGTTGACCCACTCCCAGACCAGGAACAGACGGTGGAAGATCTCGACGATGGCGAAGGTGGCGATCGCGAAATAATGCCCCTTCAGCTGGAAGCACGGCCAGCTCACCGCCACCGCGACCAGGGCGGCCGCCACCGCCCCCCCGACCACGCCAGGCCAGGGGCTCAGCCCGTATTTGACCACGGCCAGCCCCGCCCCGTAGGCGCCGATCCCGAAGAAGACCGAATGGCCGAAGCTGACCTGGCCCGCGTAGCCGCCGATGATGTTCCAGGACTGAGCCATGGCGGCGAACAGCAGCACCTGGATGAGCACATGCCAGGCGAACGATCCCAGCCGATCGCCGACCACCCAGGGCAGCACGGCGAGAGCCGCCAGCAGCCCCAGCCCGACCAGATCGCCACGGCGCCAACGGCCGCCCATCGTCCCTCCGCTGGTCTCTCGTGCGTCGCCGACCGCCATGCTTCCCTGTCCTTCGCCCGGCTACCAGCCGAACAACCCGCGCGGGCGCCAGAAGATGACCCCCAGGTAGAGCCCGAACACCGCCACATACTTGAGGACCGGCGCCCCGTAGAAGCCGGCGAACGATTCCACCAGGCCGATCAGCAGCGAGGCCAGCAGGGCCCCGCTGACGCTGCCGAACCCGCCCAGGGCCACGGCGATGAAGGGACACTCTAGCATGGGTACAGATAGCCTTTCCAAGAAACATGAGTCGCTGCTGGCTCAGGTGCCAGAGCATCTCGAACATCGTGGCCAGGTGGGCTTTCCCCAGGAGGTCGAGGGCAAAGCGTTGGC
>QOQW01000031.1 GCA_003327425.1 Candidatus Ozemibacter sibiricus
ACCGATCTCGAAACGCCTGAACAAGGTTGGAAAAAGCTAGAGGGGAGTTATCGTTCTTCATGCCTCCATGAAAACACCTATCTCGCCTAGGTACAAGCCCCCCCCTTACAATTTTTTTGGCCCCCCCAAAAAATAGGAAAACAAAGTTCCCCCAAAACAGGGGAAAATGGCTACCAAACTGGGTTCGCGATATTCACCGATAATTGCTGGCTTAACGGGCAGTCAGCATTAGCCCGCCAGTCATCCATGGGGTATCAAAAAGGCGGAGCAAGCCCTTGATTTTTTTGGACACTCTAGCAACCCTACAGATGAAAAAGGCTGCGGGTGATGGACCGTGCCCGGCCAACGACCTGTCTTCGCCAACGCTTTGCCCTCGACCTCCTGGGGAAAGCCCACCTGGCCACGATGTTCGAGATGCTCTGGCACCTGAGCCAGCAGCGACTCATGTTTCTTGGAAAGGCTATCTGTACCCATGCTAGAGTGTCTTTTTTTGTTGCCTTTTCCGAAGGGGGCTCCTATAATGGCGGTATGAAAGGCACCGTCGTTGCGGCCTTGTGTGTTCTGCTGACCGGTTTGGTGGGCTGTGTTCCCGAGAAGTATGTCTTCGATTCGGAAATCGGCAAATCGGGATCGGGCCCAGGAGAGCTGCGCAGCCCTTCCGATATGGCCCTGAATCCAGACGGCGATCTGGTCGTCTGCGACTCTGGCAACCACCGCATCCAGGTTCTCTCCTCCGTCGACGGCTCCCCGAAACTTCAAGCCGGGGAGTATGGAACCACCCACTACAAAGTTCAGGGATTGTCTGGCCTGGGAGTGAACCCTTCCAATGGTGACATCTGGGTGTGCGACCTCCGCGGCAACAAGCTGGTGAAATTCGACAAGCGGGGGAATCCGGTTCTCAAGATCGTCGACAAAGATCGCATGAAGTATCCGATCGATGTTGCCGTCGACCGGCGCGGCGACATCTACGTGCTGATGTCGAAGCAACCCCAGATCTACAAATTCGACGGCATTTCCGGCAGTTTCCTCGAAACCATCGGCGGGACAGGCAAGGCAGCCTTGGTCTTCGGGACCTCCATTCTGGTCCACGATGATCACCTCTTCGTCACCGACTATGGCGGCCGTCGAGTGTTGAAGCTCACCCTGAAGGGTGAGTTCGTCGCGGAATACGACAAGAAAGGCGACTACGAGGAAATACGGGGGCCGTCCGGGCTTTTCATCGACAGCCAAGGCAATTTCCTCCTCCTGGACCTCGGCGAAGTCCCGGTGGTCATGTTGGATAGCCAAGGCAAACTCCTGTCGAAGATCGGCAACTTCGGCAGCGACAAGGGCCAGTTCCTCTATCCTCGCGGCATCGTTGCCAAACCTTCAGGAGAGATCCTCGTCCTCGACAATAGCCGGAACGTCATCCTGGTCTTCAAGAAGATCGCTCAATAGCGGTCTTTCAGCGGAGTCGCCCCCCTGATGCGCCCCCTGGTGCTAGGCCTGCTGGGTGTGGCGTTGCTGGTTGCCGGGGTCGGTGGGGGAATCGCCTGGTGGTATCTCGAAGCCAGTCAGCCCCCCGCGCACGCGTTGGCTTCCCCCATCAAGATCGACATTCCTGCCGGCGTGAACCCCCGACAGATCGCTGGCATGCTCAAAGAAGCGCGGGTCATTCGCAGCGCCTTGTGGTTTCGGGTGCTCATTCACTGGTACGGGGTGGCCCACCGCCTCCAGCCAGGATCGTTCACGTTCACCGGCCGAGAAACGCCCGAAGAGGTCCTTGGCGCCCTCCTGGAACCGCAGACCGTCACCGAGCGCGTCACCATCCCCGAAGGGCTGACGTTGCGCGAAATTGGACTGATCCTGGAAAGCAACGGCATCGTCAGCGCCGCCAGCTTCACCGCTGCGATCAACTCCCCTGCCTTGCTCGCCACGGTTTTCCCCACCTGGGGTCCGATTCCCCATGCCGAAGGTCTGGCCTTCCCCGAAACCTACCAATTCACGCCAGGCATGCGGGCAGAAGAGATTGCCCGCACGATGCTGGAACTGACCCGATTAACCCTTGAACGAGTGGCCAGCGGCCCCTTCCCTCTTGGGTTCTCACCCTATCAGGCGTGCATTCTTGCCTCCATCGTGGAGCGAGAGACCCGCCTGCCCGAGGAGCGCCCGCTGGTCGCTTCGGTCTTTTTGAACCGACTGGAGCGCCGCATGCGCCTGGAGTCCTGCGCCACCGTTCTGTATGCGTTGCCCGAATTCAAGGATCGGCTGACCAATGAAGATCTGAAAATCGATTCCCCCTACAATACCTATCAGAATCCGGGCCTGCCGCCGACTCCGATCGCCAACTTCGGGAAAGCCGCTTTGACGGCAGTTGCTTCACCAGCGGTCACCGATTTCCTGTTTTTCGTTTCCGATGGGGCGGGGGGGCACCGGTTTTCCCGAACCCTGGCGGAGCACGATCGCTCGAAACGCTTGTTCTTCCAGGAGCGCCGACGCCGGCAGACGCATGCACAGAACGCCGACCGGTGAAGGATTCCTGACAGGCTTGCTGCTGGTCTTCGCCATCACTGTGGCGGGTGGGGCGGAGACCTTCCCACCAGAGGGCCAGAAATCAGACCCGCGGCTGGGCACCGCTTGCCGAGTCGTATCGTTGGTGCCCTCGCAGACGGAAATGCTGTTCGCCTTAGGGTTGGGCCACCTGGTAGTAGGAGTTTCCGACCACTGCACGTTTCCGCCGGAAGTCCGAGACCTTCCCCGTGTCGGCGCTCGGGAGCTGTCCCTGGAACGGCTGGCAGCCCTCCAGCCCACGGCCATCATCGATCTGGACGGAATGCACCAAGGGTATGAACTCATCTTCCGACAATTGGGTTGGAGGTATCTGAATTACCATCTGGCCAGGCTCGAAGATGTCCCAGTGGTGGCAGCTTCCCTGGCGGCCGACCTCCATCATCCAGAAGCCGCGATTCCATTCCGAGAACAATGGACTCGAGAGATGGGCTTCTTCGAACAAGCCCAAGAACGGTCTCCCCGGGTATACGTCGAGATCTGGGATTCCCCACCACAGGCGGCTGGCCCGAATAGTTTTCTTGGAGAGATCATCAAGCTCGGCGGGGGTGAAAACGTTGTCAAAAAGCCGCACCTGGCCTTTCCCGTCATCACCCCTTCAGACATTGTGAAAGCTGACCCAGAACACATTTTCCTGGCCTACCCGACCCCAGACCCGAGGGCGGTTGCCCGCCGGCCGGGGTGGTCGGAGATTACCGCCATCCGGCATGGACGCATCCATCTCCTGCCCCCCGACCTGTTTGTCCGTCCAGGTCCGAGGTGCCTCCGAGCGGCTCGCCTTTTCAGGAAGATCCTCAGCCACCCCTGACCAATTCTGGTCTTTGATGAGGGCCGGGGAATTTTTTGGGCCCCCCTCCAGTAAACCCATTCTAATAGGGTGGGTCTCACCGAACCATACCTACCCCTAGGTCTGGATCCATCCCCGCTTATCTCCAGAGCTCGAAGCCTGCATTAAGGGCTTCCTTATCTTGTGAGAGCCCTTTCGCCAGGGCCGACTGCTCCCTAGCTACCCAAGCCAGAACCTGCATCAGCCACAAGCCTAATCCCTCCCCGTGAGGGAGTTGTGCACTAAGCACCAAAATAGCGAGAGCCACTTATTATCTCAAAAAGTATAAACTAAAATAAAAATATCGAATTATTATCAAATTATTGTATTTATTATCAATTTTTTGTTTTTTTGCTTCCAACTCGGACTGATACCGCCATGTGGCAGAGGTTAGTAACTGTGCCCGCCCCTTTTGGTCCTGGCATTCCCAGGTATGGCGAGAAACCCGGGGGGTTTTCAAGAAAAAATCTTGATGATCGCACTTCAGGCTTCCTCAGGTGAGGAATTGGAATCGAATTTTGGGGCCGAAGGGAGTCTCAAACTTTGACCTTTCGGTTGGTTTGGCGCATAATGGCCCTCTAAGCAGATGGAATCGAGGGCGTCTCTCGTTTGTCGGCCCCGCCGTTCCTCATCTGACGACCCTTTCCAGGAGGTTCAAGGTTGCCAATCCCTCGAAAGCCTTTCATTATTCCTTTTCTGGCCATCATCTGGCTCTGCCTGCCCGGGGCTGGCCAATCCCCGTTAGCGGCGCAGGGGCAGGCATCCCATGACTTTCCGCTTCAAGTCGAAGTTGGGGCACGACTGGCAAAGTTTTCATTCATTCTTCCCTCCGGGGGTTGTGTAGGGGTCCTTGCCAGGCAGCCAGGGCGCCGCGAAACGGTCAGAATCTGGGGGCCTGTCTGGCTCGCTTCGGGTTCACATTCCGTGACAGTCGAGGCGAATCGCGTCGCGTCGCGCACAGGCACCATCGAGTGCTTCTCCATCGATCTCGTGCCCCGCCAGACCGTTGGCCGGACGGGGAAGGGGGAACGGCAGTTCATCAGACCGATGGGATTGGGATGGGACCCCGGTCACCGAGAGTTGTACGTCGCCGACACCGGCAATGATCGTATCGTTCGGCTGGCAGCAGACGGACGTTTCATCGCCCAATATGGTGGATTCGGTCTTGCCCTTGGCGATTCCTCGGAAGAACGCGAAGACAGCCTTTCGGCCCCCTGGGACGTCGCCCCAGGCGGGTTCTCCAATTTCTACGTAGCCGACCAGAACAACGACCGCGTCTGTGAATTCGATGCCTACAAAAGCTACAAAGGGCTTTTCTACCCCAAGGAAGGAGACACGCGGAATCGGTTGAACCGCCCTCGTGGCCTGACCATCGATCATGAGAACAACCTCTGGGTCGTCGACTCCCGGAATGATCGCGTCTTGAAACTTTCCCCCAGCGGGTCACAACTGCTCGAACTTGGAGGGTATGGATCCAGTCGTTGGAATTTCCGGGACCCGACCCAGGTGGCGGTCGACCAGGAAGGCCGCATCTACGTCAGCGATCCTGGGCACCGGCGCATCAGCGTCTTCGACCGGCTCGGGTCATTTCAACGAGTGATTACTGATCACCTGAGGTCCCCGGTCGGGGTAGGGATCGATCCGGATGGCCTGATCGGCATTTGCGACGAAGAGACCAACGAACTGGGGTTCTACACTCCGGATGGACGGCGCGTGCTTTTCTGCGCCGGATTTTCCGAACGGGATCGGTTCCGGGCCCCCGCGGATCTGGTCGTCACTCCCCGCACCGTCTACCTGCTCGATTCAGGGAACCATCGGGTGGTCCTGCTGGAACGTCGGAAATCGATGCTCGAGAGTTCTTGGCAGGCTGGGACGAGCGTGCTAAAATGACCCTTCCGAACCGATCACGCGCAGGGGGCACAGCAGTGCGACACATCACCATCCGGTTGGTACCGGCCGTTCTTTTCTGCCTGGCCGCAGTCATGCTGCTCAGCGGTTGCAAGAGCGGCTCTGGCCGACGCCAGGAGCAATCCCGCTTCCGGCTGAGCGTGTCCGAGGAGATGAAACAGATTCCGCTCTCGGAACTGCTGCCGAAAACGACCGGCCGATCAGGCAAGGGCGAGAAGGAAGTCAGCGAGAAGGTGCGCTACGATTATATGTATGGCACCCTGGCGGGGCAGTATGGCCGCCTGAAGGTAGCGGTCGAATATCTTCGCAAAGCTCTGGCCAAAGAGCCGAACTTCATCGATGCCCGACACAACCTGGGGCTGGCCTACTACAAAATGGGCCGGATCGATGACGCGATCCGCGAATGGATGAAAACCCTGCGGCTGGACCCGGGCTATGCAGAAACCTATTACAACCTCGCCATCTTCATGCTCGACAACAACCGGAAAGCCGATGCGATCACGCTGCTCGAAACCTGCATCAAGCATGATCCCCACCATTTGAAGGCGCGCTTCGCCCTGGGGAAGATGTGCCAGGCCGATGGCAAGATCCAGGACGCCATTCGCCATTTCCGCGCCTATCAAGCCAAAGACCGGGGAGATCTGCGGGTGCACATCGCTCTCGGCGAACTCTACCTGCTGGCCAATCAGTCGGATGCCTCGCTCAAAGAATTCGAAGCGGCTGCCCGTATCGACGACAAGAACCCGCAGGTGCACTATCAACTGGGGGCGCATTACCATCGCCGCAACTGGCTCGACAAAGCGATCTTCCACTACAAGCGGGCCACCGAACTGGCCGCCGACCACCTTGATTCCTACATAAACATGGGTGATATCTACTTCTCCCGGGGGGAATATGCCTCGGCGCTCGCCGCCTACAATGCTGCCCTGGGCATCGATTCCACCAATTCCTATGCCCGCCGCAAGGCCGAGGCGGCCGAGAAGAAATTGCTGGAACGCGACCGTGGTTCATGACCCCCGGGACCCCTCCCCCCGCCGAGAAGACGACCTTCTCCCGGCGAGTCTGAAGAAAAACCCGCTCGAGCAGGTCAAATGGCTGATCCTACAGGACCGCCTCCAGCTCGGCCCGCTCGAAACGCTCGCCTGGTTGGAATCCCTGCAGCGAGAGGCCGCACAACAACTTGGGGTACCCCCTTCCGCGATCACTCTTGACACCGAGTTCCATGGCCGAGAAATGGATCTGATCTTCACCATCGACCGACAGAACCTCCCCCCCGTCAGGAGGCGAGCGTGATCCCCGGGCTCTCGCATTGGGACCTCCTGACGGTCGAGAAGCCAGCTCGCTACCTCGGCGGCGAGGTCAATCAAGCCCCAGACAAGCCCGGTGCGCAGCTTCGGGTGTGCCTGGGGTTTCCCGACCTGTATGAGCTTGGCATGTCCAATATCGCCCTGCAGATTCTGTACGGGCTGCTCAACGCTGATCCGCGCATCGTTGCCGAGCGGGTTTTCGCCCCGGCCGTCGATTTCGAGGCGCTCCTGCGCCGCAAGGGAGTGCCGTTGTTCTCTCTGGAGACGAAACGCCCCCTCTCTGCGTTCGATGTGGTCGGGCTCACCCTGCCCTACGAGATGACGTTCACCAATCTGTTGAACATGCTCGAACTGGGAGGGATCCCGATGGATCGGCGGGCTCGCCAGGGATGGCCGTTGGTGATCGGAGGCGGGCCTTCGGGAGCCAATCCGGTGGTGCTCGGCGATTTCTTCGATGCCATCCTGGTTGGCGAGGGCGAAGAAGCCCTGTTGGAATTGTGCGAGAAGGTCATCGCTGGGAAAGCGGCGGGCCGCTCGCGCGACGCGCTGCTCGCCGACATCGCCACGATCGAGGGGTTCTGGGTGCCCGCCTTCCCCGGGCCGGTGCGACGCCGAGTCTTCCAGGGATTCGCGGCCTCTCCCCCACCCTTGCGGCCTCTGGTCGCCACCATCGAAGCCGTTCACCATCGGGCCCCGCTCGAAATCTTTCGGGGATGCGTGCAGGGGTGCCGGTTCTGCAATGCCGGGTTCTTCTATCGACCGAAGCGAGAACGCCCGCCCGAGAAGCTGGCCGAATGGGGGGAAGCCCTGCTGCGAGCGACCGGCAGCGATGCCCTGGGGTTGATCTCCCTGTCCACGAGCGACTACCGGGAACTGCCGCACCTGCTGCGCCTGCTGTCCGCCCGCCGGGCGTTCCCCGACCAATCGCTGGCGGTGCCATCCTTGCGCATGAGCCAGAACACCCTCGACCTGCTGGGCAGCCTGCCCGACCTGCGCAAAAGCGGATTGACCTTCGCCCCCGAGGCCGGTAGTGCCCGGCTGCGCGAGATCATCCACAAGTGCATCACCGAGGAAGACATGTTCGAGGTGGTGACCGCCACCAAGGACTCGGCCTATCGGGTGATCAAGCTCTACTTCATGATCGGCCTGCCCTTCGAGACCGATGCCGATGTCGACGCCATCGCCGACCTCGTCGCCCGTCTCGACCAGGCGGCCCGGCGGGCCAAAGCGCACAAGGAGTTCTCGGTCAGCCTGTCGGGGTTCGTGCCCAAACCGTTCACCCCGTTCCAATGGGCGGGCCAGGATCCGCTCGACGTGCTGCGCGAGAAACGACGGCGCGTGACCAGCGCGTTGAAGAAGACCCGCGCCAAGGTCGCCTGGCGCGATGAGTACCTGTGCCAGCTCGAAACCGTGCTGGCCCGCGGCGACGCCCGGGTCGGCCGGTTGGTGGCCGAGGCACGGCGGCGGGGGGCACGGTTCGACGGCTGGAACGAACATTTCTCTCGTGAGGCCTGGGAAGGGGCATTCGCCGCGACGGGGCTCGATCCGAGCGAGTTTACGCGGCCTCTCCCGCTGGCGGCCCCCCTGCCCTGGGATTTCATCGACTTTCGCGTGCCCAAAGCCTTCCTGGCCGAGGAATACCGACGAGCCGCCGCCCTGGCCGGGACGGAGGTCCTATGAGCGACACCCCCTTCGTTCTGGAATTGACCTATGCACGGTCCGGACCGGCCATCTATCTATCCCATCTCGATGCGATCGACGTCCTGAGTCGCGCCATTCGGCGCACCGGCCTGCCCTATCGCATCACCCAGGGCTGCCATCCGCGCCCCCGGCTGACCTTCGGCCCGCCCTTGCCGTTGGGGCACGCCAGCCGGTGCGAGTTCCTGCGGCTGCACCTCGAGCGACCGGTCGACCCCGCCGAGGCGGCCCAGGCCCTCAGCCGCCAGCTGCCAGCCGGCTTCACCGTGCTGGAAGCCCGACCTGTCGAAGGCCAGCCCGCCCTCACCGGCAGCCGCCTGCGTTACCGCCTGGTCTTTCGAGAAGGGGCAGAAGACACCTGCCAGACCGTCGCTCGGTTCCTGGGCGACCCGAGCCAGACCATCCTGGTTCGGCGCGACGGGAAAGAAGAGCGAGTGGGTATTGGTCCGGCCATCATAGCGGTCGCTCCCGATCAGGGGGCTTCGACCCCCACCCTGCTGGTCGATTTCGAGCAGGGGAAACAGGGCCTCCCCTCGGCGGGGAAGATCCTGACCGCCGTGGTCGAGGCCTTGGGAGACCGGCGCGAGGATCTCATCCTGATTGAAAGGATCGCGCTTTTTTCGTAAGCTTCCCTCGAGAAGTCATCCATCTTCCCGGAGGTCGTCTTGTCACGCAAGATCATCGTCAACACCGGCCCCTATGAGACCCGCGCAGCCATCCTCGAGGATGACCGGCCGGTGGAGCTCTTCTTCGAGATCAAAGATTCGGAAAAAATCGTCGGACACATCTACAAAGGCAAGGTTTCGAACATCCTGCCCGGCACGCAAGCCGCCTTCGTCGACATCGGTCTGCCCAAGGATGCCTATCTGACCCTGACAGGCGTCGAGAACACCGAGGGAGATGACGAGGAGGAGCTCAAGGACATCTTTCGCAGTCCCATCCAGGACATGTTGAAAGTGGGCCAGGAGGTCATCCTCCAGATCCTCAAGGAGCCCACCCCGACCAAAGGCCCCCGTTCAACCATGGCCCTGTCGTTCCCCGGTCGGTATTTGGTGTTGATGCCCAATGTAGAGCATATCGGGGTCTCGCGACGGATCTCCCAGGAGAAGGAACGCGAACGGCTGAAGGCGATCGGCCGGAAGCTGGCCCCCAAGGGCGGCGGGATCATCTTCCGCACCGCCGCCGAAGGCATCGAAGAGCAGGATCTGGCCGACGATCTCAACCTGCTGGTCAAAATGTGGCAGAAAGTCGAAGCCAAAGCCAGGAAAGCCCCGCCCCGCTCGCTCATCCATCGGGATCTTTCGCTGACGATGAAGCTGGTGCGAGATCACCTGAACGACGACGTCGATCGGATGATCGTCGACAGTCGCGAGGAATATCAGGAGATCCTCGAGACGTGCGATTTCCTGTCGCCCCTGCAGCGGGCCGCCCTCGAACTGTATGAGGGCAAGGAACCGATCTTCGAAGCCTACGGCATCGAGAAGGAGATCGAGATGGCGCTCGAGTCGAAGGTCTGGCTCGATTCGGGAGCCTATCTCATCTTCGACAAGACCGAGGCGATGGTGACGATCGATGTCAATTCGGGCCGGTTTTCGGGGGGCGCCGACCTGGAGGAGACCGTCTCGAAGGTCAATCTCGAGGCGGCCAAGGTGATCGCCCGGCAGATCCGGTTACGCAATCTGGCCGGCATCATCATCATCGATTTCATCGACATGCACGAGGCCAAAAACCGCCAGAAAGTGCTGAAGGCTTTTCGCGAGGGGTTCAAGGGCGATCGCAACCGCCCCCACATCCTCGATTTCTCTGAGCTGGGGCTGGTGCAGATGACCCGCAAGCGCACGTCGGCCAGCCTCGATGAGATCCTGAAAGAGAAGTGCCCCTGCTGCGAGGGACGGGGCAAGACCCTGGCGATCGCCACGCTGGCCAACCGGATCCGTCGCCAGGTGCTGCAGGAGGCGGCCCGCATCGAGGGCAAGACGATCACCGTGCGCGCCCACGAGCGAGTGGTCGAGTTCCTGCGGGCCCACCACGATCAACGGCTGAAAGAACTCGAGCGGCGCAGCAACCGCACCATCCATCTGCATGCCGAAAAAGGCCTGGCCCTCGATTTCTGGAAGGTAGAGGCGAAACTGAATGAGGGATGAGCGTACGCTCATCCCCGGCGGCTGGCTCCGACCTGGCCCCGCGGCGCTTCATCGCGGCCCTCACGCCCGAGAAATCGGCAGGAGGCGATGGACGCGCGGTGGCAGGCAGAGGTCGATGACAACCTGGATCGAGACATTCAGACAGCGTGAGGATGAGGAGCAGCATGATGAAGCAAGGAAATCATGGAATCGAGAGGACATGGCCAAGGGGGCCGAGGAAGCGTGCGATCATCGGGATCGCCGCCGTCTGTCTTCTTCTGGCCGGGCTCAGCCCCGCCGAAGCGATCCCGCTGGCCTTCCAGTTGCGGCCGGGGCACACCTATACCTTCGAAGTGACCAGCCGGCTCACCAGCGAATTCAGCGTCTTCGAGAACCGGCATCCTCTGTCGACGGCGGCGACGGGGACGATCGCCGTCAAGGTATTGGGGGCCCGCCAGGGAGTCTTCATCATCGACCTCTGGGAAGGGGAGAATCACTGCCGTCGCTTCCTGAGACCCGACGGATCGGTGGTGGGAGCCCCCGGCGAAGAGGCGCGGCGCCTGCCCTTCTTCTGGACCCTGCCCACCGGCGACTGGCAGCCAGGCCAGAAGCACCGCGTCACCAAAGGGCTGGTCAATGACCGGCAGACCATTCCTGCCACCTGGGAGCTGACCCTGCGGGAATTCGATGCCGCCAGCGGGCGAGCCCGCATCGAGGTCGCCGGCAACGTGGCCATCCCGACCGACAAACAGATTCAACGCTCGATCGACGCGAAGGGGACCCTCTTCTTCAACGTGCGCGAAGGCTGTTTCGACCAGGGCGAATGGACGTTGACCTACCAGCTGGCCTACGCCAACAAAGAGATCGCCGTCCAGCGCGACCTGTGGAAGATTCAAGAAACGCGGGTGATCGGCTTCCGCCTCAAGGAGGTGACCTATGAATAAGGTGACCAGAGGGGCAGATCGGCTGTTAGCCGTGGTGGCCTTGGTGGTCTGGCTGCCGCTTCTGGCGGCCGCGCAATCGGCCGACGGGATCCACACTCCGTTCACCATCTGGTTGTTGAACAACGAAAGTCGGGTGCTCGAGCTGCTGGCGACCGATCGTCGCCTGCTCGACACGATGAGCATGGGCAATGGCATGCTGCTGGCGCCACGCCCGCCCTGGCCGAAGCCCGAAAACCGCTTCTGGCGGCTGCATCTGAAATTCCTGGCCTACCTGACCGAAGCGAACGAAGTCTACCGACTGGCCCGACAATTCGGCTCGGGCGAGCTGGCCCGGCTGATCAGCGCCGTGCATCCTGGCGAGTGGGCCACCCTGGCGTTTCGCGGCATTCCCGCGTACCGGGCCTGCGAGATCGCGCCCTTCCTCAACGATTTCTGCGGCAAGGCCTATCTGGCGGTGCTGGGCCTCGACCCCTCGCGCGACGCCGATCTGGCGGGACGGTTGAACCGCGCCACCCGCAAACTGACCGACACGGAGCGGCGGTTGCTCAACAACTACTTCGGCAACTTCCTGGCTCTGTATCCGACGAACCGGACCACGCGACGGCTCTACGCCTTCTTGCAGACCGGCCTGGGCAAGCAGTTCGTGCAGGGAGTGGCCTCGGTGCTGACGGCCAAACCGGCTGGCGGGGGGGATGACACCGGCGGCCTGCTGGCGGAGCTGGCATCCACCGCCGGCGAGGCGGCCTCCGCCCCCGTCGATCCCGCCCTCCTGAGCCCCGAGGCCATTCCCGCCGACCTGGGCGCCGACGCCGGCCCCGGCAGCGCAACTGGAGGCCAGGAATCCGCGGCGGAGGCGGCCGAGGTCAGTGGCCCCCAGATCGACATCTTCAACATCATGGGACCGGAAGAGGCACCCGCCGCCAAAACCCCTTGATTCCAGGCTGGCGGACTTTCGGAGAAAGACCTCGAGCCGTAGTGGCTGAACGCCATGGGGGAACCTCGTCCAGTGGCCTAGCTGAAGATCCCAGCCGAGACTCTCAAGCCGCGGTCCGGATGGAGGGACGACCGTCTTCCGGTAGAGCTTGGTTACCGCTCGCCGCTCGACCACAAGGCAGGGTTCTCCCCTGGGTCGTCCCTGGGCGATGTGAACAAGGTCAAGGCGGCGAAAAGAACTGCCGTCGCTGGCAGGGAGCGAGGTCAGCGGTGGTAGTAATCTTTCAGGCTGGCGGAGGTGTTGGCCCGGAGTTTCTTGAGGGCCTTCTCTTCCACCTGGCGGACCCGTTCGCGGGTGACCGACATGATCCGGCCGATCTCTTCGAGGGAGCGCGGAATGCCGTCTTCCAGACCGAAGCGCAGAGAAATGACCTGGCGCTCCTTTTCGGTCAGGACGGCCATCACCTTCTCGATCTGCTCTTTCAGGAGCGAATCGACGACCGCTTCTTCGGGACTGACGGCATCGGCATCGGAGATGAAATTCTCGAGCGACGAGTCTTCTTTGTTGCCGACGCTCAATTCGAAGGAGATCGGTTCTTGCGTCAGTTTGATGACCTCTTCGATGCGCTCGACGGGAAGGCCGACCTGGGCGGAGATCTCGGCCATGGTGGGTTCGCGCCCGGTCTCCTGCTGGTGCAGCCGGATCGCCTTGCGGACCTTGTTGACGATCTCCATGATGTGGACAGGGATGCGGATCACCCGTGATTGTTCGGCCAGCGCCCGGGTGATGGCCTGCCGGATCCACCAGGTGGAATAGGTCGAGAACTTGTAGCCCATCGAGTAGTCGAATTTCTCGATCGAGCGCAGCAATCCGAGATTGCCCTCCTGGATGAGGTCGAGGAAGAGCAGGCCGCGGTTGGTGTATTTCTTGGCGATGCTGACCACGAGGCGGAGGTTGGCTTTGATCAGCGCCTCGCGCGCCTCATTGTCGCCCTCGAGGATGCGTTTGGCGAAGGCCACCTCTTCTTCGTGGGTGGCCAGCGAGAGCTTGGTCAGCTGCTGGAGGTAGAGCTTGACCGAGTCATCGAAGATCGATTCCCCCTTTTCGGGTTCCCCCAGCTCTTCGATTTCTTCGAGTGGATCGGGGCCATCGTCGGGGGCGATCTCTTCTGCGTCATCGGGAAGGGGAACCGGATCGGGGACGGGGGGAGTCACCGCCGCGTCGGCGGCTTTCTTGGGCGGTCGACCGCGCCGCCGGGGAAGAGGCGCCGGGGGCGCAGGAGGTGGCGGCGGCGGAGCGGGATCAATTTTTCGCGGGTGTTTCGGCATCGTCCTGGACCTTATATCGACCCATGGCCCGGAATTTTGCATAGCGACGTGCCAGGAGTTCCTCGGGGGATAGCGGCAGAAGGGCGGCCAGATGTTCGAGGATGACCGCCTTGATGGTAGCGGCGGTGGCGGCGGGATCGCGATGGGCGCCCCCGAGAGGTTCGGGGAGGATCTGGTCGATGATGCCGAACTCGAGGAGGTCGGAGGCCCGCAGCCGCAAGGCTCGCGCCGCGTCCTTGGCCCGAGAGGCGTCCTTCCAGAGGATGGCGGCGCACCCCTCGGCGGAGATGACCGAATAGATCGAATACTCGAGCATGAAGACCCGATCGCCGATGCCGACGGCGAGGGCGCCCCCGCTGCCGCCTTCCCCGATGACGAAACAGAGGATGGGGACGGCGAGCCGGGACATGTCGGCCAGGTTGCGGGCGATCGCCTCGCTCTGGCCGCGTTCTTCGGCGCCGATGCCGGGGAAGGCGCCCGGCGTATCGATGAAGACGACGACGGGTTTCTTGAACCGCTCGGCGAGCCGCATGATGCGCATGGCCTTGCGGTAGCCCTCCGGATGAGGCATGCCGAAATTGCGGAAGAGGTTCTCGTCGGTATCGTGCCCTTTCTGGTGGCCGATGATGGCGACGGCGTGCGGGCCGATCCGGCCGAACCCGGCGACCATGGCGGGATCGTCGCCGAAGTAGCGATCGCCATGGAGTTCGACGAAGGAATCGCCGCACAGGATCTTGACGTAGTCGAGGGTGAACGGGCGATCGATGTGGCGAGCCACCTGGGCATACTGCCAGGGTTCGAGCGATTTGAAGATCTCGGCCTTCATCAAGGCGATCTTGTCGGCGATGGCCTTGATCTCGCGCGACAGATCGATCTGCCCGTCTTCGGACAGGGTCTGCAGGTCGTGCAAGCGTTTTTCGAGCTCGACGATGGGGCGCTCGAAATCGAATTCGCGGGTCATGCGGTTCCTCTCAGGCCCACAACTGGAGCAGGCGCCCCACGGTGGCCTTCAGCTGGCGGCGATGGACGACCATGTCCACCATGCCGTGCTGCAGGAGAAATTCGGCCTTCTGGAAGCCTTCGGGGAGCTTCTGGCGGATGGTCTGCTCGATGACGCGCGGCCCGGCGAAGCCGATGAGGGCATCGGGCTCGGCGATGTTGACATCGCCGAGACTGGCGAAGCTGGCCGAGACCCCGCCCGTGGTCGGGTCGGTCAGGATGGAGATGTAGGGCACCGCGGCGGCATTGAGCCGGGCGATGGCGGCGGCGGTCTTGGCCATCTGCATGAGCGAGAAGATGCCCTCTTGCATGCGGGCCCCGCCGGACGCCGACACGCAAATGACAGGGAAGCGCTTGTCGAGGCCACGCTCGAGAAGGCGGGTGACCTTCTCGCCGACGACCGAGCCCATGCTTCCCCCCATGAATTCGAAATTCATGACGGCCAGCAGGATGGGTCGGCCGTCCAGGCGGGCTTCGCCGCAGGTCACTGCCTCGAAGGAGTCGGTGGCCTGGATGGCTTTCTGGAGGCGTTCGGGGTAAGGGGCGCTATCGACGAACCCGAGGGGATCGACCGATTCCATCTCCTGGTCGATCTCGAGGAAGGAGTTGTCGTCGGTGAGGAGGGCGATGCGGTCCCACACGGGCATGCGCAGGTGGTGATCGCATTTTCCGCAGAGGAAGAGATTGCGCTCGAGATCTTTTTGCAAGAGGATCTCGGAGCATTTGGGACACTTTTTCCAAAGGTCGGTCGGATCGGGAGGTTTGCGCCCCCCGGTGAACCGGTCAAGCCATCCCATGCGGGACTCCGGACATGCGGACCACGTGGCCAATCGCCATAGGGTCAGTTTATAGCAGATTTCCAGGGCGATTTCAACCGCAGAGCAGACCGGGGGCCACCTGCGGACGGCGGCCCCCGGCGGGAAGGTGGAAGAGCGATGGCGCTCAGTCGAGTTGCTTGGTGGTGAAGGTGTTCTTGCTGCCGGTGACTTTGTTGCCGAACTGATCCTCGGCGATGACGTAGAGATTGTAGGTGCGACTGGCGGCGAGGCCATCGAGCAGGTAATCGAAGGAAGTGGCGGGGCCGCCGACCGCGAAGGTTTTCTTGGTGCCCAGGAAGGTATCGATCAGGTCGAGCGAGCAGGTGGTAGGCCGGGTGGTGGTCCACAGCACGCGGACCGAGAATTTGTCGAGATCGGCGAAGGAGGGCCCCTGAATGATCGAGTTGTCGGGAGGAGTGGTGGTTCCCGTGGTGGTCGTCGTGGTGGTGGTCGGCGACAAGGTGGTGAAATAGAGCCGGCCGATCGTGGTGGTGGTCGATCGGTTCCCGTTCTTGTCGATGGCGGAAATTTCGAATTCGTAGGTGGTTCCGGAGAGGAGTCCGTTGACCGTGAATTTGTGGCTCATGGCATAGTCGGCGCTGACCGGAAATTCCATCCGGTCGCCGGCGGTGGTGCGCAGGACCAGCCGGGTGATGGCCGGCTCGTCGGTGGTCCAGGTGATCAGCACTCCATTCAGATTCGGCGAGGTCATGATGCCTTTGATGACTGGAGGAATGTTGTCGCCGAACCCTGGCAGACCGTTGGTGCCATGGCACAGGTAGCAGAGGGAGGTATCGGCGTAGTTGTGATCAGGAATGCGACTCTGGTCGGTGTGACAGCTCAGGCACTCGGCTTGCTGCCAACCCGGATGCCAGTTGTCGAGCAGAGGGGCATTGACGTGATCGCGTCGGCCATCGTTGCCGATGGGAACGTTCACGATCGGCTTGTCGATGGCTCCGACCCCGGTGGTGGTGCCATTGGTGGGCAATCCCGTGGGCGACCCGGTGGAGGTATAGACTGACAATGGGTTCGCCGGCAGGCCAGGGTCCCTCGTGCTATCCGAGCAACCGCCCAGGAAGACAGCGGCGCCCACCATGAGCAGGAAAAGGCCCAGGGAACGCCGGGGCATGCGGGTCAGGCAGTTCATCGCGAGGAGTACCTCCCCAAACAGAATGGAGCCGTGGCTTTATCTTCCTGAACCATCGGCATGCTTCCCCGGCAATCTTAGAGGGGGTAGACAATGGCGACGGAGCGAAAAAGATGTCAAAATTGCCACGGAACAGTGAAGAAAATCGTGACCCCGTCCGATGGGAGGGTGGAATTGCGCTATACTACCCATCGACGCAGGAATGACGACCATGGTGAAACTGCAAGACAAGCTGATCTGGCTGATCCTCACGCTGGCGAGCGCGATCACCCTGCTTCTGGTCTATCCCCTGTTCATCCTGAAGAATCTCAAGTTCTACCTGCGCGCGCCGTCCATTCTGCTGTATGCCACCCTCACCTTCCTGTTGGATCGCCTCACCAAGATGCTGGTCATGTCCAGTACCGGGGCCTTGCCGATCACGGTCATCAAGGATTTCTTCACCCTGACCTACGTCAAGAACTATGGCGTGGCCTTCGGATGGTTCCCCGACTGGCGGTTGCCTCCGATCTTGATGGCCCTGGTCATGGTGCTGATCATCGGGTATTACAGCTTCCAGCTCCCCCTGCGCGAACGGATGACTCGATGGTCTTTGGCCCTTCTGGTGGGAGGGGCACTGGGGAATCTCTACGACCGCGTGCTCTACGGCTTCGTCGTCGACTTTTTCGCCTTCCATTTCTGGGGATTCGATTTCCCCGTCTTCAACGTGGCCGACGTGGCGATCGACGTCGGGGTCGTGCTGCTGTTCATCGATATCTTCATCTTGAGCCCTGACGAGCCCGCGGAAGACAACGGCGAGGGCACGCCCGCCACCGCCACGGCCTGATCACGGCATGGTGCCGGTCCTCCTCGAGACCCCCTGGTTCAACGTCTATTCCTACGGGCTCCTGCTGGCGCTGGGATACGCCGCCGGAACCCTCTGGATCCTGTGGGAGGCTCGACGAGAAGGCTTGCCCGGCGAGGCCATCTTCGACATGCTGCTGCTGCAGATGATCGTCGGAGTGTTCGGATCTCGCCTGCTATTCTTGTGGGAATATGCCCCCGACAAATTGACCCTGACCGGCATCCTGGCCTTCGAGAGCGGCGGCCTGACCTTCTACGGGGCCGTCATCAGCAGTCTGGTCTTCGACCTGCTGTATCTGAAATTCATGCGCCTGCCCTTCTGGAGGGTCATGGATTGCGTCGGCTTCGGCCTGCCTCTGGGCATGGCGGTGGCGCGCCTCGGGTGCTTCCTGAACGGGTGCTGCCACGGAACGCCGTGCTCATGGCCCTGGGGGGTAGTGTTTCCGCGAGTCGGAGATATGCCCGTCCATCCGACCCAGCTCTATGAATCGGGTGCCGGGTTGGGCATTTTCTTGATGCTGCAAAGGTGGCGTCCGCGCCGACGCAACTACGGGGAAGGGTTCACCGCCTGCATGGGTCTGTATGGCGTGTTCCGGTTCCTCGTCGAGTTCTGGCGAGGGGACAATCCTATCTTCGCTTGGGGAATGACCCTCTCGCAGTGGGTCGGGTTGGGCATGGCCGCTGGCAGCGTGGTGGCATGGCAGCTGATCGGCCGCACTCCCGACCTGCGGGTCGTCCCATCGGTGGCCCCCCGAGACTTGTCTGGCTTTCAGGGCTGATTGATCCCAATGCCCAGCCTGTCAAACCTGCCCATCCACCCGTACGGAGTCGTACTGGCCCTGGCGTTCGTGGCCGGGATCGGGCTGGGCCTGTGGAATGGTCGCCGGCTCGGCTACTCGACCGACCGCATCCTCGATCTGGCGGTCTGGTTCCTGCTGTCGGCCATGATCGGGGCGAGAGCGCTCTACATCGTGCTGTATCCGTCGCAATTCCCCACAGTAGGCTCCTGGTTCGCCATCACGCAGGGCGGGCTGGTCTTTTTCGGCGGGTTCCTGGCCACCGCCGTGACCGTGATCGGCTACGGGCGCTGGCATGGGCTGAGCCTGCGCGACCTGGGGGATCTGATCGCCCCCTGCCTGATGCTCGGGCATGCCATAGGGCGAGTCGGCTGCTTCCTGAACGGGTGCTGCTATGGTCGGCCGACCGACCTGCCATGGGGCGTGGTATTTCCACGGCTGGGGGATGGCCTGCCCCGGCATCCGACCCAGCTCTACGAAGCAGGGTTCCTGCTGGCCCTGTTCTTCCTCGCGCAATGGCTGTTCCGGCGGCGGGTCGAGAAGAAGTGGGGGTTCCCGGGAGCGATCTGGGGAAGTTACACCCTGGCGTATTCCCTCTTCCGATTTGCGATAGAATATGTGCGGGGGGATGACCGCGGGGGCTTCTTCACCCCCGCCATGCTCTCCATCTCGCAGGGGATCAGCCTGGCCGGAGTGGTGGCCAGCCTGGCGTGGCTGCATCTCTGCCGCCGGAAACATCACCAGGAATCAGCGACCAGAAAGGGGGCGAGCGATGAACCGACGGGTTGAATGGACCATCGCTCCGGATCAGGCCGGCCGTCGGCTCGACCTCGCCCTGGCGGCCCACCTGACCGAACTGTCACGGTCCATGGTGCAGGAGTTGATCAAGAACGGGGCCGTCACCGTGGATGGCAAACCCGGGAAGCCCAGCCAGAAACTGCGGGGCGGCGAACGCGTGAGCTGCCTGCTCCCGGAACCGCCTCCGCCGCCCACCCTGCAGGCCACGGCCATGGACCTGCCCATCCTGTTCGAAGATGAGCACCTGATCGCGATCGACAAACCGGCCGGCCTGGTGGTCCATCCCGGGGCCGGCCGGGAGACGGCCAGCGTGGTCGCGGCGGTCCTGGCCCACTGCCCGCTGAGCCCGATCGGCGCGCCGCTGCGACCGGGGGTGGTCCATCGGCTCGATAAGGCCACCAGCGGCGTCCTGCTGCTGGCCAAAACGCAGGCGGCGCACCAGCGACTGGCCCGCCAGTTCGCTGCCCGCACCACCGAGAAGGAATATCTGGCCATCATCCAGGGCCATCCCCGCGAGGCGGCCGCCCGCATCGAAGTGGCCATCGAACGCGATCGGCTGCACCGCCAGCGCATGAAAGCGACCCCCGCCGGCCACGGGCGCATGGCGATCAGCTCCTACCAGGTACTGGAGCGCCTCAAGGGCGCCGCGCTGGTTCGCGTGCGCATCGAAACGGGGCGGACGCACCAGATCCGTGTGCATATGGCCTACATCGGGCACCCCCTGCTGGGAGATGTGACGTATGGCGGCCGCCGGTTCGCGGGCAAAGCCGTTCATTTCCTGCATGCCCGCCGGCTGGCTCTGACGCATCCGATGACCGGCGCTCCCCTCGTCCTGGAAGCGCCTCTGCCCCCGGCCTTCGAGCAGGCGCTCGCCACCTTGCGATGACCCGACCGCCGCGCCCCGCCGCTTCCCTGACCCTGCCCAGCGAGGCATCTTCGGCCTCGCCCGACGGCATTGCCGAGATCCATCCGAGGGGGGCCCGATCGGGAGGGACGGCCGCTCGGCGGTTTGACTGTCCCGAGCCCCTGTGCTACGTTCCGAAGAGGATGCGCATGACCCACGCCTGTTCCCGCACCGGGGGATTCGGTCTGTATGCCGTAGCGCTGTTGTCCATGATGGTGCTGCTGGCCATCATGTACTTTTTCCCGCAATATGTGAACATGCGCACGGGCATCTATCGGATTTCGTGCAAGGAGATCCGCAAAAAGGTCGAGCGGGCGGTCGCCGATTACGATGCCAACAACACCATGACCATCATCAAACCCGGCAAACCCATCGATCTGGATTTCCTCAAGGAAACCGGGTTCCTGGCCGAAGTGCAGTATTGCCCTGACAAGGGAACCTACAAATTCGGTCCTTCGGGAGAGGTGATCTGCACCGCCCATCCCGAACCGGTGGCCAGCGGCCCGACCCTGGCGCCCGCGCCCGAAGGGCCGAGCCGCCGATAGGCAAGCGGGGTGCGCCTGCCCCAGACCCTGGACTCACGCTTCGGGAGGACCCATGGCCAAGCATCGCAGACGGACGTTCCTCATCAAGACCGGCCTCCAGCTCCGCTACATGGGGGTGATCGTCTCCACCATGCTGCTGGTGGCTTTCGGCGTCGGCTGGATCATCTATTCCACTTCGTGGAACAGGATCGTCGGCACCCCCGACCTGACCATCGACAAGCTGGCCGAAATCTTCGACGCCGTGAACGCCATTCTGATCAAATGGGTGGCCATCTTCATCGTGGTCATTGCCTCGCTGTCGGTGTTCGTCTCGCACAAGATCGCTGGACCGGTCTATCGCTTCGAGCGCTCCGCCAAGGTCATCGCCTCGGGCGACCTGACCCAGCGGGTGCGCCTGCGCCACGGCGACGAACTCCGAGAACTGCAAGATGCCTTCAACACCATGACCGATGCTCTGTGCGAGATGGTCAAGAAAGACCGCGAAGTCATCCAGCGCCTGGTCGTGGCCGGCAACCGGCTCAACGAAACCCTTAAAAAGAATAAGCAAGATCCGCAGGCCATCGAGGCGGTCGCCCGCGACCTCTATGGCATCATCGAGGAGTTGCGCAAAGTCACCAAAGGGTTCAAGATCGACCCCGACCCCGCTCGCGCGGCCGGCGATTCTGAAGCAGACGGCACGCCCTCCTGATTCTTCCGCGTCCTCGCAGCGCTGGCTCGGGCTTCCACCATCGGCCCGTCGGGCCCCTGACCAACCAGGAAAGCCGCCTGAAACGCCTCCGTTCACGCACGAGAACGGTCTGACAAAAAAGCTTGACACCAAAGTTAGATTTGACTAACTTATATCTAGTGATCTAGAATTCGGGTGCTTGCCAAGCGCACCCGCAAGGAGGAAACCATGCGACATGCCATCATGCTCGCCCTGATCGTCGGCCTGCTGGCGACTCCCGCCGCCGTGCTGGCCGGAAGTTGCAGCTCGTCCTGCCGCACCACGTCCTGCGATACGCAGGAGACCTCGCAGTATGGGAAAGCGATGCAGACCACCGGCGCTTGTCCCGTTACCGGGGCCCGGTCCATGCTGCCCACCTCTGCTCCCGAGCCCAGCAAAGCCGAAACCCCTGTCCCCTCATTGATCCAGCCACATGAAGGGTTGATCAACACGCCGGGCCTTCTTGCCCTGATCCAGGCTCGGGCCCCGATGGTGCTCCTCGATGCCCGCTCCGCCAAGTGGGATGATGGAAAGCGGATCCCCGGAGCGAAGTCGCTCACCGCGGATGCCAGCCTGAAGGAGATCCGCAAGCACATCAAGTCGCAAGATCAACTGATCGTCACCTACTGCTCCGGTCTCACCTGCCCGGCCAGCAAAAACCTCTCGGACCGCCTGAAGAAACTCGGGTATAAGAATGTGATCGAATATCCCGAGGGTATCAAGGGCTGGATGGAGGCCGGCCACCCAGTGGAGCACGCCAGGAAGTAGCCAACCACAGGATGCCAGCCATCCTGTTCTGATACCGTCCCCCGCCCATCCGGGCGGGGGACGTGTCTTCCGACCTGTCACAGAGTATGATAGGATGCGGGCGGAGGTGACCCATGGGAAACAACCTTTCACTGGTCTGTCCTTTGCTGCAGAAACCTTGCATCACGGATGACTGCGCCTGGTGGGGACGGAAAGAAGCCAATTGCGTCGCCCGCATTCTGGCGAAGCTGCCCATCATGGGAGTCGATCCCCTCGAGGCATTGCTATCCGGGAAAAAGGACGCTCACCCGCCCCGCAGCGGCAAGGGCTGACCCCCTCGCAGGCGGCCTGCCGCCTCAGCGAAGCGAGGCTGGGGCGGGCAACCGCGCCAGAATGTCGGCCAGCGCGCGCATCTGGAAGGGTTTCTGCAGGAACCCGATCACCCCAGGGATCGTTTGCGCTCGTTCCAGGTCGGAGTGGGAAAACCCGCTCATCAGGATCACCGGCAGGTCAGGCCAGCGTTGGCGGATGCGCCGTTGGGTCTCCATGCCATCGAGGCGAGGCATGGTGAGATCGAGCAGGACACCGCGCACCTTCGCCCCGAGGGTTTCCAGCAGGTCGAGCGCCGCCAGGCCGCTGTCGGCGGTGATCACCGCGTAGCCCAGCTCTTCAAGCATGGCTTGTCCGACACTCCGGACGCTCTCCTGATCGTCGACCAGGAGGATCGTCCCCGCCTGGGCCGCCGAAGAGGCGAGAGGCGGAAGCGGTTCCTCTGGAGAGGGCGCCATCGGGGCAGCCAGAGGAAAGAAGAGGCGGAAGCGGGACCCGCGATCAGGCGTGCTGTCAACGCCGATCGCTCCGTTGTGCGCGCGGACAATGCCCAGAACGGCGGCCAGGCCCAGTCCGCGACCGGGGAATTTGGTCGAGAAGAACGGCTCGAACAGGCGGCGACGGATTTCTTCGGCCATGCCGCAACCGGTATCGACCACTTCGAGACAGACATAGGGGCCTGGGGGCAGCGACTCGCCCAGGGTCAGCCCGGAGAGGAGCGCCCGATCGCACTCACAGCGGCTGGTGGCGACCGTGACCGGGCCGGAACGATTGGTCATGGCCTCGCGGGCATTGTCGACCAGATTCAGCACCACCTGCCGGAGGGAGCCGGGATCGGCATCGATCTCGGGCAGAGGGTCCTGCAGGCGGAGTTCAACGGGAGCCTGGCGCGGGAAGGAGGGCTCGAGCGCGGAGGCCAGCGACCGCAGGAAGTCGTTGAGGGAAAGGCGCTGGCGAGCCATGGCCCGGTGGCCAGAGAAGGCCAGCATCTGCTGGCACAGAGTGCCGGCGCGGCGGGCGGCTTTCTCGACCTCGACCAGATTCCAGCGAGCGGGAGAATCGGGATCGAGCGAGCGGCCCATCAATTCGAGATGGCCCATCACCACCATCAGCAGATTGTTGAAATCGTGGGCGATGCCGCCAGCCAGCACCCCCAGGCTTTCGAGCCGTCGAGCCTGGTTGACCCGCTCCTCCCATTGCCGGCGTTCGTGCTCGAGCCGGTATTTTTCGCGGAGATCGCGCAGGATCCGGAACACCAGGCGCTGGCCGCCAATCTCGACGGTGCCCCCGCAGATCAGCTCGACCGGGATCGTCTGTCCGTTCCGATGCTGCAGGGGCACTTCCTGGCTGCGGGGGCGGCCAGGCGTCAGGCAGGTCTGCAGCCATTCCTCAACCATCGCCCGGTGATCGGGGGGGTGAAGCATCTGGTGCGGCATTCCCACCAGGGCTTCGCGTGGCCAGCCCGCCAGTTCGACAGCGAGGGGATTGGCGTCGAGGATCCGGCCCGATTCGAGATCGATCGCCAGAATGGCCACCGGGGCATTCTCGAACAGCGACCGATACTTCAGCTCATTCCGCCGCAGACCTTCTTCGGCCAACTTGCGATCATGGATGTCAAGGATGAGGGCCTGCTTGGAGATGCGACCGTCGGCATGACGGATGGGGGTATTGACCACGTAGTACCAGCGATGGTCGAGAGGGCTGAGAACCTCCCAGCGGACGGTCTCGCCCCGTTGCACGCGGTCGTTGACGCACCAGGGGCAGACGCTCGACCGTTTGTGGAGCACTTCATAGCACGGCTCGCCGATGGCGGCACGGCCGGTCCGTTCGATCAGACGCTGGTTCATGAACTCGACCCGGAAGTCGGCCGAACAGATGTAGATCAGGCCATCGAAGGCCTCGATCATGGCCCGATACCGGATTTCGGTTTCCCGCGAGGGATCGGCGACAGACGGGGCAGAGACGAGTCCCGCCGGGGGAGCTGGATCTGCCATAGGGTTTCCTCTCCCAAGCCCTTGCGACATGGCAAGGGCGAGTGACCCGGGTACTATCCTTCATACTCACGACCGGATCCAACTTCAGGATGTACTACAAGTTGGGGAAAGTCAACCATTCCCGGGGGCGATCAGGGAGATCCCCCCAGAAGGTTGGGAGATTCAGGGGTGAGGGGGGGCGGGAAGACCGGCGGCCAGGTAGGCCAGGAAGGCCTCCCGGACCAGGCCAGAAGGATCTCTGGCCCCGGTCGCCCGGGTAAATTCGACAAACCCATCGCCGCCCTGGGCCAGAAAGTCGTTGAACGCCACGCGATACCGCTGGGAGGGCTCGAGAGCCGCACCGCTCTCCAAGCGTATCTGGCCGGTCGGATCCTGCTCCAGGCCGGCCCAGGCCAGACTCCCCAGGGAGGTCCCGCGGTGGAAGGCGGCAGCCAGGTCGGCGCCGGAGAGTTCGCCCGTCACCACCACGTGATCGAAGGGCAAGGCGGTCAAGACCTGGCCGATGGTGAGCGGGCCGGCCGGCAGATCGCTCCGCACTCCCCCGCAATGGAACACGCCGATGGGCACCCCGGATTGGCGGGCCACCGCGCGAGCGATCACCGCGGCGAACGACGGTCGACCATTCGCGTTGCGCAGCAATGGCTCCGGCAGGGTACCGGCCGACCGTTCGGTCACTGAGCGCAGGGCGGCCGTGGCGGACGCGAACAGTTCATCCACCGCCGGGTCGGATCTCAACCGACCCGCCTCGAGCAGATGGGACCGGTATTCGAGGCGCCCGATCCCTTTCCCGCCGGGACCGGAGTAGATGGTCATCTCGCCGAGGTGCGAGCCATAGCCGCGGGTCTGCACGATCCAGACCCCATTGATCTGGCGGGGCTGGTCGAGCTGGTCCTGGCTGTGCCCGCCGAGGATGACGTCGAGTCCGGGCACGGCAACGGCCAATAGAAGATCGTAGGGATGCCCGCAATGGCTGAGGAGGACCACGAGATCGCATCCCTTCTCGCGCAGACGGGCGACTTCGCGCCGCAGCGCGGGAATCACCGGTTCGAGCCGCACCCCGTCGATATTGCGGGGGAAGGTGATCCGCGGCAGGTCTTCGGTCATGGCGGCGACGAACCCGACCCGCCAGCCGCCGATCGGCGCGATGGCGCTGGCGCGCCAGAGGCTGGCGCTCGCGGTGGCCAGCCGGAGGTTGGTACACAGCAGGGGGAAGCGCGCTCCCTGCTGGGCCGCCCGCAGCCCAGCCAGATCGTAGTCGAAATCGTGGTTGCCGAGGGCGACCAGGGTGTAGCCGAGCAGGTTGTACAACTCGGTCATCAGGCGGCCCCGCGACAGGTTGACGACGGGGGCGCCCTGGAAGCGATCGCCGGCATCGACGAGGAGGTAGCGCCCACCGCCGGCCAGGGTGGCGAATTTGCGCTGGCGCAGGAGCGTCGCGAGCAGCCCCGGCCCTCCGACCAGGGGGGGATCGGCCACGCCCATCCATAGAGCGGGCGTCGGGGCGATGGTGCCATGCCAATCGTTGGTATGGAAGAGCGTGAGAGGGCGCGAGGCCCCCGCCTCCTGCGGCCAGGCCTTCCCGGCCCAGATGGCCAGCAGCATCATGGCGGCCACTCCCACCTGCATCAACTTGCGATGTTCCATGGGCGAGATTGTATGCCACCTGCCCGCCAGGAGGCAATCATCGCGCCATGGTCCTCCTGGGCGTGGCCACGGAAACATCTTCCGAACGCGGAACGTAACCAGGGGTGAGACCCTATCCCCGCCGATCGCTCCGACCATGTTCAGCCCCTCTGATGCGCGGGAAAAGGCGTTCGTCTCCCAGGCTGAGAAGGACGTTTGGCTAGATGGGCCCTGATAAGAAAGCAGGAGCGGTGAGCCGGTACCCTGGGTTGACCTGGTATACTGTTTACATCCACCTTCTGGGGGCAACCTCATGACGATGGACAACCGACAACGAAGTGGTGTTCGACGGGGGTGGCTGCCGAGCCGCACCTTGGCCATCCTGATCGGGCTGCTCGGATGGGCCCTCACGATCAGTGCCGCTGATCTGGCCAACCTCCAGCGGGACTGGCTGGCCCGCCAGGAGGCCTATCGACGAGCGGTCGCCGAGCAGCGCGAGGCCGCCGAGATCAAGCGATTGGCCGCCGACCTGCAGAGGTCGTGGTCGGCCTATCGCGCTGCCCTGCGCGAGGCGGGCGGTCAGACCGACCTCCCCGAGTCGGCGGTCGCCCTGACGGTCGAGACTCCAGACCGCCTCATCGCCCCCTCGGGCACCCCCTCCTCGCCTTCCTCTGCCTCGGTTTCTCAGGCTGAGGCCCAGGCTTTCGACGCGTTGATCGCCCGGCTCTACGAGCCCGGTCGCAGCAAAGACGTCGCCGCCCGCCAGGCCTTGGTGAAACAGTATCTGGCCACTTGCCGCAATCCGTATTTCCGCATGCAGGCCACGTTCGAACTGGCCGCGCTGCTCGCCGAAACCCCCAGGGGAACCGAGGAGGCGGTGAAGGTCCTGGCCGAGTATGCCCGCGTGGCGCCGACCCGGGAGGCGGCCCGCCTGGCCACTGCCCGCATCGCAGCGATCCGCCAGGAAGCGAAGGTGAACGCCTGCCGGCAGACCTTCGCCGCGGCTTCGGCCAAAGCGGGTCAGGCCTGGCAGACCTATGCGCGCACGTCCTGGCTGGCGATTCCGGCCAAGCTGGCCCGGCTGGCGACCTACGTCGCCGAGAACCACCACCGCCGCACCGCCGCCCGAGCCTTGCGGGCCGAACTGGACCGGTACGATGCCCTCGCCCAGGAGACCTATCCCCGCCACTCGCTCGATCAAATGACCCGCTCGCGGTTGATTCCGAGCAACGAGATCACGCTGCTGGTGAACGGCCGCCACGCCTTCGCGGCGCGGCACGCGCTGATTCGGCAGGCCCGCGAACGGATCTGGTTGCAGACGCTGCTGTTCTACAACGACGAGACCGGCAACCGCCTCGCCGACCTGTTGATCGCCAAGGCGCGGGAAGGCCTCGACGTGCGGGTGGTGGCCGACGATGCCTTCGCCTTCACCCGCAAGAGCAGCATCTTCCGCAAGCTCCAGAACGGCGGGGTCAAGGTGCTGATCAACAATCCGCTGCTGGCCTACCCGCTGCGCGCCAATTTCCGCTCGCATCAGAAGTGCCTGGTGATCGATGAGGAAGCGGCGATCGTCGGCGGCATGAACATCGCCAATGAATATGCCAACGGCGAGATCACCGAATGGGGCTGGCGCGACACCGACGTGCTGGTGCGCGGCCCCGCCGTCTACGAGATCGCCGAGATGTTCTCCCGCAACTGGGAGCGGCTCGAGACCGAAATCCGCTGGGAGAAAGGCGCCCCCGCCCCGGTGACGCCGAAAGACAAGCGCGAGAAGCTGCCGATCCTGCCCCGACGCGAGAAGCTCATTCCCGGCCCCCTGCCGCGCTATTTCGAAGAGCCGCCGAGCTTCGCCAATGTCCGGGTGCGGTTCATCACCACGGCCCCCATCATCGACAAAGATGACAACATCCTCGATCTGTTCACCTCGTATATGAAGGCCTCCCGCCGCGAGGTGATCTTCGAAACGGCCTATTTCATCCCCACGCCGGCGTTGCGCGAGGCGATCGTGGCCGCCTGCAAGCGAGGCGTCAAGGTGAAGATCCTGACCAACTCGGTCGAGAGCAACAACCACCCCAATGCCGGCTACGCCGGGCGGGCCAACTACGAAGCGGTGATGCAGGCCGGCGCCGAGATCTACGAATGGCAGGGCGCCCAGACGCTGCATTCGAAGGTCAGCTGGTTCGACGGCCTGGCCGTGACGGTCGGCGCCTACAACGTCAACTCGCGCAGCCATGCCCTCGATTCCGAAGACGTGCTGGCCATCGAAGACCGCCGCGTAGCGGCCCTGATGCGGAAGGTGCTCGAACGCGACCTGGCGCGAGCGCGCCGGATCACCCCGGCCGACCTCGAGGCCTGGCGCAACGATCTGGCTACCCGCGTGAAAACCGACTTCTTCAGCCTGTTTTCGTGGGTGTTCTGAGCGGGGCGGGCTCCCCGGCTTTCAACGTGCCGCCTCATCCCCAGACGAAGCAGGCCGCAAGCGTGGCCGCTCTCCCGCCGGCAGCCGCGTTTTCCTGTCTGCGGCGCAAGCCGGCGCGCCCCGCGCTGCCATCTTCGTTCCAGACTGGATTCTGAGCCGAGAAGCCACAGCTGCCTCCCTGCATCGTTCCCGTGAACCCGTCGCTTCCAATGCAGCGAAGGGTACCGTTGAAAGTGGGAACGTTTTGGCTGGTTCGATCGTATACCTGATGGAAGGCGCCAATCCGCATGAATGGAAATGCAGATCTCGGTTCCCCTAGGCGGTCCATGGTATAGTGGACCATCGAAATCCGGTCAATGCTGAGGAGGAAAGACCTATGCGAATCACCATTCAGATCGTCCTGATCGCCCTGCTGCTCCTCGCCAGTCACACGTTGTTCCCGAGTCAGGTGCAAGCCCAAAGCATCAACCTCCGCAACCTGCTGCGCAGCCCCGAGATGAATCTCACGCTGAGCGGCGGGCTGCCCGCGGGGTTCCGGGGTTCGGAGGCCGGGTCAGGCGGCTTGAACATCCTCGAAGATGCCAAATACGCCTTGTCGGAACACTCGGTTCTCTATGAGGAGACCCCGACCAATCTGGGCGAAGATGCCAAGGACCGGAAGTTCACCAGTCCGCCGACCATCAACTGGACGACCCGGCAGGTCGATGCCAACGGCAACTCCACGGTCGTGCGCAACGACAACAACAATCTGGCCACGAATGAGGGCACCTTCCCCGAGCCGGGCGAATACATGATCACCAATACCGGCTCCCGGCAGATTTCGGGCGGCTCCCAGGAGACCTCCGGCTCCGGTTCGGGCAGCTCGACTCCTGGCGGCAGCCAGAGCGGATCGGGCGCTTCGGGGCAGTCGGGCAGCGGCGCGCAGACCCCCGGCAGCGGCTCTGAGGGCGGGTCCGGCCAGCGCTTGACCAGCACGCAGACGATCGGGGTCATCGCCCATGATGTCACCAGCCCGAACCTGTGGGTCGTCTTCCAGGAAGGCGCCGGGCAAGGCCAGATCGCCGAGAGCGAAGCCGCGCTGCAGGACGAGCTGGGCCGCCAGATGGAAGCCAGCAAGGGCGAATTCTCCGGCGATCAGCTGAGCGGACCGCTGGCCCAGGCCAGCCTGCTGTCGATCTACGAGTCGCCCCGCAACGCGCATCCCACCAAGAAGACGGCCGCTGTCGCCGTGGCGGGTCCCGTCTTCGATGCCACCGGCAAGCCGGTGTCGCAGGTGGCCGGCAAGGTCAAGGCCACCGTGCTCGATGAGGCGGCCCAGACGCGGCTCGTCACCGTCGGTGAAGAGGTCTTGAAAGGCATCTTCGTGCGACGCAATGTGCCGTTCCTGGTGGCCGGCCAGATCCAGGACAATGGGAAATACAAGCGCGACTCGGCCGTCTGCCGCATCGAGAACAAAGAGACGGGGGAAGTCATCGAGAAGGTCGATGGCGCCTACCTGTTCCGCGTGCCCAACTACCCGCGGTCCGAGTATGCCGATCAGCCCGTCTACCAGTTCGTGATGGAAGGCAAGGACGACGCGGGCAACCAGACCGTGGTCAAGGTTCCCCTGTATGTCGTGAACACAGCGGTCTCCTATGAAGGCGGCCGGAACGAGTAATCACAGGAAAGGTCAACCAATATCCATGAAACCCTTCATCCCCGTTCTCTTCGCGCTCCTCTTCGCCCTCGCTCTCAATGTGCTGCTCCCGGTCGGGGCGGTCGGCCAGACCGCCGATGACGACACCGACGAACTGGAGACGTCCGCCCCGGCCGGGGAGACCGCCCCCGGCATCGACCTCGACAAAACACCCTGGCTGAAAGGCGTGAACATCCCTCCCCGACCTGCCTACCCGGCTCCGGTCCTGCCGGCCGAGATCATCATGGCTGATGGGAAGCCGGTGCCGGCGACCCTGAGCGAAGATGTGACGGTGCTGATGGCGGTCGACAGCGAGATTTTCGGGGAGCGCCCCCCCCAGGAATGGAACGGCCAGGCCCTCCCGAATGCCGCCTGGGCGGGACCGGCGGCGGTGAACTGGTTCTTCGACGACATCGGGCGGAATCAGAGCACGATGGCGAGCTGCAGCGAACCGCTGCCCGCCAATCAGATGAAGGTGACGCCGCTCGATCCGACCCGCCTGGGCGGAGTGACCGTGAGCATCGCCCGCCCCCTGACCTATGAAGAGAGCCCGGGGAAGACCCGCAAGGTGTTCGCCAATGCCAGCCGCGGCCTGAACGTGCGCGTGACCGACATCACACCGCCGACCTGCGGCCTCGAGATCACGGTGGGCAAGCAGACCGGCACCTTCTGGTGCGCCGAGAACCCGCCCCACGGCTTCCCCTTGCCCAAGAAGGCCGATGTATACCTGAAGGGGCCTCTGTGCAGCGCCTCGGCCGAGGACGAGCAGGTCGTCGTCGCCGGCCTCGAACTGGGTGCGAAGATGGTGCTGACCGCGGAGCAGGGCGCGATCCGGCTGCCCAGGACCGGCGAAGCGAAGATCAAGGTGATCCTGCAGGACAATGACGAGGTCGATGGCAAGACGGTCAAAACCGGTCTGTGCGAACTGGTCGACGGCACGCCCGTGCCCGTGCCGGGCACCACCGGCGACTCGTTCGACCTCAGCAAGATCAAGCTGCCCACCCATCCGTACCTGTTCGTCGATGCCACCGACCTGAGCGGGAACCGACAGGTGCTGTGCGTTCCCGTCCTGGGGAAGTGACCTGACCGAACCGGAGCGGGCCTGCCGCTGGCTCGCCTCCAGGAGGAACCATGACCACCCGGTCGATCCGCCCCCCGACCCTCCGACCCCGGCCCGCCCAGGGCCGGGGTTTTACCGTGGTGGAGGTGATGATCGCCTTCCTGGTGCTGGGGGCGGTTCTGCTGCCGGTTTTCCTGTTCCTGACCAACGCGATGAAAGAGACCGAGCAGTTCTACTGCGAGGCGGCGGCCATCTCGCGGGCCAAATTCGTGATGGACGCGATGATGTTCCAGATTCCCTGGCGGTGCATTCGGGCCGGAAATCCGTGCGTGTTCGACGACCCCAAGAAAGTGCCGGCGGTGGGCTCATTGTTGCAGGCGGCGATGCCGTTGATGTTCGAAACGGGCTATGACGGCCCCCGCCCCGGCACCTTCAAAGGGGAAGGGCTCATCAAGGATGCCAAAGGGTTTCTGTATCGGATCAGGGTCGCCTGTTACGACATCGAAGACCTCGATTTCAAGATCGGGGGCAAGATCTTTCCGGCCGCCCGGCTGACCTCGAAAGATGCCGACGGGCGCTACACCCTGCTCAAGAAACTGGTCCTGCAGGTTCGGTGGTCCCTGACGAAAGGGAAGGATCCATTATCCGACCCGCAGGCGAAGAACCTGTTCCTGGTGGGCTACAAGGCGGATCTCGAACGATGAAGAGGCAGGAAGGACGGGCGCGAGTGGATGTGCCGGCCCCTCGCCAGCGACGGGGCATGGCGGTCGTGGTGGTACTGGCCTTCGCGGTCATCGTGGGCGTTCTGCTGTTTGCCCTGGTGAGTTCGAGCACCACCATCGGCTCGCAGAACAAACTGACCCTCCATCAGCTGCAAGCCTACTATCTGGCCCATTCGGGAATGCAGCATGTCCAGTTGAAATTGCGGCTGCTGCCCCGCGAAACCTACGAAGCCTTCGCAGGGGGAAGCGATCCCAACCCCTATGCCGACATCTCGAGCGACGATCAGGCCTCTCTCCTGGTCTGCCCGAACGGACCGTTCGACCTTTTCACCGATCAGGTGCCCAAAGATGCCGAACCGTTCCGAGGATCGTACCGCTGCGAGTCGTTTCGCCTGAGCGGCACCCACCGACGCATGAAGCTGGTGCAGGACGCCTACCGGATCAAGATCGTAGCCGAGGTCTATCCGAAGTTCCCGGCCAGCCTGAAGAACCATGTCGCCGACGTGATCGACGAGGAGATCATCGTCTCGCGCTTCACGGGAGGCATCGGAGGACCATGAACGGAACGCGCCGCGGCATCACCCTGGTGGAAGCCCTGATCGGGGCGATCCTGCTGTTGCTGTTGTTCTACGCCGCCTTCCGGACCCTGTTGATGGCGCGCCAGGAGGCGCTCAAAGGGCTGTGGCTGCAAGAACAGATCATCGCCCTGCGCAACACGACCCGCGCGCTGGGGCAGGCCATCAAGGCCAGCAGCTATCCTTCGACGATCGCGCGCGAGGGCGGCGAAGAGGTGGTCTTTTCGTATAAAGAGGCCCGGAGCTTCGATGGGTCGGGGCGTCTCCGCCAGCTCGACGTGAAAGGCGAGACCGACCTCGACATGAAGCTGGTCTCGGGCTTCATCTCGCCCAGCGCGGTGCCGCAGCGCGTCATGGTCTTCCCCATCTGCACCCCTGAACTCGATGCGGGGAATCACACCCCGGGCCGCATCGTCTGGAACGAACTGGTGCTGGAGCCTGATCCGGCCTATTTTCCCCTGGCGGGACTGGGCCGGCTGAAATGGATCGAGCGCGAGACCACGTATTCGTCGCAAGGGCTGGCCTCACGGGCGTTTTCGCTGAACCTGACCTTCCCGGCCAATCAGCCCCCGACCCGCGAGAAAGTGCTGATCAGCAGCGTCGACGGTCTGTTCATCAGCTATTTCTCGGTCGATGAGCTGCGAGGCATCGCCGTCACCACCAAGGGCGAGATCAATCGGAAGCTGCGACGGCGATTCCTGGTGTCGGTACGCATCGATTGCTCCCATTTCCGCGATGAGCGGATGCGGATCGGGGACCAGTGCTCGGTGGTGAACAACATCGACATCAGCGAACTGGTCGGGGGCGGGATGACCCTGGTGGTGCTGGCGGTGACCGGCAATCAGGCAAAGGTAAGATTCAACGGGAGCGAAACCATGGTCGGGGTGGGCTCGGTGCTGGGGGGAAGGCTGAAGGTCACCCGGGTCAAAGCCGGCTCGGGGTCTGAACCCGGGTTCATCGAGGTCAGCATCGACGGGTCGAGCCGGACCCAGGTGTTTCTCGAGCAGAAATAGCTCGTGGTCGAAATGGCCCTTGACGTCGGCTGAAGGGGTTCCTATATTCCACCTGGAACGCAACCCCGAACGATTTCGGGCACTCCCTGCCAGAGGGGGATGACAATGTTCGGCATCGATGTCACGGCCAGCATGGTGGTCCATGCCGCGTTGTTCGTTGGATGCGTACACTTTCTGGTTTCGCGGTTCTTCGAAGGAGTGGCCACCGCCCCGTCGCCTCGTTCCCGCGCGGCGGCGACCCATGGTTCGACCTGGGCGTGGGTGCCTCCGATCGTCTTCACCGCTTCGCTGGGGGTGGTTCTGGCCGGGTTCTGCCGCGCCGACCTGCCGGTGGAGGCGGTCTATTTCAGCCTGTTCGGCCTGCTGGGCTGGATGGTGGTGGCGATCTGGGCCGGTCAGGGCGGAGCCGGGGCGTTCACCCGACCACCCATGAACCATGAACCCCAGCCCGTGATGGCCCATCGCCCCATCGCGGCGTCCCGACGGGTTCCCTCGCTCGCCCGGCCGTCGGCCGTGGGGCGCCCCCACCGGGCCTGAGCGGCCGCTGTTTCCCGCGGGAATCTCGCCGACCGTCGGTAGGAGAGCCCGCCAGGACCGGGCGAAACCATTCGCCTCGAGGTCGCCCGCATCGACGGGCAAGGCAGCTCAGCGCGCCGGGCCCCCTTGCCCTCGCCTCTCCCACCACCTTCTCGGTGGATGAGACCATTCACTCTCTCGAGGGTGGTTGACGAATGCCACAGGTAGAGAGTAGATTCCTGAGCGTTCGGTTCACCATCTTCACCTGGAGGGTTCGATGAAAAAATCGGTATTCGTGGCAGTGGTTTGTCTGTTGGCGGTGGCGTTGACCGGATCGGCGGAGCAGATCAAGGTCGACGGGACCCAGGCCAAGGTCCTGGGGTACGGGCTTGAGTTCGATACGGCCAAACAGGGCAAGGCATCGGTGGCAGTGGGCGCCGAGGTCATCTACCTGAACAAAGACCTGACCTCCGCTTCGTTCAAGAAAGATGCCGAGCACTCGGTCAAATATGATGTACATTATTCCTGCGTACCCTGCAAAACCCACAAACGGGTGCCCGGGCGTTGCAAATGCGGCAAAGCTCTCACTCCCTCATTCAAGCACGGCGATACCTGGCATACCATCGGGTACCGTGGGGGCCGCCTGACCATCGACGGGGCGCCGACCGTTCAGAAAAGCCAGTGCGCTTGCGGCTGCGACTGCACCCATCCCTGCACTCCCGAAGCCTGCGCCGCCTGCCCCAAGTGCAAGGAATGCCCCACGTGCAAAGCCGGTTGCGGCCAGAACAACCGCTGCGCCTGCGGGTGCGATTGCGCTCACCCCTGCACTCCCGAAGCCTGCGCCGCCTGCCCCAAGTGCAAGGAATGCCCCACGTGCAAAGCCGGCTGCGCCTCCCGGGGCGAGATCAAGCAGAGCAAATGCGCTACCTGCCCGAAAGCCAGGAAATGCCGCAAGGCGAAAAAGGACGGCAAACCTGGGAAATGCGGTTGCGGCTGCAAGAAAGCCCCCAAGGCTGACTCGCCCCGCGGCGGCAATTGATCCCAACTCCCCCCAAAAAACCTTATTTGTCGATGTCACCCCGGCCGTACCGGCCGGGGTGATTTCATTGGCAAGCGCTTTCCTGGCACCGGACGGCGACTCGCCCTCGCCTCTTCTACGAGAGGGCCACCCCTGCGGGATTCTGTCTCCTCGGCCGATGCCTTCCCGAAATTGGGGGCACGCCGCCTCACCGGCGATCGGTCAAGGCAGCCATCGCCGGGGCATCTGCCGAAAGGCGCCCTGGGAGCATGGCCGGACCATCACTACCAAGGGAGGTCAGGGAGGGGACGAGGAAAATTCCCCTGTCCGATGCCCATGGTCAAGAACGGCCGTGCCAGTCCTTCAGCAACTGGAAGACAGGCGCGGGAACATACTGCTGCACCACCTCCTGCCACCCTTCGGGCCCGACCATTCCTTTGACCAGACTGGAGCTGACCTCGGCGATCTGGCGAGGAGGCATGAGGAAGACGGTGGTGATCTCGGGGTGGAGGTCCTGGTTGATATGGCGCATACCGCGCTCGAACTCGAAATCCCTGGTGTCGCGAATGGCCCGCACAATGTACCCGGCGCCCTGGGACCGAGCATATTCGACCAGGTAGCGGTTCTCGAAATGATCGACGGTGACCCCGGCCAACCCCTCGACCGAAGCCTGCAGCACCCGCCGTCGCTCCTCCAGGCTGAACGTATAGCGTTTATCGGGGTTCTGGCCGATGGCGACGATCAGTTCATCGAACAAGCGACTGCCCTGCTCGATCATCCAGAGGTGGCTGTTGGTGATGGGATCGAAGCTTCCCGCGTAGACGGCTTTTCGACTCATGGGCCCTCCCGAAGCACGAAGGATCTGTCTTCCCCACTGTAGCGGAAGCTCGCGGGTGACGCAAGCGGCGCCAGAGCCAATCAGAAATGAGCCAGCAACGAGGCACCTTTGCTGCCGCGAGAGAAAGACAGCGAAGCCATCTTCATGCCATCGGATCCGACATCCGAGGCGCATACAGGAAGGCTTCGACCGCGCGGGTCTTGCCCTTGACCTGCGAGACAGGGAGCCGCTGGAAGGCGCTCGCCATGAACCCCGACGGGTTGGCCGCGGCGGCCTGTTTCACCACCTCGGCCTCGACGACGAGACCGCCGGCGGGCTGGGCCTGGGCGAGATCGCACAGACGAGAAGCCAGATTGACGGTATCGCCGATGACGGTGTATTCGAGCCGCACGTCAGGCGAGCCCAGAATGCCGGAAAGGACAGGCCCCATGACCATCCCGATGCCAAGATGCGGCAGGGGAAAATCCGGCAGGCGGGCCAGCGCTACGGCCATCGCCCGCGCCGCGGCCACGGCGGCGGCGGCCGCCGCCGGACCATCCAACCGATCCGGGTCGAACACCGCCAGGATCTTGTCCCCGATGAATTTATCGATTTCCCCGCCGTGCGCCCGAATCTGGCGGGACATGGCCTGCAGATACCGATTGAGTTCGGCCACGAGGCGATCCGGTCGATCGGCATGCAAGGCGTCCTTGAACCCCGGCAGGCCCGCGAACAGCACGACGACGAACCGCTGTTCGCCCCGCCGGGCGGCCTCTTCGCGAGCCGGGTCCCGGGCCGCGCGCCGCACCGGCTCGGAGACGAACCGCCGCAGGCGCTCGCCGGCCTCGACCCCTGCCGCCATGTCATTGAAGGCCACGGCCAGGGCTCCGAATTCATCCGACCGCTCGACCGGCAACCGAACGCCCAATCGGCGCGCCATGAACCGCTCCGCCCCCTCGGTGAACGCCAGCAGAGGGGCAAGGAACCGCCGAGCCACCCGATCGGCCAGCATCACCGTCACCGCCAGCAACCCCACCAGCACCCACCGGATCCAGCCGACCGCCCGCCAGAATTCGTCCAGGCGTTGGCCGACCGGTTCGGCGGCGAGGGCGATCATGTCGGCCGCATGCTCGGGCACTTTCCCGACCACCAGGATCTCGGCGGTGCCCGTGCCGGTTCGCAGGGAGACCTGGCCTTCCCGCTGACTGGCCCGCCAGGCGGTGCGACGTTCGAAGGGAGCGCCCAGGGCCATGTATTCGCCGAAATGCAGAAAGTCGCGGTCGTAGAGCCCGCAGGGGAAATAGTAGGGCGGATGCAGCATCTGATCGGGCCGCAAGCGGTGCGCCACCCGCACCTCGTCGCCCTTCCCTTCCTCGCACAGACCATTCAGCAGGTGCCAGGCCGAACTTTTGCTCACCCAGCTGGCCTGCACCGCACCTCGCCGGTCATGCGGGGGCCCGATGTAGGCCCGCAGCGAAAAATGGGAAAAATCGCCCAGGCGCAGCAGGCTGATCGAGACGGGCTTCCCCACGAAAGCCGCCAGCAGGAGCGGATCGATCATCAGCAGCAGAGCATCGCGGATCTCCTCGGCCTTGGCACCGGCCAGCACCTCTTGCGGAGCGGCTGGACTGGCGGCCTTCGCCGTCGCGGACGGGTGACAGGGCAGGCGCCTCAGGACATCGGCGAACAGATCGCCGAAGATCACCCGCGTCGGCGAGGGATCACGGCCCATGAACCCCGGAGGTTGCAAGAGGGGCGGATGGCCGCGGATCAGGCCGATCAGCGAGCCGAAGGCACTGCCGTCGGCAATGCCCTTGTCATACACCCACCACAGCCAATTCGCCCATGTGGTCTGATCACCCGGCAGCACTCGCGGCGACACGACCGACCGGTAGCCGGGAACGATCTGGGGTCTCATCTCTGGAGAGGCCGGTCCGGCAGGGGCCGGGTCGGCCTCGAACCGGTCCAGACGGCTCTGCAGCAAGTGGGCCTGCGCGGCGGCGAAGGCTTCGAGCGCCTCGTCGTACGCCGCCAGGCGAGCGGCCAGCCCATCGGCGAACCCGCGATCGAGGCGATAGTGGCGTTCCACGGCGGCCCGTTCGAGCAGAGCGGCGCCGACGCCCAGGACCGGCAGCAGAGCGGCCAGGAAGGCCACGATCAGGCGAGGGGTCAACCCGACCCGCCAGGCGGGAAGGAGGAGATGGGCGACCAGCCCCGCGAAGCCCAAGGCCATGCCGGCGGCGAGCATCCAGCTCAGCGCCGTTCGGACGCGTTGCCCTGGGAGCAAGCTCGGATCAGGCATGGGCACGGCCAGCCGGAACGTCGTCCCATCGGGCAGGCGACCGGGGCGGACCACGGCGTCAGCCGCCACCTCTTCGCCTCCTTCTCGGGAGAGGTCACGGCCGGCGACCAGCGTCGCAGGGGGCGGCCCCGCCGGACCGTGCGCCCAGGGCGAACGCGACGCGGGGCGGCCAGCGCTGGGCGAGGCCGGTCCGATCGGGCTCGGCTCGTCAGGCCGCCTGACCGCCCGAGCTGGCTCGCCGGGTTCCCTTGAGTCGCGCGGCTGGGCGGCCGAAGGGGAAGGATTGAACAACCACAGGGCCATGCCGCGCTCCCGATAGACCCGGATCAACGCCTGGTACCCTTCGGCCGGAGGCACCTCGACTCGTCGCCGGAAGATGAACACCCCAGCCGGCACCTCGTCTTCGGTCATCTCCGAGAAAAGGGCCTGAGAATGGGTCCGGAGCCGGATCAACGGATGCCAGAGGAAGAGGGCCGAGACGGGCTGCCCGATGGGTTCCCACCGACCGATGGCCCGGCTCAGCAGATCGCCTTCCCGTTGGCCCTCCTGGAATCCGATCGAGGCGAAGGCATCCCGCCGCTTCAGCAAGGCTTCGGTGGTCGGCGTGCCCGTGAGAGCGTTCCAGAACAGGGCGAACAGCAGGCGGGCGAAAGATTCCCATCGGGGAACATCAGGGCCCCCGGCGGCCAGGACCCGGGTCGGCACGCCATCGGCCGGCGGCGAGGCATCCCCCGGGAGGCGCCCCAGGATGAACCAGGCCGAAGCGCCCAGGTCGTCTGCCAGGCTGGCGACGCGCGATGGCGCGACCGCGGCCAGATAGGCACCGGACGACGCCGCCTGGCGGTATTCGATTTCGAGCCGTTCGAACTCGGCTTGCGCCACCAGCTCGAGAGCGGAGGCCGGCTCGAAGCCGCGCCCAAGGGTGCGCACCTCTTCGAGCACCCATCGATCGAGCCGGGCGCGCTCATTATCCACCGCCCTTGACCGCAGGGCCGTCAATTGCCCCTGCAGCAGGAACAGAGCGGCGAACCACAGCAGAGCGGCCAGCAGCCCTGTCCACGGCCCGCCAAGGACGATCGGAGCGGAACGGTCGGGAGCAAGGGCGACGCCCGCCGCATTGGCCGCAGCCGCGGTCTCGGGCGACTCGGCGCCGTCGACCACCGCTGGACGGTCGGAGAGGGACGTCGATTCGGCAGAATCGGCCCCCGACGGCCTGGTCGCCCTTTCGCAGGAAAGAGAGCCCGCCTCGGACGGCGAGAGGCCCGCAGCCGCCTTTGCCACGCGATTCCCCTCGGGGAACTGGGCGCCCCTCTCCTGGCGAGGGGAACCGTGAGGAGATTGCTGGCCAGGAGCGGAGCGCCCGCCTGGCCCGTCATCGAGGGCGCCCGGCGAGCACGCCGCGACCGGTTCGGGCGCCAACCGGGCCGGTCGGGGTGCGTTGGGCGGGCCATCGGCGTCCTCGGCTGGGGGCCGAACGGCGGAAGATGCTTCCCTGCTGGCGTAGGCGGCTGCCACGCGCGGTTCTTGAGGCGCACCCGAAGCCACGTCCGGCGGCAGGATCTCGAAAAGACCCGGGTGCTCAGGCAGGGGCACCGCCTGCCAGCCAGGTTCGAGGACATCGACGAACTCCTCGCCCGCCACGATGAACGAAGCGCGGGCCTGCTTGGAAGCCGCTTCCCGTTCATGGGCCCGGGCGAGCGGATCGCCGAGCACCGTGAAGTCGAGGCGCACCTCGGGATCGCCCAGCACGCCGGTAATGGCACTGCCGCCAGCCAGGCCGATGCCGATGGCGTAGGGGAAGAGGCCGGCCGCCTGCCGCCGATCCTGCAACGACCGGTGGGCCTGCCGCAGGGCCGCCGCCGCCCGCACGGCGCGAGCCGCCGCCGGGGCGATGGAGCCCTCGCCGGGGGCCGCGAAGAAGGCCGCCTGGATGGCATCGCCGATGAATCGGTCAATGGTGCCGCCGTGCTCCTGGATGACCGGCGTCATGGCGCCGAGATGGTCGTTGAGGAGCTGGAAGATGGCGGCCGGCGGATGGGTCTCCGAGAGGGTGGTGAAGGAGCGGATGTCGGACACCAGCAGCACCACGTCACGCTGGCGGCCGCGGGCCAGTTCGGCGGCATCGCCTCGGCTGACCAGCTCGAGCACCCGCGGCGAGACGAACCGGCCGATCGTCTCCCGCTCGCGCAGCCATCCGACCATGCGTTGCAACACCTCGACCGCCCGGCCGAGCTGATCATCGCGCCGGCCCTGCACGTCCAGGGCCCGGCGGCCGTGCTGCACCGCCCGCAGCGCCCTGGCGATCTGCACAAGCGGCGCCGCCAGCCACCCTGACAGCAAGGCGGCCGCGGCCGCCACCAGCAGCACCAGACCGGCCAGGACCACGGCGATCCGGTCCCGCTCGGTGCGGAGGCGCGTGGCGATGGGCGCCAGGGGGTGGGCGGCGGCCACGATGAAGCCAGGCAACCGGCTCGAGGGCCGGGCCAGCACCACCGCCTCGGCGGCCGCCGCCACCCAGAAGAACGGACGGCGGCGCGCGCGGCGGGCGGCGGCCTCCAAGGCCGAGGCGACGGCCGGCGCCGCGGTTTTCGCCCCGATCTTGACCAGCGGAGTCCCACGTTCGCCGGCTTCCCACCCGGCGAGCGGCCCCTCGCCACCGGCCGCCGCCTCCTCTCCCGCTTGGTCCGACGGGGTGGCCGCCGGCGGGGCCGTTGGCGGCGCCAAGGTGGCGGCGAGGGCTCGCCGATGCTCGAAGCGCGGATCCCAGCAGAAGATCAGGCCGTACCAGGCCTCCTCGTCGATCCGGACGACGGCGTGGTATTCGCGCAGCATTTTGCGGCCGGCGCCGATGACGTTGGTTCCGAATTCGTTGCGGTAGCGATTCATCGAGTCCTTCTGCAGGGAATCCTGCAGGAGGGCCACGGTCGACTCGGCCGGCGGGGCCGGGAACCGCTGGCTCAGACCGGGCGCCAGTTCCTGCAGATATCTGGCGCCGATGGCCTTGCCGACCCAGGACAACGTTCGCTGGTCGGCCCGCGACAGGGCAGGATGGAACTTCTGGAGGGCGAACCCGCCGTGGCCGACCGCCAGGATGGAACTCAGCTTGAGATCATGGGCCGCGGCTTCCTCCCAGAGGCGATCGAGCGGCGAGGTGGCCAGGGTGGCGCCGGAGGCGGGCGGGAACTGGCAGGCGTACAAGGCCGGCCCGATCCAGGCCTGACGGGCCAGCCCTTGCAGAATGGCCGGCGGGCGGGCGGCCCGGTCCGCGGTGCGCTCTTCCAGCGCGCCCAGACGATCGTCGAGCGCCTGACGGGCGGCGGCCAGCAGGTTGTCTCGCAGATCTTGCAAGAAGCGGTCGGCCGAGATGATCCCCAGAGTCAGGGGAATGAGGGCCAGGCCACCGAACCACCCGAGCAGCTCCCAGCGAATGCCGGTCCCGGTCGGCTTCGTCCCGCCGCCGGCCGGATGGATCAGGGAAGGAAGCCAGACCCAGAGCCAGACGAATCCGGCCACCCAGAGCGCCAACCACCCCGGATGGGCCGGAGGAAGCGGTCGACGGCCGACCAGCAGGCCCAACCGCCCGGCCTCGAGGCCCAGCGAGACGAACCGCCCCCACCACTGGCCCTGGGGGCCGAGCGGCACGACCTCTCCGAAGCGCAGGCCCGGCATCAGGATCCGACCGGTTCGCTGCAGCTCCCGCCACGACCCGACGGCCCTCTGGCGCGGGGGGTCCGGCCCATGCACCGGCGAGATCGATCCCGGTTCGACTCGGAAGCGGTGGGCCAGCCCGACCACGGCGCGGCGCAGGTCGGGCGGGCAGGCACGGAGGGTCAGCGCTCGAGAGCGGGGCAGGTCCGGCGGCACCGGCCAGGGCAGGAAGACGGGCACGACCCGCGACCGCGGCGCCACCCGACGCCAGTGCCGGAGCGTCAACTGCAGAGCCTGACGGGCCGGATCGGCCGCGGGCGTGTAGATCTCCAGCAACGCCCCTCGCACCCGCCCGTCGACGAGCAGGCATTCCCAGACCGCCAGCCGGGAGGCGCCGCCGCTCAGGATCCAGAACGCCTGGCCACAGTATTCCCGCCCCAGCAGAGCTTCGGTCGCACCGGGGCCGAAGACGCTGTCGAGCCGGCTCTGGAGGACGGCGGACGACAGCCGCCGCGGGCGTCCGGCCACCGCCCGGGCCGCTTCGGCCAGGAATTCGCCGGCCAGATGGCGCGACAACCAGGGAACCGAGGGCCCGGTCAGCAGGCGAGGCCGGCCTTCCAGGAGGGGATCATCGAAGGCCACCACCCAACGCAGCGGGGCAGCGAGACCAGCCAGCCGAGCCGATGACGCGACCTGGGGCCCAACCGCGGCGAGGGACTCGCCCGCCCTCAACCGTCGTTCCACCGTGCGGCGGAAGATCGCGGTCTGACGCCGCACCCAGAATTCCAGCGAGGCCGCCTCGGCCAGACGCTGGGCCGGCCCTTCGGTCGCTCGCAGCCAGGCCCGTTGCTGCCGCGCGCCATCGGCGGCATCCTGCTCAGCGAGATAAGACCAGGTCAGCAGCACCGGCAACAGGGTGAGACAGGCCGGCAAGAGGACCTGCCACCGCACGCCGGAAGCTGCCGGTGCCGGACACGGGCATGCCGCAGGGACGGTCGGATGGCGGCTCGGCTCACCCGCCTGGTCCATGGCACCCCCCTCATCTTGCTGTTGAGCCCCGGCCTTCCGCCGCCGGGCGCCCACGCGCGCTCCACGAGCGCTCCACGAGCGCCCGTGCTCGTCTGCCATGGCCGGCCGCCCGGTGGCAGCTGGCGCGGTTTCGCCCCGATCATAGCCTGGAGGAAGCCAGGTTGCAACGCCGCCCTTTCTGAGAACCGCTAAGAAGCAGAAGGAAGAGCCAGCACATCCTGGCGCGAAAGCGCTCTCAGCCCAGGAGCGAACAGGTCTTCCCAGCGAGTGGCCTTTTTATGGTATTTTCCAGAGACTGGAGATCATGTATCGCATTTCCTGCCAAAGCGTATTCGTTCTCGCCGTTTTCGATGTTCGCCAGAATCATGAAAACATCCTTTTGCAGCGAATCATGGCAAAATGAAGCCCGACTTGTGTGCACTTGATTCCATCGGTCAGGAGGGTCATTCCATTGGCTGACAGCAAACCCCGCTATGAGTTCCGCACCTTCGCCCAGGAGTTCGGGCTGGTCGAAACCCGCATGCGCGCCTGGTCGCCGGTCGACAAGATCCGCGAAAGTTCCGAGATCTACATCGTGTCGCGGGCCAACAACGAGAACAACACGAAGATCCGCGACGGGCTGATGGATATCAAGGTGTTCATCCAGGAGCAGAAGGGCCTCGAGCAATGGAACCCCCGCCTGAAAGCCGAGTTCCCGTTGAAGGCGGCGACCATCAAGAAAGAGGTCTTCCCCGCCTTCGGCGTGCCAATGCCCGAGTTCACGCGAGACACCTACACGCTGCCGCAGTTCATCGAGGAAGTGGTCCGCCCGCACCCTGACCTGACCGCGGTGCACGTCTTCAAACGACGGTTCGGGTTCACGATCAACGACTGCCTCGCTGAGATCGCCGAGCTGCTGATCAATGGCGCCGCCATCAAAACGGCCGCGGTCGAGTCGACCGACCTCGAGGCCATCCTCGAGGTGAAGCGGCGGCTGGGCCTCACCGATTACGAGAACGTCAACTACCTGGTGGCGATCAAGCGCATCATCGGCATGCTCCCCGCCCCCAAAGACTGGACGCGTTGAGCGGCCGCCACGAGTTCAGGCGGAAGGAATCAGAGATGGGCAAGGAAATCGAACGCAAGTTCCTGGTCAAGGGCGATGCCTGGCGCCAGCTCGCGACGGGAGTGCCCTACCGGCAGGGCTACCTGTCGACCGTCAAGGAACGCACGGTGCGGGTCCGCACCGTCGGCGACCGAGGGTTCTTGACGATCAAAGGCGTCACGGTGGGCGCGACCCGCGCCGAGTATGAGTATGAGATTCCCGTCCAGGACGCCAACGAGATGCTGACCAACCTGTGCGAGAAACCGTTGATCGAGAAGAACCGCTACACGATCGATCTCGGCCCCGTCACCTGGGAGATCGACGAGTTCTTCGGCGACAACCAAGGCCTGATCGTCGCCGAAGTCGAACTGCAAGACGAGGCCCAGAAGCTCGAACTCCCCCCCTGGATCGGCGAGGAAGTCACCGGACAACCGCAATATTTCAATGCCAATCTGATCAAGAGACCGTTCACCACGTGGAAGAATCGATGAGACCCCAGCCGGCCGTCCGCGTGACGGGCCGCGCCGGCCACCTGGTTTCCGGTTTCCACCCCCCGAGGAGGTCCTGCCATGATCCATTCCCGCTCAGATAAACACCTGGGGAATTCCGCACCAATCTCGGCGACAGCTCAGGCGAAGGGAACCGCTGGCCACGCCCCGACCGACGGGCGGCCTCGACTCGGCGCCCCGCGGTCAGGCCGTGCTTCGCTCGCCAGACTCGTGTTCGTTCTTCTTCTGGCCCAGGCAGTAGCCGGGGCACTCAGCCCATCGGCCGCGAACCCATCCCAGGACGCATCATCGGTCAGCAGCCGCGAATGCAAGATCCTGCTGAAGGTTGAGCGGTTCGGAGATCTGGCCGCTGGCCTGCGCGAGTTCTGGAGCCTGGTCGAGGCGGCCGCCCGCCAGGAAGGGCTGACCGTCAAAGCCAACGGCCCCTTTCCGGGCCGAGAAAAGACCCGCTACGTCGCATTCTACGATACGCCAGGATTCGATCTCTATCGACGGGGCTTCATCCTGCGGCGACGTGGCGAAACCCCCGAAGATGTCATGCCGGGCCGCCACAACGATCACCTGCGATGCGATGCGACCCTGAAGTTCCGGCACCCCGAGCTGCAGTTGGAGCAACTGGCCACGATCCAGCCCGACCATTCGTTGAAGGGGGAAACCAAAGTCGAGGAAGACGTCGTGGCGGGGCCTGCCGGCATCCGCCAGGTGTTCTCGCTGTCATCGAAGGTCAAGCTGAAAAAGGAGCCAACCCCGCGTCTGGCAGGGTATATCAAGGTCTTCCCCGGTCTCGCCCGCCTGAACCTCGACGAGACTCTGGCGATGCAACCGGTTCGCGGAACGCTCATCCGGGAATACTCGATCTCGCCCGGAAGCATCGACCTGCAAGGCCTCACCACAGCCGAGACGACGTTTTCGGTCTGGACGCGCCCTCCGGCCCAGCGCCCCTTCGTCGTGGAATTCTCGTTCGCGTATGACCTCCCGCCAGGGGGCTATCTCAATCACAAGGTCGATCGGGCCCAGGAGACGGCCAATCGCCTGCTGAAGGCGATTCAACGGATCGGTGCCGCCTGGATCGCCACCGGCCAGACCAAAACCGGTCTGATCTATCAGATCGAGGTCGCCCACGCGGAGTGAACCCCGATCGGAGCGGCACGACCTTTCTGGGGCGCCGTCTCAGTCGATCTGGTAACCGAACATGTGGGCTCGGAAACCGAGGAACTGGTATTTGACCATGCCGCGGGCCGTCCCCTTCTCGGCTTCGATCTTGTAGAACAAGCGAAGATTCTGTTCACCTTCGGGCTCTTCGAAGCGTTCCGACTCGAAGGTGACCGTCTTGGGGGCGCCCAGGGCCTCGGCCAGGGCAGCGGCCTGACGATTGAACTCGGCCTGGGTGACCTGGTTCTGGAGTTCTTCATGCATCATCTCCCAGGCCAGATCGGTCTCTTGCCGGAGGAGCCGCTCCAGGAAGAGCTTGCCGCGCACCTGATAGAATTCGGTGCCGTCGGGCCCGGTGAACCAGGCTGCCGGCATCTGGGGCGAGGTCACCGAGAACTGGACGATCTTGCCGTCGACATAGGCCAGCTCGGCTCTCGCCGTACCCTTCTCGAACTCGGCCTCGCCCTTGGTCTCGTAACGTTTGATCGGTCCTTCCTGCCGCGTCGAGGTGGAGAATCCGTCGACTTTGAGGCCCTGGTAGGCCCCGAGATGGGCGTTGAAGACCTTCTGCCAGGCGCGCAGGATGGGCGGGTCGATGACCTTGCGCAAGTCGGGATGCATGAGGGCGAGCACCTTGTCGGGATCGTTGGTTCCCACGGCCTGGAAGAACTCCTGTTGGCTGGAAGCCCCCGAGGAATGTCCGATCCACAGGCCACCCACGACGGCGATACCGAAGCAGATGACCGCCACCAGCAAGAACCCGACCAGCTTTTTCATGCGTTTCTCCCTTCGCTGCCATGGTAGCAGATTTTCAGAAGGCATGGGAAAGGTCATGTCTGGCCCAGGCAGCCACTGGATGGGCTTTGAAAGCCTCCAGAGAGCCGTTTCCCCTGATCGCACCGCCAGGGGCCGCAGGCCCCGGGACCCCTTGGTCGCAGCTTGCCGAACGCGACGCGTTCGGCAGGCGGGGCGAAATGCCGAGCAAAAACGCGACCGATGACGCCTGGGCGGCCAACGAGGGTTGCCGAGTTGAAGATCGCGGGGATAGAGGGATGAACCCGTGCCGCCGTTTTGATACCATTGGACGGGAGGCAAAGGGACGGCCTTCCCGCCGTCTCTGACTCGACCACTGGCGACACGGCGGCCTCGGCCAGGCGAAAGAAACCCCTCGCGGCGGGGAGGGTCGCGTCGAGAGACGATCATCGGACACACGCGGGAGGAGACGGCATGCGGGCATTGATCGTAACCGAAGAGGGTCTGCGCTACGAGCCGGCGGCGGCCCCGCCCCCCTGCCCCCCAGGCGAGGCCTTGATCCGGGTCCATCGGGCGGGCATCTGCCGGACCGATCTCGAGATCGTGCGCGGCTACATGGGATTCCGCGGCGTGCCCGGGCATGAGTTCGTCGGGCAGGTGGAGGCCTGCTCGGAGCCGGCCTGGGTCGGCAAGCGGGTCACCGCCGAGATCAACGCGGCCTGCGGTACCTGCGATCGGTGCCGGGCCGGCCTGGGCCGGCACTGCGCCGCCCGCACCACGCTGGGCATCCTGGGCCGGAACGGCGCCCTGGCCGAATGGTGCGCCATGCCGGTCCGTTGCCTGCACGAGGTGCCGGCCGATCTGAGCGACGAGGAAGCCGTGTTCATCGAGCCGCTGGCCGCGGCGCACGAGATCCTCGAGCAGGTGGCGGTGCCCGAGGCGGCGGCCTGCACGGTGCTGGGCGATGGCAAACTGGGCATCCTGTGCGCCTGGACGCTGAGCCGGGTGGCCCGCCAGGTGCTGCTGGTCGGCCACCACCCCGCCAAGCTGGCCCGCGCCGCCTGGGAAGGCCTGCGCACCGCCACCGAGCCGCCGCCGCACGACAGCCAGGATCTCGTCGTCGAAGCCACCGGCACCGGCGAGGGCCTGATGCAGGCGATCAACGTGACCCGCCCCCGCGGCACCCTGATCTTGAAATCGACCGTCGTCTCGCCGGGCGAGCTGAACCTGGCACGCGCCGTGGTCAAGGAACTGACCATCGTCGGCTCGCGCTGCGGCCCGTTCGACCGCGCCATCAAGGCCTTGCGGGCCTACCGGTTCCCGGTCGCACGCCTGATCGACGGCGACTACCCCCTCGAACGAGGCGTCGAAGCGTTCGCCCACGCGGCCCGCCGCGACGCTTTGAAGATTCTGGTCCGGCCGTATCCGCCTCCGCAGCCGGTTCCTCTGGCCTGAGGCCGCTGCCCCTCCCCCAAGCAGAAGAACGGCCCCCGCCTCCGGTGGGTGCTACTGGCGAGGCCGGGGAGCCGATTTTTCCAGCCGCTGGATGAACTCGCGGATGCGCGGGTTGGCGGGGTCGTGCTTCTCGGCGACCAGGATATTGAGCCACGCCTTGTCGAAATCGTGGGTGCGGGCCGCCATGACCGCGAGCAGGAAGCGCGCCGGCACGTAGGTGGGCCGTCGTTTCATGAGCGGGCGCAGCGCCTCGCGGGCGGCGGCATAGTCGTTCCGTTTGAAGAGGGCGAGGGCAGTGACCATTTCGGGCTCTTCTGGCGGCGCCGCTGCACCGGGGGATCCTGGACGGGTTCCCGCGGGCACCGGGTTGGCCACCGCGGCGCTCACAGGGGCCGGCCGCCCGCCTGACGCGGCGCCGCTGCTCCCGGATCCAGAAGCGGCCGCGGGCCGCCCGGTCGCCCCGGCCGAGGCGGCAGCGGCCGTCGCCGCCGGTTTTCCCCCGGCCGCGAAGTCGCGATACCGCTGGAAGACCTCTTCGGCGATGCCGATCACCTGGGCATCGCTCAGATTGGCATCGACATCGCCGATTTCCACCATGACCGTGCCGCGGGCGATGCGCCAGAAGCGGCACCGGTTCTCGGCCTTCCCTTCGGGGCCGATGCGGAAGGAAACCGCGCGCGCATGGTCGGCCTTCACGCCCGTGAAATCGCCGAACCGGATGTCGGCCACTTCGATCTCCGGGCTCTGATTGAGGCGATCGAGATTGAGCCGGGCCATGTCTTCGAGGGCATCGATCAACTCGGCGACCGCTCCCGGCGAGTCCATGAGGAAGAAGGTGATGCCGTTGCCTTCCGGCGAGTCGGGGCCGGAGACCACCAGCCCCTGGGTGTGGCGGATCCGCGGGAGGAGGGCCTCGCGGCGGGCCGGGTCCATGTTGGCGTAGATGGCCTGGACCTGGATCATGCCGATCTCGACGTTCTGGACCCGCCAGGGCCGATCGCCGAACCGACGTTCGAGGCCGGCCAGCAACGGGGCATAGTCGAGGCGAGCCGTCGCCCGTGGGCTGTAGCTTTCGGGAACGGCGATCATCGAGGTGCGCCCCGGCGGGTTTTCGAGGACTTCCCAGAGGCGGGTTCGGCCGCGTTGCTGCACCTGATATTCGATGAACCGCTTGCCGCCGAGGTAGATCTGCTCGAACTGCGTTTCCTTGATGCGTCGCAGCATGTCGATGCCCGGATCTTTGCTGCGCACCAGACCGGCGGAAACGAAGCGGGCGAACTCGATCGTCTCGCGATCGAGCTGCAGGGCGGTGCCCACGGCATCGGCGATGAAGACGGCATGCCCCTCGATCGTGGCATTGAAGGCGGTGAGCGGTTCTTGCTGGGTGAGCGCCCCGATCGTTTTCTTCAGGTCGAGGTACTGGTCTTGCAGGGCATGGGTCAGCTCATGGGCGATCAGGATCTTCGTCACCGCCGGCGTCATCGCCACGGGAATGCCGGCGAGCGCCATGAGGGGCTTGATGTTGCGGGGCAGCAGGTAAAGGGTCTGGTCTTCGAACCCGTATTTGCCGAGCAGCGCGGGGGCGGCCGCATAGGCCTCATGCCGGGCCAGCTTCTCGAGTTCGGCCGGAGGTGCCTGCGGCAAGAGGTTGCGGAATTGGGGCAGAAGATCCCGTTGCAGGGAGGCGGCCACCTCGGCGCGTCCGGCCACCCGCACGCGGGGCTTGCGCTTGAACGGGCGTTGGGCGGCCTTCTCGACGAGGGGCAGCACCTCCTCGACGAGGCGGAGAGCCTCTTCATCGGAAAAGGCCGGTTCGCCCTCGGGCAGATGCCCTACGAACAACTGGGAAGACCAGCGTGGCGTCTTCTTGGCCAGCTCGCGAGATTCCGCCATGGCCTGGGTGCGCGCCTCATCGCCGAGGGAGGTGGCCAGGCGGTCGCGCCAGGCGTAGAGTTCAAAGCTGCGCGGCAGGTCGCATTCTTCCATGCGGGTGGCCGCCAGATCGAACAACGCGCAGGCCCGGACCGGATCACGCTCGGCGGTCTGCCGGGCCAGCACCTCGAGGGCGGCCGGATGGCCGCGAGCGGCGGCTTTTTCGAGGAGCTGCTGCGCCCGGGCGGTATCGGTAGCCACCCCCAGCCCCATCTGGTGGAAATACCCGAGCAGGAAATCGCCGTCGGCGTCATCCTGGGCGCTGGCCTTGGCGAACCAGCGGGCGGCTGCCGGCAGATCTTTCTTGATCGGCCCGAAGCCGGTCTGGTAGAGCAGCCCAAGGCGGACCTGGGCGGTGGCCACGCCGGCTTCGGCGGCCGTACGCAGGGCCGCCAGCTCGGGCGGTTCAGCGCCATCGGCCGCAGCCGGTGCCGCCCCGCTGTTCTCCGCCCAAGCAGGACTGGCGGCCCAGCAAGCCAGCCACAGAAGAATCAGCGTCATCAGCCCTGCGAAGCGAGGCATGGCACCCCCTTCTTCAAGTATACCTCACCGAACATGCGGGTCAGCCCCCCGAACCTGCCACGCGGTCATCGCCCCGCAGGTCTGGGGAACGAGATCGGCGGGAGACAGCGAGAAGGGGGCACGAGCCCGTTGTCCCTGGCCCCCTCAGCCGGAGAAAGACATTCCTCCCGCTCTGACCCCCTTTTTGAGGGCGGCCCCTGCCGGAATTGTCTGAAGTTTGTCGAGCAGGCGGAGGGCTGCTACCATAGGGGCATGAGCATGGAGCGACGAGATCTGGTACTGGGGATAGGACTGGCCGTGCTGTTCGGGCTGGCGGCCTGGGGGGTGGGGCTGCTGCGGGGTGGCGGCCTGACGGCCGTTCAAGCAGAGGGCAGCACCATCATCGAGCTGCCGCCCCCCGCCCGCGAGGGCGGGCCCGGCCTCTACTCCGTCTTGAGCAAGCGACGCACAGCGCGCGCTTTGGCCGATGACGGTATCTCTTTGGCCGATCTGGGGCAGTTGCTGTGGGCGACCCAGGGCCTGACCAGTCCCCACGGGTTTCGCACGGCCCCGTCGGCGGGGGCCTTGTTCCCGCTCGAACTCTACGTGGTGGTCAGTCGTTCCCCCTCTCTCACGCCGGGCACTTACCGCTACGAACCGCAGGGCCATCGGCTGCACCGCCTGGGCGAGCCGGCGCCACGCCCCGAGCTGGCCATGGCGGCGTATGGCCAGCCGTGGGTGGCCGAAGGCGCGTTGCTGTTCGTGATCGCGGGCGTGCAGAGTCGAACCGCCGTCAAATACGGCGAGCGGGCGTTCCAGTATGTATGCCTCGAAGCCGGCCACGCCGCGCAGAACCTTCTGCTGGCCGCCGCCGGCCTCGACCTGGCGACCGGACTGGTCGGGGCGTTTTCCGATAAGCGGGTCAAGAGCCTGATGGGGCTGCCCGACGACCACACGCCGTTGTATTTGATTCCGGTCGGAAAGCCGGCCGCTCGCTGAGACGGAGCGGCGGCCTTGCTCGGTCGGCAAACGGTCGCCCACCGTCTGAATGGCTCTCTGCCGTCGCAGCGGGAGATTGGCCAACCATTATGCTGACCTGCCAGCGACGGCCCAGGCCCCTCTTTCCCCGATCAAGAGCGCCTCGGCCGCCCTCTCCTCCTGCCCGGGCCGACGGAGCAACCGAAGGTCCCCTTCGGTGAGAAGACAAACAATGGGAATAGCGGACCCACGGCTCAGGTCGAGATCAGGGCCGAGGCCGAACCCAGGATCAGGGCTGATCGAGATCTTCGGGGTAGAGGGTCATCAGACGCTGAATGGCGTCGGCCTGGTAGGGGTCTTCGAGGCGGGCGATCTGCAGCTTGGCGGCCCAGTTCTCGTAGGCCCCGCCCAGATACTCTTTCAAGATGGTCAGCGGGTTGCCGGTGAAAAAGCCCTTCTCGCGGCGGGCGGCGAGCAGCCGGGCGGCCGCCTCGGCCGGCACGCCGATGCGCTTGAGCATGCGCTCGGTGACCGTGTTGAGATCGAGGTTGAATTCCCAGCGGTTGGGGTCGAAATTGCCCACGCTCATTTTCAGCCATCGGCGGGCTTCCAATTGGGCGCGCTCGAATTTCGTCAGCTCGCGCGGCTTGGCGGCGATGACCAGCCCTGAGAACCACAGCTCGGGGCCGACATTGGCGAAGACATCGGCGCCGGCCATGGCCTTGGCGAAGAGCGCTTCTTTGTGCGTGACGAAGGCCTGCTTGGCGGCGGTGAACTCGTCCCGCGAGCATTTTTTCTGCTGGTAGGCGAGCTTCTTCTGGTAGTAGGCTTGATAGAGCCGGGCAGCTTCGCCATCCATGGTGACATAATTGGTGTTTTCGAGCAGGATGCGCAGCAGAACCTTGCGGTCGTCTTTGTAGTATTTGAGCAACCCGTTGAACAAGTCTCGGAAATCGAGCGGTCGCACCCGGACCATGACCGTCAAGATTTTCTCGACGGGGGCCGCGATGACCCGACTGGTCATGATATCGTACAGGATGCCGGCGATGACGCCCTCGGTGCACAGCATCTGCAAGCCGTTCTTGAGCACCCCGGTGGGGCGGCCCTTGATGTTCTCCCAGATGTAGCGTTCGCGGCGGATCGGATCTTGCCGCTCGAACAGGAATTCGGCGATGCGCAGCCGTTCGGCCTGGTCTTTGCGAAGGTTCAGATTGGCCGGGCCGTAGACGGCTTCGAACGCTTCGGCCCAACCTTCGATGTAAGCGAGAGCGAGATCGGTGATGACAGGCGCCGAATGCCCGTTGTTGGATGGCCGTTTGAATTTGACGTAGGCCTTGCCGTAGAGGTCGTTCATGATGGCATGGGCGACCTCGTGACAGAGAACGATGTCGAGGGTATCGTTGCGGACGGCCTCGGCGACGCTGAACCGCACCTGGTCGCCCGCTCCGATCAGGTCAGAGATGCAGACGACGTTGCCGTCGGAAACGACGGTCTTGCCGTCGACGACGATGCCGGCGCCGGCCGTGATATTGCAGGGCCCTGCCCCCGGCTTGCGGATGTATTCGGGCAGCGGCGCCCGTTCGGTGATGATGAGCGGCGTGCCGACGGCCTTTTTGACATAGGCGAGGAGGGCGGCGAACCGCTCGTCATTCTTGCCGGCTGCTTTGATCATCCCCTCGAGTTCGCGGGCCCGCAGGTGGCGAGCCGTGCGACGCAGCTTGAGCACATCGCGAAACTCGGGACTTTTGCCCAGGTAAGGCAACACGAGGGTGGCGAATTCACCCGTCTCAGGCGCGGGCGCCAGCCCGAAGACGGAAGGGCGACCGGTGAACAAGCCTTGGCCTGGGTCGGCGGCCGACACCATCACCGGTTCGCTGAAGGTGAACACTTCGCCATCGACGGTCACCGAGAATTCGCGGCCGCGCAGGGGAACTCCGGCGATGAAGGGTTGTTCAGACAGGGCAGCCGCGTCGGCCCCAGCCAGGGAGGTGACGGGCGGACGGCCCCAGACCACGAACGGCACCACGAGCAGCGATGCAAGCAAGGCGGCAACTTTGGCAAGACGCATGCGGTTATTCCTTGGGCGAAGATTCGACAGCCAATACATTCTCATTATACGGACTCCGGCCTGGGTACCGGAACCCTGACCCTCAAGAGAATTCCGAACGGATTTTCGAAAGATGTATCCAGAAGAAGAATGACCTATAATGGGGACACTCACCCCATCCGAGACTTCGGGAGGTTCCCTTGCTGGCACGTCACCCATTCCCCCGCCTGCACCCTGTCCATCGCCCTCGGTCAGCGTTGTGTTTTCTCGCGCTGCTCCTCTTCCTGCCGATCGTTCACACAACCGGACAACCAGCGACCCCGACCGCCGAGCCGGTCCCCACCAAGGTCTCTGAACCAGGCCGAGGTCTGCCCGCCATTCTGACCCTGGCCACCGGCGAGCGCCTGGCCGTCGATGCCTTCACGCTCGACGGGGCCACCGGCACCCTGGTCATCGGCACCGCCACGCGGTCGATCGGGCGCGCCGAGCTGCGCGACATCAGCTTCACCGGACGGCAGGCCGCCACCAATGAACTGGCCACCGGAGTCGCCGACCTGAAGGCCTGGAAGGAACGCGCGCTCAAGATGCTCGAGCGGTTCCCCGACTGCAGCTCGATTCTGCTGCTCGACGAAGGGGAATACACCTACCGCCCCGACGGCACCAACGTCGCCAAATACCGGGGCGTCGTCTACATCGCCAAAGACGAGGCCCTGGGCCAGGGCGATTTGACGCTCGGCTTCGATCCCAACCGCGAGCGGATCACGGTCCACCACGCCCGCTGCCTCGATCCCGACGGCCGGCTGCATACGCTCGCTCCTGATCAGATCAAGATCAGCAAGGGCTCTTCTGACGGCGTCTTCTTCGACCAGAACCAGGAGTTGAGCTTTTCGATCCCTGGGGTGACGGTCGGCGCCGTGATCGATTATTCCTACGAAACCGAGACCTACAACCCCTTCGATCGGAATTTCTTCCAGAGCTTCTTCTTCTTCCAGGGCGACGAGCCCGTCGGCGACTCGATCCTGCGCGTGCGGATGCCCGCCGACAAACCGCTCTACTATCTGGCACCCAACTGTCCGCCCGACAAGGCTAGGCCGGCGATCACCAAGGAGGGCGACACCACCGTCTACACCTGGACCATGACCGACATGCCGCCGATCATCCCCGAACCGTACATGCCGCCGCGGCGCGACATCCTGCCCGGGGTGGTCTTCTGCCTCCAGAAGGATTGGGACTACTTCTTCAACCGCCTGCGGCCCATGTTCGAGAAGCGGTTCCAGTTGACCGACCTGGTGAAGAAGAAAGTCGATGAGATCGTGGAAGGGGCCCGCGACATCCACGAGAAGATCGCTCGGTTGTATCTCTTCTGCCAGAAGGAGATCCGGTACATTTCGATCAAAGGCAACCTGGCCAGCAATCAGGTGGGCCACCCCGCCGAAGAGACCCTCAAGAACCGCTACGGCGACTGCACCGACAAGGGCATGCTGCTGGCCACCATGCTCAAGCACATCGGGGTCGAGGCCTACCCGGTCGGCATCCGCACCAATACGGCGGGGCGGGCCATCCGCGAGCTGCCGATCTTCGATGCCAACCATTGCATCACCCAGGTGCGGCTCGATGGGCGAATCTTCTACCTCGACTCGACCGCCACCGACTACCGTTACCCCTACTTCCGCGACGACGATCATGACACGATCTGCGACAATCCGATGAAGGGCGAGCTGGCCTCGGTGCCGCTGCCGCCGCCTGAAGACAACCAGACCCAGATCGAGCGCATGTTGACCCTGCGCCCCGATGGCACGCTGGAAGTCGACTACCGCTCGACGATGAACGGCACCAGCGAAGCCGACTCGCGGTATTCGATCCGGAACATGAAGCCCGAAGAATATGTGCGCGAGGTCAAGCAGGCGATCGCCGGCTTGACTGCCGATTACGAACTGCTGGTGGCCTCGCATTCCGATCCGCTTGATTTCAGCGGACCGTTCACCGTGACCTCGAAGTATGTCTTGAATCGATATGCCCCGCGGTCGGGGTCGTACATGGTGTTCGAGATTCCGTTCTTCCGGATGCGGTTCGGCGAGGTGAGCCTCGAGAAGCGCACCTACGACATCGTCTACACCACCACCAAAAGCCGGATCGAGAACATCACCATCAACCTGCCGCCAGGCTTCACGGTCAAGTACCTGCCGCCGCCGCTGCGCATCAAGAGCCCCTATGTCGAGTTCGAGGTGACCTACGATCAGAAGGAAGGACAGATCCTGCTGCGCCGCACGCTGGCCTTCCCGCGCCGGATCATCCCGGTCGCCGAGTATGCCAGCTACAAGGCGGATCTGGAGCGGATCGCCCGCGCCAGTGACGAACGCATCTTCCTCGAGGAAGAGCGCAAGGGGAAGGAGGCTTCCCGATGAATCGCATCAAGACGCTGTTCGGCTCGCATCGACATCCTGCTTCGCAAGGTTTGGGCACCCGATCGAGGGCGACCGAGCGAGCGAGCTGCCCCGCCGCCGGCCAGTCAGCCTGCCCCCAGAGGGAGAGCGCGCCAGGGACCGGCAGGCGGAGAGAGCGCGGGCACCCAGGGGATGGCGAACGACTGGCCGTGGGCCGATTCGCGTGTGACCCGCAGGCAGTCGGTCGGCCAGCGAGGCGCCATCCGCTCACCAACCGGCTGGTCGTCAGCCTGCTGGTGGGGCTGGCCGCCCTGCTGGCCAGCGTACCGGCCCGGGCCGACATCCTGTACCTGAACGAAGGCGAGGAGCACGTGGGACGGCTGCAGCGCATCACCGCCGACCAGGTGCTCTTCACCGAGATCGACGGGCGCGAGATGACCTGGCCGGCGAGCGAGGTGGCGCACATCCTGCTGTCGCAGGTGCGACCGGGCGATGAGCATGATCGGGTCGAGAAGCTGACCGATCCGGTGGCGGTGTCGATCCTGAAAAAGCTGCCCGAGGCGTCCGAGTTCCCCGACGCCGATTTCGTCACGCTCTACCGCAACCGCACCTTCACCTTCCAGCCCGACGGCTCGGTGGTGTTCGAACGCCGCGTGCTCATCCGCATCTTCAAGGAGCCCGGCCTGGACATGGCGAACATGGCGCGCTACTACCAGGCCGATCGCGAGACGTTCGAGCTGGTGTTCGCGCACACCTACGCTCCCGATGGCCATGTCTACCATCTGACCGACGATGCCATCTCCGAAGAAGCCTTGTACACCTCGACCCCCGAATATGACAAGCTGCGCAAGACCAAGTTCGCCCTCAAGAAGGTCGACCTGGGGTCGGTCATCGACGTGAAGCTGCGCATCACGACGAAACCGCCCGATGCCTTGCACCCCTATCTGATCGACACCGTGTTCGGCGAGCGCGAGCCGGTGCTGCGGGAAGAATGCGTCGTGCGCTTCCCCAAAGAGCGAGAGATGGTGGTCGAGAACCTGCACTGGGACGGCCCCAACCTGCCCACCTTCACCGATCGGGTCGACCCCGACGGCAAGACGCGGGTTCTGACCTGGACCTTCCGCGACCCCAAAGGCTTCATTCCTGAAGCCAATATGCCTTCGACCAGCCGGGTCTTCCCGCGCACCTGGGTGTATCCGCGCGACGACTGGAACCGCCTGGGCAAGGAGTTCGAGGCGGCGCTGGCCAGCGCGGCCCCCTCCCCTGCCCTTCTCGATGCCTTCATCAAGGAGACGGGCGTCAAAGCCAGCGATACTACCGCCGACAAAGTGCGCAAGATCCATGATGCCATTCTCAAGAAGATCAGACTGCTGCCGGTCTCGTTCTTCGACCTGGGCGGGGTGGCGCCGCTGCCGGTCGATGTCGCGCTGCAGAAGCGCTACGGCAACAACCAGGCCCGGGTCTGCCTGGCGCATTTCGCGCTGAAGAAGCTGGGGGTGCCCTCGGAAGTCGGCCTGACCAGCTACTGGAATGCCGACGAGATCCGGTTCGAGTCTCCAACCCTGGGGCAAGCCATCTACGCGGTGCTGCGGGTCGAGATCGACGGCCGGCCTTTCTACACCTCGCTGGATTCTGATTACCTGCCATTCGGGCACCTGCCCACGGCGTTCCAGGGTGCGCGGGCCATCTTCCTGCGCCAGGGCGCCTTCGTGCCGGAACTGCTGCCGGAAGGCGGGCCGGCCAACAACCAGACCTGGCGGACGGTCTTTGCGAAGCTCGACGCTGACGGCAGCCTCGAGGTCACCGAGATCCGGCGGCCGCGCGGGCCCGGCGAGATCAGCCTGCGCACGCTGCGGGCCGCCAAAGCGCAGGAAAAGCTCAATTTCGCGCAGAATGCGGTCAAGCGGGTCCATCCGAAAGCGGTGCTGACCGGCTTCACCCTGTCCGACCTCGACGACCTGCAGACGCCGGTGGCCCTGACCCTGCGGTACCGCATCCCGGAGGCGGCCATCAAGGCATCCGACCGGTTGCTGGCATTCAAGAACCTGTGGGTGAATTACAGTGCGGGGTCGGCCAGTCTGGCCACGCGTACCTGGCCGCTCGAATACTGGGCGACGGAAGAGAGCGTCAACTCGGTGCTGGTCGAACTGCCGCCGGGGTTCCGGTGGGTGCCCTGGAACCAGGACTACGTCTGGGACTGCGGCTGCCTGTCCTACCGATCGACGCTCGATCAGCACGGGAGCACCCTGCAGTTCGCCGATCGGTTCGCGGCCGAGCGCAAATCGTTCCCGCCCGGCGAGCTCTACGACCATTACCGGGGCTGCCTGCTGGTGATGGCCAACCTGGCCAAGCAGTGGATCATCGTCGAACGTGATGAACCGGCAAGCGGCACGGGCGCCACCAGAAGCGGCGGCACCGACCAGGAGAACGGCCCCACCGTCGGGGAAGGCCCCCGCGAGCCCGGGAAAGGCGGGGGCGCGGCCACCGGGGCCGAGACCGCCCAGGAGATGGAGGCCGCTCCCGCCGCCTCGCCGTCTCCCGAGCATGACGAGCCCGGCACCGTGCCGACCATCGAGCCCGGTTCGGAAGAAGGCGGGGCTTCGGAGAGTTCGCCCGATGCCGCCGACACCGGCGACGACGATGAAGACGACGAGTGACTCTGCCGTATGAACCGCGAGGGCCGCGCTTGAGATAGGCCATGGAGGAACGCATTCGGCGGTGGGCGGCGTTCTGGCCGGCCTGGCTGGTGCTCGCCGTGCCCTTCCTCTACTTCTGGAGCGAGCCGTTCACCGTGGCGGTCCATCAGGCGGTGGCCGTGCCGCTCTTCTTCCTGCTGGCCATGGGTGGCTCGGCGGTGCGGCCGGGCACGGCGGCTTCCGGGTGGTTCTTCCGGGCGTGCCTGGCCTGGCTGGCGCTGCTGGGCCTCTCGGCCGTGCGCTCGGTCGATCCGACGATCTCGGTGCCGTTCTTCCTGAAGGTGATCGGGCTGGCGGCGATCGCCGGCTCGATCCGGTGGCTGGGCGATGACCGGCAGATCGGCCCGCCCCTGTTCGCGGCGGCGGCGCTGGCCGGCGTGCTGCACGGGTGGCAGGCGCGTCTGGAATACCTGGAAGCGGCGCCCATTCCGGCCTCGTGGGTCGACCCCGAGATGAAAGGGCTGATCCCGACGCGGTGCGCCGGTCTGTTTTCCGACCCCAACATCTTCGGGGCCTACCTGGCGGCACTCCTGCCCTTCACCCTGGGCGGGATCTTCGCCAACGCGACCCACCCGTGGCGCCCCTACGCCTTCGGAGCGGGCTTCTTCGGCGCCGCCGTCGGCCTGCTGACCACCTTCAGCCGCACCGGGTATCTGGCCGGATTGCTGAGCGTGGCCGTCTTCCTGATCGTGCGTCGCCCCGAACGACGGCTGACCGTGGGCATGAAGGTCTTTCTGGCGGCCACCGCGCTGGTGGGGCTGGTGTTCCTGATGGGGCCGTTCCGGTATCGGCTGCTGAGCATCGCCAATCCCTCTGACATGACCACCTCACAGCGCGCCCTGATCAACCGCGGGATCTGGCGGGCCCTCGACCGCATCCCGCTCACCGGGTTCGGGCTGCACACCTTCTCGATGGTCTACCCGCAATTCCGGATCGTCGGCGGGGATTACCCGTTCAATGCGCACAACGAGTTCCTGCACACCCTGGTCGAAGCGGGCCCGCTGGCTATGGTGGCGCTGGCGGTTCTGTGCGGCCTGCTGGGCTGGCAGATCGTGCGCCTGTGGCGACAGCCCGGAGCGGAAACCGGCGAGGTGGCGGCAGCGGGAGCCGCGGCCTGGGCGGGGCTGGCTCTGCAGAACCTGGGCGGGTTCTCGGCGCGCATCTTCCCCACCGCCGTGCTGATCGCCGTCGCCACCGGGCTGGTGGTGCGCTCGATGAGCGGGCGGCGGGGCACGGCCGCTGCGATGCCGCTGCCGTCGGCGATGGTGCGGGTGATGGCCGGGCTGGGGCTGATCATCTACCTGGTGCTGACCTTCCGCCACCTGCATGTGCAGCTCCGGATCGAGCAGGCGCAGGCCGCCCTGCAGGCCGGCCGCCCGGCCGAGGCGAGGCATCTGCTGGAGGGGATCATCGGCGGGACGGCCGACCACCCGGGGGTGGTGGCCCTGCTGGCGCGGCTGGATGAGCAGGGCGGCGACCTGGCCGGGGCGCAGGCCCGGTGGGCCGAAGCGGCCCGGCTGAATCCGCAGGAGGCGGTGTTCTGGGCCGAGCAGAGCCGGCTGGCGGCGCGCACCGGCCAGGGCGACCCGCTGGCGCTGATGGAGCGCGCCGTGGCCCTCGATCCGGCGTCCGAGCTGTATCGGTTGCAGATGGCCCGGCTGCTGGCCGGGGCCGGGCGCCCGCTCGAGGCGCTGGTGCAGCTCGACGAGGCCCTGCGCACCTCGCCCAACTACGACGAGGTCTATACGACCTACCAGGCCGTCAAGGAATACCGGCGCGAGCTGCTGGGCGCCGCCGCCGCGCTGGGCGCCAGCGACAGCCCCGACCTCGGCGGCCCGCTCGCGACGAGCGCGGCCGATCGCCTCTTCCGCATGGAGCCATGGTCGAGCGCCCCGATCGCCGCGACGGGAGTCACGGGGCCGGGGTCGGCCGCGGTGACCGCCAGCGGAAGAACGACCGCTGGCGTCGGAACGACGGCCCCACGCGCGGTCGGCGAACCCATCCGGCCGGTGGCTCAGCAGGGCAACGGCCTCGGCTGGCCGGCACCCCCGGCCGGCGCAGCGATTGGCTCGACTGTTGGCTCTGCGGGTGATGGCGTGGCGGAGGCGGCGGATGCGGCGGGTCAGGCGGGTCAGGCGGGTCAGGCGGCAGATGCGGCAGGTCAGGCGGCGGGTCAGGCGGCGGCGGATGCGATGGCGTCGGCGACGGCAGGGGCGGCCGGCCCGCTGGCGACTCAGCCGCCCCTCCCGCCAGTGATCCCGCCGGCACAGGCGCCGCTCTCCGGTGATCGCCGATGAGCCGGCCGCCTGCGCCCCCGGTTCCCTTCCCGACGGCGTATTGGGTCGAACCGGGCCGATTGCTGGCCGGCGATCGCCCGTGCCGGGCCTCGGCCGAAGCGACGGCCGCCCGGCACCAGGCATTGCTGGCGGCCGGCATCCGGCGCCTCATCTGCCTGCTGGAGCCGCACGAGATGGCAGAAGGGCCCGGCGGCACACCGGCGGGTTCGCGCGCTGGCTCGCCCGGCAGCTACGACGAACAGGCCTGGCGAGCGGCAGGACAGGCGGCCGGCCTGGCCGTAGCCTGGGAATCGTTTCCCATTCCCGATTTCGGCGTGCCGTCCGAGGCGCACCTCGAGGCCATTCTCGACGCCATCGACGCCGCCCTGGCGCGCGGGGAAGGAGTCTACGTCCATTGCTGGGGAGGCATTGGCCGCACCGGCACGGTCGTCGGGGCCTGGCTGGCCCACCACGGGCGAGCCGGCGGCGAAGAGGCGCTGACGAAGCTGGCCGACCTGCGGCGCGCGACGGCGACGGCCGCCTTCCCCTCTCCCGAGACCGAGGCCCAGCGGGCTCTCGTGCGGCGCTGGCCCCCGCGCCCCTCGGTCCGACCGCCGGCGGACAAGGACGAAGAGCGCGGTCAGCGGCCCAGGTAGCGAGCGGGGACCGACCGGCGAATGCGGGTGGCTTCGTCTGAGATCCGATCGATGGCGCGAAACGCTTTCCAGATGCCGGCGTAGGCCGAGCGCAGCGTGGACAGCGAGGCCGCCAGCCGTTGCTCGGTTTCGAGGAAGGCGGTGAAGTTGGGGTGCTGCCCGCGGTATTTCTTCCAGAAGAGGTCGAGGTTGCGGGTGAAATCCTTGAGCAGGTCCTTGGCTTCGCCGTCCTTTTGCTGCATGAGGATGCCGACTTTCTGGATGTCGATGGCCTTGCGCAGGTAGGCCGGTTCCTTGCGGCGGGGCAGGACGCTGATGACGGGCGGACTGACCATCGAGATGTAGCATTTCTCGGCGCTGCTGAAGGAGAGCACGGCCAGGTTGGCCAGCTCCTCGCTGCCGTTGAGGATGGCCAGCAGGTAGGGAGTGTAGAGGGAAACCCGGCTGCCCAGCACGCTGGGATCGCGGAAGATAGCCGCCAGGGCGGGCAATGAGCGGATCAACACCAGCAGGGCGGAGACGTGGGCCACGCCCTTCTCCTCGTAGATGCCGCCAATCTGGCGCTGCAGGTCGATGAAGCGCAGGCAGGCCTCGCGGTCGGCGGCGTTCTTGGCGCTTTTTTCGAGGTAGGCGCGGAGGGCGTCGCGCTCCTGCTCGAGGGGAATCATGCCGGCGGTGATTCGATCGTCGCGGGCCAGGGTGCCGTCGATCAGCGCGATCATGCGTCCGACCTCGAGCAAAGCCTCGGGAGAAGCCCCGGGAGAGTGGCGGACCAGATCGGCCACGGTGAACTGACCGGGGCGCGCCCCCGCCAGCTCGGGCACGTCGCTGGCCAGAAGGTTGGCCAGGGCGACCACGGCCTGTTCATCGAGGCGTTGGCGAGCGGCGGGCGAGATGACGACCCGGGGCTCCTCGGCGAACTCATCGAGGCAGGTGCCGTGAATGAACTGGGCCAGGCGATACTCGCGGGCGAAGCCTTCCTTCGACACCCAGGACAGGGTGACCTCGACCAGGACGAGATTGCGGCGCATCTCGCCGGTGAGGGGGTCGGGCTGCCATTTCGTGGCGACCTGCACCTGGAACGGCTTGAGCTGTTCGTAGAGGTCGCCCCGCACGATGGGTTCATCCTCTTCCGGCAGCAGAAGGTTGAAATTGCGGGTGTTCTCGAGCAACCGGAAATACTTGCTGCGCCCGTCGACCACCGGCACGCGCTCGCCGGTGGCATCGCGGATCAGTTCGGTGAAGAAATGGGGGTTTTCGGCGACGCGCTGGGTGATGTCTTCCATCACCTTCTGGGCGAGGAACATGGCCGTGAAATGCTCGTTGGTGAAGGGCGTTTCGCGGCCGGCCCCCTGGAAGGCGGTGATCAGGACGACGAAGGAAAAGAGCAGAAGGGCGAAGGCGAGCAGCAGCTCGAGCAAGGTGAGGCCGCACCGCGCCTCAGGCCTGCGAGCCCGGAGAATGGCGGGCAGGAAGCGGGTTCCAGGCGCCCCGCCGCTCGGCTCACGGCGCCGGGTTGGCATTGGTGATCCCTTCCAGTTCATTACGGTAGTCTTGGTAGAGAGCCGCTTTGCGGGCGGCGTATTCCTCGGGGGTGAGCGAGCCGGCCTGCGCCTCGAGGTCATCGAGAGCGGCCTGGTATTTCATGCGGGCCGTGGTGCGCAGGCCCTGCACGCGCAGCGCGTGCCGCATCAGGAACTTGAGGAACGCCTTGAAGATGCGCTCGGCCTCGGCGTAGCGCTGCAATCGGCTCTGGACGTCGATGGCCATGAAATTGCGCACGGCCGCGGCGCGCAGATAGGCGGCATATTCGTCGTCGAACCCCTGCTTGCCGATCCAGTCCCAGAGGCGATTTTTGTCGTAGTTGGCCAGATTGGAGGAGCCTCCTGAAGGCACTGGCTCGCGGGGCCGCGGACTGACGAGGGTCGAGACGCCCGGGGGGGCCACGCTCTTGGCGGGAATGCCCTCGGTGGGCACGTTCGCTCCGAGGGCGGTGAGGATGGTGGCGGGGTTGACCTTGTCGGCCAGTCCTTCCCAGCGATCGGCGATCTGGCCGCGTGTCTGCAGCTTGCGATCGAGCAGCTCGTTCATCTTCCCGGTCAGGTCGTCGATGACCGGCGGGGCCAGCGTCGAAGGCGCGCGTTCCCCCTCGAGGTCGGCGGCGAATTGGAAGGCCGGGCTGGTCAGACCCTTGAACAGCAGGTCTTCGTAGCGCACCCGATAGAACAGCAGCCGGCGCGTCGAGCGATATTCCCCTTTGACCCAGAGGTCGACGGTGCAGGTAGCGCCAGGGGTATCTTGAATGGCGTAGATGAAGCTGCCTCCTTCGCAGGGAATGGGCGTGCCGTGGTAGTCGGGGCCGTCTCTGAACCAGCGGTCTTCCCAGGGCTGGGACATCAGGCGAGCCAGCAGGAGGTTGACCCCCGATTCGGCGATCACGAGCGAGCGCACATGGGCATCGGCGTAGGTGAGCTGGCTGCCGGTGCCCCGCATCAGATGGAGGATGGTGAAGACCGACAGGAAGAGCAGCGTGATGATGACCACCACGAGGCCCATGGCGATACCCGACCGGATGCCTCTCACGGCGAGGATCGGGGAGGGAAGGCGCGGGCGGCTCGTTCCTCTCGGGGTCATCGGCCTTCCTCTGAGAAGACGTTCTTGAGGCGGATCTGGTTGAGGAAGGCGTAGCTCATCTGGCCTTCGGTGAGCGTGCCCGAGACGACGACCGAGCCGAACCCGTGGGCGGTGAAGTTCATGGCCCGCAACCCCGACAGAATCTCGCGCACCGGTGAGCAGCGGCCGGTCTTGATGTCGTAGAGCACCGAATAGAGGCGGAAGGTATCGAACCCGTTCTTCTCGGAAAGAGTGCTATCGCGGCGCAGGAAGATCAGGCGCAGGTTGTTCACTTGATCGCGCAGGACCATGTAAGGCAACGTGGAGCCGGGATCGGGCTTGAGCAGCTCGATGCCTTCCTGGGCTTCGCCGTAGAGGTTGACGAGGGCGCGTCGGACTTCCATCTGGAGGTGGAACCGCGACGAGATGTTGGCGACCTGCCGCCCGGTGAAGAACCGGAAGATCTGGAACCCCCCGGCCATCAAGAGCCCGAGGACGGTGAACGCGATCATCGTCTCGATGAGCGTGAACCCTCGCCGGCCGCCATGGGGCCGGCGGGCCAGGCAAGGGGATCCTCTGGCGGGGTGCCGTCTCAGGACCGACCTCCTGATCTGGTCTGGGAGTGGTCTTTCTTTCATTCTAGCCGAGCGGGATGCCGGAGGCAAGGCTGCCGACGATACTCGCGGAGCAGGAATTGCCGACCCAACAACCGGCACCAGACAATCGGGGGGGCAGCGGCTGGCCGGACGGCGGCGCCCCTGCTCTCAGCGCTCAGACGGCGGCGCCGAACCAACCCATGAGCAGGAAGCGACCGGTGCGGCTGAGGAAGCTGGTGATCAGCACCACCCAGGGCGAAACGCGGTAGATGCCGCCGACCCAGCAGATGGCGCTGTAGGGCACGGGGGTGACCGCCCCGATGAAGATGGTAAGGGCGCCGTAGTTGCGGTAGGCGGCGCGGGCCATCTTGAACAGGGTGCGGCCGAACCAGCGCCGGAACCGCCAGGGGCCGACCACCCGGCCGATGAAATAGCTGGCCATGCCGCCGGTGGTGCTGGCCACTCCGGCGACCATCCCGACTTCCCAGACCGGCAGGTCGCCGAAACCGGCGCCGAAGGCGAAGATATCGGGCGGAATCGGCTGGATGACGCTGTCGGTCAAAAAGACCGCGATGAACAGGCCGAGCAGGCCCATGTCCTGGGCTTTGACCTGGGCCCAGGCCTTGACGTCATCGTGCAGCACGATGACCGACCCGATCAGGAAGGCGATGATCCCCCAGCCGGCCAGGCGGGTCAGGCGGGTCCGCCAGACCGGCTCGGCCGGCCCGGCCGCAGGCGCGGCCGGCGCGGTGGCTGGCGCCGAAGGCACGGCAGCCACCGCGGGCGCTGGGGCAGCCACCGCGGGCGCTGGGGCAGCCACCGCGGGCGCGGCCGCCGCGGCCCCGCGGGCCCCTTCCGAAGCAGCGGGAAGAGGGGCCGCGGGGATGGCAGGAGCAGCGGGCCCGACCGCCGGCGGCTGAGAACCGTTGGGGGATTCGGTGGACATCGGGGTCATCATACCATGGGTTTGACACTCTAGCATGGGTACAGATAGCCTTTCCAAGAAACATGAGTCGCTGCTGGCTCAGGTGCCAGAGCATCTCGAACATCGTGGCCAGGTGGGCTTTCCCCAGGAGGTCGAGGGCAAAGCGTTGGC
>QOQW01000003.1 GCA_003327425.1 Candidatus Ozemibacter sibiricus
TGATCGCCGGCCAGCTCGAAGAGGCGCGCCGCGCCGTCCTCCAGCTCGTGGAGCTGAGCGGCACCTCCGCCGCCGTCTACCAGATCTATGGCGAGATCCTGATGCAGGAGGGCAAGACCTCCGAAGCCATCGATGCCTTCCACAAAGCGGTCCATCTCGACCCCGAATGCCATCTCGCTCTCGGCTATGCGGCCATCCTGTCGCTCGACCGTCCCCTCTTCCAGCAGGCGGTCGACCTGCTGCAGAAGAAGATCGAAAAACACCCCGGCTGGCCCGATCTGCGCCGGGATCTCGGCGAACTCTACCTGCGCCATGATCGCCCGGCCGAGGCCCTGCCCCATCTGCAGGAAGCCATCCGGATCAACCCCCGCTACGAAGACGCTCGCGTCCGGCTCGCCGAAGCCCTCTTCCAGCTCGATCGGGGCGAGGAGGCGATCCGCGAGCTGCTGGCCATGACCCAGAAGAACGCCCCGGCGTTCTACCTGCTGGGCAAATGCTTCCAATCGATCGATCGCCTCGTCGAGGCCCTCGAGGCCTTCCGCATCGTCCAGCGCATCTGTCCGACCTATCGCGATACCAACGATCGCATCGCCGAGCTGCAGGACTACTTCGCCCGCCTCAACAACCTCATCTCGATGCACCAGAAGATCCGGCGGGAGCACCCCACCTACCTCGATGTCCGGCTCAAGCTGGCGCAGTTGTTGACGTCAGCCGGCCGCCGCGGCGAGGCCGAGACGGAATACCTCGAGGCGCTCGCCCTCAAACCCGACTTCAAACCGGCCCAGGAAGGCCTCCAGCGGCTTCGCGCCATGCCCGCCTACGACCTTCAGGCCCTATCCGGGCCCACCCACGAGGAAGGCCGCACCTGCCGAGGCATTGTCTGCCCGGGGCTCCACATCGCCCTGCATTTCGGCGACCAGGCCCTCGATCCGGTCTTCCAGGAACGGTTCTCCAAGTTTCTGCTGTCGTTCCGCAACATTCGCAACGGACGGACCTGGGATTTCAAGATCCCGGCCACGTTCTCCTCGACCATCGATCTCTCGGCCACGGCCCTGTGCCCGATGGCCGAAGATGATGTGATCCAGGTCAAGCTGATCAACCCCCAATCGAGCGAAGTGCTGTTCGCCGATGCCTATCTTCTGACCGATCCTGGCCCCCCCAATTGCCGGCTGGCGATCGATTTCGCCACCACCCTCCTCAAGCTGCTCGATCAGCTTCCGCTCATCGTTCCGCTTCGTGCCTTCCTGGTCGGCATTCCCCGCGTGGCCTTCCCCTGTCGGGAAGGCAACCCCCTCCGCGATCTGACCCCCATCCTCGTCAACCCGCGCAATCAGGTGAAGGCGGAAGGCCGGATCGACCCCGACCATCCCGATCAGTATTGCTTCGTCCTCTACACGCCCAATGACCAGGAGGATGTCGTCAAACTCGGCGACCTTCTGGAGGTCTACTACGGAGCGACCATGGACGAGCAGTCGCTGGTCATGCAGATCAGGGTCGGCCCTGACGACCTCGTCGCCTGCTCGCGCTTCCTGGCCCCGGAAGAAGTCGCCCTCCCCAAACCCGCCTTGAATCGGCCGCCCCCCACCCCGCCCCTCGCCGCCAGCGAGCCAAGCCCAACGCCCGGCCATTCAGGGCAACCCCAACCGGCAGCCCTCCAAGCCGGCACTCCGGCCGCCGCCGCCCAGGGTGCCCCGCCACCCCGGCCGCCGGCCGCGCCCTCTCCCAAGGTCCCTACGAAACCCACGCCCTGACCTGGCCTTTCCTCATGCGCCCTGCCTGGCATCCCGCCTCCTTCCCCTCGCCCTTCGGTCTCTCGATCACGGCCCAAGGCTTGAACTCTCGCGCCATCGACCTGGCTGCCATGGGAAAGCCTCGGCGCATCCGGCATTCCTCATCAGGAGGTTGATTACATGTCCCGCTGGTTCCTGGTTCTGGTCGCCACTCCTCTCATTCTGGCCCTGGCTGCCGGTGCTCAGGCCGGCCAGGGGTTTTCCTCCAGCCTCGAAGGAATCTCGGCCCTCGATTTTCCAAAGATCAGCCTGACCGTCAGGGTCTTCACCCCCGAACCGGTCACGCTGACGGCCGATGATTTCCTCCTGCAGGAGCGCCAGACCCCGATCACCAGCTTCAGCGTCGAGCTGACCCGGCAGGAACCGTTCGTGGCCCTGCTGCTCGATCGCTCCTCGAGCATGGAACCGGTGATCGGCCAGGTCCGCGAGGCCGCCGCGGCCTTCACCCAGGCCATTGCCGGCCGGGCCCGGCTGGCCCTGCTGACCTTCGCCAGCGACATCGATCTGGTCCAGGATTTCACGCGCGACCCGGCGCCAGTGCTCGCCGGCATCAAGGCCATGCGGCCCTGGGGCGGCACGGCCCTGTACGACGGCATCTTCCGGGCGGCCGAGCAGCTTCGCAACGGGGCTGGGCGCGACGACCAGAAGGTGTTGGTCGTGCTCACCGACGGCAAGGACGAAAGCCCGCAGGGCAAGCCAGGCTTTTCCATCAAAAAGCCCCAAGAACTCTTCGAGCACGTCCGGCGCACGGGCGTCCGGGTGATCGCCGTCGGCCTCGGCACCAATCTGGACCTCCCGTTCCTGACCGCCCTCGCCTCCGAATCCCGCGGCACTTTCTTGAAAGCGCCGACGGCCGATCAACTGGCCGGCACCTTCCAGGCCATCACTCGGCGGCTCTTGCTGGAGCGGCGCTACCGCCTCGTCTACCAGACCCCAGATCCCCGCCGCGACGGCACCCGCCGCGACCTGCAGATCATCAGCCGCTGCAAGGGCCAGCAAGACCAGGGAACCGGCTTCTACCTCGCCCCCGGGCCTGATCAGGCGACGGGGCCGGCGACGGCCCGCCCGCCAGCGACGGGCGGGAGCGGCGGCACGCTCCGCCACGATCTGTCGCTCGGCCGCCTGACCTCGCCCGACCTGGGCAGCGCCACGCCGATCGGTCATCTGGGCCATGCCTCGCTGGGCACCTATACCCCCATCGCCACCCTGACGGCCGATCATCCCGCCGCTCAACCCGGCATCGAGGCCGCCAACCGGGCCATTGCCGAGACCAACCGCACCAACCAGGAACTCTTCCGGCGCAACCAGGCCGCCTTCGACCGCCAGATGGATGCGGTCAACCAGGTCATCGACCGGACCAACGCCTCCACGCAGGCGGCGCAGGAAGCGGCGCAACAAGCGGCCGACGAGGGGACCGCCGCGGCCAATGAGGCGCTCGAAGAAGCCGAACAGGCGGGGAAGATCGACCTGCCGGCAGGGCTCGACGACGATGGAGCCGGCGATTCCGACGACGAGGACGATTGATCCCCGACGCCCGTCCCGGCGTTCGCGGCGGGCGGCGGCGCCCTGAATTCCCAGTAGACCTGGCAATTCTGCTGCTCTCAGGACCAGCTCTGCGACACGCCGCCAGCCCGGCCGACCGCTGGCACCCGGCCACGGTCAGATTCAGCTCGCCACGACAGTCTCCGCACGAAGCGAGCCCGACCACCCGCGCCGGCGCCCTGGGGCGATGCCAGATCGACCAGCGAGGTCTCATCAGGGCGTCAGGCCCTCCTGCTCCGCACCGCGGGAGTGAGGGCTGGGCGCGGGTTCGTCGAGGCGTGGGCAGGAACCTGGCGCTGGCTCAGGCGCTAGCTCAAGCTCAGGTGCTAGCTCAAGCTCAGGCGCAGGCCGGCAGGTCGCTGACGTCGGCCGGCACGAACCGGCGCTCGGGAGCGATGTAGGGCGAGGGGGCAGCCGCGGGAACTCCGCGGCAGAAGCGCTCTTCGACCCGTTCCACCTTGATCATGTTGGTGCTGCCCGAACGGCCGACCGGCAGGCCGGCCACCAGCACCACCTGGTCGTCCGGCAGCAGCAGGCCGGTCTGGGCGGCCAGCCGCACCGACTGCACGTGCAGCTCTTCGAGGGTGCGGAAGCGCGGGCCGAGCACCGGCACCACCCCCCAGTTGATGGCCAGCTGGTGAAAGACCTGCTCGTCATCGACGATGGCGATGATGGGGATGCCGGGGCGCAGCCGGGACAGCATGCGGGCGGTATACCCCGTCTCGCTGACGGCGACGACGGCGCGGGCGCCGATGTTGTAGGCCGTGGTGATCGCGGCGTTGGTGATGGCGAAGGTGGTATCGGTGTGCCCGGCGGCATGGGTGCCGTTCCCGAAGAAGGCGGCCTGGTAGTCGATGGCGGCCTCCGCCCGCTCGGCGATGCGTCCCATCGTCTCGACGCAGATGACCGGGTGGTGGCCGACGCTGGTCTCGCCCGACAGCATGACGGCCGAGCTGGAGTCGTAGATGGCGTTGGCGACGTCAGACACCTCGGCCCTGGTCGGGCGCGGATTGGTGGTCATCGTGTGCAGCATCTGGGTCGCGGTGATGCCGGGCTTCCCCGCCAGATAGCACTGGCGGATCAAATCTTTCTGCACGATGGGCACTTCTTCGGGGGGAAGCTCGACCCCCAGGTCGCCGCGCGCCACCATGATGCCGTCGGCCGCGTCGAGAATTGCTCGGAAATTGCGCAGCCCTGTCTCGTTTTCGATCTTGGCGATGATCTTAATCTTGGCACCCCCGGCCTGGGAGAGCACCCGGCGCACCTCGTGGATGGTCTCGGGCGTCTCGGTGAAGGACACGGCCACGAAATCGAACCCCTGCGCGACGGCGAATTTCAGATCGGCCACGTCTTTGGGAGTGGGGTTGGGGAGATTGGTGCGCAGCAAGGGCACGTTCACCGACCGCTTGCCACGCATGGTCCCGCCGACGCGCACGACGGTGTCGATCTCGCGTTCGTTGCGGACGCCGGTGACCTCGAGCTGCAGCAGGCCATCGTCGAGCAGGACGATCTGCCCCGGCTGCACGGCGCGCGGCAGGTCAGGGAAACTCACCGACAGGCGTTCGGCCGTGCCCAGGACCGGCTCGGTGGTCAGCACCACGGCCGCGCCGGGCACCAGGGTGATCCGGTCGTCCACGACCGGGCCGGTGCGGATCTCCGGCCCTTTGGTGTCGAGCAGCAAGCCGACCGGCCGGCCGAGTTCCCGCCGCAGCCGTTTGACCCGTTCGAGCCGGCGGCCATGCTCTTCATAGTCGCCGTGCGAGAAATCCAATCGGGCCACATTCATGCCCGCCAGGATGAGGTCGCGGAGCACCTGCTCCTCTTCGGCGGCCGGCCCGAGCGTGACGATGATCTTGGTTTTGCGCATGCTTCAACTCCTGGAGTGATTGGCGCCCGCTCTAACGCAATTTTCTTGCCACAAGCCAAACTCGTCCCCAGGCCCCGCCTTGCTTCTCCCACCCCCTGAGGGACAGGGCGGTTGTCGAACCTTATGCCGCAACGGTAGACTGGCAGCATGTCAGATCGGCCGCTTCCTGGTTCCGGTAACGGGCCAGGGCCATCGCACCCCTCCCGCCCGCTCCGACGCCCGGTCGCGATCGGCGCGGCGATCGTCGCCGCGCTCCTGGCGATGGGCTGGCTTGTGACCGCCGACGAGAAGACCGATGCCGCCGGCCAGATCGTTCTCGACGTCTGGGGAATGGGCATGGAAGGCCATCTGCTGCGGCAACTGACCGCCGAGTTCGAGCGGCGGCACCCCCAGGTGAAGGTGCGAGTCCAGGCCATTCCCTGGGGAGCCGGCCACGAGAAGCTGATGACCGCCATCGTCGGCGACATGACGCCCGACGTGGCCCAGATCGGCACCACCTGGATGGCCGAACTGATCGCCCTCGACGCCCTCGAGCCGCTCGATGCCTACCTGGCCTCCTCGCCGATCCGCGAAGACGATTTCTTTCCCGGCACGCTCGGCACCAACCGCCTCGGCGGGGTCTGGTACGGTCTGCCCTTCTTCGTCGACACCCGCCTCATCTACTATCGGGCCGATCTGGTGGCAGCCGCCGGGTTCCCGCGGTTTCCCGAGACCTGGGCCGAGTTCGACCTGCTCTGCGACCGCTTGCAGGCCCGACAGCCGGGCGTCTTCCCCTGCACCATGGCGCTGGGCGATCCGCTGCAATTCATGATGTTCTTGTGGCAACGCGGGGGCGACCTCCTCGGTGGCAATGGCCCCGGCATCGCCTGGCCGCCGGCGGCGGTCGCCGAGACGATGGCCTTCCTCGACCGGGCGCGCGCCCGCGACTGGACGCCGTTCGGCCCCGAAGGCCCCTCCGATTTCTTCGCCGCGTTCGCGTCCGGCACCTACCCGATGACGATCGGCGGCCCCTGGATGATCTGGGAGTTCGAAAAACGGCTCCCCGACCTCGTCGATCGCATCGCCACCGCGCGCCTGCCGCGGGCGATCACGGGCACTTCCTTCCTGGGCGGCAGCAACCTCGCCATCTTCCGGCGCTGCCGCCATAAAGACTGGGCGTGGAAGCTGCTCGAGTTCATGGCATCGCGGGAAGCCCAGGCCCGCTGGTTCGAGATCGCCAAGGGCCTGCCTTCCCTCCGCGCGGCCTGGGATCTCCCCGGCCTGGCCGACAACCCGATGCTGCCGGCGTTCCGAGAACAGCTCGAGGACGCCCGCAGCCCGCCGTGCGTGCCCGAATGGGAGGCCATGTCGGACGCGCTCTGGCGCACCATCGATGAGGTGCTGTGGGAGCGGCTGTCGCCGGCCTCGGCCCCGGCCGTGCTCGAAGCCCGTCTGGCCAGGGTGCTGGAGAAGCAGGACCTCTTCCAACCGCACCTGCAGCGGGTGAGCGCCCTGGTCGCCGTGCTGGCCGCCCTCGGCGGGTGGCTGATCTGGTTCCTGCGGCCGCCCCCGGCCGAGTGCCGGCCCCATCCCACCCGCACGCGATGGTCGACGGCGGCGCTGTTCCTGCTGCCCGCGCTGCTGATCCTTGCCATCTTCAAGTTCATCCCGATCCTGGGAGCGTTCCTGGCCAGCCTGACCAACTGGGACGTCTACGGCCTGGCCGACCCTGGCCGGGTCATGTTCGTCGGTCTCGACAATTACCGCGCCCTCGCCAGCGATCCCACCTTCTGGGCGGCCCTGCGCAACACGCTGGTCTTCACGCTGATCGGCGTTCCCCTCAACATCGGGCTGGCCATGGCGCTGGCCCTCGCCCTCAACCGGTGCCTGCAAGGCTGGCAGACCATCTTCCGGACCCTGTTCTTCCTGCCGGTGGTCACCACGCTGGTGGTCGCGGCGATCGTCTGGGGCTGGCTGTTTAATTTCGAGTTCGGTCCGTTGAATCTGCTGCTGCAGGCGCTCGGCCTGCCCGCCCTCGACTGGCTGGGCGATCCGCGACTGGCGCTGTGGTCGGTCATCCTGGTGGCGGTCTGGAAAGGCTTCGGCTACAACATGGTGATCTTCTTCGTGGCCCGCCAGGCCATCGACGAGGAGCTGTACGAGAGCGCCGAGATCGACGGCGCCGGGCGCTGGCAGATGTTCCGGCACATCACCTGGCCGATGATGCGCCGGGCCATCTTCTTCGCGGCCGTGGTCACCGGCATCGGCTGCCTGCAGGTGTTCACCGAGCCCTACATGCTGACCGGCGGCGGGCCGCTCGACAGCACGGTGACGCTCGTCTTGTACTTGTACAACCACGGCTTCCGCTTCTTCCGGGTCGGGCACGCCTCGGCCACGGCCATGGTCCTGTTCCTGTGCTCGCTGGCGCTGCTGCTGGTGCGCTCGTACCTGCGACGGGAGATGCCGGGACGGGAGAAGCCCGCATGAACGAGACCCGTCTGCCCCGCGGCGAGCGCCTGGCCTTCGTCGCCCTGCTGGCGATCATCCTCGCCCTCACCCTCTTCCCCTTCCTCTGGATGCTCTCCACCTCGTTCAAGGTGCAGGCCGAGATCCGGTCGACCCGACCGACCCTGCTGCCCGAGAAATGGACCATCGCCAACTACCGTGACCTGCTGGCGGTCTTTCCCATGGTGCGCCACCTGATCAACAGCCTGCTCTATGCAGGCGGCGTCACCCTCCTCTCGCTCGCCTGCAACAGCCTGGCCGCCTTCGCCTTCGCCTGCCTCGCCTTCCCCGGGCGGGAACGCCTGTTCGCGCTCCTCGTCCTGACCATGATGGTGCCGATGCAGGTCACCTTGATGCCCCTGTTTTTGGTCCTGAAGTATCTGGGGCTGCTCAATACCCTGGCCGGCCTCGTCCTGCCGGGAGGGGCGAGCGTGCTCGGCATTTTCCTGATGCGGCAGTTCATGAAAGACCTCCCCCAGGAACTGCTCGAACAGGCCCGACTCGATGGCTGCAGCGAGTTCGACCTGTTCTGGCGGGTGGTGCTGCCCCTGTGCAAACCCATCCTCGCCTCGCTCGGGGTCTTCACCTTCGTCGGCGCCTGGAACGAACTGCTGGGTCCGCTGGTCATCATGCTCCGTGAGAGCGGCTTCCCGCTGCCGGTGGCCCTGGCCACCCTCAGCTCAGAGCATGGCGGGGAATGGGGGATGATGATGGCGGGGGCCGTCCTGGCCGTCATTCCCAGCCTGCTCGTGTTCGTGCTCGCGCAGCAGCACTATCTGAAAGGCATCACCGCCGGCGCCGTGCGCTAGGACGGAGGGAGTCGGCCAAGGTCCCTTCCCGTACCCCCGGGTCGGAGGGCTATAATCGGAGTTGGACACTTCCGTAACAAGGACCGTTTGGGTGACGTATACACGTGTGGAAATCCACCAATGCCATGTCCGTTGAGTGACGACACAGGGGGGAATGACCATGCGCACTCGCCAGCGTCGCTTCCTGCAGATGATTTCGATCGTGCTCGTGCTCTGCCAGTTCGGCATCTGGATGACCGCCCCGGCCGAAGCCGGCGTCGCTGAGGCCATCCAACGCGGCATCAACCAGATCGGCCAGTTCGGTCGCGCGGTGGTCAATGCTTTGAACAACACCCTCAACGGCGGCCGCCAGATTGTCATCAATTCCGCCGCCACCCTGGTGGGCATCGTCTTCGGCCTCGGCGGCGCCGTGGTCGGCGGGCTCGCCGCCGGGCCGCTCGGCTTCATCGGAGGCGCCATCGGCGGCTACTACCTCGGCAAGCTGATGACGAAGCTGTTCTTCATGACTCCGCTGCCCACGGCCATGGGCGGCATCATCGGCGCGCTGCTCTGCGCCTCGATGGGCCTGCCCGGCATCGTGCTGGGGGCGCTGGCCGGGGCGGCCATCGGCCACCTGCTGAGCCATGGCACCATCGGCAACCAGCCCGTCTTCAGCCTCGCCGCCCAGGACGCCAAAGCCAGCGCGTTCATCAGCCATCTGCAAGCGCAGCAGGCGACCGAACGGCCCACCGTCACGGTCCGCTCCGCCCCCGTGCCGTTGCCCCCGTCCGGGCAGCTCGCTCCCAACCAGGGCCTGCACGAACGCTACCGGCAGGCCTATCGGAAATACGCCGAGGCCCTCGAAAAGGGCGATCAGGCCGAGGCCCGGCACTGGCTGGCCATCTACCAGGAGACCGCCAAGGCCCTGCGCCAGCAGGCGAAATAACCCGCCTTCCCTTCCGCCCGATCCTCCGCCGCCTTCCTTCTGGCCAGAAAGGCGGCGGTGTCATTCGCCAAGGCCGAAGATCGCCCCAGAGGGAACCCACATCCCACCTTCTTGGAGGGTCTCGTCCAACCTGGATCGATTTCTGCCAGCCCCACCCCAGGCCAAGCTGACCATATCCGGTTACCCTCGACCATTCGTCAGGAAGGAATAGCCCCACCCGCCCGGGCACCTGCCCTGACCTGGGCTCGCTCAGAAATCGATCAGCAGGAAGCACTGGACCGCGATCCCCAGGTCAGCCAGGGCGGCCGCCAGACCGCGCAGGTGCTCCCAGCCCGTGACATGGACCAAGCCAGGCGAGCGGGCGGGGTCGGCCAGGAGCCCCGCCATGCGCGCATCTTCGGTCTGCTGTCGCGCCCTCTCCTCGGAGCCGAGGATCGGCCCGTTCCGCCAGTGCCGGCGGGCGCGGGCCCATTCCCAGGCGACCTGCTCGGCCAGGATGGGCAGATCGGCCGCCGCCAGGGAGGCGAGATTGTCGGGCGCGAACAGATCGTGTTCGAGCAAGGTCAGCCACTGGCGCGACGTCTCGCTGTCGCCGAGGGCTTCGACCGGCAGGTTCCCCACCGCCGCAACGTAGGCCTGGGCCGCGGTCCATTCGTATGGCAGAGCCAGTTGGGCTTCGACCGCCTCCAAGCCGGGAGGCAACGTGCCGTCGGGCCGTCGGTACGACGCCAGGCGGGCCCGCAAGGCCTCGCCCCGCGTCCGGCGGAACTCGAGGGCGAAGGGGCTGACGTCGACGGTCACCCGGGCCGGCCGCCACAAGCCTAGCGCCGCCCGCAGGCGGGCTTCCCCCGCCGGGTCGAGGTGCACCGTGCCCAGCAGCGTGAGCGGGGGGGCCATCATACCCCGGTTGCCGCCGAGTGAGCGGCCGCCTGGGCCACCAGGAAGGCGAGCAACGCCTGCCGACGACGGGCGATGCCGGCGGCAGGACCATCACCGGCCCGGTCGCCCCGGCCTGCCCCGGCGTCTTTCTCGGGACGGGCGCCGGGTTCTTTGGCGCCTTGAGAGGAGGCGTGGCTGGCAGAGGAGGCGCCAGCCGCCGCCGGCCGCCCCGGCAGCGCGATCTCGCGCTCCAGCCGGGGGAGCACCTCTTCGTGCCAGGTTTCGAGGAACGCCTGATGCAGGAAGAAATGACGTCGATAGGCTTCCCAGGCGGCCACGAAGGCCCCGGCGGTGATGGCCGCCGCCGGCCAGGGGGCGGGGCAGCGGCTGTGCGGCACCATCTGCGGCCGCCCGGCCCGCCAGGCGAAGGGGTAGCACCGGCAGACATCGGGCCGAGCCGCATGCAGACGGCAACGCCCGCGCGGCAATGCCGATGCGGATCCAGGCCGCCGCCCCACGGCCGCCACCACCGCGGCGGCAGCGCGCGCCCGGCGAGCCGGGCGCAGGAACAGGCACGCCCCGCGCCGACGACGGAGGGTGAGCAGATACCGCCCCTTCCCCCCCAGCGAAAAGGCGTAGGGACGGAACGCCGGCGCGGCGCGGGCCGCCGGCAGAAACCCCACCACCTCCATCCAGCGCTCGGGCAGATGCTCTTGCAGCCGCACCAGATCATAGGCCGACAGGAAAACGGTGAGACCCGCGCAGCAGTTCACCGTGCAGGCGAGGCAGGGGTTCGCCGGGTCGGCGAAGCGACGACGCAAGGAAATCAGGGCGCGCGCGCCGTCGTGGCACCGATCGGGCGCCAGATCGATGGCCTCAGCCACCCGCGCGCGGGTTCCTGCCGCTCGTCTCAATGGCCTGCCTCGAGGGAGGCGAGCAGCGACCGGCAGAAGGCCGGCACCACCTCGGTGGCCGGCCCATAGACCGCCTCATCGAACCGCGAGGCGCCTTGCGAAGGCTCGAGATTCAATTCGACCGTGCGGGCGCGGGCCTGTCGGCGGGCCACTTCGACGAAGCCGGCCGCCGGATAGACGTTCCCCGAGGTGCCGATCGAGACGAAGAGGCGGCAGCGAGCGAGGGCGTCGCCGATCTCATCGAGATGGAAGGGACACTCTCCGAACCAGACGATATGCGGGCGCAGGTACCCGGTGCGCGCGCAGCTCGGACAAGGCGTCGCCCGCTGCAGGTCGGTCGTCCAGGGGAATACCGCCTGGCAGGACTGGCAGGTCGCCTTCAGCAGTTCGCCGTGCATGTGCACCAGGCGCCGGCTGCCCGCCCGTTCATGGAGGTCGTCGATGTTCTGGGTGACCAGCAGGAAATCGCCCGGCCAGCGCTGGTCGAGTTCGGCCAGGGCCAGGTGGGCGGCGTTGGGACGGATGTGGGGGGATTGCAACTCGCGCCGCCGCTGGTTGTAGAACTCGTGGACCCGGTCGGGATCGCGGGCGAACCCTTCGGGGGTGGCCACATCCTCGAGCCGCACCTTCTTCCAGATGCCATCGGCATCGCGGAAGGTGGCGAGGCCCGACTCGCGCGAGATGCCGGCCCCCGTCAGGATGACGATCGCCTCACCCGGTCGACAGTATGCGCCAGAAGCCATGACAAGACCCCTCCTTTCATGCGATGCAAGGCCCAGGGATCGCCGTCTCCCCTAGCGCACCCAGCGTCGGCTGTCCACTGGGTCCGGCCAGAGGGATGGAGGACCGCGTCGACCACCTCTGGAAAAATGTACAAGTTCGAAACATCAGCGCGCGGGAGCAGGTCCCCCGGGAACCACCGGGCTGGAAGCGATCGCCTGGGACGGAGTGGCCGTGGCCCCTACCGCGAGCGAAGCAGGCGCTGCTCGCCACGCCTGGACTTTGATGGCCCGGCGAGGATGCCGCTCCCACCCGGGAATGACCGGCCCTCGCACGGTGACCGCCTTCCCGACCTGGGTCTCGAGTTCGGCCACGACGCGTCGGTTCCTCCCGCGAATGAGGGAAAAGACTTCCTCGCCTGTCTGCAGAACCAGGATCTCGCTGCGCAACCAGCGCTTCCACCAGTGGCGGTGGCGGACCCGACCGACCACGCCGGTAGCTTCTACCTCCCCGCCGGGGAGGGTGACCACCCCCATCCCCGGCCAGACGGTGGCAGAGCCGGTCGCCACATCGGGGGCCACCGTCGTCGCGACCTGGCCGCCAGCGATGCCCGGCCGCAGGCTCCACCAGAGCACGAGCAGGAGGCCAGCTCGCATGACTCGGTGCGACCGGAACACCGCCGGGAGTCGATGGACGATCGATAACCGCAGCATCTCGCCCCGATTGTAGGAAATTTCACCCGCCGCCGCAACCAGACAGCGGGACCGCCCGCCACGCCACCTCAGGGAGCTGTCGCCAAGTTCACACCATGGACAGGGCAAGCGAGCACCGCCACCCGCGGGGGTCGCAACGACAGATTGGTCTGAGCACCACGCATCGATGGGCCCTCCCGACGAACGCGCGCCATGTGAGCCGACTTCGATTTGAGGCCACGACACCAGCAGCTTCAGGAGATCCCTGCTGGCGGAAGCGCGTTCTCTTCTGTCCGGCGATCTTCGAGGGCTTGGCCAGAGCATGAGGGCCCGACTGTCATCGGGGTCCTCGACACCAACGACGATCACGCCCTTCCCAGACGTTGCACCGTGGGATCGATTCCGCCATAATGACGCCAATACACATCTCGGAGGATCCTATGAGCGATCATCGCCAGACGCCGCCCACCTGGGATGGCCCACCCCCACCGCCGCCACCACCGCCACCGCCCCCAGGCTCCTACACCGCCTACGGCCCGAACGACGGACCGACCGGACCCGCCCACCCCGATTCCCCTCTCCCCACCGGGAATTTCATCAACGCCTTCCTGGGTTCCACGTTGTTCGCCCTGTTCTTCGGCACTCTCACCGGATATTTCCGGCTGCTCGCCGGCTTCGTCATCGGCCTGCAGGGGATGCTCGTCGGCGTCTTCACCGGCCTGACGGCCGGCAAATTGTTCGCCACCTGCCGCGTGGTCGAACGCTCCTTCCAGGTGCGCCTCATCCTGTGCCTGGTGCTGACCGCCATCGTCGTCGGCGGTCAGATCATCGGCATGGGGCTGGCGCTGCCCGAGTTCGACCCCGGCTTCATCCTCACCTCGCTCTGGGAGGGAACGTTCCGGGAGCTGTCGATCGGCGTCAGTCGCCACACCAGCTTCGCCCAGCATCTCGACCTGGGATGGTGGACGCTCTTCAACCTGCTCGATCTGGGTCTGATGTGGATGCTGGTGCTCACCGGCCTGACCACGCAGCTTCCGGATCCCTCGCCGCGCCATGGCCCGCAAGATCCTGGCTGGTCGCCCGTCACCATCGCTCTCCTGTTCGCGCTCGGTTTCGGTGCCTGGTGGGTCGGCTTCGCCGAGTACCGGCAGCACAATCGCGCTGCTCTGGCCGAGTGGTACCGCCTCGCCTGGGCCGAGACCACTGCCGAGTCTCTGGCCAATCAGCTCGACCTGGCCGTGCTAGGCAGTCAGGAAGCCAGGGACGACCTCTTCCGCCGCGTCGATCGCATGCTTCAGGGCCGCACCGGCTTCCCCGAGGGCTTCGCGACCCGAGCCGCTCTCCACCTGCAAGCCGGTCGCCTCGCCGAAGCCATCGCCGACTTCTCCACGGCCATCGACCAGGCCCGCACCCTCGAGCGGGAGGTCAAGTTCAGCTTCCTGAGCCGCTACCCGCCGCGCGTCTACCTGGCGCTCCTGCAGATGTGCCGCGCCAAGCTCCAGCTCAAGAACCAGGCCTGGCAGGCCGCGGCCGACGATTTCACCGCCGCCCTCGCCACCCTGGCCGAAATCCGTCAGCAGGAAGGCCCCGCCGCCCCCCTGCCCCGCCCCCCGCATTCGCTCGGGTTCATCGTCGAGTACCATTCCAAACTGCCCGACTTCACCGAAGGGGCGTGCTATTTCGGCCGCGCCCTCGCCCGCGCCCGCCTCGACGATCGAGCCAACGCCCAGGCCGACCTCGCCCAGGCCCGCGCCCTCGGCTACGACCTCTCGCGGCATACCGGGAAGACGTCGGAGCCGCTCAAAGCCGAGCAGGAGTGACCGCCGGCCCGCGACGGCACCGCTCCCTGCCAGCAAACTCCCCAAGGAAAAACCCGGGCCAGCCGAGGTGGCTGGCCCGGGCGCGGGGAACGATCGGGGACGGGCTTAGATGTTGCCCTGATCGATCATCGCATCGGCGACCTTGAGGAAGCCAGCGATGTTGGCGCCATTCTGGTAGTTGCCCGGGGTGCCGTACTCGGCGGCGGCCTCCAGGCAGGCCTTGTGGATGTTGACCATGATCTGGTGGAGGTGCTTGTCGACCTCGGCGGCCGACCACTGCATCCGGATGCTGTTCTGGGTCATCTCGAGGCCGGAGCAGGCGACGCCACCCGCGTTGGAGGCCTTGCCGGGGCTGTAGAGCACCTTGTTCTCGATGAACAGATCGATCGCCTTGGGCTCGACGGGCATGTTGGCGCCCTCGGTCACGGCGATGCAGCCGTTCTTCAAGAGGGCCTTGGCATCTTCCTCATTGAGCTCGTTCTGGGTGGCGCAGGGGAAGGCCAGATCGCACTTGATGCCCCAGGGGCGCTTGCCAGGATGGAACTCGACCTTGAACTTGTCGGCGTAGTCCTGCACCCGATCGCGGCCGCTGGCGCGCATCTGCAGCAGGTAATCGATCTTCTCGCCCTTGACCCCGTCTTTGTCATAGATGCAGCCATCGGGGCCGGACAGGGTGACGACCTTGCCGCCCAGCTCGGTGACCTTCTTGCAGACGCCCCAGGCCACGTTGCCGAAGCCCGAGACCGCGACGATCTTGCCAGAGATGCTCTGACCGCGGGTCTTCAGCATTTCGTCGCAGAAGTAGACGGCCCCGTAGCCGGTCGCTTCAGGCCGGATCAGCGAGCCGCCCCACTTCACGCCTTTACCGGTGAGGACGCCATCATACAGGTTGGTCAGGCGCCGGTACTGGCCGAACAGATAGCCGATCTCGCGGCCGCCCACGCCGATGTCGCCGGCCGGCACGTCAGTATTGGCGCCGATATGTCGATAGAGCGCAGTCATGAAGCTCTGGCAGAAATTCTCGATCTCGTTGTCGGACTTGCCGACCGGGCTGAAATCGCTGCCACCCTTCCCACCACCCATGGGAAGGCCGGTCAGGGAGTTCTTGAAGATCTGCTCGAAGCCCAGGAACTTCAGGATGCTCAGATTGACCGACGCATGGAAGCGCAGACCGCCCTTGTAGGGGCCGAGAGCGCTGTTGAAACCGATGCGATACCCGGTGTTGACCTGGATGTTGCCCTTGTCATCCTTCCAGGGCACGCGGAACTGATAGACCCGCTCGGGCTCGACGATCCGCTCCAGGATCCGCATCTGTTTGTAGATCGGATTCCGGTCCAGAACGGGGGATAGAGACGTCAGCACCTCGCGCACCGCCTGGATGAATTCCTTCTCCCAGGGGAAACGCTTCTCGACCCGTTCGATGACCTCGCTCACATAGGGATTGACCTTCTGCACAACCACTCCTCCTTCAGACGCTGCGGCGTCGTGATGATGCCCCCGGCCCGAACGGCCGCAGGGGGGTACCCGAACACGTCGGCGGCTCGCCCGGCACCCGCGATGGGAATCGGCCAGCGGGGCGCCTTGGCACCGCAAGGTATTCTATTCCGAACCGCTCCGAAACTCAAGGATTTTCCTTCGTCCACCTTGCCCGCGAACCAAACCCGGCGGCCATCCGTCACCGGGCCGGCGACCCTGCCGGGCGAGAGGAGGGCCAGCGCGGCTCGTTGAGCGGCTGCCAGGGCAGGCCGAGGGCGCCACGATGGCGGGCCGCCGCCAGCACGATCATGGCGCAGGCCTCGGCATCGGCGGCGGCATGGTGATGCTGCAAGGGAAACCCCAGGAACTGGCAGACGTTGGGCAAGCTGTGGCTCGTCAGGTTCCAGGTGCGGCGCGACAATTGCACCGAGCAGAAGAACGGCAGGGTCGGCGGCGTCACCCCCGCCGCCTGGCAGCAGGCGTGCAGCACCCGGCGGTCGAACGGCGCATTGTGGGCCACCAGGAACTGCGCGCCCTCGAGGAACGCCGCGATCTCGGGCCACAGAGCGCCGAAGGTGGGCTTGTCGGCCACGTGCGCCCAGGCGATCCCATGCAGCCAGGTGAACAGGATGCGCGGCCGGGGCGGCCGGATCAGGTGGTAGAGCCGCTCGACCGGGCGGCCCGGCGCCACCTTGACCAGCCCCAGGGCGCAGGCGCTGTCGCTGCCCTGGTCAGCGGTCTCGAAATCGAGGGCGACGAAACACCCGTGGCGAGGGTCGCCGACTCCCGGCGGCAGGGTCGACCGTCTGCCTCGGCTCATGCTGGTCCTCCGAGCTCGGCCCGCCGGCGCTCGAGTTCGGCCCGGAAGACCTCGACCGTGGGAGTGTCGATGTTGGTGAACCGGATCTCCCGCAGCGGACTTTCCCCATGCGCCCGGCAGAAGGCGATGGCGGCATCGATCAGGATCTGCGCGCACCGTTCTTTCGGGAACCCGAAAATGCCGCTGCTGATGGCCGGCATGGCCAGACTCGCCAGTTTCAGGCCATGGGCCTTGCGCAGGCTGTTGGCGGCGGCCGCCCGCAGGGCTTCCTCTTCCCCGGCCCCGCCGCCTTGCCAGACCGGCCCCACGGCATGGATGACCAGTCGACAGGGCAGCCTGCCGGCGCCCGTCACCGCCACCTGGCCCGTCGGCACGGGGCCGTGGGCGGACACCCAGGCGGTGCTTTCCTGCTGGATGACCGCCCCGCCGCGCCGGACGATGGCCCCAGCCACCCCGCCGCCATGGGCCAGCTGGCCATTGGCGGCGTTGACGATGGCATCGGTGGTCTCGGCCGTCAGATCCCCCTGCCGCACCTGGATCTTCTGCCCGCTGGGCATGATCAGTTCGACGATCAGCGCACTCATGTCCTGTTCTCTCCTGCCGCGGTGGATGTGGACCATGATACCTGATCGCCCGCCGGTTCGGCAGCCCCCTCGGCGACCGCAGACCTGCCCACCTGGCGGTCTGTTTCACGCTCATGGCGGGGTCACCCCCACCGATCAGGGACGGTGGCCTTGGCACGCCATCGACATGGCCAGACCACACCGAGCTGCCAGCCACCTCGGCAAAAAAATAACGGTGGAAATTCTCTTGCGACATTCTGTATACTGGAAGAAACCATGCAAAACTGCCACCATCGCCCACCCCGAATTTCCGAACTGGCGGCTGACCGAACGCCAACGGCGATGGTGCTGCTTCTCCTGGTGGGATTCGCCCTGACCACTCTTCCGGAACGCGGTGCGGCGGCCCCGTTGCCGCTCCCCGAATACACCGCTGTGATCCGGTCCATGGTGGTCGATGCCTCCGGCCGCCTCTGGATCGGCTCGTTCGGTGCCGGGGTGTGGGTCTGCGAGAACGGCCGCGCCGTGCCGCTCCTCGACGCGCACGGCGAACACCCCAGCCGGCGGATCAGCCGCCTGCTGCTCGACGGACACCGGCTCTGGGTGGCCACCGCCGGAGAAGGGCTCCTCTGCTATGACACCGCGGCGCGCCGCTGGCTGCCGGTCGACCCCGACCCCGGCCCGAAGATGCGCGCGCTGCACGGCCTGGCTCGCACGGCCGACGGCCGCCTGCTTCTGGGGTCCGTCGGCTCCGGGGCCGCCGAGTTGCGCGACGGCGTCTGGCACCACCTCGGGCGCGACCAGGGCCTCGGCGACGACTGGGTCAACGATATCGCCCCCACCACGACCGGAGCCTGGTTCGCCACCTCGCGCGGAGTCTGGCACGTGGCCGCGGTCGCACCCTCCGCCTCGTTTGGCTTTCTCTCTTCGGCTCACGCCTCTGCCCCACGGGTCCCGCCCCCTCCCACTGCCGATGCCTGGCTCTACCCAGGGGGATCCTGCTGCGGCCCCGACGCCTGGGACAACCCGGAAGTGAACGTGCTGCTGCCGCTCGCCTCTTTCACCTTCCTCGGCACCATGGCCGACGGGGCGTTCCGCCATGATCCCGATGGCGAGACCCGCAAACTGGCCGGCACCCGCGGCAGCATCCAGGCCCTGTGCCTCTGGCGGAACGCCCTCTGGATCGCCGGTTCCCAGGGTCTGTGGCAGGTCGGCGATCCGGCCGCCCCCCGCCCCGCCGCCACCCAGCTCCTCACCCCATGGGAACCAGGAGTGACGCTCAAATCGCTGGCCGTGACCCATCGCGACTCTCTCTTGATCGGCACCCATGACGGCCGCATTTTTGCAACTTCCGACGGCAAGACCTTTTCCCTCGCCCTGCAGTATGCGGACGGCGGCTTCCGTCAGCCATGACCAGGGCAAGTATTTCTCCCAAGGAGAGATTCCGATGAACCACCGATTGCTCCGTTCCCCCGCTGGTCCGGTCTGGCTGTTTCTCCTGCTGGCGTGGGCGCTGGCCGTTTCGCCCAGCCCGGCTGCCCCGCCCGCCGCCCCCGGGGGCGGCACCAATGCTGCCGTCGCCGCCCCTGCCGATGAGGCGAATCTGATTGCCCCGCCGGCCCGCGAGGCCTACCAGCAGGGTCTGGCCCTCCTGCGCGACGGCCGCGTGTTCCCGGCCATCCAGAGCATGCTCACCGCGTGGAAGGCGGATGCCCAGAACCCGGTGCTCCTGTCGAGGCTGGGGCGCCTGATCGCCGAGTTCGGCGAAACCCGGCTGGCCGAAGGTCGGGAGATGCTGGCCCGCCTGATGGTCCTGCGCAAAGACAACGCCTCGGAAGAGGAGCGCGTCGCCTATGCCCGCACCCTCTTCCTGGTCGAGCCTTTCAAGCTCACCGAGGCGGAATCCATCCTCCGCAACATTCTCAAGACCAATCCCCAGAGCGCCGATGCCCTCATCGCCCTCGGCGATCTCGACCTGTTCCGCGGCCACCCCCAGAACGCCCTCGAGTCCTTCAAACAGGCCAGGACCCTGCGACCGGCCGACAAGCGGGCCCTGTTCGGCATCGCCGAGGCGCTCATCGCCTTGAAGAAGGAGGCCGAGGCCCTCGATGCCCTGCATACCGCTCTGGTCGCGGCGCCTCGCGACCCGTGGGCTCATGTCCGCATGGGGCGCGGCCTGCTCAAGCTCGGGCAGCCCATCACCGCCTCGCGCCATTTCAAGCTGGCCCTCGAAGCCGATCCCGACTATCTCCCCGCCCATCTGGCCTATGTCGCCCAGCTCCTGCCCAACGTCGGCGACATGACCGCCTGGAAACATCTGCAAGCCGCGCAGCGCCTCGACCCCGAGAACCCTCAGGTCTACTACTGGCTCGGCTACTTCCAGGAAATGCGCGGTCACATCGACCGGGCCGTCGAGAACTACGAGATCGCTGAATCCTTCGGCCCGCAGGCGGTCGAGGCCAAGCTGCGCCTGGCCCGCATCTTCGCCGGCATCGGCCACCGTTTCCCCGGCAACGTCTTCTCGAACGAAGATTTCATGGCCCAGAAGGAATACCAGCTCTTCTACGACGGGGAACGAGCCCTCCGCCTGCTGCGCGAGGTGCAGGCCCTGGCCCCCGACCACCCCGAAACCCCGTTCATCACGGCCACCATCGAGAAGCTCGAGACCAGCCTGGCCCGCATCGAAGGCGCTGGTCAATGAGCCAGATCAGACGATGAAACAAAGTCGCCGCGGCGACCGTACAACCAAAAGGACCCCCGCTCTTCCCTCACCCCCAATCTGCGAAGGAGGAATGCATGACCCGCTCCGCCCGCCTGCTGCCCCACCCCTGCCGTCTGGCCGGCTGTCTCCTCGTCCTGCTCGTCGGCCTGGCCGGCCTGGCCCGCGCCACCGATGTCTCTTCCCTGGCCGAAGATGAGAAATTCCTGCCCACCAACATCACCCTCATCTCCGGCATGTCGGTCGAAACCAACGAAGTGCGCCGACCGGCCCGCATGACCCACGAACCCAAAGCCTCGGTCGGCGTCTGGTGCCCCTGGCTCGAACCGCCGCCGGTGGTGCGCGACCGCGCCAACAACCTCGACGGACGGCAGGCCAGGATCTACGTCAATACCGGCGCCACCCGCGACAAGTTCCCGTTCCTCGTGAAGGAAGTGGCGACCGGCAAGTTCTACGTCTATCGCCATGTGCGCTACGAATGGAAGTTCGAACGCAGCCCGGCCGACGACGCCCAGGGCGGCAACAAACCCGGCAAGTCGGGCCCCGCCATCTGGACCCCCTTCTACCGCCAGGCCCTCCTCGAAAGCGAAGTCTTGAACTTCATCCAACGGTTCGCCGAAGACAAGGCCACCAACGACGATCTGCCCGAGAAGAAGTGCTACGCCAATCGGCACACCACCCCCTACGACTCGGGCATCACCGGCAACACCCAGGTCGCCGAATCGACCGTCCTGCAGCAGGTCGGCATGACCCTGTCCTATGACCGGGCCGAAGTCGTGCCTGACAAGGTCGAAGGCCCCGGGTATCCCGATGGCGATCTCGGCACCGCCGATCTGGCCGATCCGCTGCATCAGATCAATGGCACCGCCGAACTCAACACCCCCGTCGATGCCGACCGCTGGGTGAGCAGCCGGGTCATCAACCCGGTCCCCAAGCACCTCGCCAAGATCTGGACCCTCGGCGACAGCTCGGTCTACACCCTCTGCTACGTCGAGGATTACCGCAAGCCGGAAGGCTCGCCCCTGGCCTCGCGCGGCCAGACCTACGAAGGCACCGTCGGCGGCTACATCAAAGGCGGCGTCGTCATCGACTATGAAGACGACAACATCCATGCCAAACAGGAATCCGACCAGATGCAGGCCAAGCTGAAGTACTACGTGGCCAACGGCGACATCTACAAGGTCGAGAACCCCTTCTACGGGGAAACCTCGACCCACGAAACCCGTTCGCAGCCGTATCTGTACTTCTTCTACCTCGGGGCGAACTACGAGTTCGGCCCCTACACCTGCGCCGCCCAGCGCGACCGCGAACTCGACTGGTACAGCGAAGGCCATCCCTACTGGGCCGGCAAGGACCCCGCCGCCATCATCGATTACGTCCGCGAGCGCTACGGCAACGCCTGGAACTCGGCCAGCATCCCCGATTGGGAGATGGGCGTCGTCTATGTCACCCTCGGCCTCGACGGCAAGGGGAAGAATTCCAAGCGCATCACCGAACAGCTCAACGAAGCCTGGACCACCGGCTCGCTGGCCCGCTGCTCCTACTTCCACGCCCTGCGCGACGACCTGAAGGCGCGGGCCGGGTCGAATCCGACCGCTGCCATCAGCCGGGCCTTGACCTGCCTGGCGGCCCTCGAGCAGGCGATCGCCCGTCCGGAATCCGTGGGCATCCGCGGCGACCGCACCTTCTTCCGGTTCGCGCCGGCCGGCTACGATCCCAACCTCGGTTCCTACTGCGTCGGACCCCAGACTCTCGAGAAGAACAATCCCCAGGTCCATCAAGAATGGATCGCCGACAAGCAGGGCGTGCCCATCAAGAAAGGCAAATGGATTCTCGCCGAGAAGCGCCTGATCCTGCCCAAGCATTACACCCAGGCCGCCTGCGACTCGTGCAGCACCGACCTGTTCACCTCCAAGCAGATCCTGCAGGTCGTCCTGGCCGATTGCTGCGGCAACATGACCACCGTCAACCCCTCGACCGTCAACACTCGCGACGGCGTCTTCATCCATGACGACGCCCAGTCTTCGCTGCCGGTGCCCCAGATGGTCCTGCACAACCCCATGACCAAGGTCGACATCCCGATCCAGGTTCCCGGCGACGATTCGCTGGCCTGGGGCCAGAAGCTGGTCGTCAAATCCAAGAAGGATGGCACCGAACGGGCCTACGGCCCCAATGAATTCGGCGGTCAGTTCGACCTCGCCGCCAACGACTTCTTCCTGCAGGACCGCGACGGCAAGCGCGAGCCGATCCAGTTCCTGCCGGAAAACGACCCCGAGAAGGCCATCTACGAAGACACCCGGATCCAGTTCACTCTCGGCGGCTACGACAACATCGACGGCATGTCGAGCTTCCGAGGCGTGGGCAAACAGCGCCTGGCCATCTACACGCTCGATGACGCCGGCCACCGCATCGGCCCCGAAACCCTCGAATTCACCGATGAGAGCGGCCAGATCCGCACCGGGGAGTTCATCGAACGCGAAAATAAAGGCGATCCGTACAAGTTCAATCCTCAGTACAAGTTCCACCACATCTTCCGCAAGCCCGGGCTGTACCAGATCGAATACGTGCTGACCGAGTACACCAACCCGAGCGGGCCCAAGCAGTCCCGCACCCTGACCTACAACGTGCGGGTCCTCGACGCCAAGACCGAGAATCGCAGCCTGCAGCAGGACACGATCCGGCAATGACCGACGGTCGCGGCATCCCATCACGATGATCAGGAAGGGCGCCCCCGGCGGGGGCGCCCTTCCCTCCGGAGGCTCCATGAACCAATCCCTCTGTTCCGCTCGTGTCCTGCCCCGCGCCCGGTCCGACCGCCGTGCCCGCGACCCGCTCGCCGACACCATCGGGCGGCCGTGCGCGCCCCTGCTGGTAGCGGTTCTGGCGCTCTGCCTGACCCCCTGGTCCCCCGGGTTCGCCCAGGCCGGCTTCGATATCAAATCGCGCCTCTCCGTACAAACGCCATCCGACCCCGTCCTGGCCAAAGCCCGTATCGACTCGGTCTTCCTCGCCTCGACCACCGTCCTGTGGGGCACCAGCGCCGGCCTGTTCATCGAGCGCCCCGACGGCACCGGCACCTGGTGGAACGCCGGCAATGCCCCATTCAAGCTCGAGGAATTCGTGGCGGTCGCGGCCCGCGCCCCCAACGAGCTGTGGGTGGCGGTGCGCAATCCCGCCGCCGGCCAGGGGCTCTTCCTCTACGACGGCACGCGCTGGCAGCGGTTCCACCCCAGCCTCAACGAGATGCTCTCCGAGCTGACCAACTGCCTGCTGGTCGATGCCAGGAACCGCCTGTGGGTCGGGTACGAGGAGCGCGGCATCGATCGCTTCATCGGCGAAGGCTACGGCACCAAGACCTTGCGCCTGTTCGGCGGCCTCAAGGTCAAGGATGGCCTGCTCCCCGGCTCGGTCAACAGCCTCGCCGAGAGCGGCGGCCGCATCTGGGTCGGCTCCACGTCGGGCCTCTGCCGGTTCGACCCCGACAGCGAGCACAAGACCAGCTTCGAATCCTGGACCTTCGAACGCGGCTTTCCCGACCATGCCGTCTGGGCCGTCATCCCCTACGGGAATGGCCGCGTGGCCTGCGGAACCGATCAGGGCTTCGTCGTCCCCGACGGCGAGGGCTGGAAGCTGATCGGCCGCGCCGACGGCCTCGCCACCGTGCCGGTCAAGGCCATCGCCACCGAGCGCGGCCGGCTCTGGGTCGGCCACAATGAAGGGCTGCAGGTCTACGAGAACGGCCGGCTCTCCGCCCTGCTCTATACCCCCGACCTGTTGCCGGCCCAGCCCGTCCGCTGCCTGGCCGCCCGCGAGCTGCCCGATGGCACTTCGCGCCTCTTCGTCGGCACCGAAGCCGGCGCCCGCGTGTTCACCGTTCGCTGAAGCTTCGGCTAGCCCCAGTCCATAGGCGGGGCCGATCACCCCGGGGATTCGGCAACCCAATCTGGCGGCCTTTCCCGGCCAAGCGACCGCGCAGGACTCCTGCGCGATCGGCTGCCTGGCCAACCCTGATCATTCCGAGAAACCGCGCGCCTTCAGGATCAGGCGGGTCTTCAATTCATGCAGCTTCTGCTCGAGGCCGACCGGGTAGGGGTGGGGATTGACGAACCGTTTGACGCCCCCATGGAACCGCTGCAGCTGGAGCCGCGCCCGTTCGCGGATCTCGCCGATGGGCGGCGGGCGGTAGACCACTTTCCCCTGCCGGACCACGGGAATCAAGAGGTCTTCACCCGTCGCCCCCGCCGGGATCTTCTTGCGACGGGTCGGATCCATGGGGTCGACCATGACCGGCTCGGGCGGCACCCCCAATCCGGTGTCGTAGATCAGATCACCCAGACACTCGTTCCCGTCGGTGAAGCGCCGCACCTGCAGCAGGCCGGGGGTCGAGATCTTGATCGCCTGCTCCGACAGCTTGACCTTGTAGTCCCACGGCTGGCCGGGCCGCCGGATGGCGACCAGCTTGTAGACCCCGCCCAGCGCCGCCTGTTCATGGCCGGTGACCAGCTTGGTCCCCACTCCCCAGACCGCGATGGCGGCTCCCTGTTGCTTCAGACTGCCGATGATGTTCTCGTCAAGATCGTTGCTGGCCAGGATGGCCGCCTTCGGGAAGCCGCCGGCATCGAGAATCTTGCGTGCTTCGCGGCTCAGCCAGGCCAGATCGCCCGAATCGAGTCGGATGCCGACCATCTCATGGCCCTGCTCCCGCAGCCAGGTGCCGACCCGCACCGCCGTCCGCACCCCTTCGAGCGTGTCGTAGGTATCGACCAGGAAGACGCAGTTGTTGGGAAGGGCCGCCGCATACTGCCGGAAGCTCTCCTCTTCGGTGTCGAACGACATCACCCAGCTGTGGGCATGGGTGCCGCGCACCGGAATGCCGAACAGCTTGCCGGCCAGCACGTTGCTGGTGGCCGCCGCGCCGCCGATGTAGGCGGCCCGGCTGGCCGCCAGCGCCCCATCGATCCCCTGGGCGCGACGCAAGCCGAATTCCAGCACCGGCTCGCCCTGGGCGCTGAGGCACACTCGCGCCGCCTTGGTGGCGATCAGGCTCTGGAAATTGATCATGTTCAACAGCGCCGTCTCGAGGATCTGGCACTGCACCAGCGGCCCCTGCACCCGCACCAGCGGTTCGTGCGGGAAGACCACCGTCCCTTCGGGGACGGCATCGACATCGCAGGTCAGGCTCAGATGCCGCAAGTGATCGAGAAAACCGGGCTCGAACAAGGGCTTGCCATCGTTGCCGAGCAGACCGGCGAGATAGGCGATGTCGTCATCGACGAATCGGAAGTTGCTCAGGTAGTCGAGCACATAGCTCAGCCCCGCTGCGATGGTGAATCCGCCCTGGAAGGGATTCTTGCGGAAGAACAGGTTGAAGACGGCTTCCTTCTCCCGGGTGCCGGTCTTCCAGTAGCCATAGGCCATGGTCAACTGGTACAAGTCCGTCAACAGCGACAAGGACGGTCGGTACAACTCCGACAATTGGTTCACGACAAACCTCCGATCGGCGGGAACGTTGGCCGGATCAACCACCATTTCTCAACCACTCTTGACCGGGCTCGCGGCAGGGATCTTGCTGCCGCCAGAAAGGCGCCTCCAGTGTAGCATATCCCCGCCCGGCCCGGCGGCCTGGTCTCCCACCTCGGGGTGGGCGATTCCCGCCATCAGGGAGGGACGTCATCTGAGCGGTATGGCAAGGCATAAAGAACAGGAGCCGAAGCTCCCCATCGCTCTTCGAGCGCGGGCCGTCTTTAAAGGTTGCTCGCTGACCCGCGTGACACCCGGTCGGTCCTTCGGCCGCCATCGAAGAACCATTGTCGGAGGCCGGTCGACCGTGCTACCATTCGGAGGGAGGGCCTTGACGGGCGCGGGTTTCCGGTCTGTCCAATACCATGTCGCTGCAGATCCAGGATTTGTCGAAGAGCTTCAGCGTGCGCACCCTGTTCAAGGGGGTGAGCTTCGCCGTCTCCCCGGGCGAGCGCATCGCCCTGGTCGGTCGCAACGGCTCGGGCAAGACCACCTTGATGCGCATCATCCTCGGTCAGGAGACCCCCGACACCGGGCGGGTGGTGCGTCCGCGCGAGGCCCGCCTCGGCTACCTGCCGCAGGAGATCTTCCTGGCCCAGGACGCCGCCTGGAACGCCGAGCGCGCCACCGCCACCCTGTGGGACCTGGTCACCCAGGCCTTCACTTCCTTGTTCCAGCTTCAGGCGGAGATCCGCCAGTGCGAGGAGCGGCTGGCCGCCGCGCCCCACGTGACCGCCCACCAGGAGCGCCTCGACCTCCTGCACGCCCGCTTCCATGACGCGGGCGGCTTCACCTGGCAGGCGCGCACGGTGCGGGTGCTGAAGGGGCTGGGCTTTCCCGAAGCGCGCTTCCACGACCCCTTGCGCACGTTCTCGGGCGGCTGGCAGATGCGCGCCTATTTCGCCCGTCTGCTGCTCTCGGAACCCGACTATCTGCTGCTCGACGAGCCGACCAACTACCTCGACATCGGCTCGATCGCCTTCCTCGAGGAATACCTGAGCGAGTACCGAGGCGGCATGCTGATCGTCTCGCACGACCGCTACTTCCTCGACCGGCTCGCCACCTCGGTCGTCGCCCTCCTCCCCGAGGGAGTGCGGATCTACCGCGGCAATTACACCCAGTTCCTCGAAGCCCTCGACACCTGGATCGCCGAAGCCGAAGCGGCCAAAGAGCGCCAGGAGAAGGAACGCCGGCGCATCACCCGCTTCATCGAACGGTTCCGCTACAAGAACACCAAGGCCTCGCAGGTGCAGAGCCGCATCAAGATGCTCGACAAATGGGAGGAGGTGCAGACCTTCCAGACCGAGCGCAGCCTCGATTTCACCTTTCCCGAGTGCCCGGCCAGCGGCGAGACCGTGCTGACCGCCGCGAAGATCAACCGCTCCTATGGGAACCACCACGTCCTGCGCGATGTCAGCTTCACCCTCTGCCGGGGCGACCGCCTGGCCATCATCGGCGAGAACGGAGCGGGCAAGTCGACCCTGATGCGCATCCTGGCCGGCGCCGACGCGCAGTACACCGGCCGTCTCGAAACCGGGTTCCGAGTGCAGCAGGGGTACTTCGCCCAAGATGAAGAAATCAGCTTCGAAGGGGATGAAACCGTCTGGCAGCGCATGCTGCGCGACTGCCCGTTCGACATGGTACCCCAGCTGCGCAACCTGCTGGGCGCCTTCCTCTTCAGCGGCGACGACATCGAACGGCCGGTGCGGGTGCTGTCGGGCGGCGAGAAGAGCCGGCTCGGCCTGGCCCGCCTGATGCTGCGCCCCTTCAACCTCCTGCTGATGGACGAGCCGACCAACCACCTCGACATCAGCAGCCGGGAAGCCCTGCTGCAGGCGCTCGACGCCTTCCCCGGCAGCCTGATCCTGGTTTCGCACGACCGGTTCTTCCTCGACTGCCTGGCCACCCGCATCCTCGCCTTGCGCGACGGCCGCGCCATCCTCTACGAGGGCAACTACAGCCAGTACCTCTGGGCCTGCCGGCATGGCACCCTGCACGCCGCGGCCGAGACCGACCCGGCCGCCGGCGACCGCGGGCGGTCGGGCGAGCGGTCGGCGGCCAGCGAATCGCAAGAGGCCTGGAAGCAGCGGAAACGCCAGAGCAACCAGCGCCAGCGCTGGGAACGCGACCTGCAGCAGATCGAAGCCGAGATCACCCGCCTCGAACAAGAGGTGGCGCAGATCGAACGCGAACTGTCCAATCCCCCGCCCGGCTGCACCGCCGGCCACCTGACCCAGCTGTCCGAACGGCATCAGGCCACCACCGCCCAGCTGACCCGCTCCCTCGAGCAGTGGGAGGCCCTCCACCACCTGCTCGACACGGCCACCTCCGCCTCCTGCCCATCCTCTGCTTGAGGAGACCGCGACCATGAGCCAATCAGGAATCCATACCGATCGCGCCGTCAAGGAGAAGACCCGGCAGCAGACGAAAGAGCCGTCCTTGTACCGGGTGTATCTCCTGAATGACGACTACACGACGATGGATTTCGTCGTCGAGGTGCTCGAGAAGGTGTTCCACAAGCCCACCATGGAGGCCACCCAGATCATGCTGCACGTGCATCGGCACGGCAAGGGGCTGGCCGGGGTCTTCACCCGCGACATCGCCGAGACCAAGATCGAGACGGTCCATGCCATGGCCCGCGACCGGGGCTATCCGCTCAAATGTTCGATGGAGAAAGAATGATCAAGAAAGATCTGGAAATCACCTTTCAGGGCGTCATTCGCGAGGCCCGCAAGCGGCATCACGAGTATCTCACGGTCGAACATCTGCTCTATGGCATCCTACACGACAAGGATGGCCGCGACATCCTGGTCAACTGCGGGGCCAACCTGGCCCGGCTGAAGGCCGGCCTCGAGAAGTTCTTCGACACGCACGTGCCTCGCCTGCCCGAGGAGGCCGATCTCGATCCCCAGCCCACCGTGGGGTTCGAGCGAGTCATCCAGCGCGCCTTGCTGCATGTGCATTCTTCCGAGAAGGAGCAGGCCGACGCCGGCGACATCCTCGCCTCGATCTTCCTCGAACCCGATTCGCATGCCGTCCATCTGCTGGCCAAGGAAGAGGTCACCCGCCTCGACGTCCTCAACTACGTCTCCCATGGCATCACCAAATATGGCAGCGACGGCTTCGATCCGACCGCCGACGGGGGCGACGAGACCAGCGCCGGTTCCACCCCCGAGGGGGAAACGGGACCGCGCCCGACCCCGGCGGGCGACGACGAGGACGGCGAACCGGAAACCAAGGTCCGCAACCCCCTCGAACAGTTCGCCGTGCTGCTCAACGCCAAAGCCGCGCGGGGCGAGATCGACCCGCTGGTCGGGCGCCGCCGGGAGGTCGAGCGCGCGATCGTCATCCTCAGTCGCCGGCGCAAGAACAACATCGTCTTCGTCGGCGAGCCGGGCGTGGGCAAGACCGCCATCGTCGAGGGCATCGCCCTGCGCATCCATGAAGGGAAGGTGCCGCCCGCCCTCAAAGACGCCAAGATCTACAGCCTCGACATGGGATCGTTGCTGGCGGGCACCAAGTACCGCGGCGATTTCGAGGCCCGGCTGAAAGCCACCATCAAAGCGCTCGAGAACATCCCGCAGGTCATCCTGTTCATCGACGAGATCCATACCATCGTCGGAGCCGGGGCGGTCAGCGGCGGCTCGCTCGACGCCGCCAACCTGCTCAAACCCCTGCTCAACGCCGGCAAGGTCCGCTGCATCGGCACCAGCACCTACGAGGAGTACAAGAACCATTTCGACCGCGATCGCGCCTTCTCGCGCCGGTTCCAGAAGATCGACCTGCACGAGCCCAGTCCGGCCGCCACCGTGCGCATCCTGCGCGGCTTGCAGAAGGCCTATGAGGAGTTCCACGGGGTGAAGTACACCCGCGGGGCCATCAAAGCCGCCGCCGAGCTCGCCGCCAAGTACGTGAACGAGAAGTTCCTGCCCGACAAAGCCATCGACCTGATGGACGAAGCCGCCGCGCTGGTCAAGCTCAACGAGAAGAACCGCGACAAGATCGTCCGCATCCGACACGTCGAGAAGGCGGTTTCCCGCATCGCCCGCATCCCGACCCGTCGGGTCTCGGTCTCCGACATCGATCGGCTGCGCACGCTCGAAGACGATCTGAAAAAGGTCATCTTCGGCCAGGACGAAGCCATCCATGCGCTCTGCGCCGCGATCAAGCGCAACCGGGCCGGCCTGGGCGGCGCCACCAAACCGATCGGCTCGTTCCTCTTCACCGGGCCGACCGGGGTGGGCAAGACCGAGGTCTCCCGACAGCTGGCCCAGATCATGGGCATCAACTTCCTGCGCTTCGACATGAGCGAGTACATGGAGAAGCACGCCGTCTCCCGCCTGATCGGCGCCCCGCCGGGGTACGTCGGGTTCGACCAGGGCGGCCAGCTGACCGACGCCATCCGCAAGACCCCCTTCTGCGTGCTGCTGCTCGACGAGATCGAAAAAGCCCATCCCGACATCTATGCCATCCTGCTGCAGGTCATGGACTACGCCACCCTGACCGACAACACCGGCAAGAAGGCCGATTTCCGCAATGTCGTCCTGGTCATGACCTCGAATGCCGGCGCCCGCGAAATGGACCGGGCCGGCATCGGCTTCGCCGCCGATCAAGCCAAAGACGTGGCCTGGAAGGGCAAGGAGGCCGTGCTCAAGACGTTCAGCCCCGAATTCCGCAACCGGCTCGACGCCATCATCACCTTCCATCCGCTCAACCGCGAGATCATGCTCCAGGTGGTCGACAAGTACTTGAAGGAGATCAACCAGCAGATGGCCGGGCGCAAGATCACCATCACGCTCACGCCGGCCACCCGGGCCTGGCTGGCCGAGAAAGGCTTCGACCCCAAGCTCGGCGCCCGCCCCCTCGCCCGGGTGATGCAGAAGGAGATCAAAGACCCGCTGACGGAAGAAGTGCTGTTCGGCAGGTTGAAAGACGGGGGGGAAGTGGTCGTCGATCTCGTCGACGACAAACCCTCCTTCACCTACAAATCGTGAACCTTTCCCCGACCGCAGGCATATTAACGGAGGGGGCAGCAGCATGAGATCTCGCACCGGCCGGCAGCACCGGCTCGTGGACCCGTTCAGACCTGTTCACGCCGCGCGCCACGGGGTCATCCTGCCGTTCGTCATCGTGCTCATCACCATTCTGACCACGCTGGGCACCTGGTACCTGTTCTCCACGGTCCAGTCGAAGAACGTCTTCACCGTCTTCTACCGTGATGATCTGGCCCGCCTGATCGCCGAGAGCGCCATCTCCGAGTATCGCGCCACCATCCACCAGCGCCTGGCCGCCAATCCAGCCCTGGCCAATCTGATCGCCAACCCTGCCGCCCACCCCCGCGGGGTGCCGTTCTCCCTGGCCGACCTGCCTGCCACCGCGGAGATGGCCCGCTCGCTGCTGGGCAGCGATCGCCTGGCCCTCGAGGGCACCCTCACCATGCGCAATGTGGATTTCGACCTGATCGAAGAGATCGGCGGCACCCGCAAGCGCAGCACCTTCGATCGCGAGTACCAGGGCACCTTGCGGTTCACCATGAAGGTGGGGCTGGGGCCGGCCGATAAGCGCCGCTTCTCGACCTTCATCCACGAGTTCGACGTCAAGCGGGCCTGTCTGCGCAGTCCGCCGAGCCAGCGGGCCGGCCGCGGCTACACCACCAACGCGCTCAACGATTACGTCTTGTACATCCGGGACGCCTACCAGGAATTCCAGGACATCAACATCGCCGGCAAGTCGCTCAACAACGACGACCGCACCCTGATCATCGACCACACCAACAGCGGCAAGCGGGGCAAGATCTTCCTGGGATGCGCGCGGGAGAACGACCCCGACCGCACCCAGAAGTTCGTCTTCATCAACGTCAACGAGCGCATGGACTGGCTGTTGCCCAACCCGCCCCCCGACCTGATCATTCCCTGGGCCGACCTCAAGAAGCCTGAACTGATGCCGAAATTCACCCAGGAACTCGAAGCGAAAATCGAGGAGGCGAAGCGTCAGGCGCAAGGCCAGGTGAATTTCACCCCCGAGCGGGTCAAGGCCATCATCGCGGTCGAGTACAAACCGCTGGTCGGCACCCAAGGATGGTGGCAGACCCTGGTGGCCCGCATCAAGGCCCTGTTCGACCGGTTCTTCCGCAACCGTGAAGGCACCACCGTCGGCAACAAAGAGCGCCCGATCCACCTGCTGGGCCCCCAGGACAACGACCAGAGCATGTGCGATCTGATCGAAGGCAACGTCCGCCAGCGGTTCTGGCAGACCGCGACCTTCCGCATGGACTTTTCGCAGATCACCGACAACGCCCAGGTCAATCAGGCCATCATGCAGCAGGTCGGCGATCGGTTCAACATCGATCTGCAGTACTACTCCGACGCCGAACTGAACATGCTCTGGAACAGCCCGTCGGTACCCGATTCGACGAAAGAGATCTATCGCACCGTCAAGTATTTCGAAAACCGCGACAAGACCCTGCTGATGTCGATGCCCAATGATCAGTTCCCCTTCAAGCCCAAGCCCAACTATCAGACCGACCGGCACTCGCCCGGGGTCTTCCCCAATCCCCCCCTGGTGGGGCGCACCATCGGCGGCAGCGCGGCAGACTTCACCAACTTCCTGCCCTTCGCGCCGTTCCTGGTGCGCTCGTACCGCTTCGCCAGCTCGCAGGCCTTGTACAACAGTCATTTCTATGATGCCGAGAAGAATGTCCTGTATCTGAACGGCATCTACATGATCGAGAACGCCGCCGAGGGGCTGATCATCAAACAGGATCTCAAGTTCGCCGGCCGCGGCGTGCTGCTGTCCTATGGCAATATCACCATCGAAGGCAACTTCACCCGGAACGACCCGGCCAAAGACGGGCCCTGCATCCTCTACACCTATCGGGGCAACATCGTCGCCAACGCCAAGGCCCCCGGCACCATCGAAGCCTCATTGATCGCGCTCAACTACAAATTTTCGCCGACCGGCGGGGGCGGCCTGTCGGTCGTCAATTTCTCGGGGCGCAAAGCCCAGGTCAGAGGCAACCTGCTGGCCGACCGCCTCAACCTCGGCTCGATGGCCGCAGGAACAGAAAACACGATCACGTACGACAGCGAGAACCTCAATGGCGAGATGCTCTACTGTACGACCTTCGGCGGACGCCTCCGCGCCGCCCGGATGACCTACGATGACCCGACGGCCCGGCCCTGATCCCCGCGCCCGCCGCGGACCCTCCCGCCGCTTCCCGGCTTTGCCGCCCCGGAGCGGTTCCCCGGGTCCTGGCGCGGGGTCGGTCGACGGCCTCCTTGGCCTGCCTAGCACTCTCAGGCCGAAGGCCGACTCGCCCCGATCGCCGGCCAGCCCGCCGCCGGATTCCCGATCGCACCGGCCCGGCAGGCGGCTCGGTGCGCGCGGCTTTTCCTTCCTCGAGATCCTGGTGGCCTGCATCTTCTTGATGGCAGGGCTCATCTACCTGTTCATGGTCTATCGCTCCTCTCACCAAGGTACGCTGGATTCCTACCGGGAGACCATCGCCTACTGCCTGGCCACCGAAGGGTTAGAATGGGTGGCCGGCCTCGGCTACGAAAATCTGGTCGCCCTGCTCCAGAATCCTGGCACCTCGTTCTTCCAGCGCTTCCGGCCGGGGGAATTCGTCGACATCCGCGACGTGATCCTGGACAACGGCCGGCCGCTGCCTTACCCCGAAGATTACCGCCTCTTCAAACGCAAGATCGACCTCAAGCATGATCCGAACCGCCAGATCATCCTGGTCGAAGTCACCGTGACCCCCATCGATTCCTTCCTGCGCCGCGAGAGCGTCGTCCTGGCCCGCATCGTCGGGAGGGAATATGACTAGACGCGGCCTCAGCCTGCTCGAAGCGGTCATCGTCTTGACCGTTGGGGTGATCCTGCTGCTGCCGGTGGTCAACTTCCTGATCGTCACGCAGAAATCGGCCTACAAAGGCCTCGACCGCCTCGAAACCCTGGCCAAGGCTCGCATCGTCCTCGAGAAGACCCAGCGAGACCTGAAGAACTTCTGCTTCTCCGATACGGTCGGTCTGACCATCGCCTCCGACGCCAATCACTTCGTCGCCATCTTCCCCGCCTACCCGGCCGCCTATACCGGCGCCCTCTACAGCGGGGACGAGAACCCCGTCAACCTCATCACCTACACCTTCGACCGAGCCCGCAAGACCCTGGCACGTTCGGTCAAGGTCCATCCGCTGTTGCGCTCCGATTTTCCGGCCACTCCCGAGATCCTCGCCACCAATGTCGGCAATTTCTCCATCGAACGACGGGTGATTCTGGGGCAGACGTTCTACGACATCCGCATCCTCATCCTGCCCAGTTCGGCCTACGTGAAGAACGCCCCCACCGAGCTGCGCACGTCGGTGCGCTCCGAGTTCGAGGCCCGCCTCGAACGCCACCCGCATTTCATCACCAATCGCCGCTCGACCATCGACCTCCCCCCGCCCTGAGGTATTTGAACCCCCTCGCCGGATGATTCGTAGTAATCTTTAATGGATCCTTTGAGATGGAACTTCCGAGAACTCTCAGACGATTGCCAGAAGGAGGTAGGCCCATGAAACGGATGTTCAAGACTTGTGTGTTCGTGCTCCTGATGATGGTGATGTCCCTCACGCTGACCGGTTGCAAGGTCGACCTGGCCAAGATCGGCAATTTCATCACCAAGGTCGCCGATGTCATCAGCAAGGTCGCCAACGGCATCAAGAAATTCGGAGAAGGGCTGGGCAAAGGCGGCAAGTCGGATTCCACCGCGATTTCCGGCACCGATACCGGCACGACGACAGGCACAGGAACGGGCACCAGCACAGGCACGGCAACGGGAACGGGAACCGGCACCGGTACCACCACAGGCACGGGAACGGCCACCATCACCAGCACGGCCACGGGAACGGGAACCGGGACGGCCACCGACACGGCTGGCACCGGGACTGGAACGGGAACCAGCACCGAGACCGCCTCGGGAAGCGGAACCGAGGCGGGCAAGTCGGCCGAAGCCGCCAAAGCCTGCTCGATCAACCGCAAGATTCTGGCCGCCGCCGTCCAATGCTACAATCTCGACCACGCCACCATGATGTCTTCCCTCGACATCAACACCCTGGTCAGCAATCGCTATCTGAAGGCCGCCCCCCAGTGCCCCGAAGGCGGCACGTATGTCGCGGCCGGCGATCTGACCGCCAACGGCAGGATCGCCTGCTCCAAGCACGGGGCCGATGAGAGCCAGATCGGCGACACGTCGGCCGACAAAGACGAAGAAAGCCCCGGCGAATAACCTCGACGTTCTTCTTCGCCTCGCATCCTGAACCCCGGAGGGCCCGCCCTGGCCCTCCGGGGTTTGCTTTGGCCGATGCCTCATCGCTCGAATGCGGGAAAAGTCGTCCGACCACCTAAGCAAACCTGCAGGTCCTGCCGATGAGGTCCGCATGAATGTCGTTCTGGCCACTCAGGACTCGTCACAATGCCGTACCACGGCCGGGGAACCACCCATTCCCCCGTGGCCGCGAAGACGCTCCCCGTCCGCACGCATGGGCGGGGGATCTCATCCCCTGATGGACCGGCCAACGCGAAGGAGCCAGGCATGAAGAACAAACTGCTCATTTTCGGCCTCGCCGCCTGCTCGGCGTTCCTCACCACAGGCTGGACGCGGGACTACCTGCAATCCGGCACCCAGGCTCAGCTGCGGAGTTCCGGGTTCAGCGACGGGTTCATCGCCCGGGCCTCCAAGCGCACGGCGGACCCTTACCGGATCTCCGCCGAGGGCACCACCATCTATGCCCAGCAGGATGCTCTCCCGGCGCCCCCCCCAGACGGAGGTTCCGGCGATTCGAGCTCGAACGGAGGCGCCGGCGGCTCGAGTTCGGATCCGATCCTGCCCCCCGTCCCGGCCTCCGGCGACCCGGGGACGCCTTCCCCGGCGGGGAATGGCGGCGACGGCGGGGCCCTCCCGCCCCTCGCCCCCCCGCCCCTCCCTTCGCCCCCCGCCGTTCAACCGACCGCCGAAGCGCCTCCGTCTCCTGCCGCAGCTCCGGCCAAGAACGGGAAATCCTCTGCCAAAGCCAAAAGCGCCGCCAAATCATCGGGAGGAACAAGCGCCAAGAAATCGACTTCCAAGAAGGCCTCCGGGAAAAAGCGCTCTTCCGCCCCTATCGTGTCGAGCGGCGGGTATCCTCCCGCTCTGCCTTCCTTCCCACCCCCCTACGGCGCGGCCCCGACCTATGGCGGCGGTCAGGAGATCTACTCCCAGGATCCGCTGCAACTGCCCCCCGTCAGCAGCCTGCCCGAGCCTTCGCGGGTCACCCTGCCGCCCATCACTCGCGACGCCATGATGACCGCCCCGCTCGGCGAAGCCGTCTCGCGGGTGCTCGCCGCCAACTTCATGGGCCTGACCGGCCTGCTCGTCACCACCTCGGCGGACGTCAGCCGCGAAGGCTCGTTCAAGTGCGGCTTCCATAGCTCGTGGTTCACCCTCGACCGCGTCTATGACCGTGTCCTGGCCAGCGGCGAGAGCGGCGACCTGCTCGAGATCCCTCTGTTCTTCAACTATGCGGTGACCAACGATCTCGAATTCGCCGTCAGCCTGCCGATTCTCAACTACACGATCAAATCACGCATCCTCTGGAGCAAGGATTTTCGGGAATCGGGAACGGGAGACGCCAAGCTGGCGTTCAAGTATCGGGTGTTCGACAACCCCCAGTATCAAATGCGTGGGGCCTTCGGCCTGGGGTTCAAATTCCCGACCGGGTCTGATCAGAAAGGGCTGGGCACCGGCAAAACCGACTTCGAAGTCTACACCGCCTTCAGCAAGAACTTCGAACGCCTGATCGGGCACCTCAACCTGGGCTATGTCATGACCGGCGATCCCAACACCCAGTTCTACCCAGACGGACTGGCCGACATCTTCTACTACAACATCGGGCTCGAATACCCGCACAATCACAACGTCACCGTCATGACCGAGGTCAACGGGCAGGACTGGGGCGCCGAAGGGCTGCGCATCGACGTCACGCCCGGCCTGCGCTACACGCCGACCGAGAACTTCGCCTTCGAGGTGGGGGTTCCCATCGCCGTCACCAACGATCAACGCTACGGCTACAACTATCGCCTGGTCTTCGGCGTCACGGCCTTCTTCAAATAACTTCCCTGGACTGCTGCCGCGACCCCGCGGTTCGCCCCCGATCGCCGCGATCCTGGTTGGAACGAGTCGAACACGTGAGCGGAACAGCAGGCCGGCCGGGAAGGGAATCGCTGCGCGCCTGCGCCGCTTGCGGACTGATCCAGATCGTTCCCGATGTCGAGCGAATGCTCGTCGGGCCGGCCCCGGCCGCACCGACCGTCTCGGCCCCGCCAGCTCAGGCCACCCCGACTTCGGCCAGGTCAGCGCCGGCTGGTTCTGCCAGGCCCGGCCTCGAGCCGCCGGACGTCACCCACCACGAATCCTCCGCCAGGCCTCACGGCGAGTCGCCGGCATCCCCGGCGGGCCGTCTTCTCCGCGGCGACCTCGGTCCGGAGGCTCTGCCGACCGACCCCGCCTGGCCTCTCGACCGGCGGGTCATCGCCCTCTGCTCTCGCTGCGGCACCCCATTCCCCCCTGCCAGCGATGCCCTGCGCCATCGTGCCCGAACGGCAGCCTGCGCGCTGGCCGCCCTCATCCTGTTCCCTCTCGCTGTCTGGCTGCCGGTTCTCCATCTCGAACGGTTCGGACACATTCATGAGACCGGTATTCTGCGGGGCTGTCTCGATTTGTGGGTAGACGGCCACGTGGGGCTGGCCACCGTCGTGTTCGCCTGCTCGTTCGTCTTTCCACTGGCCAAGCTGATCGGCCTGGTCGTGGTGGCGGGGCGGTTCCTGCCGATGTCGCCGCATCGGCGGGCCGCCTCCTTTCGCCTGATCGAGCTGGTCGGCCGCTGGGGCATGCTCGACGTGCTGCTGGTCGCCATCCTGGTGGCGGCGGTCAAGCTGGGCAACCTGCTCGAAGTCAAGCCGGAGGAAGGCGCCGCCCTCTTCACCCTGTGCGTCGGCCTGAGCCTGGCCGCTTCCGCCTTCTACGATCCCCATTCGATCTGGCAGGAAGACCCACCCAGCGCGGCGCGCTGACCGGAGGAGCCGATGAGCGACGTTCCCTCCCCCTGCCACCCAGAATCGATGCCTTTTCCGCGGGCCACCCTCGTGGCCGATCTGCGGGCGTCCCGCTTGTGGGTGCTGCCCCTGGCGGCACTCCTGCTCGTGGCTGGTCTCGGCCTGCGGGCCCTGATCCGCACCCCGCTGACCGTCCTGGTCCATCTGCGGGAAGGGCATGGCATCAAGGTCGGTGACGCGGTCAAATATCGTGGCATCGACGTCGGCCGGGTGAGCGAAGTCAAGCTCGCCCCCGACCTGCAGGAGGTCCGCCTGCGCCTCGAGCTGGACCCCGGCTACCACGGCCTGGCCGTGCAGGGGTCGAGCTTCTGGGTCATGTTCCCGAAGGCGGGGCTGGCGGGGGTGCAAGGTCTCGACACCCTGATCGGACCCCGCTACGTCGGAGTGGCCCCGGGCCAGGGCCCACCGCAGGCCGAGTTCGTCGGCCTCGACGAACCACCGCCGGCCGAAGCCCCGCCCGGCAGCCTCGAGATCACCCTGACGGCCCCGACGCGGGGCAGCCTGCGCCCCGGCGCCCCCGTGCTCTATCGGCAGTGCCAGGTGGGCACGGTCATGGCGGTCGGGCTGTCTCCCGATGCGGTGGGGGTCGATCTGCGGCTGGCCATCGACCCCGCCTTCATCGACCTGGTGCGCGACAACACCCGCTTCTGGAACGCCAGCGGCCTGGCGCTCGATATCGGCCTGCTGCGCGGCTTGTCCCTCGACATGGAATCGCTGCAGACCGTTCTGGCAGGCGGCATCTGCCTGGCCACTCCCGATCCGCCAGGCGCTCCCGTCCGGCAGGGCCATCGTTTCCCGCTCCATCCCTCCCCCGAAGCTGAGTGGCTGACCTGGAAGCCGGTCTTATGGCTGGGCGATCGCCTGCTGCCCCCTGCGACCGACCTGCCGGTCCCGGTGCGAGTCCAGGTGCGCTGGTCGGAGCCCCGTCTGGGCGGCTGGTGGCAGGAACAACGGGTGCGCCGCGCCTGGAGCCTGCCGACGGCGCATGGCCTGCTCGCCCCCGCGGATCTGGCGGCCCCGACCAAAAACGGGTCGTCACCCGCCTGGGAAGCGGCAGGGCAGGTCTGGCAGGTCGCCTCCGCTGGCCCCTGGGGCGGCCTCCCCTCGCCCCACTTCATCGTCTTGACGGGCCCGAACCCCGATCACCAGTGGCCGGCCGACCGCCGGCGCCGTCCCACTGCCCCGGAAGACGCCTGCGCCATCGGCGATCCCCATCTGCCCCCGCTGCCCTTGCAGGCCGGGCGGTTCCGCCCCGGCCCCGAGGGTGTCTGGCTGATCGATCCCGCCCTCGGCCTGCCCGCGACCTGGCACGGCGCGGTCGTGCTGGCGCGCCGCGATGGCAAGGCCATCGGACAGCTCCAGATCCTGCCCAACCAGCCCGCCCGCGTCGCCCTGTTCCCCGAACCCTGAGCCGCCGGAGACCAGCCCATGGATCGAACCCCGATGTGGCCCGCCCGCCAGCGCCCGAGGCGTCCTGGCCTGACCGCTGCCCCGCCGTCAGCCCCGGCTTCCCTGCAGTCCACCACGCCGCCTCATCGCCGGAAGTCTCCCTCTCGGATCGCCATGGCCGTGGCCCAGCGGCAGCCCCAACACCACGCGCCAACCATCGCCTGGCTGGGGCTGATCGTCGGGCTTCTCCTCTATGCCTGGCCCTCTTGGGCGCAGGTCTTGGCGCTTCCTGCCGGCGAGTTCATCATTCTGGAATCCGACCAGGAGACACCTCCACGCCTGGTCGCCGGCAACCCCGACCTGCTGGACATCCCCGCCTGCCCCGCCTCGACCTTCAAGATCATCCTGGCCTGGGCAGCGCTCGAACGTGGGATCATCGCCACCGACACGCGCCTGCCCTGCCGTGATCCCCATCTGGGCTCGGCCACCCGCCGGCTCGACCTGGGCCAGGCGCTCTTGTACTCAAGCAACGCCTATTTTCAGACCCTCGCCCCACGGATCGGCCGCCCCGCGCTCGACACCTTCCTGCGCGAATCGGGGTATCTGCCACCTGACGCCCTGCGGGGGTGGCTGGGGAAGGACTGGTCGCCAGTCGTCAAAGGCGGGCGGCTGCGCATCAGCCCGCGCCAGCAGCACGTCTTCCTCACGCGGCTGCTGAACGACGAGATCGCGGTCGGGCAGCGCAGCCGCCCGGCCCTCCTCGAGGCGCTGCGCTGGCCTGTCCCGCGCTCGTCGCCCCAGGAGGGCGGACCTCCCGCCGGCGCCATGGCTTCGCCTGCCGACTCGCCACCGGCTCGCGAAGAGGCCTGGGAAGTGTTCGGGAAGACCGGAGCCGCCGGCGGCGCGGTCTGGTTCATCGGCTTCAGTCGTCGGGCCGGCCGCTGGAAAGCGGTCACCGTCTTCTGCCGCGGCCCGGTGGCGCGCCGGCCCGCCGTCATCGCCGCGTTCTACGAACGGTTCGGCCTGCGCTGGGATCCCGCTCTCCTGCCCCCGCTGCCGTAAGCCCCGAGCGAGACGGCCGCACGGGAAAGGCAGCCATCGCCCGGCTCACCCGCTCCCTTCAACCGGCTCGCCCCCCCCTCTGCGCCGGTCGATTCGAACCTGTATCCTCACGCATCTGTGCACCCCAGAACCGACGCGGCGCCGCCACCCCCGTCATCCATATCCGCCGCCTCGGTCTGACCCACAGCCTGGCCGTTCCCGCGGCGGGCAGGGCGGGACCAGGATTCAGGAGCCGGCGGTCCCCCGCGATGTCGACGAGGCGATAGGCGCGCCACCTGGTTCGGGCGATCTTTCCAGGTGGGCACCCGCGCCCGCCCCCGCGCGCCCGCCCCCCGCTCGAAGGGATATGCTCCATGCCCACAACTTCGCCGGCAGGGCGGCCAGCCTGCCCCACCCCAGCTCGACGGGATATGCTACACTTCCACCTGCAGGGCCACCTTGGGAGGATGAGCATGCCGTCACGACTGCTGTCTGTCGTCTTCACCGACATCAAAGGCTTCACCGAACGCACCTCGCAGGCCGGACGCGATTTCGCCGTCAAGCTGCGCGAGAAGCACGATGCGCTGCTCAAGCCGATCATCCGCCGCTACGAAGGCACCCTGGTCAAGACCATCGGCGACGCCTTCCTGCTGACCTTCGAAAGCCCCACCAACGCCGTGCTCTGCGCCCTGATGATGCAAGAGGCCCTGCGCACCTACAACCGCACCGCCCCTGCCGAGGAGCGCATCGAGATCCGGATCGCCATCAACACCGGCGAGGTCACCGTGACCGACGGCGACGTGCTGGGCGACGTGGTCAATGTCGCTTCGCGCGTCGAGCACATCACCGAGGCCAACGAGATCTGGTTCACCGAAGCCACCTACCTGGCCATGAACAAGCAGGAGGTGCCCACCAGCCTGGTCGGCGAATTCCGGTTGAAAGGGGTGCCCGAAGCGCTCAAAATCTATCGCGTCGTCCAGGACCTCGACTCCGAACAGTTCAAAATGGCCCTCGCCCGGCAGCAGGAAAAGCTGGCCGCGGACGCCGCCCTGGCCGCCCCCGGTCGCCCCGGGCTGCCTCTGCCCGCCGTCGGTCTCGTCGCCGCCCTCGTGCTGCTCACCCTGCTGGCCATCCTCTGGACCTGGAAGAACGCCATCCCGCCCCAGCTCCTCGAAGCCAATCGGGCGCTCAACAGCGGCGAGCCGCGCCGCGCCATCGACGCCGTGATCTCGCTGCTGGCCGAGGCTCCCAACCATCCTCAGGGCCTCGAGCTGCTTCGCCGCAGCCTCGAAGCGGCCGTCGGCCAGCACCTGGCCAAGAAAGAAACGGCGGCCGCCCGCGCCCTCCTCGATGATCTGCGGGCCCGGTTCGGCTCGCTCGGCCCCCTGCCCGATCTCGAGACCGACGTCTCGCTGGCCGAAGCGTACGATCTCGCTCAGCAGGGCCTCCGTGGCCGAGAGCAAGCCGACGAGATCGCCCACCGCCTGGCGACCGAACAGAAGGACCATGCCCCTACGGTGCACAAGGTGGCGCGGTTCTACCACCGCACCGGCATCCACGGCAGGCGCAGCATCCACTACATGACCGCCGCGGCCGCCTTCGACCCGGCCAGCTTCGCCCAGGATCCGGAATTCCTCAAGACCATGGATTATTTCCTCATGACCTGGTCTCCAGAGGAGGGGTTCGACGAAACGCGCCAGTTCATCGCCAGTCACTGCTTCGACCTGTTCGCCGCCACCTTCACTCGCCTCCTGGCCACGACCGACCAGGACAGCCGCAGCGGCCGCTGGAACGCCCTGCGCATCATGGCTCGGCGAGGGCGGCCGGTCGACCCCACCCCCGTCTATCTGGCCGAAATCCTGAACTCCCCTGGCGAAGAAGATTCCCCGTTGCTCCGCGAAGCCGTCGAGTATTTCGTAGCGGGCACCGGCACCGCGGCCCTGCCGGCCACGTTCGATCGATTCCCGCTGCTCGAGCGCGGTCTGCTGGCCACCGATTCGCCCTCCATGCGGCTGGCCGCCGGCCCCTTCTTCCCCCGCCTCGAACCCTGGCTGCGACGCGCGCTGACCGATCCGGGCTCGACCACGGCCCGTCTGAACGCCTTCCGGGTGCTCGAGGAGAAGGGAATCCCGCCCGATCAGCTCTGGCGGTTCCACGCCGCCCAGGCCATCGACTGGGAGGGGGTGCTGCGCACCGACAACCAGACCCGCCGCACGCTCAAGGACGCGGTCGCCTATCTGGCCAGTCATCCGGTTCCAGCCGGGATCGCTGTCCGCACCGACCCCGTGCTGGCTCCCCTGCGCGAAGCGCTGACCGCCCTCGCCGCCGCCGCGGCTCGCTATGCCGCCCACGCCCGGGGCAACAACTGGCAACCCGAGTTCGCCTCCTGGCAGGCCCTGCAAGGGGAAGCCGAGGCGGCCGCCAGCCGGCTGCCGCAGGCCCGCTGACGGCCCTCGCAAAGATCGCCCCGCGAGAATCGCCATGAGGACACCGCGGCCTGACAGATTCCGGGGTGCGATCTTCTCCCTTCTGGTCACCTGCCTTCTCCTGGCAGGGACGCTGCCCGCCGTCTTCGCCCGGGCCGGGGGCGGCGAGGGGTTCCCCGGTTCCCCCGGGCCGGGCAGCGGCGGCGGAGGGTCGGGCAGCGATTCCGAAGCCTTCTTCTATTTGCTGTGGCATCTCCTCGATCTCGCCTACCACTATCCCCTGATCGGGATCCCATTGATCATCCTGCTCATCATCGCCGCCGCCTACGGAGCCTTCGAAGGCAGAGAACGCTACGTCGACTACACCATCCGGCGCGGCACACAGGCGCAGCCCCAGGTCGAGCAAGCCCGCGCCGTGGCTCGCTTGCGCCAGCGGGATCCCGCCTGGAACCAGACCGCGTTCCTGGGCCGGGTGCGACAGGCCTTCCTAGCCATCCAGCACGGCTGGGCCAAGGCCGACCTCGGCACGGCCCAGGCCTTCCTCTCGGATGGAGTGTATGATCGCTTCCAGATCCTGCTGCGAGAATTGGCCGAGGCCGGCCTGCGCAATCGCGTGACCGACGTGCGAGTGGTCGATACCGCCATTCGCCAGGTGGACAGCGACGATCACTACGACACCATCCATGTCGCGATCCGGGCGACCGCCATCGACTGCCTGGTCTCGGCGACGACCGGCCAGTGGGTAGAAGGCCCCACCACGCCCGAGATGTTCGAAGAGGTCTGGACGTTCCTGCGCCGGCCCAGCGCGCGCACGCTCGCCAGGCCAGGCCTGATCGAAGGATTCTGCCCCAACTGCAGCGCCCCCGTCGAGATGGCGCGGGTCGCCATCTGCGCCGCCTGTCAGTCCTACCTGCGCTCCGGCGAGCATGACTGGGTGCTCGCGGTCATCACCCAGGCCAGCGAGTGGGCGCCCCGGCCGGCCACTGCCGTGCCCGGCCTGACCGCCTACCGACAGCTCGATCCCGGCTTCCACCTCCAGCACCTCGAGGACCGCGCCTCGGTCGTCTTCTGGCGACATGCCCTCGCCGAACGCCTGGGCGACGTGGGCCCGCTGCGGAAATACGCGCTCGATCCATTCCTCGCCGGCTTCGCCCTCCGCCTGCAACCCGGCGAGGACGGTACCCGCCATTTCTTCACCCGTTGCGCCGTGGGCGGCGTCAGGGCCAAAGCCATCCTGCCCGGGGAACCCTTCGACCGCGTCTTCGTCGAGATCGCCTGGAGCGGCCGCCCGACCGAACGCCGCCGCGACGGCCGGACGGTCGCCGCCGGCCCCGGCACCCGACGGCTGCGCAACGTCTTCGTCCTGGTTCGCCGGCATGGCGTCACCACCCCGACCCGCACCTCCCTCGACAGCGCCCACTGCCCCAATTGCGGCGCTCCCGAGCAGACCGGCCAGGAGTTCGCCTGCCCCTACTGCGATACCGTTCTCAATGACGGCTCGCAGGACTGGGTCCTCGAACGCCTCCTCGGGGTCAACGATACTGAAGTCCTGAATGCCATCCGCCAGGCTGGCCAACCCAACCGCCCCGCCTCCCGCCCTGCTCCCCGCTCTGGGCCTGACACCGCAGCCCCGACCGCGCAGCCCGGCCTCTCGCCTGAGCCCACGCCCGCGCCGCCGGCCGCCATGCCACCCGACGCGACTCGGCCCTCGCCGACCGGCCCGTCAGAGACCACGACTGGCAGCGATTCCTCCCTGGATTCCTCTGACCGCCCGCCTACTCCCCTCCCGAGTCTCGACATCCTGGAATGGCTGGTGGCCACCATGCTGGCCGACGGCGTCATCGACGAGAAGGAGATGGCCCTGTTGCATGACATGGGCCGCCGCCTCGGCGTGTCGGAGGCCCGGGTGCTCGAGACGGTGGCTGCCCATCAGGCCGAGCCCCATGGCTTCGACCGCCTGCCCGTACCAGCCACTCCCTTCGAAGCCAGGGAAATGCTACGGTCCATGGCTGCCATGGCCCTGGCCGACGGACGCCTGACCGACAAGGAGATGGCCCTGCTGATCAGCTTCGGGCGAAAAGTCGCCCTCTCTCCGCTGGACGTGAACCTGCTGGTCAAGATGGAACGGCAGCGCCTCTTCCAGGAGGCCCGCCGCATCCTGCAAGAGCAGAAGAAGCTGCTGGATACCCCGGACCACCGTCCCCCTGCCTGAGCGCGGCGGTCGTCGCCCGCGGCCCTGCCGCGACGGCACGCCGACATCCAGGGCATGGCCTTCGGCGGGAGGCATTGGCCACCCCGCCGCTCGTCGCCAACCGGCTCCTCTTCGCGCGTATACCGCATCGCCGCATGGCATTCCAATCAGAGAGGCCGAACCAGGCCGATCCCGCGCGCGGCCACCCTGGTCACCACAACCCGGCTTCGCACTCCCCGAGCAAGGCGTCGAGCGATTGCTCGACCCGCCAGCTTTCCGTTTCCTCGGCCTCCAGATCAAGGTCGATCGCCATCGCGAACGGATTTCTCCGACAACGTTCCTGGAATTGCGTGACCTCGTCAGGTGTCAGCCCTCCCTGCGAGATGCGCTCGATCATCGACGATAGCAAGCTGCCCAGCTCCTGGAGCAGCGCTTCATATTCGGCAGACCGGCAGAACTGCTCATAGTCGCGCAACGGGCGACGAAGCGGGGGATGCACCGAGCACAGGGGCGTCTCCAGCGTGGCGCCACGCACCGGATGATACACGCCACCGGCCGGACAGACGCAGGACTTCAGATAGGTCCAGCGCTGCCGCAAAAGATCGAGCAAGGCGGGACCGGACGCCGGCGGGCACGCGGCCCCCTCGTCTTCCTCCAGGCAATCGAGCGCAAAGATCAGGGAGCATTGATGCGCATGGCATTCCTCTACCTCGGCCAGACTCCTTCCGTTCGGTTCGGGCAAGAGGAAGCCCTGGCGCTGGAACAGAGCCGGATGATCGCGCCGATAGCGGAACACCGGGAGCCAGAACCCCAGTTTCCGCTGCAGCCGATGCTGGATGTTGATCAACGGGCGCGGCCAGGACCCGAGCGTCACCAGGGTTCGACGCTTCCAGAGAGCGGCCGGGAAGGCGCGAAGGAACCGCCGCCACCGCTCCAGGGCCACCCGTAGAAGCCTCCGACCATCGCCAGGCCGAGCCAGCCAGCCATTGTGCTGCAACCGCCAACCCAACTGGCCTGCCGCCTGCAGCATTTCGAACGCCAACAGCGGCGCCCCGGCCGCAGCCAGCTCGTCGCTGCGCACCAACGCCGCCGCGCCCAGCTGACACGCCGCTTTCTCGAACCACACCGCGCCCTGACCATCTTTCTCCCATGGAGGCGGGGAGAAATCCCAGTCCCCGATTTCCACGGCCTGCTGGAGCACGTCGAACAGACCCAGCCGAGCCATGGAAGCGACTACCTGACACTCGGCCGGACCGAGCGGCTGATCCTCGGCCACCGCGTCGGCCAGACGGGCGGCGGCCCGTTCCAACCTCCGATGCACCAAGGGCTGGAGAGCCACCCGCAGCGCCATCACCGGCCCGAATGTCCGCGCGGCGTGGGGCTCACGCCATTCCTGGCGGACCGAGGCCACCACCTGCGCCACCAGGGCCTGTCGTTGTCGAGCCTGGAGCGGATCGATGGGCCCGGTGGCCAGGCGGTATCTCTCCTCGGTTTCTCGCACGACGGCCGGCGCCAGCACCGCGGCGGCACTGGCCTGGATCGCCAAAAGCGCCTGCCGGGTCTCGGCCGACCCCTCCCAGGCCAGGGCGATCCGCGCCAGGATCCAGGGCTGGAGGGGATCGGCAGCGATCTCCCGCCCCTCCAGACGCATCTGGGCGAGATAGCAGCAGCCGTAGGGCTCTTCCCAGGCCGCCGCGCGCCCCAACCAGCGGATGCCTTCCAGCACATCCCGGGCCAGACCCGCCCCCCGCACCAGCATCTCGCCGTAGTTGGCCATGGCGACCGGCAGTCCTTGCAGGGCCGCCTGCCGGAACCACCGCACGGCCTGGGCCTCATCGCGCGGCACGCCAATCCCATTGTCGTACCGCCATCCCAGCAGATTCATGGCTTCGAGATCCCCTTGCTCAGCGGCGGCCGTCAGCAGCGCGAGCCCGCGGGCCGGGTCGCTTCCCGGCCAGCCGCCTTGCAGGAGGAGCGTTCCCAGGCAACGCCTGGCCAGCGGCTGCCCACGCGCCAGCCCCAGCTCATACCATCGCCGGGCTTCCGGAAAATCCGGCTGGCCGGTGGCCTTCCCGGATTCGTACAAGGACCCCAGGAAAACGGGGGCCCAGGCCGATCCCTGCGCCGAGGCCTGTCGGGCCTGGTCGAGCGCGGCCGCGACATCGACGGTCCCGAAATACCCATAGGCATGGGCTTCCGCCAGATATTCCCGGGCCGCGACCATTCCCTGCTGCGCGGCCTGCTCGAGCCAATGCCGCCCCTGCTCGGGATTCGGTTCGATCCCCAGACCCCGCGTATAGATCCATCCCAACCGCAGCTGCGCCGGTACCACCCCGTGGAAAGCGGCAATCTGATAGGCGCTGATGGCACGGGGAACATCACGCGCCCGCCCCTCGCCCCGTTCGGCCATCTCTCCCAGGTGTTGGAAGGACAGGAAGTCGCCAGTCTGAGTGGCACGAGTCAGCCACCACTCCGCCATGGTGGGATCGGCCCTCGTGCCTTGGCCGTAGCGGTACAACACGCCCAGCACCCCCATGGCGCGAGGAAGGCCCTGTTCAGCGGCCCTTTTCACCAGAGCAAAGGCCTGTACCGCGTCGGTGGCGACCCCCTCGCCCCGTAGATGCATGAGACCCAATTGGCAGGCGGCCAGCGGCGAACCCAAGGCCAGCGCCCGGTCGTAGAAGGCCTTCGCCAGCGCGAGGTCGGTCTGGCCGGTCCACCCGCGATGCCACAAGACTCCGAGGTTGTACCAAGCATCGGCCTGCAGCGGAACCGGCAGCAGGGCGATCCACCACGCCAGGCCTTCTCTGCCCCCCGCCTCTCCCAGAATCGCTCGGCTCACGCCGGCCAGCCATTGCTGGCCGACCTGGCGGGCCTGCTGCAGCATCAACCGGGGCCAGGCGAAGACCTCGGCACCAGCCCGCCGCCCGACGACCACGAGGACCACCACCAATAGTCCGAATCTAAGGATCCTCCTCATGCCAGGCCCGCTCCTCTTGCCAGAAATACGGCCCTGCCGTCGCCCGCCCCCCCGCCGGCGGCCCGCCACAGCGCCGCGCTCTCCGGCGCCAGGCCTCCATGCCACAGCGTCGCGAATCACAGCCGCCAGCGCGGCGAGAAACGGGCGAGCCAGAGCGCCCATCGGCGTCCTCTGGTTGAGCGGCGAGACGCGCCGCCGCTCGCCTGACGGTCTGCGGGAGAGCCGCCCCGACCGTGGGCCGGTCGGCTTCCCTTCGGCATCACGGCCGGACCGTCACGCCCTCGGCGCTTCAGGCCAGTTTGTAGCCGCACTCCGGACAGAACCTGGCCCCCGCCGCCAGCGGTTTCTGGCAGCCGGGGCAGGCCGGAGCGCTCTGCGGCGCGCCGCATTCCGGGCAGAATTTGGCGCCAGCGGTGATCAGCGCCTGGCACTTCACGCAGGCCGCCTTGCCGGCCGTATTGGGCTTGCCGCAGTTCGGGCAGAATCGGGCATTCGCATCCATCGGCGAGCGGCATCCCGAGCAAGGAACGGTGGCCCCACCACTCGGCGCCCCGCTCATCGGCTGGAAGGCCTGCGCCATGCCCTGGCCCATGCCCAGACCGGCCCCCAGGCCAATACCCATGCCGGCCATCCCGCCCGGATTCTGGGCGGCCGCTTGGATGGCCTTCAGCTGCTCGACGCGGGTGTAGTTGTTCATGCTGGCGCCATCGATGTCGCCGAGCGCCCGCACCGCCTGGGCTTCGGCCATCTGGTCGGCGATCTTGTTGATGCGCCGCTTGGTGTCCTCGTCGAAATCGGTGTTTTCGATGCGGAAGTCGGTCAGCTCGAACCCCAGCGGCGGGAAGATGTCGGCCACCCGCTTGCGCAGCGCTTCTGACAGTTCGACCCGCTTGCGGTCGATCTCGGCATAGCTGTACCCCGACGCCGCGAACAGGTCGGTGAGCGGCGTCATGAGGCGATCGACGATGATGGTGCGGATCTCGGCCACCGTGAAGACGTGCCGGGTGCTGGTCACTTCGGTGAAGAATTTCCGCGGCTCGACGATCTTGAAGGAGAAGTTGCCGAAGGCGCGCAACCCGACCGGAAATTTATATTTCGGGTCTTCATACTTGATCGGCGCCTTGGTGCCCCATTTCTGGTTGAGGAATTCGGTCAGACGAACGAAGTAGATGTTCGCCTTGTGCTCGGAGGCGAACCCCTGCATGAACTTGGTGATGGTCGTCCAGAAGGGGATGTTGGCCGTTCGCAGATCGAACAGACCGGGGTAATCGTGGATGGCCTGGACCTGCCCCTGGTAGACGAAAATGGCCGCCTGCCCCGGATTGATGAGCAGCTTGGAAGCGTTCTTCAGCTCGTCGCTGCCGCCATCCCAACGCCAGATCAACACGTCGGGAGACGGGTCCTTCCACTCGATGACCGACCGGAACTGATCACTGAAAAAGCCCATGGGGTAATCCTCCCTTGATGCGTTGTACGCCTGGAACCAGGCCACCCGGCAGACCAGAACGCTTCGAGTATACGTGAATTCGCCAGACAAGGCAACGGGCGCCTGGCTCCTGCCCCGCGCTCTCAAGCGCCTCGGAGCCTGGGTCAGGCGACCGTCTGCCCCGCGCCCTTCTTCGCGTTCCCCGATCCCCAGGGCTCGCGGCTTCAGACGGCCTCACCCTGCCATCTCTGAAAACTCTGAAGTCTGGCTGGTGTGCCCGGCGAGGGCTACTTGTGCCAGGACCATGACATGCCGCATAATGATCCCGCGCTCTCGCAACAGATCATCCCCAGTCCCTGGTTCCCCCAACTTCTGAACGGAGGGATGCGATGCAGGATCAGGACACTCTGGAGTTCACCTACGGCGGTGGGTGGATGGCCTTGTTCGGCTTGCCGTTCTTCTTGAGCGGCCTGTCGGCCTTGGCCATTCCGTTCGTCGAGTTCAGCAAGCGGCAAGGCCCCGATGGCTTCGTCCTGCTCGTCCCGGCCTTCATGAGCATCCCCTTTCTGCTGATCGGCGTGGGCTTGCTGTTCGGCCGCTCGGCCCTGATCCTCGATCGCCGTCGCCAGAAAGTGGTGCAATGGTGGGGGCTGCTCGTTCCTTTCAGCAAGACCGAAAGAGACTTTCAGGAACTCGACCGGGTCGAACTCTCGGTCGAACGCCGGGGCGGCAAGAACAAGGTCACCGTTTTCCCCGTCACACTGACCGGGAAGGGGAAGCCGATCGAGATCGACGCGCCCCGGACCCACTTCGCCGCCCGCACCCTCGCCGAGAAGGTCGCCAAATTCCTGCAACTCGGGATCATGGACAGTTCGATGGGCGTGGGGGTGTTCCGCGAAGCCGGCACGCTCGATGAATCGCTGCGCGACCGGATCCTGCGCCAGGACGGCCCGGCTCCTCCTCCCCCCGCCGATGACCATCGGCGCGGGCGGATCCACTATCAGACCCGGGACGAGACGGGGGCCTTCATCCTCCCTCGGGTCGGCTTCACTCCTGCCATGGCGCTAACGCTCGGGATCGGCGGGCTGGTGGCCTTGGTATGCGCCGGAGTGTTCCTCGTTCCGATCCTGTCGATGCTCGACGAGAAGGATGGCGACTGGCCTGCCCTGGTCATGATCAGCCTTTTCATCCTTCCCATCTTCATCTCCATCGGCGGCATGCTGATCTACGGCATCAAGACCACTACCACCCAGGAGAAACTGCTGGCCTCGCCGCGCGGCCTGGTCATCGAACGCACCGATTGTTTCGGCAAGACTCAATTCACCATGCCGGCCGCCGAACTCGAGGAACTGGAACGCGGAGTGTGGCGTGAGGGACCGAGGGCGATCTTCGCCGAACCCGCGCTCCATGCCCGGAGCGACAAGACCGAGATCGCGTTCGGCCACGGCCTGACGCCGAACGAACTGGATTGGCTCTGGCGCGCGATCCGCCATCACCTGACCGCGGAATCCCAGGTCTGACCGCGGGCCTGATCGCGGCTGAGCACCGACACCTCCTCAGGAATCGCCCCGACGCGAACGGGGGGCGGGCCTTGGAGCAAGCCCGCCCCCCGTTTTCAACAGGGTTCTGCAACGGCTCTCAGTCTTCGACCGTGACCGCCGTCGCCAGGTAGCGCCGATAATCGGCCGAGGACAGGATGATGTCAGGGTATTCGTTGCTCACCCAGTAGCGGCGGCCGTCGGGGGCGGTCTTCCACTCGCCGTCAAGCAAGTCGACTTCGCGACCATAGATGTTGGCGATCTTTTTCTTGACCCGGTCGTCGATGGTCTGGGACTGCAGGGTCGACCGCAAACTGGACAAGTACGGCTGCAGCGAGGTGCGCCCTTCTTGGATGACCTCGAACTGGATGCGGGAAATCAGGCGGGTCAAGAGGCCCAGTTCGAGGCGGTCGGCTTGCGCGACCACTTTGCTCAGCTCGTCTTCGGAGGCCAGCAAGCGATCGGTCAACGCTTTCTCGCGGGCATTCAAGGTCAGGCCCTGGTCAAGACTGTCATGAAGGCTTGCCAGGATGTTCAGCTCATATTCGCGACTCAGGCTCATGAACTCTTCCGCCACACCGGCCAACGCAGGAGTCGCGAGAATGACGAAGAGAAGAATGGCAGCGACAGAAAAAATAGCGTTCTTCATGGCCCCCCCCTCGATTATTCGCTTTAAACTCAAGCAAACTGCATACCAGCGACGGCGCCCCTAGAATGGGCTTGTACACGCTTGTTCTCTGATCGCACGCCAAAAAGTGCTAGAATATCAGCGCATGACTGCTGATTCCTTCCCCACCCCGCCCTCGCGCCGTCGCCCGCGCCAACCCCCGGCCTCCTCTTCTGCCAGGCTGACCGGCCGGCCAGTGCTGCTGCTGCGAGTGCAGAACTACAACAAGGTCAGCTTCGGCGCTCTGTTGGGCGCCACCCCACCCGACCTCCTGGCCCAGGTCGACCTCCTGATCTGGGAGAAATACGGCCCGCCGCCGGCGATCCCCGCCGACCATCCGACCCTTCGCCTGTATTCTTTCATGATGCCCCATGCCGACCAGGTCTTGGCAGAATTGACCCGCCTGCGCGCGGATCTGCCCCCTGGCCACCGCCACTTCTTCGTGGTCGGCGGTGCTCAGGCCAGTACCAATCCCGAAACCATGGATCGCTTCGGGTTCGATCTGGTGGTTTCCGGGGAAGGAGAAGCCTTTTTCCCTCGTCTCCTGACCGACTGGCTCGCCGGATCACCTCCCCGTGGGCGATTTCGAACAGGCCCCGAATGGGTCGATCTCGACCGTTATCCAGGGTTCCATCCCGCCATTGGCTACCTCCCCCCCATCGAGATCAGCAGGGGCTGCCGGTTCGGATGCAATTTCTGCGCCGTCCCGCGACTGTACCACGGCACCCTGCGACATCGCAGCATTCATCGGATTGTCGAAATCGCCGAGCGGTATCGGGAAATCTTCCCGGCGCGGCGACGTGTCAAATTTTTGTCATCGAATGCCTTCGCCTACGGCTCGGATGGTCGCACACCCAATCCGGCCGCGCTACACGACCTGCTCGAAGCGATCCGCAAGGCTGGTTTTCCCGAGATCAGTCTGGGCTCATTCCCCTCAGAGGTCAGACCCGATTTCGTGACCCGCGAGGTGTTGGAAGTGGTTCGCCCCTATCTGACCAATCGCGAAATCGTCATCGGATTGCAGTCGGGGGATGACGAACGACTGGCCGCCATGCACCGCGGCCATACCCGAGAGCAAGCCATGCGGGCCTTGGAGCTGCTGCGCGAATATCAGTTCACCCCCCATGTCGACTTCATCATCGGGACACCAGGAGAAACCGCCGCCCAGCAACGCGAGATGGTGGCATTCATGGAGGAACTGATCCGACGTTTCGGCATTCGCATCCATATGCATACATTCATGGCTCTCCCTGGGGCGGTCTGGCAAGATCGGCCCACCCGGGCGATCATCCCCGAAGTCCACGAGAGCCTGCGTCGCCTCGCACGGGCCGGAGTTCTCGACGGCTGGTGGGAGAACCAGATCGGGTATGCCCGGAAGCGATCCGGCGGTTGAGGCGGTTGAGCCCCCCGCCCCGCCCCACTCGCCAGGCATCCAAGAAATTTCGGGCCCACCCGACCGGCCAGTTCGCCGAGCCGTCAGGCATTCGTGCGCGCGGCACGCCCCGATCACCGCCAGTGATGAACCCTGTCCAGCGCTTCATCTCGCCTGGAGGCATGGCAGCCCTGAACATCGGGTTGACTTGGCTCTTCAACCATGCTAGAATTAGAATCACCATTGGGGCGTCGTCTAATGGTAGGACTGCAGACTCTGGATCTGCCTGTTGGGGTTCGAGTCCCTGCGCCCCAGCTGGAATGGCCCCATGGTGTAACCGGCTAACACGCAGCCCTCTCAAGGCTGAGAGCGCGGGTTCGAGTCCCGCTGGGGCTACCGCAAGACCTTGCAGAAGGTCTGATCCCATTCGAAAACCCGCTGAACAAGCGGGTTTTCTGCTTAAGATCCTTCCCAACCCGACCACTTTGTCTTGGGAATCCAGAGGCAACCAGGGGTAACTTTCCGGGGTAACACAAGCCCCGGCCGGAGGTGTTACCCCAGGTCACCTATGGAAGAAATTGCCACCCGCACAGCCCAACCCGCGCTCTATTACGGGGACTCTCTGCGAGGGATTTCGATCACCATTCCCTACCTGGGAACCAGGAACAGGGCGGGCGGGTTCCACCCATTGCAGGAAATAGAGATAATCTTCAACCGTTCTCTTGTTCTTTCTTGAAAATGCTGGTCGGAATCGTTCGGCCATTTTTCAGCGACAGAGAACCCCGTTGGCCCCCACAGGGGTCGATTCACTCGTTCGAGAACGGAGCCATCGATCCCGAAGATGATGCTCTCATCGTAGATCGGGCGAAAGATGTAGCAGGTGATCTTCCCGAAAGCCTCCATATACCCTTTGTGCTTGGCGAAGTGGTCGCGGACGATTTCGGCCACTTTCTCTTCATGGAGTTTATCTTCAGGAAGATAGATCGTCCGTCTATGCGACAAGAAGATTTTCATGAAAACGGGGGCCTGCGACGACCCATCGGTGCCCACGATCAGATGGGGCTTGAAGACGCTCCTCAGATAGGCCTCCTGCTCTCGTTCTTCCTTTTCTCGAAGCACCTTTCGATGCTCCGCGATGGCCACGTCGCATTCTTCCGGCGCCAGACCGACCGCGTCACGCAGCCTGATGATGAAGAAATCCGGAGCATCTCCCGACGCCAGGAACTTGTCGAGGTGCCTGAGGCCTTTGGCGATATTTCGGTAGCCGGCAAGTTTCACGAAGTCATGCCGACCAACAACTGCGAGCTTATCTTGGACCATTTTATAGAGAATGTGCATTACTTCCTCTCCTGGCCCTGAGGTGAGGCAGCCGAGGCGGGTGGTTCGCGTAAGCCCTCGTCATCATTCACCTTTGCCTTGGCAAGGCCCCATTACCACTGGTGATCTATGAGGGGCGGCTGGCCCTCCCCGGGCCCATCCTGGGACGATCCACTTCCAGGCTTTCCCGCGTCCCTGGCTCCTTGCGCTTGGCCACCGCCCACGATCGTTCCGACCTTCGGCCCCAGACAGGGATCAAGGGGCGATGGCCACCACTCCCGAACGATATTTCTCGATGCGCGTCCATTTCGGGCTGCCCCCCGGGGCCAGGGGATTGAACGGTCCGACCTCGAGGTTGTCGATGGAATCGAGATTCCTCATGCTGTGCGCTTCGATGACCTTCCCCTGGGCACCTGGGAAGACATGGTACCCGGCATGGGCGACTCCGACGAACAGGGGGGCCTGCTTGAATGATTCGGGAACCCTGGTATCGAAGCCGACCAGGGTTTCCCGGTCATCCACGCGGAGGGTGAGATATTTCCCCTTGTTCATGACCGTCTGGTAGCGAAGTTCATGCAATCCCCAACTCGGGTGGTAGATGTAATTGCCATTGGCATCCTTGACCCCCGAATTCCAGCTGACAGGTTTTCCCGCGATCAACGTCGGCTCTTCTTTGTCCCAGACGGCGTTGAGCTGCGGCTTGGGATTCCAATAGAGGATCTTCCAACCCAATTGCTGGAGATGCCCCAGAAGCACCATGCCTGACACGCCATTGGCAACCACATCCGCATCGATCTTCTTCCAGAGCGCTTTCAAGCCCGGCTCGCCCGTCGCCTCGAATCCTTCTTTGAGGCATCGCCGGGTCAGCCCGACGCAACTGATCCCCTCCATTTCATCGACGATCCAATCGGGGGCGCCCACCTTGCGAACGATCTCCAGCCGCTTCTGGCGGGTATTCAGCTTCGGATTGCGATCACCATAGTATTTGGAAACCTTCCATTTCCGGAAAAATTCGAGATGGGTCGCCCAGACCTTTTCGAGGCACTCACGGGCGGTGCGCGAGATCTGGTCCTTGTGGCGCCAATAGAGGGCCTTCTCCTGATCAGAAATCGTCACTTTGGAACTCCCCTCCTGCCCAGAACCTGCCAAAGGGAGAAGAAGGGTGAAGAGGGTCAGCAGCCATAGGCCCTGGATGAAACGACGGATCATGATTGGGTATCCTCCTCGCCATTAATGCTCTTGATGTGCCTGGTACCATTATACACCACGGGCCGAGCAGCCCCCCGACATGAGGAGATCGGACTCTGCCCTATTGCCGGACCATCGGGCCCCGCATCCGCTTCCCGACTGGCAAGAGATCGTTCGCCCCCTGGCGGGCTCATGAGGAGAGGTATCCCCGATGGCGGCAAGGGTCGGGCAGGGCAAGACCGAAGGGGCGAGACGACACAGCGGGGAAGCTGAGGCATGCTCCATCTTCCGTTCGGAGGGAAGATGCGCTAGGATGGAGCCGATGCCTGAAACCTCCGTATCGGTTCGCATCGCCGCTCTGGGCCTGTTCGGGGCAGTCCTGGCCATGGCCCTGCCTCTCGCCTGCCCAGACATTCGGACCCCCTACTTTCTGGGGGCGCGCATGTTCGGGGGGGTGGCTGCGGCTTGCTTCGTGCTGGCCCTGGGCGCCCGCCAGGCCCAGCGCCCGGCCGCCAGCACCACCCTCTGGATCTTCGGCGCCACCTTCCTGGCCTACGCAGCGATGGAACTGGTCTACCAACGGATCACCCTGCGCCTGCCGCTGACCGGCACCTCGCCAGCTGCCGTGGCCTTCCTGGGGCAGGTCAACGACTATGTCCTCGACCGTAGCTACCAATACCTCGCCATTCTCGCGCTCTGGCTGCTGCTGCGTCAGGCCCTCTCCCCCACCTGGACATCACGAGTGCGAATGGGAGACCCCCGTCACGAAACCACGATCCTGGGAGGCGACCAGCCCATGACCTGGTCACGGGTGGCGCGACGCCTGACCGTCATGATCGCCCTGCTGGCCGGGGCCGGCGCCTTCCTGCGGTTGGCGGGCACCTTCGACGGCCGCACGGCGGCCCTGCTCGGGGGTCGCTTCCTGGGCGGGTTCAACAATTCCCTCATCGAGGAAATCGTCTTCCGCGGCTTGCTGCTGCCGGCGTTCCTCCTGCCACTGGGGCCGACCGAGGCCAATTGGCTTCAGGCCGGCTTCTTTTCGATCATCCATTACAGCTTCATCGAGGAGTGGGCCCTCATGCCAGTGGCGATCGAAAGCAGCCGCCTCCTGTTCTATCTCGGCATCGGGTGGTTCCTGGGCCGCTCCACCCTCGATACAGGCGGGATCGGGATCTCCACCTACCTCCATTTCCTGATCACCGCCGCCATCTGGACCACCCTGACCCTGGGCGGGTCCTGAGGACCAGCGACGGCAGCCGGCCCGCGCCCGGACCCCGGCGACCCTGGCTCCAGTCGCCTGTCACCGGCAGGCCGACCGCCGCCTACGACCCAGGCGTTACCGTTCGTCGATGCGGATCAATTCGTAACCCGCGGGCAAGGGCCGGTCCATCATGACCACCGCGCCGGTCTTGTCCCGACCGACGTAGATGCGCTTGCCCGGAGGAGCTTGGGGCGCGAGGGGAGCCGGCCCCGGGGCGACGGCTTCGGAGGGGCCCATTTCCGGCTGGGCTGATGGCGACCGGCCAGGAGCGAGCGCCCCCCCAGGTTCGGGCCGTGGCATGGCGACATGTGCAGGGTGGGGAGAAGAATTTCCCGGCGACGGGGCAGGCGAGAAGGAGGTCCACCACCACCAACCTCCCGCCCCGAAGATGATCAGCAGGACATACCCGCCCCAGCCATCTGAACGCGTGTCCTTCTCTTCGGAAAATCCTTCCATGGCTCTCCCATCTCTCCTCTGCGGTGCCTCGCTCCCGCCCTTTGCATGCAGGCCCTGTCAACGGCAGGCCTGGTCATTCTACCATGCGCCCTCGCCCCTGCTCGATGCCTGCGCCACGGTTGGCGGGCCAGGGTTTCACCCAGCCGTTCCGCCCTCAGATCGCGTATGTTCACCAAGATCGATCCGGAGCCAGCCTCGCCCTCTGGGGCGAAAGAGTGACGATACGCGGCCTCGACCCATCCTGCCAGCGCGTCGGAAGCGAAACCTCACCACCCCGTGCATCGTTCGCAAGGAGCCAGGGCCCGAGCCGTGACTTCCTTCCAGGTCACGGGCAGGTAGGAGAGCCCGGGCGTACAACTCCCCAAGTGGTAGACTCTTCCACCTGGATTGATATAGTACGTGCGACGACGCCACAATTGGCGCTGTTCTTCAGAGGCCCGAGCGAAGTTTATCCCCCCCGCGCGCAGATCCTTTTCCAAGGTTTCGTCGGAAAGGGACGCCAGCTCTTCGGACGAAGACGCTTCTGCCGATGAGGGCTCCGGATCAGACCGCGGTACCTGGGCGGTGCTGACTTCGAAGGTGGATTTCACCGGAAGGAAGAAGATCTGATCGGCCATGTAGACCGCCTTCCCTTCCTGGTGGATGTAGATCTTGCGCTCTTCCATCACGACCGATACGGCCATCGCCGCGACCCCGCAAAAAACGCCGACCAGGGCGAGCGCTTTCCACCCGCCCCACCAACGACCTCGGAGGAAGGGCTTTCTCACCTTGCTCTCCACGATTGTTCGGATACGCAATGCCTCGGAGGAATTATCGGCAGATCTGCCCTCCACCACCAGACCAGATCATCCTTCCCCTGGCCCGTGGCCCAGGCCTCTGTTGTCGCGGAGTTGGGCAGGGCCGGCTCTGGCCCATGATCCGCGCACCGAAGGCCCCTGCGCTCTCCCGATCTGGCTACCGTTGCCAGGCAAGCTCGAGAACGCATCTGGGCTGTGGAAATCATGGAATTTGCGGGCGCTTGCGACCAGGGCGCAAGCCACGTCTGCCGTTGCAGCGGCGTTGCCCAGGCTCTCGGTCAACTCAGACCTGCTCTCTCTCTTGTTCCTGCTGACCAAACTTGGATGTTGCTCTCAAACCGACCGTTGGGGGGATTCCTGAAAAGGCCCGCCTGGCGCTCGCGACAAATCTGGGCCACCCGTCTGCAAGCATCTGTCGGTGGCACCGCCCGAGACGTCAGGCCGGACGACCGAATTTCCGAGCCAGCGCCTGGTAGGCCTCCTGAACCCGCCGATACTCCTGCTGCGCGAATTCCCGGAAGCTGTCGGGCAGGGTCGGATACAGGTCGGGATGGTATTCCCGGCTCTTCTTCTGCCAGGCCTCGGTGATGGCCTCCCAGGATGCCCCCGGGGCCAGGCCCAGCACTTTGTACCAGGGGAAATCCTCGGGCTGGAAATCGGCAGCCATCTTGCCGAATTCGGCATCGCCGATGCCGAACCGGCGCCGGATGCCATCGATCAGGGACAGCTCGCTCGCCTCCAGCTCGCCATCGGCCGAGGCGATGCTGAGCAGCAAAGCGATGATGACCTGCTTCTCCTGGGCCGGACGACCGGCCAACTTGTTCAGGACCGGCTCGAGATCGGGCGGCTCGGCCAGGAAGCGCTTCAGGATCTGCCGCGCCTGCCCCATCTTGGCGGGCTGTCCCTGGAAGAGGCGGGCGTGGAAATCCCGTACCACCTGGATCTCTTCAGGTTTGATCACCCCATCGACCCGGATGACAGCCGAGGTCAGCGCCACCACCCCTTCTTCGAAGGGATCGAGTTCGTCGGGAGCGACCGGCGGCCGCGGAGCCAGCAGGGCCCAGCGCTCGGCGAACAGTTCGGGCAGATCGAGAGGTCCACCGGTCGACAGCAGGAAATCGGGCTGTTCATCGATGAGAGTGAACACGCACAGCCAGGGGTCCCGGTTCTCGGGCCCGCCGCTGAGGACGCCATAGGGGATGAACACCCGCTCCTCGAGGTCGGTGATGGTCGCGATGGTGGTCATGAATTCCTTCCGCATCAGGAACCGGCCTCGCGGATCGGCGTAGATGGGAATCGAGGAGGCGAGCGCCTCGCCCGTCGTGCGATCGGCGATGGTCAGCAGGTGATCGCCCCGACAGTGGCGGAACCCGTGCAAACGGGTCTTCCAGGTCACGCTCATGCCGAAGATGCCGAAGCGATACCCCTTGGGCTCGATCGGCAGGATCTGCAACGAGCCTTGCCGGGTCTTGGGCTGGAAGGCGAACGTTTCGCCCACTTTGGCCAGCGGGGCCGACCGCCCTGAGCCTGGAGCCGCCTCCCGACCGAGGATGAACCCCAGGATTTCCGCCGCGAAGGGACCCCGGCCCGTCATTCCTTGGCTCCGAACATCATCCACATCTGGAGCATCTTGATGGTATTGGGGTCGACCTGGCCGGCCATGCCGCCCCCGACATCGCAAAAGGACAAGAATCGGTCGAGCTTGGCTTTGCGAAAATACGCCAGCACCACGACCGGGTCGTTCAGCGGAAAGTATTTGCCGGTACCGGTCGTGTGGCAGGGCAGGCATTCCTTGACCATGACGGGCAGGATATCCTTATAGAAGCTCAGGTTGGTCATGCGCTGTTTCTTCGTCATGGTCCAGTGCGGACGCACCCGGCCGCTGCTTTCTCCCCCACTCGAGGGGGGATTTCCCTCTGAAGGAGCGGCAGCCCTGGGCGGGTTGGCCAGGCCAGGGGGCGAGAAGATCACCACATCGCGTAGGGGCACGCCCCCGGTGGGGGGCGAGGCCGCCGTTCCTGCCAAGGCCGCAGGGGTGGCACCGGCCCCGGGTTCGCTCGGCAGGCGCAAGAGGCCCATACCACCGGTGCCGATCCAGAACGCCCCGGCGCTGCGCGCGAGGGCCATCACCGGCACCGGTCCTGCCACCTCGGGCAGGGGGACCTCTTCAACGGCGCCGCCGGCCCGTGCCAGAAACAGTCCGCGAGCGGTGCCGCAGAGGACATTCCCCCCGACGGTGGGCCAGAGCGCATGGAACCGGGAGGTGGGGAACCGATCGCGGCCCCACGTCTGGCGGCGTCCATCGGGGGCGATCGCCACCAGCCCGAATTCGCCGGCCGCGAAGATGGCGCCGTTCTCGATGGCGACCGCATCGACGGCCGGTTCGGGGTAGACGCCCAGGTTGATGGGGGTGACGGCATTGGTCGTGGTCACCCGGAACGCTCCCAACGCCGTGGCCACGATCACCTGCGCGCCATCGGCGGCCAGGCTGCGGATGGCCGGAGGCACCGCCTTCGGCAGCGGAATGGGTTCGCACAGCAGGCCGTTGTAGGCGCACAATCCTTCGCGCGTGCCGACGAACAGTCGATTGCCCAGGACCGCCAGCGCCTCGACGAAGTTATCGGGCAAACCGAGATCGTTCTGCGAGAAGGTGCGCCAGCGATCGCCTTCCAGGCGGGCCAGGCCATGGCCATGGGTGCCGACCCATACCTGCCCGCCCAGCACCGCCACCGCCCGCGCGGCCGCATCGGGGAAGCCCCGTTCCCCCCGTCGCCAGCTTTCGAGACGATCGGGCCGCACCAGGGTGACACCGCTCGGGGTGGCCACCACCAAAGCCTCGCCCAGGTCGGCCATGGCCTGCAGGTAATTGTCGACCAGCCCGCTGTTGGTGCGCGCGAACCGCACCGCGGCGGGTTGTCCGAGCAAGCGCCAGCCCTCCCCCACGACCAGGAGGCCGGCCACCAGGGCGGCCAGCGGCAGCAGCCAGCGCAGCGGTCGCGATCGGTTCATGACATCCCCCCTCACAGTCGCTTGAAGATGGCCAGCCCTCTCTCGGTGCCGACATACAGGCGCGTCCCCCCATCGGGCCCGCGACCGATCGCCAGACACCGGATCTGATGGGCCGGCAGGCCATCCCGGTGATCGATGGGCGGCTCGATCCGGCCGCCCCGCATCACCTGCAACCCCCGAGCAGTCCCGATCCACAGATCGGAACCATCGACGGCGAGGGCGGTGATCCAGGCGTCGGCCAGACCAGCTTCCTTGCCCAGTAGCCGCCAGGAGCCATTCTCGAAAATCTGCAAGCCCAGGGTGGAACCGGCATAGACCCGCTCGGGAGTCGCCGCCAGGGCGGTGATCCGGTCGGCGGGCAAGCCGGAGGTCAAGGTGTGGTTGGTCACCAGGGCGCGATCGCCCTCCTGGCCCCGATAGACGCTGATGCCAGCCACGGTGCCGATCCACAGCTCGCCGGGGCGGCTGGTCAGACACATGATCTGGTTGCTGACGATCCCCTTCTTGGTGGCCAGGTAGCCGAATTTGCGAAAGGGGTTGGTCTCGTGGACGTAGTAATTGAGCCCCTGATCTTCGGTGCCGATCCACAGGACGTTCTTGTCATCGACATGGAAGCAGGAGACATAGTTCGACTGCATGTCGTCCTTGATCTCTTCGAACCATTCCCACTGCAGGCCATCCCAGCGGTAGGTACCGCCGCCGGCGACCGGGGAACGACAGGTGGTCCACAGTTCATGGCCCCGCACCGCCATGGCCGGGATCATCAAGAACTTGAGCTTCGAATTCTCCGGGGTCCAGTGGGTGATGGTACCGTCTTTCTTCAGGACATTCAGATATTTGCGCGTGCCGATGTACACATGTTCGGGGCCGACCGCCAGCGAGAGGATCACCGGATGGCTCAAGCCCTCCTTCGGCGTCAAGACGCGCTCCAACTGCAGACCTGCCGGCATTACCGCACTGACCTGGGGAACGGCTGCCAACAGGCACCCCAGCATGATCACCCACCATCCCGTCCGTCTCATCTGTCTGTCCCTCCCGCAGAGGCTGTAATAGGGCCAGAATAGCGAAAAACCCGGGGAGACGCAAGGTCTCCCCGGGTCGCGCTGGGCTGGAACTTACTGCCGGCGCTGGTGATCTTCGATGGTGCGGTTGTCGGACTTGAGGTCGAGCACCTTCACCCGGAAGAACAGGCGCTGTTCATTGGGCTGGCTGTCGAAGGGCACGTCGCGGACGGTGTATTCCACGCGATAGAGGCCGGGGTTGCGGAAGATGTGGTAGAACTTCAGGTCGGGTTTGAACTGGCTCAACCGGCCATTGTACGGGGGATCGAAGATCGACCGTTCGATCTTCTCGTCCTTGTTGCCGTTCTCATCTTCCAGCAGCTCGTACTTCCCGGTGGGGTTGCCGTTGGCATCGAGTTCCTGGATCTGCATCTTGTAGTAGCTGATGCCGCGGTGCTTGTGGAAGTTGTCGATGTTGTCCCAGGCGTGGGCCGCGATGTTGAGGCGGGTGTCTTCGTAGATCACCTTGTCGCCGGACAACAGCGAGGAGCCGATCGGCGGTTGCAGACCTTCGCCCGACTTGTTGATGCTGATCTCCTTGGTGGTGAGATCGTTGTCCTGGAGGGAGGAAGCCTGGGCATACTCACTGACCTCCCCCGTCCGGGGATCCTTCACGATCAGTTTGTCACCATAGTCGAGCTGGTCATCGGCCGGCACGCCGACCACATGATCGTTCCCGTTGGCATCCGACAGGGTGCATTCGCAGTTCGGCTTGGAGCCTTCGCCGCTGTCATTGACCTTCAGGAAGCCGACCTGGTTGGTGGTATTGCCGCAGCAGTCCGCCATGTCGACCTTGAACATCAGGTCGGGCACCTTCTGCATCCATTCGTGACCGTATTTGTTGATGAAGTTGGAGTTGGTGCCAGCCACCTGGAGTTCGAGAGGAACGCCCGCATCGGCCGCGGTGTTGACCCGGTGCCATTTGCCATCATTGCCGAGGACGAAGTTCTGGCTGTCGGTGGCCATCTGTTCGCCGGAGTGGCGAGTGCCGGCCGTGGAATCCCATTCGATGGAGTTGACCGCGAAGTGCTTGGGCAGCAGAACGCGGGGGCCGGGGATCATCCAGGTTGCCTGCTTGACCTCCTGGCCATCGACCGTGACGTTCTTCTCTTCGTAGATGCCGGCGATCTTTTCGAATTCGATGGGGCCGACGCAGTAGCGGCCGCCATCCTTGAATTCGATATAGGAGAAGCGGTTGTAGTCGGTCTTGCCGTTGGCCGCCAGGTGGGCCTTGAAGGCGGCGAGGTCGGCTGCCGCTTTCTTGCCGCGTTCCCCCATCTCTTTGTACTCGTTGATCATGGCGTCGATCTCAGGATTGACATCGATCGGGCGCCCATCCTTGTCTTTCTTGCCGGTGACGTGGCTGTTGAGGGTCTTGATCTTCAACAAGCCGCTGTTGCGCTCATCGAGGATGAAGTAGCACAGGCCGCGGGCCCAGGGAGCCAGGCTCTTGGCGCTGTAGGCGTTGGCATACCGGTTGGTGATGTAATCTTCGACCTCTTCGGCGCTGCGGCGGCTCCAGATCGGATCGATGTTCTTGTAATAGTCGTATTCCTCGGCCTTCTTGGCAGGACCGACGTACGGACCGTAGACCACGGTGTCATCGAACACCGGCGGATTGTCGGAGATCTTGACCCGCTCCCAGGACGAGCCGTTCCAGGTCATCTTGTAGGTCGGCGGGAGGTAGACGAAATAGATGTACGGCTCGGAGGTCGGATCATCCGGGTCGTAGGCCGGATTGTCGAGTTTGTACAGGTCCATGTTGCCGCACTCATAGTTCATGCTGGCCTTGAGGCGGTCCGAGGTGACGACGGCGTTGGGGTTGTCGTCCTCGGTCTCGAACAGGATGCCCTGAACCTTCTTCCAGGAATTGGTGCTCTTGTCGTAGACGGAATCGACGAAGCCGCCGGCATTCCCGCGGTAGATCTTGACATCGGTGGATTTGACGCTGGGCGCCGAATAGTCTTCGACGTACACGCGGTTGACCGCGGTGAAACCGCCCAGGTCGCTCTTCAGGCCGAACTTCTCGGGAGTGGCATTGATGAGCTTCTTGCTCTCCCAGTTAGTGGGTTCGCTGTTGAGCTGGGCGGGGCTGATGGTGTTGGTGTCGATGACGCCATTGTCGGCATTGCCGTAGTAGCCATCGCCCGTCACGCCGGTCGGGGCGACCTCGGCCCGCTCATAGGTCAGGGTCATGCCGACTTCCTGCAGTACGGTGGAGCCCTTGGTGTCATCAGTGCCGGAGATGCCCGAGTCGAACGGCTTTTTGTGGGCGTTGGGGTAGACTTTGGGATCCCAGGTCCGGTCGCCGGTGCCGTTGACGATGTTGCGCATGTAGTTGACGGCCTTTTCGGCGCCAGAAGCCTTGTAGAAGGGAGTCCAGACGTCGCCGCCCGAGGTGCCGTTGACGCCGCCGCTATGCTCGCCTTCTCCCGCATCTTCGAACACCCAGTGGTATTTGACGTTGCGGTAGACGAACCATTTGCCTGCGTCGGGGCCAGACACCACCTTCACCAGGAACGGATATTTGGACGCGGTGGTGCCGGTGTTGCGATAGATGCGCACGTTGTCCTTGATGCGGTTGTCGAAGCCACGGACGACCGGCTCGGGCTCGACCATGGGAATCCACATGCCGATCTGGGATTCCGGCTTGTCGATCATATCGGGGATGCGCCGGATCTCGTTCTTGGGAATGGACATGATCCCGGTGGGGTGCTTGGTCGGATCGTTCGTATCAAACCGGGTATCGGTGGCCAACCCGCTCACATCGGCGGCAAAAGACGCGGAAGCCACCACACACAGAACCGCCAGGGCGAACCAAATCCTTTTCACCATATTCCCTCCAGTCGTAGGTTGGAGCCGGATATTCCGGTCTCCGCGCATTCCTTCCTCATCCTCATTACGATGCTCTCTGGGCCGACGTTCACCTCCGATGTTTTTTGTTCAAATTCAATCCCCTGCGGGGATCAGCGCACCGATTTGTTGATCTTGTCGGTCAATTGCCGTTCGATCCCGAATTTCTCCTCGAGGGTCTCGAGGGCCTCGTTGATCTTGGCGGCATGGACATACTTCGGATTCACGGTCACGATTTCTTTGTAGAGTCGGTAGGCCCGCTTGAGATCTTTGAACGGAAGATATTCCAGCTGATGGCTGGGATCTTCGTTCGAGAAATTGTTGCCAGGGAAGGAATTCCCGGTAGCGTTGTAGATATTGGCCAATTGATATTTCACGTCGAGCATTTCGGGCCCGTACTGGGCCGCCAGCTCATACTCGGCGATGGCTTCGTCGATCCGGCGACGCATTTCCAGGTAGAGGCCCTGATAGAAGTGGCACCAGGGGTTTTCGGGCTCGAGGGCCAGAGCCGCCGACAGATGCTTCTTGGCCGAAAAGTCCATGATGCGCGGCAGGTAGATGGCGACCAACCCCAGGTGGTAGCGCGCCTTGGTCGGATCGAGGGCGATCGCCACTTCGTGGAAATGGATCGACTCGTCGAGCCGGTTGACGTTCTTCAACCCGGTCGCATATTTGAAGGCCGCTTCGGCGTTCTCGCGATGCATTTCGAAGGCCCGGGCATAGGCATCGAGCGCCTTATGGTATTCCTTCAGACCGGTCCAGGCGTCGCCGGCTCCCCAGAGGGGTCGCAGGTCTTCGCTATCGATCTTGCTGGCCTTTTCGTACCACTCGATGGCCTTCTGGTAGTTTCCCTGTACCAGGCAGAGATCGCCGGTGTACAAAGTCGCAAGGAAATCTTTCGGATCGAGTTTGACCGCCCGGCTCAGCGCATCTTCGGCGGCTTTGAAATCGTATTTCCTGGCATAGGTACAGGCCCGGCCCAGCATCGTCCATTGCGCCTTGGTCATGGCCCCATCGCCGATCGCCTTGCGGACCTTCTCGAGGAGGGCCTTGGCTTGATCGAAATAGGACTTGCCCTGGTCTGAGTAGGCGTCGCCATATTCCGCCATGGTGCGACCCGCGATGTCCATCAATTCGACATTGTCGGCTTCGAGCGCCAACGCCTTCTCGAATTCGAGGATGGCATAGATGGGCTGTTTTTCCTCGAGATAGGCGGCGCCACGACGATAGTGCTCCTGCGCTTTGTCGTTCTTCAGGCTGGCCAGGCGATATTTGTCCATGACCGCCGCCGATGGTTCAGCCATGCCGGCCGGCGCGCCCTGGCCGATCTTTTCCCGATGCTTGGCAGCCCGCTTGAACGCTTCCTCGGCCGATTTCGTCCGCCCCGCCGCTTTCAGGGAGGTGGCGAAGGCTTCCCAGACCATGGCGGCCTTGGCGGGATCCCCGCGAAGGAGATTCTGATGCTTGACCAGGATATCATTGAAGGCCTTGGCCGCCGGATCGAACTGTCCGGCTTCGTGCAGCGTCCGGGCCTTCGCCATGTCCTGTTCGAGACTGTCGGCCAGACCGACCGCCGGCGCAACGAGCACCAGAAGCAAAGCCAAAAACATGCCAGGGAACCGTGTCATCGAGGGTTTCCTCCCGTATGGATGGTGGAATGATCGAAGAGGCATACCCAATTCTTACCATCCACGAGGTACACTTGTCCAACATCGGTGCCAGCGACCACACCCGCGCGGGTGAGCCCAAGACTCTTGATGGCCCGCGAAGCGGAAGCGGGCCCCTCTCGCCGTTCCACCGCCCGATCGCTGAGGAGCCGGAACAGCCCCTCCTCGGTTCCGATCCAGAGAGTGTCTCCGACCGGAAGGAGGGCATGCACCTGATCAGGAATCCCGGGAATCCGGCGGTAGGTTACCCGCCGGCGCGGTGATCGCTGTGGGGAACCGGCCGGCGTGGAACCGGGGAGCGGCTCGAGCCGTTCGACCAGCCCGCCCGAGCCGGTGCCCAGGAAGAGATTGCCTTGAAAGCGCGCCAGCACATTGATGTTGCCGTCGCGCCACCCCTGCTCGGGATGTTCGACCCGGGTGACGCGAGTGCCTTCGAGGTAGGCCAGGCCGGCATAGGTGGCCAACCAGGTGCCAGAAGCCTCGGGCAGGGCATCATTGATCCAGTCGCTGGGCAGGCCATCGGGTTCCTTGAGGGTAATCCAGCGCCCGCCGGTGGCCAGACACAAGCCATCCCCCACCGATCCTAGCAGATATCCCCCATCGGGCAGGATCGCCAAGGCATGGAAATGCCGCGAGGGCGGCTCTCCGAACGGCGTCAGCGGACTCCAGCGTCCGCTGGGGCGGTGCAGGCGGGCGGCCCCACCCCCGGCGGTGGCGACCAGCAGGTCTTCCCCTTCCACCAGGAGCTTGCTGAGGCGCTCGTCAGGCAACCCGCCCGGGGTCTGGCGAATCTGCGCCCAGGTCTCGCCGGTGCGGATCCAGAGGCCGGCCCCGAAGGTACCGAGGTAGAGACGGCCGGCGTCATCCTCGAGAAGAGCACGACACACGCATGAATACGCGGTTTTCTTCCATACCGACCCTTCTCTTGTCAAAGACCCGAGGCCCAGGGCCACCGAACCGGCGGCGGCCAGGCCGATCAGGACCATCAGGATCGAGAGCCGGGACAGAGATCGCACGAAACCCTTTCGGGCCTCCCACCGAGGAGGCCAGGATGTGGAATCAGGTCGGACCAGCCCCGGTGGTCATGGCGACCGCCGGGGTTTTGCGCTTGCGTTGGACGAGAAGCTTGCCGCGCCGGAAGCATTCGGCCAGGGCATGGGGAACCCGCATCTCGGCTTCGACGAGGCGGGCTTTCATCTCCTGCTCGATCGCCTTGTTCTCCTGCAGCTGGGCCAAGGCCAGCGCGCGACGCCCTTCGGCCTTGGCCTGGGCCACCTTGCGGTCGGCCTCGGCCTGGTCGTTCTGCAGGATGGCGCCGATGTTGCGCCCGACATCGAGGTCGGCCACCTCGAAGGAGATGATCTGGAACGCCGTTCCGGCGTCGAGCCCCGATTTCATGATCTTCTGGGTGATCAACTCGGGACGCTTCAGCACATCGGTGTGGGTGTCGGCCGACCCGATGGCCGACACGATGCCCTCGGAAACCCGCGCCAGGATGGTTTCTTCCCCCGCTCCGCCGACCATCGTGTCAAGGTTGGCCTTGACGGTGATCTTGGCTTTGGCGATGACCTCGATGCCGTTGCGCGCCATGCCGGCCACCCCGCCAGTGGAGATGACCCGGGGCTGAACGCTCATGCGAACGGCATCCTGCACATCGCGGCCCGCCAGGTCGATGGCAGCGGCCTTTTCGAACGTCAGGTCGAGGTTGGCGCGCCCGGCGCTGATCAGGGCGTTGACCACCCCTTCGACATCACCGCCCGACAGATAGTGGGCTTCGAGGCGATCGAGGTACAACGGCAACCCTGCTTTGTTGCCACGAATGAAGGTATCGATGATGACGTCGGTCGGCACTTTTCGCAGGTTCATGGCGATCAGATCGATCGGCCCGACCGGAACGCCAGCCGAAAGGCATTTGACGAATGTACGAAAGGGGAACAGGGATAGGAGGACGAAAAACCCGAGGACCCCGAGAATCAAGAAAATCCCGAGAACGATAGCCCCAGTGGTCATACTCGATCACCCCGGCCAAGTGGAATTTCCCCCACTCTAAACCAGGTAGGAGGGGGTGTCAAATCAAGGGCGCGAGTGATTGGGCTTTCCATGTTCGTACTGTTCTATGGAGAGGCCCCTGAAATTGTTTCAAAAAAAATTCGCCGGAGAAAGGCGATCGTTGTGCCCCCTGCGGGCGCAGGGTCGAAGAATGGCCAAGCTCCCCATCAATTGCCTTTGGCTGGGATGTCGGGGAAGTGTGTCATTCCCCTTTCGGGGGCGCGGAATCGTACAGGCGAATGGGGATCGGGATCGAGCGCCAAGGCGGGCCGCGGGAAGGAAAGAGGAGGAAAAATCCCTCGCGTGCGAAAAAGGCACACGCCTAGGGATTTTTTCCCTGGGCCAGGCCTATCTAGTCTGCCATCCGGTATTCGAGTTCACGCAGGCGGGCCGCTGAAATACGGTCTTCGGGGTTCTGGTTGACGGTCTTCTGGAGACGATCGATCTCGGTCCGGCAGTAGCGGATGAGGCGCTTCAGGACGTCAAGATCGCGCAGGAGGCTTTGATCGTAGTTGGGAAGCTGGGTGGCACGAGCCCATTCGTTGAAGGCCTTGCGATACTGGCTGCGTTCGAACTGGATCTGGCCGGACAGCTTGAAAGCCCCGAAGTTATGCGGGTCATACCATTTGGCGCGCTCCAGGCGGCGGAGGGCTTCGTCGTAGCTGCCGCTGAAGTAATCGCGGGTGGCATGGTTCACATACTGGATGGCTCGAGCCTCGTTCAAATGCTTATCGCGATTGGGAAACTCGTCTTCAAGGTCGGCGCTGGACGTGGCCAAGGCGACGTCACTACCTTCGCTGACCACTTGGGGCTTGAGCCCCACCTTCAGTGACCCGAAATCGACGTAGGCGAAGCGCTGGATGAAAAGGCCGGCCACCGCCAGGAAGAACCCCAGCGCCACCGCCAGAACGATCTTCGCTCCCGTCGACAGCATCATCTCGGGCACCATGCCTCCTCGAAGAAGGTCCCGCGTTCCCGCAGGTAGGCGAGGTATTCCGACGGGCCCGGCCGTCCCTTCCGATGCCGTCTGGCATCCCCCCCGAGCGCTGAGATGCCGAGGAGGGCGGCTTGCCGTTTGACATCGGGATTGCCTTGCTGGAAGGCGGAGCGGACGAAGCGGGCGAGGGCGGAATCGAGCGGCCAGCACCCCAGCTGCCGGAGGCGCTCGGCATGCGCCTCCGCGGCCAGGGGCGACAGCCGGATCGCCCACAAGGCGCGGGCCTGCCACAGATCGAGCATTCCTCGCAGGGTGGCGGGGCTCGCCGCTTCATGGGTTTTCTTCCAGGACTGGATCCATTGGAGGGTACCGATGGGATCGGTCGAAGGCTCCGGAATCAACCCTCGCTGCAGCAGGTGATTCAGAGCTGGAGGCGCGAGTTGCAACAATTGCGAAGCCGAAGCAGCCTTCTGGCGAAGAGCGGGTTCCTCGACCGCCACTGCCAGCTCGGTCAGTTCGGAAGCGCTGACCTTGTCTTTGAGCGCTTGGTAGCGAGCCGTCAGGCGAGACAGGTGGTCGGCTTCCTCCTGATCCCGGTCTTGGGGGCGCGAACGGAAGGCCGAAAGAGCAGCCAGAAGCTGCGCCTCGACGGCCAATCCATGGTCTGGCCAGCTATGCGTGAACCGGTCGAAATGTTCGCGGGCTTCCCGCCAATGCCCCAGGGCGAACGCACGCCGGCCGTCCTGGAAGACCTCTTCGGGAGTGATGCCGGCGCAGGAGGACGTGCCGGCCAGGACCACCGCCAGGATCATCACCGGGACCACTGTCGGGAAACCACCGTTTGTGCGCTTCATTGGCCCCCCACGCTGCTCTAGGCAGAATCATCTGCAAAATTTCTGCCAAATTCCCGAACACGGGCCACACGATCGTGTACCCTTGCTTTCATCGGCAATTCCGCCGCCAGGCCGAATGGGAAGGTGATGCTGGGCGGGCACGATATGTGCGCAAACGACACACCCAGAATCTAGAACTCTAAGTATCTGTGTTCAGGAGGGCAGGAAGTGCGAAAATCCCTCGTCGTTAGGAAGGATGATGGAGTCGTTCCTGGAGGGTGGCTTCAGTTTTTCTTGCCGTGCAATCGTTCCGCGATCGAGAAGACCAGATTGTTGTACAGGTCGCGGCCCACTCGCAGGGCCTCGCGATTCCCGGTGACCCGACACGCCCGTTCAAGGGTATCGAGCAGCAGGTATGCCCCTCGGAAAACCTGCGAGGGATCGAAGTTCCAGGCCGAAGCCCACCAATACTGGCAGCTATAGATCGCCTTATCGAGCAGTTCTCGCACTTCGACGTCAGACCGCGCGGCTTCATGGGCCAGTTGCATGACGTGGTTGGTCAACACCCATTGGTTGTGGTGAATGGGGTTGAATTTGCTATGCCAGAGCGGGTAGGGATCATCGTTGCAGAGGTCTTCCATCGATGCTGACCAGGTGGAGGGGGGAACGAACTGGGGGCGGCCCGGAAACCTAGCCGCCAATTCGCTGATCGTCACCAGCTTGATATCAGAATGCCCTCGAAGCGAATAGAGAAGACTTCGCAGGAACTTTTCTTCGTAATATTTGTGGTGATGACCAAACGTTTCGCCATCCATGGCGATGATGAGGTAGCCATCATTCGCCCCGAACCATTCTCCCAGACGCTCCTGGAGTTTGGCGACGAAATCCTTGCCCTTCCAGGTGTGGAAGGAGAGATCGTTCGACCAGGTGTTGCTGCGCAGGAAGACCCGCACCTGGTGCATGGTCGGCACGAAGTCGTAGGGGGGCGTCCCGGTATGGAAGGAATAGGGCAGATCGTCGGTGATGCACCACTGGTACCCCAGCTCGTGGAACAACTGGGCTAGATGGCCAGAGAAGCACATTTCGGGGGGAAAGACGCCTTTGGGCTGGTAGCTGGGGCCGAAGGCCTCCTGATTCTTGCGCCGATTCAGTTCGAGCTGCCGCCGGACCTCGGATTCGGGGATCAGCGGGAAAATCGGATGGTAGGCACCTGAATCGACGAATTCGAGGGTGCCGCGCTCGGCGGCGCGCCGCAGGCCGTCGACGACATGCCGATGACCCCTGGCCAGAAGCTGCTCGGTGAGGCTGTAGTTGATGTTGAGGGTGAAGCGGGGGTCGGAGTCGCTGTTGAAGATGTCGACCAACGGCTCGTAGCATTGCTTGACGATGTCGTCGACCACAAAGCCCAGCTGGGTGGGGGGTTGATAGAGATGAAGCAGGATGGCGAGGTATTTCATGCTCGCACCTGCTCGAGCGCGCGCTGGAACAACACGCCCGTCATGCGGCGACGGTATTCCTTCTGGGAGCGCAGGTCATCGATGGGGCGGGCCGCCTCGACCACCAGGGCGCGCGCCTTGTCGACCAACTCAGCCGGAGGAGGCCAGGGAGCGGCCGAAAGCAGCTCCTCGGCTTTGCGACAGCGAATGACGGTGGGGGCGACGGCGCCGAGGGCGATGCGCACCTCGCGCCGCCCGGGAGCAGATTCCCAACAGGAGAAGGCAAGAGAAACCTTGGAGATGGCATGGGCGCGCCGCTCGCCGAGCTTGAGGAAGGCGCCGGCGGTGCGGCGATCGGGCAGCAGGAAGGCCTCGATCAGTTCTCCGGGCTGGAGGACGGTCTTCCCGGGGCCGGTGAAGAACTCGGCGAGGGGAACCGTGCGGCGCCCGTCCGGACCGAAGAGGAGGGCCACCGCGTCGAGAGAGACCAGCGGCGGGATCGAATCGCCGGCCGGCGAGGCGTTGCCGACGTTGCCACCCAGCGTGGCCGCATTGCGGATCTGGAAGGCGCCCACCTGCATGGCCCCCTGCACCAGGGCGGGGAAGCGCTCGCGCACCAGCGGATGGCCGGCCACCGCGGTCATCGTGCATCCGCTCCCGATGCGGACCTGCCCGTCGGCCAGGACGATCTCATGCAGGCCCAGGCCGGTCACGTCGATGAAATCGGTGACCTCGGGGAGCAGGCCATTGCGATGCTTGACCAGCAGGTCGGTGCCGCCGGCGATGAGGCGGGCGCCGGGGCGGGCGCGCAGGATGGCGGCCGCTTCCGACAGGGTGGCGGGAAAATGCACACGCGCGAGGCTGTCCATCAGCGGGTCTCCTTGCGGGGCTCGGGCGCAGGACCACCAGCGGGCTGGCCTGACGTCGCGGCCGCCGCCGCGGCCTTGGCCACGGCCTTCTCGATCTTGGCGTAACCAGTGCAGCGGCAGAGGTTGCCGGAATGGAACTCCTTGATCTGGGCCGCCGAAGGCTGAGGATGAGTGCGCAGGAGGTGGTAGGAAGACATCACCATGCCAGGAATGCAGAACCCGCATTGGACGGCGCCCTCGGCCACATAGGCCTTCTGGATGGTTACCATCAGAGGATCGTCGGCCAGTCCTTCGAGCGTGACCACCCGATCGGTGGGACGCAACGAGGCGGCCAGCTTGAGGCAGCTGTTGATCGGCTGGTCGTTGAGCAGCACGGTGCAGGCGCCGCATTCCCCCTTGCCGCACCCTTCTTTGGCCGCTGTCAAGCGGAATTCGCGCCGAACCAGTTCGAGGAGGGTCATGCCGGGAGGAACCCGGGCCTCGACCGTGCGGCCATTCAAGGCGAATCGAATGGGGATCAGTTCCTGGGTGGGCATGTCGTCTCCTCCGTCAGGGCTTTCCTCGCGCGGCGCCGTCAGCCTCATCAGGGCCCGTGCTGAGCAGGGCCCCGTAGGCCAGGACAGGCACGTCGCGGGATTTGGCGGCCGCCAGGGCTTCTTCCGCTTTCTCGAGAAGGCCCGCATCGTGCGTGGCATCGCTGGGGTAGGTGGCAAAGCCGATGTGCAGGCGAGCCCGGTGCTCGCGGGGGGCTTCCTTCCCCTGCATTTGTTTCTGGAAGGCGCTGAGCACGCGGCCGGCGACCAGACGCGCGATCTCGGCGTTGGTCTCGGTCAGGATGGCCACGAAATGCCCGGGCTCCTTGCCGCAGAACATGACGTCGAGTCGGCGCAGGGAGGCCCGCAGGGCGGCGGCCACCCCCTTCACGTAGGCCTCGCGGACGGCCTCGGGGTACTCGTCGAAGGGCACCAGAGCGAGCCGCAGCAGGGTCATGCTCTGATTGTAGCGCTCGGAGCGCTCGATCTCGGTCTCGAACGCCTCGCGGAAGCTGTCGTAGCGAAGCAAACCGGTGTGCGGATCGAGGAACTTCCCTTCGCCGGCCTGGGCCCGGGTGAAGTGGAGGTCGAGGACCGCCTCGAGGAACAGGGCGACGGTCGCCGGGCCCGGCCTGGCGTCGTATCGGTTCCCCATCGCCAGATCGTCGACCCGTCGCGGGCCGGCCACGGCCGCCAGCAGCCCGCGACGACCACCGACCAGATGCAGGGGGATGAGCGTCAGCGCCAGCACGGTGACCGTCGAGCGGAACCGGCGGGGCCCCAGAGCGGCCTCCCAGCCAGGGATCGTTTCTTCGCCCAGATTGCCAGGGTGGCGCACGATGAGTTCGCCCTTGCGCAATGACCATCGCAGGCCGGCCAGCTGGGGCGGCACGGCCCCGGTCGCGGCCAGCTGGCTGCCGACGCCGCTTTCTTCGAACAGCACGAGGACCAGGCCGGTCCAGGGGGTGTGGGAGAGCAGCAGGTCGAGGGCCCCGGGCAGCAGCCGGTCATCGGCCAGCCCAGGAGCGGCCAGGAAGCGACGCCACGGGGCCAGATCGTGGTCGGCACGGCCCCGGCCCCGCCGGGTGCTCCCCCGATCGGGCCAACCCTCGCGAAAGATCATCACCGTGTTCAGGATGACCAGGATGAGCAGCAGATTGGGCAGGCGAAGGGTGGTGTCCCAGACCGGCTGTCCTCGCCAGAGGCCGAGAAGCAGCAGGCACAGGATCACCAGGTTGCCGAACAGATAGGCGGTCTGGCTGGGAAGGCGCGATTTCACCGGTGCAGTCGGCTCCTGTGCTGGCGGATGGGACGGGCCTGCGAGCTTGACGCCCCTCCCGTCGGTGGCTTATCTTCGTCGGACATTATACACGTGCCCCGCCCCCCACGCAATTTTCCTGAAGGACGGACAGCCGATGCCAACCCCCCCTCTTCTCTGATCGGCCGAGTCGCCCTCGCCGATCTCCTCTCGTCTCGGTTCTGAACCCATGACCGCATCATCACCCCCTTGCCCCGCCACCCGCCCCTCGGCCGGCCAGCCCGCCTCGGCCTCGCCAGTGTCCGCCGCCTCCGGCCTGGCCGTCTTCGGCAACCTGTTCGCCGGCCTGCCCCAGGGCGACGGCGAAGGGGGTGCCGCGAGCGGGCTGGCCGGCGCCCTGCTGCCGATGTTCCTGGCGTATCTGGCGCGGCTCGAGGGCGTGAGCCTGGTCGTCGTGCCCAGCGTCGAGCGGGCGACCCGCCTGGCCGAGGAGGCCCGGGCCTGGCTCGGCCCCGCCGCCGACCGCCTGCACACCTTCCTCCCCGATCGCCCCTCGGTCTACGACCCCGCGCCAGCCGACCCCGAGGTGCTGACCCACCGCCTGGCCGCCATGGGCATCGAGGCGGCGGGCGGCGGGGTGGTGATCGCCGCGGCCGCCGCCCTGTGCGAACGGATGCACCCCCCGGGCCCCTGGCGCGACCAGCGGTTGACCGTGCGCCCCGGCCTGGCGATCCGACCGCAGGAGCTGGCCACCACCCTGGCGCAGCTCGGGTTCCGTCGCGTCAACCTGGTCGAGGAACCCGGCCAGTTCGCGGTACGCGGCGGCCTGGTCGACATCTTCCCGGTGACCGGAGAGCTGCCGATCCGGTGCGACCTGTTCGGCGACGAGATCGACAGCCTGAAGACGTTCTCGCCGCAGACCCAGCGCACCCTCGAACGGATCGACGCCTGCACGATCGTGCCCGCCCTCGAGATCCTGCCCTCCCCGGCCGACCTGGCCGCCATCATCACGGCGGTCGAACAAGCCATCGCGCAGGTCGAAGAACCGACTGCCCGCGAAGTGCTGCAGCGCCGTCTGGAGCGGCTGCGCGCCCATCCCGACAGTCGCGATCTGCGCGAACTGGCCCCCTTCCATGCCCCCGGCCGCTTCTCCCTGTGGGACTACTGGTCCGGCTGCCGGCTCTTCATCGAAGACCCTGACCAGCTCGGCGAGGCCCTCGATCATTTCCATCGGGAAGTGCAGCAGAGCTGGCGGAAAGCGGCCGAACTGACCCCGCTGCCGCCCCCCGAGGCCTATTACCATTCGACCGAGGCGGTCCGGCAGGCCCTGGCGGCGCGACGGCCCACTGCCCTCAGCCGGTTCCGGCAGCCCGACGACCCCCACGCCATCTCCGGCCTGGAACCCGTGCCCCCCGCCACCGACCCGTCGCGGGAATCGCTGCTGAACGACCTGCGGCGCTGGGTGCGCGAGCACTACGCCGTCGCCCTGGTCATCGAAGATGAAACCCGCCTGGCCAACCTGCGGGCCCTGCTGATCGAGCGCAAGCTGCCCACCCATACCGCCCGCTCGCCCATGCACCTGAAACCCGGCGCCATCATGCTGGTGCCAGGGCCGAGCCAGCGCGGCTTCATCCATCCGGCCGCCCGGGTGGCGGTGCTGGGCGAGGAAGACATCTTCCCGCACCAGGTTCGCCCCACCGGCAAGGCCCGACGGGTGGCCGAGGCCAGTCTGACCAGCATCGACCAGCTGACCGTCGGCGATCTGGTCGTGCATGTCGATCATGGCGTCGCCGAATACCGAGGCATCCATGAGATGACCGCCGGCGGCATCACCCGGGAATACCTGCTCCTGCAGTACGCGGGCTCTGACCGCCTCTACGTGCCGACCGACCAGGTCCACAAAGTGCAGAAGTATCTCGGGTTCGAGGGCTACCGGCCCACCATCCACAGCCTCGATTCGAAAGTCTGGGAAAGCCAGAAGCGACGGGCCCAGAAGAACGTCGAGGCGATCGCCCGCGAGCTGCTCGAGCTGTACGCGAAGCGGCACGCCCAGCCCGGCTTCGCCTTCCACCCCGACAACGACCTGCAGATCGAGATGGAGCGAGCCTTCCCCTACGTCGAGACCCCCGACCAGCGCAAGGCGATCGAGGCCACCAAGCAGGACATGGAGAAGCCCACGCCGATGGACCGCCTGATCTGCGGCGACGTCGGCTACGGCAAGACCGAAGTGGCCATCCGGGCGGCGTTCAAGGCCGTCAACTCGGGCAAGCAGGTGGCGGTGCTCAGCCCCACCACGCTGCTCGCCTTCCAGCATTTCCAGACCTTCCGCAGCCGGCTCGAACGCTTCCCCGTCAAGGTCGAGATGATCAGCCGCCTGCGCCGGCCGGCCGAACAGCGGCGGATCCTGGCCCAGGTCGAGGCCGGGGCCATCGACATCCTGATCGGCACCCACCGCCTGCTGTCGTCCGATGTCCGCTTCAAGGATCTCGGCCTGCTCATCGTCGACGAGGAGCAGCGATTCGGCGTGAAGCACAAAGAACGACTCAAGAGCCTCAAGAGCCAGATCGACGTGCTGACCCTGACCGCCACCCCGATCCCGCGCACGCTGCAGATGGCGCTCTCCGGCATCCGGCAGATCAGCATCATCAATACGCCCCCGGAAGACCGCCGCCCGGTCAACACCTACGTCGCCCCGTTCGATCCGGTCTGGGCCAAGCGGGCCATCATCGAGGAACTGAAACGGGGCGGGCAGGTCTACTACGTCTACAATCGCGTCGAGCGGATCGAGCAGAAGGCGGCCTTCCTGCGCGAGCTGGTGCCCGAAGCGCGTCTGGTCGTGGCCCACGGCCAGATGGACGAGCAGCAGGTCGAGCAGACGATGCTCGAGTTCATCCGGCAGGAGCATGATGTGCTGCTGGCCACTACGATCATCGAGTCGGGCCTCGACATCCCCAACGTCAACACCCTGATCGTCGACGAGGCCGAACGGCTCGGCCTGTCACAGATGTACCAGTTGCGAGGCCGGGTCGGGCGCTCGCCGCGCCAGGCCTGGGCTTACTTCTTCTATTCGAAGGGGAAGCCCCTCACCCAGGAAGCCCAGGACCGCCTGGCCACCATCGAAGAGCACACCGCTCTGGGCTCGGGCTTCCGCATCGCCCTGCGCGACCTGCAGATCCGCGGCGCCGGCAATCTGCTGGGGGAAGAGCAGAGCGGCCATATCGCCAGCATCGGCTTCACCCTCTACGTCGAGCTGCTCGAAGAGGCCGTGGCCCGCCTGAAGGGCGCCGTCGCTCCCAAGCCGGTCGAAGCCAGCATCGAGATCCCGATCACGGCTCTGCTGCCGCGGCTCTACATCCCCGAAGAGGAACCGCGCATCGATCTCTACGCCCGGCTGGCCCGCTGCCAGGATCTCGACCGCCTCGCCCTGCTGCAGGCCGAGTGCGAAGACCGGTTCGGCCCGTTGCCTCCCGAAGGGCGCGCCCTCTTCCAGGTCGCCAGGACCCGCATCCTGGCCAGCCGGGCCGGCGTGCGCAAAGTGACGCGCATTTTGCACCATCTGCGCTTCGAGTTCACGGCCGACCGCCGCCCCGACCCCGCCCTCCTGCTGAACCCCCGCTCGGCCTTCCGCCAGCGCGTGTTCTTCTCGCCGCAGGACCCCGATGCCGTCAACCTGCACCTGCGCCCCGAAGACCTGCCCCGCCTGCTCGATCTCACCGGCGAGTTCCTGCAAGCCGTCACCCCTGACGACGCCGCCCAGTCCGGCCCCCACCCCGCCCCCACCCCCCATCTCGACCAGGAGGCCTCATGAACGAACCCAGCATCAAGCTCCCGCCCACCATTCCCGTCAAATGCCAGAAGGTCTTCCAGAGCAAGATCGAACTCCTGCCACCCGAGGCGGCCGGCGTGCTGCGCGCCCAGGTCGGGCGCTACCTCAAAGTGGTCAAGGGGAAGGCCGCCGGCGCCCGGCACCTCGACCTGCCGTTGATCGAACAGATGGCCCAGGCTCTCGAGACACTCCTGGCCAGCTATGCCGACCTGAGCGAGGAGCATCGCGCCCTCGTCGTGGGCGCGGCCCGCTATTTCATCGAAACCTCTGATGCCAACGACGATCTGACCGACTCACTGGGCTTCGACGACGACCTGGCCGTCATCAATACCGTCTTGCTCGTCCTCGATCGCCCCGACCTCGTGATCACCAGGACTCCCTGAAACCTCTCCACCAGCGCCCCCTCGCGCGCCGCGGTCGGGCGACAACCCTGCGTGCCTGTTGGTTTTCGGCAGCGCCGCATGCCGTCCACCGTCGACCGCCATCGCCAGCCTGCCGCCTATCATCGGAGGAATCTGGCCCAGATCGGATCCAAGAGCCGAGCGGCCGACCTCGCTGGCAGGAAGGTCGGCCAGGGCATCCTCGGCGATCGGAGAGCGCTGAGCTTTGGGCGGCCGGCCTCGCTGGCAGGAGGGTCTGCCAGGCCCGCCGCCTTCGGGCCGGCGCCTGCCATGGCCCCGACCGACCGAACGCTATTTATTGAGCAGAACCTTCAGGGTGCGGCCGACCGCGTCGAGCAGCAGCGGCACCTGCTGGGCCGGACAGTCAGGGCGGCTGAGCCGCTGCAGATCCTCGGCCAGCTCGAGCAGCTCGCGCGCCTGGCCGGGATTGAGGCGGCGATGGTACTCGATGGCTTCGAGCACCGTCATTGGCTCGCCCAGAGGGCCGCGCAGGAAGCGCACCTCCTTGAGGAAGCCCTTGGCATCGAGAACGAGGTAGTAGGACAGGACCCGCACCGGATCGTCGGCCAGATCGGTGCCTTCCAGGGCCGGCAGCAAGCGCCGCACCGCCTCGCGCGCCACATCGTCGACGGTACGCCCATCGGCCCCGACCGGCCGTCGGCCGAGCTGGCGCAATCCTTCGCGGCGGGCGGCCTGATCGGCATCGGATGAATTTCCGTGCCGCTGCAACCAATCCTGTTTGACCTGCAGGAGCCGCTCGATGGCACGGTCGGTCAGCCCCGGCTCCTGCAGGGCCTGCAAGGCCTGGCGCGAACGGTCGAGGGCCCAGCGGCCGAGTTCGAGCGTACGCTGGGCCGCCGATTGCTGAAGACAATAGAAGCAGGTTTCGAATCCCCAGGGGATGGCGCAACCGCACGTTTCACAACAGCGCTCGGCGGCACGCTCCGGCCTCCCGCCCCCTCGCTCGGGCGGCCGGTCGACCGACGTCGAGGCCACCAGCGGCTGGTCGGCCGCCGCGAGCGGGGCAACCCCATTCGCCGGCCCCAACAGCCAAATGATCGCCAGCAGCGGCCACACCTGGCCCGTCGGCCAGGCGGCTCGCCGGGCTTGCTTCCAGAGGCGGGCGGGGCGCTCGTTCGGGGTCATTCGGCCCAGTACCACTGGTCCCCGAATCGGGTGGCCAGCCACCGGAACTGCCGATCGAGCAGGACGTCGCCGGGCGGCAGGTCGAGCCCGAGGGCGTGGCAGGGGTGGAAGGACAGGCAGGACGCGATCGTCCGCAGGGGGAGGCGCACCCGCTCGACCAGCAGGGGAATGCACTCGAGCAGCAACCGACCGCCCCCGAACAGGTGCCCCCCCTGGAAGGTGCAACGCCCGTCCGTCAATTCCAGGGTCGCCCCATAGGCCTGATAGACGCCATCCGGCAGGCCGGCGGGCAGGACGCCATCGGAGATCAGCGAGATGCGCTCGGGCCCGAGCAGGCTGAACGTCATCTGGATGATCTCCGGGCAGACATGGATGCCGTCGGCGATCAGCTCGACGAGGACGTTGCGGTGGCGGAGCACCGCCGAGACCGCGGTGGGATCGCGGTGGGTGAACGGCCGCATGGCGTTGTAGAGGTGGGTGACGTGGGTGGCCCCGGCCTCGAAGGCGGCCACCGCCGTGGCATGATCGGCATCGGTGTGGCCGATGGCGACACGGATCTTGAGTTCGTCCTGGATGGGACGGATGAGGTCGATGGCCCCGGGCCATTCCGGCGCGATGGTCACGAACCGGATCATGCCGCGCGCCAGCTCCTGCCAGCGGCGGAGGGCGGCGAGATCGGGCGGGCGCAGCAGATCGGCGGCATGCGAGCCGCGCCGCGCGGGCGCCAGGAAGGGGCCTTCCAGATAGATGCCCATGATCGCGGGCGGGCGGCGGCGCCGCGCCGCCACGGTCGCGATGTCGACCAGCGCTCGACACCGCTGTTCCTCGGACGTGGTGATCAACGTCGCCACCACGCCGGTCAGCCCGGCCTGGAGGAATCCGTCGAGCATGGTGTCGAGCCGGTCGGGATCGCCGAACGAGAAGTCCCAGCCGAACCCGCCGTGCACGTGCAGGTCGACGATGCCTGGCAGGCGAAAGCCCTGCAGATGCGAAGTATCGACGGGGGGATCGGTCTCGAGGTCCCGGACCGGGCGGCACAGGATGGGTTCGGGGGGCTCCGGTCCCGAGCAGATCCGTCGGATCATCATTCCGCCTCCCTTTCGAGGTCGAGCGCCACCGGTTCGACCTTCTCCGGACACCTTACCGAAAAGATCCGACCCTCGCAAGAGGGGGCCGATCGGTTCCCCTCAGCGTTCAGGATAGGTCCGCCAGGGCTGGCGGAAATGGGCGGGAGGGGAGGCATGGCCGGGCGGCGACGACCAGGCGTCGAGATCCTGGTCGCGCACATCCGAGACGATCACGGTCGGCGGCCGCATCGGCGAGGAGATGAAATTGGAAACGATCACGCCCCGGTCGGTGCGCACGGTGAACCGCAACCAGCGCACCCACCAGTTGCGCAGGGGATACCCGGTGACGATCCGTTGCCGCTCGGCCACCCGTCGTACCGAAGCCGGCGGCACCACCACCGGTTGTCCGCCAGGCAGCCATTCCTCGTCCATCTTGACGCGGCGGCGACCGACCCAGGAATCGCCTCGCGCCGCCGTGATCACCAGGGGCTGGTTGTAATCGTCGTTGTAGATCTCGAGGAACTCGTAAACGGCGAACGAGCCGTTCTTCAGGTCGACGACATCGGCCACCGCCACGGCCCGCATGGGTGGCCGCCAGGGAGGCCGCCAAGGGGGCCGCCAGGGGGGCGGCGCCGCCCAGGTCGGCCCGACCCCGCTCAGCACCAGCACCGCCAGCAGAGCCATCCCCAGCCCGCACGACGACCGTCCGGGCCACTTCCGCCGTTCAGCCATCCTCACGGCTGTTGACTCCGCCGAGGAGGTGAGCATGGCAGGCGCGTCAGGCGCATCACTTGTCGGCCGAAGAGCATCGCCGCCCGCCTCCGGGCGGGAGACGGGCGGCGACCGGTGGGGCTCACTGGGCGGCAGCCTTGATCTGGCGCGCGAAATCGCGCCCGAAGGTCTCGCAGGTCTTCAGGTCGTCTTCATTCGGACAGAACTGCACCTTCAGACCGGGCTGGACCACCTTGATCTGGGCTTTCTCGAGGGCCTCCTCGAGGCGCTTGATGACCTCGCCGCTCCAGCCGAAGGTGCCGAAGGCCGCGCCGATCTTGTTGGGGAAGCGCAGCCCGCGCATTTCTTCGAGGTATGGCGCGATCGAGGGCATCAGGTTGTTGTTGAGGGTCGGACAGCCGATGGCCACGCCGCGCGAGAGCAGGATGGCGGTCATGACATCGTTGAGGTCGGCGACGCCGGCATAGAACAGCTTGTAGGGAACCCCCTCGGCCTCGATCCCCCGGCAGATGGCCTTGGCCATGCGCTCGGTGCCATGCCAGATCGAATCGTAGATGACCACCGCGGACGGCGGCGTCTTGCCGGAGGCCCATTCCAGGTATTTCTCGACGATCTGCATGGGATTCTTCCGCCAGATGGCCCCATGGCTGGGGCAGATCATCTCGAACGGCCAGTTGAGCGCCGAGTATTCCTGGATCTTCTTGATGATCTGCGAACAGAAGGGGGTGAGAATGTTCGCGAAATACTTGACCGCTTCTTCCCAGAGTTCGCACTGGTCGACCTGATCGGCGAACCGGTTGGCATGGGCATAATGCTGCCCGAAGGCATCGTTCGAGAATAGGATCTTCTCCTCGGGGCAGTAGGAGAACATCGTATCCGGCCAGTGGAGCATCTGGGCCTCGAAGAACCGCAGCGAGCGCTTGCCCAGCGACAGCACATCGCCGGTCTTGACCACCTGCAGGTCGCGCGCCGCGGGGAAGTGGCGAGCCATCGAGGTCTGCCCGCCCTTGCTGCAGACGACCTTCAGCCGAGGGTTGCGCGCCAGCAGCGCGGGGATGGCCCCGCTGTGATCGGGCTCGGCATGGTTGACCACAAGATAGTCGATCTTCTCGACAGGCACCACGCGGTCGATATCCCGCAAGAAGTCCTCGATGTGGGTGTTCTTGACGGTATCGATGAGGGCGATCTTCTCGTCGAGGATCAGGTAGGAGTTGTAGGTCGTGCCACGATAGATGGACAGCTCGTGGCCATGGAAGTGCTTCAGCATCCATTCGATGGAACCGACCCAATGGATGCCGGGACGAATTTCCGATGACATGGTGGAATCTCCTTTCGTGAGGTTGTAGCCTCATCAAACATTTTGCGGGATGACGCCCTACAAGTCAAGACGCTCGCCCCGCCGGCCAAAAGAGGAGCCCCGACCACCTGGAAGAAACCACCCGAGCACCCGATAAGGTACCCTGCATGCCGACGTACATGGGAACTGTGTGGTGGGCCGCCGCCCTCGGCGACCTCCCCTCTGAACCGGCCCCAGCGGCCCCGACCATGACCTTCGAGGATCGGTGGTTCGGGCGGCCCGAGGGGAAGGATCTTCCCTGGCCGGAGAGCTGGCGAGACGCCTTGCTCGACCGCGGCATCCTGCGGGAACGCCTTGCCAAGGCGGGCCTGCCGATTCCACGATGGACCCGGGCCCGATCCTTCGAGGAAGCCTCACGATGGGCGGTGGCGAGCCAACGCTTTCCTCTGGCCATCAAATCGGCCATCAACGGCTCGGAGGGGCAGGGAGTCTACCGCCTGGAAGGGTTCCGTGAACTGTCAGGATTCTTCGAGCGGATCAAAGCACAAGCCCCGACCGCCGACGTCATCCTCGAGGATTGGGTCGCAGCCAAGGCCGTCGTGGAAGTGACCATGGTGCCGGGCCGACCACCGCTGGTGGCTCAGAAGGGCCTCGCCCGGTCGCTGCAGGCCGGAACGGCCTGGCGGATGTTCCCGATTTCGCTGCCTGCCCGCGAGGCCGAGGCCATCCGGCACCTGCAGGAAACTCTCCGATTGGCCGAGGCGGGGCCGTTCCCCTTGCTGCGGCTGACCATCGCCCTGACAGGCCAGGATTGCTTCTTGCTGGCCATCAGCGGGGCCGTCAACCGGCCGGAATACCATGCCGGCTGGTGCGAGGCGGTCGGCCTGGCTCCCCTGCTCGGACCAGGCCAGCCTTCCGCGGCAAGTCCCCCTGCTTCGACCCCACGATTCGCCCGTTTGCAGTTCCTGGGCCGGCCGGCCCGCCTACCGCCCTTCCCCCCGCAGGCCCCGGCCACCAAGGAATTTGAAGTGAAGCGGTACTTCGCGGCCGGGCATCGGGCGATGGCGCTGCTGACCGGCAATGACCCCACGGAACTGGCCAGGCAAGCCGTTCTGCTGGCCCGACTCCTCGAGGAATCGACCGCAGCCTGACGGCGACGGCCACGCCAGCGGCCAGCCCCGACCGGACCGGCGACTTCCCCCGGCTTCGCACCCGGTGGCGAGAACGCTGATCTCTCAGGCGTCAGGGGGTTTCCCAATCCTTGCGGAAGGCCCGCCAGAGGTCATGGAACAGGGTGTTCCCATGGAAATGGGGACATTCCCGATACAGGGCGTAGGTCGCCGCGTTGCGCACCCGCACCGGGTGCCCGTCGATGCTGACGATCAAGCTCTCGCCGCGGGCGAGGCGATCCTGGCCCTCGACCCACGCCTTTTGCAAGGTGTGGGCCACCCAATCGAGCTGGCGCTCGAACCCCCGCAGGGCCGGATTGCCGGCATCATGACAGGGGCTGCCGACCCCCATCGCCCAGTCGAGCGTCAGCGAGGCGACGCGCGGCCGAGTCACCAACCCCTGCGCCGCCTGCAATCGCACCAGCAGGATCTGGGGGTTGATGCCGTGGCGCCGCGCCACCCGCCCGATGATACGGGCGGGGGAATCTTCGCCTGTCAAGCGAGCCAGCGCCCCGCCCCGCCGTTCGAGAAAGGTCTGGATCGCCTGGTCGGACATGGCCTCGGCCTGCATCAGAACGGCATCAGGCAAGAGGAAATCCCGCTGGAACCGCTCGAACCACGCCGATTCGGCCGAGCCACCCGGGCCACGGGAGGGCGCAACGGGGCCAGAAGCCGAGGAGGCGACCGCGGGAGAGGCCGGGGGAACGACTGGACCCGGGAGCTTAGGCGGCGACACCGCAGCCAGGTCTGGCGATCCGGTGGCCACGGCGGCCGACGACGGTGACGGTCCTTCGTGGACCATGGGGGCGGAAGGAGCTATCGACGCCTGGGGCGGCGTCGCCAGACGAGGGTCGAGCACCCCCAGGCCGGGGGTGTTCAGGGTGATGGCCCGCTCGAGCCGGGCCTTGGCCCGACGCAAGGCGGCCAGCGGCGGGCGCAGGTCGGCCCCGCGGGCGGCGACGGCCAGATCATAGGCCTGGCGAGCCGCTTGATACTCGCGGAAGGCGTCTTCCAGCTCCTGGGCCGAATTGGCGGGAAGGTCAGGCTGGACCGTGAAGCTGGCCACCCCCGCCGGCTTCTCTTCAAGGTTTTTGGCCACCTCCGTTCCGACCAGGAGCGTGGCCGCCCCGATGGCTACCCCCAAAGCCATGGTAACCATGAAGCCGATGATTCCCCGGCGGGGGGAAGGGAAACTCGTAAGTCCTCGCTTAGAGAAGAGTTGTGGGTGAAGCATACAATCAGGAGTTCTGATCTTGAGTATACCAAATACCCCTCTAACTGGCGACGGTGTAGGAAACCATCCCAGGCTCGCGTTCACCCCTCGTCGCAGTCCGCACCTCGGGTTTCCCTGCCCTCAAGCGGCTTCATTTGGTGTACCAGGTTCACCCCAGAAGTGGCACCTGAATCGCGAGAAATTTTCATGAAGGTTCCTTGACACCAGGTACCAAATCTCCCTACAATGGAAGATAAGTAGCTAGTAGCGTCCTTTGTCCTCATTCACCCCAGGGAGTATAAGTATGCAGAAGTCGAGAAGGTTCGCCCTTTGGGTTCTCCTGGCCGGGCTCCTGGCCATTCTCCCCGCGCTGGCCGCCGAGGCCGGCAAGCCCCTCGTCCTGTTCGACGAGGGTCACGCCCAGACCGCCGGCAACGCCGACTGGGTCATCAACGGCGGGTATTCCGATTTCGCCGACGTGTTCAAGGCGCAAGGGTGCGAGGTGCGGGCCGTCAAACGCCTCCACTGGGATGCCATCAAGGACGCCGACATCCTCGTGCTGCCCGAACCCAATTCGGTCTATTCTCCCGAGGAAGAAACGGCGATCGTTGAGTTCGTCATGAACGGCGGCGGGTTGTATGCCATCGCCGATCATGACCGCTCCGACCGGAACGGCGACGGCATCGATTCCGTCGGCGTGCTGAACCGGTTCCTGCCCCGCCTCGGGCTCGAGATCGACAAACGGTATTTCACCGAGGCCCCCGTCGCCGGCAAGTATCACGATACCCCCTTCACGACCGGCGTGAAAGCTGTCGGCACCTGGGGCGGCACCACCGTCCGCTGCCTGGCCAGCACCGCCATGGCGCACATCACCGTCAGCACCAAGAACGGCGGCGGGGCGTTCATCGCTTCCAACATCGTCGGCACCCGGGGCGGCCGCGTGATCGCCATGGGCGACAGCTCCCCCTATGATGACGGCACGGGCAACCCCTCCGACAAGCTGCACGATGGCTTCAACAACCCCGGCTATTCGCATGCGCGGCTGGCCCAGAACACCGTCAAATGGCTCCTGGCCAGGGCCCCGACCTCTCCCCGCGAGCATCTCTGCCATCTGCTCGCCGATGCCGCGGCGCCCTGCTCGCCGGAAGACGAAGCCGCTCAACTGCACCAGGAAGAGACCCGGCGCACCATCGAGCGGCTGCTGACCGAAGAGCCCTCGCTCCGCGAGGAGGCCCGCGCCGCGGTCAGCGCCAATCCGGCGCTGGCCGGCCTGGTCGTCACGCTCAACACCATGGACCGCTTCGACCAGCTGCATCGCCCCTGACCTTCGCTCGTCTCATCGAGACGGCCCCGCGCCGACCGATCGGCCGCGGGGCCGTCTTCGTTCGGCCAGGGTCCGCTTTGCCCACGCACGCTCCGCCGAGCTTCCTGCCACCTCCATCCAGCGCGAAAGGCCGCCAGCCCTGGCCAACCAGCCGAGCAGCTTGAGCAGGAGAGCCTCCTCCCCCGCAGGCGTTCCCCACCACCTGCCTGTGGTATAGTAAAGACGCATGAGCATGCGGCAGATGGCGGCCAACACGTCGCTCTTCTCGGGGATCGTCTTCCTCCTCCTGGCTGGAATCCTCGCGGCGAGCGGGTTGTTGTGGCGGAATTTCCTGGAGTTCTCCGGCTCAGGAAATGGCGACAGCGAGGTCTTCATCGGGCTTTCCTCCCAACCCTCCCCGCGGGTGACGCTCGCCCGCGCGATGGAACACCACCTGCGCTTCGGATTCGTGATCCCGCGGGGCGACCTGGTCGAGTTCATCGAGGCCGTGCAACCGGCCCTCGAGAACATCACCGGATCGTTGGGGTATCACCCGGTGATCGATGTCTCCGATTCGACCACCGAACTGCTGGCCAAGCTGGAGCGCGGCGACGTCCAGATCGCCGCCGTCACGGCGGTGGCCTACGCCCGGCTCCGGGCGACGAACAAGGTCAGGCCATTGCTGGAACGCACGGGCAGCAACAACAAGCATTCCCTCTTCGTCGTGCGCCGGGACTCGGCCTTCCGTACCCTGGCCGACCTGCAAGGCACGCGGATCGCCTACAAATCCCGCGACTCGCTCAGCGCCTATGCCATGCCCCGCCTCGAATTGCGCCGGCAGGGCCATGACCCAGACACGTTCTTCCGCAGCGCGACCTTCACCGGCAATGTGCGGACCTCGGCCCTGGGGGTGCTCAATGGCGAATTCGAGGTCGCCGTGATGTCCGATACGTTTTTCACCGAACTGGAAGCGGATGTTCGCGACCACCTCCGCATCCTCCATAAGACGGCCCCGATCCCAGGCGGGGTCTATCTGGCCAAGGCCACCCACCCCCCGGAGCTGTTGGACCGCCTGACCGAGGCCTTCCTGGCCAAAGGCCCGCATCTCGCCACCCGGGAGGAGTTCGCCGGGTATTTCCGGGTGAAGCGCCCCGATCCTTCGCTCTACGATTTCCTCTCCGAGGTGGAAGACGATGGCTGACCCGGCCAGCGGCTCCCCGACTCCAGGCGCGGCCTCGCCTTCCGCCCGGTTCGCCCTCGGTCTCCGCGCCAAGCTGTCGGTGACCTTCGCCTTGGTGATCATCCTGATCATGCTGTTGACGGTGCTGCTGGTGACCACCTTCGATCGGGGGGCCAACCTGGAACGCGCGCGTCAGAATGCGGCGATGCTGGGCAATCTCGTCAAGATCGGCATGGGGGAAGACATCATCCGCGGCAACTACCGCGGCCTGGAATACGCCCTCGAAGAGTTCGCCCGGATGTCGGTGGTGCGCTATTGCGTGGTCATGAACCCGGAAGGGAAGATCATGGCCGCGACCGATCCCGAGCTGGCGGGCCGCTACATGACCGATCCGTGGACCCTGGACCGATTGGCCGCCCCCGACGTCGCCATTCGCAGGGCTTTCCATAAAGGGCATCCGGTCTCCGATGCCTGCATTCCGGTCCGGGTCGGCACCACCTCCTATGGCATGATCCGGGTCGGCTTCTCGATGCAGCCCGAACTCCACTATCTGCGCAGCGTGCTGCTGGGCAACCTGGCCCTGGGGTTGGCCTTCATCTTCGTCGGGATCCTGGTCTCGGTCGCGGTGGCCCGCACCATCGCCGGACCCATCGCCGCCCTGCTCGAGGCCACCGAACACGTCGGTCGCGGCGACTATTCCCATCTGACCTCGCTTCCTCATACCGACGAATTCCAGGCCCTGACCGCCTCCTTCCAGAAAATGGCGCTCGAACTCCAGAAACGCGAACTGTTACGCACCTACGTCTCTCCCCACGCCTGGGAGGAAGCGACCGGGACCACCGGCGACCTCGCCCGCACCGGTCAACGCCAGGAGGTCGTGGTGCTGTTCTGCGGCATCCGCGGCTTCCCTGCCTTCGCCGAGCGGCATCCGCCAGACGAAGTGATCGACGTGCTGAATCGCTTCCTCGACGCCATGGTGGAACCGATCGCCCGCTTCGGGGGAATCATCGACAAGTTCCTGGGCGAGCGGATCATGGCGGTCTTCCTGCCGGCCGGCTCCCAGCCGTGGTCTCCTGAGGTCAGGGCGGTGTTTGCGGCCCTGGGCATGCAACGAGCCCTGTTCGAATTCAATCAACGCCAGGCCGAACTGGGGCAGGAAGCGCTCCACTTCGGGACAGGCCTGCATGCCGGCACGGTCGTGCTCGGCCATGTGGGAGCGGGCAACCGTCGGGAATTCACTGTCCTGGGCGATACCGTCCGCCACGCCGCCCATCTCAAAGACCTCCCGGCCGCCCCCGGCGGCACCTCCATCTTCATCAGCGGCCCTCTCCTGGGCCGCATCAAGGATTTCGTCCTTGCCCGCGAGGTCTCGCCAGCCAGCCCGGCCGCCAGCGCGACCCGCTCCGACCTCGCCTATGAGGTGACCGGCCTGACCAACCTCGGCTACTTCATCGAAGCCGCTCGCACCGCCGAGCCCCCATGGCTCGACCAGCTCATGGACCTGGTGGCGTGCATCGGCACCCTCGACGCTCGCCAGTATCTGGAACGAGAAGCCGTCAGCGGTTCGCTCGAACGAGCCATGGCCGCGCTCAAGGCCCTCGGCCGGCTGGTGGCGATCGGCCAGGAAGAAGCCAAGGCCTTCCTGATGACCTTCCTGGCAAAGGCTTCCGATCCGGGGCTCCGCAGTCAGGCGGTGTCGATGCTGGCCCTGGCCCGCGAGCCTCGCCTGGCCGGCTTTTTCCGACAGCTGCTGACCGACCCCGACGGTCGGGTCAGAGCCAATGCCCTGCAAGCGCTGCTTCCCCTGCCCTTCTCCGACAAAGCCGAGGTGCTCCGGGCCCACCAGGCTGATGACCATCCCCGCGTCGTCGCCAATGCCCTGCTCGGGCTCTGGCTCCTGGATGACCCTCAGGTGCTCCCCGGCCTGCTCGCTCTCCTCGACTCCCCTGCACCGGCCCGCCGCACCTCGGGCGCCTTCGCCCTCGCCACCCTGGCCGGTTCGCGAAAGTTCCAGGCCCGGTTCGCCCAAGGCGTGAAAGGCGGGGAAGAAACCGCCACCCGCCTGCTCGACCACCTCCATCGACTGCTCGACAGCGACGACCCCGGCCCGCGCCGCTATGCCGTCAGGGCTTTGGGCCTGCTCGGAGATGACCGCTCCTACGACCATCTGGGGGCATTGATCGCCCAGGAGCAGAATCCAGAGATCCTCGACGAAGCAGAGCAGGCCCTCGACCGGCTACGGGCGCGCTGGGGCGTCCGTCTCTCCCCTCCCCCATCATCGCCGTCGTCGGCTACCGGCCCGGCGGGGGCCCCCAAGCTGCAGTAAGCCCGCCCTGCCGTAGGCAACGGGCGACCCCCTTCGTTTCGGGGGCCGTCATGGCGCGAAAACGAGCCGGTCGGCGACCGGGCCCGGCAGCAGGGGGAACGATTCAGCGGATGGTCTTGGCCAGCTCGCGCATCAGCTTTTCCTGATGCGGATCGAGCTTCTTGGGGACATCGATCAGCACTTTGACCAGCAGATCGCCGGGAGGCCCGCCGGGTGGATGGATGCCTTCGCCTTTGAGGCGCAGCAGGGTGCCGGTCTGTACGCCAGGCGGAATACGCAGGTGGGCGCGACCGCGCAAGGTGGGGATCTCCTGCTCGCCGCCGAGCGCGGCAGTGGTGAACATGACCCGAACCGGCAGGATGAGGTCGTTGCCCTTGCGCTCGAAGGTGTCGTCGGGCGCGACCGACAACTGCACCAGCAGATCGCCGGGGGGGGCACCGGGAGCGCCGCTCGCCCCTTCGCCCCGCAGGCTGAGGATCGTGCCATCTTTGACCCCGGGCGGGATGCGCACGTCGAGGGCGACATCCTGGATGGTCTGGCCCTGGCCATGGCAGGTCGGGCAGGGCCGCGCCGACACCTTGCCATCGCCCTGACAGCGCGAGCAGACCCGCTGGGCGCCGAACAGGCCGCCGAAGGGGGACATCTGATCGACGGTCTGGCCGGTGCCCCGGCAAGCCGGACAGGTGGTGCGATGAGAGCCGGGGGCGCCGCCCCGCCCATGGCAGGTCGGGCAGGTCACGGGCTTCTGGAGCTGCAGGCGCCGCGTGGCCCCCAGCGCGGCATCACGGAAGGAGATCTGGACCTGGACCCGCAGGTCCTCGCCCCGCGCCGGGCGGGATCGTCCTTCGAAGAACGAGTCGCCGAAGAGGTCGCCGAAAATGCTGCCGAAGCGCGAAAAGACATCTTCCGCGCTCTGGAAGCCTTCGAAGCCGATATCATCGAGACCGGCCTGGCCCCGGCGGTCGTAGAGCTCGCGCTTCTTGGGGTCGGACAGCACTTCATAGGCGGTGCCGATCTCCTTGAAGCGTTCTTCGGCCTTGCGATCGCCCGGATTGCGGTCAGGATGATACTTCATCGCCAGTTGGCGATAGGCTCGTTTGATCTCTTCGGGCGAGGCGTCTCGCTTCACCCCGAGAATCTCGTAGTAGTCTTTGGTTGAGCGTCCCATAGGATTGTCCTTTTCGGCGCGGACCTCAGCGTCGCGCGACGTCGCAGGAGACGGAAGATCGCCCGCGGGCGGCCAGCCGAGCGAGCAGGAACTCCCCCAGCAGGACACCCCCGCCAGCGGTGGCCAGCTGCAGCGTCACGATCGCCAGGAGGGCACCGCGCAAGGCGGCGGCCCAGGCGACGAGATGCAACAGCATCCAGCCTCCTGCGCCAATGATAGCAGATTTCATGCCAGGGCCCACCACCCACCGCCAGGGCGCTCCCCACGTGGCGCTCCAGGCATAGCCCAGCACATAGCAGACGTTCCCCGCAGCGATGAAGGGCGCCAGAGGCAGCAGCAGGGGCGGCAGATGGCCGGTGATCATGGCTCCGAGGGGGGTCAGCAGCCCGACAGCCCCGGCGGCCCGCGGCCCGGCCAGCCCGCACAGCACGATGAACAAGGCATTGACCGCCACTCCGGTCACCGGATTGGGAAGACCGAGCGCCTGGACGGCAAGGGCCAGAGCCAGTCCCATGCCGGCCAGTGCCAGGGGGCGGAGATGCGCCGCGGGCGGCGGCGCGGCGGGGGGCGGTGAACCGCCGTCCCCCCATCCGTCGGCCGATGCCTTGATCGATTCGTACATACCGGATCATGATTCTACCACGCCCCTGTACTTCGTGGAGATCCGCTTGACACACCCCCGATCGGTGAATATAATGTCATGCTTTTCACAAGTGCTCGGAACGATTCCAGTCCTTCCAAGGAGGTCCTGTGGAAAACAGCATCCTGGCGGCCCAGTCCTTATTCTGGTTGGCACCTTTCGGGTCATTGCTCGCCCTCGTGTTCGCCTACATTTTCTATTCGAACATGATGGCTTCCGATCCAGGGAGTCAACGCTCCCAGGAGATCGCCAGCTACGTCAAAGAAGGGGCGATGTCCTACCTCTGGAGCCAGTATCGAGTGGTGGGGTATTTCTTCCTGTTCGCCTTCGCCTTCTTCGCGTTCCTGGCCTTCGTCCTGCATGTCCAGAGCCCCTGGACCCCGATCGCCTTCCTGACCGGGGGCTTCTTCAGCGGGCTGGCCGGCTACCTCGGGATGATCACCGCCACCAATGCCAGCAACCGCACGGCCGCGGCCGCCGCCAAGTCCCTCAACCAGGGGCTGCAGGTGGCGTTCCGCAGCGGCGCCGTCATGGGCTTCGTCGTGGTGGGGCTGGGCCTGCTGGACATCTCGATCTGGTGGAAGATCCTGACCTGGATCATGGAGGCCAAGGAAACGTTCAAGGACAGCATGTTCCGGGTGAAGGACTACGTCGAGATCACCACCATCATGCTGACCTTCGGCATGGGGGCCAGCTCGCAGGCGTTGTTCGCGCGCGTCGGGGGCGGCATCTTCACCAAGGCCGCCGATGTCGGCGCCGACCTCGTCGGCAAGACCGAAGCCGGCATTCCCGAGGACGATCCGCGCAACCCGGCCGTCATCGCCGATAACGTCGGCGACAACGTCGGCGACGTGGCGGGCATGGGCGCCGACCTCTATGAATCCTACTGCGGCTCGATCCTGGCCACGGCGGCGCTCGGCGCGACAGCTTTCTCGAGCCAGGCGCTGCTCAAGTACCAGCTCGGGGCGATCATTCTGCCGATGGCCATTTCGGGGGTCGGCATCATCTTCTCGCTGCTGGGCGTCTACTTCGTCAACACCCAGGAGGACGCCTCCCAGAAAGACCTGGTGGCGGCGCTCGGGAAGGGCATCAACCTCGCGTCGCTGCTGACCGCGATCGGCGCGGCGGTTCTGGTCTACGTCCTGCTGCCAGACCATTTCTACATCTACGGGTCGATCCTCAGCGGCCTGATGGCCGGCATCATCATCGGCTGGGCCACCGAGTACTACACCTCGGCCGACTACGAACCGACCAAGGAGGTGGCCGCCCAGTCGACCACCGGCCCGGCCACTGTGATCATCGAAGGGATCGCTTCGGGCATGCTGTCGACCGGCGTGCCGGTCGTGGTGGTCTGCGTGGCCATCCTGTTCGCCTACGGCTTCGCCGGCGGGTTCGAGAACTCGGCCATGGGTCTGTACGGCATCGGTATCGCCGCGGTCGGCATGCTGGCCACCCTGGGCATCACCCTGGCCACCGACGCCTACGGTCCGATCGCCGACAACGCTGGCGGCAACGCCGAGATGTCGCACATGGGTCCCGAGGTCCGCAAGCGGACCGACGCGCTCGACTCCCTGGGGAACACGACCGCCGCCACCGGCAAGGGCTACGCCATCGGCTCGGCGGCGCTGACCGCCATGGCCCTGCTCGGCGCCTACGTCGAAGAGCTGCGCATGGGGCTGATCCGGTTGGCCAACTCGACCGGGGACATCGTCGACAAATACATCTTCACCGGGCCCAAGACCGCCATTCCGGTGGAGACGGCCTCGCTGCACGACTTCATGGTCTACTTCGACGTCAACCTGATGAACCCGCAGGTGCTGGTCGGGGTCTTCGTCGGCGCCATGCTCGTCTTCGTGTTCTGCGCCCTGACCATGAAAGCGGTCGGACGGGCGGCCCACAGCATGGTCGTGGAAGTGCGCCGCCAGTTCAAGGAGATCCCTGGCCTGCTGAAGGGCGAACCCGGCGCCAAGGCCGACTACGCGTCGTGCGTGGCGATCTCGACCAAGGGAGCCCAGCAGGAGATGGTGTTCCCCAGCCTGCTGGCCATCATCATCCCGGTCGTCATCGGTCTGATCCTCGGCCCCAGCGGGGTGATGGGCCTGCTGATCGGCGGCCTGGCCTGCGGCTTCGCCGTGGCCATCTTCATGGCCAACGCCGGCGGCACCTGGGACAACGCCAAGAAATACATCGAATCCGGCCAGCACGGCGGCAAAGGCTCTGATTGCCACAAGGCCGGCGTGGTCGGCGACACGGTCGGCGATCCGTTCAAGGACACCTCCGGCCCCTCGCTGAACATCCTGATCAAGCTGATGAGCATGGTGGCGGTCGTCGTCTCCGGACTGACCGTGTCCTATTCGCCCAGCATCCAGTATCTCCTCGGCTTCAATCCGGCCGAGCGGCGGTTGAAGGAAGAGGCGCGCACGGCCTACAAGGAAGGCGCGCTGAAACTGGTCGACCCCAAGACCGGCGGGGCGGCGGTGCCGACCGAGGAGGGCATCCTCGACGATGAAGATCCGTTGATGGGCACCGATGACACCATCCTGCCCGAGGATGAAGAAGGGCTCCTCGGCGAGGAAACCGCCTCCGACACGCTCGATGAACCTCTGCCCGCCACGACCGAGACCTCGACCGGCACCAAGCCGGCAGCGCCCAGCAGCGGCAACGACGGGTTCGGCGGCCTCGATGAACCCACCAAGCCGGCCAAACCGGCGACCAGCGGCAGCGGAGACGACGGGTTCGGCGGCCTCGATGAGCCGGCCAAGCCCGCCAAACCCGCCACCGGCGGCAGCGTTGGCGATGGCTTCGACGCGCTCGATGCCCCCGCCAAGCCGGCCGACAAACCCGCCGACAAACCGGCCGACGCCCCCGCGGCGACCGACAAACCCGCCGACAAGCCGGCCGATGCTCCGGCGGCGGCCACCGACAAACCCGCCGACAAACCGGCTGATAAGCCGGCCGACAAGCCGGCCACGGGTGGTGGTGGCGCCTTCGACGAGTAACCGTTCCTTCCTGGCCGTTCTGGAACGCCCCCGCCCGCGCGGGGGCGTTCTCCTTTTCGACGACTCGCTCCGGCCACTCGCCTGGCGGCTTCCACGGTCGCCCCCCCGCCTGATGGGTCGCTGTCAGCGGGCGAAGAGGGGACGCGAAACACGGAGAGCCTGACCAACCGCTCGCCGCGTCTCTCCTGGCGAAAACCTCGCGCCAGCCGCCCTGATCACCGCAACGGCCGGTTGCGAAGCGGTTCTGTCGCATGCTACAGTTTCCCACAACGACTTGGAGGATCCCATGACCACGCTGGCCTGCCTGGAAGAGGCTCTTCACCACGATATCAAGCCGGCCTGCGGCTGCACCGAGCCGGCCGCCATCGCCCTGGCGGCCTGCCACGCCACCCGCCTGGCCGGCGGCGAGATCGAGCGCCTCGAGGTCCAGGTCTCGACCAACCTGTTCAAGAACGCCGTCGAAGTGGGCATCCCGGGCACGCACGGCGCCCGCGGCATCGAACTGGCGGCCGCGCTGGGCTGCGTCCTGTCGGACGGGCCGACCGATCTCACCATCCTGAACGCCATCGACGAGGCCCGGCTGGCCAAGGCGCAGAGCCTGGTCCAGGACGGTCGGATCGTCCTGCGTCTCGATCAGTCGCGGCAAGGGTTGCACCTCGACTGCACCGCCCGCTCCCGCAGCGGACAAGGCCGGGCGGTGATCAGCGGCAGCCATGAACACCTCGCCCGCCTGGAACGGAACGGCACCGTCGTCCACGAAGCCCCCGAGCCCGACCCGAAACGCAGCAGCAAGGTGCTCGAGGCGCGGCAGGCCCTGGCCAACGAACGGGTAGCCGCCCTGCTCGAGGCGCTGCCGGCCCTGCCGGCCGCCACCCGCACGTTCCTGCTGGAAGGCATCGACATGAACCGGAAGGTGGCCGAGGCCGGCCTGCACAACGGGGGCAGCCTGAAGGTCGGCGGCGCCTACCGCACCCTGATCCAGAAGGGGTGGTTGGCCAACGACGTCATCACGCGCGCCAAGATGCTGACCTCGGCGGCGGTCGACGCGCGCATGTCCGGCTGCGAGCTGCCGGTCATGACCTCGGGCGGCTCCGGCAATCAGGGCCTGACCATCACCCTGCCGCTCTCCGTGCTGGCCACCGTGCGCAGCCTGCCCGAGGCGCGCCTCACCGAGGCGCTGGCGCTGGCGCATGCCATCACCTCGATCCTGAAGCATCACACCGGCACCCTGTCGGCCATGTGCGGGTGCGTGGTCTGCGCCGGCACCGGCCTGACCGCCGGCGTCACCTACCTGCTCGGCGGCGGGCTCGAGGCCATCACCGCCGCTGTCAACACCATGACCGGCGGCATCACCGGCATCATCTGCGACGGCGCCAAGGTCGGGTGCGCCATCAAGCTGATCACGGCGGTCGATGCGGCCTTCCAGGCCGCCTTCCTGGCCCTGCACGGGATCTGCCTGCCCAGCACCAACGGGGTGGTGGGCGCCACCGTCGAGGAGAGCCTGCGCAACATCGGCCTGGTGGCGGCGCCGGGCATGGTCGGCACCGACGCCCAGATCCTGGCCATCATGACCAGCAAGCCGATGTGAGCCCGCCATGGGCCGCACCCTCGAGATCGCTCCGTGTCGCACCTTCCAAGGGGAACCGCGCCTGCCCGGCGACAAGTCGATCTCCCATCGCGCCCTTCTGCTGGCGGCCCTGGCTGAGGGCACCAGCCGGATCACCGGCCTGGCCACCGGCTGGGACATTTTAGCCACGCGCGAGGCCCTGCGCCGGTTCGGCGTCGCGATCGACCTGGGGTCGGAAACCGCGGTCACGGTGGGCGGCGTGGGCGGCGCCCGCCATCTCCAGGAGCCGGCGGAACCCATTCCCTGCCTGAACTCCGGCACCACGGCCCGCTTGCTGGCGGGCATCGCGACCGGCCTGCCCGGCTTGACCATCCTGACCGGCGACGCGTCGTTGCGCCAGCGCCCGATGCGACGCATCATCGAACCCTTGCGGGAAACCGGGGCCGGTCTGTGGGGGCGCGCCCAGGACACCCGACTGCCCGTGTGCATCCAGGGCCGGGAGCGGCTGCGACCGCTCCACTACCGCCTGCCGGTCCCATCGGCTCAGGTCAAATCGGCGCTGCTGCTGGCGGGCCTGGCGGCCGAAGGGATCACGACGATCGAAGAGCCGATCCCGACCCGCGACCATACCGAGACCATGCTGCGGGCCATGGGCGTCGACTGCCGGCAGGAGGGGACCCGCATCACCCTGAGGGGGCCAGGGGTGCCGCACGCCGGCGACCGGCTCATCCCGAAAGATCCGAGCGCCGGCGCGGTCTTTGCGGTCGGGGCGGCCATCCATCCCGGCAGCCAGGTGGTGCTGCGGGACCTGGGCTTGAATCCGACCCGCACCGGGTATCTCGGCATTCTGGCCCGCATGGGCGCCGACATCGAGGTCCTCCATCGCGAAGAAAAGGATGGCGAGCCGATCGGTGACGTGGTCGTGCGCGGCCGGGGGTTGCGCGGTCTCGACCTGGAACCAGCCGACATTCCCGGTCTGATCGATGAGATTCCCCTGCTGGCCGTCGCCATGGCCCTGGCCGAGGGGCCCTCGTCGGTGCGCGGCGCCGAGGAGTTGCGCCGGAAGGAATCGGACCGGCTGGCCAGTCTGGCGCAGGAGCTGCAACGCTTCGGCCTGGCGATCACCGAAACTCCCGACGGATTCAAGCTCCCCGGCGGGGGACGACCCATCGCGCCGGCCTGGGCCGACACCCACGGCGACCACCGGATCGGACTGGCGGTGGCCATCCTGGCCACGGCGGCGACCGGCACCACCTTGCTCCGCGAGGCCCAGTGGATCGACGTGTCCTTCCCGGGCTTCGAGGCCGAACTCCGCCGCCTGGCCCGCGCCTGACGGACGCCGGAAGCAGCCCCAGGACCGACCACGGGGTTTCCTTTCGGCCGCGAACTTTTTCGCTTGCATCTTCCTGTGAAATGTTGTACGTTGTTCGGCACTACTCGCCCGTATTTCCCTTTTCGGGGGCGAATGTCCGCAGGAGTTGGTCGTTCAGCCTTGGAATCTCATCACCAGACAGAGGGCCCGTCGGCTACCATCATCGCCATCGACGGTCCCGCCGGAGCCGGAAAGAGCACTGTCGCCAAGAAGGTCGCCGAGAAACTGGGGTATTCCTATCTCGACACCGGGGCCATGTACCGTGCTGTTACCCTGAAGGCCCTGCGCGAGGGGGTCGATTTCCATGACCCGAACCAGTTGTATGCCTGCGCCGCGAGTTCGAACCTGCGGTTCGAGGAGCGCCCGGGTTCCCCCTTGCCCAGCGTGTTTTTGAACGGCACCGACGTCACCGAGGCGATCCGCGACCCCGAGGTGACGCGGCATGTCTCCGATGTAGCCAAAGACGCCAAGGTGCGGGAGTGCATGACCCGCCTGCAGCAGCAGATCGGCGCGCACGGGCGCTGGGTGGTCGATGGCCGCGACATCGGCACGGTGGTCTTCCCGAACGCGCGGGTCAAGATCTTCCTGAGCGCCTCGATCCGGGAGCGCGCCGAGCGCCGGTTGAAGGAACTGCGGGCCAAGGGGTTCGCCGTCAGCCTCGAATCGCTGATGGAAGAGATCGCGCGCCGCGACCAGATCGACTCGACGCGGGACGTCGCCCCGCTACGCCAGGCCGAAGGGGCCCACTTTTTGGATACCACGGATCTGACCATCGAACAGGTGGTCGACCGCATCATCGAAATCGCCACAGCCAAGGCTGCCAATTTCCGGATGGAGGAACGTATGGAAGACGTCGTCAAACCCGCCAACACCCCAGTGAAAGATGAATCACAGATGACGATGGAGGACCTCGAGAGAGAAATGAGCGGGGAGTTCCGTACGATCCGGAACGGTGCCATCGTCACCGGCACGGTCATCGATCTGACCCCGACCGGCATCTTCGTCGATCTCGGGTACAAGACCGATGGCGTGATCCCGGTCGAAGAATTCGACGGGGAGATGGTGAAATCGCTGAAGGTCGGCGACAAGATCCGCGTCTACGTCAAGAGCGTCGACGACGGTCGCGGCCAGCTGGTGCTGTCGCATCGCCGGGCCCGCGAACTGGACGCCTGGGATCAGATCCAGGAAGCGCACAAGAACCACACGCCGATCGAGGGCATCCTGCGCGAGCGGATCAAGGGCGGCTACAACGTCGACATCGGCGGCGTGCGCGCCTTCCTGCCGCAGAGCCAGCTGTCGCATGGCAAGAATGTGAAGGAGAGCATCGGCAAGTCCTTCCCGATGATGGTGACCGAGTTCGATCGCCGCCGCAAGAATGTGGTGGTCTCGGAGCGGGCGGTGGTCGAGGAGATGCGCAACAAGCGGCGCAGCGAGATCTTCGAGAAGTACCAGCCGGGCGACCTGATCAAAGGCGTGGTGTCGCGCCTGGTCGAGTATGGCGCCTTCGTCGACCTGGGCGATGGCGTCGAAGGGCTGATCCACCGCAACGACCTGAGCTGGTCGGTGATCACCAACCCCCGCGAAGTCGTCCAGCCCGGCCAGGAGATCGAGGCCAAGATCCTGAAGATCGACCATGAGAAGGGCAAGATCTCGCTGGGCCTGAAGCAGAAGAAGGAAGACCCCTGGGTCACCGTCGATCAGCGGTACGAGGTCGGCCGGAAGTACCAGGGCAAGGTCAAGAACCTGATGGACTTCGGAGCCTTCGTCGAACTCGAGGAAGGCGTGGAGGGACTGGTCCACATCTCCGACCTGTCGTGGGCCCGCAACGTGCGGCACCCGAGCGACATCGTCAAGTCGGGCGACACCATCACCGTCCTGGTGAAGGAGATCGACAAGGCGAAGAAACGCATTTCCCTCTCCTACAAAGAGACCCAGCCCCACCCCTGGGAGAACATCGAGCAGCGCTTCAAAGTCGGCGACCTGGTCAAAGGCCGGGTCAACAACCTGACCGACTTCGGCGCCTTCGTCGAGATCGCGGAAGGCATCGAAGGGCTGCTGCACATCTCCGACATGGATTGGGTGAAGAAGGTCAACCACCCCAAAGAGATCCTGGAGAAAGGCCAGGAAGTCGAAGTCAAGATCCTCAACATCGACTCTCACAACCGGCGCCTGTCGCTGGGCCTGAAGCAGACGACCAACGATCCCTGGACCGATCTCGACAAACTGTTCAAGGTCGGCGACATCGTGACGGGCGTGGTGAAGAACCTGGTCAGCTACGGCGCGTTCGTCCAGCTCGAGAACGGCCTGGAAGGCCTGCTGCACATTTCCGAGTTCAGCTGGCAGAACGACGTCAAAGATCCGGCCGACGTGCTGAAGGTCGGCGATCAGGTCACGGTCGCCATCTACGAACTCGACAAGTACAAGCAGAAGATCGGCCTGTCGCTGCGGCGGGTCGGCGAAGACCCCTGGAAGGGCATCGAGAAGCGCTTCCCGGTCAATTCCCTACAGCAGGGCAAGGTCATCCACATCGAGAACAGCGGCGCCGAGGTCGAACTGGCCGAGAACGTCCGCGGGTTCATCCATGTCTCCCAGATCGCCCAGGAGCGGGTGCAGCACCCCAGCGAGGCCGTGAAGGAAGGCGACATCGTGACGGTCAAGGTCCTCGAGATCGACCGCAAGAACCGCAAGCTGAAGCTGTCGATCAAGGAAGCGGTCCTCGACAGCGAGCAGCGCGAGCTGAAGAAGTTCCAGCAGCAGTCGAACGAAGGGTTCTCCGACACGATCGGCGACCTGATGCGCGACAAGCTGGCCGCCCTGAAGGAACAACTGAAAGACTGAGTCATCCTCAGCCATTCGTCGTCATCTTCGCCCCGCGCTCAGCGGGGCTTATCTTTTTTCCTGGTTCATGGTATATTCCCCCCACATCTCAACCGACAGGAGGTTCTTTCCATGACCATCAAGATCGGGATCAACGGGTTCGGACGCATCGGCCGCCTGGTGTTCCGGGCTGCCATGCAACGTTCCGATATCGAAGTGGTCGGCATCAACGATCTTTTCGACGCCGAGTATCTGGCGTACATGTTGAAATATGACTCTGTCCATGGGCAGTTCAAAGGCACCATCGCCACCGAGGGCAACCAGCTCGTGGTCAACGGCAAGAAGATCCGGGTCACCGGGGAGAAGGATCCGGCCGCGTTGAAGTGGAACGAGGTCGGCGCCCAGATCATCGCCGAGTGCACCGGCCTGTTCCTCGACAAGGCCAGTTGCGAAGCGCATCTGAAGGCCGGGGCCAAGAAGGTCGTCATTTCCGCCCCCTCGAAAGACGACACCAAGATGTTCGTCATGGGCGTCAACCACAAGACGATGACCCGCGACGACGTGATCGTCTCCAACGCCTCCTGCACCACCAACTGCCTGGCTCCCATCACCAAGGTGCTGCATGACAACTGGGGCGTGGTGGAAGGCCTGATGACCACGGTGCATGCCACCACCGCCACCCAGAAGACGGTCGACGGCCCCTCGAAGAAAGACTGGCGCGGCGGACGCGCGGCTTCCGTCAACATCATCCCGTCCTCGACCGGGGCGGCCAAGGCCGTCACCAAGGTCATCCCCTCGCTGAAGGGCAAGCTGACCGGGATGGCGTTCCGGGTGCCCACCGTCAACGTCTCGGTCGTCGACCTGACGGCGCGCCTGGAGAAGGCCCCCGATCCCGACACCGCCAAGGCGTATGAAGCGATCAAGGCGGCCATGAAGAAGGCCAGCGAAGGCGAGCTGAAGGGCATCCTCGGCTACACCGAAGATGACGTGGTCTCCACCGATTTCAACGGCGATCCCCGCACCTCGATCTTCGACGCCAAAGCCGGCATCATGCTGAACCCGACCTTCGTCAAGGTCGTGGCCTGGTACGACAACGAGTGGGGCTACTCCTGCAAGCTGCTCGACCTGGCCGCCCACATGGCGAGCCTGTAAGCCTACCGGCGATGCGGCGGGCCGGAGCCCGATGACCGCGGCTCCGGCCCGTGCCGCCCCGACCGCGACGCCCCCGATTCCGACACTGACAAGGAGGCATTGACCACCCATGTTCCGCACCATCCGGGATATCCAGTTCAAAGGCAAACGCGTGCTGGTCCGGGTCGATTTCAACGTGCCGCTCGACAAAACGACCGGCGCCATCACCGACGATACCCGCATCCGCGGGGCGATCCCAACGCTCAAGCACATCCTCGACCAGGGCGGCCGGCTGATCGTCATGAGCCACCTGGGCAAAGCCAAGGGCACTCCCGATCCGAAGTATTCGCTGAAACCGGTCCATCAGCGTCTGCAGGAGCTGCTGGGCCGCCCCGTCACCTTCGCCCCCGATTGCATCGGCGAGGAAGTGGCGAAGCTGGCCAGGAACCTGAAGGACGGCGAGGTGCTGCTGCTCGAGAACCTGCGGTTCCATGCCGGTGAAGAGAAGAACGATCCGGCCTTCGCCAAGGCGCTGGCGTCCCTGGGCGACATCTACGTCAGCGACGCCTTCGGCACGGCCCATCGGGCGCATGCCTCGACGGCGGGGATCGCCGACACGCTGCCAGCCTACGCCGGCTTCCTGATGGAGAAGGAGATCACCTACCTGAACAAGGTGACCCAGAATCCCGAGCGACCGATGGTGGCCATCATGGGCGGCGCCAAGGTCAGCGACAAGATCCTGGTCATCGAGAACCTGCTGGGCAAGGTCGATACCTTGCTGATCGGCGGCGGCATGGCCTTCACCTTCCTGAAGGCGATGGGCCACCAGATCGGCAAATCGCTGTGCGAAACCGACCGGCTCGAGGTCGCCAAGAAGATCCTCGACCAGGCCAAGGCCAGCGGCAAGAACCTGGTGCTGCCGGTCGATGTGGTGACCGCGCCTGAGATCAAGCCCGGCGTCGCCACCAAGACGGTCGACATCACCGCCATGCCCGCCGACGAGATGGGGCTGGATATCGGCCCGAAGACCGTGGCGAAGTTCACCGCCGAATTGCAGAAGGCCAAGACGGTGCTGTGGAACGGCCCGATGGGCGTGTTCGAGACCAAGCCGTTCGACGCCGGCACCCGCAAGATCGCCGAGTGCCTGGCCGGGCTGAAGGCGGTGACCGTGGTCGGCGGCGGCGACTCGGTGGCGGCCATCGAACAGATGGGCGCGGCCGACAAGGTCTCGCACGTCTCGACCGGCGGTGGCGCCTGCCTCGAGTTCCTCGAAGGGAAGACGCTGCCCGGCATCGAAATCTTCTCGCGCGACATCAAGAACATGGTCGGAGGCGCCTGACATGGCCAGACGGCCCCTGATCGCCGCCAACTGGAAGATGCACAAGACGGTGCAGGAGGCGAAGTCGTTCGTCGCCGCCCTGCTGCCCAAGATCGCTGCGGTGCGCGACCGCGACGTGCTGATCTGCCCGCCCTTCCCCCTGATCCATGCGGTCGATCAGGCGCGGCGCGACACGCCGATCCTGCTGGGCGCTCAGAACATGTATTTCGCCGACAGTGGCGCCTTCACCGGCGAGGTTTCCGGCCCCATGCTCAAGGACCTGCATTGCGAGTTCGTCATCCTGGGGCATTCCGAGCGCCGCTGGGTGTTCGGGGAGACCGACGAACTGATCAACAAGAAGGTCCTGGCGGCGATCACGCATGGGCTGATCCCCATCCTGTGCGTGGGCGAGAAGATCGAAGAACGGGAACAGAACCTGACCGAGCAGGTGATCCTCAACCAGCTCGATCTGGGCATCAAGAATGTGCCGGAGAACGTGATTGGCACGATGGTCATCGCCTACGAGCCGGTCTGGGCCATCGGCACCGGGCGCAATGCCTCCGCCAAGGATGCCCATGACGCCATCGCCCTGATCCGCGAGTTCATCCACAGCCGGTTCGGCAGCGGCGCGGCCGACAAGCTGCGCATCCTGTACGGCGGCTCGGTCAAACCCGAGAACATGGCGACCTACATGCGCGAAGAGGGCATCGATGGCGCCCTGGTCGGCGGGGCCAGCCTCGATCCGGAGTCGTTCGCCAAGCTCGTCACCTACTGAGCGGTCCTGCGCTGGCCGGCCCGCCCGTCGCCTCCTCGGCGACGGGCGGGTTTTCCATGGCAGCACGGCCCCGTCCGCCAGCGCCCAGGCCGAGGTTTGACGACGTCGCGCCCTCGCTCAGAGGTCGCGGGCGGCCGGGGACCACCGACCGCCTGCGACCGGGCTGGGCGATCGGTTTGTCGGGCGAGGGCCGGGCGCGGTATAGTGGGAAACCAGCGAACTCCAACCACCGAGGGGAAGGATGGCGGAGCTGAGCATGAGCGAGCTGAGCGGGCGACCGGCCGAGATCGCGGCGGTCCAGCGGTTGCTCGAGGCGGCGCCCGAGTACCATTACCGGGTCTATGGGCGGCCGGCCGACCCGGAGGCAGCGGCACGGCTGTTCGCCTGGCTGCCGGCCGGGCGCTCATGCGCCGATCGCTACGTGTGGGGGCTGCGGGTCGATGGGGAGCTGATCGGGGTGATCGCGCTGGTGCGCGGCCACCCGTATCCGGACACGGCGTTGATCGATCGGTTCCTGCTGGCCGAGCCCTGGCAGCATCGCGGCTGGGGCACCCGCGCGGTCGACCTCCTCCTCAAACGGGTGCAGGGCTGGCCCGAACTGCGCGTTCTCCGGATCGAGCTGCCGGTCACGAATCAACGGGTGGGGAAGTTCCTGACCCGGGTGGGATTCCACCCGACCGGCGAGCGAGTCCCCGTCCCCTTCTCCGACCAGCGTCTGGCCAGCGAAGTCTGGGTGCGGCCCCTGGCCCCGCTCGCCGGCGACCTTTCCCCGACCCAGGCCGGCCCGTTCTGATGGCATGAGCATCCAGCTGAAGATCGGCCTGGGATTCGTCATCCTGATCGTTCTGCTGACCTCGGCCACCTCGTACTGGGCCGCCCAGACGCTGAGCATCTCGCTCGAGGCCTCCGATCTCGAGAAGCTGCAGGGGCTGCGCGAGCAGGTGCTGCAGTCCTTGGCGGCCGAGCAGGCGGCTCTCGCCTCGATCTCCCAGCAGGTGAGCGCGGCCCTGGGCGTTCTCGATTTCTCGGAGGCCGGATTGGACGAAGCCCTCAGCGTGGCCGAACAACTGAAGCGCCACCTGACCCTCGACTGGATCGAAGTCTACCGCGAGGGCATCCCCCTGCTGCATCCTTCGATCCGCCTGCGCGGGCCGTTCCTGCCGGCCCGGCGGTGGCCGGTGCGCCTGACCGCGGCGGGGCCTCTGTCGGGCACTTCCTACCTGGTGGCCGCCAGCCGAGTGCCGAAGCGCCCTCTGCTGGTGGTGGTGGCCCGGCGGCCTGGCGAGATCCGGATTCCGTTCTACGCCCTCTGGGACCGCGAAGGCTTGCTGACCCATTCCCCCGATTGCCCCCCGCCGGCCGATCTGCGGGAGTTCGAACCAGGAGGCGTGACCTTCCAGCGGCTGCACCGGGGCCGGTTTCTGCGACTGCGCGCCGAACCGCTGGAACCGGGCGGCCCCTTCCTGATGGTCGGCTATGAAGCCGACATGGCCACGCTGTCACGGACGGGAGTCAATGCCCTGATGATTCGGCTCGCCCTGCTGGAGGTGGGAGGCTTGCTGGTCCTGGGCTACTTCCTCGGCCGGCGGTTGTTCCGACCGTTGCGCCGGTTGCGGAAAGGGATCGAACGAGTGGCCGAAGGGCATTGGCAGGAGCTACCTCTCGAAGAGGAAGACTTCCGCAGCGAAGGGGACGAGATCGGCGTGCTGGCGCGCAGCTTCAACCGGATGGTGCGGGAGCTGCGAGCGGCCCAGGAGCGCCTGCTCGAGGTGCAGAACCAGTTGCTGCAGAAGGAGAAGATGGCCGTGCTGGGGCGGTTTTCCGCCAATGTGGCCCACGAGATCAACAATCCGCTGGGCACGATCCTGGTCAGCGCCGGCTTGATCCAGGAGGCGGTCCGGGCTGGCCAGCCGCCCGATGCCGGCGACCTGGAGGCGATCGTCGAGGAGACCAAGCGTTGCCGGGCGATCGTCGAATCGCTGCTGCGCTATGCGCACAACCGACCGCCCGACCTGCAGCCCCACTGCCTGCCCGATCTGGTGACCGGCCTCCTGCACCGCCTGGCGGGCGGGGCCGCCTGGCGCGGCCTGACGATCGAAACCGCGCCGTTCCCGCCGGTGACGGTCCTGGCCGACGCCACCGGCTTTTCCCAGGTGCTGCGCAATCTGCTCGACAATGCGCGCGATGCGGTGGCGACGGTCGAGAACCCGCGGATCCGGGTGACGGCGGGGCCGGCCGGGCCCGATGCCGTGCGGATCACGGTGGCCGACAACGGGCCGGGGCTGGCCGGGGAGGTGGCGGCGCACCTGTTCGAACCCCTGATGACCACCAAGGCCCAGGGGACGGGGCTGGGCCTGGCCATCTGCCAGTCGATCGTCGAAGGACACGGCGGGCGGATCTGGGCTGAACGAACGGCGGACGGCTGGACCGCCTTCCATTTCACGGTGCGGACCACCTCGCCGGGCTCCTCGCCGCCCGGGGAGGAACCCGCCAAAGGAGCGTGAGCAGATGGGTCATCCCATCGTCCTGATCGACGACGAAGCGCGTTTGTTGCGGGCCTTGAAGCGGGCCCTGGAATCCGACGGGCACACGGTGCACGACTTCCTGGATCCTCAGGAGGCCTTGCGCCACATCCAGGCCCACCCGCCGGCTCTGGTGGTCTCCGACATCCGGATGGAGGGCCTGTCGGGGCTCGACCTGCTGGCCCGGCTGCGGGAGAAGACCCCCAGCGTGCCCTGCATCTTGATGACCGCCTATTCCTCGGTGGAGACAGCGGTGGCGGCGGTCCGATTGGGGGCACGGGACTACCTCTTGAAGCCGTTCGAGGTCAGCGAGTTCAAGGCGGCCGTGCGGCGAGCCCTGGAGCCCGCCGAGGCGGCGGGCGCCCCGAGCGGAGGGGAGCCTCGCCTGATCGGCCGTTCCCCCCGCATGAAGAGCGTGCTCGAGCTGATCGAAGCGGTGGCCGGCACCGAGAGCACGGTGCTCATCCAGGGCGAGAGCGGCACCGGCAAGGAGCTGGTGGCGCGGCTGCTCCACGAGCGATCGGCGCGGGCGAACCGACCGTTCGTCGCCGTCAACTGCAGCGCCATTCCCGAGACGCTGTTCGAGAGCGAACTGTTCGGTCACATCAAAGGGAGTTTCACGGGGGCGCTGTCCGACAAGCCGGGGTTGTTCCAGGAAGCCGAGGGCGGCACGCTGTTCCTCGACGAGATCGGCGATCTGGCGGCCGCCAGCCAGGCCAAGCTGCTGCGGGTGCTCCAGGACGGCAGCTACAAACGGGTGGGCGATCCGCGCCCCGCCGCCGCCAACGTGCGGATCATCGCCGCCACCAATCGGGTCCTGCGCGAGGAAGTGGCGGCCGGGCGCTTCCGCGAAGATCTGTGGTATCGGATCAACGTGGTCGAAATCGACCTGCCGCCGCTCCGTGAACGCCGGGAAGACCTGCCCGACCTGGTGGCCTTCCTGCTCGAGCGGTTCGGGCGAAAGCATCGCCGGGGGCCATTCACGGTCGATGAGGCCTGCCTGGCCCATCTGCGCAGCCATTCCTGGCCCGGCAACGTGCGGGAGCTGGAAAACGTGCTGGAGCGGGCCGTGATTCTGAAGCGCAGCGGGGCCCTGCAGCCAGAGGACATTCCGCTGCCCGGAGGAGGGAAGAACCCCGCCCTGGCCAGCCTGCCCCCCGGCCTGCTGCCCCTCGATCAGACCATGGATCAGATCGAAGAGGAGCTGATCCGGCGGGCGCTGCAGACCACCGGCTGGAACTACTCCCGAGCGGCCGAACTGCTGGGGGTGACCCGACAGAACCTGCACTACAAATTGAAGAAATACCATCTGCGGAAGGAAGACCATCCCGCGTGAGCGCCCGCTCGCCTCATCGGGTCGGCCGCCGATTCGTCCTGGTCGTGGTCGCGGGGCTGGTCGGTTGGGTGATCGTCGGCCTGGGGACGAGCCCCCCGATCGGCGGCGAGCCCGCCATCCCCTACCGCCTGGATCAGACCGCGGAAGGGGTGGCCATCGTCTTTCCTGAACCGATGGCCGTCGATCGCCTGCTGGTCTCGGCGACCCATCCGGGCGTCTGGGGCATGGGCCGAGCCGCGCGCCTCGGGGTGGCCAAGACGGCCTCGCAGGCGGCGGTGGCCGGCTGGCAGACCGAACACGGGGACCTGCTGGTCTTTCCGCTGGCCGATCCGTGGACCGATCGGATCGAACTGATCGCGCTCGCCGCCCTGCCGGCCCCGGCCAGCCCGTCCTGGGAGCTGCGCATCGAAGGGACGGGGGCCCGTCGTCGGCGGCTGGAACATCGGCTCGCGGCCTTGACGACCGCGGTGGCGGAGCGGCAGACCCGCCAGGGGTGCTTCTGCTGCCATCAGGTGATGCCGCTGGCGCTGGCCAATCACCTGGCCCGAGAGCGCCAACTGGCGCGGCCGCTCTCGCCGCTGGCCAGTTGGGCCCTCGAACTGGCCCGCTGGCAACGGCCGGATGGCTCCTTCTCCTTCCCGGCCGCCCCCGAGTTCGGGGTGGTGACTCCGACCCTGACCGCGGCGGCGGTGCTGGGATGGGTCCAGGATCTGGATCCGGCCCTGGAGACCGCTCTGTTGAAGGCGGCGTCATTCCTGGTCGCGCAACAGCAGCCAGATGGCAGTCTGGTGCCTGACTTCACCTTCCCTCCCCTGCTGAACGGGCGACCGGCCATGGGCTGGCTGTTCGTCCATGCCTTGCGCGAGCTGGCCGCGCTCCTGGAGCGGCGGGGATTCGCCCCCATGCCGCGCTTCGTCTGGGCCCAGCAGCGGGCCGCCACCTGGCTGGAGGAAAACGCCAGGAGCGGGACCGACCAGGCCGTCTTCAACTGGCTGGCACGGGGGGAGGCCGGCCCTCCCGACGAGATCGCCAGCTTCCTGAGCACGTTGCATCCCGAGCACGACCCTGAATGGATCGCCCTGCTGGCGTGCCTTGCTTCCCCCAGGGAACTGCGCGGACGGCTCCCGGCGAGCGCGTCGTCCCCCGTAGCTTCCCCGCCAGAGCCGGTTCTGAAACCGAGCGGGGCGGGCCGGTTCCGTCAGGAGGCCTGGGGCCTGGTGCGAGACCTGGCGGACGCACCATAGGGTTCAGGATTCTTCGCAACCTGCCGATGAAGCCCGGGATGATGCTTCTCTGGCCCTGGCGACGGCTGCTGCGGTGGTGGGCAGGGGTGGTGTTGGTGCTGGTGCTGACCGCTCCACCCATCTTCGGCTATGGCGCCGATCCCCTCACCCCGCAGGGGATTCGGCAGGAGTTCGCCCTGCTGTCGGCACGGTTGCGACAGACGCCGAACGACGTGACCGTGCTGAACTCGCTGGGCATCCTGTATGCGCGGGCGGGCCAGCTGAACGACGCCATCCTGCTGTGGAATCGCGCCCTGACGATCAATCCGCGCTACATCCACCTCTACAACAACCTGGGTTCGGCCTTGAAAGCCCAGGGGAGAGTGGAAGAAGCGGTCAGGGTCTACCAGGCCGGCCTGGCGATCACCCCCTCGTTCTGGATCTACTACAACCTCGGTCTGCTCGAGAAAGATCGCGGCCGCTACCGAGAAGCCGCGCACTATTTCCGGGAATGCCTGCGGCAGAATCCTCGCTTCGAGGCAGCGGCCCAGAGACTGGAAGACCTCGGGTATGTGCTGGCGTCGCAGCAGGCCGCCCAGGGCATCCCGTACAAGCCCCCGACCGACCTCGAGGCCCTCAGCTTGACCATGCTCGAACGCATGGAAGGCGAGGAGGGAGGCGGGGAAGGGGCGGAGCCGCGTCCGGCCGGAGCGCCGAGCGATACGCGCCGACCCTGGCGCGCCGCGGGCGGCGCCGATCTGCCAGTGACGATGACGGTCGAGACCTGCGCCGCCTATCTCGAGAAGATGGCGCAAGGAGCCCCGACCCGCCTGGTGGCGCTGACCTTCGACGATGGACCGCATCCGTCGATCACGCCGCGTCTGCTCGATCTGTTGCAGGCCCACGGCGCCAAAGGCACCTTCTTCGTGCTGGGCAGCCGGGCCGAATCGTATCCCGAGCTGCTCGAGCGCATGGTGCGGGAGGGTCACGAGGTCGGCAACCACTCCTGGTCGCACAAATCCCTGGTGCGGCTGGGCCCGGCCACCGCGCGCGCCGATCTGCAGCGCGCCGCCGCCACCATCGAGGCCTGCACCAATCAGCCCTGCCGGCTGGTGCGTCCGCCCTACGGCCATACCAATGCCGAGATCCGGGCCATGATCCATCGGTCGGGGTGGGCCCACATCATGTGGGACGCCGACAGCCGCGACTGGCAGTTGAGCGATGCCAACCAGATGCTGGCCCGCACTCTGCGCAAGACGTCCCCAGGCGCGGTCTTGCTGTTCCATGACATCCATCCCGGAGTGTTGCGGGTGCTGCCAGTGCTGCTGCCCGCCCTCCGCCAGTGCGGGTACCGGTTCGTGACCGTCTCGGAACTGCTCCGATTGCAAGGTTCACGCAGTTGAGACGGGGGGCCTGCCGCGGCCCTCATCGCTTGTCTCTCGCCAGCCGGGCGGGTAGAATGCCGCCAGGCCCACCGCCATGTGGATCGCGTTGCTGGATTTCTGCCTGTTCCTGCTGCTGGTCGCCTTCTTCTTCTACGGCCTGAACGCCTGGGATCGCCTGCTGAGCGATCCCGAGGAAGAGGAGGAGCCGGTCGCCCGGCGACGGGGGGGGCCGCCGCCAGAAACGCCCCCTCCGCCCGGCCGGTTCTGGGCGCTCTGGGTGCTGGTGGCAGGCGGCGGCATGGTCGCGCTGGTGGGCGACCTGCTGGCGTGGTGGCTGGGCTAGGTCACCGCTTTCGACGCCGCGTGACCCGCTGCGGCGAACCTCTGTCGTTTCGCCAGAACCCTGGCCGCAGGGGGTAGGTTCAGGGCTGATCGGCCGGGCCGCCAGGCGCCGGCTCTCCTGGGGAGGAGGAAGGCGTCGCCTGGTCGGGGGCAGTGGTTTCCTCGCGGGGCATCGCGGTCGGAGGGGTGGCGAGAGGGGAATCCAATATCGGCTGGTCCGCGATCGGATCAGAAAGAGGGGGCTGGCCACCGGGCGCGGCCCTTGATGCCCCGTCGTCTCGATCGACCATCGGGGCAAGCGAGGCGACAGCGGACTCAGTTCCTGCCGAAAGCGTGGTCGCGGTAGTGGCTGGTTCTGCGCCGATCCCGGGCGTGGAGGCGATGCCCGAGGGCGAGGCTCCCTCTCGGGGAGGCGAAGCCAGAGGGTCCGACGCCGTGGCCAAGGGCGCTTTCGATTCGTCGAGAGGCGACAAGAAGGGGGCAGGGCTGGCAAGAGCGGTCTTTTCAGGAGCGGCAGGGGAAGAGAGGGGAGACGGGCTCGCCGCGGAGGTCGCCACCTGAGAGGGAGAGGCAGGCGGTTCGGCGACCGCGGCGTGGCCAGGGTTCGCCGGGGCCTGGGCAGGCGGTTCCTGGGAGGGGGAGCCCGCCGCTGGGGCAGGCGCGGCCTGGCCCGCCACGGCAGCCGCCGCCGCTCGCGCCGGTTCTGTGTTTGCCGATGACATGGGCGTGGAGGCAGACGCGGCGGGGGACGAACCGGCCGGGCGGCCTTTCCCCTGCCCTTTGTTCAGGATGGCCAGGAACTCCTGGTAGGCGTCGTTGAATTCTTTCAACCGCTGGGGAGCGGCAGGATCGCCGGCCATCTTGGCCCGCAGGTAGGCCTGATAGGTCTCCATGTACCGCCGGGTCATGGCCTCGTAGGACTGGCCCGCCGGCCCGCCCAGGGCAGGAATGATCTGCCCGATCACGAGGGCGAGGATGAGGCACGGAGCGCCCAGGCGGCCTGACCGCCGGCGCGAACGAACGATGTGGTTGGACATGGCGGGCTCCTCTTGGTTCGCGTTTCTCTTCGGCATTATAGCGGCGGCCGTCCCGCGGTTCAACGGGGACGCGGACGCGGGCGGCCGGCACCGGATTCGCATTCTGCCAGGAAATGCGGTAGGATACGAGCCGAAAGCGTTCCAGTGCCCACTGGACAGGAGGTAAGAACATGGAACATCGTCGTTGCCATCGATGGACCCGAGGGCTGGCGCTGATGGCGTTCGTGCTGCTGGCACGGCCCGCCCTTCAGGCCGGGAATCCGGCCGAGGAGCTGCTCAAGGCTCTGCAGGCGACCTTCAAAGAAAAGGTCAAAGAGGTCGTGGCCGATCAGCTGGTCCGGTTCGACGCCCAGCGCGGCATTCTCGAGTTCTCTCCCCTGGTACTGAAGTTCGTCGGCAAGCTGGCCAAGGATCGAACCACCCTCTTCAAGGAGTTCGACATCGAGCCGGAGGGCAACCAGATCCGGTTCCACCTGGTGACGAAAGGCGGCACCACTCTGCGGGCCGCGATCGTCCCGCAAGCGCTCGATCTGGATCTGCGCGAGTTCGCGGTCCGCGGCCTGCTGCCGGAAGGGATCGACCTGAAGACCGATCCTTCCCTGCAGCAGTCGGTGACCTCGTTCCTCGACACCCTGCTGGGGGTGCCGCAGAAGGCGGCCACGCTGCTGAAGCACGTGTCGTTCGAAGGCAACACCTTCCGGCTGACGCGCCCCGTCAAGATCTCGCCGTTGGGGCGCCTGCTCGAGGGGAAGACCGCTCCCGCCTCGGGCACGCTGATGGCGTTGCCACTGTCGATGGAGAACGGTCGACTGGCCATCCACCTGGGCAAGGCCGGCGTGTCCGACCAGGTGGCGAAGATGCTGGTCGAACTCCTGCTGCTGAAGCTCAAGCTGCCTTGACCCGCAGGCGGCGAGCCGCGACCGCTGGCCCCGGCCCGGCCGTCCTCGCCGCCCGCCGCACCTCGTTTTCGACCTGATGAGCCCACTTCCCTGGATCGAAGAAGCCGCCCGATTCGGATTCGCGCTGATCGGGGTGCTGGTGCCTTGCCTGCTGGCTTCGATCCTCGCCCGGATCGCCTGGCGGAAGAACGGCGCCCGCCGACTGGCCTACGCTCTGGGAGCCGCGTTGACGGCGGCCGCCGGACTGGCCGCCTTCTGGGCGCTGGTGCATGACACCGTGGCCCGCATCTATCGTTCCCAGGCCGATCTGGCCTACCGAGAAGGGAACCTGGTATCAGCCCAGGCCCTCTACGTCGAATCCCTGCTCTGGCAGGATGATCTGGCCACCCGTGACCGGCTGGCCCGGGCCCTGCTCGCCAACGGCAACCTGCCCGAGGTCCAGGCCATGCTGGCCGATATCCGACGCCGGCGGGCCCCGGCCCCTCCTTCCCCGCTCGAGAACTACCTGTGGGGCGTGCTCGACTTTTTCGCCGAGCGACCGGCCAGCGCCGTCCACCGCCTGGAACCGGTCGTCGACCACGGCGAGCTGGGGTGGAACGCCCGCCTGCTGCTGTCGATCCTCTATTTCGAGCAGGGGCGGCCGGCCGCGGCCATGCCCTACATGGCCGCTTTCCAAAGCATCCCGGCGACCCGGCCCGACCACGCCTACCTGCTGGCCCTGCTGGCCGAGCACGAGCGCCGCAGCGACGAGGCCAGGGCGTTGGTGGCGAAATTCCCGCCCGGCACGCTTTCCCCCTTCTGGGAACGGCGACTGGCCCACTGGCGCCCTCCGGCCGTGACCGCGCCGCCCCCCGCGGTCGATCGACCCCTCCCCACCGTTCTCGACGCGGAGCCAGGATGGGTGCCGATGACAGCCAGTCTCCCCACGCTCCTGGCCCCATCCACCGCTACGGCCAGCCCCTCGGCCACCGCCCCGATGGTTCAGGAGGTCGCCCCTTGACGGGTCAGCGAAACTGGTGGCAGCGAGTGGTGGCGGCCAGCCGGGTGGAAGATCTGCTGGCGCTGACCGCGACGCTGGCCGCTCTCGTGCTGCTGGCGGTCACCGATTCCTATCGGCGGTTCCAGCTCGGCCTGCTCGACATCTTCTTCATCCTGTTGCCTTTGCTGCTGCTGCTGTTCAAGATCGTCATCACCGAGTTCGTCGCCTTTTCCCGCTCCGAGGAAGCCAGCGCCGATCCGGAAAGCTATCTGTGGGATTTTCTCGGAAAACTGGTCCAGCTGTTCCGTGATTGGTTCCCATTCTTCCTCCTGAGCGCCTTCTACTATTCGCTGTTCACCAATTTCATCCTGCGCGTCAATCCACACACCGCCGATGCCCATCTGGCCGCCATAGACGCCTGGCTCCTGGGCGATCAGGCCGCCATCTTGCTGCAACCATGGGTGCGACCATGGCTGACGGACCTGCTCAACACCATCTATGTATCCTATCTCCTCTACTTTCCAGGAATAGCGTTCTATCTCTACGTCACTGGCCGACACCACACCTTCCGACGGGTGATGTTGGGACTATTGTTATTGATGGGCATGGGAGTCGTCAGCTACATCCTGGTGCCGGCGATCGGGCCAGGGAAGTTCTTTTACGACCGTTTCACGGTGCCATTGTGGGAACGCCCCTCCGATCCCATGGCGATGTTGATCGATCGCTATCGTGTCGTCCACGACTGTTTTCCCTCGCTCCATGTCGGCATTCCCTTGCTGCTCTGCCTGTACGCCTGGGAAGCCCGGGCCCGTGGGATCGCCACCCTGGCCACCTGCTATGTCCTGCTGATGGCGGCAGCGACCATTTATCTGCGCTACCATTACGTCATCGACGTCCTCGCCGTCCCCCCTTACGTGGTAACCGCCTGGCGCCTGGCCGATCTGCTTCTGGCCAAGTGGGACAGCTGGCAGGCCTGGTTGATCGGCCCGGCCCCCGATCCCGCCGATCGCCCGGGCCCAGCGCCGAGTCAAACGGGCTGACGCCGAGAGATGGCCAGGGGGCCAAGCGGCCCCGTCAGGTCGAACCGACGGGCGCCCGCGATGCTGAGGTCGACTTCAGGTGCAATCGCGGAAGTACCCGCATCAACAGCGTGTAAGCGCGGTTGATTTCGATGAATCGCCCCGCCTCGACCGCCCCCAGATCGGGGTGATACCGCCGGGCCAGCTCGCGAAACCGCGTCTTGACGGCCGCGAGGTCGACCGTTTCGGGCAGGCCCAGGGTCTGGAAGGCCTGCCGTAGATCGCGGTGGTGATGCAGGATCTCCCAGGCCCCGCTCAGGAACGCTTCGGCGCTGTCCTCATCGAGCTGGAAGAAATTGTCGGCATCGAGGTAGAACCAACGGGCCGACAGGGCGTCAAGCTGCCCATCGGGACATTGCCGGCGATGCAGATCGCACAGGCTCTCCCCGGCGGCGCAAACCGCCGCACAGAAGCGCATCAGCGGTTCTTCGAAATGCCGGCATCGCCCCGGTTCAGGGTAGGGAACGGGCAGGATGCGCATGCAATGGATGTGCAGGTAGATACCCTCTCGGCCCATCATTTCCTGCAGGCGGTACAGTTCGTGGAACAGCAGGAAATGGCTGCGATAGAGGGTGAGCGCCGAACAGGACAGCACTTCGAGGCCGGGGAACGCCACTTCGAGCAGCTGGCTCTCGTAGCAAGGCCGCACCAGCCCCCGCACCATCGCGGCCACCCCGGCGCGGTCCATGCCCGCCAGGGCCCTCTGGAATTCGTGCTGCTGCTCTCGCTCCATGCTTCCTATGGTAGGGGAAATCGGTGCGGCCTGCCAGCCCTTCCGTATTTCCACGCTCATCCGGTTTGTCGAGCGAAAGGAGAATGGGGTAGATTGAAGGCAACCCTGGAATGAGGAGAAAACAGCCATGTGGCGGATCCTGATCGTCGATGACGAAGCCAACAATCGCAAGCTCCTGGTGGAGATCCTGGGAGAACGCGCCACCTGCGAGCAGGCCCAGGACGGCCGGGAAGCGCTCGAGATCTATCAAGCGGCCGTCGCGCACGATCGACCCTTCGATGCCATCCTGCTCGATGTGGCCATGCCCGACATGGACGGCATCGAGGTCCTGCGCCGGATCCGCGAACTCGAAGAGGCGCGCGGCATCATGTTCGGCAAGGGCATCCCGATCATCATGGTGACCGCCTTCAAGCAGCCGTTCATGGCCTCCTTCCGCGAGGGGGCCGACGATTACATCCTCAAGCCGGTCGATCCCGACCAACTGCTGCAGAAACTCGCCAGCAAGCTGGAGGCCCGACCGGCCTGAGCCTGCCCAGCCCACTCCGGTGCCATCGGCGAGTCAGGCGCGCGCCATCGGCCGAGGGGGGCAGAGGACCGCCTCGCCCTGGCGGGCGGGCGGGGCGGCGCTTCAGGAAACGTCGTCCTCAAAACCGGAGGGACCACGGACATCGGGGTCCAGGTGCCGTCGCAGCAGGTGACGGAAGGTCTCCGGATCCATCGGTTTGGCCAGATAGTCGTTCATGCCGGCGGCCAGGCACCGCTCCCGGTCGCCCATCATCGCCATGGCGGTAACCGCGATGATCGGCACCTCGGCTTGCCACCCCCCCATGGCCCGAATGGCGCGGGCGGCCGACAGACCATCGAGTTCAGGCAGGTGGATATCCATGAGGATGAGATCGAAGCGCTGCTGACGGCAGGCTTCCACCCCCGCCCAGCCATTCCCGACGACGGTCGCCCGGACGGGGAAGCCCTCCATGCAGCCGACCATCAGTTTCTGCGCGCCAGGATCGTCTTCGACCACCAGCACTTCCAAGCGAGGCGGGCCGTCCTCCCAGGGTGAGACCGGCGCTCGATCGACCGGCGCTCGATCGACCGGGGCTCGATCGGCCGGCGATACGGCCGACGGCGCCTCGTCTGCCGGCGAAGCCGGATCGCCGTTGATCGCCGGGGGATCGGTCGAGGCCAGAGGGCTTGCCGTCGGCGCCGGAGAGGCCGACTCGACGACGGTGGGGGCCACGGTCTCCGCTCTGGCCAGCCGCAAGGGCACGAAAAAGAAGAAGTTTGAACCCACGTCAGGCGTGCTCCAGACCCCGATCGAACCGCCCATCTTCTCGACGAGCTGCTTGGTGATGGCCAGGCCGAGGCCGGTGCCGCCGAACTTGCGCGTGGTCGAGGCGTCGGCCTGGGTGAACTTCTGGAAGAGCGAGTCGATCTTGTCGGCGGGGATGCCGATACCGGTATCCTCGACCGAGGCCCGCAGCAGGCCGCGGCCAGTGTCATCCGGCAGGAATTTGGCGATGACGCTGATCCGACCGCGGTTGGTGAATTTGACCGCATTGCCGATCAGGTTCATGAAGATCTGGCGCACCCGGATCGGATCGCCCACGACCGGCCCGGGGGCGACGGGGTCGTAGGTCAACCGCAATTCGAGGCCCTTCTCGACCGCCTTCGGTCGGAAGAGGGCCACCACCTCGTCGAGGGCGGCGGCCAGATCGAAGGGTTCCTCTTCGAGGGTGAGCTTGCCCGCCTCGATCTTCGACAGATCGAGCAGGTCATCCAGCAGCGACAGCAGCAGCTTGCCTGACCCCTGGACCGTCTCGGCATACTCGCGCTGCTTGGGGTTGAGGTCGGAACGCAGCAGCAGCGCGGTGAACCCGAGCACCGAGTTCATCGGCGTGCGGATCTCGTGACTGATATTGGCCAGGAACTCGCTCTTGGCGCGATTGGCGCGCTCGGCCGCCTCTCTGGCGCGTTCGGCCGCTTCTTTGGCCTGTCGCAGCTCTTCCTCGAACCGCCGGCGGGCGGCCACCTCCTCCTGGAGGGCGGCGTTGGCGCGGGCCAGCTCGAGCGTGCGCGCCCGCACCGCCTCTTCGAGCTGGTCGTGGCTGCGACGCAGGATCTCTTCGGCGCGCCGGCGCTGGGTGACATCATTGAGGATGCCCACGCACCGCCGGGGCTCGCCGTCCCGCGCTTCCGGCAGCACCGTGAAGACGGCATCGAACGTGTAGGCGCGTCCCGAGGGGGCCACCAGGGGCAGTTCGAGCGCGAGGCGCCCCGTTTCGGCGAGCCGGGCGAATCCGGCCTGCAACGGCGGCGCGGCCTCGGCGGGGAAGAGCGACCACAGGGGAAGGCCGACGACGGCTTCCTCCTGGGTCTCAAGAACGGCCAGCCCGGCCGGGTTGATGGTCAGCACCTCGCCGGTCAGGGCGACCAGGCTGATCCAGTGGGGGGACCCCTCGACCACCGCCCGGAACCGCTGCTCGGCGCCAGCGATGAGCACCGACGAGGTGCCGAGGCGATCGGACAGGGTGCGCTGCAGGGCTTCCTGATGGCGCTGGAACTGGGTGACATCGTGGAAGAGCCCGATGTAGCCAGGCGGAAACCCGCCTTCTTCCGGCTCGCCGATCGGGCTGAGGAAGACCTCGAAATGCCGCTCTTTCCCGTTGCCCGCCGCGATGGTCATGGGGAAGGTGACGCGCCCGACCGCCTGGCCGGGGGGGAACAGACTCCGGAAGTCGGGAATCTCGGCGTGCGGGAAGAGTTCCTTCAGATTGAGACCGAGCACGTCGCTCTCGAGCCGGCCGATCACCCGCAGGCCGGCGCGATTGATCGAGACGAGCCGCCCGTCGGGAGCGAACAGGCTCATCCAGACAGGCGATTCCGCCATCATGGTCTGGAAGAACTGCAGCGCGGGGTTGCCCGACGCGAACAGGTTCTTCAGGGCCTCGACCAGGTTCATGGCGGCAATATACCCCGAAGCGCCGGCGCCTTCCACCCCCAGGCGGGTCCCGACGGTTTCAGCCCAGAAGGGGCTGGCCGTTTGCGGCGCGGGCGCTCCGGCATCGGCCAGCATGGCCACCTTGAACGAAACCGGGGGTGGTCGTCGCTTCCACCACACCCATCCCGAGGCTCCGGCCATCGTCAATCCGGCCAGCAGCCAGAGCCAGCCCCGCCAATCGATCGAGGGCCGCGGCAAAGATGGAGGAAGCATCGGAACAGCAAACGTCCCGGAAGCCACGTCCACGGGTGCGGCCTGAGCCCAGCTAGGAGGAGACAACGCGGGGTCGAGCCGGCGAATTTCGGCCCATAGCCGCATGGCCTGTGCGCGATCCCCGATCCCCTGCAACCGTTCGGCCTGGGCGACCAGGTGGAGGGCCTTCGCACGCCGAGCCGCCTCCTCGCGCGCACCGGCGTCTGGTTGAGCCTCGAGTCGGGCAGGGATGCCTGCGATGGCCACCAACCACCATCCCAGGACGATCAACCCTACCCTCCACTCTCTACGACGGCCCCGGCCCCTGAGCTTCATTCGGCGGGGGACCTCACCTGAGCGGGCATCTCACCATTCGGAATACGGCCCCCGGTCGTCCGAAAGTCCTTGCTGACGATTGGGAGAAACGATCTTCTTGCCTCGATTGAACGTGGTCGGTCGGCGCTGGTCAGGCCAGATGGCTTTTTCGAGCTGAATCCCATCGAACCACACAGCATACGAAGCGATGGCAGGCGAGGTGTTGCCGAGCACGATGTAGGTACCGCTGGCGAAGGTCTCATTGAAGGTGTAGTTGAAGACCACGAAGACTCTATACCAGGTACTGCTACCAACCTGAATGGCATCGAGAAGCCCATGTTCCTGGACATGGGCGCCGCCAGCAGTCAGGGTGGCATCCGAAGCAATCTCCACAAGATCGATATTCTTCACCGTTCCATCGGGGAGCGTCTGGAGAAATCCCAGGCGGGCCGCCCCTGACCCAGGGCAGACCAGGGCGGAGAGAATATACCGGTTATGCGGCGGGGGCGGTGCGAAAACGCTGGTCGCAACCTCTTGATAGATCGTCCCGGAAGCAAGCTGAGGCCCCACCATGGTCTCGATCACATTCACCGAGAGAAGCACCCCATCGGAAGCTCCGGGATAGGCGCCGACCAACGACGTATCAGACAGATACTGCCAGCCTGAATACACACCCAGCTCCTGAGTCAGCGGAATCGGCCCAATCGAAACCTCGCATTGCGCCGTTTGCCCCGGGCCCAAGGCTGGCAGGCTCCCTCCAGGAAGATTGACCCGCGAGAGGCCAATGATCGACCCTGTTGCATTGACCAGCTGATTTTTCATCCAGGTCAGGTTCGAAAAGGTGGCATTGCCCAGATTCATGTAGGTGATGGTCCCACTGGCCGACGTCTGCCCCAGGAGAACGTTGCCCACATTGATCCCGGCCTGCAGAACGTCGAGCACCGCAGAGGTCGCCACCGTCACCGTCAGCAAGAAGGTTTTCGAGGCTTCATACCCATTCCAGATGCCATTCCCATCATCGTCATCGAAGACGGTCTGCGTTCCGATATACGTGCCGGGCGGCTGCAAGGCTGGAATGGTCAAGCTGGCCAGACATGACTGCGATCCCCCAGGGCCGACCGCCCCAACACTGAACCCCGAGGCGGGAAAGAACTGCAGGTGCGAAACCGGCAGCGAATGTGCGCCGCTTACCAGCGGCCCCTTCACCCAAGTTACGTTGCTCAGGGGAAGGGAGGTCAGGTTCGTCAGGGTAAATGATTTCGTAGCCAACGTTCCATGCTGGCAAACGCCCATATCGATGGGATCGGTAATCGCGAAATTCTTCCTGCCGACCAGAAATCGAACCTCGACAAAGGCGATCTCCTCATTGGCCGACCATGTACCATTCTGAGGGCTGTAGTCGAAGTAGAACCCTTGATTCCCTCGATAATTCACACCCGGTTGGAAAGATGGAATCTGAATAGAGATGGTCACCGGAATCGAAGCCAGGATACCCAGGTTGGAGGTGACAGGATTGCTGGGATTGAACGACACATTCCCCGCTGGTATGGGGGTCGGTCCCGCAACCAAGGGCGAGATCTGGGAGGCAAGGCCTTCTATGCGATCAGGCGAGCCCATGACGGGAACGTTTCCCATGTTCCGCACAAACACGGTGCGCACTCCTGTTTCCCCCGCAGGAATATAGACAAAATCCAGGGGATTCGGAACGATTTCCAACACCCGTTTGGAGACGACGGTCACCTGGAGGGAAACGGTATCGCTGGCCTCCCATGGGTCAAGGATGGAGTTGGCGTTGGAGTCATCCCACACCGTCCCTGTCCCGATGTATGTTCCAGCCACTTGTCCCGCTGGTACAAAGACCTGCCAGGTCATCGTCTTCCCCCCCGCCGGGACCAGATAGCTTTGCACCGTTGGCGAGAACAAAGAGGAAGTCGCGGGAATGGAATATCCGCCGAACACCAGGGATGAACTGGTGGCAGTGGGTCGAAGGAGCGTGAGGGTCCCTGGGTTGCGGATATTCATGGTGACACCCGTCGACAGAGTGTAAGGATAAGCCAGCGGGATGGTCAGGACCGTCTCGACAACGTCGATGCGCTTGGTCCCGACTTGGCAACTGACCAGGAACGAAGCTTGCGGATCGACGCCCACCGTTCGGCTGGCTGGGGCGGGAGGAGGCGTCATTTCATGGAAGATCCAGGCGGAACTCCCCAGGTAGTTGCCTGCACTGGCATTCGAGGGAGCCACCAAGGAGAAGGTGGCTGGGAAAACTTTCGCAGGCGGAGCCAGGAAAAACGCCGGCGGCAGAAACGAATACGCTCCCGCGGGAATCTGGGGAGCCGGCGATTGAGCGGTGTCGATGAGATCGACTTTCTCCCAAGCCAGCCGATCGAGCTCCATGTTCCCGGTATTCTTGGGGCCGAACCCCGTCACGACCGCTTCGCCCGGCGCGACCCCGCCCGCATCGACGATCGGCACCAGCATCTTCACGGCACGATAGGGAACGACGTAGACACTGACGGTCACGGAGGCGGGAGCCTCATTCGGATCACCGATATACGTATTATCACCATCTTCGTCCTCATAGACCACCTGTATCCCCGTATAGGTACCGACCAATTGCCCAGACGGGACGAAGAGGGAAACCACCGCGGTGGCCATGGATCCGACTGCCACCTGGGAGGGCAACGAAAAATATATTTCATCGGCCGGGATCGTCGAGGTCGCGCCAACCAGATCATGGTATTCGACTTTCAGCTTTTCGAGCGAGCGCTGGCCGACATTGGCAATGGTCAGCAAGGCATCGGGAACGACAAACGTCGGCGTTCCATTTCCCAGATGGCGAGGATTGGGCGACAGGGTCATGAGCTGATTGCCGACTCCCACTCGAACGTGGAAGGTGGCGATTGGTTCTCCCGGGTCGGGAAGGCCGTTGGCGAGCAGATTGTCAGCCCAGACGTTCCAGGGAGTCAGGTATTCCCCAACAACGGCCCCGGCAAGATTGGCCGAGACCGACGCCAGCACGGAAGCTGCCGTCCCCAAGCCGGGGAAGGACATCGGCGTCACCGTGATGGGAAACGTGTTCGTACCCGGTCCGGCCTTGAATTTGAGTTGCGAAAGACTCTGATTCCCCACGCTCAATACCGTCAGGGATCGCGTGGCCACCTGGCTTCCGATCATCCAGTCCCCTAATTCCACGATCGCGGGACTGACCGCGAGCGCACCAGCCAGACTTGCCACCACTCGAACCTGGAATTCATCCATCGGTTCATTGGCATCCAAAATGCCATTATAGGGCGGCAGGTCTTCGAACAGGGTGAACGTCGCCAGATAGGTGCCAGCGGGTTGATTGAAAGGCATGGTCAGGGTAGCGACCACCAGCGTGGTGGCGCTGCCGGTCACCGCGATGGTGAATCCCGAAGGGGGCAGGAATGTCACTTGATCGAAATGAATCTGATCATCAGCCGCGTCAGTCGGGTGGGTTTTCTTCCACGTCACCCTGGTCAGGTCGACACTGCCCAGGTTGCGTGTAGCGAAGGGTCCCACGGCTTTCGCCTCCCCGCAGACCATTTCCTGAAAATCGAGACCAGGGGAGGAAGCCACCTCCAGATTCCGGTACCGGATGCGGATCGGGTTGGAAATCGCAGCCACCGACGAGGTGGCATACCCCGGCTGAGTCGACTCGACATTCGAATCGATCCCGCTGGCCGTGGCGATCATCTGGAAGGTGCCGCTGATGCCAGTGTGCTGGGTAGCAGTGAAGGTCCAGGTGAAAGTGGCGGGATTGCCCGGGGATACGGCAACAGAAGCGGGAATGGGACCGGTCTGATAGGATACCTCGCCCGAACTCCCAGGATATTTCAAAGGCATCGTCGCCGTGGCCGGCGAAATCGTTGAACCCTGATTGACGGTATTCTGGACCGAAAGAACAGCGGTGATCATTTCTCCGAGATCGACATCGGCAGGGAAAAGGGTCAATGAAGCCACCAGATTCCCGGGACGCTGCACATAGAAAAATTGAGTCCCCACCATCTGTTCCCGGGCCCCACTGCTCTTCTGACATTCCCACAACTCGACACGCCATTTCCCCGGAGTATAGGGAGCAGCGCCAGAAAGTGGAATGAGAAGCGAGTAATCGACGGCCGCGGCAGCGCCAGAATCCATGCTTCCCGAGTCCGGGCCCAACTGAGTTCCGCCGGTTTCTGCGTTGTAGAATGCGAAAATGTGGGTCTTGTTCGCCTGGACACCGTAGAACATCGTGAACATGCGCTGACCGAGGTTGAAGGCATACTGCTCCGGAGAGAAGTTGGAATTGCGCGAGCAGATTCCGACCGCACTCCAGATGTTCCAGGCGCCAGGCAACCCACCAGAGACAAAATAGGTCTTCGACGGCCAGTTGGCATCGACGGCCCGAAAAGAGCCCGTGATCGAAACGCCCGTGAGCGGGGCCGCCGAGGTAGCGGCTACCTGGACAAGGAAGGTGAAGGTCGCGTTGGTATTGTTGCCGGTCAACAGGAATGGAAAAGAACTCGGAGAAGCCACGACCTGAAAGTGCGTTCCCAGGGAGAAACTCAAGGAAGCCGCCTCAATCAATGCCGAGGCCGACCCGGTATTGCGGATCTGCATGTTGACCACCAGGCCGGTCTGGTTCCGGGAGACGTTGAGGTAGTTCTCAGTGACAGCCACCACCGACAAGTTGGGCGGATTCTGCACGATGCACATGTTCGACGTCGTGGTGGCCCCGATCAAGGGTGTCAGGTCATTCGCATCGATCCCATATCCACAGCCCCGAACGGTGAATGATCCCAGGGCCGACGCCTGGTATTGCCAGGTCACCGTGGCCTGTCCGAAAGACGGGACCGTCAAAGGAACGGGGACCGGCCCGGACAGGAAAGTAGCCGCCCCGGTATTCGTGGCCAGGGGCAGAAGAGGGCCAGGATAGCCTGCTTCGATCGCTGCTCCTCCTGAGTTGATGAAGGTCATGGCTGGAGCGAAGGGCTGGTTCAGGGTGACCGTGGGGGGGCAGGGTCAGCCTCACGCTCAATGAGGCCGGCACCACCACATCGAAATATTGTTCGCACAGCGGCGTTGTTCCATGCGTGCGGGTGACGATGACACGCCATTTCCCAAGGGGCGAGAGCGCCGAAAGCTTGTACATTCCATAAAGATTGCCATTGAGATCTGTGGTGTCTGGGGGGTCGGAATAGGCGACTTGGAATCCATCAGGGTCGAACCATCGAAAACGATACTCCCGATCGGGAATGAGATTGATTCCCTTGGCATAGACGAAGAAATCGCCCACATTGAAGCTGGAGGCTTCGGCAACCCAGGCGGGAAACTGCGGCGGCCCCCGGTAGGTTCGGAGAATGCCGGCCAGGATGGTCCAGGTGGGGGCAGGATGAACACCATCCAGATTGACATCAGCAATGCCCGTGTTGACATCGCGAAAGGCGAGATGGGCATCGATGGTGGTGGTCCCTGTCGCAGACGTGACCGCGACATCGAGATCGAACCGCACCGTGGTGGCCAACCCACCTGGCACATAGACGGGGAATGGGACCTGCGGCGTGATGTTCAGATACTCCCCCAATTGAAAGACCAGCTCGGTATCATCCCACCAGGCATCTGCCTCGCCGTCGTTGAGAATCTCGAGATATAGGGGAACGCCGGTCTGATCGCGATAGACCAGAGAAGGGGCCGAGATGGCGCGCACGGTAAGATGGGCCGGTTCCTGCACCAACCAGGCAGCTCGCTGATCAGCAGCCATGTCGCTGATCGCCGCCCCGGTCTGGGCGTTGACGCCTCTCACAGTGGCATCGATGAAATCAAGCCCCGACGCGCTATCGGTGCCCACCCCGACCAGGAATTCGCAGACGATGCTCCCGCCGGGCGGAATCAAGGTCCCCGAAGCAGGCGTCGGAGTTCGCTGCCAGGAATACACCCCGTTGGCAGGCAGGACGAACGTCAGGCTGGCTCCACCGAACAACGCAGGAGAATTGCCAGGGTTGGTGATGTACACCTTGACGGGAAGGCCAGTCTGCCCCTTGGTGACCTTGGACGTGAAATTCTCCACCTTGGTGATTTGGAGAGCCGCTCGCTTGAAGGAAGCGACCGGAGAGAGAGGCGATTGCTCATTGTTGACATCCACGTCGGAAAGGCAGAAGTAGTATTCATCAGCCGGCGGAGAGGCGATGAAGAGACCTGGATTGGTCGTGGTCGCCATGTTCGTCCAGGGCCCGGTCGCGGTCGGCCCGCTCCAGACGAGGTACCCATTGGTGGGTTTGAGAGGGGGCACTCCTGTGGCCGGCCAGGTACTCGAGGCCCAGGTCAGCAGACATGCTCCGGTGGCCGTCTCGGAAGCCACCAAACCGCAGGGACTGACATTGCAGGTCAACACATCGACCCAGGCGGTGAGCGTGTTGCCTTTCCAGCAGGAAAAATCGGCATACACACGATAGACATACGTCGTGCTCGCCGCCAGCACGGTCGTGACCGAGGCCGGCTGGTTCCAGGTCAGATGCAGACTGGCATAACTGCTGTGAATCTCTTCGAAGAGGGTCAGCAGAACCGTTTCGGTGGCCAACGCGTTGCGCAGCGTGCCACTCAAAGTCATGATCCATTCCTGGTTGTTGGGAGCGCTCTCACGGTGAGCGAATCCGAAGACCGCATTCGAGGGAGCCGGTCGCTGATTGGCCAGGATGACTTGCTGAATGTAGGCATCGGCGGGATAGAACAGGTTGTTCGACCCGCTGTTGTCTTTGACATACTGTAGGATGCACGAATTGCTGGGAAAGCCTGTGGAGGTATCTCTGGCAATCGAAGAAAAAGCCTGGGCGGAAAGGAAGGGAGTCTTGATCGTCCATCCGCCGAGATCAAGCGTGAAGCTCCCGTTCTGGATCTGATGAAGTCCTTCCAGGCGAGTCGCCCACAGGCACCACCACACCACGACCAGGCCCAGGATTCTCCCCAGCGATTTCATAGGAATCCCTTTCTTCCTTCCTCCACCGATCGCTTTGGATCGATGACTCGCTCCACTCGGAACGCCCCGCGACGACGCCAATCGACGAATACCCACCAGCCTTGCCAGATAAGGAAGACGGCCCCGGCGAAAAACAGCCCGCGACCGACCAGTTCAACCAAGGTAAGCGGAGGAGGTGGCGGCGGCGGATGAGACGCCAGGGTCAGACTGGCCCCGGCGTGATCGCCCCGTGCCAATTGCAGCATGGCCAGCCGCTCCCGCACCGCCCCATCGTCGGGATACCGCCGAAGGTAGGCTTCGAATTGGTGCCGCACGTGGGGCTGCCACCGATCGGCGGTGAGGCCAAGCAAAAAGTCGCGAGATGGCATAGACTCAGAATCTTCGGCCGAAGGCACCGCAGGAACGGACGGAAGAGAAAGCCACGTCGGAACGGCCAGAGAAGGGTCGAGCGCCTGGGCACGCCGCCACCATTCCATGGCCTCTTCGCGATTTCCCCCGACCATGGCTCGTTTCGAGCGCCGGAGATACTCCCGGACGGCCGGATTCGCCAGCGAAGCAGCCCCCAGGCAATCGCCCAGCAGAATCACGGTGAGAAGGAAGATCGCCTTTGCTCCTCTCATGCCTTTTTCGTACCTTCCCGCGTTCCGTCCCTGCTCCCTGTTTCCATTTTCGTGGTTTTAACCTCCCTTTGTCAAACCTTTGACGCCAGAAACACCGCGATCTGGTGCAGCCTGATGATCAGGCACCCCGATGGTCAGAACAGAAGGGACGCAGGCAATCACGCCGCTTCACGTCGAGGGGACCTCGCGGAAAGACTGGGGAGGATTGGAAGTCTGGGCCCCCATTCCCAATCACAAGGGCCGTACTGGAAAAGGATGACCTGCGCCTACAGATCCGGCTCGCTGGCGGGAACGTCTTCGAACGAGAGGGCCGCCTCGGCCTGGTCGCCCTGGGCCGCGGCAGCAGCCAGCGCGGAGGCAGCCGCGGGGTCATCGGCGGGCTCGGCCTCGGTATCGGCCAGGTCGCTGGCCCCATCATCAAGGTCGCTCGTCGCCGACTCGGCGGCCGAAGCGAGCCCCAAGCCGGCGACAACGGGCGACGGAGAAGCGATGATGGTCACAGGGCCGGCGGTACCAGCGGCAGTATCTGACGATGGAGGCCCTACCAATGAGGCGACCGGAGAGGCAACCCCTCTGGCCTCTGGGTTCACCGTGGCCGAGAAGCTGGCCACCGTGGCGGTCACCGCCCGCGACGCCGGGGCGGCCAGCCCGGCGACCACCTCGGCCAGAGCCGCCGGGAGAGCCGAACGACCGAGAACGGCCGGACAGTTGGCCAGGCCGGGCGAGCGCTCCCAGGCCTGCAGGGCCAGCCGGCCCAGCTCGCGGGCGCGCGGCAGGTAGACGGGCAGCAGATGGGTGACCACGGCGGCCGGATCGAGCCGGCCGGTGCGCAGCCAGGCAGCGACGAGCGGCCACAGCGGGTGGGCCGCCGGACCGAGCCGGCCGAGGACCTCGGCCAGCACCACCCGCACCGGGTGACCGGGCTGGCGCAGCATGGCCCGGATTTCGGGCCAGAGGCCCTCGCGACGGGCCCACCAGGCCAGCAGGCTGTCGGCGGCGGCCAACCGCAACCGCAGGTCGGGATCGCGCAGCGCGGCGCTCAAGGCGGGCAGCACCTGCTCGAGCGGGCCGCCGACCCGCCCCAGGAGGCGAGCGGCGCGGCGACGCAGGCCGCCCAGCCGGCGGTCGGTCACGATGGCGCGCAGATCCTGGGTCAACCCCTGGCCCAGCTCGCCGGCCTGATCGAGACGATCGCCCAGCTCCTCCCCCAGGCTGTCGGCCAGATCGAGGGCCGCCCGCACCAGGCGCAGATTGCGACCACGCAACATCGCGCGCACCGCGGGCAGGGCCTCGCGACCCAGCCCCTGCAGCCGCTGGAACGCCGCCCGCGCCCCGCGGGGCTGCAGCAGCCCTCGCACCAGGTCGTTCCACCCGCTGGTCGCCCCGAGAGCCGAGCGGTCGGCCCGCGCTTCGACCGCGGGAGCATCGGCGAGGGAAGCCGAGGGCCCTTCGGCGGCCAGCGCCGGAGCGAGGCGCAGGCCACCCGGCCAGAACGCCCAACAGACCAGGACGATGGCGACCCAACGCGTCGGCATGGGGCGAGCGGCAGCGCCCGACATCCGAGGCAGCCGTGACGGGTTCAGGGCAGGGTGACCTCGGCCAGCGCGATCTCGTCGGGACGACGCATGACGAGCACCAATAGCTGGCGGGGGGCGATGATCTGGGCGATGCGGCCGGCATCGGCCGGGAAGCGCCAAGGCCCCGCCAGGGCGAAGCGCTCGGGCGCCTGGCCCGCGACGAACCGCAGCAGGGCAGGTCCGCGACGATCACGCACGTAGGCGAAGGCGGTGCCGGTCTCGTCGACGTCGAGCAGACGCACCTCCTCGGCCTCGAGCGTGGCGAGGACGAGCGGCTCGGCCGTCGGATCGGCGGCCGGGCGGCGCGTGATGATCCAGTCGACGTCGCCTTCGCGGTCAGCGACGACGAGGTGCCCGTGCCGCGCCGCCAGCGAATCGGCCGACAAGGGAAACTCGGGGCCGGGCGCGTCCCGGTCGGGGTCGGGAGCGTTTTCGCAACTGCGCAACAACAGCAGCCCGCGACCCCGATCATAGAGCCAGAATTTCCCCGGACCGGCCGGCCAGAAGCGGGTGATGATCGCCCCCTCAGCCTCGGTCAGCAGCCAGGTGGCATCGATCGTGCCATCGGCGCGGGCCCGCCGGATGGTGGCGGTCGACTGCTCGAGCAGCCAGATCCAGGGGCCGGCCTCGATGAGATCGGAGAAGAACCGGGCCGCCAGTTTGCGGTCTTCGTCATGCGCCACCGGGGCGACCTGGGTCAAGATGGGTTGTCCGCCTTCGTATTCGACCAGACACGGCTCGAACCGATTGACGAACCGCACCCGCGATCCCTCGGCCCAGAAACTCTGGGGAGCGAAACGGAACTCCTTGCCGCCATAGGAGAGGACCGTGGTCTGTCCATCGGTCAATGGCCAGGACTGCCGCAACCGCAAGATGAGCGGACGGGGGGCGCGACGCGAGCGAGCCCACACGGGATCAAGACTGACCAGCATGGTCAGCCCGACGGCCAACCCCAACAGGAGAGGCAGGCTCCCCCGCGAGACCCTGACGAAAGCCGAGGACGCAGGCGTGAACATGGGTGACTCCTATCGGATGACGCGCAAGGTGACCTGGGATGGCAGGCGATACGTATCGGCCTTGGTCTTGCAGCAGATGTCGAGGCGGTTCCCCTTGATGGCGCTGCCGACATCGCAGGCCAGGAACCGGACTCCCGGAAATTGATCGAGGGTGAAGAAGGTGCCGGTCTTGATCACTCGCGGGTCGGTGGCGCAACTGACATAGGCGTTGGGATCTCTGGGATCATAGTCCTGAAGGGTGCGCAGTTTCTTGCCGCGACAGTCGTAGGCCCCTCCTTCGAGGCGGGCCTCCGCTTTCGACTTGTACCCGCCAGGAGGCGGCGGGTAGTAGCCGGTGGTTCGCATGGTCATAGGTGCGCCCTGGCCGGGAGGAAGGCGACCCGCGTCGGGCGCACGCCCCTTGGCCCCGGGCGTGCCCGGCGTGGTGGCAGCCGGGCGACCCGCGGCGCCCGGGCGGCGCGACGGACCGGCCCCAGGCGCGATGTATCGGGCATAGGCATAGCCGATCTGGGTGCCGACACGGATCTTGTACCAGGCGCCTTCCCGACCCAGGATCTCGACCTGATCGCCATGGTACAAGCGCGACAGCACCGGCCCGTTGGGCCTGATCCGGAAGTTCAGGTAGGAATTGACCCGGACCGTTCCAGGCTGGCCAGCGGGAACGGTGGCCACCGCCCCTGCTGGGGAGCGGTTGGTCAGAGCCGTCGTCGGCAGCGAGCGCGCCGCTTCGCTGAGAATCTGGTCGAGCCACGACAGCAGACGATCAAGACCGGCCACGACGCGGGCGATGCTCTCGGCCGTGCGGTCAGGGCCGGAAGGAGCGGTGGAGGTCTCCGGCATGGGAGCGACGGGGCGGTCCGCGAACGGGTCGTGGACCGCGAGGGTCTGGTCCAGGTCGAGCTGGCCCCAGGCATGGCCGGCGAGGAGCAGAACGGCGAGCACCACGCCCGCCAGTTGGGTCCTGGTACGGTCACGCATGGACTGGTTGCCTCCCGAAAAATGCTCCGGGCATCTTACCAGGATTTCCGCGGAAATGAAAGTCCGCTGGTCGCCCTGACAAGAGGCCGTTTTCGGATGTCGGAACCAGGATTCAGCGGGACAGTCAGGCGGGAAGGGAATCGGCCAGGACCGCCTCGCGGCTGTTAAACCCGCGCCGATCGGTCATCCTTTACGGCGTTGTACCAGACGCCGGCACCAGAGCGAAGGTGATGGTCGCCAGCACCGGCAGGTGATCGGAGACCCAGGGTTCGAACAACGGACGCGAGTCGATCCGGACCCGCAGCCCAGGCGCGGCCAGGGGCGAGGGGGCGAGCGTGGCCAGCTCGGACCAGCCCTGGCGGCCCGGCGACGATTCATCCGATCCAGCTGGCGCGGGCGAGTTCGCGCCGCCGGTCCAGACCAGAATGTGGTCGATCTTGTGGTGAGGGCGATACGGCACCGACTGCATTGACAGATCGGCTTCTTGTACCAAACGGCCGGCCACCACGTCGGTGACCGCACTGGCGGTGAGATTGAGATCGCCGGCCACGATGACCGGCGACGGCAGGGCCAGCACCCGGTCGACCAGCCCGGCCAGCTGGGGCCGGGTGAGCAGCTGCCGTTCGCGCTCGGGGCCGGCCGCATACAGGTGCGTGTCGACGACCTCGAGCCGGCCGTACGGGGTGGCGAGACGCGCCCCGAGACAGCCCTTGGCGGCGATCAGCTCGATCAGGTTGTGATGCCGGGTCCGATCGAAGGCGGACCACCAGGCCGCCACGACCGGCCATCTTGTACAAATAACAAGACCCATCGGAAGGTACCAGGAAAATGGCCCGGTTACCATGTGATACTGCGGCAGGCGCTCCCGCAACCGGACGAGGAAGGAGGGCAGCCACACCTCCTGCAACAGGACGAGATCGGGGCGGCGAGCCAGCACCAGCTCGGCGAACCGGTCGAGCCGACCGACATGGTCGATGGCGGCCGGCGGCGGCAGCAACCACAGATTGGCGGTCAGCACCGTCAGGGTGGCGACCACCACGGGCGCGGGAGACGTTCGGCCATCGCCCGCCAGGGGCAGGGACCAGGCCGCAGCCGCCTCACCCGCCAGGAAAGGATCGGCCGGAGCGGGCCAGGCCGTCCACGCCGGGAAAACCAGGGCCGGGGCGGGCGGAGAGAGCCGGCCGGGCTGACCCGGCCACGCCTCTCGCCAGGGCGCGAGCCAGTGGCGGAGCCCTGCGGGGAGAGGGGGCAGGCGGAAGGGGACATACGCTCGCGGATGGTGGCGCGCGATGGCGGGCACCCCTTCCCGGATGCCCTCGCGCAGCGAGCTGAGCGCCGGCAAGCCGGCGGGCCACGACCAGCCGGCGCCCGAGGCGAGCCACCAGAAGCCGACGAGACCGAGGATTCCCCCGGCCATCGCCAGCCAACGCCGATTCGACCGCGCCATGCGCCTCAATTCGGGGTCGCGCCGGGCGGGTACTGCTCGGCGCCATGTTTGCGCAGCAACTCGACCATGCCGGGCTGGTTCGCTTTGATGGCCCAGAAGAGCGGCGAGCGCCGGAACAGCCCGCCTTTGACGTTGGTCAGGGCATTGACGTTGGCACCGGCCTTGATGAGCAATTCGGCGGTCGCCACCGCACCGCTCTGGGCGGCGAGAATGAGGGGGGTCGACTCGGTCGGGCCGTCGGTGGGAGAATCGAATCCGGGCAGGTCGACCGCGGCGCCGGCCTCGAGCAGGAGGCGGGCGGCTTCGGCGTTGTCGACCAGGGCCGCGATGTGGAGCGGCACGCGATTGAGGCGGTCGCGGGCGGTGAGATCGGCCTTGCCCTGGATCAGCAGGGCGACGATGTCATTCGACCCGGCCTGGACGGCCACATGCAACGCCGGGTTGCCCTTGCCATCGGCCTGGTTGGGATCGGCCCCCTCCTGCAGGAGACGGGCGACCGCCTCGGCGTCACGGCCGGCCACGGCCGCCGCCAGCTCGCCGAGCGGCGATACGGCGGGGCCCGGCTGGCTCTGGCGATATTGGAAATAGAGATCGTCGGCCCGTCGCCGGTCGAGGGCAGCCAGCACATGGTACTGCTCTTCGGCCGCCTGGGTCTGCCCGGTCTGCAGGAGCATCCAGGCGAGGCCGAACTGCGCCTCGACGTCGCCCGGCTTGAGGCGGGTTGCCTGGCGATAGGCGTCAGCCGCGGCTTCGAACCGACCGGCACCCTGCAAGGCAGTGCCGAGATTGGTCCAGGCCGCGGCATCCTCCGGTTCGAGGTCGGTGACCCGCTGCAGGGCGGCGATCGCCTCGTCGAACCGCTTGAGATCGCGCAGAATCAGGCCGAGGTTGGAGAAGGCGGAGACCATCTCAGGATCACGTTCGGTGGCCATGGTCAGATACTCGGCCGCTTCGGCGAGACGGTTCTTCTGGGCGAGCAGAGTCCCGAGGGTATAGGCTGACCGGGCATCATCGGGGTTGTTCTCGACCGCTTCCTTCAGGCGATCGATCTGGGAAGTCTGGGCCGCGATCGGCAGCGCACCGGCGAGGATCGCCCCCACGAGCAGGAGCCAGGAAAGAGGATGCCACGTCCGTTTCCAGTTCATCGAGTACCTCCCAGGGAATGATCGCCCACGTTCGGGTGCTCCATCATATCACGTCGCGACCTGCCGCAACGGGCAGACAGGCCTCTCTCCCCCGGGCGGCCCCCCCCTTGTGCAGACGGGTCGCCCGGGTGGGAAGCCTCTTCCCATGTGGAAACCGCCAGGGAGCCACCGGCCCCACCCCTCTGGTCGCCCTGACCGAACGCGCCGCCGTCGGCCGGCAGGTCGCGGCTTCACCAGCGACCTGGTCGAGGCGCCCGGCCTGACGAGGAGGGCGGCAGGGCGGCGTGGGAATGGCCAGCCCCGAGTTGCAGCCCGCCAAGAGGTTCTGGTAGATTGCCGATTCCGCGGGAACCGCCCCGTTCGATCCGATGGTTCCCGGTGAGAGGTGATGCGCATGGCCGAAGGTTCCTGGTTTCTTCCCCCCGACGCGGTCGGGCAGCGACTGCGAGCGGCGCTGCATCAGCCGGGCGGCGATCAGGCCGCGACGCTGGCCCGCCTGGCCGATCTGTACCGCCTCGATACGCTGGCCGGCCTGCGCGCGGCGCGCCATGGCTGGCTGGGCGCCTCGTTCTCGGCCATGGAGCTGCTGACCACGATCTACCACGCCTTCATTCCCGAGCCCGCCCGCCCCATCACCGAGCGGAACGCCCTGATCCTGTCGAAAGGCCACGCCGCGATGGCCCAGTATGCGGTGCTGGCGGGCCTGGGCGCCTTGCCGCGCGAACGCCTGCTGACCTACAAGGACTGGCAGGGCCTGCCAGCGCACTGCGACCGCACCGTGCCCGGGGTCGATGCCGACAGCGGTTCGCTGGGCATGGGCCTGTCGAAGGGGGTCGGCCTCGCCCTGGCCCACCGGGCGGCCGGGCGTCCCCATCGGGTCTTCGTCATCCTCGGCGATGGCGAGCTGCAGGAAGGCCAGGTCTTCGAGTCGCTGCTCACGCTCCGTTCCCAGAATCTGCGCGCCTGCCTGCCGATCATCGACCGCAACCTGCTGCAGACCGACAGTCAGACCGCCGAGATCAAGGATGCCGAAGACTGGGCGTCGGTCTTGCGCGGCATCGGCTTCCTGCCGGTCGCGGTCGACGGCCATGACCCTGGCGCCCTGCTGGCCCTCCTGCGCCAACCCAATCAGGGCCCCCGCCCCCTGGCCGTGCTCGCCCACACCCGCAAAGGCCAGGGCAGCCTGGTGACCGTGATGCCCTCCGATACCCCGCGCCGGGCGGGAATCTGGCATGGTCGCATCCCTGACGATCGGGAATATGCCGAGATGGTCGACGAACTGGTCGAGCGGATCGACGATGCGGAGCTGCGGGCCGCCTGGCAGGCCTTCCGCCCCACGCTCACCGCCGCCCCGGCCCTCTCGGCCACCGCCGAACCGGCGGGGCCGGTCGCCACCGCGTCGACCGCCGGGCCGACCACCGCGCCGACCGACCCCGCCGCCACCGGGGCCTGCTCCACTGGCGAAGGCTTCGGGGAAGCGCTCGTGGCCCTGGCCGAGCGGTTCCCCGGCTTCCATGTGCTCGATGCCGATCTCGAGAAAGCCTGCCGGCTGACCGCCTTCGCCCGCGCCTGCCCCGACCGGTTCCACGAAGTGGGCATCAGCGAGCAGGACATGGCCTCGATCGCGGCCGGCCTCGGGTTGGGCGGCCGCATCGCCGTGGTCAACACCTACGCCGCGTTCCTGCGACGGGCCATCGACCAGATGGCGGCGGCGGCGGCCGAACGCCTGCCCGTCATCTTCGCCGGGCATTATGCCGGCCTCGATTACACGACCGACGGCAAATCCCACCAATCGCTGCAGGATATCGGACTGGTGCGGGCCCTCGGCGAGTTCGACCTCTTCGAACCGATCACCGCCGACGAAGCGGGTCTCGTGTTGAACCATCTGCTGGAGCGCTTCACGGCCGACCTGACCGCCGGACGGCCCTCGCGCCCCGCTTACGTGCGCCTGCATCGCACACCGGTCCCCGAGCTGCCAACGCTGCTGCCGGCCCCCGCCGACGGCTCCCCTTCCCCCAGCATCCATCCTCAGGGCGCGAGCGCCGCACCGGGAACCGCGCCCACCCCCGCCCCGCGCCCCCTGGTGGTCCAGGGCAAGCACCCAGCCGTCGGCACCTTGTTCGCGGCCAGCCCGCAGTTCGTAGCTCTGGCGCTGCGGCTGCAGAAGCGCCTGCACGACGCCGGACGACCGATCGACGTCATCGGCGTCAGCCACTACGCCGGCGGGGAAGGACCGGACAGTCTGGCCGCCCTCGCCCACTGCGCCCCCCGACCGATCAGCCTGGAAAGCCACCTGCCGGTCGGCGGCCTGGCCGACCTGCTGCGCCCGTGGTGCCGTGAGCCCGTGCTGGCCCTGGGCCCGACCTGCCAGACCGGCTCGGCCCGCCGCTTCGACGACCTGCTGACCGCTCATCGGCTGCGGGAAGACGACCTGTTCCCGCGCCTGTGCGAGCACCTGGACCGACCATGACGCCCGCCCCCCGCCCGTTCCTGCTCCTGCTGGCCATGCTCCTGGCCATCGGGGCATTCATGCTGACAGGAGAAGAACCCATGAAACTGAATCCTCTGACGCCCGAAGAAGCCCGTGTCATCCTGCACAAAGGCACCGAGCCTCCATTCTCGGGCCAGTATCACGACCATCATGCCACCGGCACCTACCACTGCCGGCAGTGCGATGCCCCGCTCTATCGGTCGGCCGACAAATTCGACTCCGGCTGCGGCTGGCCCAGCTTCGATGATGAGATCCCCGGCGCCGTACGCCGCCAGCCCGATGCCGACGGACGGCGCACCGAAATCGTGTGTGCGCGCTGCGGCGGGCATCTCGGCCATGTGTTCCTGGGCGAAGGCTTCACCCCCAAGAACACCCGGCATTGCGTCAACTCGCTGTCGCTGGCCTTCCGGCCGGCCGAGTCCGTTGCGTCCACGGCCAGCGGGGTCGGCAGCGGCACATCACCCGCGACCTCCCGCGGGCGGGCCATCTTCGCGGGTGGCTGTTTCTGGGGCGTGGAGCACCTCATGCAGCAGCAGGAAGGCGTGATCGAGGTCACCTCGGGCTACATCGGCGGCCACACCGAGAACCCCACCTATCGCGAGGTCTGCAGCCACCAGACCGGCCACGCCGAGGCCGTCGAGGTGATCTATGACCCCGCGCGGGTCAGCTATGAAACCCTGGCCAGGCTGTTCTTCGAGATCCATGATCCGACGCAAGCCGATGGCCAGGGCCCCGACCTCGGCGACCAGTACCGTTCGGAAATCTTCTACCTCGATGAGCACCAGAAAGCCGTGGCCTTGCAGCTCATCGAACAGTTGCGCGCCCAGGGCCTGGCCGTGGTGACCAGGGTGACGCCCGCCGGCCGCTTCTGGAAAGCCGAAGACTACCATCAGGATTACTACGTGAAAAAAGGGGGGACCCCCTACTGCCATCGCCGGGTCAAGCGGTTCTGACCAGGCGGCCCGCGCTTGCCCGAATAGCAGCGCAGAGGTGGCGCCGCGCGGCAGCGGTTGAGGATCGGCAGGCCGATCTGACCTCGGCGCGCGCCAGGGAGGTGTTTTCCAAGCAGCGCCGCGCAACGGGGCATGGCCGCCTCTTGCGCGCGTGAAATCCGGCGACCGCTCATCACCGCAGCCGCCGATGGCAACCGTATCCCCCGCGCGCGCGAAGTTCTGGCAGTGACTGCTGGATTTCCATCGGCTGCCGCCGGCCTTGAGGCGGCAGGGCCGATGCCAAGCCTCCTTCCTTCTGGCACACCTTTTGCTTTGGGGAGCATTTCGCCTCTACCGATGCCTACCCAGTCCAGGAGTCACCGATGGAAGATCAGATCTGCAGCGTGCGCGAATTCATCGCCCCCGAGCTGAGTCCCGAGGAATACCAGGCGTTGTCGGGCCGAGCCCTGCTCGCCGTCGCCCACTGGCGCAAGCGGCACCCTGAGTTCTACCGGCGTCTCCTGGCCGATGGCACCTTGATCCAGCGGGCCAACGACGCGGCCCGCCAGGCCGAGATGGCCATGCGGGCGCTTACCGCCCAGGGCTACAGTCGCGAAGAGGCCTGGGCCATCTCAGGACGGGAATGGATGTTCGGCGCGAACCGCCCATCCGGACGTTGACCATGCACCATCCGTTTTTCCCTTTGATCCAGAAAGGACGGCAGACTCGCGCGACGGCCTGGCAGCGCGCCATGCAAACCGGTTCGCTGCCGGCGCCTGGTCAGGCTCCGCCGGCGCCCCTGGGGCGCACCCTTGCGCTCGGCCTGGTGGTGAGCGCCATCTTCACCCTTCTCGTGCTGGGCCTGGCCTGGTCGTGGAACCCCATGCACCTCTTCCACACCCCCGACGGAAGCGCGGTCTGGAGCGAAATCCTGCCGCTCGGCGCCATCGTGTTCCTGTTGACCTTCCTGCTGTGGCTGCCGGTGTCCTTCCTGCTCACCCTGACCGGCCCGCGGCCCCACGACCCGAACCAGCTCACCACCCCTGACCTCTGACCACCGCCGGTCGTTCTTCCCGCTGAACCATCTTTGACATCGGGTCCCGTATGGGCTAGTACCAGAGGGAACCGATGAAGCGCACCCGTACCTCCGCCGGACAACTGCTATTTCTGGCCGTGTTGTCGGCGTTGCCATTGGCGATCATCTGGGCGGACGGCGTGCTGCGGCAGGGCTTCGTCCGCGAGCAGGAACGGCAGGACTGGGAACAGGATGTCGCCCGTCTGTTCGAGGGATTCCGCTCAGGGATGACCCTGGAAGGCCAGTATGCCACCATGGTCGAGCGCTTCCGCCGCCGCTTCCAACGAATCACGGAACCGGCCTGGGAACTGACCGCGAGCGAGCTGACGGCGCGATTTCGTGCCGCTTTCCCGCCCAGTCACCGACCGGCCAGCACCTTGCTGTACGGTTTCAAACCGCGCCATCGAGACGGGGGCTTCATCCCTCTGGCCGGCCCCGGCCTTGAAAGCCGCGGGGCCCGAGTGCTGGCCGAACTGACCGGATGGCTCTTGAGTCCGCCTGATCGGCGACCGCCGGCGAGTTCGAGCCTGATCAAGCGGTATCAGGCGATCTTCGGCCTGCAGATGCCGCTCGATCTGCTCGCGCAAGGACGCCAGGGACGCCTGACGCCCGCCTCGTTCTTCGGCCAGGAAGCCGTCTTCCTGTGGGATGCCCTGACCGGCGCCCGCGGTCAGGTGCTGGGCGCGTTCCTGGCCGTGCTCCCCTTCGAGCTGACCATGGGCGATCTGGCGTTGCGCCATGCCTTGCAGCGCGCCCATCGCCAGCACCCCGGCATGGTCCCGGTGTTGATCCCGCTGGCCGGCGAACCCCGGGAGCGGCCGATCCTGTTCCCGCGCGGCTACCGGCCTTCCCGCCGCTTCGTCCGGCTGGTCGAGCGGATCGCGCGGTGCCGAGATCGCGATCGGATCGCCCTGCCCGCGCAGGTTTCCGACTTCCCGCCCGGACATTGGGCGATCAGACGGTTCCCGGCGGCCGATGTCCCCTACGAATTGTGGGTCTTCCGCCGGTTTCCCCGCCGCCTGCCGCCCGAGACGATCGCCGCCATGCAGCTCTGGGTGTTGATCGGTGGCGGCCTGTGGCTGATGCCCTTGCTTCGCCATCTGACCTCCCCCACCGGCTTCGCCCTGTCGATGCGGCAGTGGGTGATGACCTGCATGGTGTCTCTGGCCGTGCTGGCCCTGGCCGCCTTGCGCTTCGCCGGGGTGTACTATCTGGAAACCTCCACCGTGCGGCAGGCCCGCGACCGGATCGCCCAGGCCCGCGCCGCCCTGGAAGCCATCGACACCGGTGTCAGCAGCATCTTCGACCATTTCGGTCGGGTCTGCCGTCATCTCGCCTACGATCCCCAGTGGGTGGCGACCCTGTTCTCCTCTGACCCGGCCCAGGCCGCCGGCGCCTTCACCACGGCCAGGTCGCATTTGACCCGCCAGCACCCCAGACTCCCCCTGGACTATCTGCTGCGATTCCAAGCCGATGCCGAGATGCGAGGGGAAGTGCTGGCCGCCACCGACCACGAGCGCCGGGCCGGTCAGGCCGTATTGCTGATCCTGCGTCCGTTCATGCAAGGAGCCGCCGGCCAGCTCGCCAGCGATCCTCCCCTCCTCGTTCCGGGCGACGCCCCAGCGGTCGCCTCCCTCCCTCTTACCGATGGGTTCGGAACCGCTGCGGCCGCCGCCGCGGGCGAGCCTCGCCCCCCGCCGACGGCTGGGGACGACCACCGTGATGCCCTCCCTGAGCCCTTTCCCGCCGAGACGAATACACCGGCGACCGCGCAGGCGACGCCGACCGACTCCTCCGGCCCCGCTCGCCACGGCCTCGAACCGGAACGCTCCGGCCCGTCCCGGCGGGGAACGGATACCCTGTTCGCCGACTTCCTGCGTTCCTCGCTCCACCCGATCGCCTTCCGGCGGTTTCTGCGGTTGCGGCAGCAACCCGCTTTGATGCCCTCCATCCGCCGGCCGCTCCTGCAGTACTACGATTTCCTCGCCACCGGGAAGCGCTTCAGCGGAGCGCTGGTCTTCCTGTCCGATGCGGCGACCGCCTACCGTCGGTACCTCCAGCTCGCCATGCCCGGTCTGGCCCTGAGCCGCCAGGGGTGGTACGCCATCGGCGAACGGACCGCCGAGGGCTGCCGTCTGCTCCCGCCCGGTCTCGGCGCTGCCGAGCGCAGCCGGTTCGGGCGACGGTTGGAACGGCTGATGCAGGTCGCGGCGCGGGCCGGCTCGACCCAGGAGGAACGCGCGGGCGGCTTCTCGCTGCTGGCGGTGCCCTGCCTCCATGCCCAGGGGTTCGTGCTGGGCGCGGCCATTCCCCTCGACGATCTGGAGGTCTGGCGGAGCCATCGCTGGCGTCAGCTCAGCGTCGCGCTTCTGAGCTTCCTGGGGCTGGTCCTGTGGCTGGGCTGGGCCACCGCCAGCCATCTGCTCGACCCGTTGCGCGAAGTCGAGCATGGTTTGCGCCAGGTGGCGAGGGGCAACCTCGACCTCACCATGACCCTTGATCGGGACGATGAACTAGGAGATCTCTCGGCGACCTTCGATCGGCTGTTGCAGGGCCTCCGCGAGCGACGCGAACTGGGCCGATTCGTCTCCGGCCAGGTCGATGCCCTGGTGGCTGCTCGCGATCATGCCGCCGTCCTGCGCCCGCAACGCCGGATGACCACCGTCCTGGCATCGGATCTGCGGGAGTTCACCACCTTGTCGGAGCGGCATCCGCCGGCAACCATCGTCGCGATGCTCAACCGCCACCACCAGGAGATGGTCGAAGCCATCCTGGCCCACCAGGGATCGGTCGAACTCTTCATCGGCGATGCGGTGATCGCGGTCTTCCACGATCTGGAAGGCGAGGATGGGCCGCGACGAGCCGTCGCGGCAGCCCGCGAGATGCGACGCCGCCACCGCCGCATCCTGGCCGAGCGCACCGCGGCCGGCCTGTTCCCCTATGGAATGGGAGTCGGGATCGATCGCGGCGAAGTGCTGATCGGCACCTTCGGGCGGGAAGGGAAACTCGAGCATACCCTGCTGGGACCACCGCGCCAGCGCGCGGAGGCCCTCGAAGCCGCCTCCAAGCGAGGCCGCCACAGCCTGATCGTGGTTTCTCCGGCCGTGGCGCGCGCCTGCCCCGAGCTGGCCTGCGTGCCCATCACCTCTGAGGCCCTCGAAATCGTCGAGGAGGAGAGGGGATGATGCACCAGCCCGAATCCTCCCGCCCCCACCTGTCCCCTGCGGCGGCGCCGGCCGACGCCAGAGGCGAACGTCAGGGACGCCCGCGATCTTCCTGGACGCTGCGAGGGTTGGGCGTCCTGTTCGTCGGGTTGCCCCTGATCCTGGGAGTGGTCAACGACCGCATCGCCCTCTCTCTCGCCCGACAGCAAGCCGAGAAACGCGCCCTGGACCAGGCTCGGCGAGTGGTCGCCACCCACCTACAGGGCATCTCGATCCCCCACCAGATCAGCCTGACCCTGGAAGGATTCCTGAAGGAGGCCGAGCGCCTCACTCGCGAGGGGGACCCACCGGCGATCGCCGCCCGCCTGCGCCGCCTCCACCGTCGTCGCCTGGCTCGCCGGCTGCCCCGTCACGATCTGTGCCTGGCCCGGTTCGATCCCTTCCTGGAACGACCACAACGGCTGCTCACCCACCAGGACGGCCTGGGCTTCACCGGCCCGCTCGCCACGGCCTTTTTCGAAGCCCTGCCCCGCTCCTTCCTGGCCCCGCCGCTTCTCGACCGGGTTCTGACCGGTCTGCGCGAAGCCCTTGCCTTTCCCGTCGGACCGGAGCTCTGGCAGAGCGAGGCGGCCGGACAACTGACGCTGATGAATGCCCGGGAAGGCCGGCGTGGCCTGTTCTGGAGCACTCTCCCCCGCTTCAGCCCTACGACCGACCGCTATCGGCTGCTGCTGGCCTGCGTTCTCGATCTGACCGCCCTGCCGCGCGATTATGCCGCCCGGCTCCTGGTGTCCCGATGGTCCAGACCGTATGTCGGCATCGGGTACCTGAGGCTGGGGCAGGAGCGGTCATTCGTCGCCTCCCGGTTCTTTCGGGGCCATCCCCGCTTGTTGCAGGATCTGCCAGCCCGGCTGGCCGCCCATCCCGAGCGTGAGATGCTCCAGCAAGAATCTGGACTCCTCATCCTGTCCCCTCCTCCTGCCCCTGGTCAAGGTCTGCGCTGGGTCGTCGCCATTCCCGTGGCCGCCACCGACACCGGTTCCTTGCTTCGACGGTATCCCTGGGTCTCCATCCAGATCCTGATCCTGGCCGGCCTCGGCACGCTGCTCGGACTGCGCGAGCGGGTGTTCCGGATCCCGATCCGCTGGTCGGTCAGCGCGATCCTGACGGGAACCTTCCTGCTGGTGGTCATCGGCCCCGGCGCCGGGCTCTACGCCATCGGACAGGCCGCTGCCGTCGAACTCGAAGAACGCGAACGACAGGAAGCCGGGCGGCGGCTGCACCAACGCCTGCAATCCTGCGATCAGATTTTGTTGAGCTATCAGGGGAGGGTGATCCAGGCCATGCGGCAGGTCGCCGCTCGCCCCTCCACCCTGGCTCACCTCGAGGCAGAACTGGCCTCGCCGTCCGATGGTCGGCTGCGGGCGATCGCCAATTCCCTCTTCGACGTCGCGCCCGACATCGTCGGCCGGGAAGGGGTGCGCGATTTCACCGGCATCCTCATCGCCGTCGGCGCGGGCAATCTATGCCGGGTCTGGATCAACTCCGACTCCGGACAGAACAGCGAAGCCGCCGGCGAACCGTTGGTCCGCCTGATCGCCCCCTTCTCGCGACAGGCCTGGGCCATCATGGAAAGACGCTGGCAGAACGCCCGCAAGGATTCGTCGCCCCTTCCCGGTCGGACGCCCCTCCCCCCCGCCTCGCCGGGCCCAGAGCGCCTCGATTTGCAGCTGGTCCGCGATGAGATCATGATCGAGGATTTGCGACGACTGTTCTCTGGCATGGTCGACAGCGACCTCTACACCCGATTGCTTTTCTACCCCGAGAGGCAGACCCAGTTGACGATGAACATCGGCCGCGTCTTCACCCTGGGCACGTTCGTCCCCCACCGACGCCACCCCCGGTTCCTGCTGTCCTGGCTGTTCGACGAACAGATGGCCCGCGGGACCTTCGTCGAACGCGTCACCCGCACCTGGCCCGAATCGTCGAAAGGGCGGATCTTCCTGCTCAATCGCGAAGTGCCGTCGCTGCCCAGCGAACCCCCGGGATACGACCGGCACCCCGGGCTGCGTTCGCTGGTCGACCGGTCCCGCGAGGGAATGCAGGTTCGCCGGGAGATCTACCGCGGCCCGCAGGGCGATGAGGTCCTGGAGACACTGCCCAGCCAGTATCAGAATACCTTGCTGTTCGCCGGAACCGAGGAAGCGGGCAATCCCGCCCTGACGGTGCGCCGCGGGTTCTTCACCCTGGCGACGCTGGGATTCGCCCTGGCGATCGGCCTGGCGCTGCTGGCCACCTGGTTCTTCCTGGCTCCCCTGGGCAGGATCCTCGCGGCTCTGCAACGGTTCCAGCCCGGACAACCCGTGGAAGAACAGCCGGATGCCGCCCGCGGCGACGAATTCGGCACGCTGGCGACCGCCTTCCAGGCCATGGGCGAAGGGATCCGCCAGAAGGATGTGCTGGGGCGCTTCGTTTCGCCGACCGTGCGGCGTCTGGTCGCCGATGAGGAATTCCGGCGACGGGCCCGGGCCGGCGAGAACCGGCAGGTGACCGTGCTGTTCTCGGAAGTGGGCGACCCGGCGGCAGCGGACCACGAGGCCACCGTCGAAGCCGTCTTCCACCGACTGGAACGGCATTGGAGCGCGCTGCACGCCGTCGCCGAAGAGACGGGCGGGGAGATCAACAAGGTGATGGGCGACAAGATCCTGGTCGTCTTCGATCACGAAGCCCTGGGGGGTGCTACCGCCGCCGCCCGGGCCGCGGTGCAGGCGGCCTGGCGGCTGCGCCAGCGCCTGCTGGCCGATGGGCTGCCGGCGCCCTTGATCGGGCTCAATGCCGGACCGGTGATCGCCGGGTTGATGGGATCGGCCAATTTCCGCCTCGATTATACCGTCATCGGCGACACGGTCAACCTCGCCTCGCGGCTGGCCACCCTCGCCCACACCGTAGGGGGAAGCGGCATCGTCCTGGCGGGCGCGCTGGTCGACCTCCTGCCCGGCACCTTGACCGTGACCCGCCTGCCGTTCACCCGCGTGAAAGGCAAGACCCAGGCCGTCGAGGCCTATCCGCTCGAAGGAGTGACCGACGCTGGCAGCGGCTCGAGAAGCTGATCAGGAAGATCGGCAGCCAGGAGCGGCCGGGCCGGGGTCGGGCGGCCGACCGCCCGACGCAGCCAGGCCGCCCGGCGCCGGGCCTCCGCGATGAGATGGGCCTGGGACATCGCCCGCGGATGGAAGAGGCGGGCGGCCTGCTCGAACGCATGGATGGCGGCCTCACCGTCGGCCGGCGCCCCGGCGGTCGCTTCGAGCAGGGCCCCCAGAGCGGCCCAGGCCCGACCGCTGCCCAGCCTGGCCCCGACGTCAAAACACTGCCGGGCCACCGCCGGATCGCATGGCAGGCCGCCCCACCCCTTCAGGTGGAACAGCCCCAGCACGTACCACGCGTCGCCCAGCCCCTGGCGGGCCGCTTCCTCCACATATCGCAAGGCCTGTTCGAAATCGGGAGTCAGATCGCGCTGCCCGCTCATCAAGGTCTGGGCGCACCGCAGACGAGCGACGGCGCTGCCCTGGGCGATCGCCCGTCTATACCACATGCGAGCTTGCTGTACCATCGACAGGGTGAGATTTTCGCGAATCAACAGATCGCCCATCAGGATTTGGGCAGCCACATGCCCGGCGGAGGCCACCTGTTCGAGCCGACGCATACCTTCGTGCAGATCGGCCTCGCCGCCGATCCCCCAGATCTGGCAGACGCTCAGGCGATAGGCCGCCTCGGGATCGCCCCGCTCCGCCCCGACCTGGAACCAATGCCGGGCCATGGCCAGCGCCTCCGGTGTGGTCGCGGACAGCAGGAGATGATGGCCCAGGAAGGCCGGCGCCCTGGCATCCCCGCGGGCGATGGCGGCCTCGCAGGCCTGGCGATCGAACGGCGGGGGCGGAGCCGGCGGCGTTGCCACGACTTCAGGAAGCAGTCGGGCCGAGCGCACGGGTTCCGCCGCCGCCGTCTCTGGCGATGCCGGCTCGGCCAGGAGGGCGACCGCCCCGCTGGCGACCAGCACCAGGAGCAGGAACGCACGGCTCGTCGTCCAGGCGGCAGGTCTGCCTCCAGAACCAGCGTGCGCCGCTGGTGGGCATGTTCCCTTGCTCTCGTCCATTCCGACTTCCTCGCTCCCTTTCCCAAGATATTCTCTCACAGGCGTGGCAGCCCTGCCAGTCGGCCCCACACCCGAACTACCCCTGGGAAAAGGCGGGGGGCGCCCAGGGTCCCCCGCCCTCGCTGGCGACATTTCCACGAGCCCTGGAGCGGCCGGCGGCAACGCGTTCGGCCCGCCGATCACCCGCTTCGCCAGGGTCCAGTCGATGGAGCGTTGCGGACCACGAGACCTCCCGCTTGCCGTCAACCCTGAATCGGCGATTGCATTCCCGGTCAGCATCGACTACCCTGGAAAGAGCAGGACCGTGGAGCAACCACCTGATCAACGAGGGGAGGGAAACCATGCGACGAGCGTTGGCCGTGATCTGTCTGTTGGTGCTGACCACAGGGGTAGCCGCAGCCTGGACCCCCAAAGCCCTGGTCCGCCTGTCCGGGTTGTCCGATCAGGAGATGAAAGCCTTCCTGGGCAGCGATTTCGATCTCGCGGCGACCGGCCCTGATTTCGTCGAAGTGGTTCTGACCCACGACGAACTGGCGATGATGAAGAAGGCCGGCAAGAAGGTCCGGGAATTGATTCCCGACCTCGATGCCTACGTCGCCCGACGCCTGGCCGAGCAGACTCCTACCGCCGCCTACCTGACCTACGAGACCATGACCACCCGCCTGCGCGAGCTGGTGGCCGCCCATCCCGCCATCGCCGTGCTGTCGTCGCTCGGCCAGAGCATCGAGGGCCGCGAAATCTGGGCGGTCAAGGTCAGCGACCACCCCGAACGCGACGAGAAAGAACCCGCCTGCCTGCTGGCTGGCGCCCACCACGCCCGGGAGTGGACCACCTTCGAAGTGCCGATGGCCGTGCTGCAGACCCTGCTGGAAGGCTACGGCAAGGATGAACGTCTGACCCGCCTCGTCAATGAGCGGGAGATCTGGATCGTGCCCATGGTCAACCCTGACGGCGTGACCTGGTCGCAGACCCAGGCGAAATACTGGCGCAAGAACCGGCGCCCGGTCGGCAGCAGCTTCGGGGTCGACCTGAACCGCAACTATGGCTATCAATGGGGTCCGACCGGTTCCAGCGATTACCCCTACAGCGACACCTACCACGGCACCGGCCCCTTCACCGAGCCGGAGATCGTGGCCCTCAAAGGGTTGGCCGAGCGCGAGCAGTTCCAGGTCAGCCTCTGCTACCACAGCTATTCTGAACTGGTGCTCTACCCGTTCGCCTACGCCTACAACGCCCCCAACCCCGACGAACTCATCTTCAAGACGGTGGGCAGGGAAATGGCGGCGTTCAACAAGTACAAGGTGCAGAACTGCACCGAGCTGTATCCTTGCATGGGCGTCAGCGACGACTGGTTCTACGGGGCTGGCAAGACCATCGCCTTCACCTTCGAGATGGGCCGCGAGTTCATTCCGCCGGCCACCGAGATCGCCCGGCAATGCGCCCTCAATGTGCCGGCCAGTCTGCACCTGATCGAACGGGCTGGCGCCATCGCCGTCAACACGCCGACCGGCGCCGACGATCTGCCCGCCCACCTCGACCTGACCGATGCCCTGGCCGGCCTGGCCCTGGGCCAGCGCCTGCTGCCGCAGCTGACCGGCACCGACCGCGAGCGAACGGCCGCTCGCTGGCAACTGGCCGCCCGCCGGGCCGCCGAGCTGGCGGTGGCCGAACTGGGCCGCGGCGATCCCGGCGCCTGGCGTCGGTTGGTGGCCGAGCCGGCCGCCCGCACCGTGCTGCCCCTGGCGCGGGCCCGCGCCCTCTTCGAGCACTGCCACGGCCGCCCGTTGCCCGCCGACCTGCTCGCCGAAGTGCTCGCGACCCGCTGACCCCGTTCTTCCCGGCGCCACCGCCGGTCGCCCCGCCGGCCATGACCAAGCAGGCGAGGCCGGGCCAGAGCCTGCAGGCCACCGCCGATGGGCCGGACCGTGCAGCTTCCTCCCCCACGCCGCCGGTCCGCCTGTTGGGGGGCCCAGGGCTCCGCTGATCAGCCTCCAGGCAGACAGTGGCGGTCTGCCGGAGAATCGGGTAGACTGAAGATGATGGCAGGTACCGAGAGCCCGGCCAGATCGGTTCGCTTCCGGTTCAAGAACCCCCGCTACGACCGCATCGTCCGTCTGAACACGGAGTCGATCGCTCGCACCATGGGGTTCGACGAAGACCGGGTCTTCGATATCACCCTGGCCGTGGAAGAAGCGTATGCCAACGCCCTCGAACACAGTGTCGCCGCCCAGACCGGCGCCGAACTCGAACTCGAGATCGTCTATCAGCTGTTTCCCGACCGGCTCGTGGTGACCATTCAAGATTCGGGGTGCGGCTTTCACGCCCGCGAACAGGAACTGGTCGCTCTTTCCGAAGAAACCATGGCCCTGCGCGGTCGCGGGCTCGGCCTCATCCGCACCCTCTCCGACCACGCCGAAATCCTGTCGGCACCTGGGCTCGGCACCCTCATCCGCATCACCAAATTCCTGCCCGGCCAACAGGGAAAACCCGACCCAGCCAGCCAGACCGTGCCGGCTGGTCAGACCGCTCAGGCAGAGCAGAGCGCCGTCGCCGCCCGAACCGACCAGGTGGGCAGTGACCGCGGCGCCCCGCCCCGGCGAGCCGGCCGGGCCCGCTCCTCATCTCGCCAGGCCACGGCCGTCGGCCGCAAAGCCTGACGGCCGGTGGCTCAGCCGCCCTTGCGCTCGGGCTGAGAGGTCCGACGCGGGGTGGTCGAGACGCCTGGTCAGGGCATCGAGCCCGCCGGCGCTGCCACCCCCTCGAGGATGCGGAAGATCTCCGCCCGATCTTCCCTGATGATGGCAGCCAGCCGGTCCAAGCCCTGGCCATGGTAGAGCGCCGCCATCTCCTCATCGAAGGTGTAAGAATTACGCAAGGTCAACACCCACTGCGGCCGATTCCAGCCATCCACGTCGAACAGGCTCATGTGATCGGCACGCCGCAAGACCAGCCGATTGTTGGCCGAGATGTCGGTGCCCAGAACCGCGGTGCGGGAAGCGGACAACGGGTTGATCCCCTGCACGTCTTCCGCTTCGAACCCGAGGAAATGGGCCAGCAAGGGAATGAGATCGACATGCACGGTGGGGTGCTCGATCCGGCCGGGCGCGACCCCCGGCCCCAGCAGCAGTAAGGGTGTTCGGAACTGCATGGCGTGGGGTTGGGTGGCATGGAAGACCGATCCGTCTTCCCCGAACGTCTCGCCATGGTCGCCCAGCAACACCACCAGAGTGTGTGAGGCCAGCCCTCGACGATCCAGCTCGCCCAGGAAGCGATCGAGTTCGTCATCAAGAAACCGGCAGGCGTTCCAATACCGGTTCCGCAAACCCGCCAGATCGTCGTCGCTCACCCCTTTGAGCACGTAATCGATCCGGAAATCCGCTACCGGCTGGAAGAAGGTGTAAGCATCAGGGAAGTAGTAGTTGTAATGGGTCGGATACAGGAACGCATCGACGAGCCGTGGCCCGGAAGCCTCCGCCGCCCGCTCCTGCAAGGCATGCATCACCACCTCCAGGGCCAAACGGGTCCGGACGGGAATGGAGTCGTCCGCCGGCACGGCCATCCCATGCTGCGCGGCATACTCGGAAGCCAGGAAGAGCGACGTTTCGGCGAGGTTCACCCGCGGCTGGAAATCGGCCACCCGCAAAGATCGGTAGCCCTGGGCTCTGAGGAAAGCCAGCCAGGCCGATGGCCCGAACAGCTCTGGCATAAGGCGGTACAGGTTCAGAGGGTAGACTCCAAAGGTGGCCCCGATGACCCCGCCCGACGTGTCGTTGCTGGTCGAATAATGGTTGGCCAGCCATAGACCATGGGCCGCTCGCGCCGTCAGTTTCGGCATGATATCCGGGGAGAGGACATCGGGGCGCCAGCTTTCGACGAACAGGAAGACCAGGTGGGGAAGCGGTCGCGAATCTCGGCGGCGGAATCGACCCTGCCGGACCATGCGGGCCCGATCGAAGGGGCGGGTTTCGGCGATCGCTCGCTGGAGGGCAGGATGGCGGAACGCCTCCGGCTGCGGCAGCGGAAACAGCCGATTGTTCATCCGCCATTGCAGATAGTCGTGAAAGGGTCGTGCCTCCAGACACGGCTGGGCCAGCCTCCAGACCCCCACCAGGGCAACCAGGAAGGTCAGGCCGCCCCAGAGGGGTCTCGCTCGCCATGCGGCGCCGAGCGCTACGGGATGCCCCCGCCAGCTCCGCAGCCAGACGCCGAAGAGGGCCAGGCCCAGCAGCGGCCAGGCCAGATACCAGGCCAGCGTGCGGTCAAGCCCGACCCCAGGGCCGGTGGTACCAGTACTGAAGAACAACCCGATCAGTTCGAGATTGAGATGAACCCGCAGCACAAGGTAGAGTTGCAGGTCGACATACAACCACAGGGTCGCGGTGCCGGTCGCCACGACCAGGACAGGAGCCAGTCGGGGCCAGCGCCCCACCGCGCCATGCTGCACGCGCCACGATCCCCAGATGACCAGCCAGCCCATGGCCAGGAGCCACCAGGCCAGCTCGGGTTCCCAGAGGAACTGCCCGACCAACCCGATCAGGATGAACCCTGGCCAGGTTTCCAGCACCACACGAAAGGCCCGCGGCCACCGCCACCCCGCCAGCACGGTCACGCCACCCACCACCAACGCCCACACCGGCAACGGGAAGATCGCCGCCACCAGGCTGAATCCGCTGCTCCGATCGGGGGTCAGCTGCTGCAGCAGGCCGAAGACCAGCAGGCCGCAGGCCAGATGCATCCAGAACAGGGCGGAGCGAACGACCGCGACGCCACAGGCGGCGCCGCTGCCTATGATGCCTTCCTGCCGGGAACAGGCCGGGGGCGCGGCTTGATCGCCCGATACCGTTGTCCTGCTCTGGCTCATCGCCGACGGAGAGGGCGGGCAGGACAGGGCCGAAGGGTATCGAGGCCATGACCGAGGGCCAGCAGCGGGCGGACCATGAGCAGACGCGGCCCGGCCGTCCGCATCACCTCCCGCATGCGTTCCCGCATGGCCGGCCGATAGCAATGAATGGGACACCGCGCACAGGTCGGCTTGCGCGAGCCGAAGGGACAGCAGGCCAGCCGCGCCCGCGCATAGGCCAGCAACTCCTGGCAGGCCGGGCACAAGCCCGCCCGTTCACCATGCTCGCGCCTACAGTACAAGACAAATAGGGCGATCAGCGTCCGCTGCTCGCGGATCAACCTGGGCGACGCCGCCCCTGCCGTCGTTCGGTGCATGGGGCCATTCTATCGCATCATAGGGTTCCCCGCCATGTGGGAAGCCTGCGGCAGGAAACGATTGATGGTGCGGCAGGTCGCCCTGAACACGCCGGCCATGATCCCGGTCGACCAGCCAGCCAACCTCGACGCCCTCCTCTCGGCAGGTGTCCCGGCAAGATCATCGATGCTCCAGGGTCCTTGGTCGGCCGCCGCTTCCCACCACGCGGCGCGACTCGGGTTGGGGGACAGGGAGTGGCCCTTCGCGATCACCACGTGTAGAATACCCGTATTACCACATCAGGGAGAAATCCATGGGAGCACCACGTCGATTGCTGACGGTCCAGGAGACCGCCGAGATCCTGCACATGAATCCCGAAGTGGTCAGGCGATGGTTGCGCAACGGCACCCTGAAAGGGACCAAGGTCGGTTCCGACTGGCGCATCGCCGAAGCCACCATTGACGCCTTCCTGAACAAAGCGGCCGCGGTGCCCACCGACCCCGCCACCCAGGGACCGAAGATGTGCGTCAAATTCCCCAAATGGCTCGACTTTTCGGGGCTGCCCGCCCAGCTCAACGAGGCGCTCGGCCCGACCGGCTGGCCCGTCTTCAAAAAACTCGTGGAAATCGATTTCGAGAAAGAGGACAAGGTCACTCCCCGCTTCCCCCTCGACCTGCCGACCTTCTGCCAGCGGGTCGGCTACGAGGAGAAGACCGTCCTGAAGACCATCCAGGGGCTGGCTCGCCTGGGCTTTCTCACCCTCGACCAACGCCATGACCCGCCAGAGTGGGTGCAGATCAAAACACCGGTCAAAACCCCCCGTTCCATTCTCGATATTCCCTTTTCGGAAGGCGGCATCAAAGGGGCCCCGGAAAAGGCCTGCGAAAGCCGCTGCCTGCGCCGGTATCTGCTCTAAGCGCGGCGTTTCTGCCAGGTGATCCGGCTGGGCAGGAGCCGCCCCGACCGAACCAGGAGGTCAGCCGCAGGGGGCAGACGGCATCTCGAGGCAGGGGTGGGCGTATCGCTGCCGCCCGTTCCAGCTCCATTCCATGGCTGTGAAGGAAACCACGCATGGTCCGTCCGCATTCGTATCGCCGAGTGACCGGTCAACCCGGCGCCAGCATCTTCAAACCGGCCGGCATCCCCGGCCGTGTCCTTGATCGGGTCGTCATGACCCTCGACGAGTTCGAGGCCATCCGCCTGGCCGATGCCGAGGGCCTCCAACAGGAGGAGGCCGCCGCTCATATGCAGGTATCGCGACCGACCTTCGGCCGCATCCTGGAAAGCGCCCACCGCAAACTCGCCCAGATGCTGGTCCAAGGGCTGGCCCTCCACATCGAGGGCGGCCCGGTCCACACCGGCCCCTGGCACGGCTTCGCCTGCCGATCGTGCGACCACGTATGGCTGGCTCCGCGCCTGGCCTCCACCTGCCCGCGCTGCCGCGGCCACGATCTGGAACGACGATCGTCTGACGATCGCCCCCCTTCCGAGTCGCCCAGCCACCGACGCCTGCCGACCACCAACCCTCGACCTGGCAAGACGCAGCGGGCCTGACCGGCCAGTCCGGACCCGCCTGGCCCCCGACCACAGCCAGGGAATGAGGCTCTCTCGCCCAGTTGGTCCGATGGTTCCGCGCCGCTGAGTCAGCAAGATCATGACGGCTTGACGGGTTATGAGCATAGGCTTATAATGAGACGGTCGGGAATTCCCCGTCGAATGGTGAAAAACTGGAGGTCATGACATGCCACATGGAGATGGAACCGGCCCGCTGGGCCAGGGTGCGCGCACCGGTCGCGGACTGGGATTCTGCAACGGTTTCGATGCCCCCGGCTTCGCCCGCGGAACCGGGTGCCACCGCGGTCGCGGCTGGGGTCGACATCCGGGCCGCCGCGGCCGGGGCGGTCAGGGGTGGGGACGCCTCGCGCTCTCCCACACCTGGACCGAGGCGCCTCCGCCGCCGATGCCCCCCACGGCGCGCCCCGTCGCCCCAGCCTCGGTGCGAGACGAGATCGCCACCTTGCATGCTCGACTCGATGGGCTGCAACAGCAAATGGCCGAACTGACCCGCCTGCTGAAGAAGCAGGGCGATGAGCCAGCGGCCACCACCCACCCGGAAGGCGCTCCCAGCGGTTCGCCGCAGGCATGACGCCACCGTTCCGAGTCTCCGCTCCCGGCTTCCGGCCTGGGCGCCCGGGCCAGCCTGAGGCACGGCCCCCGGGCGCCCGGGTCGGTCATCGCTCGGATCGCTGATCCAATCGAGAAGGAGAGAGCATGCCCTGGTATGAATTCCAGTGCGCCATCTGCGGCACCGTTTTCGAAGCGTCCGAAGATCGTCACGCCCAGGCCCATCCGCCCTGCCCATCGTGCGGCGGCGCCACTCGGCGGCGCCTGGGCGGGGGCGGGGGCATCCTGATCCGCCCCGCCACGAACTTCCCATCCTCCGCTTCCCCATCGGCCAGTTGTCGCCGCGAGCGCGCAGGGGTGGGGTGCTGCGGATCCACGGCGAGGTGCGACCACCCCGGCCCCGGAGATGGATCCTGCCACCGGTCTCGCGAGTGATGTCCCGCTATTCCGCCCGCGTTCTCGACCACTTCCAGAATCCACGGCACGTCGGCCATGTGACCCCGCGCGACGGCCTGGGGCGCCTTGGCGACCCCGACTGCGGCGATTTCCTCGAAGTCTCCGTCCGCTTGTCCGAAGATCATCAGCGGCTCGCCGCCGTCGGCTACCTGATCAAGGGCTGTCCGGCAGCCATCGCGACGGCCAGCATGATGGCCGAGCTGGTCGACCAACGGACGGTCGAAGAAGCCCTGCAGTTGACCGACCAGCAGGTCATCGACGCCCTCGATGGCCTGCCCCCCGGCAAGGAGCATTGTTCCGTGCTCGCCGTCAAGGGGTTGCACCTGGCCCTGCAGGATGCGCTGATCCGCCGGTTGTTCAAGAAAGCCGGCCTCGCCAGAGATGACGAGGAGTTCGACCGCCTGGTGGCCAGCGGCCAGATCGCCGAGATCCTCCGGATCCACACCTGCGATGGAAGCTGCGAGCAGGATGGGCATGAAGGGTGTTCCAGCGACTCTCCGCCGGCCTCCGCCACGGCAGCCCCCGACCCGATCGGGAACCGCCCCGGCCGCAACGATTCGCCGGCCGCCGCCTCCGAACAGATTGCCAGCGTCGATTCCGCCCTCAACCCACCTCTGCCGGGGAGGCCTGCTCCGGAATGACCGCTGAGCGGGCTCTTTCATCTCAACCCGCAGGTTCTCTTTTCGCCCTGGCGTGACCGCCATGTTCCCTTGATGACTTAGCGGCTTGGCTGCCAATTCCTGCCCACCATTGAGAGGCACAATGCTGGGCAGTAATGCCTCTCCCTCGATCGAGCGCGGTTATCATCCCTCGCCGCAACGAAAAAGGCTGGCATCGAACCTGCGTACCGGTCGACGCTTGCCCATTCAACATTTCCCAGGAGGGTCCCGTGTGTCGTGACACTGCTCTCAATTTGAGACAGCGCCTGGCCGATCTGGCCCGTGAGATGCCCGATGCGCCCGTCCGGCGCGTGGTCGTCGGGGTCCATAAGACCGCTGTGGCCAGCCGCACCGTGGGGTGCGCCTACACGCTCCGCGACGAGGTGGGGGCGGCCCATCTCTGCGCCGAAATCCAGGACAGCGGTCGGTTGCGCAAACGCTCGGCCCATGACCTGGCCGGTCGCCTGACTTCAGCCCGTTGTCTCGAGCGCAGCCTCGGCATGGCCGCGGTCAATTCGCTGCTCACCCAACCCGCCCCAGAATGGCAGTCGGGCGACATCCTGGCCTGGATGAAGACCCGGTTCACCGGCGCCCGCGTCGGCATGATCGGACATTTCCCCTTCGCCCCGGAAATCAGGTCCTGGGCCGGCGAGTTCCGGGTCATCGAACAACGGCCCATCGCGGATGACCTGCCGGCCTCCCAGGGAGCGGCCTGGCTGGCGAAGTGCGATGCCGTCATCATCACCGGCGTGACGCTGCTCAACGACACGCTGCCCGAGATCCTGCGCGCCGCGGCGGGCGCCTGGAAGCTGATGCTCGGGCCGACCGTCCCGCCGCATCCGCTGCTGCTCGATCTGGGCCTCGATGCGCTGACCTGCGTGGTCTGCGATGATGAAGACACCTACTGGCCGTACCTCCTGGAAGGCGCGATCGTGCCGCGCTACCAGGGCACCCGCCTGGTGACGCTGGCCCAGGAGCGCCTGGCCCTGCCCCCCGGCGATTTCCGGGAACGCCTGACCCGCGCCCTTGACCGCTCCAACCAACCGGAGGCCGCGGCGGGGACAGCTTGAGGACAGCGCAGGCATTCTTTTCGTACGCCACGACAAAATTTGCATGGCAACGCGGCGAATTTTGCCAGGTGCCAACGCGCCATTGATGGCATTCCCCTTGCGTTCCATGGCTGCAACGTTGGCCACATCTCGTCTCTCTCCAGGAGGCCCCTATGAGAAGCGCTGTATTGCTTGGAACTGGTGTTCTGGCAGGCTTGCTGCTGGCCGTCGTCGTCGGCATCATGGCCGCGCCTGGCATGATGATCCGCGAGACCGTCAGCCCCCTGGGCGTCGATGACACGGTCGCCCGCCTGCAGGATACGATCAAAGCGGCGGGCTGGTCGCTCCAGAGCATCGAGCGCCTCGATGAAAAACTGCAAGAGAAAGGTCAGACCGGCATTCGGCCCACTCGGCTGATCAACATCTGCCGCGCCGATTACGCCGGGCCCATCCTGCGCGACGACCACGCCCACAAGGCGTCGGTGCTGATGCCCTGCACCATCGCCGTCTACCAGAAGGAAGACGGTCGAACCTACGTCGCCACCATGAACGCTGGCCTGATGGGCAGGCTTTTCGGCGGCGTCATCGCCGAGATCATGGGCGGACCCGTCGCCCGCGACCAGGACGGCTTCCTGGCCGCCCTCACCGCCAAGCCGTGAACACGAGCCTCAAAGGAGGCGAGACGCGGCGTGAATGATCATGCCCCCGACCCTCGTGATGAAGAGGCGGCGCACAACCGGCAGAGATCTTGACCATCCCGGGTGAGATGGCGACCATCCATGACCGGCTCGTGACAGACGCTGCACGGCGTACGCGCGCGCGGGTACCCTGGCAGGTCGTTGTCATCCCAGGTGATGGGCAGCACCTCGACCGTGAAATGCTCCTGCCAGGGATAGGCGAAAAACACGCCGGCCGCCTTCTCCCGGTCGTGGGGATCGATGCCGGCGACTTCCATCCGTCGGTTGATCTCTTCGAAAGAGCGAGCGGTGGTAGCCAGTCGGAATCCCTGGCCATGCTTCAGGCGGCAGAAGGTGGCGGTGAATTTGCCCAGATCGCGGAATGGCAACCTTCACCGGCCCAGGAGCACCCAGCCATACCGCTCATGATGCAATCTCCGGCGGCGGGACGATGACCGGCAGACCCTCGAGCAGCCGAGGATCGCGTGCGGTCAGCACGTTCCGCAAGCCGCGCAGCACGCGAGCCGTCGCCCCTTGGGCCATCATGGGCAAGGCCACGCGTTCGTCATCGACCCAGGCGCCGCCGATCACGTCGACCCCCGCCTCGAACAACACCGGGCTGATGGGCACGGTGGGGCCCAGCATGATGCAGATGGCGCCGGGACGTTTGAGCGCCAGCAATCCCTCGACCGTGTCGTTCAGGCAGGTGACGCCGGTCATGGTGATGACATCGGCCTCGGGCACGACCTGGGGCGCCGCTTCGGCGGGCAAATCGCCCGGCTGGGGCCGCTTTTCCAGGATGTGGAGCTGCCGGGCCGCGGCCCGCACGGTCTCGAGATGCGGGAAATGCCCGACCACCACGACCTGCCGACCGGCCCCCAGGCGCGCGGTCAGATCGAGCGCGTTCCCTTCTCGAAAAGGGAGACCCGCCAGCGGCAGGGCGGAATTGAGCGCCGCCATGCCGACCGACCGTTCGATGGGCTGGTCGGAGGCGGTCCAGGTGACCAGTTCGGCCAGGGGCCGGGTTTCCATCTCCCCCATGTGGCGGACCGGGCGATGGACCCCGCCATGGTAGATAGCATCGTCGGTCAAGGTCATGGCCAGGCCGAGTCGCCAGGAGCGCACCACGGTGAAGAAGGCATGCACGGCCACCAGCGAGGGACGCCGAGCCAGCCGCTCGGCGGGCAAGGTCTGGATGATGGAATCGATCAGTCTGGACATGACAGCCCTCCTCTCAATTCGCACAGAATGGTACGCACCCGGGCGGGCGACACCAGGGCCCGCCGCCGGGCCGGATCGACCCCGCGCGCCCGCAGGGCGAACGCGACCCGATCGGCCATCCGGAAGACGCGAGCCAAGGAGGGGAACACCACCGCTTGCAACCGCTGCGACCAGGGCCCACGCCGAAAGGCGCCCCGTTGCCGCTGCAACCGGAAGACGTCGCTCGCTTCTTGTACCAACAGCGGCAGGAAGCACAGGGCGACCTTCAGGCTTGGAAGCATGCGGCCGTCACCAGGCCAACCCCGCCGGCCGTTCCCAGCAGCCCGATGAGTAATAAATCCTTCAAAGTCATATAGAATGGCGTTCAAAATGTACTCTTTTTTCCGCGGTCATACAACGCGAAATAATTTAACCTACGACCCGGCCCCCGGCCGCTCGCGCCCCCGGCCGGCCCCGGCATCCCTCTCACGCCGGGGCCGCGGTTCGATCGGGCGAGCCTTGGCGGTCGCCTGAGCCACGCCCCGCCGAGGCACCAGACCGGTCGGCCAGCGGCAGCAGATTCGTCGGCAGGGGAATGGCCGCCAGAGGAAGGCGCTCGCTCATTCGCGCTTTGCCCTCGTCACCGCGGGTCGCCACACGTGATGGGGGGTGGCGAGCCCATCCGCCCCTAGACACGAGCGTCATTCGATGCTACGGTGTCTGCATCCTTCGGGAGGAGGTGGTCATGGTCGCCCTCGATGCGTCTGCAGGTTCGCTGGTGACTCGCCTGCTGGCCGCGGTCAGTGCCGGCCGGGAAGAGGAAGTGGCCGCCCTGCTGGCCGCCGGCGCCGACCCGAATGGCATGGATGAGGCCAGACTGCTGACGCCGCTCCTCAATGTCGCCAAGACCGCCCACCTCGGCATCGCCCGCCGACTGCTGACCGCCGGCGCCCGCCTCGACCTGGCCAATGTCCATGGCGTGACGCCCTTGCATTGGGCCGCCGCCAAGCAGAAAGACGACATGGCCCGGCTGTTCCTGGAAGCCGGCGCCTCGGTGCATGCCGTCGAGCACGACGGCTGGACCCCCCTGCATTGGGCCTCCTTCCGCGGGGCCACTGCCATGGTCGAGCGGTTCCTGGCCGCCGGAGCGCTGATCGACCAGCCCGATCACGACGGCTGGACCCCGCTGCACCTGGCCGCCCAGCAGCGGCATCTGCCGACCGTGCAATGCCTGCTCCGCCATGGCGCCGATCCGAACCGGCGCGATCACGACGGGCGGCGGCCGGTTGACCTGGCCGCCGGCCGCGGCTACCATGAACTCGTGGCGGTGCTCGGCGAACGCTGACCCCCGGACCGGTCGCCCTGCCGACCGGTAACCAGTCGCTCCCCGTCCTGACCACTTGTAGATTCCTTTTACGGAGGCTCCAGATGATTCAGATTACGGTGATCAAGAACCCCACCGGATGCGACATGTGCGAAGAGACCGGGCGGATCGTCGCCGAAGCCGCCAAGAAATTTCCCGGCGAAGAAATCAAGCTCGACCTGATCAACAACGGCACTCCCGAGGCGGCGTCCTTCGGCATCATCACGACGCCGGTGGTGGCCATCAATCGGAAGATCTACTCCATGGGCAAACCCGTCATCGCCGAGAAGGTCGAAACCTGGATCCGCAAGGAACTCGGCCGCCCGGCGTGAATTCGGCCTCCGACCACCGCCGACGGCAGCCCGAGCCGGCGGTGGCCAGTCTCTGGAAGGCACCGCGGTGAACCGACCATGCCAGATGTAGCCGCTCTGGCCGCAGAGCTGAAAAGCTATCAGCGACTGTGCTACTACCCCTCCTGCGGCACCGACCTGAGCGACCTCGATTTCTTCTGCTCCGGCCAGCTCCCCTGGGGCGAACGGACCGACCCCGGCCGTCGCCCCGCCCCGTCGTCCGCACCGCCACCGCTGGCCCCCGAGCCGCCCGATCTGTTCGTCCACACCGACGTTTCCTTCTACCAGGAATTCGCGGCCGGCGATTGGACGCCAACGGCCGAGCACGGGCTGCACGGCTCGTTCGAGATCCTCGGCTTCCGCGAGCGGCCGCCCCTTTCCCATCCCAACCGCATCTGGCCCAACCTCCCCCATAGCGGAAAATGCTTCGAGTACAAACTGCGAGTCTGGGACTCGCCTCGTACAATTACGCTGCTCTACTGCCTGTGCGAGAACGAATGGTTCGTGGCCGACGTTCTGCTGGCCCATGGCGTCCGCGTTCCCCTCATCTGGACGAAGAACTGGGCCGGCGGCCGCACCTACGGCACCTGGCTGGTGAATGTCCTGGACCGACTGCGCACCGAAACATTCTATGCCGATTGGCTCTGCCGCCCGGGCCAGCGAGGCGAGCCGCGCAACCCGCTGGTCGCCGCCCACTACCCTGAGCTCATGGTCCCGCCGACCGTCCGCCTCGAACGCGATGAACGCCTGCATTGGATCGACGAAGGCAGCCACGGCTGGGTCGAAGCCTTCCACGTCCGCCCAGCCGCTCGCCCCTGAGCCTGCCGCCACCTTGCCACGGCCGGCGGTCCGGCCTTCGAATGAACTGACAACCGGCCCAGCGCCGAAAGCACCCATCACCCGGCTCGCAGGCAACGCGAACGTTCCTGACCAGCGCGCCTGGGCATGGACAAATCCATCCAGGCAGGCTATCTTTTCTGGAGATGACATTCTCGCTCGGGGTCTTCGCTCATCCGGCCCCAGCCTGGGGGAGGCGCATGGAACCCTATCAGATCACCCACCGGATCGTCGACAAGATCGTCGAGTTCTCGGTCAAAGGCTATTTCTCTTCCGAGGCGGCCAATGAGATCTACGACGCCCTCGATGGCCTGTACGCCAGGGGCATCCGGGTCTTCGTGCTGGAATTCAGCGAATGTCGGATGTTCAACAGCACGGGGGTCGCCGTCCTGCTCGACATCGCCGGCAAGGTGCGCGAGGAATGGCAGGCCGAACTGTATTTCGACGGCATGAACGAAGTCTGCTTCCAGACCTTGTGCATGACCGGCCTGATGAAACCCGCCGACCGCCACCTCCTCCATCAGAAGTACCCGATGCTCAAGAAAACCGCCCCCCCCAAGCCCATCACGCTACGGCGCTGAGACGTTCGAATCGACGGCGGCCGTACGCCAACCTGGGGCGCTGACCGCGCCCCAGGTTGGAAAATCGTCGGCGGTTGAGCCCAGCCGGAGGCACCGCCGCCTGGAAAATGATCAGAAGACGGCGGAGAAGTACAAGTCGCGGATCAGCTTGTCCGACAGATCGGGGCCCTTGTACGGACTGCGCCGAATGGTCATGTCGGGCACCGCCTGCCGGGCCTCGGCAATGGCTTCGTCCAGAGATTTCCCCTGTTTGACCAGGCCAGCCGCATGGACCGCCCGCCGCGGATTGACCACGCCGCCCGACACCACCTTGTCGGCCAGCCAGTCTTTCTTGTCGACCGTCCCCATCAGGATCTTCTTCACTTCTACGGCTGACAGGCCTGGATGCTCTTGGAGGACCTGGGTGGCGAAGCGAGCCGCCATGGGACAGGCCATCGACGTGCCCGACATGTACCCCATCTTGTTATTGGGGAAGGTCGCGTAGATGTTCACTCCGGGGACGGCCACGTCGACCTTGGTCTTGCCGTAGCACGAGAAATCGGCCAGCTTCTTGTTCTCGAGGGTCGCCGCCACCACCAGCTTGTTGGGGATATCGACGTCGTTGGGCGAAACGACGATCTCTTCGAGGCAGTCGCCGGAATTGCCGGCGGCGATGCAGTACAGCGTCTTGGGCGACCCGGCGAACAAGGCCTTGTCACGCACCAGCAGGACCTTCTCGACGAACAGGTTGACCACCTGCTGCACCTCCTGGTCGGTGGGGTTGGTCCAGCCCCATTCCTCGACCATGTTCTGCTTGAAGACGGCGAGCAGGGCGGCATTCTCGGAGCCGAAGGAACAATTCGCCACGCGCGGGGCCAACGCTCCCAGGTAGGCGGCTTCCTTCCTGATCTGCGCGGCATACTCCTGCCCGAGCTGCGTGAAGAGCAATTTCAGCTCGGCCAGCGAAACCGGTTCGGCAGCCGCCGGCGCCGCAGCGTCCGGGGCGGCGGCGGGGCGGGCTTCGACTCGCGTCGCCCGGGCCGCGGCTTGGCGACGAGGGCGAGCATGCAAGCGCCGGTGCCGGATCTGGGCGATGGCCGCCTGCGCCATCTGTTCCGGCGCTTGACCGGCCGGAAGGTGCGTGATCGCGTTCAGTCTGACGCCAGGGTTCTCGGTGGACAGGATGCCGGCGCAGTGGGTGCCGTGGGCCCAGCCGCCCGTGAATTCGACCCAGGGCCAGAACTGCTGATCCTGGTAGTTTTTGAGGAGGGTCTGGAATTCCTCGGGCTTCAGCGCTTCTTTGCCATACGCCTGCAGGATGTTGAGCAGGCGAAGCGTTTCGATCACGCGATCATAGGCCGGGGGCGTCTTGCTCAGATCGACCAGCGTCGCGCAATTGTCGGGAAAATTCCAGCCGTAGACATCATCGACGTAGCCATTGCCATCATCGTCGACGCCGGGCTGGCCACGCAGTTCGGCCAGATTGGGACGCGCCAGGGGAGCCAGGAGAGGATGGGTGAAATCAGACCCTGAATCGATGACCACGGCGGTCACCGGTTCGCCGGCCATCCCCAGATTGGCGCACGTCAGCACCAACACCACACACCAGATCGCCTTCTTCATACTCATCTCCTCGATCGCAGGTGATATCTCCATGATACCGCAAAGCGGCCGCCCGCCACCAGCCCCTCATCATATCGCGCGAGGCAGGGGCACGAGCGGCTCAGCCCCCGGCCTTGCGGCCATGCCCCGGACCATGGCCGTGGCCCGCCCCCGGGCCGTGACCGACGCCATGCCCCGCGCAGACATGATCAGGACCATGATCACAGGCATTGTCGCCGGAGGCCAGGCGCCCCGCCAGATATTCTTCGGCCAGGCGGGCGGGCGGCAGGGTCGGCGCCCCCATGATCACCTGGACCCCGGCCTGCTCGAGCATCTGCCTGGCGCGCGTGCCCATGCCGCCCACGATCGCGACCGTGGTGCGATGCTGGATCAGCCAGGTCGGCAAGACCCCCGGCTGGTGCTCAGGGGGCTGTTCTCGCTGTTCTTTGATGATCTTCCGGGTCTGGTCATCGACTTCGATGAACGCGAACTCGTCGCAGTGCCCGAAATGGCCAGAGAGAACCTGGTTGGCGACCGGAATGGCGATGATCATGACGATGCTCCTTTTTATTCACAAGAAAATGTGGGGGAAACCGGGAGGGCATAGACCACGCTGGGGAAGTTGCGCAAGACTGGGGGACATCCAGGGGACCACCGCACCACCATGGGCGAGGCCCATCTGCCACCCCGCCACTGTCAGTCGGGTACCATGCCAGCCATCTGGGCGGCCCAGCCGCTCGCCGGCACCCGTCGGCAACCCTGATCTGGCCATAGGGGAACCTCCTTGGCAGGGGGCAGAACCCTCGAACCGGGCCGGCCCCGTCACCCCCTCCAAGATATGAGCATTCGCTCAAAAAGTCAAGTCGACGGCCTACCACTCCTCGCCGGCGCGAAATCGCTCGAGCAGCCGTTCATCCTGCTGACGATCGACGGGGGACCGAGCTGGATCGCGGGCCACGGCCTCCAGCCAGGCGATGGCTTCGGCCCGTCGCCCCATCGCCACCAGGGTGATGGCCCGCAGCCGAAAGGCGTAGCCCGGCGCATCCGACAGGCGACAAGCGGTGGTGAAGGCCTCCAGGGCTTCGGGAAGCCGGCGGACCGGACCATGCCGCTGACGGAAATTCAGGCATTGCACGCCGATCTGGATGGGGAGTTCGCTCCGCCAGGGATTGTTGCGCATCCCGGCGCGCAGCACCTGCAATGAGCGGTCATAGTCGCCCTTCTCATCATACAGGTAGGCGAGCAGCAGGTAGGCCTCGACAAAATGGGGATCGATGGCGGGAATCAGCTCGAGCGCGAATTCCACCCGGTGCCAGAGCCCCCGATGGGAATCGGCATCCATCTGGATCCAGAGCAGGTTGGCCGCTAGCTCCCGCAAGCCGAGCTGCTCGAGCAGCACGATCAGCCCGTGCGAAATGGCGGGCCCGCCCTCCCCTTCTTCCATCGACAGATGGGCATGAGCGTGTCCGCAGCCTGGGCCATGCACATGTGGCACAGGAGCCTCGTCGACCGCCGGCGGTCGCGAGCCGGCAGGAGCGCCCATCATGGCGGCCGGCCCGGTGGCCGGCTCCCGATGAGCGGCCGCGGTCGGACCATGGCAGGAGCACGGGGCAGCGCCAGGCCGATGGTCATGAGGATGATCATGATCATGGTCATGGTCATGCCCCTCCCCATCATGTTGGGCCAGGGCATGAGAATCAGAGGAGCCGTGGGGATGCCCTGGCGATGGCGGCGCGGCATGAGGGGTCCCCGCCCGGGCTTCCTCGAGCGGAGCGCGAGCCAGCACCTGCCAACTGCCAGCGACGGCCAACCCCTGGGTCTCCTGGCGCCACGCCGCCCGCAACCCCCGGCCAAACCAGGCCAGCGCGGTCACGAGAAGACCGGCCAGCAGCCATCGGCCACCTGCCCTCATAGGTCTTGCCGCTCCATCAGCCGGATGCCCACCGCCACCACGCAGAGCACGTAGACGAACCCGTACCCGGCCGCCCACCCGACGAGGGCGGGCGAGATGCTCAGTTCTTTGAGAACACGCGCCTTGATGTTGAAATACGCGAAGTTGGGAATCACCACGTACGCCAGGCCGACCAGAGCTTCGAGGGCGGGCCAGCCGGTTTCAGCCGCCAGATGGCGGACATATTCGGCCAGATTGCCCATGATGACCAGAAACAAGGTGAAGGAAAACGCCAGCACCGTCGAATCGGACAGCGAGAAGACCAGAACGAGGGCCCCGATGATGGCGAACTCCATGGCCATGAAGACGATGATCCAGAGGAAGGAAGGCCCGACCACCCCGAATTTCACGTACAAGAGCCCCGCGAAGATCCCGATCATCACCGCCACATTCACGACGACCGCGGCCAGCGTTCCCGCCAGCTTGCCCAGGAAATATTCCCAGCGGGCGATGGGCAAGGTCAGGACCGCGTAGGCGGTGCGGCGATTGAGATCGTCGCGCATGGTCGACACCCCGATGAACAGGGTCAACAGCAGGCCGAACAACGAGATCACCGAGATCCCCACATCCTGGATCATCCGGAACTCGAGGGTGGGAGTGGTGGCGAAATGCCCGAACAGGTGGAACAGGCCCAGAGCGATCAGCACGAAGATGAGATGGACCGACAGCATCTTGTGCCGCGCCACCTCGCGCAGGGCATCCCAGGCGATGAGGCCGATGCGACGCATCATGCGGACCCCTCCGAAACCCCGCCGACCACCCGGGCGAAGACCTCATCGAGGGTCGTGGTCTCGGGCGTCACCTCCAGGATGTCGGCGCCCTGGCGCACGAGGGCCGCCACGGTCGGCGCCACGTCTGCGGGCGCGAGCACCCGCCACCACCCTTGCTGGCCTTCCCTGGGCAGGGCGAGAACGCCCGCCGGCGGCGTCGGCCACGCCGCCTCGGCCCCCGTCGGCACCCGGAACCGGAGGCGGGTCGCCCCCGACCGCAGCAGATCGGCCACCCGCCCCTGCCGCACCAGCCGGCCCCGCACCAGGAAGCCGACTTCATCGCAGACCTCGGTCAGGATGCCCACCGCGTGACTGCTCAACAAGATGGTGATCCCTTCCTGGCGCAATTGGAGCAGGAGGTCTTTCAGCATTTTCTGGCCGAGCGGATCGAGCCCGCTGGCCGGCTCATCGAGGAAGAGCAGGCGGATGTCGCCCAACAACACACGGGCCAGATCGACCCGCTGCCGCATGCCCTTCGAGCACTGGCCGAGCAGACGGTGCGGTGCGGCCGTCATCTCCAGGCGCTGCAGGACCGCGGCCACCTTCTCGGCAGGGCGGGACAAACCGCGCAGGCGGGCATGGAAGCCCAGGTATTCGGCCACCGTCAGGTGCTCCGGGTGGATGACCACTTCCGGCAGGAAGCCGACCCCCTCGCGGGAGGAAGGGTGCGGGACCTCCCGTCCCAGCAGGAAGGCTCGCCCCGCCGTTGGCCGCATCAGCCCGAGCAGCAGTTTGAAGGTGGTGGTCTTACCGGCGCCATTGGGCCCGAGCAAGCCGAAGATCCGACCGGGCGCCACTTCCAGGTCGAGCCCATCGAGCAGGATCTGCGGGGTCCACCACCCGACCCGCTTGACCAGCCCCTCGATCGCGATGGCGGAACCGTTCACGACCGGGGCACGGCCACTTCCAGGGTTCATACGGCGGATTCCTCTTCGGTTGGCCGGTACCGGCACCACCGCAGCCACGCCATGACCAGACTCGACAGGAGCAGGAAGGCGAGACTGAAGAGCGCGATGCGACGGTCGATGGGCACCAGCCAGAGCGTGGTGACGAATTCCAGCAGGATCAGGCCGATCAGGAAGGCCACTACGTGTTCGCGCTTCTGCCAGCTGCAGAACAGCGCCCCCAGCGGCGCCCCGAAAGCCACCACCGGCACGGCCGCCTGCCACATCGGCAGCACACGTGGATCGAGGCGCCCGGACAACAGGCTGAAGGCGAACCCGACCAGCGAAACGCTGGCCATGACGAAGACCGTGGTGCGCGTGCCGATCTTCTCGTCGATGTCGTAGCGCAGGCACAGCAAGATGAACAGGACCACATCGGCCCCGCTCCCGACGATCGAAGCGACCAGGCCGCCGACGAGGCCGGCCAGGATGAACTGGCCGCGCGTCGCCCACGAGCGGCAGTCGACCGCCTCGCGCAAGGCCCGGTGATGACCCCAGTTCAACCACACCAGGAACCCGCCGAACACCAGGGTGAACAACGAGAAGAAGATCTTGGGATACGGCGGCACCACCAACGGGGCCACCCAGACCAGCCCGATGATCACGGCGGGAGCCGCTCCCGCCAGCGTCCAGGCGAAGACATCGGCCAGATACCGATACCCGCTGCGCGCGATCAGCAAGGCCCCGCACGTCATGCCCACCGACTGGATCGCCAGCGCGAAATCCCGGGCCGTGGCGGGCGGAATGGCCAGAGCTTTGGTGAAGACAGGGAAGGCGACCGCGCCCCCGCCCTCGGCCGTGGCCCCGGCCACGAACGAACCGAAGACCATGGTCAGGGCCACCGGCCAATGCTCGACCAGCACGGCGAAGGCATCGCCCACCGCATGACAGACCAGCCATCCCCCCAGGATGGCGAACGACACGGCGAACCGAGGCCAGACCGGGGGCCGGGGCAACACCGCGTCAGGGCTGACGCTTGTCGAATCGGTCATCGGCGACCATCCGGGCATCGGGAGCGGCCAACCGCTGCTCGTACCACCCGATGCGGGTGGGCTGGAAATGATCGAAATCGGGCACATAGGGCTTGATATCGAGGAGAGGGGTGCCATCCAGCATGTCGGCGCCTTCGAACTCCAGGTGCGCCCCTTCCACTTTCAGGAGGCGGACGATCGACAGACCGATCGGGTTGGGCCGCCGCGGCGCGCGGGTCGCGAACACCCCATGCTCCTTGCCGTCGAGGAAGGGGGTCACCTTGAGCGCGGGGGAAGCCATCTGATCGAGAACATACAGGAGGTAGATGTGCGAAAACCCATCGAGATCGGCCAACCCTTCCGCATACCGCGGAAAGATCTCGATGGATCCTCGTTCGAGGGTGGCTTTGGCCTGGATCGGCGTGCCGGCGGGCCGCTGGAACGGCGTATGGATGATGCCGATCGCATGGAAGGCGAAGATCGGCTCAGCCATGGAAGACCGCCTCGCCCAGATCGGCCTCGACCGCGGTCAGGGCCGCGCTCACCGCCGAGGTGTCACCATAGACCGCGATCACGGCGATATGCGAGGGGCACACACCCTTGATCTCGGCCACCCGCACCGCGGCGGCTTTCTCGGCGAGGTCGGCCGCCGCGAAGATGACCGCGGCCGGACCCTGGATGAGGCCGACCGCGTCGGTGGCAGGAAAGGGATCAGGGAAGGTGGGCAGCCGGACGCGCCGCTGCTCGAGCATGGCCCAGAAACCCGGGGAAGGACGCTTCACCAGGTAGAGCTTCAACCCACCGCTCTGGGCCCCTGAACCGCCATGCATGGCCATGCCATCATCTCCTGCACATCGCGCCAACGAGCCGCTCAACCGGCGCTCGCCGACACCCCGCGCCCGCGCGGGCGCCCGGGCCGCCCCCAACCACGCCCCGCCTTCGACGCCGGCGGACCGATCTCGGCCACGAACCGCCGCAGCGCCACCTGCAGATGGTCGAGCACCTCCCGCCATTCCTGCAGGTGGCGACGCCCTTTGGCCGTCACCGCATACCGACGCCGGGCCGGCCCCCGCCCGGTCTCCCAGGCCGAGACCACCTGCCCGTTCTGCTCCAGGATGCGCAGGGTGCGATACAGAGCCGGCCCGTCGATCGGCGTCTCGGTCAGCGCATGCCCCTGCAGCGTGGACAGCAGCTCATAGCCATGGGCCGGCCCCTCTTCGCGCAAGGCATACAGGATGAGCGGCTCGAGGAATCGGTACAGGCTGCCCATGGCGCACGTGCATCCCTGGCCCCGGGACATGGCAACACGACCTTGTCGATCGACCATAAGAACAATGTTATATAGGTGTAGTCAACACTTAGATAGCAAAATCATGCATGTCTGTCAAGGTGGCGAGCCTCTCCAGAGCGGCTCCTCGGGCACGGCAATCGAGCCAGGAACGGGGGTCGAACGACCACCCCGACCGCGCGGCGGCGTGACGCCCTCACGTTGGCGGTACGCGCCAACCCGGCGCGGCGGCGACAGGCATCGTCTGGCGACCTTCCCCAGGCCGCCAACCAGGAGGTCAGTCGTCGTCCGGCTGCGGAATGCGACGTTCGAGATCCTCATAGAGCCGCCGTCCGGCGGCCAGCTCTTCCGAAGAGAACGTCCGCTGCATGAACTCGAGCATGTCGCTGAGATCCCGTTTCTCTTGCGCGGCGTAGGATCGCGAGAAGGCCAGCTGCATCCAGGCATAGGCCGCAGCATGATCCGGCTCGACCACGTCCTGCCAGCCGCGGGTCAGCATCCGAGCGTATTCGATCATGGCCGGCGGCAGGCCGCGTGCCGCCGCGCCACGCAGCAGGGCCACGCCCCGCACCCGATCTTCCCGGCAGCGGGCGCCATCGATCAGCATGAACGCCACATTCAGCATCAGCATGGGGTCGCGGCCCTCCTCGGCGGCAGCCACCATCCGGGTGAAGATCTCCCCCGGATCGATGACTCCGCTGGCCGTCTCGGGCGCCGCGCCGAGTCTCGGGCCCCCGCTGCTCAGCCAGAGCAGCCCGGCGACTCCCAGCACCAGCCCGCGCCGAACCAGCCGAGCCAAGACCGGTCGCGACGCATGGTCCGCGCCGGATCGCCAGCCGAAACCAGCGCGGCGCTCCCTGGCCCGGCCGGGCTCGGCCTGGGCCGCCGCCGCCGGCCGCGATCGGCCGGCCCCCGCCATCATCAGCCTCATCGGTCCGATCTCTCGACCAGGCGTCAGTCGCCGAGCCGCATCTTCAATTGCTCGACCCGCTGCTTGACCTTGCCCAGATCGAGATCGGCGAACTTCGCCGGCAGGAACCGCCGGTCGGTGCATTCCAGCACCGCGACCAGATCCATGTACTCGAGCCGCTCGGCATGCGCCATCGGGCGATAGGTCGCCATCGCCTCTTTCACCAGTTCGGCGATCGGTTTCTTGGGTGCCTCGTCTTCCTGCACCTCATAGAGACGGGAAGCCATGATCAGAATGCCCTCCATCTCGTTGCCCCCGATGTCGAGGTCGGGCGGGAAGTCCGGCACGTCTTCCGGACGCAGGTCGATCTTGTTCTTCTTGGCCAGCGACAGGAACAATTCTTTCTTGTCTTCGGGAGTCTGCGGCGCGAACAGCGGAATATGCACATCGAGGCGGCCCACCCGCTTGAGGTCGACCTCGAGCAGATCGGGCCGCGAAGTGGCGAAGATCCAGAAGATGCGACCCCGGTTGCGGGTATCGGCCATCTCCCGGGCCAGCATCGCGTAGATACGCCCCGACAGCCCCGCATCGGTCCCGCCCGAGTCACGTTTGCCCGCCACCTGATCGGCTTCGTCGACGAAGACGATGACCTGCCCCATGGCATGCAGGATCTTGAAGATGGCTTCCAGATTGCCTTCGGTCGCCCCCACCCATTTGTCGCGGAAGTTCTTCAGTTCGACGCAGGGCACGCCCGCCTCGCCGGCGAAGCACTCGACGAGATAGGTCTTGCCGGTGCCGATGCGCCCGGTGATCAGATAGCCCATGGGCAGGGCCTTGGCCTTGCCCTTCTTCATCAGCATGGCGTCCTGGCGCATCCAGGTCTTGGCTTCGCGATGGCCGGCCACCGCGTCGAGGGTGCGGGTCGATTCGACGAACTCGATGCGGCCGCCCGCCGACTTCTCGATCATCTCCTTCTTGACCGAGCGCAGGTAGTCCATGGTGATGCGCCGGTTGTTCTTGACCGCGCGATTGATCAGGTTCTGGATGTCGAGCCGGGCCAGACCTTCGAGCTTCTGGCTGAGCGCGGCCCGATCGACATCGCAGACCGTGCTGAAATCGGTGATGGCGGCGGTGATGGCGTCGATGAATTCCCGCACCTCCTCGGCGTCGGGCAGATCGATCCGCAGTTTGGCGGTGCGAGGGTTCTCGACGATGTCGCGGTTGAGGTCGGTGAGGTTCTCGGCGATCAGGCAGGTGGCGATGAAGGCGCTGTTGATGCTGGGATCGGACGCCCAGTCGGAGACCCGGATCAGCGTCTCGACCGTCTCGGGATTGGTATAGGCCGGATCGGTGCGCGGCAGCAGGTACTGGGCGTAGTCGAGAATGACGGCCACCTTGACCGGATCGGGGATCCGCTTGCCGTCGGGGCCGGCCCGGGTGCGGAACAGCCCGTTGCGCAGGAACCGATCGATCAGGGCCAGGGCCCGCTTCGGCTCCTTGGGCAGCAGGTTGCCCATCTCCAGCGTGCGGGCGGGGTCTTTGTCGGGAACCGGCGTCACCCCCGCGAAGCCGGTGCGATGGAAGTCATCGAAGACCTTCAGGAAGGCCTGGAACTGGTCTCCGCCTTTGAGGGTGCGGATGCCATTGCCCCGGTCATACGCCAGCACCACTTCGAACGGTTCGAACATGATCCGGGCCAGGAAATCCCGTAGCGAGAACAGTTGCAGCGCGGCGCCCGGCCCCGACCGATAGGAGACCCAGTCGTCGACATTCCCGTATAGAATGAACTGGCTGACGCTGCCGCTCTTGAAGATCTCGGCCATCTCGCGGGCCCACTTGGGGGAATCTGGCATGGTGACCTCCGGTGGTGGGTGAAATCAGGAAGGGAGCATCGCCCTTCACTGCCGCTCGAGGTTGGCCGGCGGGATGGGCATGACCGGATCTTCGACCGCCGGTCCGCTCAACCGGCCCAGGAACTCGGAATGGGAGCTCATGAACTGCTCGGTCTCGCCGAGGGTGGCCGCGATGCGATCGATGCCGGCCGACAGGGCTTCGGGACTGCGATCGAGCGCGATCTCTTCGCGGATCAGCTGCACCTGGTTCTCGATGCGATTGAGTTCCATCTCGACCAGCCGCAGGTTCTCCTGGGCCCGCCGGATGTTGTCGAGCCGGCGCTGCTGGATCTCGATGGTGCCGCGCAGCGATTTGCCCAGGGCTTCGTTGAGGTCGGGCGTGTCGAGCTGGCGGGTCAGGTCTTTGATCTCGGCCTTGAGCTTGTCGACGTCGGTGCGCTCCAGGCTCTGGCAGATCAGACGCCGGGTCACCAGCAGCTTCAAGAACAGGGTCGGCAATTGCGCCAGCGTCTGCTGCTTGCTTTCCTTGACGAAGGCCACCGGCCCCTCGGCGCTCATGTCCATCAGCCGATTGATCTCGGCCAGGTTGAGGTTGAGGGTTTCGAGCCGCTTCGTCGAGTCGCGATCGAGGGTGGCCATCATGGCCTGCAAGCGCTCGTTCTTGCTCTGCGAGATGAGATTCATGCGATTGGCCTGCACGTAGCGCTGGAAGCGCGGATCGGTCGAGGTCATCCACAGGAAGACCACCTCGAGCGCGGCCCCGATGAACCAGAAGCCGGGGTTGGCCAGCCCGAGGATGGCCACGCCCGCCAGGGCCAGCTTGTTGATCGGCATCTTGCCCAGGCCGGGGATATCCCAACGAACGTCGAAGGCGGCTTTGAGATAATCCATGAAGCCGAGCTGCGGCAGAGGCGGCATGTCAGAACTTCCCTTCTTCGATCTTCAGGAATTCATCGGTGACGTATTTGAGGAATTCCTTGAATTTCGGCGATTCCTGCACCTCGAGGGGACCGAGCCCCGGCTCCTTCCCGATGTCGCTGGGCTTGACCGGGATCTGGCGCACGAGCCGCCCGGGCGCCGGCGCGAAGATGAAGATGCGATCGCCCAGGTAGCAGGCCTCGGCCACCGAATGGGTGACGATGAACACGGTCGCCTCGACTTCGTGCCACAGATCGGTGATCAACTGCTGCATGTCGATGCGGGTCGGTTCGTCGAGCGCGCTGAACGGCTCGTCCATCAAAATGATGCGTGGCTTGAGCACCAGGGTGCGGGCGATGGCCACCCGCTGCTGCTGGCCGCCCGACAGCTGGTAGGGGTATTTGTGCTCATGCCCGCTGAGCCCCACCTTCTTGATGATCTCCATGGCGCGCGCCTTCATGGCAGCGTGATCGCCATAGGCCGGGGCATTGATCTCGAGGCCGAACATGACGTTTTCGAGAACCGTCTTGTGCGGGAAGGAACTGTACTTCTGGAAGATCATCCCCCGGTCTTTGCCGGGCCCGGTGACCGGGACATTGCGCACCAGCACTTCGCCGGTGGTCGGCGGCCAGACCTCCGGGAACCCCTGGATCAGATTCAGCACCGTCGATTTGCCGCATCCCGAAGGGCCGATCAGGGCGATGAATTCCCCGACATCGGGCAGGTCATCGATCGAGAAGTTGATGTTCTCGAGGGCTTTGAATTCGAGAGGCGTGCCGGGGTTGAACACCTTGCTGACATTCCGGAAGGTCACCACCGGCGGCCGGGGATTGACCGGCGCGGGGCCAGGCGCACTCGGGGCCGACCGCGCGGCGTCGTCGCCGGTCACCCGAGGCCCCGGCGCGGGCTCATGGCCGGGCGCGGTCGTGGTCTGGGCGCCCACCGACCCTGGCGCCCCCACCCCCGGAGCGGCCGCGGCCGGCCCCGGCGATTGGCTCGGGAAGGGAAACGCCTCGGAGGGGGGGACCGAGGTCGGCGCCGCCGCCGGCGGTGGGGCGGCTGGGGACGGAGCGGCTGCGTCAACGCTCGATGGCGACCGGCCGGGGTCTGCCGCGGGCCGGGGTTCTCCGAGCGAACCGTCCATCGTGCGCGGCGGCAGGGAAGACTTCGTGGAAGGAGCATGGCCGGGTGCGGGGGCGGCCGCCGACGGCTGGCTGCTGCCCGAGCCGGCCCCAGGGCCCGGCTCGCGCGGACGGTCACCGACCGGGCCAGGCTTGCCGGCGGGGTGGGCCACCAACGAGCGCGGCGGCGCCTTGGCCGGCACCGTCGGCGGCGACGGCGGCGGCAGTTCCGGCGGGGCGGGCTCGTCGGGCAGATGCCAGAAGGCGCCGATGATGCGGCGCCACAGGGGCCGCCGCTTGGGTTCGGACGGCCCGCTCATCGTTTCATCCTCCGGTAGGGGAAGGCCCAATCGCCGCCCCACTCCCACAGTTTGTCCGTGACAAAGGCGATCAGCACGATGATCAGCAGCACGAGGTAGATATGCTCGCGCGGCCCCTGCCGCTGGCTGACCAGGATCATGGCCCCGACGCCGCCGCTGCCCATGTCGACCATCTCGGCCAGGATGATATAGCCCCACCCGATGCCGAACCCCATGCGCATGGCATCGTAGATGTTGGGCCAGGCGATGCCCAGCAGCACGTGCCAGACGGCCTGGGCCCGCGTCGCGCCCAGGGTATAGGCGGTCTGCAGGTAGACGTTGTCGACCTCCTCGATGGCCTTGACGAACAGCGGCAGCAGGTAGATGCCGAAGCCCAGCGCCAGGAACATCACCTTCTGCAGCTCGGAGGTGCCGAACAGGCTCATGGTCAGGGGCACCAGGGTCGGAATCGGCAGGTAGCCGCCGAACGTCATCAGCGGGGCGAACAGGGATTTCCAGCGGCTGAAGCTGCCCATGAAGATGCCGAGGGGGAAGGTCACCAGCAGCGCGACCAGGAAGCCCAGCGCCACCCGCTTGAAACTGTGACCGACATTCCAGAACGGGCGGCGGTCGTACCAGAGGCTCCGGATCGAGCGCACCACCTCGCCCGGACTGGGCAGGATGGCTGCCGAGATGAGCCGGGTCTCGACATTCTCGAAGGCATAGACCCACAGCGTCACGGTCAGCGTAGCCGGCGGCGCCGGCAGGCGGCTGCCGCCGCGCCCGATCGGCGGGGTCTCGGCACCGCTGGTCACCGCGATGTCGTGCGCCTCGGTCCCGAGGAAGCGGCCGCGGCGCAACCGCACCCGGACCCCGCCCTCCACCTCGCGTGAAGGCAGCCCCTTCAGGGGGTAGCTGGCTACCGTCCCGACCAGGAAACTGTCGACCTCGTCGACCTGGAGGCGGAACCCCGGCACCACATAGGCGGTGCCGTCATCGCAACGCAACCCGGCGTGCGGGGCCGCGGCGTCGTCTCCCAGCTTCCCTTCGGGGAGGCGAACCCGTTCCGTGCTCCCCCAGGTGGCGAAGGTCCAGAGGAGGAGGATGCCGAGAACGGGCAGCAATCCCAGCACCGCACTCTCGGTGCTGGGCACCTTGACCCGGATGCGGAAAAAGCTATCGAGATACCTGGCGACGTCCACGGCGAGGGGCGAAGACGCGCCCCTCCTCGAACCCGCCGGGGGAAAAGCGCGGCGGCCGAAACCGCTCGTTTCCTGGTCGGAAGCCGCAGCCAGCGCCTGAGCGGGCACCCCGCCGCGGCTCCTCTCCCCCGGCCGACCCGAGGAGGGTCGCTCTTACTGGCCTTCCGGCGGGTAGACCGAGATCTCCACCCGACGGTTGAGGGCCTGGTTCATCGGGTCGGACTCATCGGCCGGGACCTCCCAGCCTTTGCCCTCGACGACGAACTTGTTAGGATCGAACTTGTACTTCTGCACCAGCGCCTCTTTGACGCCGTTGGCGCGGGCGGTGCTCAGCTCTTTGACGATCTCGACCGGCACCTTCCCCTTCATCGAGCTGTCGGTGTGCCCGACGATGGCGACGACCGCCCGCTCGTAGGCGCCGACCAGCCGCGCCACCTTCTCGAGGGTGGCTTCGACGTTGGGATCGTACAAGGTATTGGGGATCGGCCGTCCGAGATCATCGTGCTGCGGTTCGTAGATGTTGGCCGAGTTGGGATAGAAGTTGATGCGCACCGTCTGGGTGATGATCGGCGCTTCGGCGTTGAGCTTCTTGTAGGTGGTGGGGACGAACTTGCTGATGTACTGGTCCTGGTGCGATTTGAAGGCCCCTTCCTTGTCGAGCGCCATCAGGACCGAGAAGTCCATCACCTGGTCGAACGGCACTTCGGTGTCGATGAGGCCGACCTGCTTGTAGACCGACGTGATGTTCTTCCAGGTGCGCTCGAAGTTGGTGGGATTGTTGGCGTTGAGGAAGAAGCTCTTGTTCTCGGCGAAGTTGGTCGAGTGCGCATCGTTCTGCATGCCCTTGATGTCATCGACCTTCATGCCGTAGCCGTCGGCCATCCATTGGAAGGCCTTGGCCTTGAAGGTGGCATCCTGCAGCAGGTCCATCCCTTCGAAGATGCCAGCCACCAACCCCTTGACGATCTCGGGTTTATCGCGGGCGAAATCGGCTCGCACCGCCCAGACGTCGGCGATCAGCTTGTTGGCTTCGGCCGTGGTGGTCAGCACGCGCGTGCCGGCGACCTTTTCGGGAATGGTGTAGATGTCGGGCGCCCAGCTCACGCAGGCGTCGATCGACTTGTCGGAGACGAAGGCGGCGGCGGCCTCGAAGGCGGTCGAGGTGTACTTGTGCTTGACCTGGTCGAGCGGAATGCCGGCGTTGATCAGCAGGTTGCTGATGAAATACTGCGAGGGGCTGTTCTGGGCGTAGACGATGGTCTTGCCCTTGAGATCGGCCACCGAACGGATGTTGGAGCGCACCACGATCCCGTCGCCCCCGTTCGACCAGTCGATCTGCTGATAGATCCGGGGCGCGGTGCGGCTGTCTTTCATCAGCTCGCCGGCGAACAGCACCATCATGTCGAGGGTGCCCCACAGCACGTGGCTGTTGCCGGCCGCGAAAGAATCGCGCGCCGCCACCGGGTCATCGATCAGCTTGAGATCGACCTTGAAGCCGTATTTCTTGAAGAACACGCTCTCTTCATTGGGCGCGAACCCGTGGTTGGCGGCGACGATGGGCAGCCAGCCGATCCAGACGTTGATGGGGAAGACGACGACTTTGTTGTTATCGTCCCATTTGTAGCCCGAAGTGCCCTTGACCGGAGGCAGCTTCTCCTGCGGCACGTATTTGTATTCCGACACCGTCGTGATGCCGGCCGTGTCCGGGGCTTCGACCATGACCCCTTGATTGCCGCCGGCGGTGCCCGCGGCCTGGGCCAAGGAGATGGACGGTACGAGACACCCGGCGGCGACGAACACCGCCAGGCCGAACCACGCGAACCAACGCTTCATGGGAACCTCCGTTATTGAAATGACCCCGACGCCAGGCGCCGGCGGACATACCCGGAAACCAGAGAACGACCAGAGGACCGAGCGACGCCGCACCAGCCCGTGCCAACAAGCCCGGTCCGGCCTTCTCTCTCGACCGGCCCGCGACGCCGCTCGACCGTGTCTCTCACTGACGGGGCCCGAGTTCCTTCTCGGTCGGCAGGGGCGGTGCCAGGGGCCCTTCTTTCGCTTCGGGCAACGCCTCGCCGGTCTGGATGTCGAGCCCGTACATGGCCGAGAACTCGGCCAGGGCCTGCTCGCCCAGGGCCTGCTCTTCGGCTTCCTTCATCTTGATGCCGCTCATGTCGATGCTGTTGCCCGCCACCCGGGCCCGGCCGGCCGCTTTGTCCCGCCGTTCCTGGATGACTTCCTGGGCCCGGGCGATGGTATCGCCGGCCACGCTGATGCCGCCGATCATCCCCTTGGCCATCTCCTGCAGCTCGGCCTGCGCTTCCATCATCTCGGCCTCGGTCACCATCGCCTGCAGCTTTTCGATCTTGGCCTGGGCCTCACGCACCGAGACATCCCGCGACCGTTCCAGGTCCTTGAAGGTCTTCTCGGCCATTTCGAGCTGCTGCTTGTTCTCTTCGAGCTGGGCCTTGACGGTCTGCAACTGCAGGGCCAGCTGCCCGGCCACCTGGCGGTTGCCCGCCTTGATGTTGGCAGCGATCTTGGCCGCCAGCTCTTTCTCTTTGGCGCCCAGGCTCTTGACCTGCCGGATCAGCCGCTCGACGAACGCGGCATGGTTGGCCAGCGCTTCGTTGAAGCGGGCGATCTGCGAGCGCAGATTCTCCTTCTCGGCCTCGATGAGGGCGTGGGGATTCTGGGCCTCCAACCCACGGATGAAGAGGCTGAAAAAACCCCGGATCAGATTCATGAGTCGGCCGAACATGGTTGTCTGTCTCCTCTACGGTGGATTTGCTTACTGTTCAGGCGTGAAGACCTGGATCTCGACACGACGATTGAGAGCATGGTTGGCCGGATCGTTGGGATCGGCCGGTTCCTCCCAGCCCTTGCCGACGGCGATCAGCTTGTTGGGCGGGAAGCGATACTTGCGGATCAACGCATCGCGCACCGCCTGGGCGCGTGCTTCCGACAGCTCCTTGACCGCCTTTTCCGGGACCTTCCCTTTCATCGAGCTGTCGGTGTGCCCGACGATGCCGATCAGCGCCCGTTCATATTGCCCCACCAGACGGCCCACCTTCTCGAGGGTCGCATCGACCGAGGGATCGTACAGGGTGTTGGGGATCGCCACCCCGAACTCGTCGTGTTCAGGCTCGTAGAGGTTGGCCGAGTTGGGGTAGAAGTTGATGCGAACCGTCTGGGTCAGCACGGGGGCCTCGGCCGACACTTTCTTGTAGCTGGTCGGCACGAAGGTCGAGCGGGCCACCTGGTCCTGGTCTTTGAAGGTGCCGGCCTTGTCGAGGGCCTGGATCACCGAGAAATCCATCACCTCGTCGAAGCGCACCGGGGTGCCGACCAGCCCCAGCTCGCGGTAGACCGCCGTGATGTTGTTCCAGGTGCGTTCGAAGTTGGTCGGGTTGTTCTTGTTGAGGAAGAACTCCTTGTTGTCGCCGAAGCCCGTGATATAGGCATCGTTTTCCATGCTCTTGATGTCTTCGACCTTCATGCCATAGCCATCGGCCATCCATTGGAAGGCTCGGGCCTTGTGGGCGCTGTTCTTCAGCAGGGCCATCCCCTCGAAGATGCCGGCGACCAGCCCTTTGACGATCTCGGGATGGTCTTTCGCGAAATCGGCCCGCACCGCGTAGACATCGGCGATCAGCCGGTTGGCCTCGGCCGTGGTGGTCAGCACGCGGGTGCCCGCCACCTTCTCGGGAATGGTGTAGATGTCGGGGGCCCAGCTGACGCAGGCATCGATCGTCTTGTCGGAGACGAAGGCGGCGGCCGCCTCGAAGGCGGTGGCGGTATACTTGTGGGTGACCTGGTTGGGCCGCACCCCGGCATTGATCAACAGGTTGTTGATGAAATACTGGGACGGGCTGTTCTGGGCATAGACCACCGTCTTGCCTTTCAGATCCTTCACCGAGCGGATCGCCCCGCGGACGACGATGCCATCGCCGCCGTTCGACCAGTCGATCTGCTGGTAGATGCGCGGGGCGGTCCGACTGTCTTTCATGAGTTCCCCGGCGAACAGCACCATCATATCGAGGGTGCCCCACAGCACGTGCGATTTGCCGGCGGCATAGGCGTCACGGGCCGCCACCGGATCATCGACCAGCTTCAGGTTGACCCGGAATCCGTATTTCTTGAAGAACACGCTCTCATCGTTGGGGGCGAACCCGTTGTTGGCCGCCACGATCGGCAACCAGCCGATCCAGACGTTGATCGGGAACTCGACCGTCTTGCGGGTTTCGTCCCATTCGTAGCCGGAAACGCCCTTGACCGGCGGCAGCTTCTCCTGCGGCACGTAGGAATATTCCTGGACGGTGGTGATCCCTTTGGTGTCGGGAGCTTCGACCTTCACGGGCTCGGGACTGCCCGTGGGGCCTGGCCCGGCCGGCCCGCCGGAAGAAGAAGAGGGAGTGCCGCTGGAAGACCCGATGCCCATGATGGCGTTCTTCAGCGACGGGGAGAAATTCATGGCTGCGAATACCAGACAGCCCAGGATGAACAGAACCATGACCGCTTTGCCCAGGGGGGTTGGGCCGATTTCCTGGTTCATGCCCGCCAACCTCCTCGCCAGTGATTGCTCCCGTCGCGGGTCTGCCCCGATGGGGAGGAAGATCTCTGAGGCCCTATGATACCGGGAATCACCCCCCCCTGCAACCGGCAATTCCATCCCGCCGAAATTCTCACGCCGCGGTCTGCCGCAGGATTGGGACGAACTGGTCTGTCGCGCGCCCGGTCTCCGCGACCTCCCCTTCTCGGCCAGACCCGCCGCCGCAGCCTCGTCTCGCCGCGATGGCGAGGTCAGCCGCTCGTCGGTTTCTGCCGATAACAGGGGCATGCCCTCCCCCTGCCGCTCCGCTTGGCCCGTCTGGTTGTGCGCCATCTTCCTGCTGGTGGTCGGAATGCCGCGCCCGGCGGCCGCCGGGCGCGAACCCCGCCTGCTGGTGGAGATCGATCCCCAGTCCCCCAAACCGGTGGGGGCGGGCGGGTTGACCACTCGCTACAAGCGGGTGTCGGGACCGATGGGCTTCGGGGGCGACATGCTGATGTGGGGCCTGCGCGGCTTCGGCGGCCGCCTGAACGACCCCAAGATCGGCTTGATGGCGGCCCAGGGCACCCTCAACGGCCGCTCCTTGAAGCTCAACCTGCAGCAATTCGGCCTGACGCTGGAAAACGGGTTCCGCCCCGATCCCCGTTTCAAGTGGCGAGCCAACTTCGGCGGCGGCACCTACGACCTGGCCTCTCGCATCAGCGGGTTCTCGGTGAACAAAGGCTCTTTCACCTTCCTCGAACCCATGCTGGTCGGCGTGCTGCCCATGACCCGCCACATCGTGCTCGAAGGCGCGGCCGGCTACACCTTCGCCGGATCCACCGGGGTGCGGTTCGAAGGGCTCTTCCTCGAGGTCAACCTCCTGCTCGGCCAGTTCTGACCTGCCGGTGGCCTCACGCCGCCGCGGGGCACCACCGCCCACGCCCGGCGGGCCACCGACGAACGGGCGACCAGGGGCACGCCGCCCGGCCATCCCCAGCCATCAGACAGAGCAGAAGGGCGTGATCCGCTTTGGCGGAATGCGCGAAGAAGGGGAGGGTGTCCGACGGCGCGCCGTCCCGCCTGGTGGCCAGGGACCGCGCCAGACCTGAATCCCTCAGAAAAATCCGGCCAGGTCTTTCAGCGTGACGAGCAGGAACACCAGGCCGAGCCCCACCGTGCCCCACTGGTAGATGGGAAGCAGGATCCGTTCTTCGAGAGGGCGGCGACGGATCGCCTGCAGCAGCGCCAGGACCATCCGGATCCCGTCGAGGGGCGGAATGGGCAGCAGATTGAACACGCCCAGGTTGATGCTCAAGACGGCCAGCAGGGCCAGAAAGGCCCACCACGAGACCGCGGCCTGACTGATGTGATCGATGATGGCCAGGGGCCCGGCCACCTCCCCTCCCCCGGCCGCGAAGAGCATCCCAACCAGGCCGGCGACCACCTGCCTGATCTCGGTGATGGTGCGCACCAACGCCAAGCCAGCGGCCCGCGCCCAGGGGACGGGCTGTCGTGGCGCCTGAACGGGCACCACTCCGACCACGCACCGGCCGCCCTCGGTCTGCGGCGTCACGGTCAGATCCTGCCGGACGCCTTCCCGCTCCACCGTCACTCGCGCCGGCCGCGCGCCATTGATCTGGATCAGTCGGACGAACTCATCCCAGGTGCGTACCCGCACCCCGTTCATCTCCACCACGCGATCGCCCGCGTGCAGGCCCGCGTCGGCTCCCGGCCCATGCTTGAGGACCGAGGCCACGACCGGGATCGGTTGCGGCAGACCGACGCCACCGATCAGTCCCCAGTACAGGGCCCAGGCCAGCAGGAAATTGGCCAGGGGCCCGGCCAGCGCGACCAGGAATTGATCGCGCGGGCGCGGCGCGCCGCGCGGGGCGGCGGCCACCGGCGCGGCAGGATCCTCGGCCAGGACGTAGCCGCCCAGGGGCAGCCAGCCGAGGCGGTATTCGGTCCCCTGCCAGCGCAGCCGGCACCACGGACGGCCGAACCCCAACGAGAAGGCGAAGACGGGAAAGCCCCGCCATTTCAGGGCCAGCAGGTGCCCCATCTCATGAACCAGGATCAGCAGGCCGAACCCGAGAATGGCTTTTCCCCACCCCGCGAGCGTCATCCAGGAGATCATCGGTGGAACGGTCCTTTCTGGCGCCGAGGCGCGCTGCGTCTTCGACGACCGCTCATGCTCTTCGGCCGAAGCCGGGGTTTTGCTTACTTCTTCCTCTGGCTGTAGAGCCGATCAGAGCGATCGAACGCATCACGGTAATTGATGTCGACATTGCAGATCAGATCGTACAACGTCAGGGCGGCCTCGGTCTGCTTGGCCTCTTCGAGCGCCACCGCCACCCGATAGAGGATGTCTTTCACCTCTTCGGGCATCAACTCCCGGTCGAATTCGAGCGTTTCGACGATCTCCTTGGCCAGGATCGGCTGGCGCTGCTTCAGGTAGGCTTCAGCCAGCAGAATGCCCACGGCCCGCTCCCGGCGCGAGGCGAACACGGGGGTGAGGAGCTTGACCACCTCCTCCCATTTGCCCCGCTTGGCCAGATCGCGCGCCTTGGCCACCTCGGCCTCCCCGACCGGGGCCGGCTTGCCGGCCGAGCCGCCCGCCGCCGGGCGGGCGCCGCTTTCGGCAGGCGACGGTGCGGCAGCCGAGGGCTGATCAGGCTCTGGCCGGTCTTCGTCTCGCGGCGCCGACGGCTCAGGGCGAGGCGCTTTCGGCCCCGATCGGCTCGCCCCGGACGCCGGCGCCGGCGGCGCCGACGGCACTGACGGCACCGCCTTCGGCTTCGACACCGGACCAGCCGCGCCGCCAGCGGGGGCCGCCGGCGGCTCGCCGGCCGGCACCTGCGGCCCGATGCCGTCTGGCTCGAGGAGAGCGTCGGGGTGGTCGGCGAAGGGATCCATGATGGGAATGGCCTCGAGTGCCTCCAGGTCGGAGACGGTCGGCGGCGGACTGGCTGGCGGCGCCGGAGTGGGGCCGGTCGAGCGCGCAGGAGCGGCAGACGCGGCCGGCGCCGGCGGCGCGCCGCCGCTCGGCGCGAGCCCTCCCCCTTCCTTCATGAAATCAGGAACCGGGACAGGCTTGTCGGGAGGCTCGAATCCTTCCGGCGGGGGCTCGACGAACCCCTCGACATCGGTCTGGGCGGCGCCGGTCGGCAGTGGCCCGCCGCCGAGGTCGCCCAGGCCATCCACCAGCAGATCTTCCGCGAAAGGCGAGAGATCCTCGAGCGGCGCGAGGGGATCGCGTCCGCCCGGATGGGAGGCCTCCAGCTCTTTGCGGAGCCCGGTGATGATCTCGGCCAGCTGGGCATTGCCAGGATGCTTCTGCAGGAACTCCTCGTATTGCAGGATCGCTTCGTCCAGCATGTTCATCTTCTTCATGCTGGTCGTATAGACCACATGGATGCCCATGTTGTTGATATTGACCTTGAGGATGGCCAGGCATTCCCGGGCGGCTTCGGCATACATGCCCTTCTTGGCGTAGTTGCGCGCCAGCAGTTCCCGGAACTCGGTCTGCTCGGGCTTGTGCTTCAACGCCGCCTCGAGCACCGCGATCACCTCGTCGCCCATCCGCTTGTTCTGCACGTAGGCTTCGGCCAGGGCCAGCACGTTGGCAGCATCGTTGGGATCGGTCTGGAAGGCGGCATACATGATCTCCATGGTCTCGACGGTGTAGACCTTGTGGGTGGCATAGTGCCGCGCCAGGATCGGCAGGTATTCCTTGTTCTCGGGATTCTGCCGGTAGATGGTCTCGTAGAGCGTGACCGCCTCTTCCGACGTATCGTTGGTCTCCAGGTAGGCCTTGGCCAGGTATTTCCAGGCGATGGGGTTGTCGGGGAAGAGGTTCAGCAGGTGCTTGGCATGATCCTGGCATTTGAAGAAATTGCGCAAGGCGAAGTGGCTCTGGATGCAGATCTCCAGCAACTGCCGCTGGATCTGGATGGGGTGCTTGCCGCGGCGGAGGGCATCTTCGGCGATGCTGACCGCCTTCTCGAAGTGCTGGTTCTCGAAGGCCCCCTGGGCCCGCTTCAAAGGATCGAAGACGAAGATGCCGAGAGAGGGAACGACCATGAGGAGGAAGACCAGCAGAGTCGCCCCGGCGAAGACGGCCAGACCGATGTGAATCTCGGTGCGGTAGTGCCGGTACCAGAGGGTGTACTTCAACCGCCAGTAGGTGCGCTGGTTGCGGGCATACTCCGGTTCTTTCGCCTCGAACTCGTGGAACCGGCGGTAGGCCTCCTCATTGTCCTGGTCGTCGGTCAGCAGGCCGATCATCACCCATTCGACATCCCGTTTGAGATCGGGATTGACGTTGGGGTTGGCCAGGAATTTCTCGAAATAGCTGCGGGCCTTCTTCAGATCGCGCTCCGAACCGAGGATATAGATTTTGCCGAGATAGAAGGTGGCTTCGGCAAACTTTTCGGGGTTGCTGTCATAGGCTTTCTGGATGCCGGGCCGAGCCAGGTCATACTTTTCGTTCTCGTACAAGGTCTTGGCGAACTGGTATTCCTTCTCGATCGCTTTCTTCTCTTCGATCTTCTGTTTCAGTTCGGCCCGCCCAGGCAACCCGGGATAGATGCCCTCGGCCTTGGCCAGGGTCTCCTCGGCCGTCGTGACATCGCCGGATTCAAACTTCCGGCGCGCCTGCTCGAACCAGTAGTCGGCCTCTTTCATCCGCTTCTTCTCGGGGTCTTCCGCGACGGTGGGGCGGGAGGGACTGGCCACTTTGATGGGCGGCGGGGACGGTTCGGGCGTCGGTTCCGGCGGGAACGGCTCGGTATCGTCCGGCTCGGCATCGCCTCCATCGGGTTCATCGGGCAGCGGCGGCTCGACCGGACGAGGCGGTTCGGGCGGTTTGACCGCGACCACAGGCTCTTGGCCCGGGGTAGGCTCGGGGGGCAGCACGACATCGGGCGGCGGCGTCGGATCATTCTCGAACGGATTGTCGGGCATGACCGCCGTGCTGCCGGTGCTGGCCACCGGGGTGGCCCGCCGGGGGAAGCCGGCCCCGCCGCCCAGCCGTTTGGCCGAGGCGACGCCGTAGTTCTTGCAGTTGTAGAGGAACTGGAAGTCTTCGAAGATCACCTCGGAGGAGGGATCGGCCTGCAAGGCCTTTTCCATCTCGTCGAAGGCCTGATTGATGTTGCCTTTCTGGAAGAGGATGCGCGCGAAGATGTGATGGGTGAGGGCATTGGGATTGCCCTGCCGGGCCGTGGAGATCCGGCGCATCGCCTCGTCGAGCCGGCCCTCCTGGAATTCCACATCGGCGAGGATGGTGAAGACCGCCGAATCGTCAGGATTGAGACGGGCCCGCTTTTCGGCTTCCTTCCGGGTGCCGGGCAGCAGCTCTTTTTTGAGCTTGGTCAGCCGGGGATCTTCCTCCTTGCGGGCCAGCTCGAGATTGAGCAGCTCGAGATAGGCCTCGCAGTACATGCGGGCGGTCAGGAACTTCTTGAGCGTGGAATAATCGGCGGGCGGAGCCCCCTCGGCTGGCGAGCTGGCGCCCGACGCCCAGACCAGACCCGCCAGACCCAGGAGGAAGAGCCGCGCCCATCGCCCGGCCGCCCCCGGCCGCCGGCCGCGCCCAGCTATCGTGGGAAACGGCTCAAGCAATGCTCTTCCCACAATGCTGGCAGTAGTAGTCGGCGGCGGAATTCGGCTTCTGGCAATGGGGACAGAGCACCGCCCCATCGGCCGGCGCGGCGCCGCCCCCCCCTTCTGCCCCTGGGGTTTCGGCCGGCGGCGCGGAGCCACCCATGCCGACGTTCTGCCCCAGCCGCTGCATGACTTTCATGGCCTCGGTCAACCCCTTCTGGAAAGCGACATTGTAGGGGTTGTCGGCCAGGAACGCCCGGTAGACCTCGACCAGTTCGGGGAGCTTGCCCATCTTCAAGTAGCACTCGCGCAGCACATTGTGGACCAGCTCGTTGTTCACATCCATCGACAGCACCTGCTCGCAGAGCTTGAGGCACTCCTCATACTGCTGCAGTTTCAGATGGAGCTTGGCCACGCCGAGGTAGAACTCGGGTTCGGCTTTCTGCGTGGCCAGCATGGCCTGGAAGACCTTCATGGCCACCTCGTCGGTGCGCCCTTTCTGCAAATAGAACTTGCCGAGCGGCTTGAGCACGTCGGGGTTGTTGGGCTCCAGTTCGAGCCAGCGCTCGAGCACCTGGACCCCTTCGGGCGAAAGCACCTTCTGCGAGGTATAGTGCTGCCCGAGGAGCTGGACCAGCGCCAGGTTCTTCGATTCGGTCTTGTAGAGGTTGAGCAGTTCGGGCAGGCTTTCGGGCGTCATCATCCGGCGCCCCAGGTAGGCGAAGCCCAACCAGCGGTGCGCTTCTTCATCTTGCGGATTGGCCGTCAAAAGGTGCTTGCATTCGCCGATGGCCCGATCATAGGCGGCCGTCTTGAGGAAGGCCTGGGCCAGGATCCGCGAGATCAGCAGACCATCGAAGGGGGTCAGGATCGGCAGGCGTTTGACGGCGTTCAGCTCGTTGATGCACTCTTTGTACATGCCCTTGTTCAGGAAGTTGCGGGCGCGTTTGATGGCGGCGTTCTTGTTGTACTCGGGCAGGTTGTTGTAGATGATGTAGCCGATCCAGAGCAGCAATCCGATGATGATGAGGGGGATGACCACCGGCCCCCATTTGAAGGTGCCCGCCTTGTACAGAATGTCATCGATGCCCGGATAATCGGGATCGGCCTCCTTGATCTCCTGCAGGATCTTGAAGGCCGCCGCGGAATCGCCTGATTCGTAATACAGATTCCCCAAGATGAACTTGGCCCGGTTGTTCTCGGGTTGTTTGGCCAGCTGCAGATTGGCCAACTCCTTGGCTTTCTCGTTGTTGCCGGTCTTCCAGTAGCAGTAGGCGAGGTAGCTCAACTGGTCGATGGCATAGTCGGGCGGCAGCTGCTCGAGGGTCTTGAGGGCTTCCTCATACTCGCCGCTGCGGTACTGCTCCCGTCCCTTGTCCCACAGCTCGCGGTTGGTATCGACCACGGCGATCTGCGCCAGTTCGGCATCGATGTCGGGGCGGTATTTCTCGAGCTTGGCATCGTGTGTGATGATGGCCAGCGCCTTGTCGAAGGCGCCGCGGGCATCCTTGAAGTTCTTGGCTTCGCGGTACCGCCGCCCTTCATGGTACAAGGCTTCGACCAGCTTGGCCCGCTCGGGGCTCGACCGCGGCAACCGCTCGGTGCGCCCCAGCTTCTTCATCAGCTCTTCTTCGATCGCCACCGCCTTGGCCAGATGCTTCTTGGCCTCGGCGTTGGCCGGATCGAGGTAGACGACCTGTTCGAGCAGATCGCGGGCTTCCAGCCACTTCTCGGCCGACACCTGCTGCATGGCGAGCGAGAACAGATGCTTGGCCTGCTTGGTGCTCTCCATCGAGTCGAGAGCGGCTTTCAGCTCCTCGTTGTCGGGATCGAGAGCGAGGCCGGCCTCGAACTCGCTTTTGGCGCCCTCGAGATCGCCTTTGCCCAGGGCGGCCCGGCCCAGTTTCAGATGGCCGAGGGCCCCTTCGCGCTGGGCCTTCTTGACATCGGCCAGCAGCTCTTTGGCCCGTTCCGGGTGATCGATGGGATAGCGCGAGGCTTTGTCGGCATACTCGCGGGCCTTGACCAGATTGTTGGCGGCGAACTCGGTCTTCCCCAGCATCAGGAAGATCTCGCCCAGGGCCGCCGAACGATAGCTCGGCAGCTCTTTCTTGTTCTTCTCGAGCAGCTCGAGGCCGAGCCGCCGCACCTCTTCGGTACGCTTGGCCTCGAAATGCTCCCGCAGGATGGAGACCCCGATCTCCAGCTCTTCGGGATTGACCTTGAGGATCTCCTGGCGGAGGCTCTTGATCAGGGCGGCGTCTTTCTTGTCCTCGGCCAGCCGCAGATCTTCTTTGAGGACCTTGACATATTCGTCGCGGTAGGTGACATTGCCGGGCTCGAGTTCCCAGGCGATCTTGAGCTGCCGCTTCATGTCCTCGCGTTTGTTGACGAGACGCAGCAGCAGGGCCGCGTTGTAATGCGGCTCGGCCCATTTGGGTTCGAGCTTCATGGCCCGAGCCAGCAGATCCTTGGCCTCATTGTAATTGCCGCTACGGATGGCCAGAGCGCCCCGCCGGTTCAGCTCTCGGGCATCTTCCTGAGCCAGAGCCAGCAGGGGACAGACCAGCAGCAGCCACCCCGCCCACCGGATCGCCGACGCTCGGACCGTGATCGTGCCGTTCATCCTCTATCCTCCGTGGAGTGACGGCCTTCAGTCTAAGCGATTTTCGCGACTTTGGCCAGGGCCTTCAACGCGCACTTGCGCACATCCGGATCGGCATCGTTGCTGAGATCCTGGAGCAGGTCGGAAAACTGCACCGCCCCGATCTCGCCCAGCGCCCAGGCGGCCGAGGCCCGCATCTGCTTGTGCGAGGACCGCAGCATCTGCTTGAGGGTGATGACCGCCCCCATCCCGCCCAGTTTCCAGAGGGCCGCGGCCGCGTTGCTGCGGACCCGATTGTGGGAATCGTTGAGCAGCGGATAGAGCAGATCGGCCAGCGACGGATCGCCATGCATGGCCACGCCTTCGATGGCATTGGCCCGCACCCGGGGGTCGTTGTCGCGCAACGCCCGCGACAGCAGCACCAGCGTCTTGGGATGACGGGTCGCCCCGATGCTCTTGATCAGATTGGCCCGCACCCGGGGATCTTCTTCGCTGGCGAATTTCTCGACCAGCCGCGACACCGCCAGATCGGGGCTGATGTTGAGGCAGGCGCTGACGATGTTGTCGCGGATGTTCGGCTCTTCCTCCTTGGGATAGGCGGCCAGCAGATGCCCGATGGCCCGGGCGGTGCCGACCCGGCCGAGACTGAGGACGGCCCGATTGCGCACGGTCGGCGAGATGTCGCCCAGCAGGCCGAGCAGCAGATCGAGCGAGCGCTCCTCTTTCACGATGCCCAGAATGTAGGCGACCGACGCCCGTTTGCGCGGATTGGGCGAACGCAGCTCGTCGGGCAGGGTGTTGAGCCCGAACCGGATGCCCCGCTCCCACAGGGCTTTGATGGCATTGGCCCGCACCCGATTGTTGCGGTCGGAGACCAGCGCCTTGAGGATCTCAGGCACCTCGGGATGGTCGATCTCACCCAGGGCCTCGACGGCATTGGCCCGCACCCGTTCATCTTCGAACGTGAGGAAGGCCTTCAGCATCGGAATGAACTCGGCCGAGCGATAGGTCCCGATGATGCGGATGCCGGAAGCCAGAAGATTGGCATCCTCCTCGCGCTTGAGGAACTCGCACAACGCTCCTTTGACCTGGGCCGAGCGCTTCCCTTCGAGGGCGAACAGGGCCTCGGTGCGCAACAGGAGATTGGGCGACTCGAGGTAAGTGAGGACCATGCCGTTGATCTCGGCATCGTCGACGCGGCGCGCCCCCTTGAGCGCGGCAGCCACCACATCGGGCCGCTCGTCCCGCAAGCCTTCCTTCAAGAACTCTTCGAGGCCGGGCACGTTGTCGCGCAGGGCCGTCTTCAGACAGAACAGGCGGACCATCTTGTCGCGGTCCTTGAACAGCTTCTTGAGAGTTGCGTAATCCATCACCGGGAACTCCCCTTTCGAGCCAAACTCCGACCCGGGGGAAAATACACGCCATACGCGCCTAGGGTGGCTTGGGTGTCGCGCAACGTGATCCAATGATCTTCGACACTATCACGATTACGTTGGGTAGCCGCCTGCTCTTTCGCTGCTTGCTCCCGAAGGATTTGGGCAAGCTCCACCCGTTTCTCGGCATCGCTCAATAGCACTTCGAATTCCTGCCCCGACTCGGTGGTATCTCTCAGCAGGATCCGATCGAGAGCAATGGCGGAAAGCAGGTAGGGGGTACCCGGCAGGCGAGATCCCGCTGGACGCAGCAAGACACGCTGATTTTGCTTCAGGATGGCCACCCGTTCTTCGCCGATGACGAAGAATCCATGATAGGAGACCTCGGGCCGCTGCACGACCTCGGGCGCGAGCGGCTTTTCCGACGAGGTGGGGGCGATCACCACCGGTCCTTCGGCTTTGACCGGCGGCAGGAAGATGTTCTTGGTGGCTGGATAGGGATAGGTGTCGACGGCCAGGAATCGGCGTTCGACCTCGGCTTTGAGCGGCGGAATCACCGGCACGTTCAAGGGTGCCGGCGGGGCGAGCGGATCAGCCGCCGGCCCTCCCGCCACCGGGGCCACCTCGGCGGTCGTGGTGGTGACGGCCGGCTGGGTGCCTTCGGTCTTCTTGCGGCGCCCGGGCTTCAACACCAGCATGTCGAGCAGCAGGATCCCGATGATGATGGGCACCCCGATCACGGCGACCTTGTTCTTCTTGTAGAATTCCTGGAATTCCTGGTTGGTCACAAGGCCCTCGCTATTGAATGAAGTAGGTCTTCAAGGTGAGGGTGAGGTTCATCTTCCCTTCCTTGTCGCAGATCGGCGGCTTGATGACGAGATTGGCGACCTTGGTCAGCCGACCCATCGAGTTCTCCAATTCCCACAGGAAATGCTTCATCTGCTCATAGGCGCCGGTCACGTTCATGGTGAACCCGAACTCGAGGTAGGTGGGCGGCGCGTTGGGGACCGGCGCCGGCCGCGAGCATTGGAAATTCAGGATGGCGATGCCGAAATTCTGCGCCTTGCGCTGCACCTGATCGATGAACTGCGTGTAGTTGGCCGTCTTGCCCAACCGTCGCTCGAAGCTCTCGAGTTCGGCCTGCCGCGCCTGGACCGTCTTCATGATCCCCTCGATCTGTTTCTGCCGCTCGGCGAACTGCTTCTGTCCCTCTTCGATCCGAGCCTTGAGCTGCGCAAGATCATTGGCCTTCTTGGCCAGGGCCGCCTTCTGGTTCTTGTCGACCGACCCCTGGAAATACATGAACCCGATGAGAGCCGCGACGATCAGGCCATAGCTGATGACCCGCTCCAGGATGGACCGCATCCGGGTTTTCATGCGCGTTCCTCCCTCCGTCGCAGCCTCACTGGCGCCCTTTGTATGTCAGGGACAGGGTGAAGGCCACCACCACCCGGTCCTCCAGGATCTTGTTGGCCGTCTGGACCAGGTGGACATCCTGCCCGAACCGCCCCGAACTCTGCAGCCGCCCGATGAACTCGAGCACGTCATTGATGGTGATCGCCTCGCCTTCGAGCGTGAACTGGCCGCCTTGCGCCGAGAAATCCTTGGGGTTGAAGTCCTTCACCGACACCCGTTCCGGCACGGTGCTTTCCAGCGTGAACAGGAAATCGACCCACGATGAGGCCGGAGTGTCGAGGTTGGCATTCAGGAAGTCGATGCGTGCCTTGAGGGAATTGATGACGGCCAGAGGGGGCTGCAGATCGCCGATCCGCTTGTTGAGGTCGCGCAGCTCGTTCTCGGCTTTGTCGATCTCATCCTGGGCCTTCTTGAGCTGGTAGGCGTTGGAAACGCTCATCGAGCTGATCCAGGAGACGCACAGCACGATGGCCGCTACGGCCAGCACGATGCCCACCACATCGCGCGGCAAGCTTTTGTATTCCGGAGGGAGCAGATCGAAATGGAAGCGCATGGTCTACTCCCGGAAGAAAGCGCCGCAGGCCGGGGCCAGCGAGTTGCGCTCGTGCGCCTCGACCGCGGTGCCGTTGACGTAGAGCTGGTAGAAATCTGCCACCGGCCGGACCTTGGTATTGAAGTTGGCGCCCAGAATGACCCCGATGTTCTGGAAGTTGGCGCCCCCGCCCGACAGGATGATCTCGTGGATGCTGAACTCGCGGAACCGCGTCAGGAAATTCTCGATGGCGCTGAAGATCTCCCGGGTCAGCATCGCGAAGACGTTCTTGATCACGGTGAAGTTGTACAGGCCTTCCTGTTCCGGAGAGGATTCGGGCAGGAAGAAGATCTCATTCCGTTTGAATTGATCGGCCTCGGCCTCTGGCACATGGAAATGCTTGCTGATCTGCTTGGTGAAATCATAGCCGCCGATCGGACGGTTGAGGAAGCCGCGGATCTGCCCATCGCGGAACACCCCGATCGAAGTGGTCTCGTTGCCGAGATGGACCAGAACGATGTTCTTGCCTTTGCATTCCTCGGAGGTCAGATAGGATTCGACCAGGTTGGCGACATTGAAGAAGTTGGTATCGATGATCTGGGGATTGACCCCGGCTTTCTGCAGCAGGCCGCCCAGTTCGATGATATTGTTGCGCAACACCGCCACCGCGACGATGATCTCTTCTTCCTCCCAGGGTCCGACGATGGTGTGGTCGATGTACCAGTTCTCGAGGGGGAGGGGCATGATGGGCGCGAAATCTTCCCGGATGGCATCCTCGGTCTCTTTCTTCGAATAGCGGGGGGGGCCCACCATCAGGTTGATCAACGCGCCATGGTCGGGAATCAAGACCAAGGCGTTCTCATAGTCGACCCGCCCCTCGGCCACCAGGGTCTTGAAGGCTTTGCTGACCGGGGCGGAGTCCATGATCGGGTATTCGATGAACGTGGACGCCACGAACTCGCGAGGGGACGGCACCGCCAGGCATTTGGCAAGACGGATCTCTCCCGGACTCGCCGATTCGAGACGCAGCAGGCGCATCTCGAACGTGCCGAGATCCAGGACCAGGTCGTAGCTGTATTTCCGTCCGCGCGCCATCGCTCAACCCATGTTGACCATGATGTATTCTTCGATCGGCACTTCGCCGGCCAGCACCTTGGTCAGACAGGCCTCGGCGATGGTCGGCACCTTCTGCTCATGGAGGTATTTGATCAGGGTCACCGACGACTGCCGTTGGCTGATCAACTCCTTCAGCGCCTGATTGACCTCGATGACCTCGAACAAGCCGGTCCGATCGCGGAATCCGCTGTTGTTGCAGGCCTTGCACCCGGCCCCTTTGTAGAAGGGGTGGTTCTTGTACCGTTCGAAATCGAGGCCGAGGGTGGCCAGGATATAGGGGGTGGTCTCGACCTGCACCTTGCAATCGGGGCAGATCTTGCGGACCAGGCGCTGCCCGACCAGCACGCAGAGGGCGCTGGCGAACAGGTAGGGATCGACGCCGATGTTCTCGAGACGGCTGACCGTTTCGATAGCGCTGTTGGCATGGATGGTCGAGAAGACCATGTGACCGGTGAGCGCCGCCTTGACCGTGATCTCGGCCGTCTCGAAGTCGCGGATCTCGCCGACGAGAATGACGTCGGGGTCGAGACGCAGGATCGAACGCAGACCCTTGGCGAAGGTCAACGACCGATTGGGATCGACCTTGTTCTCGAAGACCTGCATCTGATGGACGCCGGGAATCTTGTACTCGACCGGATCCTCGATGGTGATGATCTTGACCTGCCGACTGTTGATCAGCGAAATGGCCGAATACAAGGTGGTCGTCTTACCGGACCCGGTCGGGCCGGCGATCAGGCAAAGCCCCCACGGCCGACCGATGTTGTATTCGAAGATCTTCAGCTCGTTCTCGTGGAAGCCGAGCGTCTTCAGTTCGAGATTGACGCGTCCCGAATCGAGAATGCGGATCGTGCAGTTCTGGCCGTAGATCGAGGGCAGAATGGCCACGCGGAACTCGATCTGCTGGTTCTTGACCCGCAGTTTGAAGCTGCCGTCCTGCGGCATGTACCGCTCGGTGATGTCGAGGTTCGACATGATCTTGACGCGGGAGATCAGGGCTAGATGGGCCGCCTTCTCGATCGGCATGATGTCGTAGAGGATGCCGTCGATGCGGTAGCGGACCTGGATGTAGTTCTCGAACGCCTCGATGTGGATGTCGGACGCCCGCATCTTGACGGCATCGAGAATGAGCTTGTTGACCAGGGTAACGATCGCGGTCTGGTCGGATTCCCGCTTCAGCTCTTCGAGGTTGACCTCGGTGAGGGCGGCGGTGGGGCCATAATAGGTCGCCCCCGTCGCGCTCTCATCTTTGGCGAATTCGAGCTTGACATCGCGCAGCAGCTCTTCCACCGGCACGTTCTCGAGGACGTTCTGCGGCCGGTAGATGACGTCGTTGATGATGTGCAGGATCTGGCTCTTCATGGCCAGAACCCATTTGATGAACATGTAGCCGGTCGCCAGCTTGATGCTGTCGAACATCTTGGTGTTCGAGGGGTCGAACACCGCGATGGTCAGTGATTTCGGCTCCTTGCGCAGCGGGATGAAATGGTAGGTCTTGATCAGGTTCTCGGGAATCTGGCGGATCAGTTCCCGGTTCAATTCGATCGCGTCGAGATTGACGAACTCGATACCATGCTGGGTCGACAGGGCCCGGAACAAGGTCTCTTCGGTCAAGGCCTTGGCTTCGATGAGCAGTTCACCGACCTTCTTGCGCACCGAGGCCTGCCGCTTGAGGGCCGCCTCGAGCTGGGCCGGAGTGATGGCCTTCATCTCGATGAGGATCTCGCCGATCCGTTTGCGTTTCAGGAAATCTTGGGCCATGGCTGAAATGGATCCTTCCTAGAGGCTATCGGCATCGCCGAACGGTTTCATGATGGAAAAATTCACTGTCCCCACCCTGGCCAATCAAACCTCTGGCTGGCGGTTTCTCTCATCCATCTTGCCTCCACTCCTCAATAGGGAACCCCAGAGAGGTCGGTCACCGTCACATCGATGTAATCGAGAGGGGTCCAGGTGCCGGTGAAGGTGCCATCCTCAAAGAAGCTCAGCGGCCGATCAGTGTCTCCAAAATCGACGCGTTTGTGGGACATGACCCGGTCTTTGGCCGATGTGAACTTCCCGTTCCGGTCTTCGTCGATGAACCAGAACTCGTCCATGATATCGAACTTTCCAAGAGTGCCGTCGTCGAAGAAATAGGCGGACGGCGAGCCATACCCCCAGGTCAGGGGCTGCCCGGTGTCGGGATCTTCCAGAATTGGCAGCTTGGGGAGATATTGCAGATTCTTGCGCCGCCACGGCACGATCGGATTCTGCGTCTGATCGTATTGGATGGGCCCGCCAACCAGTTCAGAACCGGAGGCAGGATCGTTCGATTTCGGGTCGACCAGCAGCTCGACCGTGCCGCTCACCACCGGGACGCAGAACGGCCCGCGCCCCTGGTCGCCCTTGAAATCGTTGAGCACCTTGCGGAAATTGGCCATGTTCTGCCGCAACACGGAGCGCCGCGAATCGCTGATGCTGTCGAGGTAGTAGGGCACGCCGATGCCGGCCAGGATGGCGATGATGGCCACCACCACGATGAGTTCGATCAAGGAGAAGCCCTGCCGGTCCACGGTTCGGTCGATCATCCTGCGCGACATCATGCGTCCTCCGATGCTACCAGTCACGATAGTAGGTCCCGTCGAGGGCCTGCACGAACCCCCGCATGTCCGCCGAAGAAGTCGGCACCCCGACATCGAACACGCCGATCCCTGGCGAACCCTTGATGATTCCCCCCTCCCAGAGCGTGGCCGAGGCGGGGTTATTGGCATAGTACTGCACCCAGACCGGGCCCTGTACGAACGGATTGACGGGAATCGCCGACAGATAGGCCCGGTGGTTGAAAAGGGCGGTGTGAGAGGTCCAGGTGGTGGGAGATTCGAAATTATCGGGGAGGAGGTAGGTCACCGAAAACACCCCTGCCCGGGTCAGCATCCCGATATCGGTCGGGTAGAACAGATGATCGGGTATGGCTAGCACCACCTCGCGCGTTTTCTCGGGCCGGCGCGGCGGCCCGTAGGAGTGCGTCAGATAGTCATGCACTTCTTTTTCGACCGCGGCTTCGCAGTCTTCGCGCCAGGTGCGGATGGCCCGGCGGATGGCCTTGAGGTTCTCTTGCATCTGGGTCTCGAGCAGGCGCACGGTGATCAGCTCGGCGGTCGGCACCAACGACAGCGAGACGATGGCCAGAATGGTCACCACGACCAGCAGTTCGATCAGGGTCAGGCCCTGGCGCCACTTACCAGTCATCGGTGTTCGTCCCGTCGATGGCGAGGCCCGCCCCGACCGAGCGGATATCCATCACCCCGACCATGCTAGAAGTCCAGGCTTCGGAAGCGACTCTTCCACTGCCGCCGGCGGCCGGCACGAATTCCCATCTGGCATAGGGACTCCAGCTCGTGAACGGATGGGGCGGAATGCGGCGCAGGAACAGCCGATTCACGCTGACCGAGACACCTTCCGCCGGATCGTCAGAGGGAGTGACCGGATCGGTCGCCACCGTGAACGAAGCCCCGGGCGCATGGATAGGGTTCGTGAAGCTGCTCGGGTTGAGGGGATACAGGTAGCCGAGCTGCGAGGCCGAGGCCAACGCCTGCTTGAAGGCTTTCTGCCGCACCCCCTGATTGGTATTGGCGGCTTCGATCTTGGCCCACATCTGCCGCGAGACGTACGACTTGTACGCATCGCGGGCGGCTCGCACGTCCGTCAGGATTTCGCGCAGCCGGTTTTCGCGATCGCGCTGCTGCATCAACCGATAGGTCGGGAACATCAGCGCCGCCATCAACGACAGAATGGTGGTGACCACCAGCAGCTCGATGATCGTCAGCCCTCGCCAACCGCTCGACCACCGTGGTCGGCAGCGAGCCCGCTGGTGGGGCACCCCTCTGGTTCGCATCATCCCTCCATCGATTTGGACACCACCTTCCCGAGGAAAAGTTCCAGGGGCGGCGGCGCGATCGAACGCACCGACGGCTCGGTCAGTTCTCCCGTTTCAGGAGGGGCAGGAAGAGGTCGGCCGACCGGAGGATGTCGACAGCGCGCTGCATCTGCGTGTCGTATTTGTTGATCACGTACTCCTGCAAGCTGCCTTTGGTGAAGCTGTCGGGAGGTTCGATCAGACCGCTCGGCTGATAGGTCGAGGTGGCCACCGGCGTCGTTTCCGTCGCCGTCGCCGGGCCCGAGGCGGTGGCGTCGGCCGGGGCGGCGAGGGCGGCGGTGCGCGAGGCTTCGGCCGCTTTGGCCAGCTTTTCTTCTTCTTCGATCTGTTTCTGGATCTCTTTCCGTTCTTCGTCGGAGAGCTTGGGCAGATCGACCTCGATGTCGGGCTCGATGCCCCGCTTGTGGATGTTGATGCCAGAAGGAGTGTAGTAGAGGGCGGTGGTCAGGGCCAGGGCCGAGCCGTCGTTGAGGCTGATGACCGTCTGCACCGAGCCCTTGCCGAACGTCTTCTTGCCCAGCAGCAGGCCCCGCTTGTTGTCCTTGATGGCGCCGGCCACGATCTCGGAGGCGGAGGCCGACCCTTCATTGATCAGCACGATCAGCGGAATGAGCGGATGCGACTGGAAGAAGGAGCTGTAGGTGTTCTTCTCGCCGTCGCGCCCTTTGATCGAGACGATGTCGCCCTTGGGGATGAACTTGCGACCGACTTCGACCGCGGCCGTCAGCAGTCCGCCGGGGTTGTTGCGCAGGTCGAGGATGATCGAGGAAACCTTGGCCTTTTCGAGGGCCAGCAGGGCTTTCTCGAGATCTTCAGCGCTGGTCTGGATGAACTGGGTCAAGCGGATGTACCCGATATTGGGTTTGATCACCCAGTATTTCACGCTGGGGATCTTGATGATCTCGCGGATGAGGGTGTAATCCTTCGGTTCCTTCTCCCCTTCCCGCAGGACGGAAATGGTCACTTTCGAGCCTTCAGGGCCGCGCAGGAGCTTGACGGCATCGTGCAGGGCGATGTCGATGACATCCTTCCCGTCGATCTTGAGGATCATGTCGCCGGCCTTGATGCCGGCGCGCCAGGCCGGGGTGTCTTCGATCGGCGAAATGACGGTCAGCATGCGCCCTTTGATCGTGATGACGATGCCCAGGCCCCCGAACTCGCCCTGGGTCTCGACCTGCATCTCTTTGAAGGCCTTCGGCTCCATGAATCGGGTGTAGGGGTCGTCGAGCACCTTGAGCATCCCCTCGATGGCGCCGTAGATGAGCTTCTGATCGTCGGTGTTCTCATCGACGTAATCGGATTTGATGATCTCCATCACCTTGCGGATCAGGTCGAGCGACTTGAAGTAGGTGATGTTGGTACTGGTCGCCGACAGCGAGCCGGCGAGCACGACGACAAGCAGCACAGCCAGAACGGGGCGGAAACCACACAGGGAGGGGATGAACCGCTTCATGAGCAACTCCTTGGATCGATGGCCGACCTTAGGCACGGCGGTGGTCTACCGGGTCAGTGTATCACAGGCCGTCTCAGCGTGCCAGTGCAGCCCGGCCGGGCGCTCGGCTTGGGCCGTCAGGGCAGGCGGGGCAGGAAGGGCAAGGGCTCTTCATGCCGCCCGGCGAACCGGATTTCGAAGTGGAGGCGGGTCTGGCGGGTGCCCAGCAGGCGACCGATCACCTCGCCCGCTTCGACCACCTGGCCCAGGCCGACCCACACGTCGTCGAGGTTCCCGTAGACAGTCGAAAACCCCTGCTTGTGGCCGAGAATCACCAGGTTGCCGAACTGGCCGAGGGGGCCTTTGAACAGTACCTTGCCCCGCGCCGCCGCCAGCACCTCGGTCTCGCCCTGGATGGCGATCTCGAGCCCGGGGGGATGCCCGGGGGGCGTGGGCTCATAGCCACGGGGCAGCACCTGACGGACCGGCCAGCGGAAGGGAAGGCGACCGGGATTGGCCGCGACCGAACCGGACGCCGGCGGCACCTGCGACGGAGGGGGCGGACCGGTGCTGGGGGCGGGGTCGGGGGCGGCCTCGGGCCCGCCCGCGGGCTCGACTTCGGCGGGACGCCGAGCGCGGGCGGCTTCCACGCGGGCGATCTCCTGCTCGAGGGCAGCCCGGGTCTGCTTCAATTTCTCCTGGCGGGCCTGGAAGACCCGGCGTTCCAGCAGGAGGGTCTCGAGCATGGCCGACAGCGAGTTCATTTCGACGGTCAGCTCTTCCTGCTTGCGGCGGTTGAGCTCGACCAGCTCGGCCTGCCGGCTCTGCCTGGCCTGGAGGGTGCGCGCATCGGCCGCCAGCTGGGCGGCCTGGGCGCCCAGGGCCTCCAGCAACTGGCGATCGCTCTGCAACAGGTATCGCACCATCTGGAAGCGGTTGAGGAAGGTATTGAGGTCCCGGGCGGAGAAGATGCTGGTCACCAGCGTCCCCTGCCGAATCTTGTGCAGGTGGACGAGCCGGGCCAGGAACCGTTGCCGGATGGCCGCCATGCGCCGCCGGCCCTCCTGCAAGGCGACGCCCAGATCGAGGATCTGCTGCTCGAGCCGAGCCGTTTCGCTGGCCAGGGCGGCCGTTTCGGCCTGCAGGGCGGCGATCTTCTCCTGTTGGCGGGCGATCTGCGCTTCCAGCTTGCGGACATGGGCCCGAGTGTCCTTGACCTTGAGGTCGAGGAATTCGCCCTGGAGGCGGAGGGCCTCGAGCTGCTCCTGGAGGCGCGCCAGCCGTTCGGCCGGCCCGGCGCTCCCCCCGACCTCGGCCATCAGGCCGAAGCCGAGGGCGAGCAGCCAGACGACGAGCCGCCCCCCGCATGGCCGGAAGGGCGGGAGCGGGGAGGGGCGACCGCAGGATCGCCGGCGGGGCAGCATGGCCGGACGCGGCCTCGTCACAGCTCGCGGCCGAACGCGTTGAGATCGCGCAGGCAGAGAAGGCTTCCGGAGATGCCGAGGACGACGCCCATCAGGCAGAGCTTGACCGAAAGCTTGACCAGCGCTACGGCGCCCGGTTCGAACCGGAAGAAGGGCACCAGGGCGGCGAGCCGAGCCATGATGAAGGGCGTGCCGAAGGCCAGGATCACGAGGGCGATGGCGGCGCCGAGCAGCCCGTGCAGGAAGCCTTCGATGACGAAGGGCCAGCGGATGAACCAGTTGGTGGCTCCGACCAGCCGCATGATGGTCACTTCTTCGCGGCGCATGAACAGGGTGAGCCGGACCGTGTTGTAGACGATGAAGAGAGAGGCCAGGCCCAGCAGGATGATGACCAGCAGGCTGCCGATCCAGAGCAGGTTGGACAGACCCTGGAACTGACGGAAGGCTTCCTCGCCATAGCTCACGCTCTCGACCTGGGGCAGGCCCTTCACCTTCTCGATCAGCGCGGGCAGGTCGTGACTGCTGCGCACTTTCATGCGAATGGTATAGGGCAGGGGGTTGGTGCCCTCGCCCAGGCCGACCTCCAGGAGTTTCTGGTCGGCCGGGTCGGAGAACAGCTCGCGAGCGGCGGCCTCGGGGGTGACCACGGTGACGTCGGTCACCTCCTCGAACGCGGTGATCTGCAGCTTGAGCGCACTGACACGGTCGGAGGCGGTGCCGGGGACCAGGAAGGCGGTGACCATGGCTTCTTCTTGAAGGCGGGCGAGGAACGACTCCATGTTCATGCTGGCGAGCAGGAAGGTGCCCATCAGCAGCAGGGCGACCGCGATGGTCGAGACGGTGACGAAGGTCATCATCCCGGCCCGGCGCAGGTTGGTGAGCGCTTCGGAGAAGAAGAAGACCAGACTATCGAACCCCATGCCTGCCGCCTCGCTCATTCATAGGCATAGGTGCCGCCCGGTTCATCCTTGATGATGCGGCCTTCGACCAGGGCGATCACCCGTTTGCGCAGCTTGTTGACCAGATGATGGTTGTGGGTGGCCATGATGACCGTGGTGCCGCGGGCGTTGATCTCGAGGAAGAGCTGCACGATCTCGAGCGAGATCATCGGATCGAGGTTGCCGGTGGGCTCGTCGGTGATCAGGATCAGCGGATTGTTGACCACGGCCCGGGCGATGCAGACCCGCTGCTGCTCACCGCCTGACAGTTCGTCGGGATACATGCGCCGCTTATGGGAGAGGCCGACCTGTTCGAGCGCCTCCTGCACCCGGGCATTGATGACATTCTCGGGGGCGCCGATGACCCGCAGGCCGAAGGCCACGTTCTCGGCCACGGTCCGGCGTTTCAGCAACTGGAAATCCTGCAGCACGATGCCCAGGTTGCGACGCAGGTAGGGCACCCGGCCTTCTGGCATGGTCACGATATCCTTGCCGTCGACGATGACCTGCCCTTCGGTGGGCAGTTCCTCGCGGAACAGGAGGCGCAGGAAGGTGCTCTTGCCGGCGCCGCTGGGACCGACGAGGAACACGAAATCGCCCGCCGGGATGGTCAGGCTGACGTTATTGAGCGCCCGCACCCCATTGGGGTAGATCTTGGTGACGTTCTGCAATTCGATCATGGCGAAGAGCGATAACCGGACGAGACCGGGCCGATCGAGGGGGAGTATAGCCAGGAACCGCGGGAAAAGCAATCGGTCGCCCTTCCCTCTTCGATCTGGTTGGCAATCACCCGATCCTAATATATATTGGGTGCATTCTGGCAGGCGCCCCCTGCCCGTCGACTCCTCGTCATCGCTGGAGGATCCCGGATGATCTTCGAACTGCTGAAGACCTGCCTGGAAAAGGGCGCTTCAGATCTCCATTTCAAGGTGGGGTATCCCCCCATCCTGCGCATCGACGGCGCGATGGTACCGCTCAAGATGCAGGAGATCACGGCCTCCGACTACGAGAACATGCTCGAGGCCATCCTCGACGATTACCAGATGACCAAATTCATCGAGCACAAGAAGCTCGACCTCGGCATCAGCTTCGCCAATGCCCGTTTCCGGGTCAATCTCTTCCATGACTACCACGGGGGCAGCTCAGTTTTCCGGGTCATCCCGTTCATGCAGCTGACGTTCGATGACATCGCCCTGCCCAAAGCGGCGCGCGCCCTCATCAACCGGCCTTTCGGGCTGATCCTGGTCACCGGCGCCACCGGGGCGGGCAAGTCGACGACGCTCTCCTGCTTCATCTCGCACATCCTGCAGTCGATGCCCAAGACGATCGTCACCATCGAGGATCCCATCGAATACATCTTCGAAGATGGGGTGGGGCTGGTCAATCAGCGCCAGGTCGGCGTCGACTGCCGCTCCTTCGAAGAGGGCATCCGGGGCGCCATGCAGACCGACTGCGACATCATCATGGTCGGCGAGCTGCGCGAGCCCGAGGCGGTCAGCATCACCCTCACCGCGGCCGAGACCGGCAAACTGGTCTTCGCCACCCTGCACAGCAACACCTCGCTGCAGGCCATCGACCGATTCGTCAACCTGTTCCCCCAATCGCAGCACCAGCAGATCCTGGCCCGCCTGTCCACCACCCTGCTGGGCATCATCACGCAGACCTTGATTCCCAAGAAGAGCGGCAAGGGACGCCTCGCCGCCTTCGAACTGCTGCTGGCCTTGCCCATGATCCGTTCGCTGATCGCCGACAACCGTCTGCACCTGATCACCTCCTACCAGGAGACCGGGGTCGAGACGGGCATGATCACCATGGATCAGGCTCTGGCCGCCTTGGTTCTGCAAGAGAAGATCAGCATGGCCGAGGCCATGGCCAAGGCCAACAACCCGACCACGCTGAAGAAGCTGGTCGAACAGGGGGCGCCCGTCCCCGAGGGGAAACCCGCATGAAACCGAAGATCTTCACGTTCTTCGACATGGCCCTGGCCATGAAGGCCAGCGATCTGCTTTTGAAACCCGGCGCCCCGCCGACCTTCCGCCAGAACCGGCACCTCATCATCTCGGAAGAAGAACCGCTGGCGCCCCAGGAGATGTACGATCTGTTCCTGCCCGTCCTCGATTCCCGGCAGCAGAGCCGGTTGAACTCGACCTTCGAGGCGCATGGCATGTATCCCTACAAGCGCAAGGCCCGCGTGCGCTACTACATCTTCCAGCAACGCGAAGGCTTCGCCGGCAGCTTCCGGTTCATCCCCACCCATGTCCCCACGATCCAGGAGCTCCAGCTGCCCGAGGTCCTGATCGAGGTCGCCTGCCGCCCCCGTGGTCTCTTCCTGGTCACCGGGCCGGCCGGCGCCGGCAAGAGCCATACGATGGCGGCGATGGTCAATGCCATCAACAAACGGTTCGCCCGCCATATCATCACGATGGAGAACCCCATCGAGTTCCTGTTCCAGCGGCAACAGTCGGTCTTCACCCAGATCGAGGTGGGCACCATGATCCCCACCTACCAGGACGCCCTGGCCAACGCGCTTCGCGAAGACCCCGATGTCATGCTGATCGGCGAGATGCGCGACCAGAAGACCGTCGAAATGGCCCTGGTCGCCTCGGAGACGGGCCACTTCGTGCTCTCGACCCTGCCCACCCTGGGGGCGGCGCCGACCATCGAACGCATCGTCAGCTTCTTCTCGCCCGAGAAGCAGGATGAAGTGCGACTCCAGATCTCGGTCAACCTGGTCGGCATCTTCTCGCAGCTCCTCCTGCCCCGCATCGCTCCCGAGCAGCCGCCCACGGTCGCCTATGAGCTGCTGATCGCCAATTCGGGCATCCGCACCATGATCCGCGACAAGAAATACTCCCAGCTGCAATCGGCCATGCTGATGGCCCGCCGCGAAGGGTGCGTCACCCTCAAGGATTCGTTGACCCGGTTGTTGCGCGACGAGACCGCCAACATCGAACTGGTCAAGGCCATGCTCCAGGAGATCGTCGAATGAGCCAGACCATCATCGATACCCGCATCCAGAGCATCTGCGCCGAGGCGGCGGCCCGGCTGGCCCCCATCATCGGTTCCAAGGCTTCTCTCGCCGTGCAGGCCCAGACCGTCAAGATCCTGGCCAAGACCCATGCGCCGACGGTGACCGAGACCGTCGCCACCTTCTTCCAGACCCATCCCGATCTCGAAGACTCGATCCTCGCCGTGGCCGAACTGCCTGCCGATCTCGCGGTCGGGCTGCTCACCACCCGGGTTCGCGAGAAACGGGCCGAGAATCGCGATATCATCGCCGAGCAGCTGGGGCGGTTCCGCCACCCGGTCGTCTTCGAGACCCTCAAAGACCTGCTGGAAGACGAAGACCGGCATGTCCGCTTCCAGGCGGCGCAGAGCCTGTACGCCCTGGGCGGCCGCGACGCGGCCCTGGCCTTGTGCCGCTTCATCTCGGATCCCGATGAGTGGATCTCGATGACCATTTTGAAGATGCTCTGCCGGCTCAAAGAGCACGAATCGATCCCGTTCCTGGCCGAGCAGTTCACCAAAGACACCGATCTGCGGCGCAAGGCGCAGATGGTCAGCTTCCTCTCGATGTTCCGCAGCGTCACGCTGGTGAACATCTTCGACGAAGGGTTGAAGGGCAAAGACGCCCGCTTGAAGGCCAACTCGATCGAGGCCATCGGCGAGCTCGAACTGCCGCAACGCGAAATCAAGCAACGGATCGAGCCCTTCCTGCAGGACCCCAACAACCGCATCCGGGCCAACGCCATCCTGGCGCTCGCCAAGACCGAACCCGAAGTCGTCCGGCCCGAGATCGTGAAAATGGTGATGTCGAGCGATGTCCAGTTGCGGCGCAGCGCTGCCTACATCCTCGGGCAGATCAACCCGGCCGGCAACGAGGAGCTGGTCGAGCGGTTGATCGCCGACCCCTCGGCCGATGTGCGCAAACGCATGGTGCTCTCCCTGCGCCCCTTCCCCCGCGAATTCGTCCAGAAGCAACTGGAGCGCACGATCACCGACGAGAACAAATGGATCCGGAAATTCTCGATCGAGCAGGCCGCCACCTTTCCTCAGTTTCCGAAGGCCCTCATCATCAAGCAACTGCGGACCGAGACCACCTATCCCAATCTGGTGGCCTGCATGGAATTCTTCGCCCGCCACCCCGACGAAGAGGCGGCGCGTCTGATCCGGCAGCGGGTCAAGGATAAGCGCGATCAGGTGGTGGCCGGCGTCATCCGGTCGATCGGCGCGATGTTCGGCCTCAAAGGGCTGCAGGCCATCGCCCCGCAGATCAACTACAAAGATCCCAAGATCCTCAAGAGCTTCGTGGTCACCCATTTCAGCCTGGGCGGCATCGAAATCCTCACCTCCATCCTCGAAAAAGCGAGTCAGCTCAAGGGCACCGCGATCGACAACCCCTATCTCGACTCGATCGAAGGCTGCATCGACCTGCTCAATCTGAAAGCCAAGATGCCCAAGGAACTGGCGGCCGAGCTGGCCAGGCCGTTGGCCCCCGAGCCACCCCCCGCCGTGGCGGCACCCCCGCGGCCCGCGCCGCGCCCCACCACGGCGCCGGCGGCCCCAGCGCCGGGACCGGCGCCCGCCCCGTCCGGGACCGGTCTGCCGGCCGAACCGCCGCTGACCGTGCCGTCCCTCGCCGAGGGCCTGCCCGAGATGCCCGCCGCTGGCGAAGGCGAAGGCGCCGAGGCGCCGGGCCCCCTGCCGGCGGCCGCCGGCCCCCGGCCCAGAGAGAAGGCCAAGCCCAAGCTCCCGGCCGAATTCCAGGCCGGGTTGAAATACTTCAATCTGGGGAAATACGCCAAAGCCAAGAAGGCCTTCCAGGCCGCCCTCGACGCCCACCCCGATCTGGTCAAGGCCTGCCTCTACCTGGGGTTGATCGCCTACGAAGAAAAGGATTTCGACAACGCCCGGATGTACCTGCAGCGCTTCCTGGCCACCGATCCGCACCACAAGAAAGCGGTCACGGTGATGGCGAAGGTGTTGAAGAACCTGCGGGAATGGCCGGCGCTGGTGGAAACCCTCGAGGGCCTGCTCGGCCCCGATTTCACCTGCAACGAAGGCAATCTGAAGCTGGCCAAGGAGCTGGGCAGCGCTTATATCTTCTGCCATGCGTTCGAAAAGGCCCAGGCCGTCCTCGAGAAGGTCTTCCGGCTGGATCCCACCGATCCGCAGTCCAACTACCATCTGGCCATGTGCTGCTTCCACCTGAAGGAGTTCACCAAAGCCGAATCGCTGCTGCGCGACATCCTCCGCCAGGTCCCCAAAGGAGACCGGCTGAACATGATGGCGGAATCGCTCATGGACAAGATCCGGCAGTCGCTGACCACCGGCCTCGGCGGGGACAGCTCGGGCCAGGCGGCTCCCGTCCCGCCTGGAGCGCCGACCGTTCCGACCGCCGCCCCGGCCCCCCGCGTCTCGCCGCCGCCGGCCTTCCAGGCGCCGCCCCCCTCGCCCGCGCCTGGCCTGCCGCCCCTCGACCTCGGCGAGGATCTGAACCTGCCGCCCGCTCCCTCCGAACCAGGCAGCCCCGCGGCTTCAGGCAAGCCGTTCCTCGACCTCAGCGAACTCGACGTCGATGCCCTGGAGGAAGGCACAGAACCGGCCCCGCCGCCCGCCCCCGAACCGCTCGACCTGGACGCCCCCCTGTTCGGCACGCCCGCCCCCGGCCCCGCCAGTCCCGCCAGCCCTGGCCCGAGCGCGCCGGCCGCCCCGCCGCCCGAACCACCCACGCTCACCTTCCTGGGGGACGTCCCTGCCGAGACCGGCGACACCGAGAGCCTCCCCGCCATCACCATGCCAGGCACGCTCGACGAGCTGCCCGAGCTGCCGCCAGCGCCGCCCAAGCCGGCCTCCCCCTTCCCGCCCAGACCGGTGGCTCCCAAGAAACCGACCGGGGAGCCCCCCGCCGGCGAGGGCGATGACGGCGGCGGGTTCAACCTGCCGCCGATCTGACGATCGGCTCCCCTCGCCCGCTCCTCGCGCCGGTCGAACGTCCCACCAACGCCGACGTCGCCCCGCGCGAGCCGGTTCATTGCGCCTCGAGACGGCCTCTGCAGCTTGACAGGGCCGGGCCCCGCCTCTATAATTCGGCCGAGACCGACGATTCCATTCCCCGAAAGGCCGCCGCACACCCATGGACAAACCCTCCACCGACAAGAAGACGCTCGACGCCATCACTCCGAAATCGCAGGACATCTCGCGCTGGTACACCGACGTGGTGCTGAAGGCGCGACTCGCCGACTATTCCCCGGTCAAGGGCTGCATGATCATCCGGCCCTACGGCTACGCCATCTGGGAGAATATCCAACGGCTGCTCGACGCCGAGTTCAAGAAGACCGGCCACGTCAATGCCTATTTTCCGATGTTCATTCCCGAGAGCTTCCTGACCAAAGAGGCCGAGCATGTCGAAGGGTTCGCCCCCGAAGTCGCCTGGGTCACCCAGGGCGGCAAGGAGCAGCTCGAGGAACGGCTGGCCATCCGCCCGACCTCCGAGGCGATCATCGGACACATGTATGCCAAGTGGGTCGAGAGCTACCGCGACCTGCCGATCTTGATCAATCAGTGGGCCAACGTCGTACGCTGGGAGAAGGTGACCCGCCCCTTCCTGCGCACCACCGAGTTCCTCTGGCAGGAAGGCCACACCGCGCACCGCACCCATGAAGAAGCCAAAGAAGAAGTGGCCCGCATGCTCGAGGTCTACCGGCGGTTCGTCGAGGAAGATCTCGCCATCGCCCTGGTCACGGGCGAGAAGAGCCAGAAAGAGAAGTTCGCCGGCGCCCTCAACACCTTCACCATCGAAGCCCTGATGCCCGACGGCCAGGCCCTGCAGTCGGGCACCTCGCACGACCTCGGCCAGAACTTCGCCAAGGCGTTCGACATCAAGTTCCTCGATGCCGACGGCGAGCGCAAGTACGTCTGGACGACCTCCTGGGGCATGTCGACCCGCATCATCGGCGCCATCATCATGACCCATGGCGACGACAAGGGCCTGCGGCTGCCGCCGCGCATCGCTCCTACGCAAACGGTGGTCATCCCCATCGTCTACAAAGACGCCGCCCCGGTGCTCGACAAGGCGCGGCAGTTGCGGCAGCGCCTGCTCGACCGCGGCTGGCGCGTCCACCTCGACGACCGCGACGGGTTCAAACCCGGCTGGAAGTATGCGGAGTATGAGATGATGGGCGTGCCGCTGCGCATCGAGATCGGCCAGAAAGACATGGAGAAAGGCCAGGTCTGCCTGGTCCGTCGCGATACCGGCGAGAAGGCCTTCGTGGCCGATGCCGCCTTCGAGGCCGAGGTCGAGCGTCTGCTCGGCGAGATCCAGAAGAATCTGTACGTGCAAGCCAAGGAGATCCTGCGCAGCCGCACCTTCACGGCCACCAGCTTCGCCGAGTTCGTCGAGGTGATCAAGGAGCGGCACGGCATGGCCGACGTCGCCTGGTGCGGCCAGCCCGCCTGCGAAGACCGCTTCAAAGCAGAAGTGGGCGCGACCATCCGCTGCCTGCGCGACGTGGCTCCTCGGCATCCCTGCGTGGTCTGTCAGGCCCCGGCCACCCGCCAGGTCTACGTGGCGCGCGCCTACTGAGCGGCGGGGAGGCGGCACCGCTCCCTGTATCTCCTCGAGAGGACCCCGAGAGCGACATGGAACTGAACCTCAAACGGCTTCTGAAAGACCTGGCCAATCCGGATGACGACCTGCGCGCCCTCTCGGCCATGACCTTGATCAAGATCGAGCTGCCCGACCGCAAGACGCGCGACGAGGTCATCGGTCTGTTGATGAAGGCCACCAAGGACAAGAACGTCGCCGTGCGGTTCTTCGCGCGCAAGGCCATCGACAAGCTCCGGCAGGCCAACCTCAGCGAGGAGGGGCTGGCGCCGCGCCTCACGCCCGACAAAGGGCTCGATTCGGAATTCTACGAGGAACGGGTGGCGGCGGTGATGCAGATCGCCCGCGAGAACCGGTCCGAGTTCAAGGAACGCCTGATCGCCATGCTCAAGACCGAACGCCACGATTTCGTCAAGGCGACCCTGATCAGCGCGCTGAAGCTGTTCCTGACCAAAGAGGAAGCCGGCCTGCTGAGTCCGTTCCTGACCGATCCCGACAGCCGGGTCCGCTCGAACACGATCGAGGCCCTCGAGCGGCTGAAGGCCGACGATGCGATTCCCTCGCTGTTCGCCTCCCTCCAAGACCCCGACAACCGGATCCGGGCGGTCGCCGCCAAGGCGCTGCAATCGTTCGGCGAAGAGAAGGTCTTCGCCGAGCTGAAGAAGATGCTGCGTTCGAACGAGGACTGGCTGAAGGGGAGCGCCATCTACGCCCTCTCGCACATCAACGCCGGGGAAGCGATCACCCTGCTGATCGACGCCGCCAAGGCGCCGGCCAGTCCCCAGGAAACCCGGGTCAAGGCCATCATCGCCCTCGCCAACTACCAGGACACCACTTCCTACGGGTTCCTGCGGTTCCTGGCCTCCACCGGCGAAGAGCCCTACAAAGCGACCGCCGCCCGCGCCCTGAAACTGTACGAAGAGAAGTTCGGCAGCGCTCCTCCCACCACCACCCTGGTCGTGACGCCCGCCGAAGAGGCCCCCAGCAAGAGCGAACCGACGCCCGGGGGCAAAGCCCCGCCGTCGCAGGATCTCGCCAGCACCGTGTCCCAATTCTTCCGCAAAGGGAAGGAAGAAGCCATCGGACTATCGCAGAAGGCGGCCATCAGCTTCGTGGTGGGCGACATCCAGAAGGAGCAGGTCGAACTCCAGAAAGAGGCGGGCCGGGTGGTGTTCGAAATGTACCAGGCCGGCGACCTGCAGATTCCCGAACTGCTGACCATCAGCCACGAGATTCTGCGCATGAACTACTTCATCCAGAAATACACCGAGGAAGAGGAGAAAGAGAAACCAGCCAAACCCGAGGGGTTCTTCGCCCAGTTGAAAAGCCTCTTTACCAAGAGCGAACCCAAGAATCCCAAAGCGCAGCAGGCCGAGCGGTTCACCCAGAAGCGCGAAGAGCTGTTCCAGAAACTGGGCAGCGCGGCCTTCCGCAAATTCGCCGCCAAAGAGCTGACGTCATCGGCGCTCGAGGGGTATTACACCTCGTACATCAAACTCGAGGAGAAGCTGCAGAAGGAGAAGCAGCGCCTGTCCTGAGGCGGCCGCGCCTCGCGTGCGGCCGGGGCCGACCGAACCATTCACTGTTGGAGGCCAGCCATGGATCTGAAGAAGTTCATTCGCGACATTCCCGATTTTCCCAAGCCCGGCATCATCTTCAAGGATCTGACCCCTCTCCTGAAGGATCGTGACGCCTTCGCCACCGCCATCGACCATCTGGCCCGCCATTACCAGGGCACCCGGCTGACCGCCATCGCCGGCATCGAATCGCGGGGGTTCATCATCGGTTCGGCCCTGGCCCTGACGCTGCGCACCGGGTTCCTCCCCTTGCGCAAGCCCGGCAAGCTTCCCTACAAGACCATCCGGCAGGAATACAGCCTGGAATACGGCACCGACGCCATCGAAATCCACCAGGACGCCATCGCCCCCGGCGACCGCATCCTGCTGGTCGACGACCTGCTGGCCACGGGCGGCACCGCCCGCGCCGGCGCCGAGCTGATCCGCCGTCTCGGCGGCGAGCTGGCCGGCATCGCCTTCCTCATCGAACTGGCCTTCCTGAAGGGCCGGGAACGCCTGGCCGGCGAGCAGGTCTTCAGCCTGCTGACCTTCTGAGCGCCCCGATGGCCCCGCGCGCTGCTCGCCCCCGCCCCCGCCTCCTGACCGCCCTGGCCAACCCTGCCTGGGAACAACGGTTCCTGGCCTGCAAGCGCCTGACCGGCGAGGCCGGGCGGGCCGAATTCCTGGCCCTGGGCAAAGCCCAGCAGAAGCAGGTGGCCGAGGCTCTGCTGCACCTGCTCGACGATCCCACCCCGCAGGTGCGGTCGCAGGCGGCGGCGGCCCTCGGCCGCCTCGCCTGGCGACCGGCCGCCGAACGCCTGGTCACCGCCCTGGCCGATCCCCATGAATGGGTCCGCATCCAGGTCGCCGAGGCCCTCGGCCTGCTCGGCACGCCAGCGCTCGCCCCGATGATCGCTCGCCAGCTCGAAGCCGAAGAAGATCCCCACGTGCGGGCCACGCTGGTCAAGACCCTGGGCCTGATCGGCGACGCCAAGATGCTGCCGGTGCTCGCCCTTCATTTGGAGGACAAAGACAGCCGCGTCCGCGCCAACAGCATCGAGGCCATCAGCCAGCTGAAGGTCTCCAAGGCCGATCGTCAGAAGCTGCTGGCCCGGGTGGCCAATGACCCCAACAACCGGGTGCGGGCCAACCTGGCGATCAGCCTGCTCGAGATCGGCGTGGCCAAGGGGCGCGAGATCCTCGACGAGATGCTGACCTCGCCCGACGAATACATGCGGGCGTCCGCCACCTACGCCCTGGGCCACCTCGGCCGGCCGGCCGATCTGCCCCGGCTGATCGAGCGCCTGGAGGACCCCAGCTGGCTGGTGCGCAAGAATGCCGTGCGGGCCCTGGTCAAGCAAGGCGCGCGGGCCCTGCCTCGGGTGACCGCCGCGCTGTCCTCCCCCGATCCCCATGTCCGGATCGGCGCCCTCGAAGTCATCGGGCAATGGCGCGAGGCATCCGCCCGTCAGGCGGTCATCGCCCTCCTGGAGGACGAGCTGGGCGAGGTGCGCAGCAAGGCCGAGGAGGTCCTCGACCTCCTCGACGGGTACTGAGCGCACCGCCGCCATGCACGGCGCCCCTCGCCGGCTCGCCGTCATCCCCGCCCGTCGCGGCTCGCGGCGCCTCCCCGACAAGCTCCTGCGGTCGCTGGCCGGTCGGCCGCTGATCGGCTGGGTGGTTCAGGCCACGCAGGAAGCCGGGATCTTCGACGACATCCTGGTCTCGACCGAATGCCCGCATCTGGCCGAGATCGCCCAGATCTGGGGCGGCTGGGTCCCCTTCCTGCGCCCAGCCGGTCTGGCCGAACCCGACACCCCCCTGCTGGACGTCTTCCAGCATGCCGTGGCGTGGGCCATGACCCACCGCCAACCGCAGGCCTATTCCCTGGTGGCCCTGATCCGGCCGACGTTCCCCTTCCTCCGGCCTCGCCATCTGCGCGCCGCGGTTCGTTTGTGCGAAGGCCGCCGCTTCACCAGCCTGTCCTCGATGACGCCGATCCGCGAGCCTCCCGCCTGGATGTTCCGAGTCGATGCCCTGGGGCGCGCCCAGGCGCTCGACCCCGCCGGCCTGGACCGACCGCTCACCGCGCTCCCGCAGCTGTATCGGGAAACCCATGCCATCCATCTGGTCCAGCCCGGGTATCTGACCCGCACCGGCTCTCTGTACGACCACGCCAACCACGGAGGCTTCCTCATGACCGCCGAGGATTCGCTGGAAATCGCCACTCCCGATGACTGGGCCCTGGCGGAATGGCTGGCCGACCGGCGGGAGCGGGAAGGCGAGACCTCACCGACAGCCCGGGCAGGCGAGGCCGACGCCATCACAAGAACCGAACGCTGATCTCCCGCCCGTAGAGGGCGCTCAGTTCGCGCTGGATATCGTCCTGATCGACAGTGGCCGGATCGATGCCCGGTTCGAACGTCACGAACAGGATGCAGATCCGGTCTTCCGGCTGGCCGGTCGAACCGGAGCCGAACGCCTTCATCGAGGCGATGCCGAACCGGCGGCAGACGGCGGCCACCTGTTCCGGGGGGGCGACCGGCAGCGGCAACGAGGAGGCGGTGGGCGACGCCCGCAGGGACTGCGGCAGGAGATCGCGCCGGCGCAGGGCGGCCAGCTCCTGACAGAGGTTCTCGATCAGCCGAGTCAAGCGTTCCAGATCTTGCCGGACCGGTTCGGGGGTCGCCGCCAGCCAGTCGGCCCACGCGGGGGGCCGGGGCGGCTCGGGTTCGTCTTCGGGAAACGGCCCCGTGGCGGCCGAGGCCGCCGGGTGGCTCTGGCCAGGCTCGGGCACGCCAGCGCGCCGCAACGCCGCGATCTCGCGCTCCAGCCGGAGCATGCGGCGCTGCAAGCGTTCGTGTTCGGCCCGCACCGGCTCTGGCGTGGCAGCTAGGAGCATGGGCCAATCGGAGAACCGGAGGTAGTAGTCGGGGCGGTCGGAGGAATCGTCGGTCATTGGCCTTCCTTCTCCTGGGCCTTCTTCTTGGCGGCTTTCCTGGCCAGGACCTCTTCGGTCCGCATCGAGGGCGAATAGATGGTGGCCCGGTTCCGGCCAGATTCTTTGGAAGTGTACAAGGCGGTGTCGGCGAACAGGATCAGGTCGAACTTGTTGCGGGCCTGGTCGGGGTAGCAGGCGACGCCCAGCGAGACGGTGAGCGGCACCCGCACCCCGTTGATGCGGAAGTCGTAGGTCTCGATGGCGGTGCGGATGCGCTGCGCCGGCACCATGGTGCCCTCGGCATCCTTCTCGGGGCAGATGACGACGAACTCCTCGCCCCCGTAGCGGGCGGGGATGTCGACCTCGCGGATGCTCTTCTCGAGCAGGCGGCTGACCGTCTTGAGGACGCGGTCGCCCTCCTGGTGGCCGTAGGTGTCGTTGAATTTCTTGAAATGGTCGACGTCGAGCAGGATGAGCGAGACCTTGCTGTCATAGCGGTCGGCACGCTGCAGTTCTTCGTCGAGGCGTTGCTGGAAGTAGCGGTGATTGTAGAGCCGCGTCATCTCATCGGTGACCGCGTAGCGGTAGAGCCGGGCGTTCTCGATGGCGATCGAGGCCTGGGTGGCCAGGCTCTGGAACAGGTGGAAGTCGCGCTCGGTGAAGGAGTTGGGTTCGGAGCGAGAGACGTTGAGCACCCCGAGCATCTTGTCCTTGGCCCGCAACGGCACGCACATCAGGGTGCCGCGGGTGATGTTGGTCCGTTTGATGGCCAGGAAGGCCTGGTCGCGCTCGACATCCTCGACGAACAGCGGCTGCTGGGTCTCCATGACGTAGCCGGCCACGGGTTCGCCCAGACCGACCCTCGCTTCGCGCTGGATCTCTTCGGTCAGCCCGACCGCCACGCCGATGGTCAGAACCTTTTCGGTCTCGTCCAGGAGCATCAGCGACCCGCGTTCGGCCCGGACCACCTTCACCACCTTCTCCAGGATGCTGTTCTGGAGCTGGGTGAAGTCGAGGATGGAGCTGATGTCCTTCCCGACCTTGTACAAGGTATCAAGCTCGTTGATCCGACGGTCGAGATCCTCGCGCGCGGTCCGCAGACTGGTGCGCATCTCTTCGAAGGTCCGGGTCAGTTCGCCGATCTCGTCATGGGAGGTGGGCTGGATCTCGCGGGTGAAATCGCCGGCCGCGATGAAGCGGGCGCCGGCGATGAGGTTGAGCAGCGGCCCGATGAACGAATTGGCCATCAACACGGCCAGGGTCAGCGAAACCAGGGCGGTGGCGATGAGGAGGGAGAGGATCCGCTGCCGCAGCTCAAAGGCGGCCTGGAAGGCCTGCTTCTCGGGGATCTGCAGCACGATCGTCCAGTTGGGGGCCTGGTAGAAGTCGAATTTCTTGAGGGAGACCGCGGTGATCAGGTAGCGCTCGCCATCGATGTCCCGGACCGTGGTGACATCGCTGTCCAGCAATTCGGCGCCCGCGATGCGGAAGGTCTTGACCTCGGGCGAGGACTGGGCGATGATGGCGCCCGTCTCATCGAGCACCAGGCCCTGCGACTTGGACCGTTTGAGGGCGTTCTTCAGCAGATCTCGGATGTAGTTGAGATCGACCTCGGCCACCAGCACGCCGATCACCCCTTTGTCGGGGCTCTTGATGATCGATTCGAGGGTCATGTAGGGGCTGCCCTCAGGCGTTTTGAAGACATCGGACAGCGAGCCCTGGTAGCTCCGCTTGACGGCGTTGGTGAAGCTCCAGTCGGCGGGCAGGGCGACGCGGGGGTCGGTGGTGACCATGATGCGGCGGCTGCTGTCGACCAGGTAGATGAGCTTGAAGATGGGATAGTTCTTCAGCAGCGACTGGAGGAAATCCTCGGCGGCGACCGGGTTGAGCGCCTTGATGAGATCGAGGTCGGTGATGGCCGACATCAGCCGGCGGGTCGCCTCGAGGTTCTCGTAGATCCCGTGGGCGAGCAGGTTGGACAGCTCCTGGTGGCTGCGGGTCACTTCTTCGCTGATGACCCGTTTCTGCTCGTTGAAGGCCTGCCACCCCAGGAACCCCAGGGGGATGATGGTCAACAACAGGATGGTGACCAGCAGCTTGGCGCGAATGCCGAGATGGAAGGGTGCCCGGACGGGGCTGGCAGCCGGGGCAGGGGCGACGGCAGGGGAAGCAGTCATCGGTTGCGCAGTTTTTCCTCGATGCTGGCGATGTTGTCCTCGATCAAGGGATAGGTCGGTTCGAGCCGGGCCACCCGCTGGAAGTTCTCGAGCGCCGCTTCGAGTTCCCCGAGGGCGAGGTAGACGGTGCCCAGGTGGAAGAAGGCTTCGGCGCTGTCAGGATGGGCCTGGGCGACGGCCTGGAAATCGGCGATGGCGTCTTGGTGCTGGCCCAGCCGGAAACGGGCCTGACCGCGGAGGAGGAGGGCCTGGCTGTCATCAGGAGCGGCGGCCAGCGCCTGCTCGGCCAAGCGCAGGGCTTCCCCGAAATCCTCGTTGATGAGGGCCACCAGGGCGGCCGCCACCGGACCGCCGCTGTCGGGGGCGCCGGCGCCCGCCTTTCCCGCCGCCCCGCCGGCGACCTCCCGGGCGATCCGGCCCAGGTTGTCCTGGGACAGGCGGGCGAGGAACTCCTGCTCGTCGCACCGGGCGATCTCGGTGCTGACCACCTCGGAATAGGTCGAATCGAGTTCCCGCAGACGGCGCAGGTGGTGCCGGGCTTTGTCGAACTGGTGCTCGTCGCGGTAGATGATGCCGAGGTTCTGATGGGCCTGGACGTGCTCCGGCTTGAGCTGCAGCACCTTCTCGAAGAAGGGGATGGCCTCGCGACGGCGGCCGGTCTGCGCCAGGGCCACCGCGATATTGAAGATGGCATCGACATCGCGGGGATTGATCCGGATCACCGCTTCCCATTCGTTGATGGCCTCGGTGATCTTGCCCAGCTTCATCAGGATGAGCCCGAGGTTGAAATGGGCGAAGGTGTGCTGGGGGTTGATCTGGATGGCCTCGCGATAGGCCTCGATGGCCCCGGCGAGGTCGTTCATCTTGTGCAGGAAGACCCCTTTGGTGGACACGTAGTCGGCATTGCTCGGCGCCTTGGCGATGGCCTTCTGGATGTGATCGAGCGCTTTGGCATATTGTCCGCTTTCGAAGAACTCCAATGCCGCTTCATAGAAGCGCTGGGCATAGGTGTTCCTTGGCGCCATGACGAGCTCCTCCCCGGGTGGCTCATTATAACAGAGCCACCGACTCCTGCCAATCATCCAAAGGAGCGTCTGGTCCACGGGAAGGCCTCCTGGGAACTTGCGACAAGCGACCATGGGGAGTATACTGCCCGCCATGGACATCCCTCCGGCCTCTCATCCCCAGGCCGCCGCGAAGGCCGAAGAAGCCACCGCCGCGGCGCCGCCGGCGCGCGAGACCAGCGCCAGCTGGCTGTCGGGGTGGGTGTGCCTGCTCGTCACCGTGTTCCTGGCCGGGGCCACCCTGAACTGCCTGCTGCGCTGGCTCCCCTACGCCTACCCCTGGGATCTGGGCGGCACCATCCTGTCAGGGCTGCTCACCTGGCTGGCCTACGCCTGGACCCTGTCGGACCGCTCGACGATCCCTGGCGAAAAACGGGGCACCGTGGCGCTCACCCTCTGGGTGTTGTGGGCCGTCACCTTCCCGGCCGTGCTCTGGAGCCTGGGGTTCAAATAGCCAGCGACCCCGCCCTTGCGGCGAAGCCGCCATCGCCGGCCGCCACTGACCGCAGGGCCTGACCGGGCGGTACGGGTTTGTTTTCCCCTGTTCGCCGCGGGAGTGAACGCCGAACCCACTGGGCACCGACCACGGGAGCGCCAGGATGGGCGGAGGCCCGACCAGGCGGCGGCTGCCGTTCCGCGCGGGGCGGTTCAGCGGGAGGGGCCGCTCCCTTTCTTGCTGATCGTGAAGCGGGAGACCAGCGACTGCAGTTCATCGGCCAGGCTGGCCAGATCTTCGGTCGAGCTGGAGATCTGCGACACGGTGGTCGTCTGCTGTTCGACCGCCGTCGCCACCACGGCGGTCCGTTCGGAGGTCTGCTTGGTCAGCTTGGTGATGTCTTCGATGGTCCGGGACATGACCATCGACCCGTGGGACTGCTCGGCCGAGATCTTGCTGATGTCCTTGATCTTCTGGTTGACGTTCTCGATGTTGGAAATGATGTTGTCGAGGCCGTTGCTGACCTCGCGGATGATCCGGATGCCTTCGTCGACGCGGGAGCGCCCCATCTGCATCGAATCGACGGCATTCTGGGTCTTGGTCAGGATGTTCTCGATGCGGGTGCCGATGGCCTCGGCGGCTTCGGCCGATTCCTCGGCGAGCTTGCGCACCTCATCGGCGACGACGGTGAAGCCCTTGCCCTGCTCGCCGGCGCGCGCCGCCTCGATGGCGGCGTTCAGGGCCAGCAGGTTGGTCTGACTGGCGATCGCGGTGATCGTGTTGACGATCTCGTTGATCTGCATCGAGGCGGAACTGAGGTCGACGATGACCTGGGTGGCCATGTCGACCGACTCCTTGATCTTGCCGATCATCTCGACCGATTTCTTGACGGTCTTGCCGCCGGCCGCCGCCGCCTCGGAAGTGGTATTGGCCGCGACGACGGCGGTTTCGGCGAGCGAGGCCACCTTCTGGGCCGAGACGGCGAACGCCTCGACCGAATTCGAGGTCTTTTCGAGATTGTTCGAAACTTCATTGGCCGAGGCGTTGATCTCATTGACGTTCTTGGAGATGTCGAGGAGGGTGGCCGCCGACTGGACCGAGGCGGAACTGAGCTGCTGCGAGCTGGTGGCCAGATCATGGCTGGTGGTGATGACCTTGGCAATCATCTGGCAGATGCCGGAGAGCATGCGATTGAAGCTCTCGGCGAGGCGGCCGAACTCGTCTTCGGTGGCCAGCTCGATGCGCGTCTCCAGCATGCCCCGTTCGGCCTCGCTCATCGATTGGGTGATCTTCTCGAGGGGCCCGGAGATGCCGGTCGAGATGAACCAGGTGAAGCCGATGCCGAACAGGATGACGCCGACGGGCAGGACTTTCATGACCGTGCCCAGCACCGCGAACATCGATTTCAGGTCGTTCTCGATCCGGCGGCCCTCGGTGTTCTTGAAGTATTCCCCCACGCTCTGGGCGGTGCCCTGCAGGCTCTCGAGCTTCTCACGGATGCTGGTGGCGGCTTCGGCGAACTGGGCGGGGGTCGGCGCGACCTCTTTTTTGAGGAGCCCGTCGCACAGGGAGAACAGCTCCTCCATGGCGGCCTCGCCCGCCTCGACGACCTGCAGGACCGGCCGTCCCCTGGTCGCCATCCGCTTGTTGATCTCGTCACGGATGCCGGCCAGATTGGCCCCGGCGCGGTCCCGGGCATCGTCGTAGGCTTTCTGGAGGTCGTCGTTCTTGCCCTGGATGGCCAGTTGCAGAGCGGTCAGGCCCACCGTGTTGACATCCGATGACCATTGCTGGACCTTGTTCAGGATGGGCAGCTGGGCTTCCTGCAGGAAGTCGATCTCGGTCTTGAGGCGGTTCAGCAGATAGCCGGCGACGCCGACCACCGCCAGGCAGATGACCAGGATGGCGAAAAAGCCAGCCATGATCTTCTTGCTGATCGACAGTTTCATGCCGAGCGCTCCTGGGAGCGGCCGCAAGTTCCGGGGAGTTCGGGGGCGAAATGCGGGACGAACAGTTCCTTGAAGACCCGGATGGCGTATTCATCGGTCATCGAGGCGAGATAATCGACCAGGGTCCGCCGCAGGGACTGGCCGGCCGGCGGCGGATGATGCAGGCGGGCCAGCAGATCGTCGGGATGGTCGAGGAACCAGCGCGCCAGCTGGCGCAGCAGCGCTTTCGCCTTGCCGGTCGCCCCATCGCCTTCGGCCCGGGGATAGACCTGACCGTAGAGGAAGTCGCGCAGCTCTTCCGTAGCTTCCTGCACGGGCGGGCTCATGACGATGCCGGGGGCCTCGGCACTGGCGGTCACGATGTCCATGACCATGTGGTGGATGCGTTGGGAGTGCCGCTCCCCCAGCAACCGCACCGGCCCGGCCGGCAGGTCGGCGAGGGCGATGACCCCGGCCCGGATGGCATCGTCGATGTCATGGTTGATGTAGGCCACCAGATCGGCCAGCCGGACGACCTGCCCCTCGAGCGTGGCCGGGGCGTCGGGGCCGCCGGTGGCCGCGCCCTTCCGGCCCTTGCTGTGCCGGGCGATGCCGTCGAGGACCTCGGCGGTGAGGTTCAGGCCTTTCCCCCCTTTTTCGAGGCAGGTCACCACCCGGACGCTGTGCTGGGCATGGTGGAAGCCTTCTTCGGCGATCTCAGCCAGGACCTCCTCGCCGGCGTGGCCGAACGGGGTGTGCCCCAGATCGTGGCCGAGGGCGATGGCTTCGGTCAGGTCCTCGTTGAGGCGCAGGCAGCGGGCGATGCTGCGCGCGATGCCGACCACCTCGAGGGTGTGGGTGAGGCGGGTGCGGAAATGGTCGTTGGTCGGCGAGAGGAAGACCTGGGTCTTGTGCTTGAGACGGCGGAAGGCCTCGCTGTGGAGGATCCTGTCCATGTCGCGCTGGAAGCAGGTGCGGATGAAGCACTCCTGCTCGGGCACCGCGCGGCCGCGACTCTGGCTGGCCCGACAGGCCCGGGGACTGAGACGGCGATCTTCCTCGGCCTCGAAGGCCTTCCGGAGCGTGGCGTCGGTGATGGAATGATGGACAGGATGCGTCACGAAACGATATCGAGGATCAACGGCTGCGCCGCCACCGGCTGGTCGGACAAGCGGTAGGCGGCCTGGAGTCGACGCATGGCCGCTGCGTTGTCCCGGGCGGGGTCGACATGGACCTCGGCCAGGACCTCTCCGGCCTGCACGGCATCGCCGACCTTCTTGAGCAGGTGGAACCCGACGGCGGGGTCGATGACCGCCTCTTTGGTCTCGCGGCCGGCCCCCAGCATCATGGCCGCCAGCCCCACCTCTTCGCATTCGATCCGGGCAACGTAGCCGGAACGATCAGCGACCAGGGGCAGGACGGCCTTGGCGGTCGGCAACCGCGCGGGATTCTCGACCAGAGCGGGGTCGCCGCCCTGGTTCCGGACCATGGCGACGAAGACCTCCCAGGCCTTCCCGGAGCGGATCGCCTGCTCGACCCGGCTGGCCGCTTCGGCCTGGGGCAGGCGGCGGTCCTGGGCGAGGAGGGCTTCCTGGGCCAGGGCCTTGACCAGGGCGACCAGATCGGCCGGGCCTTCCCCGCGCAGGGTGGCGATGGCCTCCTTGACCTCGAGGGCGTTGCCGATCATGCGGCCGAGCGGTTCATCCATGTTGGAGAGGACGGCCGCCACCTGGCGACCGGCCTGCTTCCCGATCTTGACCATGAGCCGGGCCAGTTCGCGCGCTTCGGCCAGGGTCTTCATGAACGCCCCCGACCCCACCTTGACATCGAGGATGAGCGCCTTGTTCTGGACGGCCAGTTTCTTGGACATGATCGACGCCGCGATCAAGGGGATGGAATCGACGGTGGCGGTCACATCGCGCAGGGCGTAGATCTTCTTGTCGGCCGGCACGAGGGTGGGCGTCTGGCCGATGATGGCGATCCCGATGCGGTTGACCGCCTCGACGAAGGCGGCCGGGCTCAGATCGCACGAGAACCCGGCGATGCTCTCGAGCTTGTCGATGGTGCCGCCGGTGTGGCCGAGGCCTCGGCCCGACAGCTTGGCCACCTTGAGCCCGAGCGCCGCCAGGACGGGCCCCAGCACGAGGCTGGTCTTGTCGCCCACCCCGCCGGTCGAGTGCTTGTCGACGGTGAAGCCCTCGATGCCGCGCAGCTCGACCTGATCGCCGCTGAGGCGCATGGCATCGGTCAGCCAGAAGGTCTCCTGCTCGTCCATGCCTCGCAGGAAGACGGCCATCAGGAAGGCGGCCATCTGGTAATCGGGCAGGGTTCCGGCCACGAAGGCATCGATGACGTAGCGAACCTCGGCCTCTTGCAGTTTCAGCCCGTCGCGTTTCCGTTTGATGATCTCATACGCTCGCATCGATGCACCTCCTGCCGGTCGAGGCCGGGTAGTCGTCGGTCAGCGCTTGATGCGCAGGAGCCGGATGTTGTTGACCATGTAGCACTTCTCGTGCACCGGGCAGTCGAAGCATTTCTGCTGCTGCTCGGGCCGGTCGATCTTCATCGATTCGAACGTCATGCCCGTGGTGGCCCACTTTCCGTAGTAGTCGGTACCGAAGCACTTGGGCATGGAAACCTGGGGAGTGGGAAGGGACATGGTGGTATCTCCTGAATCGTTGGCGTTGAAGATATCGTGACTGGGGGGCCGACCGGCGGGCCGGACCGGCGGCCGGCGGTTGGCATCCCCGGTCGCCTACTATACACCAGATTCCCTCCCCAGGAAAAGTGCCGCCGGCAGGATTCCTGGTGTATCATGCCTCCGAACCGCACTGCGGTTGGGAGAATGTCCCCGTGCGACCCGATCGGCCCTACACCTACCTATCCACGACCACCGGCATGTGCCGGGCCTGCCGTGATCTCGTCACCGCGCGGCTGATCGAGCGCGGGGGCGCGGTCTTCCAGCAGAACCTGTGCCCGCGGTGTGGGCTCTCCGAGGCCCTGGTCGCCGAGGACTTCGCGTGGTATGCCCGGACGCTGGCCACCGTCGTCCGGCTGCATCCGCCCCGCCAGGAAGGCCATCCCGTCCAGCTGGGCTGTCCACACGACTGCGGCCCCTGCGCCTTCCACGCCGGCACCTGCCACCTGCCCGTGTTTTCCATCACCAACGCCTGCGAACTGGCCTGCCCGATTTGCTTCACCTTCAACCGTCCCGACCGGCTCTACCACATGGAACGAGAGGAACTGGCCGTCCTGCTCGACCGGCTGCTGGCCCGCACCGGACCGGTCGACCTGATCAACCTCACCGGCGGCGAACCATTCCTGCATCCGCGCCTGTTCGACCTCATCGCCGAGGCGACCGCCCGCCCGGAGATCGGTCGCATCACCGTCAATACCAACGGCCTCCGCCTGGCTCGGGAACCGGACCTGGCCAGGCGTCTGGCCGACCTGGGAGCCTATGTCATCCTGTCGTTCGACACCTTCGAGCCGGCCACCTCGATCCGGATTCATGGGCGCGACCTCGTGGCCGCGAAACGGCAGGCCCTCGACGCCCTGCAGGCGGCCGGCGTGGGCGTGACCCTGCTGCACGTCCTGATTCCCGGGCTCAACGAGCGGGAGTTCGGGCCCCTGCTCGACCTGGCCCTGGCCACTCCCGTGGTCCGCAGCATCACGGTCCAGACCATGACCTACACGGGAGCCGGCGGGGGCGCCTTCGCGCCGCGCACCCATCTACCCCTCGACCGCGCCGCCCGCCTCATCGAAGAGGCCACCGGCGGCCGCCTCCGCCGCGCCTTCTTCCGGCCCCTGCCGACGGCGCATCCCCTGTGCTACCAGATCGCCTATGCCTTCAAAGCCGGCGACCGTCTGTTCGATTTCGGCGAGGTCTTTTCGCCCGATGAGTTCGAGCGTCTCCTGGGTCCGGGCTACCTGATGCGCCCGACCGACGACACCGCCGATCTCTTCCAGGACGCGCTCAACCGGCTCTGGGCCAGGAACGGCGATCCGGCCCTGCTGGCCAGCTTCCGTCGGACCATCGACGCTCTCTTCCCCCCGAGCGGCCCCCGCCTGACGCCGGCCCAACGGCAGAAGATCGGGGAAGCCCAGGTGCTGACCGTCTATCTGCACGCCCATATGGACGAAGACAATTTCGATGTGGCGCGGGTCTCGACCTGCCCCGACCAGGTTCCCGACTCGGCCGGCCGCTTGATTCCCGCCTGTGCGTACAACCTCTTCTATCGCCGGCAGGATCCCCGGTTCTGGCATGGAAAGGATGCCCCCTCATGACCGGCCCGTCCCTCCCCCCGCTCGGTCAGTTGACCGTCACCCGTTCGGTCTGCGCGACCTGCCGCCGTCTCGTCCAGGCCCGAGTCGTGCGACGCGTCGATGGCATCTGGTTCGAAAAGTTCTGCCCCGACCACGGCCGGCAGGACGTCAAAGTCGCCGATGATGCCGAAGCCTACCTCGACGCCCACCGGTACCATCGCGTGGCCTCGCGCCCGCTGGAGTTCGCCACCGCCTGGCGCGGCCGATGTCCTGACGATTGCGGGCTCTGTCCCGAGCATGAACAGCATGTCTGCATGCCGATCATCGAAATCACCGATCACTGCGACATGCACTGCCCCATTTGCCTGGTACAGAACGCCAACTCATGGCACATGACCCGGGCCGAGCTCGAACGGCTCCTCGACCGCCTCATCGCGGCCGAGGAACGCATCGATGTCGTCAACCTCTCCGGCGGCGAACCCACCTGTCATCCGCAGTTCCGAGAGATGGTCGAAGCCTGCCTGGCCCGCCCCGAGATCTTGCGGGTCAGCGTCTCGACCAACGGCCGCCATCTGGTCGGCGACGACGCGCTGCTGCGCTTCCTGGCCGAGCGCCGGGTGGTGGTCAGCCTGCAGTTCGACGGGACGGAACCAGGCTACCGGCAGGCGCTGCGCGGCTGCCGCGACGCTCGCCTCGACCTGCTCGACCGCCTGACCGCGCTCGAGGCCCCTTGCTCGCTCACCTTCACCCTGGCCCCGGCCGCCCCCGAGGCCGCCCTGGCCGAAGCGGTCGAAGCCCTGTTCACCCGCCCCAACGTGCTCAGCCTGATGATCCAGCCGGCGGCCTATGTCGGCCGCGGCCAGCGCTTCGGCGCCACCCAGAGCCGACGGATCTTCATGCCTGAGGCGATCGACCGGGTGGCTCGCGCCTCGCGCGGCCGCGTTCGGCCGGGCAATTTCTCGCCCCTGCCGTGCAGCCACCCGAACTGTTTCTCGCTGTCGTTCTTCCTGCGAGCCCCTGATGGCACCTTCGTCTCTCTGAAGGAGCTGTTCGCGATGGAAACCTACCTCGATCTCATCCGCAATCGCACGCTGTTCGGCACCGACCCCGAGAATTTCGGGAAGATCGAAGCGGCGGTCTACGACCTGTGGTCGGGCCCGGCCGCGCTCGCCCCCGATTCCGAAAAGGCCCTGGGCGCGGTCCGCCGGCTGCTGCGCCAGGTCCAGTCCTCCTGCCCTGGTGGCTGCTTCGAGCCGGCTCATCTGCTGGCGGTCGCCGAACGCCAGGTCAAATCCATCTTCGTCCATGCCTTCATGGACCCAGGGACCTTCGATCTGACGCGGGTCCGGAAATGCTGCCAGGTCTACCCGTTGCGAGACGGCCGATTCGTCCCCGCCTGCGTCTACAACGTGCGCGGCCGGTCCGCCCCGGCCGCCTGAGTCCACACGCCAGCCAGGCACGCTGGGCAGGGCCGCGTCGGTTCGGGTATACTCTCCCCTGAATCCAGCCAGGAGGCGCCAGGATGCTGTTGCAGGATCGGACCGCGTTCGTCACCGGGGGCAGCGGGGCGGTGGGCAGCGCCATCGTTCGCACCTTCGTCAAGGAAGGGGCGCGCGTGGCGTTCAGCTACCGCGATCACGCAGACCGAGCGCAGGCCCTGGTCGCCGAACTGGAGGCCGGAGGCGCGACGGTGCGGGCATACCCCCTCGACGTGCTCGATGGCCAGGCGGCTCAGGCTCTCGACCGCCAGATCGAACAGGAGATCGGACCGGTCGACATCCTGGTCAACAATGCCGGCCTGACCCAGGTGATGCCCTTCGCCCTGATCGAAGAAGAAGATTGGGACCAGGTCATGGACATCAACGTCAAAGGCACCTTCCTGGTGACCAAGGCGTTCCTGCGGGGGATGATCCGACGGCAGCGCGGCGCCATCATCAATCTGGGCTCGCTGGCCGGCATGCGCATTCTCGAGGTGCCTGTCCATTACGCCACCGCCAAGAGCGCGATCATGGGGTTCACCCTGTCGCTGGCCCGCGAGGTGGCGCGCTACCAGATCCGGGTCAACGCGGTCATTCCCGGCATGCTGAGCGCCGGCGTCGGGCTGAATGTGCCAGACAGGCAGAAAGAAGAGTACAAGCGGTACTGCACCCTGGGGCGGGTCGGCACCCCCGAGGAGGTCGCCGATCTCGTCGTCTTCCTGGCCAGCGAGCGGTCGAGCTACATCAACGCGCAGGGCATCTACATCGATGGCGGCATCTGACCACGCGGCCGGGAACCGCCTTAACAGCGAGCTTTCGTCACCGACGGCCAGCACCGAGCCGGGCGAGGCCGGCCGGAGAGACACCGGACCGGCGACTGCGCGACCGGCCGACGCAGAGGGCGCCCCGGTGGCCGCTGCTGCCATGACCCTGGCGGCGCAGCGGGCCGCGTGGGCCGCCTGGCGGGCCGGGCCGCAGGATCGCCCCTTCCATCTCGAGCGGCGGCCCGAATGGTGCGTGTGCGACGTGCTCTTCCCCGGCCGCCGGCATGAACTGTGGCGGGCGCTGGTCGGCCTGGGGGTGTTCGTGGCCATGTGGCTGCCGGCCTCCACCTTGCGCGTCATGCTCCTGCGTTGGCTGGGAGTACGAATCGGGCGGGGCGTCTACATCGCGCCCGGGGTCTTGTTCGATCCGCTCTTCCCCGAGTTGATCGAGCTCGAAAACGGTGTCTTCCTCGGCATGGGCTGCCGACTGCTGACCCACGAGTACACCACCACCCACCTGCGGATCGGCCGGGTGAAAGTCGGGCGGGGCGCCGTCATCGGCGGCTGGGCCACCATCCGGTCGGGGGTCACGCTCGGAGCCCGGGCCATGGTGGGCTTCCACAGCTTCGTCAACCGCGATGTCCCCCCCGACACCACGGTCGTCGGCACGCCGGCCCGTCCCCTGCCACCCCGGACCCCGGCCGGGTCGGGGAAAAACTGTCGGTAAGGCCCGGCGAGGCCATTGGTTGAGGGCCTGAGATCGGGTATCATGACGGGCATGGGATTCGTCGGGAATTACCTGCGCAATCTGGGGGCGATCGCCATCGGACGGACGCCGGCGGCGCCGCTGATGTTCTCGTGGTATGTGACGCATCGCTGCGGGCTGAACTGCGCCTATTGCTGCGACGGAGACGGGAAGCGGTTCGCCGAGGAACGGATTCCCGAACTGACCACCGCCGAGGCCCGCCAGTTGATCGACCGACTGGCGGCCGCCACCGACACGCTCGATCTCACCGGCGGCGAGCCGCTGCTGCGCCCCGACCTCGAGGACCTGCTCGCCCACGCCCGGCAGCGGGGCATGCGCACGGTGCTCAATACCAAGGGCATCGGCCTGGCCGACCGGCCTGACCTGTGGCGCTTCACCGATGTCCTGGTCCTCAGCCTCGACACGCTCGATCCGGGGCGGCTGGCCAGCCTGATCGGCCGCGATCGGGCCACGGCGCAGGCGGTGCTGGACGGGCTGACCTGCGCGCTGGCCCAGCGGGGAAGGCCGCTCCCCGACGAGGGGAAGGGCGAGACCGCCGTCGCCGGACCGCCGAGCCTGGTAGGCCTGCTCCGCCGGCGGCCCGGCCGCAGGGCAAGGCGCCACGGCCCTCTGCTCGTCCTCAGCGTGGTGGCTACCCCTACCAACCTCGATGATCTCGCCGCGGTGCTCGCCCTGGCCCAGCGAGAACGCCTGGGCTTCCAGATCTCGCCCGAGATCGTCGGCACCCATCCCAACCCGGCCCTGCGCGGTCACCTCGGCTATCGGGCCCTGTTGCGCCGGGTGCGCGCCGCCAAGGCCGCGGGCGCCGGGGTGCTGGGAGTCGAGGCCTACCTGCGCGGCATCCGCGACTTCCGGCGGTTCCATTGTCACCCGCTGCTGATGCCGGTCATCCGCCCCGACGGCCGCCTGTACTACCCCTGCCTGGAAAGCAAGAACGCCACGGTCAACCTGCTCGACCACCGCACCTACGGGGAGGCCCTGGCGGCGGCCCGCCGCCTGACGCCCCGACGGCCGACCTGCGGCGACTGCTGCCACATCTTCTGCCACATGGCCCTGTCGCTTCTGCAGCGGCATCCGCTGCAGGCCGCCCGGGAACTCCGCCTCTGGAGGCACCTCGATGCTTGAGACGCTCGCCCGCGAACTGCACTACCAGTACCGCTGCCTGCGGCTGGGGTGGGGGTTTCTGACGAAACGGTTCATCCACTGCAACCTGCAGGTCACCTATCGCTGCAACTTCGCCTGTCAGATCTGCGACTTCTGGAAGACGCCGCCCGACCCCGCCGATGAACTGACCCTCGACGAGGTGCGGGTGATCGGCGAGAAGCTCCATCGGCTCGGCACGCTGATCATCTCGCTGGCCGGAGGCGAGCCGTTGATCCGACGCGATCTCTTCGACATCATCCGCATTTTGAACGACTGGCACCATTTCCCGATCCTGATCACCAACGGCTGGTTCGTCGAGGAAACGGTGGCGAAGGAGATTCTGCGGGCGGGTCTGCAGGAGATTTCGGTGTCGCTCGACTATGCCGATCCGGCCCGTCACGATGCCCAGCGTGGCCGACCGGGATCGTGGGAGCGCGCCGTCCGCGCGCTCGAGCTGCTCAACCGGCACCGCCCCGACCGCCGGCACCGGGTCCACATGATCACCGTGCTGATGGACGACAACCTCGATGAGATCGAGCCGCTGATCAAGCTTGCCCGCGACCTCGGCGTGACCTACATGGTCAATCTCTACTCCTGGAACCGCGGGACCAAGACGCGCCGACTGCCCACCGCGCCGGTGACGGCCCGCCTGCTGGCGCTGAAGCGTCGTTACCCCGAATTCATCACCCTCACCACCTACCTCGAACACCTCGATGAGGCCATCGCCGAGGGCGGCATCGGTCAGTGCCAGACCGGCCGTCTGCTGCTGAACATCGACCCGCGCGGACAGGTCGCCCGCTGCACCGAAACCCTCGACCAGCCGGTCGGCAATATCCTGACCGACGATATCATGGACCTGCGAGCTCGCCTGCGCCGGGTGCAGCGCCGCCGCCCCTGCTCCCAGTGCTGGACCTCCTGCCGCGGGTTCGCCGAGAGCATGTACCGGCCTCCGCGGTGGCGGCAGTTCGTCGAGTTCTACCACTCGGTCAAACCGCACTGAGCCGCCATGAACGAGTTCATCCATCGCTACTGGCAGACCGCCGTCAACTTCGTGCTCGTCTTCGTGTTCCTGGATTACGGGTTCGGCATGAACCGGTGGCTCATCACCACCTTCGGCGGTCCCGACTTCCTCTGGCTGGCCGACTACTTCCCCCGGCGACCCCACCTGGGAGTCGGCGCGGCGGCCGATTTCGTCGAGGTGGCGTTCTTTCTGCACAATCTCGTCTTCCTCGGCGTGATCCTGTTCCGGCAGGACCACCGGGCCATCGAGACCCGGGCCGGCCCCCAACTGGTGGCCTTGTTCGCCTTCTTCTCGGGCATGTGGTTCGTGCAGACCCCGGCGACCAGCCCGGCTCTGCTGCTGGCCTCCGATCTGGTCACCCTCGTCGCCCTGGTCTTCGGCATGGGATGCCTGGTCAATCTGGGCCGCAGCTTCGGCATCCTGATCGCGGCGCGCACCATCAAGACCACCGGTCTGTACGGGATGATCCGGCATCCCATGTATCTGTCCGACATCGTCTGGCGAATCGCCTACCTCCTGAAGAACCCCTGCCCGCGCAATCTCGTCCTGTTCGTGATCTCCAGTCTCTGCTATGTGGCGCGGGCGATCATGGAGGAGAACTTCCTCTCGCAGTTCCCCGAGTACCGGGAATACAAGGAACGCGTCCGGTACCGCTTCGTTCCTGGTGTCTTCTGAGGTCGGCATGAGCGGGTGGTTCGATTGGCGGGAATGGCTTCAGCAGCTGAACTACCAGCCTCTGCTCTACTTCGATCATAACGCCACCACGCCGGTGGCGCCCGCGGTACGACGGGCCATGGCCGACGCTCTGGCCGGTGCTTTCGGCAACGCTTCCAGCCTGCACACCCTGGGCCGGACCTCGCGCGGCCTGGTCGAAACCGCCCGGCGAGCCGTGGCCGCCGAGTTGCGGGCACCCCCGGAACGGGTCTTCTTCACCAGCGGCGGGACGGAAGGCAACAACACCGTCATCAAGGGGGTGTTCGCCGCCCGGGGCGGCGGCCATGTCATCACGACCAAGATCGAGCACGAGTCGGTGCTCGGCGCCTGCCATCAGCTCGAGGCGCTGGGCGGGCGGGTCACCTACCTGCCAGCTGGCCCCGACGGCCGGGTGCGTTCCGATGACGTGCGGGCCGCCCTGCGCTCCGATACCATTCTGGTATCGGTCATGCACGCCAACAACGAGACGGGCGTGATCCAGCCGCTCGAAGAGATCGCCGCCGTGACGCGAGCGGCGGGGGTGCCTTTGCACACCGATGCGGTCCAGACCTTCGGCAAGATTCCCACCGATGTCGAGCGTCTCGGCGTCGAGTTCCTGACGTTGACCGCCCACAAGATCAACGGCCCCAAAGGGGTGGGCGCCATCTACTGGCGGGGCACCGTTCCCTGCGTGCCGTTGATCTACGGTGGAGACCAGGAACAGAAGCAGCGGGCAGGCACCGAGGGGGTCCACCAACTGGTCGGTCTGGGCGTGGCGGCGCGGCTCGCCGGCGCCTGCCGCCCGACCGAGTTCGTCCGGCTGCGCGCCCTGCGCCGGCGGCTGGTGGCCGGCATCCGTCGTTTGTATCCGGCGGCGGTGATCAACGAAGCGGCACCCGACCATCAGCTGCCGGGCACCATCAACGTCACCTTCCCCGGCAAAAGCGGGTTGAGGCTGCTGGCCGGTCTCGATTGCTACGAGATCGCCGTCTCGATCGGCTCGGCCTGCACGGCCGACCGCATCGAGCCTTCGCACGTGCTGCTCGGCATGGGGATCAGCGAAGAACGCGCCCTGTCGACCATTCGCATCAGTCTGGGCCGCACCACCCGCCGCCTTTCCGTCCTGTTCTTCCTGTGGGCGCTGGAACGGGTGCTGCGGAGCGACCCGCCCGGGTTCGCCTACCTCGATCCCGCTCACCTGACCGCTGACGTGATCCGCTCGCCGCACACCTTCCTGATCGATCTGCGGTTCCCGCACGAGCGGCTGCTGGCGCCCAGCCTGCCGGGAGCCCGCGAATGGTCGCCCTTCGGGTTCGAGCGGCACCATGAAGAGATTCCGCGAGACCGGCGCGTCATCCTGATGTGCGCCACCGGCGCGTTGTCGACCGGAGCGGGCTATCGCCTGGCCATGGCGGGCCACCCCGACGTGCGGGTCGTCTTCGGCGGCTACAGCGCCTGGCGTGGTCTGTATCCCGATCTGCTCGATCACCTCCTCAAGGAAAGGTCATCCGCATGAACCAGCCCTCGCCGACTTCTCTGGCCCGCACCGTGCCCAAAGCCGAACTCCATTGCCATGCCGATGCGGTGATCGATGCCGCCATGCTGCGAACCCTCGATCCTGCCTTCCTCCGCACGCCGCTGGCGCCCGAAGAGCTGGAAGCGCTCTGCCCGGCCCGCTCCTGGGAAGACTGGCTCAATGGCTATGCCGCCCGCATCGATGCCGTGATGACGCGTGAACTGTTCCTGGCCAGCGTGCAGGCGCACGTTCGGCGATGGCGGGAGCAGCAGGTGGTCTATGCCGAGCTGATGATCAGCGGCTGGCTGCAGGTCCATCAGCCTGAAGAAACGACCATCGCCTTCTTCCGCGACCTGCGACGAGCCATCGACGAGGCCGCCGAAGGACGCCTGCCAGTCAACCTGCTCGTCGCCCTCAGTCGCGGCCCGCGCGCCGCCCTCGAGCGACGGATCGAGCGGGTCCTGGCCCTGCGACGGGCCGGCCTGATCACCGGCCTGGGCCTGGCCGGCGACGAGGGCGCCTGCACCGTCGCTTCGATCCATGATCTGCTCGACCGGGCCCGCGAGGCCGGGCTGGGCATCGAGATCCACGCCGGGGAACGTCTGGGCCCGGACAGCGTGCGGGAAGCCCTCGAGTGGGGCCGCCCCGACCGCCTCGGCCATGGTCTGGCGGCGTTCGAAGACCCCCGGCTGCTCGACGAGATCCAGAGGCGGGGCATCCACCTCGAGTTCTGTCCCACCTCCAACCGGCTGCTGACCCCGTATGTCGATATCCGCTCGCACCCCCTGGTGCGGGCGCACAGCCTGGGATTGTCATACAGCGTCAATACCGATGATCCAGCGCCCTTCGGCTGTTCCCTGACCTCCGAGTTCGAACTGCTCGAACGCGATCTCGGGTTCACCGAGGCCGACTTCGGCCGGATTCTGCAGAACACCCGCCGAGCCGCCTTCGATCGCCGGTGATTCTGTTGCGCCCTGGAACGAAGCCGCCGCCCGAGGTTGAGCCACCGGGCCCGGCGATCGGCGATCGAACCCCCGGGCTGATGACGACGGAAGCGGCCGCTGACGGAGAGTCCGCCGCACCTGCCCTTCGCCACCTGCGTTCGACCGCGGCGAGAGAATGGCTTGGCCAAGCCGACCTGCCTTGCGCAGGGTCAGGGGTTCGGCTAGGATGAGGCCGACCCGAATCGGACGAGGAGGGAGCCGGTGCGATTCTTCCTGATCGACCGCATCACCCGCTGGGATGTGGGAAAAACCGCGGAAGCCCGCAAGAATGTGGCACTGAGTGAAGATTTCTTCGATGACCACTTCCCGCGGCGGCCGGTCATGCCCGGGGTGCTGATCATCGAAGGCATGGCCCAGCTGGCGGGCCTGTTGCTCGAAGCCAGCCTGCGCGCCCAGTTCCAGCGCGAGGCCAAGGCGATCCTGACCATCCTGGACAAAGTCAAGTTCCGCGACATGGTCAAACCCGGCGACACGCTGATCTATACCACCGACGTGCTCTCGTTGAACGAAGTCAGCGGCAAGGCGGCCGTGCGCGCCACCCGCGAGGGCCGGCTGATCGCCGCGACCGAGATGATCTTCTCCTTCCGGACCGTCGACGATCCCACCCTCGAGCGACGGCGACAGGTTCTGCTCGATCTGTGGCGGGGAACCCCGGATGACTGATCCCATCGTCATCACCGGCCTCGGGCTGGTCACCCCGCTGGGTCATGAGCCAGGAGAGGTGCTGACCCGGCTGCGGCGGGGCGAGACCGCCGCCTGCCCGCCCGCGCGGTTCGACCCGACCGGCTTCGCCTGCCCGCGGTACGCGCCGGTGACCACGCTGGAGGCGGAGCCCCTGCTCGGCGACGTCAAAACGCTGCGCCTGATGAACCATGACGCGATCTTCGCGGCGGTGGCCGCCCGGCTGGCCTTGCGCGATGCCAACCTCACCCCCGGCAGGGATTACCCTCCCGAAATGATCGCCCTCTACGGGGCCACCGGCCTGGCCGGCATCGCCCTGCCTGAAGTGGCCCCGCTCATTCAGCATTCGGCGGGAGAGGACGGCACGTTCGATCCGCTCCGGTTCGGGCGCCATGCCCTGCACCGGGTGCGCCCGACGCTCAGTTTCAAGATCCTGAGCAACATGCCGATCTGCTTCATCTCGATCTTCGAGCATCTGCAGGGTCCCAACGCCGTCTACAACCCGTGGGAAGGGCAGGGCGCCCAGGCGATCCTGGCCGGTTGGGAAGCACTGCGCGAGGGGCGAGCCGACGCGGCCCTGGTCGGCGGATGCGACGTCAAGGCCCACGAACTGGCCTTCATCAGCCTGCAACAGCAGGGCGTCTTCGAGAGCTGGACGACCGTGGGAACCGGCATCGTACCGGGCGAAGGCGCGGCGTTCCTGGTGCTCGAACGCGAAGCCCGGGCCCGCGCGCGCGGGGCCAGACCGTATGCCCGCCTGGCGGCAGGCGCCCTGGGCACGGTCCATCTGCCGCCGGTGTGGGCGGCGCCGCCGGCGGCCAGGGCGTCCGACCACCGCTCCGGCGCGACCGCAGCGGCATTCCCCCCTCGAAGCGAGCCCCACGGGGCGACGAAGACCAGCTCCCTCGCAACGCCTGAACGCTGCCCGGCGGCTCGTTCTGGACGCGAGAACGAACCAGGCGAGGAAGGGGGGGCCGGGGCGGCCATCGCTCGCCGCCTGGGCGGCCTCGTGCAGGCCGCTCTGGCCGACAGCGTCCACCCGCCCGGCGCGCTGATGTCGTCCGCCGATGGCGATCCCCGCTTCCAGCATTGGGAAGAGGAGGCCCTGATTTTGGCCGGCCCTGGCGCGGCGCCGGCGCTGAGCTCGGCGGCCATCCGTCTGGCGCCCAAACCTGGGCTGGGCAATCTCTTCGCGGCGGCGACCCCGGTGCAGCTGGCCATCGGCGCGCTCGTGGTCCGCGAAGGGGCAGGTCCGGCCCTGGTCACGAGCTTCGGCTTCGGCTCGCAACAGGCGGTCTTCCGCCTCGACCCCGCCTTGGCCGCCGCGCGCGCGCCGACCACCCGAGCGACCGCCGCCGCGACCGCACCGCCTCCTGGCACCGACGTCGCTGCGGCCTCGACCGCCCGCCCCGCCCCGCGCGCCGCACGGTCGGGGGAGGCCGAGCCTGCCGCCGACGGCACGGCCACCGCGGTCCACCACCCGGTCGCCCACCAGGATTCGCCGCAGGCAGAGCCGCTCCTTTTCCACCAGCCGACCGGTTCAGCCAGATCGACCGCGCCGACCGGCTCTTCCCCGATCGCGCGGCGGCGGGTCGTGGTCACCGGGCTCGGCCTCGTCGGGCCGCTCGGCAACGACCTGCCCACCTTCTGGGCCAATCTGGCGGCCGGCCGTTCCGGCACGGGCCCCCTCACCCTGTTCGACGCCTCTGGACTGCTGGTGAGCATCGGGGCCGAGGTGAAGGACTTCCCCGTCGAGCAGGTGCGGCAGTGGTTTCCAGCCGCGGCCCAGGACCGCGACCGCAAGGTGCTGCTCGGTCTGGCCGCCGCCCGTGAGGCCCTGCAGCAAGCCGGGCTCGCCGGCCCCGACGCCCGCTCGCGCCTGGCGCGCGCCGCGCTCCATGTCGGCGTCAGCCTCGAGGTGTTCTTCCTGGAGGATGTCACACCCCTGGCCCGACACGGGCCTGCCGACGGGGATCTGGGCCGCCGGCTGCTGAGCGGGCCGGCTGGTCGGTCGCCCTGGCAGACCCCGCTCGATCGGCTGGCCGAGGTGATCGGCGAGACCTATGGGGTGGGCGGACCGCGAGTGACCAACTGTTCGGCCTGTGCCGCCGGCGCCATGGTCATCGGCGAAGCCTGCCTCGCCTTGCGGGCCGGCCGCGCCGACCTCGCCCTGGCCGGCGCCGCCGACAGCATGCTCAATCCGCTGGGTCTGGGCGGGTTCAGCCTGCTGCGCGCCCTGTCAATGAACCACGAACGCCCCGCGGCGGCCTGTCGCCCGTTCGACGCCGCCCGCGACGGCACGGTGCTGGGCGAGGGCGCCGCCTTCCTCGTGCTGGAAACCCTCGACCACGCGCGGGCCCGCGGCGCCTCCATCCTGGCCGAGGTCCTGGGCTACGGCGCCAGCCTCGATGCCTTCCGGGTTTCCGATCCCGATCCCACCGGGCGCGGAGCCGTGCTGTGCATGCGGGCCGCCCTCGCCGACGCCGGCCTGTCCTCCGCCGGCATCGACGTGGTCAATGCGCACGGCACCGGCACTCCCAAAAACGACATCACCGAGACCCTGGCCCTCAAGGAAGTGCTCGGCCCGCATGCCTACCGGATTCCCGTCCATGCGGTGAAGTCGATGACCGGCCACCTGATCGCCGCCAGCGGTGCCGTGGAAGCCGTCGTCGCCGTCCAGACCCTTCGCCATGGGCTCGTCCCGCCCACCATCAACCTCGAGATCCCCGACCCCGAGTGCGACCTCGACTATGTGCCGGGCCAGGCCCGTCGCGTGCAGGCGCGCACCGTCCTGTCCAACTCGTTCGCGTTCGGGGGTCAGAATGCCACCCTCATCTTCGGCGCCGCCCCGAAAGGAGATTCGCCATGACCGACTCCGAGATCTTCGAGAAACTGCAGGGCCTGTTGCAGAGCGTGCTCGGCGTCAAGGCCGATCAGATCAAGCCCGAGAGCGTCCTGGTGAAGGATCTGGGCGCCGAGTCGATCGATCTGCTCGATCTGAGCTTCCTCATCGAGGACACCTTCGGCATCACCATCGAGCCCAACGAGTTCGAGAAGGAAGTGAAGGCCCGCCTGCCCGGCGGGGTGTTCGAGAAGGAAGGGTTCCTCACCGACGAGGCCCTGGCCGAATTGCGGCAGGCTTTGCCCGAGGTCGATCAGAGTCGCCTGGTACCGGGCTTCCGCAAGGCCGAGATTCCCTCGCTGCTCACGGTTTCGGTCTTCGTGCGGCTCATTCGGCGCAAGCTCGACGCCAAGGCCAATCAGCCGTGAGGGAGCGCGCCGCCACCGTCCGCGATCCCGCCCCTGCCACAGGCCGCCGGAGGAAGACAAGCCCATGAAATTCCGTGGACTCGACCGACTCACGGCCTGGGAAGCCTGGCGGACCGCCGTCGGCCGTAAGGCGGTCTCGTTCGAGGAATACTGCCTCCGGCAAGGGCTGGGGGAGCCCGAACGCCTGCCCGAATCGCTGGTGCTGCAGGCCGCGTTCGATCTGGCCAATTGGCTGGTCATGCTGTCGAGCGACTACCGGCTGGCCGGCCGCCCGATCGGAGCGGAACAAGTATGCTTCCACCGGTTCCTCGGGCCCGGCCAGGCGATGACCGTGGCGGTCGCGGTACGCGAGAGGGCCGCCGACCGCCTCATCTTCGACGCCGTCGGCCGCGACGGCTCCCGCGAGATCTTCCATTGCGAGGCCGGGGAAATGGAACTCCTTCCCCTGCCCGATCTGGAAGACCCCGACGACCGCCGCACGCTGTTTTCCGAGATCTTCCACCCGGAGGGCGAGGCGGGGGCTTGCCCGGCTCCTCGCATCCAGCCAGGCAGCTCTCGCGCCACCACGGGTGAAGGCTCAGGACGAAGGACGACCTCCCCACTCCCCGAAGACCGCTCGCCATGACCGAGACTTCTGTGCCCCCCGCCCCTCTTTCCGCCTCAGCAGAGGCTGCCCCTGGCCTGCCCCCTCCTCCCAGCGAAGTGGCAGAGGAACCGAGCGGCCGGTCCTCTTCTCTACCGCCGAGGGCGCCACGACGACGTCCGCCCGACGTCGTCTGCCGGGGCGACCCCGGCCCGGCTGGCCTCGCCCTGGCACGCTTCGTACGGCCCGGCTGCCCCGACCGCCTGTTCGAATATCACAGCGACATCCCCGAACCGGCCGACAACTGCCTGTGCTTTTTCGAATACGGCACGGCGGCCGGGATCGTCTACGCCTCTCTGCGCTATGCGCTGCTGTCAGCGGCTTTCGCCCAGCCGTTCTCGACCCCCAAACATCTCGCGCTGCGGCTGTTCGGAGCATCCATCCATCCCACGGCCTACCTGTCGCCAGACGTCGTCATCGATCCGTTGTTCCCCTCGCTGCTGACCGTCGAGGCGGGGGCCCTGCTGGGGTTCGGGGTGCGAATCGCCCTCCACGAGCATGGCGGCGCCCGGTTTCGCGCGGGGCGGGTCATCATCCGGCGCGGGGCCACGATTGGCGCCGAGGCCAGGATCGGGTGCGGGGTCGAGATCGGGGAGTTCGCCCAGGTGGCGGTCGGCGCCGTCGTCCTGCGCGACGTGCCCGCCCGGTCCATCGCCGTCGGCAACCCCGCCCGGGTCGTCGGCCATGTCGCATGAACCCGCCCCACAAGCGTTGCAGGCGCCCCTGGCCAGCCCATCACCATCGTGGTTTGTCGAACGACCCCGTTTGCGATACAGTTTTTGTTGCCATCTCATCGAGACAGGAGGAACCTATGAACCGTTTGTCTGTTGCATTGGGTCTGCTCATAGTGGTTGGAGCGTTGTGGACCGGAGCGGTCGGGGCCCAGACCGGGCCTGGGGACATCAAGATCAACATTCCCCAGATCAACATCAACGTTCCTGGTCTCACCGTCAACGAGGATGGCACCACCCATTCAGTCGTGCAGAACCATCAGACCATCACCATTGAATGCAAGAAAGAAGCGGTCTCGATCATGGGCAACCACAACGAGGTCACCGTCAAAGGCGATTGCACCAACGTCTCGGTCCTGGGCAATCACAATAAGGTCATCATCGAGAGCGTTCCCACCATCTCGGTGGCCGGCAATCACAACACCATCACGGTCACCGCGGTGGACAACGCCTCGTTGCTGGGCAACTACAACTCCCTCACCTGGACCAAAGGCCTCACCGGCGAAGCCAACATCTCCAACCTCGGTCGCGACAACACGGTCACCAAAGCGACGCCGAAGGACAAGTAACCGCTTTCCCTTCTGACAGGCTCGCCCGGCTTTCGGAGGGTCAGGGCGTGCCGGTGGTTCTGCTTTTCGGCCTACCCCTCGCCCGGGCCCTGTCGCCTCCCCGCGTCAGGGGCGAGGGAACTGCCTGGCGGGGGCGGCGCGGGCCAGGTCTTGCACCGAAGGCAGGGTGACGGCTCGAAATGCCGCGAGTCGACGAGACGGCCAGGTGGTCGAGGCATCCCTCGACCGCGCGCGGTGACAAGCGCCAGGCCGGCGAGGGCGCCGAGTCATCGGAGTCGGTTCAACTGGCGAATGAGCCCCGCCACCGGGATCTCGAGCCAGTCCGGGCGATGATCGATCTCATACCGGCACTCGTAGAGGACTTTTTCCAGGCAGAACAGGTCGAGGCAGGCCAGCCAGCTCCGGTGATCCACCGGCTCGGCCCGCGCTCGCTGGTATCCCGCCAGGAATCGCGCCACGGCCTGCCGTTCCCAGGCCGCGGCCCGGGCCGCCCGGCCCGGCCCCGGCCAGCGCCGCCGCGCCATCCGCGCGGCATAGCCGAACGAGCGCACCATTCCCGCCACGTCCCGCAGCGGCAGGTGCTTGCGGCGTCGCTCGGCCAGCGGGCGTCCCGGTTCTCCTTCGAAGTCGATGAAGACGACATCATCCTGACGGGTGCAGAGCACTTGCCCCAGGTGCAGATCGCCATGGATGCGGATCTTCGCGAGCGACGGAGGCGTTTGGCCGGCCGCCCGCACGAACGCCAGCAACTGCGGCCCTCGCGCCCAGGCCTGCCGCCAGGCGCTGGCCAACGGCGGCGGCAGATGGCGTCGCTCGCCCTCGATCCGGTCGGCGGTGGTTTGCAAGGCATGGGCCAGCTCCTGGCACCAGGCACCCCACTCCGGGCCGGACAATGGCTCGGGCGCGAAGGCCGGCTCATCTTTTGCCGTGGCCAGGCAGGCATGCAGTTCGCCGACGCGCTGCCCCAGCCGCTCGACGCCGGCCAGCGCGCGGGTCAGGAAGTTCCGACGGCCGGCGTCGTCCTGCCAGCGCCCCGTCAGATACCGCTCGAGAAACTCCAAGGTGCGGGTCCAGGCATCCCCCGTGGCATCGATCCGCTCTTGCAGAATGCCCAGAGCGACCACCCCGCCGCCCGCGCCGTCTTCATAGGTCAGTGATCCTGCCAGACGGGCGACATGAGGAAACTCCCGCCGAATGCTCAGATATTCCCCCATTTCCACTTCGGGATTGGTACCACGCTGGACCTGTCGATAGACCTTGAGGAGCAGGCGATCTCCCAGCTCGACCGACGTGTGGCTCTGTTCATGGCCCGGATAGGTCACCGCGACCGGCCCTCGTGGCCACAGCCCCGAAAGCATGGAGGTCGGCCGGCCGACCAGGCGCCCTGGCCCGACGGGCAGATCGCCGGCGCTGGCCACCTGCTCGAGCAGCGTCCGACAGAAATCGTCCTCGGCGACGGCATCGACCAGAAAGCCCCCGCCAGCGCCGCCATCATGCAGGGTCCAGCGGCCGGCGGCCGGTTGGCGGCGAAGGAACAACGCATACGACTGGGCCGCCCCCTCGGCGAACTGGGCGGTGAACAAGAGCAGCCAGGTGGCCAGCCCCCCGTTGGGAAAAGGCACCAGATCGACCACGTCGAGATCGAGCCGCACCAATCGACGCCCATGGCCGCTGAACCACCGGCGTCCCGTCACATAGGCGGGCAGGATCTCCTGCGCCAGGCGTTCCCGGGTCAGGCCTAGACCCGCCACGCCACCTTCTTCCTTCTGGTTGTTCGTCCCCATCCTACCCCTTCCTTCCGAGCAACGAGTCCGCCCCGGTTCGACCGCTTCGCCCCCGCCTCCCTGGCTCACCGACCGCGCTCGATCGGCAGCCTGGTGGCTCGACTTCGACGCCCCGTTGAGCCCGCTTGGTGTGATCGCCTGCACCGTCGAGCAGTGCTCAGACCCATAGACATGCCGCGGTGCCTGGCCACGCGCCCATTATGGCCCACCCCAGCCCGTGAAGCCAACTCCCTACCCGCCGACGCCATGGGAATCAATCGCCAGGGCCCGACCTGTCTCGTCGCGCGGCGCGGCACAAGCGGCCCGCGATCTCGCCCCGTCGAACGACGAGCCAGCTTCGGAGCAGGATGGAGTATGGTAGAATGCCGCAGGAAGCGCATGGACTGTCGAGAGACCGCCCATCTGATGGATCTGGCCCGCGCCGGCCGTTTGCCGCCGGAACGGGAGGCCGCTCTGCAGGCGCATCTGGCGCATTGCGAGCGCTGCCGCCAGCATGGCTCGGCAGGGGGGGGCGGGCTGCGCCCCATCCTCGAAGAGGCGACCGCCGCCCCGTCGGGCGAGGCACCCCCGGCTTCCACCGCGGCAGCCGACCCGCCTGATTCCTCGCCCCGGCCGGGACGTCTCGCCCCACCGCTGCACGGCGCTGCCCACCCGCCGCCGGAAGCCGACCCCCGCGATTTCGCGTCCCCCATCGACACCCTGGGCTGGCTGCTCGTCGCCGCCCTGACCGTCTGGGTCATCTGCGGAGGAACCCCGGCCCACCAGCCCTCCGACCGCCGCCCGCCCGCAGCCCCGCCCCTCGTCGCCAAGGACGCCGGTCCGTCGCGCGAGGGCCGGGTCTACCCCGCCGGGGAAGCCCAGGTGCTGGTCGAAGGCGAGGCCGTCGTCAGCCCCGACGAAGACGCGCTGGTCATCCTCGGCGGGCGCGGGCGCGCGTTCCTGGTCACCGGGCGGCGCGCCGTGCTCCGGATCGGCTCGGCCACCCGCATCCTGCGCGACCAGCCGTTCGAGTTCGACCTGCCCCTCCCGGCCGCGACCGCGGTCTCCTCGGCCGCCGCGCCCTGAGGCCCCGACCTCCGCCCGCGGTGTCGGGAAGCAGGAGGAGCGGACAGCCGCGGGCGCGACCCTGCGGCCGCCGAGGCGGCGGCTCAACGATCGCGCGGCCGGGCGGCCAGCCAGCGTTCGGCCGCGGCGACCAGCTCGGGGGTGTTGAGATTGGTGCGAACCCAGGGATCATCGACCTCGACGTGGACGATCCGTTCGGGGTGCCGCTGGAAGACCCAGCGCGCCCCTTCGTCGAGCGGGGCCTGGTGCAGGTCGGCCACCGCCCAGGCCGGGAACACCACAGGATGCCCGCGCTGCCGATCGACCGACGGCACCGTCAGCGCCGTGGGGTGCGCGGCCGCCGCGGCCATCAAGGCCGTCAGGGTCGCCGGCCGGACCAGAGGGTGATCGATCGGCCACAGCAGGAAGCCCCAACCGGCCGGCAGATGCGGGAGCGCCACGCGAATGGAGCTGAGCGGGCCATCTTCGGGGCGCGGGTTCACCAGCCAGACGCCGCCGGCGGCCGCCACCCGCTCGCGGCCGGCCGCATCGCCGTCCTGCCCGACGAACAGCCAGGGCGGGCTCACCTGCGCCCGCACCGCGGCCAGCCCGTGCAGCACATGCTCGAGGAAGGTCTTCCCCCCCACCGCGACATGCTGCTTGGGGCGACCCATCCGGCGGCTCTGCCCCGCCAACAGAATCACCGCAGCCCACGCTCGCGTCGTGTCATGATGCATCGCTTCGTCGCGCCTCGCCTCGTCAGGATAGCCCATTCTGCCGCGCCTCGCCACCCCCGCCCCGTCGATCGCTTCCCTTGAAATGACCGGGGAAATCAAGTACCATGCGGCAGGACATAGACGGCGGGGAGCGCCCGGGCGGCCTCCCTCCGAACCCACCAGCAGAGGAGAGCAGACATGGGCGTCGATCTGAGACAGTACATCCCCAAGCAGCCTGACCAACCCATCGACCTGAAAGTCGACCTGGAGATCATCACCAACCAGGTCATGAAGGAGCTCTACGTCCACGGCAAGAAGGTGCCGCGCCACCTCAGCAAGAGCCTGAAGGTGCATGTCGACATCATCCAGAAGATCATCAACGAACTCAAGCAGGCCGAACTGGTCGGCATGGTCGGCGGGTCCGGCATGGGGTCCGACTACCAGTACGGGCTCTACCCGAAAGGCACCGAACGGGCCAAGGCCATCCTGGAGCGCGACGCCTATCTCGGGCCCGCCCCCGTCGGTTTCGAAGAGTACATCCGGGTCACCAAGGCCGTCCTCGAAGCCAACAAGAAGGGCTTCACCATCAACATGAAGACCCTGCAGGAGAAGTTCGCCCATGCGCTCGGCTACAAGGACGTCCTGATGCAGATCGGACAGGCGGTCTGCGCCCGCAAGCCGGCCTTCGTCTTCGGCTTCCCCGGCAACGGCAAGACCTTCCTGTGCAGTTCGGTCGTGCGTCTGCTGCCGCCGATGGTCGTGCCGTACGCCGTCAACATCGGCGGGCAGCTGGTGCGCATCTATGACCCGAGCTGCCACGTCGCGGTCGAGAATTTCGACATGGACGGACTCGACGAGCGGTGGGTCGTGGTGCAGCCGCCCTTGATCATCGCCGGCGGCGAACTGACCCTGGAAGACCTCGAAGTCGTCTACAACAAGAAATACGGGTGCTTCGACGCGCCGCCCCAGGTCAAGGCCACCGGCGGCGTGCTGCTCATCGACGATTTAGGCCGGCAGCGCTGCTCGGTCGAGGAATTGTTCAACCGGTTCATCATCCCCCTCGAGAACAAGGTCGACTTCCTCGTCCTGGGCGGTCAGCGCATGGAGGTGCCGACCGACGAGATCGTCCTGTTCAGCACCAACCTCGACCCCATGAAGATCGTCGACGACGCGTTCCTGCGCCGTCTGCCCTACAAGATCAACGTCCGCAACCCGACTCGCGAGGAGTACCTCGAGATCTGGAAGGCGGGGGCGACCAAGCTCGGCCTCAAATACGACCAGGCGGTCATGGACCACCTGTTCAGCCTGTACAAGAAAGACCGTCGGGGCCTGCGCGCCGTCCATCCCCGCGACATCCTCAACATCATCTACGACCGCAAGCGGTTCATGGAAGTGGCCGACACCGCCATCAGCCAGGCCGAGATCGAAGACGCCTACAAGATCTACTTCGTGTCCGGCATGACGCTCATCGAAACCTTCGAGTGATGGCCATCCCCGCGGACGCCCGCTCCGCCGGCGGGGCCGGCCCTCGCCCGCGACGGGGCCCGAGCGGGCGTGGCGCCGCTCGCCCATGAATCCGCGCTTCTGGCTGCAGCACACGATGAGCGGTCTGCTGGCCGGGTACGCCGCCTGGCTCACCTTCCGCGAGACCGACCCCTGGACCTTCGGCGACGGCTTCCTGGCCACCCTGTTCACCACGGGCGTGTTCGGGGCGGTCCTGCTCGGCCTGGGCGCCGCCCTGCCTCCGCTCGTCAACGACTGGCAGGCGCGCCAGGCCGGCCGCCTCCTCCTGGCCCATGCCCTGCCGGCGCTGGCCTTCGCCATGCCGACCGCCGTCCTGTTCGCCCTGCTGGGCGGATCGACCGGACTGGCCCGCATGGCCCCCGTCCTCGTCGTCCGCACCTTGTGGTGGTCGCTGCTCGCCGCCGCGCTCGGGGCCTGCCGAGGGTTCGTCACCGGCAGCTGCCGGACCGCCGCCCATACGATGGCCGGGCTGCTGCCCGGGCTGGTCGCGGGCGGGCTGCTGCTCGACCGGTTCTTCGTGCCGCGCGGTCTCTGGCTGGTCGGCTCGCTGTTCTTCGGGGCCGTGATCGGGGCGTGCCTCGCCCTCGCCCTCGACCTGCTGAAGGAGGCCTGGCTGGAAGATCTGGGTCACGGCGGACGCTGGCGGCCCCAGCACCTCCTCGAGAGCGAAGAATTCGTGGCCGGCAGCGACGAGGATTGCGACCTCATCCTGCCCGAGGCGCCCCCCCAGGCCTTTTCCATCACCGAGAAAGATGAAGGGCACGTGCTCGAATCGCTCGACGAATCGCCGATCAAGGTGACCGGCGGCCGGTTCCGCTGCCGGCTCCTGGTCGACGGCGATGTCTTCGAGGTGGCGGGCCGCACCTTCGTCTACCACAACCGTCTCGCCCGCACCCGCGACACCGCGCCGCAACCGGCCGCCTGACCGTGCGGCAAACCGGCCGGCGGGCCGAAAGGAAGGAGACTTATGCGTTTCACGGTCGAAATCCGCGACGGGGTGCTGCTCGTTTCCCTGCTGGCCGACCTCACCTTCGACTGGTTCATGGAATTCGACGAACAGATCCGCCAGGCGCTGGCCCCCCAGGTGACCCACGGCATCCTCGATCTGAGCCGGGCCCACCACCTCGACAGTTCCGGGCTCGGCGTCATCGCCCGTCTCCACCGCGACCTGAAGGCCCGCGGCGGAGGTCTCATCCTGGCCGGCGTCGTCCCCCCCATCGACAACCTGCTCCAGATGGTGGGCTTCCACCATCACCTGCGGATGTATCCCACTCTCGAAGAAGCCCTGGCCACCCTGCGGCTCGCTCCCCGGACCCCCCAGAACTAGGAGGACGTATGCGCATGAAAACCCTGGTCGTGATCTGCTTTATTCTGCTGCCTCTGGTCGCGGCGCGGGCCGCCGAGATCGGGTTCGACGAGGCGTTCAGCCTGGCGCCCGACCGTGCCGTTCCGCTGCGACAGCTGATTCCTGGCACGGAAGACTACTACTACTATCACTGCCTCCATGCGCAGAATCAAGGCGATCTGGACAAGGCCCAGGAACTGCTCAACCAGTGGGTCGACCGCTCGGGCTACACCGCGCGCGCCCAGGAGATCCAGAACCGGCAGCGCCTGTTGAACTGGGAGGCCGACCCCGCGGGGGGACGCACCTACCTGCAGAACAAGCTCAACCTGCTGTTCAACCACCAGAAGAAGCTCCTCAAGCCGATCAACAAGCATCCGACCGCGTTGTCGCCCCAGCTCCTGGCCTGGGAGACCCTCAAAACCCGGGCGTTCACCGAGTATCGCGACCTCAGCGGGTTCACCGCCGCGGCCTGGCCGCGGCTCCTGCAGGAGAACCTCGACCCCGAGCGCCGCCGCCATCTGCTGGCCCGGATGACCCGGCCCGAAGGCGGGACCTTGCTGGCCCAGCTCGTCGTCGCCGATCTCAAGCATCCCAACAGCGGCGGCTTCGGCTGCCATCCCATCCATGCCAACCTCCTCCTCTCGCAGCTCGAGGAATGCCGCCGGTTGATGCCCGAACTGCTCAACGATGCCACCTTCATCGAGGCGGTGGTCCGCAAGCTGCAGCCCAGCGCCGATGTCGACTGGCGCCACGATCGCGCCGAAAAGGAGGCCTACCTCGGCCGCCTGTGGAAGTTCGTGGCCGAGCTGCCCCCCGCCCACAACTCCTTGAAGGCGCATGTCCTCTACCATTGGCTGGCCCACGAACGCGGCCTCGGGATCTATGACAAGGCCCGCTTCCTGTCCTATCTGAGGCTGCCGCGTCCCACCGCCTACATGAACCGCAAATACCTCGAACGGCGCGATCTGCGCGACTGGCCGGTCGATCTGCAGGCCGACTACCATCACCTGACCCAGCTGCCCGTCATCGGCGATGATGAGCCCCTCGTGCGGGACTTCCTGCGCGAGTTCCTGGCGGCCGCCGACGACACCCGCGAATTCGCCGAGCTGCTGGAGTCGGAATGGCTGAAGGACCTGTTCGCCGAAACCAAGATCGTGGGCGGCCTGGGCAATCTCGAACGCTGGTTCTCGCTGCTGTCGCCGCAGCGGGTCAAGGCGATCAAGGAACGGATCGAACTCGATTTCCTGCCCACCTGCCGCGAGGTCATAGCCGGCCAGGATCCCATCGCCTTCGACGTCGCCATCAAGAACGTCAAGCAACTGATCGTCAAGATCTATCGCATCAACACCCGCGCCTGGTACCGGGACCGCCTGCAGGAGATCGGCACCGACCTCGATCTCGACGGCCTGGTCGCCAATGAAGAGAAGGTCTACACCTATGACCAGCCCGAATACCGGCGGCATGTCGAGCGGTTCGCCTTCCCCCAGCTCGACCAGCCGGGCGTCTACGTCATCGAACTGATCGGCAACGGCCGCAGCAGCCGCGCCCTCATCCGCAAGGGGCGGCTCGGCTTCATGCAGCGGCTCGGCGCCGCCGGCCACGTCTTCACCGTCTTCGACGAGAACAACGCCCAGGTCACCGACGCGACCCTGTGGCTGGGCGGCCAGGAATACCGCCCTGACGAGCGCGGCGAGATCACCGTCCCCTACTCGACCGCCCCCGGTCTCGCCAAGTTCGTCCTGACCCGCGGGGAATTCGCCTCCCTGCATCAGTTCGAGCACATGGGCGAGCAGTACGACCTGAGCGCCGGCTTCTTCCTCGACCGCGAGTCGCTGGTCGAAGGGGCCAAGGCCACGGTTCTCGTCCGGCCCTGGCTCACCGTCAACGGCGTGCCGATCGACCTCAAGCTCCTGCAGGAGCCGGCCCTGGTCATTTCCACGCTCGACCGCGACGGGGTGGCCGCTGCCAAGGAGATCCGCGATTTCCCGCTGCACAACGATCGCGAGACCCCCTACGAATTCAAGGTTCCCGAAAAACTTGCCCAGATCACCTTCACCTTGCGCGGCAAGGTCGAGAACCTCAGCCGCGGCAAGAAAGAGGAGTTCTCGACCAGCCGCACCATCAATCTCAACGGCATCCACCGCACCGACAAGATCGAGGATCTGATGGTCCGCCATGTCGACGGGGAATACCTGATCGAACTGAACGGCAAGACCGGCGAACCCAAGGCCGACCGGCCGATCACCTTCGAGTGCAAGCACCGGGAGTTCACCCGCACCGTCGCCTTCACCTTGCAGACCGATGCGACCGGGCGCGTGCGGCTGGGCGCCCTGCCGGGCATCGAGTGGGTCAAGATGACCGGGCCGGAAGGCACCGCGCGCACCTGGTATCCGGTGCAGGAGGCGTGCGCCTACCCGCCGGTCATCCACGCCCTGGCCGGCACGCCGGTGCGCGTGCCCGTCTTCCCTGAGCTGGTGCCGGCCGGCCGGCCTCTGGCCGCGCTCTTCGAACTGCGCAACGGCACCTACGCCCATTCCTTCACCGAGCAGTTGAAGGTGGCCGATGGCTTCCTCGTCCTCGATGACCTGCCGCCGGGCGATTTCGAGCTGGTCCTCTACCCCGGCCCGGTCGTCATCCCGATCCGGCTGACCAAAGGCACCCAGATCGGCTCCTGGCTGGTCTCGCGCGATCGCTTCCTGCAGACCCGGCCCGGACAGCCTCTGCACATCACCGGCATCGAGAAAGAGAAAGGCAACCTGCGCGTGCGCGTGGCCAACGCCACCGCCGGCACCCGGGTCCACGTGCTGGGCACCCGCTTCTTCAACCCGCCGACCCTCTGGCAATCGCTGGGCTTCTGCGACCAGCCCTCGCTGGCCCTCACCCGCCTGACCCGCCCCCTGAGCCGCTATCTGTCGGGCCGCGCCATCGGCGACGAGTATCGCTACATCCTCGAGCGCAAGTTCGCCCGCATCTTCCCGGGCAACATGCTGCCCCGGCCCAGCCTGCTGCTCAACCCCTGGAGCCTGCGCAAGACCGAAACCGGCACCCAGGAAGCCCAGAGCGGCGACACCTGGAGCCGTCTGGCCGAACCGATGCCGGAATCAGGCCTGGAGGGGGAAGGCGGCGGCCGCCCGCCCTCGCAGGTCGAGGGTGAGAATGAGTTCTCGCAGGTCGACTTCCTGCCCGAGCCGTCCCTGTTGCTGGCCAACCTGCGCCCCGACGCCGACGGTATCGTCGAGATCCCCCTCGACCAGCTGGGTGCCCGCCAGCAGGTGCAGGTGGTGGCTGTCGATCAGCGCGGGGCGGTCTTCCGAGAGATCTCCCTCCCGGCCGTGGCCGATACCTACAAAGATCTGCGCATGGCGCGCGCCCTCGATCCCGCCCAGCACTTCTCCGAACAGCGGTCCATCTCGCTCGTCACCAAGGGCCAGGGGTTCACCATCGAAGATGTCAGCACCACCCGGCTCGAGGTCTACGATTCGCTGGCGGCCGTCTACCGCCTGCTGACCACCCTCAACAACGACCCGGGGCTCGTCGAGTTCGGGTTCATCCTGAACTGGCCCAAGCTCAGCCCGGCCGAGAAACGGAGCCTGTATTCGAAGCATGCCTGCCATGAACTGAACTTCTTCCTCTACAAGAAAGATCCCGAGTTCTTCGCTGGCGTCATCAAGCCCTACCTGAGGAACAAGAAAGACAAGACCTTCCTCGATCACTGGCTCCTGGAGGACGACCTGCAGCCGTTCCTGCATCCCTGGGCCTATGGCCGGCTCAACATCGTCGAGCGGATCCTGCTGGCCCGCCGGCTCGGCAAAGCCGAAGAGGCGGCCACCGCCCGCCATGTCAAAGAGCTGTTCGATCTGCTCCCCCCTGATCCCGAGCGCTTCAACCGCCTGTTCGACACCGCCGTCAAAGGCAGCGCCCTGGAGACTGACGACCGGCTCGGCTTCACCAAGGCCCAGGAGGCCACCAAGCCCGCCCCCAAACCTTCGATGCGTCCGACCGCCCCGCCCCCGCCGCCGCCGCCGTCCATGGCTCCCCGGGGCGGGCGCCTGATGGCCCCGCCCGATCTGGCCGACGAGGGCTTCGCGGCGGCGCCTCCGGTGCCCCAGACGGCCCGCGCCATGGCCGGGCTGCGCAAAAAGGCCCGCAAGGATGAAGTCGTGCGGGAAGAGAAAGCCAAGGCGGCCGTCGACCTGGAGGAAGCGTTCACCGACGACTTCGACGGCGAGGAGCGGGCGGCCGACCTGGCCCGCCGCGAACGGGCCCGCCCGCTGTTCCGGCAGTTGGAAAAGACCGAAGAATGGGTCGAGAACAACTACCGGAACCTGCCGATCGAGCGGCAGACCGCCGATCTGGTCACCGTGAACGGGTTCTGGAACGATTTCGCCGCGGCCCCCGCCGATCGCCCCTTCCTCTCGACCCGCTTCCCCGAAGCGACCCGCACCTTCACCGAGATGATGTTCGTGCTGGCCGTGCTCGACCTGCCCTTCACCGCCGCCGATCACACCACGGTTTTCGAAGGGCCCCGGATGCGCCTGACCCCGTCGACCGATGTCATCGTCTTCCACAAGGAGATCAAGCCGGTCACCGACACCGAGAAGACCCAGACCATCCTCACCGGCCAGAATTTCTTCGCCTTCCACGACCGATACCGCTTCGAGAACAACGAACGGTTCGACAAGTTCGTCACCGATGAGTTCCAGACCCACCGGGTCTATGGTTGCCAGGTGGTGCTGACCAACCCCACCTCGACCCGGCGCAAGGTCGACGTGCTGCTGCAGATCCCCGATGGCGCTTTGCCCGTGCTCGACGGCTTCTTCACTCGCAGCACCCATGTCTCGCTCGAGCCCTTCTCGACGAAGACCGTCGAATATGCCTTCTACTTCCCGCAACCCGGCACCTTCAAGCACTACCCCGTGCACGTCGCCGAGAATGGCAAGCTGATCGCCGCCAACGATCCCTTCACCTTCACCGTGGTCGAGGAGCCGACCCGCTTCGACACCACTTCCTGGGAGTATGTCTCGCAGAACGGCACCGATGAAGAAGTGCTGAAGTTCCTCGAGACCAACAACATCGCCCGGCTCGATCTGGATCTGCTGGCCTTCCGGCTGCAGGACAAGACGATGTTCTTGAAGGTCACCGATCTGTTGCGGGCCCGCCACGTCTACCATGACACCATCTGGTCCTACAGCGTGTTCCATGGCCACCTGCCCACCCTGCGCGAATACCTGCCCCACACCGCGTTCGCCATGCAGTGCGGCACCAGCCTGGTCAGCCCGCCCCTCGTGCTCGATCCGGTGGCCCGGCACGCCTATCAGCACCGCGAATACTGGCCGCTGGTCAACGCCCGGGTCTACCAGCTCGGCCAGAAGCGGAAGATCCTCAATGAACAGTTCGCCGCCCAGTACCAGGCCTTGCTCGCCGACCTGCGCTATCGCAAGGCGCTGACCGATGTCGACCGCATGGCCGTCGTCTACTATCTGCTGCTGCAGGACCGCGTCGAAGAGGCCGCCCGCTTCTTCGCCGAGGTCAAGGATGAAGCGGTGACCTCGACCTTGCAGTATGCCTATTGCCAGGCCTACCTGGCCTTCTCGCTCGAGAAGGTCGAGGAGGCGGTGGCCATCGCCCAGGCCCACGCCGACGAGCCGGTCGACCGCTGGCGGAATCTGTTCCGCGAGATCCTGGCCCAGGCCGAGGAGATCAAGGGCAAAGGCCCGGTCGTCACCGACCAGGAGAGCCGCGACCAGAAGCAGAACCAGCTCGCGGCCGCCGAACCCGCCCTCGAGATGGCGGTCGAGAATCGGCAGATCACCATCCGGTACCAGAATCTGACGGCCTGTACCATCCGATTCTACCAGATGGATCTCGAGCTGCTGTTCTCGCGCAATCCCTTCGTCAAGGAGGTGGGCAGCCAGTTCGCGATCATCCATCCCAATGCCACGCTGAGCGTGCCTCTGCCGGCCGGCAGCTCCAGCGTGGTCATCGATCTGCCGGAAGGGCTGCGCGACAGCAACATGATGATCGAAGTGAGCGCCGGCCCGCTGGTGCGCTCGCAGGCCTATTACCCGCACTCGCTGGCGGTGCAGACGATCGAGACCTACGGGCAGGTGCGGGTCACCCATGCCACCACCGGCGAGCCGCTGCCCAAGGTCTACGTCAAGGTCTACGCCCGCCTCAAGGACGGCCAGATCGTCTTCTACAAGGACGGCTACACCGACCTGCGCGGCAAGTTCGACTACGCCTCGCTCAGCACCAACCAGCTCGACCAGACCGAACGGTTCGCCCTCCTGATCATGAGCGACAAGCACGGCTCCCTCGTCCGCGAAGCCGCGCCGCCGCCCCGCTGATCGCCTTTCCCTGCTCCCCGGGACGGCCCGCGCCCCCCGCGACCGCGGGGGGCGCCCCGTTCTGGAGCGCCAGGCCGCCAACGGGCCGGGCCGCGGAGCGGCCCCCCATCTCACGGCGCCGATCAGGGCCCCGACCTTCTTCGGCCCAGGCAGGCCGGGCGGCGGGGGCCCGAGGAGATCACCACAGGTCGCGAGAGCCGGATGACCAGTGAGCAGCGGCAGATCGCCGGGCAGTTCCTCACGCGGTGATGCCCCGCCGAGCGCCGGCGATACGCCCCAGCGCCGAAGGGGAAGAGCGGAACTTGACGGCCACCGGCCCGGGAGGTAGGGTTGGGAGCACCCGCCCCCCGGGGCGAGATCCGTCTCGAGGTCACTGGCATGTTCTCCTCCGAGGTCCTGTTCGCGTTTGGCGTCACCCTGTTCGCCGGCCTGTCGACCGGCATCGGCAGTCTGCTGGCGCTGGTCACCCGTCGTACCAATGCCCGCTTCCTGTCGGGCGCCCTGGGGTTCTCGGCCGGCGTGATGCTGTATGTCTCGACCATCGAGATCTTCCCCAAGGCGCGACACGTCCTCGAAGGAGCGGTGGGCGAACCGCGCGCCTACTGGTACACCACGCTGGGCTTCTTCGCAGGCATGGCCGTGATCGCGGTCATCGACCTGCTGGTGCCGAGCTTCGAGAATCCGCACGAGATGCGCGACATCGCCGAGATGGAGGACCAGCCCGACCTCGAGCGGTCGCAGCGCCTGCTGCGGATGGGTTGGTTCTCGGCCCTGGCCATCGCCATCCACAACTTCCCCGAGGGGCTGGCCACCTTCACCGCCGCCCTCAAGGACCCGCGGCTGGGCCTGGGCATCGCCATCGCCATCGCCATCCACAACATCCCCGAAGGGATCGCGGTCTCGGTTCCCCTCTACTTCGCCACCGGCAGCCGCCGTCGAGCGTTCGGCCTGTCGTTCCTATCCGGGCTCGCCGAACCGGTCGGAGCGATGGTCGGCTACCTCGTACTGGCACCGTTTCTCGATGAGCGGGTGTTCGGGCTCATTTTCGCCGCCGTGGCCGGCATCATGGTCTACATCTCGCTCGACGAGCTGCTGCCCACCGCCGAGAAATACGGCGAACACCATCTCGCCATGTTCGGCGTGGTGGGCGGCATGGTGGTGATGGCGCTCAGCCTGCTGCTGTTCATCTGACCCCGAGGGCCGGCCGGCGGCGCCGGTCGAGGCGGCCCTCAGCGATCCGAGGCGGAGAGGGCCCGGCGATCAGGGAGCAGGCCCCCGAACGTCACCGGAAGGGCTGGAAGAAGGCCTCGTCGGCCAGATCCAGCATCTCGCGGTCGCCGCGGCTGTCGCCATAGGCGTAGATGTAATCGTCTTCGCGCAGGTCGAACCGTTCCCGGATGCGCACCACCTTTTCGGGGCCGTGGCAGTTGGGCGAGAGGAACTCGCCGGTCACGCGTCCGTCGCGGATCTCGCACCGCGTTCCGATCAGATGGACCCCTTCGGCCTGGCACCACGCCTCGAGGTAGAATTCGAACGAGGCGGACACGATGGCCACGACATGGCCCTGGGCGCAATGCCAGGCCAGGCGTTGCCGGCCAGCCGGGCGGATCATTCCGGGTAGCACGGTGCAGGAGAAATCTCGCCCGGCCTGCAGCAAGCGATCGGCCGGCCAGCCGGCGAAGAATTCGCGGAAGATCGCCCGCTTGGCCGGGTCGTTCGACAGCAGGCCCGCTCCATAGCCGAGCAGCCAGGGCAGCCGCCGCACCGCGCCGATCGCCAGGCGGGGCCAGCCGACCGCTTCGACCAGGAACCGGAAGAAGCTGTCCTGGCTGGTCAGCGTCCCGTCGAGATCGAAGAAAGCGTAGGTGGTCATGCGCCGGCCTCACCACCGCTTGGTCGGCGGATGCCGCAGGAACTCGATGATCTCGGTGGCCAACGGTGGGCAGCCGGGCAGGTGGTGGGCGAACCCGGCCGTACAGGCCCCCACGCCAAAGCCTGACCGGGGCCGGCCCCGGAAGCCCTGACCCAGGCAGATGGGCTCGGCATCGGGAGCCCACGACCGGCCTTCCTCGGACAGCCGCTGCAGAGCGAACCGCAGACTGCCCAGGCAGGCCGAGCAGGCCTGGTCGGCGATGACGTTGGCGGGAAGAGGGGCGGGGGATGCGGTCAGGGCATGGGGCGCCACCGCCGGCTCGTTGATCTGCCGCAGGCGGGCAACCGCCAGATCGTTCGACCCCACGCCCAGTTCGGCCGCCAGATCGATATAGGGGATGTCCCCCGGCGCGAACCCCATCAGGGAGGCGACATAGGCATCGACCAGCACGGGGTCGCGCCCGACGATGAGGCGGTCCATCCGGACGGGGGTGCCGCCTTCCTCGAAGGTGAGATCGCCGACGATGCCATCGACGATGACGAGGTCGGTGCGCACCAGCGTATTGAGGACCGCGATGGGTCGATGCAGACCCAGCGTATGGAAGCGACGCTTCTCGGCATCGGGGATGCAGCCCTTGAGGTTCTTGAGGGCGCAGGTCATCCGCGTCTGGCAGTGGGCCTTGAGCACCGGCAGATTGATGAGGAAGCCGATCTGCCGCGCCTGTCGACAGACTTCCAGGTGGAGGTCGTGCGCCAGGCAGGTCTCGGTCGCGTCGTGCTTGAGGTCGATGAGGGGAACATCGAACTCGCGGGCGATCTCCTCGTAGCCGCATTCCCGGAAGGCGCGCGGGGTGGCTTCGCCCAGCCAGGAACCTTCGAGAATGACGAGGTCGCGGCAGCCCAGCGCGCGCAGCCAGGCGATCAGGGCCCGCACCAGGCGCGGGTCGGTGGTCGCCCCGGTCGAACTGGGCCGGGCCACCACGAGGTTGGGCTTGAGGCCGATGCGGACGTCGCGCGGCAGCCAGGACGGCAGGTCGGCCGCGGCCAGCAGCCGCGGCAGCAAAACGTCGGGATCGTCGCCGTAGGCGATCAGGAGTTCATGGCGGTCCATGGGGTGCAGCGGGGCGGCCGCCCCGATCCTTTCGCAGATTCGCCCAGAGAGAGGCGGGATCGGCCTGATCGAGGGCGTCGACCAGGCGCCGCGGCAGATCGCGCAAGCCCAGGCGGGCCGCCATGACGCCCAGGAGGGCCTTGTAGTCGGCCCGACGGTTGACCGGGGCATACCGGCAGCGGAAGCTGGTGACCGGCAGCCCCAGCCGCCGATGAGCGGCGGCGACGGTGCGTTCATCGAGGGCAATCAGGGGCCGGATGATCTGCACCGACCGGCCCGGCACCTCGACGCGGGGAGTGAAGCTGCTCAGCCGACGCGTCTCGCACAGGTTCATCAGCAGGGTCTCGGCGGCATCGGTGGCGTGATGGCCGTAGGCGAGGCGGGCGATGCCCCGTGCTTCGCAGAGGGCCGCCATGGCACCGCGCTTGAGGCGAGCGCAGACCGAGCAGATCGCCCGGGTCGGTTCGTCGCCGAGGTCGCGGCGGGCGGGTTCCCAATCGAGAACCTCTTCGAGATACTCGACCTGCAGGTCGCGGCAGAACTCGCGCAGGAGGGAAGCATCATCTTCGACGAAGGCCCGGATGTGGATGGCCGTCAGGTCGAACCGCAGCGGAGAATAGCGTTGCAGGTACCGCAGCACGTAGAGCAGCAGGACGCTGTCCTTGCCCCCGGACAGGGCCACCGCCACCCGCTCGCCGGGTTCGATCAGCCCGTAGCGTTTGATGACGCGCAGAACGTCATTGACGAACCATTTGCCGAAATGGCGGTCGAAGGACAGTTCCATGCGTGACCCGCCCAGCGTGGCCGGCGGGCTCCCTCCTGCGTCAAGCATCCTTCCGCTTCTGGCGAGGCGGGAGGGGCGGCGGCGCCTTGGGAGCGGAACGAGAACGGTCGGCCGAGGGCGGATCGCTCGGCGACAACCCCGGCGCCGGAGCAGCAGAAGCGCCTCCACGTGCGCCGTCGGCCGAACCGGAACTTCCGCCGGCGGGGGCGACGTCGTTCCCGCCGCCGGCGGCCCGGTTGTCGTAGTTGACCACCTTGAGCCGCAGGCCGAACTTCTGGGCGGTTCTGGTACGTTCGAGGTTCTGCTCGGCGAGATCGACCAGCTCCTGGAAGAGCTGCTGCAGGGCGGGGCCGTACTGCGGGTCGGCCGCCAGCGAGGGAGGCAGGCGCCCCTGGGCCGCCTCCAGCAGGCGTTTGACCGACAGGTGGGGTTCGGCCGACCGGGCGGCGGTATGGCGGACCGATTCGAAGATGCCGCTGCCTTCGATCTCGAAGGAGGCCCGATCGTCGGGCCGGATGACGGCATTGATCTTCTCGAGCAGGTCGTAGATGGAGAACTTGAACTTGTGGGTCTCGAGGTGGTTGAAGGCCCGGTCGAGGGCCCGCAAGGTAGCGATGATGGCCTGGATGGTGATCACCAGCGCGGCCCGTTCGTCGATCAGGGCCTGGACCCGGCGCGCCTCGGCCGCGACCTGGGCTTCGGCCGCGGCGGCCCGCCGTTCGGCCGCGGCCAGCCGGGCCTGCATGGCCTGCCGCTCGGCGTCGGCCGCGGCCAGCCGGTTCTCGAGCGCGGTCAACCGCGCCTGCTGGTCGATCAGGTGCCGAACGAGATCGGGGAGGCCGAACAGTGGCTGGTAGAAAGCGCCCAGACTGTCGGCATCAGGGAAGGCCAGCACCTTCTTGCGAGAGCGCAGCAGGGTATCGATGTGGCAGGAAGCTTCTTCGATCTTGGCGAAGTCGTCCAGCAGGGCCTGCAGGTCGGTCTTGTCCATGGCGGGCGCACCTCCGTCCCTTCCCATCATACCATGCCGGAGGTTGCCGCGTCGGCGGCCATTCCCTGCTCAAACGCCGATCGGCAGCGATTTTTCGGGCCCACCCCTCGATGATGGCCGCCGAGGTCTTGATTTTTCCGGCGGAACCGGCTATATTGGCTCTTGCCCGCCCGGATGGTGGAATTTGGTAGACACATACGTTTGAGGGGCGTATGCGCCACGCGCGTGGGGGTTCAAGTCCCCCTCCGGGCACTGACCAAGACGCCGGGGATGCCCCGGATCATCGGAAAGACCCGCTCGCCGAGCGGGTCTTTTCGCTTTCTGAGGCCGGCAAGGGCGGATTTTTCTCGGCTGCGGCAACAGGCGCCTCTCACCAGGGTGCCGATGGGTTCTGCCAAGACCTTCCACCGCGACCGGCGCAGGAGCCGACGCCCATCGCCTCGTGGTCATCGGGGTGAGGGCGCCCCTTCTATTCCTGGATGAGGGGCGGAGCGGCCCCGGGTGGCAGCCGCCCGCCAGCGCTTGTCCGGTGGGCAACGGAACAACCGCCGGGAGGAACGCCGAAACCGATCCTCCTTCGGCCCGTTCAGGGTGGCAAAGCTCTGGATCAGTGGCTCGAGACCGTTAAAAAGAAACACCCGTTACCAGGATGCAGACCGGTAACGGGTGCCGAGGGCTTCGCCTACGGACGGCTGGTAGGAGCCTCCATTACACAGCGGGCCCAGCCGGTGCCCTTGCAACCGGGGCAGCTGTTCCCCAAGCGATCTTTGCCGGTGCCCTTGCAATACCCACAATTCTTCTGGTCAGTCGGGGTGTTGACATAGCCATCGCCACCGCAGTGGGGGCAGGCGCTTCCCCAGCCATACTTGCCGGTTCCTTTGCAGTAACCGCAAGGAGCGGACGCTTCGGGCCCGCCCCACGTGGGGTTCTGGCCGGTGTTGGCCCAACCGGTTCCCTGACAACCGGGGCAGAAATTTCCCCATTTGTCCTTGCCGCTCCCCTTGCAGTTGCCACAGGCCACAGCGGTGTTGGCGATGGCGACGTAGCCGTCTCCGCCACAGGGTTTGCAGAGGTTCCCCCAGGAATCTCTGCCCATTCCCTTGCAGTAACCGCAGGTTTGCAGGCTCCAACTGTCATGATGATGTGCGTGGTTCCCGGGATGCCCTGGATGAGGGGGGTAACTGGGGTTCGTCGGGACATTGGCCCAGCCGGTTCCTTTGCAACCCTTGCAGATATGGCCCCAGGAATCCTTGCCGGCGCCCTTGCAGCCGCCACACTTGGGAGCGGTGGAGGGGACTTGCACCCACCCGTCGGCACCGCAGCACTTGCAGGGGTTGCCGTAGGAATCCTTGCCATTGCCGCTGCAGTAGCCGCAGGGCTTGAACTCGTAGTAGCCATGGTAGTTGTCGGTGTCGGCGATGGCCCAGCCGGTGCCCTTGCAGCCCTTGCAGATATTGCCCCAGGAATCTTTGCCGGCGCCCTTGCAATTCCCGCATTTGGGAGCATTCTTGACGACCGAAACCCAGCCGTCGGCGCCGCAGATCTTGCAGGCGTTGCCCCAGGAGTCCTTGCCGGCGCCCCCGCAGTTGCCGCACTTGGGGGCATCGGGCGCGACCAGAACCCAGCCGTCGGCGCCGCAAGCCTTGCAGGAGTTGCCCCAGGAATCCTTGCCATTGCCATTGCAGTAACCACAGGGCTTGGCCACGAGCGCGCCTTGGTGGCGGGAGGGTTCCTTCGGGGCGGTGGCCTGCAGGGCCAGCACATCCAACAAGGTTTCCACGTTGTCGAAACGCCGCTTGATTTCCCCCGCCTCTCCATCCTGGACCAGGGCGAAGTCGAGTTTTTCCAGTTCATGAGCCAGATCCCGGACCGCATTCTGGGAGCGCTCGGGCAGTTGGGGAGCCAGTTCCTTGAACCTGGTGCGAAGCGCCAGAAGCCGTTGTCGTTGTGCTTGACGACCATCCAGGGTGGCGATTCCCTCGCGAAGATGTTGGAGCTCCTTCAGCTGGCTTTCGAGAGAGGAACCACCATGGTCGTGGGAAGAGGGACAGGCGCCGTGGCCGCACGTATCCGCCCCAGATGGGAGAGGACCAAGAACTATCAGGAAGAACATCACCAACCAGATGACTTGTGGGAAAACCCAATGTTTCATTATCGCTACTCCTTATTGTGCTTATGTTGCCTGCTGTTCAGGAAGATCATGGCCGTTCCGGCCAATGCCTGGCCAACGTCGAAGGAACTCCCGGGCCAAGGGGAGTGGCCAGGGAACAAGCGGTCGTGACGGGAAGAGACGAACTCACCAAGCGTCTTCACAAGCTCATTGTGTCATCGCCATCGCCTCCCCATGCACGCGCTCAAGGCAATCGGCCAGAGTCTTCAGGTTCCTCCGGCTTTCCTCAAATCCCGGTCGGTGGCAGAGACCATGTGCGGAAGCGGCTCCCGCCTCATGTCGATGTACGGCCTTTGAACCAGGCCTGCATCTGGGAGAAGGGCAGAAGCCAATGGCACGTCAGCCCTGCTTTGGCACCCGCGATCTCTTCGTCAGTCCCCGAACTTGCGACAGGTCAGATGCGATGGTCGCGTCTTCAGGGCGAGGGTGCTCCGGATCTTTTTCCAGAGCGCTGGCCTGTCTGCCGGCCATTTTCAGCCGGGCTACGGCTTTGAACTCGTCAGCCGGGGCAACCCTTCGGACATGGGCACGAACAAGCGCCATTGCCCATAGTCTCCACACGGCCTCCTTCAGAGACCACAGGTTCTAGGGTGTTCGCATGGCGGATTCCTCACCTTCGGGGGTTTCCCTGCATATGACCGAAAAGCGGTGAGGTTTGTGACATGAAAAACGATTGTGGATTTTGCGGCAGCGTGCCACCGTCTGATGGCAGGAACGGTTCGCGAACAACCGACCCCCGCAAAAGGCTCAAGCCATCGATCCCCTTCGCCGGTCAATTTTGCATCGAAAGCGGTCGCCCGGCTGACGCCATCTTGGTCCCTTCAGGGTCGCCGTCATACAGCAAGCCGGTGACCAGGGTTTTCGGACGACCACCGACAGCCAAAGTCTTCCTCGCCGGTCGCCCAGAGAAGGTTTTTCGTCTGTCGCGCGGACGTCTGTGGGCCCGGGGCAACCTCTGCCGGAAAGGAATCCTGACCACCGACGAAAGCCTTGACACTGACGATTGGCCAACCCCATCCTGAAGGAGTCAGCCATGCCAACCTGGGAACGCCTGACCATCGACACCCCCGACGGCCCGCGGGCAGCGGTGGCCCCGGTCATCATTTCCGCCAGCCGCGCCACCGATCTGCCGGCCTTCCACCTGGACTGGTTCCGGGAACGCCTGCACGCCGGCTGGGCGAGGTGGGTGAACCCCTTCAACCGCCAGGAGCAGTTCGTCTCGTTCCAGCGGGCGCGGGCCATCGTCTTCTGGACGAAGAACGCCCGCCCACTGCTCGCATGCCTTCCCGCCTTCGAGGCGTGGAGCCATTACGTGACATTCACCCTCAACGATTACGAGGCCGAGAGCCTGGAACCGAACGTCCCGCCGATCGAAGCCCGGATCGCCACCTTCATCGAACTGGCGCGGCGGCTGGGCCGGCAGCGGGTGGTGTGGCGGTTCGACCCTTTGCTGCGCTTGCCCCACCTTGATGTGACCGCATTGCTGGAGCGGGTGGAGCGGATTGGCGAGCGGTTGCACCCCTGGACGGAGAAGCTCGTCTTCAGTCTGGCCGACATCGACGAATACCCGGCCGTGCGGCGCCGCCTGTCGCGGGCCGGGATCGCCCCCCTGCCCTGGACCGACACCGCCGTCGAGGGGTTGGCACAGGGTCTGGCCGCGCTGGGCCGCCGCTGGGGGCTGGTCGTCGCCGCCTGCGGCGAAGGCCGCGATTTCAGCCCGTATGGCCTGACCGCGAACCGCTGCATCGACGACGACCTGCTGCACCGGGCGTTCCCCGACGATCGGCCCCTGCAGGAGTTCCTCGGCTACGGGCCGCGGCAGGGCACCCTGTCCGACCAACCGGGCCGGCGACCATCGCTCAAGGACCGCGGACAGCGCCAGGCGTGCGGCTGCATCGTGAGCAAGGACATCGGCCGTTACGGCACCTGTTCGCACGGGTGCCTCTATTGTTACGCCACCTCCCGCTGATCGCCAGAAGCCATTCCTGGCCCCGGTTCCCCCGGGTTGCGAGGGAAGAACGACCTGGGGGCAGTTGGACGGCGGCCACGGTGGGAGAGATAAAAGCCGGGCCAGCGTGATCTGACACGGCCAACGTCCGCAGTCATGCTCCCCAACGGCGAGGGCTCGACCTCTTTTGACATACTTCAATATCTGAATTATCTTTATATTAAACAGTATGTGGGCATGACCCTGACCATGACCTCCCCGGAAGGAACCAACGACAGCATGGCCGGCAAGAAGGGGGCAAACCATCATGAGGCAGCTCATTTTGCGACTTCCGGACCACTTTCACCGAAATCTGCGGCTGCTGGCGGCTGCCAACGAAAAAACCATGACCGACCTGGTCATGGAATGGATTCAGCGTGAGATCGAAAAACTCACCCGCGATCCGTTATTGAAGGCCCTCTACGCTGATTCGGGGCTTCCCACACGGTCTTTTTCGAAACGGCAACTCGATGAATTTGCCAGGGCAGATGCCGCCACTCCCAAAGAATTGCAGGAATGGGCGCGCAAGAGCCTGAAAAAAGGCAAGCCCAAGTGAGGATCTTCCTGGATGCTTCGATCTGGCTCTCTGCGCCGCGCAAGCCTGAGGGTGGATCAGGGCTTCTTCTCGAGCTGGCGGCCGCTGGCAAGCTGGTGGCGCTCTCATCCGTAGCGACGCTCGAGGAGATCCGGCGGAACGTGGAAAAGGTTGGTCGGTCCATGCCTGAACTCGAAACCCTGTTGATGCGGGTGCAGCCCGTGCTTGTGCCAATCTCCAAAGCCGATCTTGATCGGTGGGCAACGATCAGCGAGAAAGACCGGCATGTCATCGCCGGTGCCGTCCTCGGTCGGGCCGATTTCCTGGCGACATTGGACAAAGTACACCTCGACAACCCCGAAACCCAGGCCAAGGTTCCCATCGCCATAGGCGATGCCGGCGCCTGTCTGAAGGCGTTGAGGGCATGGCAAAAATAGATTGAGCCCCCGCGTTTGACCTTACCTCGAGAAACGGCCTGGTGAGGGGCAGAGAAACCCCTCCGGCGCGGTGTAACAGAACGGCGGAGGGGGGCGTATAATGGGTGAAGGCCGGCTCCTCCAGAGGCGGCCACGAAGGAGGAAGAGCCCATGAAGAAATTCACCCGGATGAGCCTGTTCATGGTCGCTTTGTTCGCGGTCGCCATTACCCAGACTGGCTGCAATGCCCAGAGGATCGGGGATTTCGTCCAAAAAGTGGTCGGGGTCGTCAAGGGCGTCGTGGAAACGATCAAGAACATCAAGTCAGGAGGGGGATCATCCACCTCGGATACCGATTCGACCCCCGGCACGACGGCCACCACCCCCACCGATAGTTCGTCCGCCCCACCGGCTGACACCCCCTCGACCAATTCGGGAGCCGCCTCCTGCCAGATCACCGTCTACGGAGCTGCCTGGTGCAAGGCCTGCCAGGCGGCCAAGGCCTACTTCGAAAAGAAGGGCTCGCTGTTCACCTACAAAGATGTCGAAAAAGACGCCGGCGCCAAAGATGAAATGAAGAAGAAACTGGAAGCCGCCGGCCAATCCGGCAACGCCATCCCGGTCATCGATATCTGCGGCACGATCGTCATCGGCTTCGATCAGGCGAAGATCGAGAAGATCCTGAAAGAGAAAGGCGCCAGCGGCGCCTCGACTCCCGCCGCCGCCCAACGGCTCCAGCAGGGCGATGACGACGAGGAACTCCCCGAGTAATCGCGGTCAACCCGCCTGCTTCTGGCGGTCTCCTCCCCCCTCCTCCCCGGCACGGATCGGCCCGACGACAGGGTTGGTCCGGGTCGGGGACGGATGTTTCGTCCATTCTTGTTCCCCACCCTCCAACCCGCCCATGAGGCATCCTGCCGCGATCGGCAGCAGGTTCACACCAGGTGATGTCGCGGGCACCCCCGCCAGGAGAATGACATGCTCCAGACGGAACGGGGCTCGCCCATGTCGCGCTGGCAGCGGGGCGGGGACCCACGGCGCCAGGTGCTTGGTGAACAGCTTTCTGCCCAGCGGGGCAGGGCGCGACCCGGCCTGAGCGAGGTCGGCAGCACGCATGGCCTGGGGAACCATCCTGCGGCTGGCCCTGGTCAATCTGAGGCGGCATCCGCTGCGCTCATTGCTGACCGCGCTGGGGTTCATCATCGCCATCGGGTCGGGGATCACCATGATCGGGCTGGTGGAAGGCGCCAATTCCTCGATCCAGGGCGAGATCGCCGCTCTCGGCACGCACATCATGGTGGTGGTGCCCGGCAGCGGCACGCTGAAAGGCCAGCACCTGGGACTGGGGTCGCTGACCACCCTCACCGCCGAAGATGCCGAAGCGATCAGGCACGAATGCCCCAGCGTGGCCTATGCCACCCCATGGGTGCGCGCCGCGGTCCAGGCCGTTCACGCCAACCGCAACTGGTCGACAGCGGCGATCGGGGTCAATGACGAGTTCGTCGCCATCCGCAACTGGGCCCTCGAGCGGGGCCGCAACCTCACCCCCCATGAAGTGCGCAGCGAAGCCAAGGTCTGCCTGCTGGGCAAGCGGGTGGCAGAGAAGCTGTTCGGCGCGACCGATCCGCTCGATCGGATCGTACGGGTGGGGCGGATCCCGCTCCATGTCGTAGGAGTGCTGGCCGAGCGCGGCCAGACCAGCGTCGGGGACGACCAGGACGACCGCATCGCCGTTCCTTTCCCCCTGGTTCAGAAGCGGATGCTCGGCATCACCCACGTCCACATGATCATGGTCTCGGCCTGGTCGGACGAGCTGCTGCCGCAGGCCAAGGCCGAGATCGCCGAGCTGCTGCGGCGACGGCATCGCCTGGACCCCGGCGAAGAGGACGATTTCTTCTTGAACTCCCAAGAAGATCTCGCCGACATGGCGTCCACCACCCTGGGCATCATCCAGATGCTGCTGGGCGCGATCGCCTCGGTCTCGCTGCTGGTCGGCGGCATCAACGTCATGAACATCATGCTGGTGGCGGTCACCGAGCGCACCCGCGAGATCGGCATCCGCATGGCGGTGGGGGCTCGCCGCCGGGACATCCTGGCCCAGTTCCTGGCCGAGGCGGTGGTGCTGGCGGGGCTGGGCGGCGCGATCGGCCTGGCGGGCGGCATCGGCCTGATCGTGCTGGTCAACCGCTGGCTGACCGGCTGGCAGGTCGTCATCTCGGGGCCGGCGGTGCTGGGAGCGATCGGGTTCTCGGCAGCGGTCGGGATCGCCTTCGGTCTCTATCCAGCCTGGAAGGCCTCTCGCCTCGAGCCGATCGACGCCCTCCGCTACGAATAAATTGTTGAGGCGGAATTGAGACGACCAACCGGACGATGGCCGCAGGACCGGTGAAATACCGTCAGGGGCCGGTGGCCCCTGGACCCCCGATCGCGGCCTGCCCAACGCGCCGCCTTCGGCAGGCGGGGCGACCGCTCGGCCGGTGGTCAAGCCGAGGCAGCAAGGCTGGCCAGGGGTGTCAGAGCCGGGGTTTGCCTTGGCCGCTGGCCGGCATGTTGATTTTCGCCGCGAAGTACTGCATGCTGCGAGAGAACCCTCATTCCCGCGAGAGAGAGGAATGGACTGCGCCGCATGAAGATCCTGATTCCCATCAAGCAAGTGCCCGAGACGAATGCCGTCCGCATGGATGAAGCCACCGGCACCATGATCCGGGAAGGCGTCGACGCCATCATCAATCCCCTCGACCTGTACGCCCTCGAGCTGGGGCTGCGCCTGCGCGAGCGGGCGGGCGGCGAGGTGGTCGCGCTGACCATGGGGCCGCCCAGAGCGATCGAGGCTTTGCGCGAGGCGGTGGCCATGGGCGCCGATCACGCGGTGCTGCTCAGCGACAAGGCGTTCGCCGGCTCCGACACCTGGGCCACCAGCCTGGCCCTGGCGGCGGCCATCCGCAAGCTGGCGCCCTACGACCTGATCATCTGCGGGGAACGCGCCACCGATGGCGACACCGGCCAGGTGGGGCCGGGCATCGCGGCCTGGCTCGACCTTCCCCTCATCAGCTACGTGGCGGGGGTGAGCGAGCTGACGCCCCGGATGATCCAGGCCCGACGGCTGGTCGAGGAAGGCTACGAAGACCTCGAGATGGACCTGCCCGGCCTGATCACCGTGGTCAAGGAGGCGGCGGCGCCCCGGCTGCCCACCTTGCGCGGCAAGCAACGGGCCCGTCGACTGAACATCCCGGTCTGGGGCCCCGACGACCTCGGGCTGACCGCCACCCAACGGGGCCTGGTCGGCTCGCCGACCCGCGTGGTCAAGATCTTCCGCCCGAAGATCAGCCGGCAGGCGCATCTGGTGAAGGCGCCCGATGCGGCGGCGGCCGCGCGCGCCGCGCAGGAGCTGGCGGCCTGGCTGGCGAGCCGGCACCTGCTGCCGGCGGCCGCCGCCTCGCGGGCCGGCCAGGAGGTCGGTCATGGCTGAAGCCGGCATCTGGATCTTCGGGGAACAAGCCCGCGGGCGGATCCTGCCCGTGACCTGGGAGCTGCTGACCCGCGGTCGGGCGCTGGCCGACAAGCGGGGCAGCCGGTTGACCGCCGTGGTGTTCGGCGCCCAGCTCGACCGCGCCGACCTGCAGGAGGCCATCGAGCGCGGCGCCGACCGCGTGCTGGCCTGCGAGGCCCCGCTCCTCGAGCATTTCCTGCCCGAACCGTATGCGGCCTGCCTGATGCATCTGATCCGGGAGGAATCGCCCGAGATCCTGCTGGGGGCCGCCAGTTCGACCGGCCGGACCCTGATGCCGTACGTGGCGATCAAGGCCGACACCGGGCTGACCGCCGATTGCACCGAGCTCGACATCGAGACCCAGACCGGTCTGCTGCTGCAGACCCGGCCGGCCATCGGGGGCAACATCATGGCCACCATCAAGACCCCGCAGCATCGGCCGCAGATGGCCACGGTACGTCCCCACAGCACGCCGCCCGCGCCGCGCCAGCCGGGCCGGGTCGGCGAGATCGTTGTGCGGCGCGCGCCGCCCGAGGCGCTGACCAGCCGGGTGCGCCGGCGCGGCTTCCGCCCCGCCGCCGACGAGAATGCCCTCGCCGAGGCATCTCGCATCGTCTGCGTGGGCCGCGGCATCAAGAAAGGGGAGCACGTGGCCCTGGGCCGCCGCCTGGCTCGGGCGCTCGACGCCGCCCTCGGCGGCACCCGCGATGTGGTCGATCGCGGCTGGCTCGAGTATCCCGCCCAGATCGGCCTGTCAGGCAAGACGGTCACCCCGCGGCTCTACATCGGCCTGGGAGTCTCGGGAAGCATCCAGCACCTGGCCGGCATGCAGACCGCCGAGGCGATCGTAGCGATCAACACCGACCCCGACGCCATGATCTTCAAAGTGGCCGATTTCGGCATCGTGGGCGACCTGTTCGAGGTGGTCCCGGCCCTGATCAAGCACCTGGAGGAGCGTTGAGATGCCGCTGCCCATGTCTGTCCCCCATGGCCCCCCTGGCCCCGCCGCTGTCGCCGTGGGCTCCACGGCCGCCGCCGGCGCGACCGCCGCCCACGTCGCCGCCCGCCCCCCCGCCTACCAGCCGGTCACGCCGGCCCTGCTCGACGAGCTGCGCGGCATCGTCGGCCCGGCCCATGTCATCGCGGGCGATCCCGAGAAGCTCGAGGCCTATTCCCACGACGAGATCGCCGAGCCGGAGTACGCGCGGATGCCCGAGTGCGTGGTGCGGCCGGGCTCGGCCGCCGAGATCGCCGCCATCATGAAGCTGGCCAACCGCGAGCGGGTGCCGGTGACGCCGCGCGGGGCGGGCAGCGGTCTGTCGGGCGGCGCCGTGCCGGTCCATGGGGGCATCGTGCTGCTCACCGACCGGCTCAACAAGGTGCTCGAGTTCGACCGGGCCAATCTGACCATCACGGTCGAACCGGGCGTGATCACCAACGAGATCAATCCTCTGGTGCGCGAGGCCGGACTGTTCTTCGCCGGTTATCCGATGAGCCTGGAGAGCTGCTCGGTCGGCGGCAATGTGGCCGAGAACGCCGGCGGCGGCAAGGCGGTCAAATATGGCGTCACCGGCCGCTACGTCACCGGTCTCGAGCTGGTCACGCCGACCGGCGAGATCGTCACCCTCGGCGGCAAGCTGTCCAAGGATGTCACCGGGTACAATCTCATCCAGTTGATGGTGGGCAGCGAAGGCACGCTGGGCATCTTCACGAAGATCACCCTCAAGCTGATGCCGTTGCCGAAGGCCAGCGCCGATCTGCTCGTGCTCTTCCCCAGCGCCGAGAGCGCCATCGCCGCCGTGCCGCGCATCATCGCCGGCGGCGGCATCCTGCCCACCGCCCTGGAGTTCATGGACCGCACCAGCTTCATGGCCGCCTGCGAGTATCTCAACGAGACCCTCGACTACCAGCAGGCCGGAGCGATGCTGCTGATCACGGTCGACGGCGCGACCGCCACCGAGGTGGAGGCGGCCTACGAAGCGGTGGGCGAACAGTGCCTGCAGGGCGGGGCGCTCGAGGTCTACGTCGCCGACAATCATACGACCTCGGAGCGGGTCTGGAAGATCCGGCGCAACATCGCCGAAGCGTTCAAGGTGCGCAGCCCGCGTCAGAGCCTCGAAGACATCGTGGTGCCGATCGCCGCCATCCCGGCCATGGTGACGGGACTGCTCGAGATCGCCCGGAAGTGGGACATCGAGATCCCGTGCTACGGCCATGCCGGCGACGGCAATCTGCACGCCACTCCCGTCATGAACCCCGCCTGGACCGATGCGGAGTGGCATGACCGCCTGCCGCGCATTCTCGAGGAGATCTTCACCCTGACCGCGCGGCTCGGCGGCACCCTGTCGGGCGAGCACGGCATCGGACACAAGCGCCTGGCCTGGATGCCCCTGTTCTGCTCGCCCGCCCACCTCGAGATGATGCGGGCCATCAAATTGGCTCTCGACCCCCATCTGATCCTCAATCCCGGCAAGATCATCCCGCCGCCGGCGGCGTGACCGGCCGCCCGGCGCCATGCCAAGCAAGGGCGGCGCGTCGCCGCTCGCCAGGCTGGCCACGCTCGCCGTGGCCGGCGTCCTGTATGCCATTCCTCTCGGCCTCGTCCTGGGGGCCCTGGAACAAGCTCACGCCCGGCGGCTCGCCGCCGCCCGCCAGGCCGTCCGCGACGATCTGCAGGAGATCGCCGCCCACCTGCAGCGGATCACCCAGCCGCTCTCGCACTGCCAGGACCGCCTCGACCGTTTTGTCCGCGCCCTGCGCTTCGGACGAGAAGCGACCCGCCAGGCGGCGCGGGCGCTCGGCCCCTGGACCCAGGTCTTCCTGTTCGACGACCAAGGTCGCCAGATGCCGATGGCCGGCACCACCCGGGGGTTCACGCGGGTCTCCGAGACCGCCCTGCGTCTGATCCGAGCGAGTCAGGCGGGCGACCGCCGGATGGAGGCGCGCGAGGAGCGGATGGTGCAGACCCTGCTGGGGGATGCCCGGGCCGTGCCGAGGCTGGCGCAGGCGCCCGGGCGCCTGCTCGACCTGGCGAGCCTGGGACAGCGGAAGTTCGCGGGGTTCTTTCCCACCCGCGATCGGCACGGCGCCCGATGCTACGTGCTGGCCGTCGTCGACCGGGATCGCCTGCCGCTGCCGACCCTGGCTCGCGAGATCGTCGGCCGGTTCTCGCGGCGGGCGGCCGGCGCCCAGGCCTACGCACTGACCGACCTGGCCGGAGTGGCCAGCGACTGGTTCGATCCCGGCTACCCGCGGGCGCTGCACGATCGGCTGCGCCGCGAGCCCGAAGCAGAGGGGCAGGGCTGGCTGGCCGTCGGTTCGGTGCTGGCCCGACAGTATCTGATCGGCGTGGCCGCGCCTTGTCCCGAACCATCTTCCTGGCTGGCCGCGCACGGCGTGGGGGTAGTGGCAGCGAGCCTGGCCGGCTTCCTTGGGCTGGCGGGCCTCTGGTGGTCCCTGCTGCGCCGCGGCCTGCCGCTGCGCTGGCAGATCCTGCTGCTGGTCGGCCTGGCCGGCAGCGGCAGCCTCGTGGCGGTGCTGGGCTTCGCCGAGACCTGGCTGGCCGGCCGGGAGGCCCGCCTCATCCGGGCTCGCCGGCAGGCGGCCGATCGCATGCTGGCGCGTCTCGATCTGGAATACGCCGCGTTCCGAGGCCGGCTGGTCGAACAATGCCGGGGGCTCGGCCGGCGGTTGGCAGCCTGCCGCACCGACGCCGAATGCCAGCGGGTCATCGGCGCGGTGACCCCACGCTGGCGCCGATGGCTGACCATTCTGCTGTTCGATGACGCCGGACGACCGCGCGCCAGCAGCTACGCCGAGGTGCCTTCCACCATCGATCTGGCCTTCGGCCGCGAGGGACTGGGCCTGATCGGGCGGATCTCGCGCAGTGCGTGGGTGGCCAGGGATGCGCAGTTCGGCGGGTTCAGCAATTTCCTGCCGCCCGAGGTCGAACGCGAATCTCCGCCGGTGCGGTTCGGGGCCAAGGACTTCCTCAGCCATCCTCGCGAACTCAAAACCGTGCGCATCGGCCGCCACGCCATGGATCGCTACAGCGAGTTCATCGAGATCCCTGGCGGTCCGCGCCTGGCCTTGAGCATCTACCTGGAGGGCGACTGCGACAAACGGGCCTTCCTCAAAGGCATCCATCGCCGCTGGCGAGGCACCACCTTTCCCGCGTCCTTCTCGTTCCGGATCTACGGCCTGCCCGCTCATGATCACCCGGTGACCGACGGCCGCCAGACCAGCGCCCGGGTGCGGGAGTTCCGGCGGCTGCAGGACCGGCTGAACCTCACGCAGACCGCCCTCGAGCAGCGCAGCCAGTTCGATGGCCAGGACTGGCTGCTGGTCGGTCGGCCCGGTTCACGGCTCGAGGGCTTCCATCTCGTGATGGCCGTGCCGCTGGCGCCCATCCAGCAGGAGTCGCGGCGGCTGGCCGGCTGGTTCCGGTTGCTGGCGGTCCTGTTGCTGATCTTCGCCTTGACGCTGGGCAGCCTGTTCCTTGATCTCGTGCTCATCCCCTTGCAACGGGTGCTGGAAGGGCTCGATCATCTGGCCGCCTCGCGGTTCACCCAGCGCGTGCAGGCGCGGACGGGCGACGAGATCGAAGGCATCGCCGAGGGGATCAACACCTTGCTCGAGGAGATGGAGCAGGTGACCGCCGCCGAGAAGGTGCATCGCCAGATGATTCCGCGCCGTCCGCTCACCGTCGGGGACCTGACCGCCGCCGTGCTGGTCCGGACGCCCGGGCAGATCGGCAGCGATCTGGCGGACCTCGGCTCGACCCCGACCGGCGGGCTCGCCTTCTGCTTGCTTCGCCAGGACGATCGCACAATCGGCGGGGCGCTCGGGCTGGCGGGCGCCAAGACCTTGTTCCGGCTTCGGTCTGAACACGATGAAGACGACCCCGCCAGCCTGGCCGACGCCCTCAGCCACAGGCTGGGCGGCGGGGGCGGCACTGCAAGCGCGGCGGGCCCGTTGGCCGACGTCGAGGTGCTGGTCGGGCGATGGCATCCTGGCGAAGCGACCCTGGAGATCGCCTGGCGGGGTAGGTTCCTCTGGCTCGGGGCCGGTCGTCCGCCCCAGCCGGTGGGCGACGGCGCCGCGGCGGGTTCGCTGCGTCGGTCGCTGCCGCCGGGCGAGGCGGTGGGGCTGGCCCCGCTCACCAGCCTCGCGGGCGACAGGGCCGCGGCGGGCGCCTCCGCTCTGCCGCCGCTGCCGCCTGCCTTCTGGGAGGTTCCCGCCGATCGGCTGGCGGTGGAAGGATGGCCGCTGCTTGAGCGCTGGCGTCCCGAGCTGGCCGGGCATCCGGTCAGCCTGATCCGTCTCGAGCGCCACCCCAGCTACCGGCCGGGCGCCACGACCGCCATGAGCCGGCCGCCCGATGGGGACATGATCCTGGAGATGCCATGCCGGTGAGACGCAGAATGCTTGATCGCTCGCACGACCCCCAGAATCGGGGGCGCCTGGCCTGCGCCCCACCGACCCGCGCGCGACACCGCGGCTGGGCGGCGCGACCGGACGGGCGGCGGCGCGGCTCGGCCTGGTTGATCCTGGTCTGGGGGATTCCCTCGCTCATCTTCTGGCTGTTGCTGGGCGCCTGGCTGCACCTCGACGACCAGCGGCAGCTCGACCGCCAGCTCGAGCAGGCCGGCGCCCTCCTGGACCGGTTGATCGTCGAGTCCTGGCCCATCCGCCACTTCCAGCGGCGTCTGCCCGAGTTGCAGGCACGCTGCCTGGGCCGCCGCCTCCCCTCCGACCAGCTCGCCCAGATGGTATCGAGCTTCGAGGCCGAGTTTCCGCCGCGCGCTCTGCGTGTCTTCCTGTTCGACCGCGAGGGACGATCGCTCACGCCCGCGCGGCCGGCGGAACAAGAAGGGGCCGAACGGTTGTTCGCCATCCTGCGCCAGCCCGCCACCGCGACGGTCGAGCTGGATCAACGCCAGCAGGAACAGATCGGCACGTTGCTCGACCACCCGCGCCAGGCCATCGACCTCCTGCAGGGACAGCCCGACCGGATCCTGTGGCTGCCGGAACAGCGCGACCTCTGGCCTGACCACGCCTTCTTCACCTGGCAGCCTTCGAGCGAAGAGGGCGCGGTGGCCGGACTGCTGGCCCTAATGACCACCGGGGCATTGTCGCCCGATGAAGGATTGCGCGAAGCCGTCCGCTTCCCAGCACCATGGCACCAGTCCATCTCTCTGGCGATGATCTCCGACCGGGGGCCGATCACCTTGTCGACCGGTCTGGCCACCGATGTCTTCCTTGCCTGCCGGCAGGCGCTGGCCAGCCAGCCATCAGGCCTGGCCGCGGCCGGCGAGTGGCTGGCCCTGTCGCGGCGCAGTCGCGAGGGCGAGCTGATCGGCCTGGTGCCACGCCGCACCCCGACCAGAGCGTGGGTGTGGGCGCTGGCCGGCGCCCACCTGGGTCTGGTGCTGCTCAGCCTGATGGCGGCGCGCCTCGGGAGCCGCCACCGCGACGCCCAGGCCCCGACCCCGACGCGCGGTTCACCCAGCGGGTGGTCGCTGCGGGCGCGCTTGGCCGGGCTGCTGGCCCTCGGAATCGCCTTCCCCTTGGGAGTGGCTGGCGCCCTCGCCTGGCTCCATGTCGAAGAGGCCCGGGGAGAGATTCTCGCCCACAGCCGCGCCGAGGCGATCAACCGACTCGACCGGCTCGAGGCAGGATTCGAACGTCATCTGCGCGATACTGAACTGCGTTTGCGGCGGTGGGCGGGCGAGTTCGCTCCGCGGGGATTCGAGCCTGCTTCGACGATACGGCAATTGAGCGACGAGCTGGAGGCCGGCCGGCTCGACCAGTACTACTACGTCTCCTCGACTGCGCGCGTCCTGTCCTGGCAGGCGCTGGACGACAAGTACCCCGGCGATGCCGTCCGCCTGCTTCGCCTGCCGCCGCCGGAGCGGGAACGGCAGTACCGGCTGCTGGTGGCCCGCGGCCGGCGGCCGACCCTGCGCGACTGGCAATTGATCAGCGATCCGCGCCCATGGCCGCAGCGCTTCCAGCTCCTGCCGAGAGCGGGCAAGAAGACGCACCTGCTCAAGATCCTGGAGTGGCTGAGCCGGGAAGCGGTCAATGTCTTCAACGTGCGGCGCGGCTTCCCCCCCAATCCGTTGCCGCGTTCCGAGCTGGTGGTATCCGGCATGCTCCAGGATGAGATGGGCGATTTCGCCAAACTGGGAATCGCCGCATTGAACCAGCTTCGTGACATCAGCGGGGTGATGGGCAACGTCTACCTGTTCTTCGCGGTGCTGCCGCAGCCCGACGGCCGCGGCGACGGCCTGCTGCTGGCGGTGTTCGAATTCGGCACGATCGTCGCCGACTACTTGCGCGAGGCGTGCGGAACGCAAGTGGCGACGGCCGGCCCCGGGCTGGTCGCCCTGCCCCGCCCCTGGGATTTCGTGTATTCCTACCCGACGCTGGAGGATGGCATCACCTGGTTGCCGCTGCAGGAGCAGGTGCGACGGCAACCCGATGCGCTGCTGCAGACCGCGGCCCGCCTCGGGCCGGAATCGTTCGATGTCGTGGGACGGACCGGCCGGCGGCTGCCGGTCTCGACCGTGCTGGCCATCACGCCGCTGGACCGCCTGCACGCCGCGCGGCGGAACGTGATCGCGGCGGCCGGCGGGCGGCTGATCCTGGCGTTGGGATTCTGCCTGCTGTTGACCCTGGTCACGCGATCGCGGCTGCTGCCGCCGCTGCGCGACCTGGCCGACGGCGTGCAAGCCATGCGGGAGGGGCGGTTCGCGCTGCGCCTGCCCGCGGAGCGCACCGATGAACTGGGGCGTCTGTTCGCCGCCTTCAACCGAGCCATGGCCCACCTCGCCGAGATGCAGCTGGCGGCGGTCGTCCAGGCGCGGCTGCTGCCGCCGCCCGAGCGGCGCTGCGGGCGGTTCCGTCTCGTCGCCCGCAACCAGATGACCCAGGCCACGGGCGGCGATTTCCTCGACCACCACGAACTGCCGGACGGACGGGTGCTGATCGTGCTGGGCGACGTCACCGGCCATGGCATCGGCGCCGCCCTGGTCACCGCCATGGCCAAGGAGGCAGTGCGCGAGCTGGGGCCCCGCTTCCCCGACCGGCCCGAGGCGATTCTCGAGACCCTCAACCGGTTGTTTCGCGATGTCCTCGACCGGGCGCTGGGCATGACCTGCGTGGTGGGCCTGCTCGAGCCGGCCACCGGCCGGTTGCGGCTGGCCAATGCCGCCCAGTCCTTCCCCCTGGTCTGGCGACCAGGGCAGCCGGCCACCTTTCTGGAAACCCCGACCAGCTACCCGCTGGGCCTGGCTCGCCGCAGTCAGCCCCAGCCCCTGGATCTATGGCTTGGAACTGCCGACGGTCCGGCCGCGATCGTCTTCTACACCGACGGGCTGGTCGAAGCCGTCGATCGGTCGGAGACCCCCTTCGGGTACACCCGGTTCGCCGCCGCCGTCACCGCCGCTCTCGAGGGTGGTGGCGATCCCGGACAGGCCATCTTCGCGGCGGTGCGACAGTTTACCGAACCGGTGCCCTGGGCCGACGACGCCTCGGTGCTGGTCATCCAAGCCACCGATGTGGTAAGCTGAAGACAAAACGACCGACAAGGAAGGGAACCATGATGTCTGCCACCTGCGCCGACCGCTGGTCTCCGCCCGGCACGCCGATCCGTGGGTTCGCGCCCCGATGGCTGACGGTCTGTCTCGGGCTGGCCCTGGGGCTGGTCGGGCTGGGGCTCGCCGCCGTCCCGCTGGCGGCCGGCGAACGCCAGATCCTGATCAAGGTGGCCCAGTATCCACGCTCGCTCGACTTCCTGTGCCTCGACGGCGCCGACTGGGCCCTGGGCGGCCGCACCGGCAAGATCGCCCCGGGCGCCCGCGGGCAGATCACCGGCGTGCTGACCGCGCGCGCCCTCTTGCGGCACCATGTGGTCGTCGCCGATGTCCCCCTCGCCGAGACCGGCAAGCTCGACGCCCTGACCCAGCCCTGGCAGGCTGCCGGGTGGCCCGTCCATCGCCTGACCCTCGGCCAGACGTTCACCGGCCCCGACGGCATGCCGCTGGCCGACAACCGGCGCGCCCTCGCCGCCATCGCCGTCTTCGACGAGCCCGCCCCCGCGCAGGCCCTGGTCGCCTCGTTGACCGCGGCCGGCGAGACGGCGACCGTGTACGACGAGGTCGTCCATCTCGCCCAGGGTCTGATCACCTTGAAAGTGAACGGGGAAACGCTGGCCACCGGCCAAGAACTGAGCCTGCGCCTGCAAGGCCTGATTCGCTTGTACAGAGTCGAATATGCGGTCGGCTATCCGTGGCACGGGTTCGCCGACCGCGACTACCGCGGCCGCTTGCTGGTGCGTTGGGGCGCCCACGACGCCCTCGATTGCATCCTGCAGCAGGACCTCGACCGGGTGCTGGCCGGTATCGTCCCCTCCGAGATCTCGGCCAAGGCCGAGACCGGGGCCCTGCAAGCCCAGGCCGTCGCCGCCCGCGGCGAGATCATGGCCTCGATCGGCATCCGGCACGCCGCCGAGGGCTTCGATACCTGCTCCGAGCAGCACTGCCAGGTCTACAACGGCGAGACCGTGCATGTCGCCTCGATCGCGCCGAAGATCGAACCCACCCGTGGACTGGTCCTGGTCAAACCGAATGGTGCGGTGCTCAACGCCGTCTATTCGTCGAACTGCGGCGGCCACACCGAGGCCAACCACCTGGTCTGGACGACCACTCCCGAGCCCATCCTGGCCGGCCGCTGGGACGCCCCCGCCGCCCCGGCCCTCGACCTCTCGGAGGAAGAGCAGGTCGGCGTGTTCATTCGGCAGCCGCCCGCCGGGTGCTTCTGCAACGATCCCACCGTCGAGGGCGGCGACAAGTTCCGCTGGACGAAGACGATCACCGGCTCCGACTGGAAGGCGATCGAAGACAAGCTGGGCCTCGGCCGGATCAAGCAGGTCACCGACCTGGCCCGCGGCTTCTCCGGCCGCATCTACCAGATGACCTTCATCGGCGAGAAGGGCCGCACCACGGTGAACAAGGAGCTGACCATCCGGCAGCTGCTGGGCAGCCTGCGCAGCTCGTGCTTCATCGCCGAGTGGCAGCGAGATGCCGCCGGGTTCATCACCGGGGTCGAGCTGCACGGCGCCGGCTTCGGCCACGGCGTGGGCATGTGCCAGACCGGGGCCCAGGCCCTGGCGAAGCGGGGCTGGACCTTCGATCGCATTCTGGCCCATTACTATCCGGGCAGCCTGTTGAAAGCGTGGTATTGACCCATTCCAGGAAGGGGCGCGGCTCTTCCGATGAGCTGTGCTGAGGCGGCGCGGAGGCCACGAGAAGGCCGGCGCCACGGTGAGCGCCGACGGCCTCCGAGGGGCAAGGAATGGCGGAGAGGCGTATTCCTCGCGAGTCGCCCGAAGGACGTCCGGCGATCAGCGGATCGGAATGGGATGGCGGGGTCGATCGCCGGCTTCCGCTTTGGGAAGCGTGACGATCAGCACCCCGGCGGTGAATTCGGCAGCCGCCTTGTCTTCGGCGACGCGCACCGGCAGGGAGACGGTGCGCTCGAAGGCTCCATAGAGGCATTCGCCCAGATGGATGACGGCGCCGCGCCCCTGCAGGCGGCTCTTCTTCTCGCCGCGCACGGTCAGCAAGCCGCCGCCGATCTCGAGTTGGAAGTCTTCGCGCGCCAGGCCGGGCAGTTCGAACAGGACGAACAGCTCCCCGCTGCCCTCGACCATGTCGCAGCGCGGAAAATCGCGCGCCACGGCGCCGCTCATCAGGTGTTCGGCCACCTGCTGCAGCTCGTTGCCCTTGGCGACCAGCTGATGCAGAGAGCTGGTAAAGGCGTTCTTCAAGGCTTCGAGGGAAGACTTCACCTCGGGAATCGATGTGGGAATGATCTTTTGCATGCCTCGCTCCTGCGACGACCGGTATCCGGTCCTGCCACCTCCATCATACCACGTCTCGCCCGCCGAGGGCCAGAACACCCGGCGCGGCGGCGCCAGCGACCGCGATGGGGGAACAACCACCGATGATCTCCCGTGGGCGAGCCTGCCTGCCCTTCCTGCTGCCCCTCGGCCTGACCCTCATGCTGCTGCTCGTCGTCCGGTTCGCCGAACGCGAGCGCGAATCGTGGGAGCAGCGCCGGCTCGAAGCCACGCTCCGTCAGGAAGCCATCCGGCGCGCGGAAGCACTGCGGGCCGGGCTGCCGTTCGAAGCCCAGGTGGTCCGGCGCAACAGCCGGTTCCAGCGCCTGTTGCAGCAGGCCCTGGCCGACCAGGCGCGCGCGGCGCGCGCCGCCCGCGCTTGGCCGGCGCGGCAGGAACCGCCGCCCGAGACGCGAGGTCAGCTCGCGGGGGGCCATCTTCCCGCGCTGGGCGAGGCCTTCGCCAGGGCCTTCACGACTGCCTTCCCGCCCGCCTTCCGCCCGGCTGGCACGCTGGTCTACGCCTTCCAGGCCCGCGCCGACGGCTCCTGGCTGCCGCTCGAAGGGCCGGGCCTGACGACCACCAAAGGGCGGATGATGGCCGACCTCTTCCGCTGGTTCGCCGCTGCCTCCACCCTGTCGCGGGATGAGCGGCGGCGGGCCGAGAAACGCTGCCTGGGCGTCTTCGGCGAGCTCTGCCCCTTCGCTCTGGCCGCCGGGTACCGGCAAGGGCGGGTCACCGTCGCCCGCTACGACGGGGCGCGTCGCTTCCTGCTGTGGGACACGGTGACCCGCGGCGGCCGGCCGCGCCTGGGCTATTTCGTATTGTTCCCCCAGCGCACCCCGACCCTGGTCAGGCCGCGCTGGCGCGCGTTGCACGCCCGGGTCCCCGGCTGTCGGTTCCCGGCGACGCCCTGCTATGTCCCCCTCGACAACGCGCCGGCGCACCTGCGGCCCGTCTTCCCACAGGGGGCGCGGCCGTCGCCCGCCCTGCGACGCCTCCTCCGTCAGGCTCGTCTCGCGGCCGATCGAGAGCGGCTCCTGCCCTTCGGGAAGCTGGTACGGATCGCCGACGGCTACGCCATCCGGGAATTCCTGTCGTTGAACGCCTCGTTCGAACTGTGGCTCCACTTTCCCCTCACCGGAACCGCTCCGCCCGCCGAGCGGGCGGTTCCCTTGTCGGCCTGGCTGAGCGGCGGCCTGGGATTCTTCTGGGGCCTGCTGCTGGCGCGCACCCTGATCTTCGGACGCACGGTGAGCCTGCCGCTGCGCCTCTGGTTTCCGGGCTTTCTCGCGCTGGTGGGCGCTCTGCCGCTGTCCGCCTTGTTCCTGGTAGGATCGATGCAGATCGGGATCTCCGAGATGCGCGAGGTGCAGGCCACCTTGGATCAGGCGATCGCCCATCTGGAAGAGATCGACTCGGGAAATGGCACGCTGATTCTGCATTTCGTCGACATCTGTCATCGCCTGACCGCGCATGCCACCCTGCCAGCACGTCTTCTGGAGAGCATGGCAACCGACTTCGGGCGGGCCGCCGACCAAGTTCGCGCTCTATTCCAACAACACGGCCTTGACCTAACTGACCTGTCGTTCCTCCCGCTGGATGACCAACCGCGCATACGCACCTGGACAACCGCTTTTGGAGCCAATCGGCAAGGTTTTATCACCAATCTCTTTCGATCGCTTCGGGATTCCCTGCTGACTGTCCTCGGGATTCCTCTTCCGACAGGGAAAGGAGGAGCGGGGAGCGATACCATGACCCTGGTATCGCAATACATGGCGGCCGCCGGCCTGCTCATGATCGAAGGGAAGGATACCGCCGACTCGCTCTACCTCACTTCCAACCAAGGTGCCTATGTAGCATTGGCCGGTACGCCACTGCTGCACTTCAGTGAAATGCTGGCACCTGGGGGGGAGATCCGAGGGTTGCTCTCCCTGCTGGCCGATCCGACCTCGGCGTTCGACCGGCGCCTGACCCGGATCTGCCGACAGTTCCGTCAGGGCGCCGACCCTTGGCACTGGCTGATTTTCGGCCGAGGTTCGGTGCGGGGGTTCCAGCCAACATACCACGGTCTCGAAGAAAAGTTCTGGCACACCAGCCAAGGTCGGACCATGCGCTGGTTGATGGAAACCACCACCCGCACCCACTCGCCGCAAACCTTGGTGACCGAGGAAGCGGTATTCGCAGCCATTCCCTGCCATTCGGCCGAGAACCTGTATCTGGGCACCTCGCGCCCGTTGCGGGAGATCAGGGCGCTCGCCGCCCACCGCCGGTTCCTGCTGGCCAACCTGACCGTTCTGATCGGGCTGGTCATCCTGGTGCTGGGCCTGGCCTCCGGGCGGCACCTCGTCGCGCCCCTGCAGGAGGTGGAGCGCGGTCTGCGCCAGGTGGCCGAGGGGCGGCTCGACGTGCGGGTGGGGCTGGCGCGCGAGGACGAGCTGGGGCAGGTGACCCGCTCGTTCGACCGCATGATCGAAGGGCTGCAGAAGCGGCGCGAACTGGGCCAGTTCGTCTCGGCCACATTGGAGGCCTCGCTGGAGTCCTCGCTGGAGGATCAGGGGCCCGCCGGGCCGGAAGGACCGGCCCGGATCCGGTCGGGCGCCGTGCTGGTCTGCGATCTGCGCGGCTTCACCACCCTGTCGGAGATCCATCCCCCTGAACAGGTCGTGGCCATGCTGAACGCCCACCTCGACGCCATGTCGGCGGCCATTCGCACCGCCGGCGGCCTGATCGAGACCTTCATCGGGGACGCCATCGTCGCCGTGTTCACCGACGAGGAGCCGGGGTCTGGTCTGGAACGAGCGCTGCGAGCGGCTTCCGAGATGCGACGGCGCCACCAGGCCCTGCAACTGACCCGGCGCCAGATGGGCGCCTTCCCCTACGAGATGGGGATCGGCATCGATGGCGGCGAGATCCTGACGGGCACGCTGAGTTCGGCGGGACGCGCCGTCCATGCCGTGCTCGGCCCCGTGCGCCGCGAAGCGGAACGTCTGGAAGGCCTGTCGCGGCGGGGTTCCCGCACCCGGATCGTCGTCAGTCCGGTGGTGGTCGGCTGGTTGGCTGCCCATCATCCAGACCTCGAGCTGGTCCCGGTTCCAGGCACCATCGGGGCCCGCGAACTGGGGCACCTGCTCCCCGCCGCCGCGGGAGGCGCCGCATGAACCCGCCCGGTTCGCCCCGTCCCCTGCCCAGCGTGGGTATCCACCGCTCGCTCTCCTTGGTGGTATCCATTCTGATCCTGACGTTTCCTCTGGGCTTGCTGCTCTACCAGCAGGCCGACCAGGAAGCCCTGGCCCGGGAACTGCGCCGCGAGCAGATCATCGAGCAGGCCGGACGGCGGCTGCCCATCGAACAGGGGGCGGCGCAGACCTCGGAGCAGCTCCGGCGGCTGCTGCAGGCGTGGTCTTCGGCGGCCGAGCGGGCCGCCGGCCGACCGGGGGTCTCGCCTCGGCGCGTGCGGGCCGCCCTGGTCCGCCTGCACCAGCAGATCCTCCATTGGCAGATGCCGCCGCACGATGCCTGGGTGATCGAAGTGGGCAGCGAGACAGCGCGGGTGGTCTGGGCCCATCGCGGCGGCCCGGGGTTCCGCGATCGTCGCCTCCTGGAACCATTCGCTCGCTGGGCGGCCGGCCAGGACGACGGCGCCGCCTCGCTGGCACGACGCCTGACGCGGGAACTGGGCGCCGCCATCGCCTTGAACCCCTTCCAGCGTCAGGCCTGGCAACGACGCCCCCGCCCGCTCCATGTGCCAGGTCGGCGCCTTCTCCTGTACTGGGACGTCTGCGGCCCCGTCCCGCCACCGGTGGCGGGGCCGGAGAAACCCGCCGACACCCCGGCGTCGCCCGCGCGGCCGCCGCGACCAGCTTCGACCGACCCGGAAGCGCCGGCTTCGCCCGACCGCCCGCCACCGCCTTTCCCACCACGGCAGGACGAACGCCGCGGCCCTGCTCCTGGCCTGACAGAGCCGTCATCGCCCCTCCGGTCCTCGCCTGGCCGCCCCCGCCCCGCCCCGGTCCGCTGGGTCCTGGTGGTCCGCCTCGATCTGGCGCGCGTGCCGCCGGCCTTCGGGGCGACCCTTCTGGCACGAGACTGGCCCGAGACCGATTCGGGCATCGCCTTCCTGCCCACCCGGCGGGGCGGTCCGTTCGTCGCCTCCCGGTTCTTCCGGGCTCGGCCCGCCCTATTCGAACGGCTGCGCCGCGCCGCCCGCGGCGGCCGCATGCTGCCCGCCGTCAGCGAGATCGATGACGTGCTGCTGTGCCTGGGGCCTGACGTTCCCGAATTCCCGTACCGCGCCGTCCTGGGCACGCCGCTCGATCTGGGAGGGAGCCACCGCTCGCTCGGCCGGCTGCTGCTGCTCACCCTGGCCGGCCTCCTCTGGTGCAGCGGGTTGTTCCTGCTGGTGGAGCGACAGGTCTTCGGCCGCGGCCCGGCCCTTTCGGTACGCTGGCATCTGGTCGGCACCTTCCTGCTGGTGGCCATCCTGCCGCTGGCCGGGGCGCTCGGCCCGGGCCGGCGCTTCATCGCCGACCGACAGCGGGTGGAGCGCCGGCTGCTGGCCGCCACCATGAGCGAAGATCTGGACCGCCTCGACGCCGGGACCCGCCTGTTCCATGCCCGGCTGATCAGGCAGATGCGCAATCTGGCCGAGGCCTCGGCCACGGTGGCCGCGTTCCGCGCCCTCGAACAGACGGCGAGCGAGGGCGCGCCCACCGCCGGACCGACCACCGGCGACCGCGATCCGGCCATCCGATACCTGGGCGACCTCGCCCGCCGGATGGTCGCCGGGTTCTGCGACGACGATCTGCTCAACACCATGCTGCTGGTCGGACCCATGGGGTTCGTCGCCCAATGGGACAAGGTCCCTGTCGCCCGAACGACCGCCGGCCCCACCGAAAACGTCCTGGCCATCCTCGTCCAGGACATGCTGCCCCAGGTCAGCCCCACCCTGACGTTCCGGCGGCCGTCCGCCGCTGCCCAACCCGACGGCTCGGGGCTCACCCTGGCCGGCCAGGTCAAAGAAGCCTTTTTGGGCGCCGTTCTCGATACCCTGGGTCCTGGCGTCTTCACCGCCTATTTCCATTATCCGCTGGGGGTCGCGGAACTGCCGATGGAGATCGCCCGCCTCTATCGCATCTCCCGGCTGCTGCGCTGGGACGGCGTCATCCGCTATGCCTTGTCCTGGGTCTGGTCCGATAGCATCGTCGACCGACCTCACCTCCAGGCCGCCTTGCTGCCGCGAGGAGGTCCCCCGGCCTCGTCGAGCGCGCGGCCAGCCGACCACCACCTCCCTGCCGACCGGCCGCCCGGGCGCCGCCCTTTGCCACCCCCGGTGGCCCCCAGGGACAGCGCCAGCCCTGTCCCCGCGGTTCCGACCGCCGAACCCCGAATCGAAGCCGCTCCGGCGAAGCCGGCGCCGCCGGCCCCCCGGCGCGACCCCGCGACGGGCCCGGCCTTCACCGGGTTGTTCGCCATCGACTCCTCCCGCCGGATCGCCACCGGCACCCTGGGCCACGAGAGCTTTCCCGATGGGTTGGAAGCCTTTCCCACGCTGATCTCGCTGATCAAAGCGGTGCAGCACCTGCGCGCCCCCCTGCGCCAGTTCGTCGAGGCCGAACAGCGGCTGTACGAGGCTCGCCCCGGCCGCTACGCCAGCCGGTTCCTGCTGGCCGGCCATCGTTCCACCAGTCATCTGGCGGTCGATCGCGCGACGCAGGAACGCTCCGCCCTGTTCCTGGGCCTGATCATGCTGCTGCTGGCCATCCTGGTCTCGGTGCGAGCGGCCGCCCACTTCCTCGAGCCACTGGGGGCGCTGCTGCAGGGCCTGGCGCGCATCCGGGCGGGCGACTTCCAGGTCACCCTCGACGCCGAGCGGGGCGACGAATTCGGCGCGCTGGGTTCGGCCTTCAATCTGATGGCCCGCAAGCTGCAGGAAGGCAAGCTGCTGGGGCGGTTCGTCTCGTCGTCGGTCCGCAAAGCGATCGACGATTCCGCCTTCCAGGCCAGGGCCCGGCAGGGCATGACCACCGAGGTCACGGTGCTCTTCTCGTCGTTGACGGGGTTCGAGGAATTCGAGGCCCGCGCCCGGCCCGACGAGATCTTCCAGCGGCTGGGCCTCCATCTGGAAGCGATCGACCGGGCCGTGCAGCAGCATGGCGGCGAGATCGACAAGGTCATGGGCGAGAAGATCCTCGTGCTGTTCGTCCATGAGACCTGCGGCGGGGGGCCCGGGGCGGTGGCCGCCGCGCTCGCCGTGGCCCGCGACCTGCGGGCCGCCCTGGCCGAGGCCGGGTTGCCGCCCCCGGTCATCGGCATCAACACCGGTCCGGCCGTCTACGGCATCATCGGGGCCCAGGGCGTCCGGCTCGATCTGACCGCCATCGGCGACACCGTCAACCTGGCCGCCCGCCTGGCTACCCTGGCGCACACCACGGGCGGCTCCCAGGTCGTCATCGGCGGCGCCTCCCTCGCCCTGGCCGGCCCAGGCGTGCCCGCCCAGCGCCTGCCCTTCCGGCATGTCAAGGGCAAGACCCAGCAGATCGAAGCCTTCTTGCTCGGCTGAACCGCCGCGCCCGGGTTCGTCAGAAGGAGGACCCGACCGGCTCCAGGGAACGCCGCACCCGGTCCTCCTCGGTGGCCAGGACTTGGGAATGCCCGGAGGCGGTTTTCCGGACCAGGACATGGAAGGAATCGGTATGGAACTGGACCACTCGTGTCCAGATGCCGCCTGTATCCTGCCCCACCACCGGAATCCGCAGATGCTGCAACCGAGCGAGAACTCCCTCGACAATCCGATCCCCAGGACTGAACTGGGAAGCGATCGCATTGATCACATGTCCTCCGCCGAACACCTTGGCCAGAAGCCGCGGGGCGAACGCCCCCACGCGGGTCAGCTCATGGATCAACCGATCGATGGCATCGAGTCCGAATCGGAGGTGCGGATTCCCCGCCCGCGGCGCATGGACGGTCGGCAGGAGGATGTGGTTCATACCGCCGACACCCGCTACCGGATCGAACAGGCAGGTGGTCACGCACGACCCCAGCAAGGTGTGCAGAATGGTGGGTTCCGCACAGGCCTTCACCTCGCCGATGTTCAAGCGGACCGAGGCTTTGCCGGAGGTTTCGGGGAAGCGGTACCAGGGCGGCAGGGGGTCGGCGCCCGTCGCGGTCGCCCGTTCGCCAGGATACGGCTTCCCGGCCAGCCGCGTGCCGACCCGCTTCCCCCGGTTGCCGTGGCCCGAGTTCACATCGCGCATCGCCGCAAGACCTCGGCTGCAATCCGCTCCAGCGGCAGGACCACATCGACCCCGCCCCGGGCGATGGCCTCGTGGGGCATGCCGAAAACCACGCTGGTCGCTTCATCCTGGGCGATCGTCTGGGCCCCGGCTTCCTTCAGTTCGAGCATGCCGCTCGCCCCGTCATCGCCCATGCCGGTCATGATGACCGCCACCACATTCGCGCCCGCACAGCGCGCGGCCGATCGGAAGAGGACATCGACCGAAGGGCGATGGCGCGACACCAGCGGGCCGTCGCGCACCTCGACGTAGTAGCGAGCCCCGCTGCGCTTCAACAGCAGATGGCGATTCCCGGGGGCGATCAGCACGTGGCCGCGCATCATGGGGTCGCCGTCCTCGGCTTCTTTGACGGTGACCCGGCACAGGCGGTCGAGCCGTTTGACGAATGACGCGGTGAATTTTTCGGGCATATGCTGCACGATGGCGATGCCGGGGCCGTCATGAGGCAGGGCTTCGAGGAAGACCCGCAGGGCCTCGGTGCCGCCTGTGGAGGCTCCGACCACCACGACCCGGTCGGTGGTCTGCAAGGCTTGAGCCCTGGTTGGGCGAGGGAGCATGACATCGGCCGACAGCTTCGGCCGGATCGACAGCGAGGGCCGCGGGCGACACCGCACGCGGGCGGCGGCCTTGACAATATCGCAGATCCGGATGCGGGCTTCTTCGAGGAAGGTGCTCGTGTCGATGCGCGGTTTGGCGATCACCTCGACCGCTCCCAGCTCGAACGCCCGAAAGGTGGCTTCGCAGCCCGGGCCGGCCAACGAGGAGCAGATGACCACGGGAATGGGATGCTGGCTCATGATCTTGTCGAGGAAGGTCAGGCCGTCCATGCGCGGCATCTCGATATCGAGGATGATGACGTCGGGCACTTCCTCGGCGATGCGTTGGGCCGCGAAATAGGGATCGGGCACCGCCCCCATCACGGAGATGCCAGGATCTCCGGCCAGGATGCTGGTCATCACCTGCCGGACCAGCGCCGAGTCGTCCACGATCAGCACCCGGACTGGCCCGGAGCGCTGGCTCTCCCGGCCGGCGAGGGCGGGGCCCCTGGGCTTGTCCATCTGGGGCTCGGCCGCCGTCAGCGTGCCGTCGGCTGGCCGTCGGTCTCCTCCAGGACGAGGGCCAGTTCTTCAGGCGAGAAGAGCCGGTCGAGGTCGAGATAGAGGCCGAACGTCTCGCCCAGCTTGACGACTCCTTTCAGGAACTGGATGTTCAAGCGAGTGCCCAGCTTGGGCGGCGGTTCGATGCGGTTGCTCTCGACCTCGATCACATCATGGCAGGCATCGGCCAGGACCCCGACCACCGCCGTCTCCCCTTCCAGGGTGACTTCGACGACGACGATGCAGGTATTGATCGTTTTCTCGGTCTGGCCCAGGCCGAATTTCTGCTTCAGATCGACCACGGGAACCACGCTTCCCCGGATGTTCACGACCCCGCGCAGGAAATCGGGAGTACGAGGAATCTTGGTGATGGGCGGAAAGTCCAGGATCTCGCGAACCCGTGCGACTTCGAGCACGAACACCTCGTGATCGAGCTGGATGGTCAGGAACTGCAGGCTGGCCGGCCGACCGGCGTCGGCCGGCGAGGGAGTGGCCTCAACGGAAGACCGCATCGGAGTCATGGCATTCCCCTCTCAGTAGCGCTCGAATTCGGGATCGCCCGTGGCGGCCGCCCCATCATCCATCTTCAATTCGACCCCCCGGCCCGACCGGATCGCCCGGCCGCCGGCCCCCGGGCGGGATCCGGCGGCGCGGGGCGGGTCCCGCCGGGGCCGACCCGTTGGCTGGTCGTCCTGGCCCGCTCGCGAGGACGGACGCGGGACCAGCAGCGACTCGGCTCCCTCCTCCTCGGCGCCGTCGACCTTGAAGAAGCCGATGATGGAGCGCATCTGGTCGGCCTGGGATGCCATCTCTTCCGAGGTCGAAGCCAGTTCCTCGGCCGCGCCGGCGTTCTGCTGAATGATCTTGTCGAGCTGCTGGATGGCGGTATTGATCTGATGGGCTCCCGCCGACTGCTCTTTGCAGGCCGCACTGATCTCCTGGACCAGCTGGGAAGTCTTGCGGATGTCGGGCACGATGCGAGCGAGCATCTCGCCTGCCTGCTGGGCCACCTGCAGACTGGAGGCCGACAGATCACGGATCTCGCGAGCGGCCAGCTGGCTGCGCTCAGCCAGTTTGCGCACCTCCGAGGCCACGACGGCGAAGCCCTTGCCGTGCTCGCCAGCCCTGGCCGCTTCGATGGCGGCATTGAGGGCGAGCAGATTGGTCTGCCGAGCGATCTCTTCGATGATCGAAATGCGCGACGCGATCTCCTGCATCGCCTCGACCGTCTGAGCGACCGCTTTGCCTCCTTCCTGCGCATCCTCGGCGGCCTGGCGAGCGATCTTCTCGGTCTGTGCGGCGTTCTCGGCATTCTGCTGGATGTTGCTGCTCATCTCTTCCATCGAACTCGACGCCTCTTCGGCGGCCGCCGCCTGATCATTGGCCCCGCTCGACAGCTGCTCGGCACTCGCCGCCAGCTCGTTGCTCCCATGCGCCACGTTGGAGGCGGCGGTCCGGATATCGGTGACCACCTCGGTGAGGCGCTTGATCATCAACTGCAGGGAGCGCATCAATTCATCTTTGTCTGAACGCAGAGCCACCTGCACCTGCAGATTGCCCTGCGCCATCTCGCGCGCCAGCGTGTTGATCGCGTTCAAGGCATCGATCAGCACGTTGAGACTGGTCTTGATCGCGTTGAAGTCCCCGTGGTACTGCTCGGTGAGGCGGGGTGGCAGATCCCCTTGGCTGATGCGGTCGAGGTAGGCGGCGGTCACGGTCAGCGGGCCGATGACCGCATCGAGGGTGCGATTCACGCCCTCGACGATGCGGCGAAAATCCCCCTGGTGGCGCGACGGGTCGGCCCGGGTGCTCAACCGCCCTTCGGCCGCCGCGGTGGCCAGCATCACGGAATCGTCGATCAAGGCCTTCACATTGGTGATGCAGTTGTTCAGGCTCTGTTTCAGCGTGTCGAAATCGCCCTGGTAGGGGTCGGTGATGGGTGGGGGCACATCGCCCCGCCCCAGCCGGTCGATGTAAGCGGCCGCGACATGCAAGGGCCCGATGACTGCATCGAGGGTCTTGTTCATGCCCTCGGCCAGGGGTTGGAACTCGAAATGGATGGCCTCGAGCCGCGCGCGGGTGGTCAGTCGCCCAGCCACGGCCGCCTGGATCAAGCGTTCCATCTCCCGACGGAAATCGGCCAGGATGCCGTTGATGTTGCTGCCGATGAACCAACCGCCCGCCAGGGCCAGCAGGAAGCCGATAGCCATGCCCAGAGTCATGATCCAGCTGGTCCGGGATTGGTCGGTATCGCTCGCACTCAAGGCCTGGCGGGCGATCTGAGAGTTGATCTCCTCGACTCGCTCCAGAGAAGCCAGGGCCGTTCCGAGACGCTCGACGACCGGTCCCATGACCAACGCCTGCATGCGTTGCAACGCCTCTTGGGACCTGGCCGCCACCTTGAGCAGCTCATCGAACTTGCCCAGCGTCTGCCCGGCGGCTTCCTCCATTTCCCCATGCAGGATCTTCATCGCCTCTTCGCGATTCCCTTTTTCGATCGCCTGCCGAATCCGTCGAGCACACCCATGGAACCGGGTGTGAGGGGATGCGATCTCCTCGAGAATCCCGCGAATGACGGGATTGACGGTCTCGAAGGTCGGCAACCACTTGCCGAAGCGGCAAGCCGTATGGTCATCCCCGCCAGACCATTCTTCGCGCCCCTCCACATAGTCCGCCAGGCGAAGCAGCAAGGCGTAATGGTCGCCCCGGAACAGGGCCAGATCCTGGCCCAGGCGATCGGGGTTGCGGATGCCCAGCTCAGCATACTCCTGGGCCACCCGCAGGTAGGTTTCGACTTCGGCCCACCAGGCGGCATGGTCGCCTTGGAATTTCTTCCAGGCTACGCTTTCTTCGGATGTCTGCGGCAAGGCTTCATAGGCGGCCAGCGCCCGCTGATATTCCTCGCGCGCTTTGGCGATGACCCCGAACTGGGCTTTGAACTGCTCCTCGCCCAACGCCGGGTTGAGCATCGTCCGGTTGGCGATCACGATTTGCCGCATCTGGCTTGACAGAACGGACAGGTGTTCGAGGCTGGGCAAGCGCACTTTGCCGATCTCCACCAGATGCCCACCTAGCACAGAGAGTCCATGCAGTCCGACCCCTCCCACGACCAGGGTGATGAGGGCGATCAGACCGAAGCCACCTAGCAGCTTTCGCGAGAGAGGAAGATGATCAAACATGCGGCGACCTCCTGCAGCAGCGTTCTCAGAAGTCTAACCATCCAGCCAGCCTCTGCCAATCGGAGAGCGGCCTGACATTTTCAGAAATATTTCCCCTTGAGCATCAGAATCTTGTCTTTCCACCGTCCAATCGCTCTGATATTCGCTCAGCATATTCTTACAAGGCATTTCGGGGCTGGCCAGAGAGCGCCGGTGCTACCTGCCTCTTCGTCACCCCGGCCGGCCCGGCCCAGGATCGGATAGCCCAACGCTCTGAACCTCAGCCTCCCCGAGGGGACGGGCCTGCTTCGATCAGATCGTGTTCGATGGCATATCGCACAAGTTCAGCCAGGCTGGCGAACCCCATTTTCTGGAAGATGCGCGCCTTGTACGTGCTGACCGTTTTGATGCTCAGCCCCAGATGGGCGCCGATCTCCTTCAGCGACCGCCCCTTCGCCAGCATATGCATCACCAGATACTCGCGATCGGACAACCGCTCGTGGGCCGGCCGCTCGTCACCCTGCACATGGGCAGCCAGCTTCTCGGCCAGCGAAGGTGTGATGAACCGCCCCCCGCGCACCACTTTCCGGATGGCGGCGAGCAGCACTTCGTCCATCGTATCTTTGCACAGGTAACCGGCCGTTCCGGCCTTGATCGCTCGCAGGGCATACTGCTCTTCGGAATACATGCTCAGGATGAGGACGGGCAGGTCAGGCCAGGCTTCTTTGATCCGGGCGAACACCTCCAGACCGTTTTCCCCCGGCAGTTCCAGGTCGAGGATGACCACATCGACCTGCTGCCGCGCCAGGAAGGCCAGGGCCTGTTGCCCCGTGGCGGCTTCCCCGACCACCCGAATGTCTTTGGCATCGCTGACGATGAAGGCGATCCCTCGCCGCACGACCGGGTGATCATCCACCACCAGCACCCTGATCATGTCGGCCTCGCCTTCCTCCGAGGAGAGCGAGCGGCACGACGGGGCAGCACCAGGCAGACTTCGGTGCCATGCCGAAGTCGAGACTGCACTTCGAAGGTTCCCCCGATGGCGCGCGCCCGTTCCCGCATGCCCGGCAGGCCCAGCGAGAACCCTTTCTGCAAGCGGGCCCGCGATATGCCGATCCCGTTGTCGATCACCCGCCCGACCAGCCCTTCGGCCTCGCGCGTCAGACGGATCTCCACCCGCGAGGCTTTCGCATGCCGGGCCACGTTGGTGAGGGCCTCCTGGATGATGCGATAGACCTCGACCCGCGCGGCAGCGGGCAGGTCGGATTCCTGCCAGTCGTTGCGCAGATCGACCGCGATGCCAGTGCGGCGCCGGAACTGGCCGACCAGCCATTCGATGGCGGCGGCGAGCCCCAGATGGTCGAGCAGATGAGGGCGAAGTTCTCGCGCCAGATTGCGCGAGACCTCCAGCGCTTCATCGGCCATCCCCTTCAACTCCTGGCATCGCTCACGCAATCGTGCCGCGTCGGACCGACGCTCGCCGAGATGCCGTTCGACCCAGGAAAGGCCGGCCTTGAGCCCCGTCAACAATTGCCCGATCTCGTCATGGATGAGCCGGGACATGTCGGCTAGCCGTTCTTCACAGATACGATGGGTCTCCGCCGACAGAACATGCAGTTGCCGGTTGGCTTGCTTGAGCTGGCGGACGGTCTGGCGCAGCTCGGCGGTGCGCTGTTGCACCCGCTGTTCGAGATCGAGATTGAGCTGTTGCAACGCGTCTTCGTTCTGTTGTCGTTGCAGCCCGGCGGCATACAATTCAGCCAACCGCTGCACCACCGTCTGATCGTCGGCGGTGAACCCCCCGGGCTTATTGGCCAGGGCGATCTCTCCGACCACCTTTTGCCCGAGGAGCGCGGGCACCGCCAGGAAATTCTCCAGCGGGATATGGCCCGGCGGAACTCCGATCGCGGCGGGGTGTCGGGCCGGATCGTTGACCAGCAACGGCCGACCGGTGCTCAGAGGCACCCCGAACAACCCGCGGAACCGGCCATCGGGGCCGGGAGGGAAGACGATCCGTTGATCGGGGGCCGACATTCGACACTCGTGCTTGATCATCTCGGTCAGGGTCGAGCTGACCAGAGCCCCATCGTCGGGCCGGATGTGGGAGACGAACCCGTGGGGCGCCCCGGTCAGCCATTTGGCGTGCCCGAGAGTGAGCCGCGCCATTTCTTCGATGCCATGGCGGGGATCGATCAACTGAGCCGCCAGCTGGGCCAGGGCCGAATTGATCGCCGTCTCACGTTCCTGCGCCCGCTGACGCCGTTTGGCTTCGGTGATATCGAGGGTGAACTCGACGATGTGGGCGAGGGTGCCATCGGAGTCGAAGACCGGGTGCGCCTGCACCTCCACCCAATGCTCCCGGCCCGCCGCATCGAGGTGCATCTGCTCGCTGATGAACGGCTGCCCGGTCCGGCTGATGGTTTCGCGCGGACAGTATCCCTCCGGCGCCTGGCAGACCTCCCCTGGGAGGTGAAAGAGGTGATGGCAGAGATGACGATCGGCGTCAGGCGCTCGCTGGAACCGACGATTGGCGAACTGGATCGCATGGGTGACGGGATCGGTCACGAACACCGGGAACGGCAGACTGTCGATGATGGCCCGCAGCAGACGGACCGACGGAGCTTTCCGCATGACAGCCATGATAGCTCACCCCTCTGCGGGCTGACCAGCCCCCTGGCAGGCCTTCCCGAGCCTGACCGGATCAAGAATGACGGCAATGGTGCCATCCCCGAGGATGGTCGCTCCTGAGAACTCGGGCACTCGCCGGAACATCTTGCCAAGCGGCTTGATCACGGTCTTGTGTTCTCCGATCACGGCGTCGACCGCCAGCCCCAGCGGCCGGTCGCCCAGCAGGGTGATGATCACCTGCTCGCTCGCAGGCGGCTCGCCAGCGATACGGAAGCGCTCTCGCAAGCGAATGAACGGGATCAGCGAGCCCCGCACCTCGATCAGGTTCTGGGTCACGGCCGACCCTTGGCGAGTGCCGTGCATTTCGACGCATTCGCGCACGGCCGTCAAGGGCAGGATGAAATCCTGACGCCCGACCTTGACCCGCAGCCCGTCGATGATCGCCAGGGTGAGGGGAAGCGTGACTTCGAACGTCGTCCCCTGGCCAGGCCGGCTCGAAATCTCCAGCGTCCCCCGCAGGTCTTCGATCGTGCGTTTGACCACATCCATGCCAACCCCGCGTCCCGACAGGTCGGTCACCCGCTCGGCGGTCGAGAACCCCGGTTGCAGGATCAGGGCGAACACCTCGCGTTCGCTGAGCGACGCCTCGGAAGTGATGAGGCCCCGTTCGATGGCTTTGCGCACGATGCGCTCGCGGTCGAGCCCCGCGCCATCGTCGCTGATGCGGATCAAGACGTTGCCGCCGACGTGGCCGGCCGCCAGATGGATGGTGCCACGGCGCGGCTTGCCCGCCCGCTCCCGCACGTCGGGAGCCTCGATGCCATGATCGGCGCAGTTGCGGATCAGGTGGACGAGAGGCTCGTCGAGGCGATCGATGACCGTCTTGTCGATCTCGGTCTCGGTGCCGCTCATGGTAAGGTCGATCTCCTTGCCGAGCGAAGCCGACAGGTCGTGGACCAGACGCCGGAACTTGCTGAACGTGCTTTCGATCGGCATCATGCGGATGCTCAACGCATTGTCGCGCAGGCCGCTGGTCAGGCGGTTGACCTCTTCGGCGATCCCAGCCAGATCGAGTTTCTGCACCAGGCGCACGATCTCGTGCTTGCGCAGGTCGAGGAGCGTACGTGTCGCCTGGGACAGCCGCTCCTGGACCGTGACCAGCTCTCCGATCAGATTCACCAGCTTATCGAGCTTCTGGGTGCTGACCCGGATGCTGGTCAGGCCAGCGGCTCGCATCTGACGATCGCGTGCCTCGCGTTGCCGCCGCTGCTCGACCAAGGCTTCGTCGACCGCGGCCGGCCGCACCGCCCCGGCCGCCACCAGCCGTTCGCCGAGCGGTTTCTGCTCGGCCAGCGACTGCGCAAGGGCGGTGGGAGAGACCTCGCCGCGGGCCAGCAGGATCTCGCCCAAGCGCTGGACTTCGGGGGACGCCTCGGTCGGACGTGGGTCATCCTCAGCCGTTGGACGAGACGCTGGCCGATGCCGATCTTTCCCCGGCGGTGTCGCCGCGGTGCGGGTCGTCGGCGCCTCGTGGTTCGACCTCAGTTCCAGCGCCAGCAAGGCCGGCCCCAGGAGCTGCCGCAAGAAGGTCTGTATCCCTTCGGGGGTGGCGTCCGTGCCGAGCTCTAGTTCAATGGTCGCTTCCGGGTTCCCGAAGACCGGCTGGCAGCGCATCAACTGGCCGAGAGGATCGAGAGACTGGCGCCACCAGGATTCGGCCCGGGCCTCGCTCGACATCTGGTCGCCAACGAGCACTAATCGAACGTTCCAGGCGCCCGCTCGGGGGGGCGGGGCCGCCAGCCCGAGCAGCTCGAGGTGATTCCGGATCTGCTGGCGAATCTGCAGGGGACGCTCGAGGGCGGCCAGCAAGGCCGCTGGGTCGATTTCGACGGCCGGGTCGGGTTCGGTCGTGGCTTCCAGCCATAGCTTCCGCGCCTGGGCCGCTGCTTCCCGGGCAAGCGCCGTCGCTTCGGCCGTGACGGGAACCGCGCCCCGGGCGATCTTGACCAGCAAGGCCTCGAGATCGCCCAGGAACTCGCACAGGCTGTCGATCCCCTGCTCACGCCCACGGCGGGCGAGGTCGCGAGTCAGCCGACAGGCGGCGGCCGCTCGGGGCAAGGGCGCTGGAGCCGCGACCAGATCGAGCAGGCAGCCATCGAGTTCGTCGAAGAGAGGGCCCAACCCGGCCGACGCCGCGGGAGCGGGCGGCGAACCGCCGGCCGGAGCGCCCGCGATGGCGGTTGGCGCGGCCGCAGTCGTCGGCGCGCCTGGCCAGTCAGCCGGCGAAGCGCCGACGGCGGCGCGCTGGCACCGAAATCCCTCGAGGATGGCCGCGCCAGCGGTGGGTGGGGCCGGCGGTCCGCCGAACGGCTCCTCGATCATCACGAGCAACAGGTCGCGGGCCTGCAGGGCCAGTTCGATCAGGGCCGGGGTGACCAGACAGCGGCCCGTGCGGATGGCGTCGAACTCGTTCTCGAGAGCGTGGGCGAACTGCGCGATCGCTTCCAGGCCGAGCATGCCAGCCGATCCTTTGATGGTATGCATGACGCGAAAGATGCGATCGACTTCGGCCCGGTCGGTGGGCCGCTCGCGGAGTTCGAGGAGCGCCGCCTCGAGTTCATCCAGATTTTCCCGGGTGCCTTCCCTGAATAGAACGAGGAGTTCGTCAGTCATGGGACGTCCTTCCCTCCAGGCCCCCCCATTTTGCGGTAGACCGTCGGCGCCACGCCGTGCAAATGCTCGTGGCGCATGCCGGTCAGCGCCTCGGAATGGCCCAGGAAAAGGTAGCCCCCGGGCACGAGTCGGCGGACGAGCTGTTCGAGCAGCCATCCCTGGGTGGGCCGGTCGAAATAGATGATGACATTGCGGCAGAAGATGATATGGAATGTTTCGCGAAAGGTCGGAGGAATGTCCTTCAGGTTGAGTTTTTCGAACCGGATGGTGCGGCGGATCTCAGGAGCGAACTTGATCAGACGGCGGGAACGATCGCGGCTGCGCAACAGGAATCGTTCCCGCAGGTGCTGGGGAATGGGAGCGATCCGCTCTTCCGGATAGATGCCCGCGGTGGCGATCGCCAGCATGCGCGAGGAGATGTCGGTGGCAAGGATGGTGAAGGAGAACGGGGGGTGGGCCGTCGCATATTCGCTGAGCACCAGGGCCAGGGTGTAGGGCTCTTCCCCCGACGAACAGCCGGCGCTCCAGACCCGCAAAGGCTTGTCAGGAGGTCGTGCCTGACCTGCCTGCAGACGGGGCAAGGCGGTCGTCGTCAGATAGGTGAAATGGTCGGGCTCGCGGAAGAAGTCGGTCTTGTTGGTGGTCACCAGATCGATCATCTGGGGCACTTCCTCCGCCTGGCCGCGCTCGGAAAATAATAGATCGCAATAGGCCGTGAACGACGGCAGGCCCAGAGCGATCAGGCGCTTGCGCAGACGCCCTTCGAGCAGGGTTTTCTTGACAGGAGGCAAGTGGATCCCGAGACGGTCGTAGATGAAGGCGCTCAAGCGTCGAAAATCGGCCGGCTTCAGTTCGAAGTCGGACCGCTGGGATCCCGGCCCCCCAGGCGGCTCACCAGGGCAGGGCGGGACCTCCGTGGGCCGTGACCGGCGGTGGTCGGTCATGGACGACAGGAGGCAGCCATCGGGCCGGCCGCCGGCTCAGCGCAGGAACTCGCCATCGGTGCCGATCTTCCCGGGCCCATTCAGCACCCAGATGCCGGCGGAATGAGCCTTGACGGGGAAGGAGAGCGTGCCGTCGCCGACCCGGCGCTCGGCGCCGGTCACCGCATCGCGGTAGAGGCCGTTGCGCACGCCGACCACCGTGATCGACTGATCGCTGCCGGCCGCCAGGCCGACCACGGCGTAGCTGCGCCCGTTCTCCCAGTCGCGCACGAAGCTCATGCCGCTGCCCCATTCCCGCACCAGGCTCATCGGCGCTTTCTGCAGGGCGGGCACCGCGCGTCGGATGGCGTTCAGGCGCTGCAGATGCCGCCAGAGGGGGTGGGCCTTGGTCTGCGCCAGACGCGCCGGCTCGAGATGGTCGCCGAAATAGGCGCGGCCGGTCTGATCGAGCGTATCATCATTGCCGCAGATGTCCTGCGGCAGGCCCTTCTGGAAAGCGATCTCTTCGCCATAGTACAGGCACGGAATGCCGCGGATGGTCCAGAGCAGGTTGTAAGCGACGGCGGCCATCCAGTCGTCGCCCTTGAAGCGGTATTTGAAATCGTTGTCGGGCCCGACATCATGATTCTGCAGGAAGGTGACCAGTCTGGTGGCATCGCCGTAGACCCAATCCATGGCCAGCACGCCTTCGATGCCGTTGAAGCAGCCCCGGCTGAGATTGTCGCGGAAGGTCGAGAACAACGAGAAGTCGAGCACCGAAAACCCCGAATCAGGGCCGCTGTTGGGGTTGCGCGGATCATCGCCCAGCCGGGTGTACCACCAGGGCCGGATGCACGACGGCCCGTTGTCGCCGCCCAGATCGCCCCAGCCATGTCCCTTCACCAGGTTCTCGCCGAAGACGAACAGGCCGGGTTTGTGTCGCTTCCAGGTGTTGACATAGCTGAGCAGGTCGCTGCGCTCGACGTGCTTGACGGTATCGAGCCGGATGGCATCGACCCCGAGATCGAGCCAGTGACAGATGGCGTCATTCAGGTATTTCCGCACATTGGGACGTTCGGTGGCCAGATCGAGGCAATCGCCGGCCATGTGCTTGGTCTGCAAGGCGACCGGGTTCTCCCAGTCGCCGCCCGCCATGTACCCGTGCTGGTGGTACCATTCGGCGGGCAGCTTGCTGACGTCGGTATCGAAGAAGCGTCCCGGCGGGCAGCGCGGGTCGGGAACGACGATGCCCGTGACCGGATCGCGCAGCGGCACCACGCCTTCGGGATCGCTGGTCTGCCGCTCTCGGAACCAGGGGGGAGCCAGCGGATTATCATTGTCTTCTCGGAAGGGATGCTTGTAGTTGCCGAGATTGCCGGTGTAGGGGGCCTCGAACACGACGCCGGGCTTGCGGAAGTACTTGATCGGCAGCCGGTCGATCCAGACCTGGCCCCGGATGCCATAGTTGGAGGAGTGGTTGATCACGACATCCTGGATCAGCTTGATGCCGCGGGCGTGACAGGCATCGATCAGATCCTTGTAGGTGGCGCCGGGCGATTCGAGCCGCGGATCGATGCGGGTCCAGTCGTAGCCGTGATAGCCGTGGTAGTCGAGGCCGCTGCGATTCTCGATGGGCGGCGTGATCCAGATGGCGGTGAAGCCGAGTTCCTTGATGTAGTCGAGCCGCTCGATCAACCCTTTGAAATCGCCGCGCCAGTGCGGATCGCCCAATTTCAAGCGGTCGCGGCAGTAGAAATCGTTGGTCGGATCGCCGTTGTAGAACCGCGTGGTGATGAGGAAATAGATCGTCTCTTCGCGGAAGTCCTTGCCGGTGGGAGTTGGCGCGGGAGGCGGAGGCGAGGGCGGTTCGGCGGGGACGGGCGGCGATGGGGGAGCGGCCTCGTCGGCGATCCGCGTCAGGCGATATTCCCCGGTATGAGGGCGGAACCGGAAGAGGAACGTGCCCCCCTGTTCGAGGCGCAGGACGATGTTGCCGGCGTTGCGCGTGGCGATGCCTTCCTGCGGCAGGGTCGGGGTTTCCTTGTCGTCGCCCCAGTTGACGGCCCAGGAGCCGTCGGCGCAGAACTTGTATTCGATCAGGCCGGCATGCAGGAATTGGGTGAGCTCCCAGGCGTCGCCGTTCTGGGTCATCCGCCCCGAGGCGGCTGCCGGATTCCAGGCGTTGAAGGTGCCCGCCACGTGCAGGCTCTGCCAGGCATCAGTCGCCTCCAGCGGCAGCATCGTCAGAGCCCCGATCATCACCAAGGCCAGTCGGGCCAGCATCATCCATCGGCGTCGCATGCTCAGGTGACCTCCCCTCCCCTGACGGGGGTTTGCAACTCCTGCCCTCCCTTGGTGGGGCCGGCCGGTGCCTCCATTCTACCCCGCGGCCGCCCAGGCAGCAATTCCTGCCACCGACCGTGGGTTTCGACCTGGCCATGGCTTCGGCAGCCCCGCGTATTCCGGCTCGCCGACAAGCCCGCCGGCCCGATCGGCAAGCCTCTGACCATTTCCGACTGGTCGAAGCCCATGGCCGGTCAGCCGATCGTGATGTCACACCATCGCTGGCCTGGTTGGCTTTTTAAGGAGCCTACGGCACGCCAGCGGTGTATGTCAGCCGCGCCTATGTGCTGTATCGCGCCTTCACCGAAGCTGATCGGTCCCGATAAGAAGCTCGCGAACCATCGCCGTTTTTTCCAACCTTCTCTGCCGCCGACCTTCGTGACTGATTCAGTTCACGGAGGTCGGCTTGCTTCTGTCCAGGAAATGATTTCAGGCGGCCACCCAGGTTTTTCCTGACAACAGGCCTCCGAAAAGTGTAGCATTGGGTCGGGGATCTTCTGACCGCTCCTCGCATTTTTCGCCTTCGGAGGCTCGGATCATGTTCAGCGCCCTGCTCTCCCTGCTCATCAACACGGCGGCGTTCTACGGCATCTCCAGGATTCTGCCGGGGTTTCGGATCAAGGATGAAAAGACCGCCGCCATCGTCGCAGTCGCGTACAGCATCCTCGGGTACATCGCGAGCCTGCTCGCCATGCCTCTCCTGCTCATCGGCACCCTCTTCCTCACGTTGCTGGCCTTCATCCCGATCATCGGGCCTCTGCTGGCCGGCGCCGGCTTCTTCGTCACCGTCTTTCTGCTGACCTTCGGCCTGTCGGTGATCCTGTTGATGGTCATCGACAAGTTCCTCGACGATTTCGAGATGGATTCGACGGCCACGGCCATCATCGCCTCGTTCCTGCTGGCGGCGATCAACGTCGGCGCCCAGCTGGTACTGCCCCTCTGACCGGGTCTTCGCCCCTGAGGGTCTGGCGTCAGCTGTCGGAACCGAAGTTCGGCGGACCTGTCGGGGCCTTCCCCTTGGCGGATGGGCGGATGCTCCCTTGGCCTGGTCGCCTCTGTTCAGGTGAGGTCAGGGCGCGGGCGTGATGGCCTCGGCTTCCCTTCGCAGGAAGAACAGGGTCAGCAGGTCACGCTGGCCCGGACAGTGCTTCAGACGGAGGAGGAGGGGGACGACCTCTTCCTCGCTTTCGTTGTCGCCACGCGTCACCAGCACACGCATGACATACAGGTGCAACGAATCGGGAGCGGTCTGCAGATAGCGCGCCAAAGTCTCTTGATTGGCGGGGTCCCAGGCGGGGGCGCCGAAGGAGTGCTTGCCGGACACCAACGCCAGGATCTCGTCGGCGGTGGTCGAGGCGACGGCCTGCACGTCGGCCTTCCGACCGACGGCGGCATATTCGAGATCGAGAAGCTGGCGAGCCACGCCCGCCAGAATGAAGTCCATCTCTTTGATCTTGAGGGAGCTGGGGAAATCGGGTTCGTTCAACTCGCGCCCATTGGGGCCCAGATACGCGACCTCATAGCGGCGGGCGTTCTCGAACCCATCAGGAGTCTGACGCGGCACCAGCCGGAGGCTCGTAAAGGTGACCGCCCCCACTGGCCAAGCCAGCAGGACCAGCAGGAGCACACCGATGCCTCGTCTGCCCCAGATCTTCATGGAATCCATGGCTCGCCTCCTCCACATGGCAACACACCTGTCGGCCTTTGCTTCAAGCAATTTTCAGGCCATCCATCGCGGCCGCCCCTCTGACGTGGAAACCGCGGTGGGAAGATGCGGCCCGCAGCCCCTCGTCGGTAGGCTGCCCTTCTTGTTGCCAGCTTCTCGGCACCCTTGGCCGAATCCTTTTCACCCGCCTTGCCGACGCTTCCAGAAAGCAGGCATCGCATGGTTTGCGAAACGAATGTTCCAGGGTAGAATCAACGGAAAAGAATGCCAAAAGGACAAGGAATGATGGTGCGTGCATGGAGCATGTGGGTGTCTTGCTTGCTGGCGACCCTGCTCATGGGAACGGCAGGAGCAGTCGGGTCTGGCGCAGGCGCCGCCGCGCTGACGGCGGGAACGCCGGCTATGGCGGCCCTGCCGATGGGCCAGCCGGTCCTGGCCGCAGAGACGGTCTCGAGCCCGGCCCTGACGACGTATCCGCGCGAGGCCCCCGCGCCGGCACCAGGGCAGACGCCAGGTCGGACCCCAGGGCCGAGCGCCTTTCTCTCACCCAAGTCGCCAGCCGCCCCCGGTTCCCCTCTGCCAGCCTGCCCGGAGACGGGCCTGAGGCGAATCTCGGGGGATCGGCAGGTGCTCTTCGAGGGAGGAGTCAGCGAACCTGTCGTGGTTCATCTGACCGATGCCTCCGGCACCCCCATCGTCGGGGAGCGGCTCCATCTGCTGGTCGGCCACTGCCCGGCGAAGGCCGCCGCGGTGGGCTTCGACCCGCCTGCCCTCGTCACCGATGCCCAGGGTCAGGCTTCCTTCTCGATCGGCGTTTCGGTGCCGGGCGAGTATGTGGTCATCGTCCAGCGGACGGCTGATCCGACCCAGATCGTCAAGGTCGAGCTAACCGTCTACGACTCGTCGTGGTTGATGTTCCTGCTCTTCGGGCTGGCCGGCGGCCTGGGCATGTTCCTGTACGGCATGACCCTCGGCGCCGAGGGTCTGCAGAAGATCGCCGGCCGACGCATGAAGGCGATCCTGGGGGCCTTCACCTCCAGTACCTGGCTGGGCATCCTGACCGGCGTGGTGGTCACCGCCATCACCCAGAGCAGTTCGGCCACGACCGTCATGCTGGTCGGCTTCGTCAACGCCTCGCTGATGACCTTGCCGCAGACCCTGTCGGTGATCATGGGCGCCAACATCGGCACCACCTTCACCGTGCAGCTGATCGCGTTCGACATTTCCCATTGGGCGCTGCTGCTGATCGGGGTGGGGTTCGCCCTCAAGCAGTCCTCCAATCGTACCACCAGCTACGCCGGCGACATCACCCTGGGGTTCGGCCTCATCTTCTACGGGATGAAGGTGATGAGCACCGCGATGTCGCCCCTGCGTTCGTTTCCCGCCTTCAAGGAGTTGCTGATCTCGATCAGCCACTATCCAATCACCGCCATCCTCGGTTCGATGCTCTTCACTTCGCTGATCCAGAGCAGCGGCGCGACCATCGGCCTGATCGTGGTCTTCGCGGGCCAGGGCCTGATCTCGCTCGACTCCGCGATCCCGCTGATCCTGGGCGCCCACATCGGCACCTGCATCACGGGCTGGATCGCAGCGCTGGGCGCCTCGCTGCCCGCCAAGAAGACGGCCCTCCTCAATGTCGTGTACAACATGCTGGGCACCGTGATCTTCCTGCCGTTCCTCTACGACTGGGCCAGTTTCGCCGATCTGGTGGCCTGGTGTTCCGCTCCGTTCGGAGCCACGCCGGCCCGCGAGGTGGCCAACGCCCACATGCTCAGCGCCACGCTCAAGGTGGTGGCGCTGCTGCCGTTCTACGACCGCATCATCGCTCTCACCGAGTGGCTCCTGCCTGAGCCCGGCAAACCCGAGGAACAACCCCTGCGCACCAAGTTCCTCAGCGAGGAACTGCTGCGCACGCCTGAGCTGGCTCTCGGCAATGTCGCCCGCGAGATCGCCCGCATGGCCGGCCACGTCGAGGTGATGATGCACGGCGTCCCGGCCCTGATCAGCTACGCTCATGACGCCCATATCGAAGACCTGACGCTGCGCGAGCAGAAGGTCGACTTCCTGCGCCTGCAGATCACGCGGTATTTGTCACGGCTGTCGGAGAACACCCTGACCGCCGAGCAGACCGCGACCATGATGCAGTATATGAACGTCATCAACGACCTCGAGGGGCTGGCGGATATGATCTACAAAGTCATCCTGCCTTGTTCGAAGGTCAAGAAGGCAGGCGAATTGCGGTTCTCGGAAGAAGGCTTCCGCGAGCTGATGAAGATGTTCGACGCGGTCAACGCCGTCTTCCTGAAGGCGATCAACGGCTTCGCCACCCATGACCTGCATCTCATCGAGCAGGTGCTGGCCTCCGAACCGGTCATCGCCCAAATGGAAGAGGAACTGCGGGCCTCGCACATGAAGCGGGTCTTCGCCCACCGCGACCAGTCGGTGCAGACTTCGACCCTGCACCTCGACCTGCTCTCGACACTCAAGAACATCCACTCGCAGGCGGTCAAGATCGCCCGCGCCCTGGCGCCCCATGACCCCGCGCCGAGCGCGGCGGTTGCTTCCCCCTCATCCTGACGGCGACCATGGGGAAGCTGGGGACGCCCGGCGCGAAAAGAAGCTGGGGGCATGGCCACCGGCGCGCCCTGCCCCCACGCCATACCGAGCGTCGCATCGCCTCACGGGGCGTTCGGCTCGGCCGGAAGCGCCTTGATGCCATGGCCGCCTTTCTGCCATGGCCGCCTTTAGGCCATGGCCGCCCAGCCCCTTCGACCCGCTGGCTCAGGGAACGTGGTAGGCTGCCGATGGGCGGCGCGACGGACCGCGGAGGTCTTCGCCCGGCCCAGGCTGGGATGCTCGAACACCATCGAGCCTGGGGAGTGCCTTCTCAGTCTTTTGCCAAATGCCTTGCATGGTATCTGAACACCTCGAGAACGATCTTTTCCAACCCGGCCCCGGTTCGATAGCGAAAGTCTTTGAGGGCGAAGGTGCCGATCCGCTCAGGAAGCTCGTAGCCGAACAGCTCCCGGCAGAGGGCACGCACCTCAGCGCTGGCATGGACATACGTGCCACCGGTATGCGACCACCCGGCCAGGCGCAAATAGAGTTCGAGGGCGATCGAACGAAAGCCTTCCGCCTCGAGGTCTTTGATCAATTCCTTCTGCAGCGGTCGAAACCGCCGATGGCCGATGCCACCGAGCAGCTCCTTCACCCGATCGGGAGAGACGCGTTTTCGCACATTCAGCCTGTTCTGTTCCATGGCGTGATTTCCTCCAGCAAGGCGATTGGCGGCCTTTTCCCAGAGTATACCAGACTCCACTTCGGCCACCCGATCAGCACCGAGTGCCAAAGCCGGTTCGGCAGGGCGCCCGAAGCGAATGAAGCATCGCTTTCCTGAAGATCATGGCCAAGGGGTCACAGGACGTTCTGCTCACGACCGTGGGGCGGCCATCTGGGTCACCGTTTCAAGCGAGAGGGCGAGGCGGCGAGCGACGTCTTCGGGAGGCATGCCCGAAGCGATCAGTTGACGGATGATCTGCGCCATTCCCTCCTGTCGCCCTTGGAGCAGGCCCTCCTGAATACCCTTCTGCAGCCCTTCATGAAGGCCTTGCTGAAAACCCTGCTGTATACCTTGTTGAATACCTTGTTGGATGCCTTGCTGAAGACCCTGTTGAAGACCTTCGCGCTTGCCGACCTGGTAGGCTTTGTGCGGATTGAAACGGGATGAATTCAGCTCGCGGCGCTCTTTCTCCTGCTGTTCGAGCAGTTGCCGCAGCTCGCGATCGGCGTTGATCTTGCGCCGTTCGTCGATGGCCATGACGATGTGTGCCGGCTTTCCGCTCACGACCGTGGGGCCGCCATCTGGGTCACCGTTGCGAGCGGGAGGGCGAGGCGGCGAGCGACGTCTTCGGGAGGCATACCCGAAGCGATCAGTTGCCGAATGATCTGCGCCATTCCTTCCTGTCGCCCTTGGTCCAGGCCCTGCTGAAGACCCTGCTGGAGACCTTGTTGAAGGCCCTGTTGAAGGCCTTCGCGCTTGCCGACCTGGTAGGCTTTGTGCGGATTGAAACGGGATGAATTCAGCTCGCGGCGCTCTTTCTCCTGTTGTTCGAGCAGTTGCCGCAGCTCGCGATCGGCGTTGATCTTGCGCAGTTCGTCGATGGCCATGACGATGCCGTCCTCCTCGGTGATGGCAGGAGGCACCGGGCCCTCCCCCGCGAAGCGCCTCCCATAGCGAAGAATATAGAGCCACTTCTCGAAGCGCGTCAAGGACAGCCAGGGCGGTTCCGGCGCCTCTCCCTCCTGGCGATCTGCCTCGGCCGGCGGCGAGTGCCGGTGCCGAAGCATCTCGGCCACCTTGGGCAGCTCGATGTAGTGCAGCTCGAGCAGATCGCTCAGCTCGTACCCCAGCGCGGTCTCGCGCATCCGGAACCGGCTCTGCACCCGGTGGTGATGCCGGAACAGGCGATACCCGGTCAGCGTGATGGCGGTGGCGGCGCAGAGGTCTTCGTAGGCTTCGCCCTCGCCGAGCTGATCGGCATACAGGCGGGCCAGGTAGAACAACGAGCGCGCGATCTGATCGGGCCGGTTCTTGACCTGCACCTCGATGAGGTAGCGCCGGCCGGTGCCGTCGCGCGCCTTGACATCGACCACCGAAGCCTTGGCCGAAGCGGTCTCTTTGGGGTTGAAGGGGTTGAGAATCTCGAGATCGACGATCTGCTGGCTGCCCTCGCGGTGCAGCAGGGCGTTCAACAGTTTGATCAACAGCTTCTCTTGCTGTTCGCGCCCGAAGATGTACTTGAAGACGAAATCGTCGGTGAAGGTGAAGATGCGAGGCGGGGCGTCGCCCATGGGGCGGGTTCCTCCGGCGAAGCGGCCACCTCAATGGGCAGCCGGTGCCACTACAGGAATCACCTCGGCCCACCCCTCGGGGAAAAATTTTTCGTTCTGTCCAAGAAAAACCGGAGCAAACGCCCCCGAGGGACCGGCGACTTGGACACGCTTGTTCGCCTCGGTGGCGAAAGGTGTTGTCTGCATGCAGGGTGCGGAACGGATTCCAACTTTTGATAAGTCAGTCAGGAGGCCCTGATCTGGTGGATCCGCTGTGTAATGACTCACTTTCCCGAGTTCTCCGGTACAGTCCTTGGAATTTTTCGACCCTCATGGGGCGCTGGGTCGTGGGGCTGGAAAAGAGCTGCGGATTTTTAGGAAATTTTTGCCTTTCGAGTAAGAATTCTGTGTTAATGCGGCTTTTGGTGTTTCTGGTACACAGGGGGCTCAGTTTTTGTGGCCCCTGCCGAAAATTTGACATGGCTCTGGAATGTTGATTGGGAGAACCTGAAAAATGTGGGGGTTCGGAAGCCCGTACGTCGGGAAAGTGCGTAATGACGTCCCAGCTCGGTTGTTTCAATCCCCGAGATGATGGGGAAGTGAGGGGAACCATCCATTTTTAAGCGCAGATCTGGTACGGAGTCAAGAGGGGTTTTGCGAGCACCCCCCCAAAAAAACTGCTGAAAATTAAGCCGGCAGGGCAAGATTGGCTCTGCGACAAGGTTTTTGCCCGCGAGCACCTCGACGAAAATACTGGGGTTTCAGGACCCCCTCGAGGTGCTCGCAACAGGGTGCCGACGGCCGAACCCGCCACCAGCCTGGATCGCCCTCTGAAAATTCCCTCGCGAGCAGCATCCAAAGGCCCTTTCAACCATGGCCCATCGCGCCGATGCGCGCCATCAGTCCCCAGCCCATCATTTTCTTTGGCCCAAATTCTCAAAACGCCATACCCTTCCCCCCCTTCACGATCTCCCTCCCCGATGGAGGTTTCCATTTGGTGTCACCAAATGTCCACCCTCAAGATGGAATGCCGCCCTGACGACCAGGTTACCGCCCACAAACCGTCCAGAAACCCATGCGCCCAGATCGAGCCCATCTCGCCGAATGAGCGGGGCTTTGTCCTCAAAAGTTCTCAAGGCAGATTAAGGGAAAACCCTTACAACCTTTGGCCGATACGATCGGCGAGCGATCCGCCTTGCCTTTGGCGGCCCGCGCCCGGTACCATGGAAAAGTCTGCCAGCCCAGACCAGAGAAGGAGCCGCCGCAGATGGCCAAGAGAGGAGCATGAACCACATCAACCGAAGCCACATAAATGTCGGCACCAGAACGCCGCCGCAGGTGGCCAAGCGAGGCGCATGAACCACCTTTCCCTGAAAACCTCGGCGTTTTTTTGTACCAACGCCAATCATCCTCCTTCTTTTCAGTGGGCCACGCCCCAAGAACGGAAGGAGGGAATCCTATGATTCTGCCGGAACGCCTGCCCGCTCCTGCCCTGGAAGCGACCGCCACGTCTGAGACGGCCTCCCACCACGAAGGCCCGCCGCTAGCGCCGGAAGGTTCGTCCGAAGCGCAGCTCGGACTGACCCTCGTGAGCGTGCCGGAACCGCCACCCCGCCCGACCGTCAGCGCCGCCCCGCCGTCCGCCCATCCCGATTTCGGAGCCGCGATCAACGATCTGCTGCGCGTGCGTGCAGCCGAGGCCGACCGCAAGGCGGGCCGCTGGGCAGCCGCTCTCCCAGTTCTGCAGCAGGCCTGGGAGATGAGCGGCAAGCCCGACCTCGGCTGGCAGGTGGCCTACTGCCTGCGCCGCCTGGGCCAGGGCCGGGCCGGCTTCGAACTCATCACCCGATTGCGCCAGGAACATCCGGACCATCGGGGCATTGCCCTCGAATGGGGATGGGCCATGCTCGAACAAGGCTTCAAGCCCGCCCGCAAGGCCAAGGATGCCGAGCTGGCCGCCGCCTTCGCCGAGCAGATCCTGGCCAGCCTCGACGATGCGCTGTTGGCCAAGATTCTCGTCCTCGACATGATGGGCCTGGAACGCGAGCAAGGTCACCATGCCCAGGTCGTGGCCTGGGGCCGCCGACTCGACCCCGCGACCCTGGCGGTCAAGCCTCGCCTCGCTGGCCGGATCCGCCTGATGCCCGATCGCCAGCGCTGGTACTGCGGCATGATCAAGGCGCATCTGGCCCTCGCCGATTGGGTCGAAGCCCGCCGGCTGGCCAGGCAAGCCGCGCTCGATTTCCCCCAGGACCGCGATTTCCCGCGTTGGGCCGCCCTTGCCCTCGATGGCGCCGGCCAGCGGGCGGAGGCCATGACCGAACTCGCCGCGCTGACCGCGCGCCGGGGCTGCCCGTGGTATATCCATGCCGACCTGGCCCGCCTGGCCCTGGCGGCCGGCGAAATCGACCGCGCCTGGGAGGAGGGCTGCCGAGCCGCCCGCCTGCCCGGCGAAACGAAGGTCAAGGTCAATCTCTTCGCCCTGCTGGCCACCATCGCCGAAACCCGCGGCCACCCCGCCGCCGCCCGTGATCATCTGGCCGTCGCCCTGGTGGTACGCGCCACCGAAGGTTGGGCAGTGCCGGCGCCCCTCGTCGAACAAGCCCAACGCCTCGGCCTGCCCCACCCGACCGGATCGCCGGCGAGCTGGCTGCAGCGCTGCCGAACGCACTGGCCCGCAAGCCTGCCGGCCCCCACCGGTCAGGCCTCTCCCATCACCCCTCCCCCCCCCTGCACCTCAGCCGCCCCGGCTGGTCCGGCGCCCGCCCCCGGCGGTTCCCCGCTTCCTGCCGAGACGGCCCCCGGGACGCCTCCCGAGGCCGCCGGCACCATCGAGGCAGCCGGCACCATCGAGGCCGTCGGGACCATCAAGGTGATCCTGGGCGGCCGTGGCCATGCCTTCATCCGGCCCGATGACGGCAGCGAGGATGTCTTCGTCCACGCCGAGGATCTGCCGCCTGGATGCCAGATCGGCACACGGGTCGGGTTCACCCTCGTCCCTTCTTTCGACGAACGCAAGCAGCGGCCGTCACGACGCGCCGTTCGCCTGGTGGTCTTGATGCCGACCACGGCTTGAACAGATCGGCCCATGCCTGGCGTCATCGTCGTGGTCACCTACGTCCCGCAGGTCGGTCATCCCTGCCGTGGCGCGACCGTCGAACCCCGCTCGGCTGGCTGGCACCCAGGCCGAGGCTCGGCGTATCGCCTCTCTCAGCCCGTAGTGGACCGTCATCGACGATTTGCACCCCGCCAGGCCTCGCCAGGCCAGGCTCGCCGATCCTCTGGCGAACGGGTTCCCCGAGGCCCCTTCCTTCCGATGTTGAACCGACGAGAACCTATCGCCTTTCTCGTGAAGCGCGGAGCAGCGAACCCGACTGCCCCCACGCCTGAACCTTGCTGCAGGAGGATCTGACATGCTCGTCTACGTCGCCCCCCAGTGCCGCAAAGATGCGGACCAATGCCATCAAGCCGAGGTTCTTGACCGACTCGTCCAGCGCCTCGAGGGTTCAAAGGGGTATGAACGGTTTCTTGGCCTGTTCGAGCCGGTGCGCCCTTATTGGAAGCGCCGCGAAGGCAAAACCCGTGTGATGGCCGTCTACCGCACCGTTGCCATCGGCGACAGCCAGACCCCTGAGGCCACCATCCCCGTGATCTGTCTCACCCGCCTGTTCCAACGGAAGGATCAGGCCTACGAATCCCTGATGAATGCCCCTCGGGAAGAAGGGAAGCGGCTGATCGATGCCTTCCTGCCCGATTCGGCCGTCGAGGCGTGGGTGGCCAACGAACTGGCTCGCCGCCAGCGAGAAGAACTCGAAGCCGCCCGCCGGCCACCTCTCCCCGAGAAGTACCACCGCTGGCTCGAACTGCCCACCTGGTCATCCCTCGGCTCGCAAGAAGGGGGTACGTTGGTCCTCGAGGGCCCCGAGTGGGTCACGGCCTTCCAGAACCAAGCGATTCGCGACCACTGGCGGACCTTCTACGACCTGCTGCTGGACCTGGTGCAAGGCAAAGCCACAGAGCAGGTCATCTCATCTCACCCCCATCTCCGCCAGGCTGGCGACGACAGGGCGCGCCTCCTCTTCCAGCGCTTCCGCACCGCCGACCAGCCGTCGCATGACGTCCTCCTCCTGCTGGCCGCCACGAGGGGCTCACCCCTGCCCCCGGTGTTGCGCGCCGCCGATGAGTCCGCCTTCCGCCCTTCCGATCCTGAGACGGCCCCGCTGTTGAGCCACATCGCCCCGTGCGCCCGTCGCGCCTATCCCAGCCTGATTCTGGCCGACGAAGATCTCTGGCTCGATATCCAACGGGATGTCGAAGCCAACCTCGCCCTTTCCCCCGAAGAGGAGAACATCTTCGAAACCCTCACCACTGCCACCCCAGGCTCGGGGCGGGGGCTGCCCATCTTCCTGAACGGACGGGCCGGCAGCGGCAAATCGACCCTGATGTTCTACCTGTTCGCCGATTACCTCCATCGCTGGGAAACGGGCGATCTGCCTGGCCGGCCGCTGTTCTTGACCTACAACGCTCGCCTGCTGGAAACCGCCGCGCGCACGGTCAGCCGCATTCTCACCTGTCACCATCGCTTCGCCGTCGAAAAGGCCAGTTCCAAGGCCTGCCCCGACATCCGCGCGTGCTTCCATCCGTTCCGGGAATTTCTGCAGTCGTACCTCACCCCTGACCAGGCCGACCATTTCCAGGCCGACCGCTATCTGTCCTTTCGGGAGTTCGCCCGTCGCTATGCGGCCACTCCCCTTCCTACCGCTCGGCAGTGGTCGCCCGAGGTCGCCTGGTACGTCATTCGCACGTTCATCAAGGGCTACCAGGAAGAGGGGTGGCTGACCCCCGAGGAATACGAGCAGGAAATCCCCCGCAAAAGCCGCACGGTGCCCCCTGAAGTGTTTCGAGCCATCCATGACACCATCTGGAAGGAATGGTATCTCCCGCTCACCACCCAGCAAGGGTTCTGGGACGACCAGGATCTGGTGCGCGCGGTGCTCACCTCCGGCCAGGCCCGTCCGGAATTTCCGGTCGTCTTCTGCGACGAAGCCCAGGACTTCACCCGCCTCGAATTGAAGTTCATCCTCCGCCTGTCGCTGTTTTCGGCCTACGATCTGGGGCGCACCCCGCTCGCCGGCCTCCCGTTCGCCTTCGCCGGAGATCCTTTCCAAACCCTCAATCCGACCGGATTCCGCTGGGAGCTGGTGCAATCGATGTTCCACGAGGACATCCTGCGCCTGCTCGACCCCGAAGGCTATCTGCGCCTGGCGCTGAACTCCCGAGAACTCCAGTTCAATTACCGGTCGGCGCCGGCGCTGGTCAGATTCGCCAATCTCGTCCAGGCCTGGCGTGCCGCCCTCTTCAACCATCCCGAGCTGTTCCCGCAGGAATGCTGGCAGCGCCAGGAAACCGTCCATCCCTCCTTCATTCCCTTCACCGCCGACCTCGAGCGCAGCGAGTGCCAGGAACTCCTCAGCCAGAGCATCATCATCCTGCCCTGCGATGAGCACGGGGAGATCGAGTTCATCAAGAACGACCCCTATCTGCGCCGCTTGTTCCCGGAGGTGTCGGCCGACCGTCCCGCTCGCAACGTGCTGACCGCCATGGAGGCCAAGGGCCTCGAGTTCAATCGGGTGGTCCTGTACAAATTCGGGGAAAGCTGCGATCCGGCCGTCTGGCAGGTGGAGCGAGGCACGTTCGAGGCCCGCCTCCACCAGGAGTTCTTCTTCAACAAGCTCTACGTGGCTGCCACCCGCGGCCGGGAGCAGCTCTGCATCATCGACACCGAGGAGGGCCGCCGCCGGCTCTGGCAGATGGCCCTGTGCGAAGAGGAGAGAAAGACCCTGCTGGCCCGCTTGCCCGAGCCTGAACGCTGGCTGGAACGGACCCAAGGTCTGCACCCAGGTACCTGGATGGATCTGCGCCCCACCCATCGCGATGAACCCCGACGCAACGCCGACCAGTTCTTCCACGATGCGCTGCAGCGGAGAAACCCCTCCACCATGCGCAAGGCCGGCCAGTGGTATCGCGAAGCGGGCGACCCCATCCGCGCCGAGATCTGCACCGCGTGGGCCTTGAAATTCGAGGGCCAGACCGCGGCGGCCGGTCGGCGGTTCATGGACCTCCAACAGTTCGAAGAAGCGAAAGCCTGCTTCTGGGAAGGACGCCATTGGCTCGATCTCCTCGACTGGGCGCAGATCACGCAGGCGGGGCAGACGCTCGAGGCCGTGTTTGCCCAGTTCATGGCCACCACCCATCCTGATGCCAAGGCCACCCAGGCCCTCCTCGCGGCCCTGCATGAACGGGCCAGTCGCAGCAACGGCTCCTCGCTGGGCAATCCTTTCGCTCCCCAGTGGCGTCAGGCAGTGGAAACTCTGACCAGCAACCTGGACCGTTTCGACGTCAGCGCCCTCGACCGTCCTACCTGGGAGCAGGCGGCCCGGCTGCTCGAGCGCTTCCAGCGCGAAGGCTTCCCCAACACGGCGATCGCCGCGGGGGAATGCTTCTACAAGATCGGAGCCTTTGGCGAAGCGGTACGGGTGTGGGAAGGCATCCGCCACCACCACCCGCGCGTCTGGCTGGCCCGTGCCGAAGTGGAGGGTTTCCCGGCCGGCCTGCCTCATCTGCAGAAGGCGGGCGCCGAAGATCGCATCCTGGAAGAATGGCGGAAGGCGGGCGGCGACACGATCGCCCTGCTCACCCCCAAAGACCTGCTGTCGGTCGAGCGCCTGCTCGAGGCAATGCGCACCGCCACCTCCCCGGCCCACCGGCATTTGCTCAGCCTGCTCAGCCAGGAGTTCCGGCTTCGCCTCGCCGACTGGTCAGGTGCGGCCAATCCGCTTCCGTTCAGTCTCGAGCAGGTGACCACGGAGATCAACCGGGCCTTACAACGACCGGACTTCGTTTGGCGCTCCGCCTTCGATGAACTCAAGATCAGGGAGCAGACCCGCACCCACTGGCGGCGGTTCCCGCCGGCCGGCCCGCCGCTGGTCATTCTGCACCGCCTCTACCTGGAGGACCTCTTCCCTGGCCTCATCCGGAGCTGGGATGGCAACACCTCGCCATGGCACAAGGACTGGCTGACGGCGACGGCCCCCATCCTGATGCGCCACCAGCGCTATTGGGAAGCGTTCCCCCAGTTCTGGCAGCTCGGTCTCACCGGCCCGATGATCGAGTGCTTCCGCAAAGGACTGCCGACCCTGCCGCCGGACTGCTTCTGGGTGAATTTTCAGGCCATGATCCGGGCTCTCTACCACCAGAACCAGTTCCTGCCGGCCCTGCGGCTGCTGGAAGAGTTCGCCGACCACGTAACCGACGCGGAGCGGGGCCGGTGGCAGAAGCTCCGGTGGCGCCTGGTCGAGGAACTGGGCGCCGCCCGCCCGCTCGACCTCTCTTTGTCCAACGAGGACCGTACGACCTTGCGGGAAGGCCTGCTGGCTTGGCTCGACCCCGGAAGCTGCCCGCCCGAACTCAGCCTGGAAACCGTCGGCCGAGCGCTGGAGCGGGTCCGGGCCGATGACCGGGCCTGTCGCCTCTACGAGCAGCACTTCGACGATCACGATCTCGAGCTTCGCCGCCTCGCTCGAGAGCGCTACCAGCGGTTTCTCGAGCATCTGGCCGCGGTCGCCGACACCGACGAACAACGCCAGGCCTGGCGCGATCGGCTGAGTGCCGCGCGGGCGCGCTGGAACGACGCGGCCGCCCCCGTCGCCGACTACCGCACGATCCTTCGCGAGCTGCCCCCTGGAGCGACTGTGACCTGGCTGCCCAACGGGATCTTGCAAGTGACGATGCCGCCGTTCGAATGCCGCATCGACCTGACCGCCCGGGTGGTGTTGATCCTTGATACCGCCAGTTTAAACTCCTGGCGCCTGCAGGTCGAGACCCGCCAACTGCAGGGGTTCGGCCAGATCGGCTCCCGCCAGGACCCCGATGGCACCATGGTCTTCACCCTCGATGGCAGCGGCCTCACCGTCGCCGTGGGCCTTGAGACGCCGCCGACCGTGGCCTGTCGCCTGGGCCAGGCGGCCTCGCCGTTCTTGATCTCCTTCCCCGCTGCTGAGCACGAGAAGACTACGCCATGATCCCCTGCGACCAGGCCCCGTTCATGGCCGACGGTCGTCGGCGATCGTGCCCCTTCTGGCGAGGCACGAAGCCGGGCCCTGCACCGTGGCCGCCTGCTTGACCGCCGCCGCGGTGTGGCTCACGCCAGCCCGCGGCTGGTGGCCTCGACGGCCACGGTGAAGCTGGCCGGCTTTCCGCTCACAACGGTGGGGCCGCCATCTGGGTTACCGTTTCCAGCGGGAGGTCGAGGCGGCGAGCGACATCTTCGGGAGGCATGCCCGAAGCGATCAACTGCCGGATGATCTGAGCCATTCCTTCCTGTCGCCCTTGGTGAAGGCCCTCCTGAATACCCTTCTGCAACCCTTCATGAAGGCCTCGCTGAAGACCCTGCTGAAGACCCTGTTGAAGACCTTCGCGCTTGCCGACCTGGTAGGCTTTGTGCGGATTGAAACGGGATGAATTCAGCTCGCGGCGCTCTTTCTCCTGCTGTTCGAGCAGTTGCCGCCGTTCGCGATCGGCGCTGATCTTGCGCCGTTCATCGATGGCCATGACGATGTGTGCCGGCTTTCCGCTCACGACGGTGGGGCTGCCAGCCGGGTCACCGTTTCCAGCGGGAGGGCGAGGCGGCGAGCCACCTCTTCCGGAGGCATACCCGAAGCGATCAGTTGCCGGATGATCTGCGCCATCCCTTCCTGTCGCCCTTGGTGCAGGCCTTGCTGAAGACCCTCCTGGAGACCCTGTTGAAGGCCTTCGCGCTTGCCAACCTGATAGGCTTTGCGCGGATTGAAGCGGGATGAGTTCAGCTCGCGGCGTTCTTTCTCCTGCTGTTCGAGCAGTTGCCGCAGTTCGCGATCGGCGTTGATCTTGCGCAGTTCGTCGATAGCCATGACGATGCCGTCCTCCTCGGTGATGGCAGGAGGCACCGGGCCCTCCCCCGCGAAACGCCTCCCATAGCGAAGAATATAGAGCCACTTCTCGAAGCGCGTCAAGGACAGCCAGGGCGGTTCCGGCGCCTCTCCCTCCAGTCGGCTGGCCCCGACCGGCGGCGAGTGCCGGCGCCGCAACATCTCGGCCACCTTGGACAGCTCGATGTAGTGCAGCTCGAGCAGGTCGCTCAGCTCGAACCCCAGTTCGGTCTCGCGCATCCGGAACCGGCTCTGCACCCGATGGTGATGCCGGAACAACCGATACCCGGTCAGCGTGATGGCGGTGGCGGCGCAGAGGTCTTCGTAGGCTTCGCCCTCGCCGAGCTGATCGGCATACAGGCGGGCCAGGTAGAACAACGAGCGCGCGATCTGATCGGGCCGGTTCTTGACCTGCACCTCGATGAGGTAGCGCCGGCCGGTTCCGTCGCGCGCCTTGACGTCGACCACCGAAGCCTTGGCCGAGGCGGTTTCTTTGGGGTTGAAGGGGTTGAGGATCTCGAGGTCGACGATCTGCTGGCTGCCCTCGCGATGCAGCAGGGCGTTCAACAGCTTGATCAACAGCTTCTCTTGCTGCTCGCGCCCGAAGATGTACTTGAAGACGAAATCGTCGGTGAAGGTGAAGATGCGATGCGAAGCATTGCCCATGGGGCGGGTTCCTCCGGCGAAGCGGCCACCTCGCTGGGCGGCCGGTGCCACTCAGGAATCACCTCGGCCAACCCCGCGGGGAAAAAATTTCTTCGGGTCAGAACGAACCCTGGGAAGGGACTTCCGTTCTCCCACTTCTCGTGTCGACGGCTATGCTGAACCGCCCGCGACCAAGCCCCACCCTCCCTAGAATCAAGCTGAATCGAGCTGAACCCAGCGGCAGCGATTCGCCCCGTCCCGCCACGTCCAGCCACGTCCAGCCACGTCCCGCGCCGACCCGAGCCAAGCCGAGCCGACCGATGCTTCCCCCGCCGATCGTCGTCAGGCCCTGGCGGCCTTGGGAAGCTGCTGGTCCCACCAGGCTGCCTGCGCGGGCGGCAGACTGGCCAGGAAGGTCTTTCGGATCGCCGCCCACGCGCCGCTGGCCTCCCAAGCGATCCAGCGCCGCCGGACCGCCAGATGGTGCCCGTACCGTCGGGGCAAAGCTCGCCAGGGTTTGCCGGAGCCGAGCTTCCAGAACACCCCTTCTACCAGGGAACGTTCGGGAGCGCCGGGCCGGCCGCCCGGCAGGCGCTTGGGCAGCACCTTCTGCAACGCTTGCCATTGGCGGTCGGACAGCACGAACGCCCCTTCGGCGCCTTCTTCGCGCGGCTGCCCCGCAGCGAAAGGAGTAGCCGCGCGCCGCCCCCGCGGGCCCTGTTCCTTCGCCCGAGGCGCCGGCGCCGCCCGCGGCTCGCGCTGGGCCGAACGCCTGGCGGGGGCTTTCGGCGGTCGGGACCGCCGCGCCGCCCGCGCCAGTCTCGCCGGTCTCGCCTCGCCTCCCTCGCGCGCCTCGCCTCCCTCGCGCGCCTCGCCTCCCTCGCGCGCCTCGCTTCCCTCGCCCGCCTCGCACACCTCGCGCGCCTGGCTCGGCTCGCTCGGCTCCGTCGGCGCGGCGGAGTGGGGCTCGACCGCACGTTCCCTCCGCCCCTCGGGCAGGTGGCAGGTATGCAACACATGGCTGTATTCCTCGGCGGCTTTGGTGACCGCCTGCGTCAACAACGCCTCCATCTGCCGGAAATTGCCGGCCGAAAAATCCCACTCTTTCAGCGCCTCGATGAAGGCGTGGGTCACCCGATCGATCGGCCGGCGGCCGCTGCCCTCGGCCAGGGTGAAATTGACCGATCGCCGCTGCAGCGCAAACTTGGCCAGCGCCGGCGTGAGCAACAAGGTCAACTAATTTAGGTCTGGGGCTGTACAAGTGGGCCTGAAGATGCTTTACTGGAGGGGCGAAGAACCCTATGGAGGGAACCACCCCATGTCTCATGCCTCCAACGAACCTCGGAAAGTCATCTTTACTGCCCCCCAGCAAGAATGTCCCTTTTGCCGTGCTTCTTTGCATATCAGTCAGCATCGTCAGCGGACGGTCAGGACCATGACCGAAGAACTGGACCTGACGATGCGTGACAAGAAATGTCCATCCTCTGCCTGTCCACAACCGCACCTTCGCTATCGGAGTCCAGAAGAGGCATTGATTGCCATTCCCCACAACCAATTCGGACTCGACGTGGTCCTCGAGATCGGTCATCTGCGCTTCCACCAGCGCCTCAGCTTTCCACGCA
>QOQW01000050.1 GCA_003327425.1 Candidatus Ozemibacter sibiricus
TTGAACCGGGGATTGTATTTGATGGAGCCGCCGCCGGTGAAATCTCCCATGGTGGTGCGGACGTTGTCGGACCGATACAACCCCATCTCCCAGGCGGCCACCCCGCCGAAGACCTGCAGCCGGTTGACCGAACCGGTGGGGGGCGGGTCGGCCGACAGGACTTTGCCGCCGCCGCCGCGCCCGCCAGGGCCAGGATTGAGGGCGACGAGATAGGCATGGATCTCGTCGGTCGTGCCGATCAGCAGATTCCCTTCCAGGGCGATCAACGAGCAGAGGGTATCGGGAGCCCCGTTGACGATGCGGCTTTCGACCTTCTGCGGGATCTCGAGATCGCCCCGGTCGATGATCAGAATGAAGGGCTTGTTCACCCAGATGCGGCCAGGCAGGGAGATCCGATCACCGCCGCTGGTGACGGCGGAGCGGCGCCTGACGTAGAATACGCCAGCGCGCTTCGGAACCCACCAGCCCGTGAGGCCCGGCGCCCCGTCGGCGGGAACGGGCGGGCGCAGCAGGAAGTCGCGCAGGCGTTCGCTTTCTTCGGCGGGGGTGGTGGCGTCGCTGACATCAAGGAAATGCGAGACGCGGCGCAGCAGATTGGCCGAGGTGAAGCGGAACGCCAGCAGGCTGCCCGCGAAATAGCAGTTGTCGGGATCGGCCGTGGGATCGGCTCCGCCGGTCTCCCGGAACAGGATGCGGACGTTCTCATAGGGGTGCAGGCCCCGGATGCCGGACGGCGGAATCCGCATCTCTTCCGCATTGGGCACGAAGTAGGGGTTGGTGATGGCCCCCAGCGCGACGCTGCCTTCGTCGAGATTGGGGAACGGGGTGCCGATGGGAGGGTACTTCATGAAATCGAACAGCGTATTGAAGGCATACCCGGCGGTGGGCGGGTAGACCGAAGGGTTGACATCGCCGTTCAACGGCATGACCCGGCTGTAGCTGGTGTAGCCCGCTTTGGGGTCGGGAGCGGGGGGCTGCTTGAACAGCTGCTGGAACTGCATGCCGACATGGGGGACGGCCGAAGCAGGGTTGTAATCGGGGGCGGCCAGCCCTTGAAGAATGAATTTCCAGCTGTTGTCGGTGGCTTTCAGGAAGTACAGCTTCAGGAAGGCGGCCAGCACCGGACCGATCATCAGCGTGCGCGACGGTCGGTGGCGGTCGCCATACGGATACAGCCACGAACTGGCGCAATACCAGCGATCGCTGGGGGTCCAGCCGGCGGCGGGGTTGGCCACCAGGCCGCTCCAGAGGTTCCAGCCGGCGGCGCCCTGGTTCTGGTTGGCGCCCAGGCCCGGATCGGTCGTGAAGAACCCCTGGAACAGCCCGCCGATCATGAACGAAGCCACGGCCGGCGGCGTCGGCAGATCGAAATGGGTGGGATCTTCGATCTTTTCAGGGCGCACCACCTCCTTGCCCGCCAGCACGTTCGGCGGCAGGCAGAACAGGAAGTGGCCGCCGGTGTCGCTCTCGAACCCCGAGGGCAGGCGCAGCAGGACGGTGCCGGTCCCCCCGCCGGCGCTGGCATCGAAACTGGGGCCGAGGAAGATCCAGCCCCGGTTGCGCAGGTCGGCCCGGTCGTCGGGGGCGGTACCGGAGTAGGAATCGGTACCGTTGAAGATCTTCAGGGGATTGGTGAACGTGCGCGGGACCGGGAAGGGGTGCGTGTAGGTGAGATCGACCTGCCCGTTGAACTTGACGCCCAGTGCATTGTAGGAATACGGCCAGGGAGTGTACGGCACGAACAGCGTGAATCGGCAGAAGGGGCCCGGCACCATCGAGACCACCCGGAACTGGCGACGCATCTGGGCTTTGCGGCGCAGCCCCCGGTGCTCCACGGTGCAGGAGATGACGATCTCGCCGAGCTTCTCGACGGGATCTCGCCCGGCCTGGAACTGGGTGGAGTCGGTGTTGGGCGCGATCTGCTGGATCTGCTCGAAGGCGACATCCATCGACAGGCAGCGCGGACTGCGCGGGGGCAGCACGGAATGGTCGACCAGATGCGGAAGCTGGGCTAGCAGCCTGTCGTAGTCGTCCTGCATCTGCTGGCAGATCGGGTGGCCGGCCCCCAGAGAGATGGTGGGACTGGTCGGCACGCTGCTCAGAAGCGTGGGTACGGCCATCAAGATCAGCGAATTGACGCTGGTGCTGATCTTGTCGGCGAACAGCTGCACGCCCGTCAAGGCCAGCATGCTCGCCACCTCGCCGATCAATTCGTGGTGGGCCCGCAGGTTCTGCTGCCGGACCATGGAATTGTACGAGAAAATGAACACCCCCAGGACGGTGGACAGGAGGATCACCAGTCCCAGGACCATCCCTCGTCGGTGCCTCATGGGAGCCATTCTACCCCAGGTGATCCTGGCTTTACAATTCCTGCCGCCCTCTCCCCAGGGTGAGGCGAAGCCAAATGGCGCCCCAGGGTACGCTAGTCGCCCGGGCCGCCCTCAGGGCCTCGGCAGGGGCCGATTCAAGGCTTCACTCTTCCAGGGGGGCGAACCATTCGCGGACCCGGCGCACCGATTTGATGACGTGGGTCTTCTGTTCCATTTCCAGGGTCAGGCGCGGCAGGGCGGGCTGGGCCTTCAGCCACTGGACGAGCGGCCCGAACTTGAGACAGCCATCGCCCACCGCGATGTGGTCGTCCTCGCTGCCCAGATTGTCATGCAGGTGACACTCGAACAGCCGATCGCCGAACGCCTCGAGCCAGGTTTTCATCGAGACCTGCGAGAACAGGTTGAAGTGGCCGGTATCGAAGCAGATGCCGACATGGGGTTCGGGGAACGCCTTGAGAATCTCGACCAGGTCGTGCGGGTCAGGATCGTAGATATTCTCGAACGCCACCCGCACTCCCAGCTCCTTGGCGCGCGCCACGATGGCGGCCAGGTGGGGGTGGGCCCGCTTGAGCCAGTTCGGGAAGGCCCGCACCAGGACCCAGGGCCCATACCCGGGATGGATGACCACTTGCGGCGCCCCGAATTGCCGGGCGGTGTCGAGGGCCCAGAAGACGCGTTCCTGGGCGAGGGCCCGCACTTTCGGGTCATGGGCGCCCAGGTTCAGGTCGTAGAAAGGCGCATGACAGATGGGGCGGAACTCGCGGGCCTGCATCTCCTGATGCAGCTTTCCGAGCTGCGCGGGGGTCAGGGCATCCATGTCGGCGGCCGAGAAATAAAGTTCGGGATGGAGGTGCTGCACCCGCAGGAAATCGAGATCCTCGGCGGTCATGTGGGCCGTGGAGATGTTGACGAAGAGTTCCGGTTTCACGAAGCGGTCATTTCCCTTCTTCGATGACGGTGGATTCGTCGATCAGCATGACCGGGATGTCATCCTTGATCGGGTAGCGCCGGCGGCATTTCTGGCAGTCGAGGCAGTCGCGCTCGACGTTGTGCACGATCTCTCCATGGCAGGCCGGACAGGCCAGGATCTCGAGCAGCTCTTTCTTGATGGGCATGGCGGGGTCCTCCGATGCGCCTCGCTGAGGTCGCCACAGTATAGCTTCGTCGCGAGGGAAATTCAAGACCGGCCGGCGTCCGGCCGCGAGGAATTCCCTGGCAAGCCCGGGGGCGATGTGGTATTGTGGGGCCGGGACGATATGGCTACCCGGAACCCGATCGATCGGCAGGCCGCCCGGATCGCTTTCTACGAACGGAAGTTCGCCCTGTCCCAGGATCTCGACGCCGTTCTCGAGCAATGCTTCAAAGAGCGGAAGGATCTGGCCTCGGCGGTCGAGGTCGTGTTCGCCTGTCTGGCCCGCCATCTGGCCCCGCAGGTCATGTTCCTGCGCACCTTCAACGAAGAGCTGGCCATGACCACCTACACCTGGGGCATCGTGCTCGAAGTGCTGGCCAGAACCCAGAGTTCGCTCTTCCAGGTGGCGAAGCCGACCCGGCAGACCACCCCCGGCCTCGATTGGTTCGCCATTCCTCTCGACATGGCGGGCGAGACGGTCGGGGCGATGGGCCTGGGCTTCGTCACCGGTTCGCTGACCCTCAGCGAATCGGAGATGTTCGAGCTGATGGATGCCGCCGCCGAAGAGCTCGACAGCTACTTCTACGCCATCCAGGACAACCGCCGCAAACACGAGTTCATCATGGAGATCCAGCGGACGCTGGCCTCGCGCAACCTGTCGGCCGCCATCGCGGGGGCCACCGAGGTCCTTCTGCGCACCGTCCCCATCCAGGATCTCCTGCTCCTCTACCTCGATGAAGACGCGGCCGGTCGGCCCCGGCCCCTGTATTCCATCTTCCGTGACGGGCACAAGCTGTTCGACGCCGAGACCAACCCCCTGCCCCTGCTCGACGAAATGCTGCAGGCCTTCGCCCCCGGCACGCTGCCCGACAATGCCGCCCTCGCTCCGTTCTTCCCGCTCCTTCCCACCGCCGAGACCATTCCTCTGTACGGGGCGGTCGAGCCCTATCGCATCGGCCGCCTGATCATCAACCCGCAGGATGGCACCGCCTTCTCGATCTTCAACCGCGAACTGCTGCAGGTGTTCGCCGAGTCGCTCCGGCAGCGCCTGGTCGATTTCAACCGGGAAAAGACCCTGCTGCGGTACAATTTCTCGCCGGAAACCACCGCGCGCCTCCTCGAGCTGCGCGATTACCGGACGCGCTACCTGGCTTCCCGCACCGCCGAGATCGGGGTGTTGATCGTCGATATCTGCGGCTTCTCCGGCATCAGCGAGGTGCTGATGCCCTCTCCCGAGCGGCTGTCGGCCTTCATCGACGGCTGGTCGGCCGGTGTGCTCGAACTCGTCTTCCGGGAAGGGGGCGCCCTCGACAAGATGGTCGGCGACTCGCTGGTCGC
>QOQW01000051.1 GCA_003327425.1 Candidatus Ozemibacter sibiricus
CTCGAACATCGTGGCCAGGTGGGCTTTCCCCAGGAGGTCGAGGGCAAAGCGTTGGCGAAGACAGGTCGTTGGCCGGGCACGGTCCATCACCCGCAGCCTTTTTCATCTGTAGGGTTGCTAGAGTGTCGATGAAGGCGATCAGGCTGAACAGGCCCCCCACTTCTGGATGCACCGACAGGTACATGGGCAGCAGGCCGCCCGCCACGCCGACGCACGCCGCCGACAGGGCGAAAACCAGGGCCTGGATCCGCGCCGTGTCGATGCCCATCAATTCGGCGGCTTCGCGATCCATGGCCGTCGCCTGGATGGCCTGCCCCAGCCGGGTTCGGCGAAGGAACCAAGCCAGGGCCCCCACCACGGCAAGGGCGAACAGGCCGGTGACCAGTTGCGGCAGCGGAATCACCACCCCCCCGACGGTCCATTTCAGGTCGCCCAGCCAGGTCCCGGCCAGAACCCGGAAATTCGGCGTGAAACGGTTCAGGCAGGCATTCTTGACCAGCAACGACAGGCCGAAGGTGGCCAGCAGGGCGGCCATAGATGAGGTTCGGATGCAGTGCCGGACGATCCATTGGAAGGTGACCCATCCCAACAGGAAGGCGAACACGCCGGTCGCCACCCACGAGACCAGCGGGTCGACCCCGGCCAGGAAACCCAGCCAGTAGCTCAGGTACATGGCCACCATCAGGAACTCGCCATGGGCGAAATTGATGACGTCCATGACCCCCCAGGTCAGGCTCAAACCGGAGGCGACCACCGCATAGACGAGGCCGTTGAGCACTCCATCGACCACCACCTGGCAGAAGGCGGTCATCGACGGCCTCCTGACCGACCGCGCCAGCGGCCTCTCGGGGCAACGCCCCACACGGAACAAAAGCTTGAGTAACTCTCGGAGCACAGCCGCCAGCGAGAGCGCGCCAACAGCCTCATAGGCGATCGGGGGGGCGCCTCAGGGTTGGCGCTGATCCCAGGGCGGAATGGGGAACACCAGCTCGCCAGTAGCCATGGCGGCCGGGTGAACCCGTTTGTAGACGCCACCCTGCAACTGGGTGATCAGGCTGGTCGCCCGGATGTTCTGGCCCTGCGCATCGAAGGCGACCTTCCCGCCCAGCGACAATGGCGAGACGAACTCGGTGCTGCGCAGCACGGTGGCGACCTTCTCGGTGTCGGGGCCGCCCGCCTGCTCGATCGCCTGCGCCAGCACCAGCAGGGCGACCGTTTCCTGGATGCTGTCGGCATCGTAGGGCACCTTGGTCTTGGCCGAGAAGAGCTTCTCGACCGCCCCCACCTCGGGCATCAGGGCCGCGAAGTCAGGGGAATAGCCGGTGCAGCCGGCGAAGAAATCGGCGTCGGGGCCGAGCTGCCGGGCGATCTCCGGATCTTGATATCCTGAGCAGTAGTTGAGGGCGACTCGCGGCACCCAGCCCTGCTGCTTCATGGTGCGCACCAGCAGCGTGTAGTCGCCGCCCAGACAGGCGCCCAGCAGGGCGTCGGGGGCGGCGGCCTTCAGGGTGGTCACCTCGCTGTTGAGATTGGTGGCGCCCGGCGAGAACGGCACATCGGCGGTGACGGTGAACCCTTTGGCGGTCAGGGCAATCTTCGCCTCATCGGCGGCATGCTTGCCGAATTCGGTGTTCTCGTAGATCAAGCCCACCGTCTTGATGGCGGCTCCTTTCTCGGCATTGAGCCGCTCCAGGAACTCGGCGAAGGCATGCGACTCGGTACGATCGGTCGGAGCCAGCCGGAAGAACAGCTTCAGATTCCGTTCGGTGAGGGCGGCCGAACTCGAACTCCCGGCCAGGAACAGGCGCTTCTTCCGCTCGGCCACGAAGCTGGCCGGCTTGGTCACCGCGCTGTTGTAGCAGCCGATGATGGCCCAGACCCCTTCCTGGTCGATCAACCGCTCGGCCTCGGCCTTGCCTACCTCGGGTTTGCCCTGGCTGTCGGCATGGACCAGCTCGATGCGGTAGCCGAGCACGCCGGTACCGGTGGCGAGGGGAATGTTCATCTCGGGGTGGGAGCCATTGATCACCTCGGCCGCGGTCTCCACCGCCGCTTTGCAGCGCTGCCCCGCCAGGGCGCAAGGCCCGGTGAGCGGGAAGAGCGTGCCGATCTTCAGTACCTTCTCTTCAGCAGCGGCTGGGGCCATCCCGGGCCAGGTCAGCGCCAGCGCCACCACCATCAGACAGATCGCGAACCGCCGCATACGACCTCCTCTCAAGTCTGGATGTGGTGGCACCAGATTACCATACTTCGTCTCCCTTGCAAGTCTCGATTCCGCCCACGAAATGGTTGGTCATGCGCTCAGATCCCCAGGCGAGGTGGAATGGCGTGCTCCGGGCGGCACTGGCCCCCTGCGGTCTGTTATACTGCATCAAGCCTTGTCAGGAGGAATTCCATGCTTGCCTGGCGCTTCGTCCTGATGGCCTGCTGCCTGTGTCTGGCCCCCGCGACCGCGGGCGCCGCCGAACCGCCGCCCCCCCGCTCCGACGCGCCATCACCGGTGCCGACCAGTCTGGCCACCGCCCTCGATGCGGCGGGAGCGCGCCAGTGCCTGTGGGTGGTCGTCGCCGATCCGGCCTCGATCAGCGCCCAATTGATCCGGCTCGAACGGGGCGCGGAAGGCTGGCAGCCAGTGCTTCCTCCTTTTCCTGCCGTCATCGGGCGTCGGGGCTTGGCCCCCCTCGGCGAAAAACGGGAAGGCGACGGCCGCACCCCGACGGGCATCTTTCCGCTCGGCACGGCCTTCGGCTACGCTTCGGCCCCGCCGGCCGGGATCCGCTGGCCGTATCGAGCCATGACCGCTGACGACATCTGGGTCGATGACCCCGGGGCCCCTGATTACATCACCTTGACCACGCGGTCTCGGACCTCGGCGGCCTCGTTCGAGGAGATGCGCCGCTCCGACGACTTGTACAAACTCGGCCTCGTCGTGGCATACAACACCGATCCCGTCGTCAAGGGCCATGGCAGCGCCATCTTCATCCACCTGTGGGGTGCCGAGCGCGCCGGCACGGCCGGCTGCATCGCCCTGGCCGAAGCCGACCTGCTCCGCCTGCTCGCCTGGCTCGATCCCACCGCCCGGACCCAGGTCGCCATCCTTCCCTCCGCCGACCGTCGTTGATTTTTCCCTGCAGGCGAATGTCGCCTCACTCATCCCTGGAATTTGGTACTTGGGGATGGTAAGATGATTTTTTTGCATTGACGTTCAGCCGCTGGCCCAAGGAGCCTCGATCATGCTCGACACTCTGGAATTCTTTTCATCGCTCACCCCAAACGAGATTCAGGAAGTGGCCCGCATCGCCAAGCGGGTCGAATATCGCCGGGGCGAGATCATCTTCCAGCAGGGAGAGATCTCGCGCGACCTCTATGCCATCGAGACGGGGCTGGTGGAGATCTCCACCAAGAGCGTCCTGCAGGAGACCAAGGTGCTCGCCCAGCTCAAGAACGGAGACCTGTTCGGCGAAATGGCGCTGTTCGATCCCCACTCGGTGCGCTCGGCGACCGCCCGCGCGCTGCAAAACACCGTCCTCATCGTCATTCCCGGCGCTGAATTCGAGAAGCTCCTCAAACAGAAGCCCACCATCAGCTTCAAGCTGCTGGGCACCCTCAGCAAGCGTCTGAAGGAAGCCAACCAGCGCGTCGCCGGCAAGAGCCCCAGCGCCACCGCCGGTCCTGGCCGCATCATCACCGTGGCCGGCCCCCGCAACGGCGTCGGCAAGACAACCTTCGCCGTCACCATGGCCCAGATCCTCGACCAGGAAGCGGGTGTGCGCACCCTCTTCCTCGATCTCGACCTGCCCTTCGCCGACGGCACCTTCCTCCTCGGCGTCCATTCGCTGCGCACCATCACCGAGTTCGTGACCGTGGCCCGCGGCGAGTTCCCCGAGTTCGATTCCTTGAAAAAACACCTGGCCCACGTCGGCACCAACCTGTACTGCCTGCCCGGCCCCGTCAACATCATCGACGGCGAGAAGATCGATGCCAAGTCGCTGGTGACGGCCATTCGCCTGTTGCAGCGATTCTTCGAATACATCGTCATCGATACCGACGCCCGCATCGACGACTTGTTCCTGGCCGCTCTCGATCTCTCGGACCGCATCTACTTCCTGATCGATGGCCAGACGCCGTATGGCATCAAAAGCAGCTCCCGGTATTTCTACGGTCTCAACAAACTCAACCTCGCCGAGAGTCGCATTTCCATTCTGGTTTCCCGAGCCTCCCAGCCGGTTGACCGCAAAGCCCTCAGCGGTCTCTTGCGCCTGCCAGTCCAGACCCAGCTTCCGGTCATCGATGGTCATCAGATCCAATATGGGAAGGGGCTTCTCCCTGACCAGGCGAGCCATCCCTTCTGCCACACCGTGCGGCAGGTCCTCCGGGAATTCTTCCCGATCGAATTCCGCTCGAGCCATCAACAGAGCTTCCTGTCACGCTTGTTCTCCGGCGACGCCGGCCAGACCAGCGCCTCGGCCCCGACGGCCGGGAATCGGAGCGACCAGCTGGCGGCCACCCCCGCCGGCACCCCAGAACCCCGCATCTCCTTCCGCGACGCCAATTTCCGCGCCTTGCTCCGCTACATCCGCACCGGCCTGATCGCCGGCCAGCTCGAAGAGGCGCGCCGCGCCGTCCTCCAGCTCGTGGAGCTGAGCGGCACCTCCGCCGCCGTCTACCAGATCTATGGCGAGATCCTGATGCAGGAGGGCAAGACCTCCGAAGC
>QOQW01000032.1 GCA_003327425.1 Candidatus Ozemibacter sibiricus
AGCTCAAGCTCTATACGTCACCGGATGTGCTGTTGATCGATGAGGTCGGATTCGACCGGATCGAGCAGGAAGAGGCCCGGCCGGCGGCTCTGTTCTGCAAGGTGATCGAGAAGCGGTATGGCAAGAGTTCGACGATTCTGACCACCAACATCGATTTCCAGCAACTGGGGACTACCTGGGCGATCCGGTGCTGACGACGGCGATCGTCGATCGGCTGATCCACCATGCAGTGATTCTCAACATCATCGGCCCCAGCTATCGGATCCACGAGTCGAAGCGCCTGAACGCCGAGCTGGCCGCTCGTATCAAGCCCCCCACCGAAACACCCGCTCCCGCTGCTGGCCCTCGCAAACCGCGAGCGGCGAAAGCCAACACGCCAATCGGATAGCCCCGACCACCCACGACCCCAATCCACGAGCCCCACCAGGAATGGTGGGGTTTTGCTTTGCACGAAGGGCGCTCCGACTGGGGGGTCGTGACCGGCCCTCGATGGCCCATCCCCACAGGACCACCCGCCAGGGCACAGCGGTCACCCGGAAACCCAGGAAACATGCAATTTCCCCTGGGTCAGCCAAAAACCGTTGGGTGGGTCAGATTTCGACCGCTGATGACAGGCTTACGAGGAAAAATTCTGCGCCAAGGCTGCCCATGGCCCTTCTGGTACACATGGTTGCGGCTCTTTTGGTCCTGCCAAAATTGGCATGGCTCTGGAATTGCGATCGGCCGAACGTGAAAAACACGGGGGGCTTGGGAACTGGACGTCGAGAAAGTGCGTTTTCAATGCTTTCCTGGGCCGATACATGCTGCCAGAATCCACCAAAGTCACGACGGCAGCTCCAACCTTGGTTGGGCGGGATGAGGAAAAATTTGCCGAGAACACCTCTGCCGAGGTAGAATCCCAAACGGAACCGTTTTGCAGTCGGAGGAGACAATGGCCACAATTACCCTAAAGAATGTTCCGAAATTTCTTCATCTGGAAATCAAAAAACGAGCGGAGCGGAATCGGCGGAGCATCAATAACGAGATTATTACGGCCCTTGAAAAGCACTTTGTGGTTAAACAAATCAATGCCGAAGAGGCAATTTCCAGAATCGAGGAACTTCACAAAGGGATCAAGGGATTCCTTACCCAAGAAATTTTGGAAGATTACAAACGAGAAGGACAAAAATGATCGTTGTCGATACCAACGTCATGGCGCATTTGCTGATTCCAGGCCAATGCACTGAAAGCGCAAAGAAATTATTCCTTCTTGATCCCAAGTGGGTCACTTCGCCTTTATGGCCTTCCGAAATAAGAAACGTTCTTTTAAAATTTACCAGTATGATTTGATTTCAATTGAGAGAATGAAAGAAATTATGTCCTTTGCCGAGGTTTTTTTTGCAACTCGGAAATCCCAGTGACTTCAGAAGAAGTTATTGATCGCGCAGATCTTGGGAATATTTCTGCTTATGATGCAGAGTTTATCGCGGTGGCAAAGAAAACGAGATCCTTTTTGATCACCACGGACAGGCAATCAATTCGTTCTTTTCCCAAGATGGTCAAATGGCTTGAGGAATACACGAAAGAAGAGAAATTATAGCAAGAATTCGAAAACGCAGCGGGCGATTTTTCCTGCTCAAACAACGACCGGCAATCGCCAACATACTGCCCCTCAACCTCCCAAGAGAAACCTCACTTGCTACGAGATGTGAGCCGCAGCTGCTCCCGAGTTCGTCAGGCTCTTAGTACGACTACCGCACTTGAGCCGCCCATGTATCATCAATCGGCTCAACCATGTAGTTTTCGGGGTGTTCCAACCAATTCATTAGATCAGCATTCCGTGCCTATTTCCGACAAAGTGCGGTTGTCATATTAGGCAGTCCTTGGCAGAAGCCATCTGATCCCACGCTAGAATATCAGGCTCGATCAATGCGCTAGCGATGGCCGAATGAATGTTCGAAAATCCACTTTTGGATCACACCCTCAGACGATCGATCGAGCCCGAGCCTCCTTGGTCGTACCAGACCGGAGATGGCGGGTGATTTTTCCGGAATCCTGAAGTATACTGCTGGCCAGAAACATCGGTGACAAGGAAAGGAGTCCGCCATGGATTCGCATCGGTTCGCCGCGCGCGTCGAACACCTCGAGCCTTCCTCCATCCGCAAGATGATGGGGATCGCCCACCGCCTCGTGCAGGAAGGGAAGACCGTCTACGAGATGAACATCGGGCAGCCCGACATCCACTGCCACCCGAGTTTCGCCGAGGGCCTGGCCGCCAAGACCGCGACCGGACACATCTGCTACTCTCCGTTTGTCGGCGAGACCGGCCTGCGCGAAACCTTCGCCCGCTACCTCAACCACCATTTCGACAACCGCGGCGTCAAGCACCTGGTCGTCGAAAAGGACAACGTTCACGTCACCGTCGGCGCTTCCCTGGCCCTGGTCAATACCTTTCTCGCCTTCATCAATCCAGGAGATGAAGTGCTGTGCATCGAGCCGTATTTCCAGCCCTACGTCGGGTTTCTGGCGGTGGCGGGCGGCGTGCTGAAGACGATTCCGACGTTCGCCGAGCAAGGGTTCGTGCTGCCTCCCGACCAGGAGATCGAATCCCGCATCACTCCGCGTACACGGGCCATCCTGTTCAACAGTCCGTGCAATCCTTCGGGGCGCATTTTCACAGAAGAAGAAGTGACTCGCCTGGCGCGCCTCGCCCTGCGTCACAACCTCTACCTCATCGGCGATGAGGTCTATCGCGAAATGATCCTGGGCGATCGGGAGAGCTTCAGTCTGCTCCAGGTCCAGCTCGAACCCGAGCTGATGGAACGCTACAAGAATTCGATCATCGTCATCGACTCGGCGAGCAAGACCTTCTCGCTGTGCGGCGCCCGCGTCGGATTCGTGGTGGCACGCGCCCCGCTGGTCGAAGCGATCGCCCGCGTCACGGCCCATACGGTGGCCAGCGTGTCCGACATCCTGCAATTCGGGGTGGCGCGCGCCTATGAGCAGATTCTCAGCGACCCGACCTTCGTGCGCGATCTGCGGCGCACCTACCGGGAACGCCTGGATGCCGCCATGGATGCCCTCGCCGAGTTCCTGCCGGGCGTAGTCGCTCCACGCCCCGAAGGGGCCTTCTACCTGATGATCCAGTTCCCCGACATCCCCGATGCCAATGAATTCGCGATGTTCCTGCTCGAGCGCTTCAACCTGGGCGGGGAAACGGTCGCCGTCACGCCGGCCGAGAGCTTCTACCAGACGCCGGGCCGCGGGCGCAACGAGATCCGGCTGGCGTTGGTGCTGAGTCCTGAGAAGATCCGGCGCAGCATCGCCATCATGGGCGAAGCCTACAAAGCCTACAAGGTCTTCCAGGGCCTGCAAGGGAAGGCCTCGCTGCGATGACCGCCGCCGACGGCGCGTCTTCTTCGGCCCTCGCATGTGCGGACGGTTCACCCTGACCGCCTCGCGACGAGCCTTGCTCGAGGCCTTCCGGTGGGTCGAAGAGGCGCCCGCCCCTGCCCCCCGGTACAACATCTGCCCCACGCAACCGGTGCTGGCCCTGGTGGAAGACGCGCAGGGCCGTCCCCAGTGGCGATGGCTGCGATGGGGCCTGATCCCCGCCTGGGCCCGAGACGTGGGGAAGGGCCCCCCGCTGATCAACGCCCGCTGCGAAACGGTCGATCGGCAACCGGCCTTCCGGGGCCTCTTGCGGCATCGGCGTTGTCTGATCCCGGCCGACGGGTTCTACGAATGGCAGGCGGTGCCTGGCCGGCCCAAGCAGCCCTGGTATTTCCGGGTGCGGGCCCTCTCCGGAACCGAACCGGGAACGACGCCGGAAACCGACCCCGCCACCGAGCCCCCAACCCCAGAGGCAAAGCCGCCCCTCCCCCCTTCGCCCCAGCAGGCCGAAAGCCGGCCCCCCGCCACGCAGAGACGCCTGTTCCCCGAGCCGCCAGACGAGCATCGGCCCGCCCCCGAGCCGGGGTCTCGCCAGCCAGCCGAACCAACCGCAGGATCGACCACGGCCGCATCGACCGCGGGCGCCCCTCCTGGGGCGGTGTTCGCCCTGGCCGGCTTGTGGGATACCTGGCTGGGCCCCGACGGCTCGGAACTCGATTCCTGCGTAGTGCTGACCACACGGCCCAACGAGCTGGTGGAGCCGATCCACCACCGGATGCCCGTGATCCTGGCGACGGCCGACCACCGTCGGTGGCTGGGCCGCGGCGACCTGCCGCCGGCCGAGCGGGAACGCCTGTTCCGACCGTTCCCGGCGGCCGCCATGGTGGCCTGGAAGGTCGGCCGCGGGGTCGGCACCCCGAAGCGCGACGACCCGCGCTGCATCGAGCCGTGGCTAGAATGAAGGCCCCCCTGCTGCGAGTCTGTTTCTCCGCGAGAGAGAGCGCGAGAAAAGCCGCGAGACACGGGATCATGAAGCCAGGCAGGGTGGCCATGGCCAAGGCGGCGATGAACCGAACAAGGAGTCGTAAACCATGGGATGCCTGAGGTGGTTGGTGGCGAGCGGGCTGCTGATGGCCGGCGCCGTGTGCGGGCTGGTGCTGCTGGCGGGGCAAATGATGGGCGGGCCCCTCGATCGCCTGTTGGAGATCGCCCAGTCGGCACCGACCCGTTCGCTGGCCCAGGCCCTTGCCACCGATGGCGAGGCCTGGATCAAAGTCCGGTTCGAGCTGGCCTCGGGGGCCGCTCCGCTGCTCGGGGCCGGGCAGCCCTGCCTGTATGTCCAGATCGCCGAGTACCGAACCGATGTCGATGACATCCGCGTCGGCGGCACCTGGACCCGCCGTCTCGTCGAGCGGCCGGCCACCGAGTCCAAGCGGTTCACGGCGTTCGATCTGGTCGATGGCGCCACCCGGCTGACGATCGATGACCCGCTGGGCGTGAAGGTCTGGCCCGATCTGCTGCAGGAACGGCGCGAGATCATCTGGCCGGGCGAGGCGGCGGCGGCCTCCGCCAGCCTCGGTACGGGTGGCCAAGCAGAGACCCAGACCGGCGGCCAGGCCGGCGGGGCGCCGCCCTCCGACGCCGGCCTGGTCGAAGGCCGCATCCGGCGGGTGGAGGCCTGGCTGCCGATCGGGGCCGAGGGGTGGGTCCTGGGCCGGTTCGTGGGTGGCCGGCCCCAGGTGCTCGACAACGGAATGTTCGTGCTCACCAGCCTCGGCCCCGAGCGCTTCGGCCGGACCATGGCCGAGGCCCGCACCCAGCGGCGCGCCATCCAGACGGCTTGCGTGATCGGGCTGCTGCTCTTCCCCCTGCTCGCGATCTATCTCGTCTTGAAACGGCGCTGAGGAAGGGGTATCCTGGCGGCCTGACACCACCGCAGGGAGGAACACCCCATGCTCGACATCCGTGCCATCCGCCAGGACCCTACGCTGCTGCGCAACGGCCTGCTGCGCCGAGGCGAGGTCGATTTCGCCGATCCGGCCATCGTCGCTCGTTTGACCGCCGCCGGGCTCGAACCGAAGCGCACCCGGGCCGCGCTCGAACTCCTGCTGCGCGAGGCCGCGACCGTCAAGATCGACAAGATCGCCCAGCTCGAGGCCCTCGACGAGCGCCGCCGCCGCATCCTGTTCGAGGTCGAGCAGCTGAAAGCCGAGCGCAACAAGGCCTCGCAGGAAATCGCCCGCAAGAAGGCGGCCAAGGAGCCGGCCGACGATCTGCTGGCCCGCATGAAAGCGGTGTCCGACCAGATCAAGACGCTCGACGAGCAGGTGGCGACGGTCGATCGCGAGCTCGATGACCTGCTGCTGACCATTCCGAACATTCCCCACGCCTCGGTGCCCCTGGGGTGCGGGGAAGAGGACAACCTGGAAGTGCGCCGCCACGGCGAGCCGCCAGCCTTCGCCTTCCCGCCCAAGGATCATGTCGACCTGGGCCACCAGCTCGGCATCCTCGATCTCGATCGGGCCGCCAAGCTGACCGGCGCCCGCTTCTCGGTGCTGCTGGGCGATGGCGCCATGCTCGAACGCGCCATCTGGAACTTCATGCTCGACCTGCATCGCGAGCAGCACGGCTATCTCGAAGTGCTGCCGCCGCTGATGGTGAATGCCGCCTCGATGCGGGGCACCGGACAACTGCCCAAGTTCGAGGCCGATCTGTTCAAGGTGGCCGGCTGCGATTATTACCTCATTCCCACCGCCGAAGTGCCGCTGACCAACTACTTCGCCGGCGAGATCCTGCCCGAAAGCGCCCTGCCCATCAAATTCTGCGGCTACACCCCCTGTTTCCGCAGCGAGGCGGGCAGCTACGGCAAGGACACGCGCGGCTTGATCCGGCAGCATCAGTTCAACAAGGTCGAGCTGGTCAAGTTCGCCCATCCCGATCGTTCGTACGAAGAGCTCGAGAGCTTGACCGCCGACGCCGAGCAGGTGCTCAAGCGGCTCGGACTGCCGTACCGGGTGGTGACGCTGTCGACCGGCGACATGGGCTTCAGCGCCGCCAAGACCTACGACCTCGAGGTCTGGCTGCCCAGCCAGAAGCGCTACCGCGAGATCAGCTCGTGCAGCAATTTCGAGGATTTCCAGGCCCGGCGCGCCAACATCCGGTTCAAAGGCGAGGGGAAGGGGGCCAAGCCCGCCTTCGTCCATACCCTGAACGGTTCGGGGCTGGCCGTTGGCCGAACCTGGGTGGCCATCGTCGAAAACTACCAGGACGACCAGGGACGGGTGGCCGTGCCCGAGGCCCTGCGCCCGTACCTGAACGGCAAAACCTCTCTCGAACCGCGCAAACTGCTGGCCTAATCGGCCTCCGATTGCATAATTCGTGTGACACAGGGGATGCATCCCCTGGTCTCGGGCTGGTGTGACGCCGACCCTTGTCGCCCGTCAGGCTTTGACGATTAACTGAAGGAAAGGGCTGGCCGTCGGTCGCGCCCGCCTGACAAACGCCTGTGAACTGCAAGGAGGACAGACAGATCATGTTGTTGAGGGGTCGGTTGGCCAGTTGGCTGGGAGTGGCCGTTCTGAGCGCGTTGCTGCTCGCCGGGCCGGCGATGGCGGAGACGATCACCCAGACGTTCGAGCATCAGCTCGGCATCGGGGAAAGCGCCAAGAGCTTCGAGCATCGCATCGATCTGCCCGAGCCGTTGGCCATGAAAGGCCAGATCTTCATCGGTCGGCAGCTCGAGCTGAGCGGCAAGATGGTCATCGAACGGGAAGAGCTGAAGGGCACCTATTACTACGTCAAAGTCCGCCTGCCCAAAGCCACCCTGTGGGTCGCCAAGGGCAGCCTGAAGGTCACCCTCGAGACCGGCGCGCAGCCACCCGCGACCCCGGTGCTCGAGAGCTGCACCGGCCTGAAGGTGACGGGGCCAGGCCTGACCCCCCGGCTGAGCTGGAACGGCGCCGGCAAATACACGGCCGTCACCCTGCTCGATCGCGGCAGCGGCAAGACGGTCTGGGAGCGGGTCATCCTGGGCAAGACGGTCGCCGATCTCGATGAGGGCGGGCTGAGCGTCGGACGCCGCTACTTCTTCGGGGCCTGCCAGAGCGACGAGACCGCCCGCTACTCGCCCGAAGCGAAGGTCGCCTTCCGGGTCGATGTCAAGGTCGAGCGCTGCCGCTATTGCTACGGCACCGGCTGGGAGACCTGCCGTTCCTGCAATGGGTCGGGGCATTTCGTGACCCAGGGGCCGAACGGGCAACCGATCTACACGGTGTGCAGCTTCTGCCACGGCACCGGCCGCCAGCCCTGCACCTGGTGCAACGGCACCGGCAAGATCGAAACGCCGATCATCGTGCCGGAATGATGGCCGCGCGCTGAACGCCAGCGAACACCGAGCCCGCCCCCCTCCACCGGGGGCGGGTTTTGGTTTCTGGGAGAACACAAAGTCAGGGCTGAGGCTGCGCCCCCCATTCCATGCCCCGAGCAAGCCCCGGGAAGCTGGAAAAGGCGAATCAGGGCAAGAAGAAACGAGCGATGCGCAGCGCGCCGGCGGGCGCCCGGCCGTAGTCGGCGGTCGCCACGTAAGGGGAGCCGCCATTCCATTCCAGCGGGCGGTGCAGGTGACCGGTATCCGCCGGCAGCGGGGCCGACCCTTTGATCTTGCCGTCCCATCCGCATCGCAGGGCCACCGTTCGATGATGCGAAGGGTGGCCGGGGGCATAGGCCAGGTAGGTCAGGACGAATTCCTGGCGTTGTTCATCGACGCACACCAGATCGGGATTGTAGTGCGGGGGAAAATCGCAGACGATGCGGGTCTTGGGGCGTCCCTGCCGATCGAGGCTAACCAGCACCGAGCGGCGGTCGGTCGCCGAAAAACGCAGCAGATACAAGTTGCCGCTCTTGGCTCCGACGGCCAGACCAGACCATTCCCAGGGGGTCTTGCGGATGACCGCCCCGCTGCCGGGGTCGATCTGGAAGATGGCGCGCGCCCCTTTGTCGGCCAGGTAGACCTCGCCCGCCGGGCCGGTTTCCACCCGGAATGGTTGCACGGCGTCTTTGATGGCCAGACGCTGGCGGATGGCCCCCTGGGGATCGAGACGAAGCAGCTCAGAGGCGCGGCCATCGATGGTCCACCAGCCCGTCAACGTCTGCTGTGGACCGAAGATGGGCGTCAGATCTTCCAGGATCAGCGAATCGGGCTGATCGGTCAGGCGGTGCTCGTCGAGAAAGGCGCCGTTCAGATCGAACTTGAGGAGCTTGCCGCCCACGGTGTCGATGATCCAGCAGGCATCGCCGACGATGCGAAACGCGCGTGGGCCATAGGGAATCGGAATCTGATGGCCGGGATGCGAACGGGCATTGATGAACGAGACCTGGCCTGGTCCGGTGCCGAACCGGACCAGGATCTGGACTGCCTCAGAACCGGCCCAGGCTATCCCAAGAAAGAGGAAAAACCCCCAGCCGATCGAACAGATGGGCCAGGGGCGCTTCGCTTGCCGGATGTAGCTCATGGCACGTTCAGGGTCAAACCGCCCGCAGCACCCGGGTCACCGGGAAGGCGGTGACGGAGTGGATGGACGGACGGCGAGCGATCGAATCGTTGCTCATGGCTTGCACGCTGTTGCCGCTCTGCATGACGATGCCGATGTGGGTGTCGGGGTCGTTGCGACCATCGCCGCTGGTATCGTACGTCGACCAGGTGACGACATCGCCGGCTTTATAGGGGGGAACGACGACTTCCTTCCAGCCCGCCGCCCGCAGTTGGGGAATCACCCGCAACACGGCCAGCTCGATACTGACCGGCACCCCGGCGTTCTTCAGGGCCGTGGTGGCCACCTGGGCACAGCCCAGCAGCCCACCTTCCGTCAGGGGGTCGTAGGGGAACGATCCGCTCGTCCGGTAGCGATTGACCAGGTCTTGGGCGGCGTTGACCACCCGCTGTGCGAGGCTTCCATTCGTCGGCGCCTGGACGGGCGAGGGTTCAGCGGCGGGAGGATTCCCATGGCGCGCGCGGTATTCTTCGGAATCGATGATGGCTTGCCGCACCGAAGCCATGGTGTGCGTGCCAGCGCGAATAGCGTTCATCCAGGTTTCCATCCCATGGGGGTCGGGGTCCCGGCCGAGCAGCTCGCGGTACCAGTCGCCGATCTGCTTTTCATTCGAGCGCAGAATGGCTTCGCGGACGCTCGACCAGGTGTGAGTGCCGTTCTTCAGCCCGTTCAGCCAGGTTTCCAGGCCGTGAGGGTCGGGTTCGCGCCCAAGGATTTCCATGTAGAGAGACCGAATGTAGTCGATGCGGAGCCGGTCTGCTTCTCCCACGGCTCGCTCAGGCTCGGCCGGGACGGGCGCCGGCGAGGGAGCGGTCTGGGTGGTGAACCCCTCGCTGTCGACCTCGGTCTGCACCTGAACCTCATGGTCGGCCAGAGTGCGGTCCATGTCGATCCCCTGGGCCATCGGGACGGTGAGCACGAAAGCCAGAACCACCATGGTGGCGTATCGACTGGTCATCGGTCTTCCTCCGTCGTTGAAATGAGGTTCTATCTACGCCGACAATCTTCCAGCGTCAGGTGTGACAATCGACCGGGCATTTTTGACGGGCCAGCCGCTCGAGCATCAAACCGAGCCTCAGTTCATCAGAACTCTACCAGCCGACGCATCGTCCTGGCAACCTGCGTAGCAGCCCTGGCAACTCGACGGTTTGGAGCTGGGTTCGGTGGGGGGAATCCCCGTGACTCCCCCCCGAAACCTGACGACCATCACGGTGTCCCTCCTCCACCCCAAAATTGACGGTTTTCCGAATAGCGAGGCTGACCCATCGTTCCCTCCCGCGCGTCACGCCCTCCCCCTTCGATGGGCGGGGCTCAACGCCAATGGCCCTTGCCATCTGCGCAAAGGAAACACCGAAGAAGAACTCTCGCTCTGGCGGCCCCCGCGAGAGGTCGATCGTTGGACCAGTTCCCCCCTCTTCCCCTGCTCGTTCGGGGTATGGTACTATGCACCGACCGTGCCCGGAACCGTCGGGTGCGATCGCAAGTCGGGCGTTCTGTCTAGGTCTCCTGAATCCCCTGACTGGAAATTACGAGAAAGGGCCCTCGGGGTGAGTGCACCTGCCTGCTCCTCCTCCCATGGAAAGGGAAGGCCTTCTTCTGTCAGTCGGATTGCCTGGCATGACGGCTGGGCCGTCCTGCTGGTCGTGGTCGCCGCCGGCCTGATTGGCCACCTGGTCGGGTGCTCCGGAACATCTGGCGGGGTGAATCCGGTTTTTCCCATCCCGCCCATCACGGGGGTGACCTTCAGCGGGGCGATCGATCTCAATGACGTGGGGCTGCACCCCGCTCTGGGCGGATTCTACCCCTCGGTGCGCGCCGCGGTGCTCGATTTTTCGCATTTCGGCATCAGCATAGAGGATGATCCGACCGTCAAAGGGCAGGTCGGCCAGGACGGAAAGTTCGCCCTGAAGGAAATCAGCCTGCGGGATCAGGCGGTTCTGCGGTTCACCAGCTCGAAATATCCCGGATTGGTTCTGGAATGGATGGGATTCGATCCGAAAGCCCTGTGGGGCCCGCGGCAGGTGCGCGTGACGGTGCGTTCGACAGCCCGCTCCATCATCGCCCGTCTGCTGCGCAATCGGTATGGACGGCGGCTCGACCCCGAGTCGATCACTGACGCCGAGATCAAATCCACGGTGAACGCCCTGCTCGATGTGCTGGAAAAGCATCCCGAGAAGCTGTCGGCCAAAGTGCCCCTCGATCTGGTGCCCGAGGTGGTGGCGGCGGCGGGAGCCGCGGCCGATGCGCTGGCCGCCGCCAATCGTGGCGTGTTCACCCGCGAATGGACCCTGCTGGTCTACCAGGGCGGCGACAACTCGCTCGATCTGGCCATCAAGGCCGATCTCGAAGAGATGCTGGCGGTGGGCCCGCCTTCCGGCACCGCGCTGCTGGTGCAGTCTGATCGGCCGCCCGCCGGCATCCGCCGCCTCTGGATCAAAGCCAGAGGGGAAGAGCAGGTGCTGGCCGCGATCGGGCCCGGCAATTCGGCCGACCCGCGGCTGGTGGCCGATTTCGTGGCCTGGGCCTACCGGGCGTTTCCGGCCCGCCGATTCGCGCTGATCATCGCCTCCCACGGCCTGGGCTGGCGCGGCGAACCAATGGCCCAGCGGGCGGCCGGGTCAACCGCCCAGGCGGTCGCGGGTCGCCCAGCCGCCGGGCTGGTGACCGACGAGCCGGCCGGCCAGACCATCGATGTGATCTCCCTGGGCGCGGCCCTGAATGCCGCAGTCACCACGCCCGGCCCCTTCGTCCGACCTCTCGACCTGCTGGGATTCGATGCCTGCCTGATGGGCCTGTTCGAGGTCGCCTACCAGATGCGCAACGGAGCCCGCTATCTCGTCTTCTCGCAGGCCAATGAGCCCTCTCCCGGCTGGGCGTACGATCACCTCCTGCGCGCCATGGCGAGCGGGGCAGCCGCCCTCGACGGCGAGGCCCTGGGCCGCTTGATCTGCGAAGCCTATCGCGGCTCCTACGTCGGCGAGGGGCTCGACCGCCGATATGCCGGAACCCTGTCGCTGATCCGGCTCGACAAGCTGGTCGATCTCAAAAACCGGTTCGCCGAGTGGGCAGGCCTTCTGCATGCGAACCGCGCCACGGTGGGCACTGCTCTGCGCGGCCTGCGCGATGCCCTGTTCGCCACCCCCGACGCCCTGCCCGGCCCCGAACGATATCTGATCCAAGCCTTCGAGTTCATCGACCATCGCGATCTGGCCGATCTCGTGGCCAACTGCCGGTCGAGCGTGCCGCAGGCCAACGCGGCCGCCGACGCCCTGATGGTCGCCTTCCGGGCGGCGGTGGCCCATACGGTCCGCTTCGGCGAGCGCTATCGACGCGCCCAGGGCCTGTCGGTGGCCTTCCCCGGCCCCGGCGATATCGCCGATTATGCGGGCGTCGGCGGCGTGTCGGCCTATCCGTTCCTCGACCTGGCCAGAGAAACCCTCTGGGACGACCTGTTCACCGAACTGGCCCTGGCCTCGGCCGCCGCCCGGGTCGACGGGCGATCGTTGCGGGTCGACCTGACCTGGAGCGGCGGAGCCGATCTCGACCTGCTGCTCGGAGAACCCGATCCCCAGCCTCTCGCCGGCCAGGAACCGATCGTCTGGTACTCGCCGGCCGAGGGAGCGGCCACTCCCAACGGACGGTTCTCGCTCGATTCGGCCAAATCGGGTCTGTCCGAGGAATCCTGGCGGGCCGAAGCCACCATTCTGCCCGGGCGCTATCTGGTGCGGGCGCGATACTTCGAGGGAAGTGCCGTACGGCAACCGACCGTGGCCACCGTGCGGGTGACCACCCTCGCCACCTCGACGACCGCGATCGCGACGGTGCGGCCCGGCGAGGTGTTCCCCGCCTTCGCCATCGAGGCCCGGCCGGGAGCCATCGTGGTGGAGCGGATTCCCGAGCCGACCCCCGAAGACGATTGAGGAGGGATCCCATGTTCGAATACCGCTCGCTTCCCGAGATCATCAAGCACAACGTGCGCGGCGGCCACGGCGAGGTGCGCTGCCGCGATTACCTGAAAGGAGGCGACGTCGACCTGCCCTTTCAGGCCTTCAACCTGAACGAGATGCAACCCGGGGCGACGATTCCCGAGCACCAGCATACGGACGAGGCCGAGTTCTACTTCGTCGTGGCGGGACGCGGGGTCGGGTACCACAATGGCCGTCGCTTCGCGGTGGGGCCGGGCGACGCCTGGTTCTGTCGCCCCGGAGAAACGCATGGCATCGAGAACACCACGGTCCCCGGGCAGGTGTTGTCGTTCGTCAGCGTCTTTTTTGCCCGCACGAAGGAGTAACCGTCGGCCTCCACCTGGCTTTGCCTATTGGCCAATCGCCATCGAACGATGCGCGATGCGCTTCGGCCACGGCTCCAGGCTTCCCTTGAGGGGGGCCGGACGAGCTGGACAAGACAAGGCGGCGAGCCGCTCAGCGGCGCGAGAACGCGCCCAGGATCTTGTCGGAAGCGATGCCGAGGAGGCTTTCGAGCAAGGCCTTGTTGCCGCTCGTCAGGGCCGAGCGGGCGTAGGTCTTCATCATTTCCTCATACTCGGCCTCGCGTTCGGAACTCTGCGGGAGCAGATTGGACATAATGGCCGAGTTGATCTTGTTGTTGAAATCGTCGACCGCGGTCTTGGTGGCGGTGGAACGGGCGGTGCCCAGCAGGGCGGCCGCCTCTTTGGTGAAGGCCACCGACCCGTCAGGATTGTATTTGTACTTGGCCAGACCGTTGGCGTAGGCCTCAGCGGCCAGGACGGCCGTCCACCCGCCGTAGTGCTTGACCATCTGGGCCTCGGCCTCGGCCAGGAGGCGGGGCATGGCATCCCGCACATCGGACCAGCGAGCATCCTGGGCTTTCATGGCATAGACCTTCTGTTCGACGAGGGCCGCTTTGTACTGCGACGGGCTGATGAGGGCGGCCTGCCCCTGCAACCGCCTGGCTTCGGCCTCGCTCAAGGTCAGGCGGCCCGCTTTGTAATCGGCGACCTTCTTGAAGGTGTCTTCGATGGCATTGACCCGCGCGGTGGTCTGTTCGGCCTTGGCTTGATAGGACTGGACGATGGCCTGGATGGCGAGGCGGTTCAATTCGTTCTCAGGCAGTTCGGCCAGCTTGGGATCTTTGTCGACCAGGATGGCCTTCATCGCCTTCACGTGGGCATATCCGCCCTGGAGACGGCCCAGCTCGAGCATCTGGTTGAGTTTGTACTCTTTGTCGTAGCGGGCGGCGAGTTCGGCCCGAATGGATTGGTTGAGTGGGCGGTCCTGGGCGGCTTCGGCCGCTTCGCACTGCTGCAGCCATTCGCGACGGGCGGCTTCGACCCGCTTGTTCCAGGCCGCGTAGGCGCGGGCGAAGTTGGCCGGATTGCGGATCAAGGTCGGGTCGGGACGACCGGCCACCTCTTTCTGATATTTCTCATACAGTTTGGCCGCCTTCTGCCATTCGGGATCCTGTTGGCGATAGGCCCGGTCGATGGCTTCCTTGCGGGCTTTCGGACCATCGTAGAGGTTGTATTTCAAGGCTTCGACCGTGAGCTGCGCGCTGCGCACGGCGAGGCGGTCGAGCATGGTATCGACACCGGCCCGGGTCACGTTGATGGCGTCGCGCTTGGCTTCCATGCCGGCGATGACCCGGTTGTAGTATTCGTACGGGGCCGTGCCTGGGGCATAGCGGGCTTGCTCGGCCCGCATGGCCTTGATGTCGTCGTTGATGAAGCTTTTGTTGAGCCAGGCGTTCGCCGCCCCGCCGGCGAAGTTGGTGGGCATGGTCGAGACCAGGCTCGACAAGGCCTTGCCCTTGGCGGTCGACCCGAAAATGCGCACCGACAACCGATCGGCCCAGCGTCCCTTGTCATACGTGTACAGGCGGTCGGAGAGAACGGACCCGGCAAACCCGGAGATGACCGACGACAAGGCCGCTCGTTTCATGTCCTTCGTGAAATCTTCGTGGGAGTAGCTTTCGCCCTTCATCTCGTCGATCTTGGCCCGCAGCATGTCGAGTTCTTTGATGTCGGCTTCGGTGAGCGGGGTGCCGGCGGCGAGATGGCCCTCGAGAATCTCGTCGATCCGTTTTTCGGCCGCGGCGATCTTTTCGGGATAATGGAAATAGTACTTCGCCCAGAGGTTCTTCACCCCGCCGCCCACGGTGGACGAGAGGGCGCTGCCAGCGAAACTGAGGGCGGCCTGCGTGGCCGCGACCCGATAGATGGCGTTGCCCATGGTGGGGCCGACCATGCCGAACAACCCGCCCGTGGCCAGATTGAAGGGGGCCATGATGGCCTCGATGGTGGCGCTGACCGAAACATCCCGCCAGATCTTGGCATCTTCTTTCGGTTTGTCGCGGTAGCGGGCGTTCATCCGTTTCTCGTAGGCGTAGGTCATGACGCCGCCGAGCGCGGCACCGACCAGAATGCCCCCGGCGATCATCGCGACCGGCGAGAGCGGCGCCAGCAGAGCGGTCGCCAGCATGACGCCCAAGGAGGGCACCAACGAGCGGCCGACGTTCCAGAGGATTTTTTCCAGGAGGGGCATTTCCTTGGAACCGGGTTTGCCCAGCAGCAGGTCTCTGGCTTTCTGGAACATCTGGCCGAACCAGCTCTTCTTCTCTTGGGTAGTGGGAGCCGGCGGAGTGGTCTGAACCGTGGCCTGCGGGGAATTCTGAGCAGAAGACTCAACGGCGGAGACCCCCGCGGGGGGCGAGCCGTCGGAGGAGGCCCCGGCTGCCGGTTGGGCCGGACTGGCCGGCGGAACCAGCTCTTCATACGCCTTCTTGGCGGCGAGGTAGGCTTGCAGCCGTTGGTTGGTCTCGTCGGGAGGGGCGCCGCGGGAAACGGCGTCGGCATAGGCCTCGTAGGCCGCGGTCAGAGCCCGGTGGCGCGCCTGGATGGCGTCGCCCTCCTGCCCGAAGGCGGGCACCAACGTCTGGCCGAACAGCGACAGGATCAGGATCCAGGTCAGGGGATGGCATGCTCGAGGCTTCATCATATCCAAAATTGTACCGACGAGGGGGGGAAGCGTCAACCTCTCCTCCAGCCGCTTCGCACGACCTCACCCCCCCCTTTTTACGTCGGTTGAAAGGGCCCCCTGGGGGGAAGGCGACCACATTCCCTCCGCGATGGCCCGTCGCTGGCCAACGGCGGCCGCGCGGGGCACCGAGGGCTCTCAAGTCTGGGGGGCAGACCCCGGTTCGGACCGGCGCAGCAACGTCCGCCAGCTCGGCCAGAGTTCGCGCTGGAAAAGGGCCAGCAGCGTCACGACCTCGAGCCGCCCGGCCCACATCAGAAAGAAATAGATGGCCTTGGTGGCGGTGGTCAAGCCGGCGAAGGAACCCATGGGGCCGATGACCCCGAACCCCGGACCGATGTTGCCGAGGGTGACGATGCTGCCCGAAAACCCGACGATCAGATCGTTCTCGAGAATCGCCGTCAGGATACCGCCAGTCAGGAAAAGGGTGAAATACAGACCGATGAACCCCAGAATGGGTTGGAATTCATGGTCCATGAAGATGCGACGGCCAAGCCGGATCGGGATCACCGCTTTCAGATGGATGGCCCGGATCATCTGCCGGGCCAGGAACTTCACCAGGAACAGGGCCCGGATGACCTTGATGCCGCCGCCGGCCGAACCCGAGCAGCCGCCGATCAGCATCAGGAAGGCCAGCACCACCTTGGCCCGGTCGGTCCAGAGCTGGAAGTCGACCGAAGCGAACCCGGTGGTGGTCAGGATGCTGATGTTCTGGAACAACGCCGTCCGGAGGGTGCTCAACGACCAGCCGACCGTCGGATCCTGGCCCAGGATGAAGAACAGCGCCAGAGAACTGACCAGGACGATGCCGACGTACCCCTGCAGCTCGACGTTCTCCCACAAAGCCCGGAGGTTGCCCCGCAAGGCTCGCACCTGCAGGGTGAAGTTGGCCCCCGCCAGGAACATGAAGACGATGATGATCCATTCGGCGCGCGGATTGGCGTACCCCATGATGCTCTGACCGTGGGGCGAGAATCCGCCGGCCGCCAGCGTGGCCATGGAATTGCAGATGGCGTCGTTGGCCGGCATGCCCACCGCCATCAGCAGGAGGGTTTCCAGAAGCGTCAGGAAGATGTACCACCCCCACAGGTGGCGAGCGGTATCGCGGATGCGGGGCGTGAGCTTTTCCTTCGAGGCGGCCGAGGTCTCAGCGAAGAAGAGCTGGCGGCCGGCCACCGACAGCATCGGCAGGATGGCCACGAACAGCACCAGGATGCCCATGCCGCCGAGCCATTGGGTGAACCCGCGAAAGAAGAAGAGCGATCGACTGTAGACGGTGAAATCGGTGAAGATGGTGGCGCCCGTCGTGGTGAATCCGCTCATCGACTCGAACAGGCTGTCGATGAGGGAAAGGCCGAGGCACAGGTAGGGAATGGCCCCGCACCCCGCCACCAGGAGCCATCCGAAGGCGACGACAGCCATGCCTTCGACCCGGTCCAGATCGTCGAAGGTGCGGCTGGGCACCAGCCCGCTCATCAGGTACCCGACCAGGGCAGCCAGGACGCCGGTCAACGCGAAATGCGCGGCGGAGGACCATTCCTGGTACAGGACCGCGATCGCCAGGGGCAGCAGCATCAACGCCCCGAACGCCTGCACGATCAGGCCCAGGGTGGCCAGGACGAGGCGGGGACGGATCATGACGAACCGGCGGTCAGGTGGCGGTCGCGCGGCCGGTCAGCAACTGCCGCAGTTCAGGACCGCGACCGGTCTTGGAGAACACCCGCAGCACATCGCCTGGTTTGACCTTGTCTTCGCCGTGGGGAACGATGAGATGCGCCTTGCGCCGAATGGCGCCGATGATGGTCCCTTCGGGGAGGCGGAGGTCCTTGAGCGGCACCGGAACGAAGGAATCGGGCAGGGTCAGCTCCAGGACCTCGGCCTTGCCTTCCTCGATGATGTTCAAGACGCTCATGCCCTGGGTGTTGACCATGAGGGCGATGCTGCGGATGGCGGCCAGACGGGCGCTGAGGGCGACATCGACGCCGACCCGTTCGAAGAGCGGCAGGTTGCGAGGCGCGGCGACCCTGGCGATGAGCTTGCGCACGTTGAGATGGCGGGCGAGCAGCGAGATCAGCAGGTTGCGTTCGTCGCTGGTGGTGAGAGCGATCAAGCAGTCGCATTCGGAGAGGTTCAGCGTGGACAGGAAGTCCAGGTCGGTGCCGTCGGCGTGCAGAACCAGGGTGTTGGGCAACCGCTGAGCGAGGAACTCGGCCCGGTCGGGGCGTTGCTCGATCAATTGCACCCCGACGTTGTCCATCTCTTCGAGGATCTCCGCCAGCAGCATGCCCGAGTTGCCTCCGCCGATGATGGTCACCTGCTGCTTGCCGCGGCGGGGCGGATCATAGCGGTGCACCAGCTTGCGCATGCCGGCTTCGGTCCCGAAGAAGACGGCTTTGTCCCAGGGGGCCATGACGGTATTGCCATGCGGGATGAAGACTTCGTGATCGCGCACCAGCGCCACCATCAGCGTGCCCTTCGGCAGATCGAGCTCACGGATCGGCTTGCCGACATCGGGGTGGTCGGGTCTGACCTTGAACTCGATCAGCTTCAGCATGTCCTTCTCGACCACCTCGACATCCACCGCCCCCGGCACGGTGATGATGCGGGCGATGTCCTCGGCCAGCAGCTTCTCGGGCCAGATCAGACGGTCGATGATCAGCTGGCTGCCGAGTTCCCCCTGGAAGGTCTCGAAATAGTGCTCTTTGTTGACGAAACAGATGGTGCGAGCCTTGCCGAGCTGCTTGGCGGCCAGGCAGCTGATGATGTTGACCTCGTCGGAATAGGCGCACCCGATGAAATAGTCGGCTTCCGCCACCTGCGCCTGGCGCAGGATCTCCAGGTTCGTCGGGTTGCCCTGGATGACCTGGACGTCGAATTCTTCGAATTGGGCCACCCGTTCGGGGTAGGGTTCCACCACGAAGATGTCGTGCTGGCTGAACAGTTCGCGGGCCAGCAGGAGACCGATATCTCCGCCGCCGCACAGGACGATTTTCACAGGCTTCCTTCACATCAGGGCGATCGTTTGGGTGAGCCCAAGGATACCAGCCTCGTGCCGTTCTCTCAACTCGACCGGCGGGGTTCGGCTGTCGCGGCGCCTGAAGAAGGAAAGATCGCCAGTAGCCAAACCCACGAACCTCACGTATACTGCAGGTGAACGACCACGACATCCGGTAACGAGGGAGGCGCCATGCGCGAACGGCGGCATTCAACCCTTGCCTTTGGCACCTTAGGAAAACCCGGCCGTCAGTTCTTGAGGGCCATGGTTCTGGCAATCCTCCTCAGCCTCGGCCTGGGGCTGCCCCTGATCGGGGAACCCAGACCGGCTGGGACAGCTACCCTGGCGAGCGCGACGGATGGCGCCTTCGCTCGTCGCCTCGACGAGGTCTGCCAGCGCGTGGCGGCCGTGGTGCAGCAGCAACTGCCCCGGTTGGCCCATTCCCTCGAGAAGCGCGGCCTGGTTCGCCTGCAGATCCGCCATCAGTTCTACGATCCCCAGTTCCGACGGGTCTTCGTCGAATTCGCCGGGTCGGTGCGGTTCAACGGCCAGCTGCCCGGAAAGATCCGTCGCGACGAGATCTACCTGACTTCCGATGGCGATATCGCTTATGACCTGTTCATCGATAAGGTCACGCCCGCCGGGTCGGGGGTCGAGTTCGCATTCCGAGGCGATCTGGTCATTTTCTTCGACAAGATCCTCTATGACCTGGCCAAGACCCTGCCGCACCTGGCCGGGGCCTTCGCCTTCTCGGCGGCCGGCGACCTGCTGGTGGATTTCCTGCGCGGTCTCGATCTGGAAATCCTCGGCCAGGCGATCTCCGATACCTGCGCCAAGTTCTCGCTCGATTACCTTTCGGTGATCGGCGCCGAGGTGCTGGCCATCATCGGCGGGCGAGGCTCGCCCGGGCTGCGAGAGAGCCTCAAACGGTCGATCCGGAATGGCGGGGTCGCCAATTTCTTCGTCCTGACCCTTCTGAAAAGCCTCGCCCAGGGCGCCGCCACCTTCACCGGCGCCACCGTGGGCGCCACGCTCGGCAATCTGCTCGTGCCCGGCCCCGGCGCGGTGGTTGGCGCCTACCTCGGCAGCAAAGCCACCATGCTGGTCGCCCGAACGGCCATCTACTATCTCACCGTCGATTTTCCCATCACGATCCTCTTGTCGAAAATGGTGAAATTCTATGAACGCCAGAGACGCGACCCGGCTGATCAGACGGCCGCGCAGAGAGTCGCCGGGTACGGGGCGACCATTTTCCGGAAGGTCAAACGGGAAGTGGACCAGAGCGTCTACAAGACCTTCGACGAACTCCTCGAGAAGATCGATGGGTTCGCGGCCGGCGAGCGACCGGCCTTCATCGGTCTGCTCCAGGACATTCGCGAGGCGCTGCGCTTCCGGGTGATCGATCTGAAAGACTGGTACGCCGCCAAGAAGATGAATCAGATGCGCCTGCGGTTGGAGAAATGGGGCCTGTTCGGACAGTTCCGTTTCTGAGAGGGGGCGTTTGACAGGGTCTTGTACCCGCCTCTATAATGGGGTCGGTCGGGCCGGCCGGGCCGCCCGGCCTTAGAACCACCGAGGAGCCACCATCATGCGCAGCCCTGTCCATCCCGAAGGATTCCCGTTCATCGCCCTGTTCGGGATGCTGAGCCTCGTCTGCTCTCGCCTCTGCCGTCGGGTCGCGGCCGTTTTCGCCTTGCTGGCCGGGTTTTCGGCCTACTTTTTCCGCGACCCCGAGCGGGCCATCCCGTCCGGGGAGGGCGTGATCGTATCGCCCGCCGATGGCCGGGTGGTCGGCATCGAGACCGTCGACCAAGTGCCGTTCCTCGACGGGCCGGCCCAGCGCATCAGCATCTTCCTGTCGATCTTCGATGTGCATATCAATCGGGCCCCGATCGAAGGGAAGGTGACCTGGCGCCAGTACAACCCCGGGCGCTTCCTGCCCGCCAATGTGCCCAAAGCCTCGCTCGACAACGAGCAGAACTCGATCGGCATCGAGGATGGCGGCTACAAGGTCCTGGTGCGGCAGATCGCCGGCATCATCGCCCGCCGGATCGTCTGCTGGGTCGATCCCGGTCAGGCGGTCGCGCGCGGCGAACGGTTCGGCCTGATCCGGTTCGGATCACGGACCGATCTGTTCCTGCCGCTCAGCGCCAAGGTGGCCGTCACCGTCGGACAGAAGGTGCAAGGTGGATCAACCATCATCGCCCATCGCTCCTGATCTCGGTCGGGTCGCCCCTGAAGCCGGGGGGCCCGCCCCGGCCCGCACGGGGTTGCGGCGGCACCTGTCGATCCTGCCCAACGTCTTCACCTCGCTCAATCTGTTCTGCGGCTACCTCTCGATCATCTTCACCTCGCAGGACGAATTCCTGGCCGCCGGCTGGATCCTGGTGGTGGCCGTCATCTGCGACATCCTCGACGGCCGGATCGCCCGCCTGACCTCGGTGACCTCGAAATTCGGGGCGGAACTCGATTCGCTGGCCGATCTGGTCAGCTTCGGCGTGGCTCCCGCCTTCCTGGTCTTCCGGCGGTATCTCTCCGATGTGGCGCTGGTCGGACTGGTCTGCACCGGGTTGTTCGTGCTGTGCGGGGCCCTGCGACTGGCGCGCTTCAACATCACCCCGCCATCCGACAAGGATGTCTTCACCGGGTTGCCGATCCCGGCCGGCGCGGGCATTCTCTGCACCCTGACCATCTTCGAGATGCAGTTCTTCCCCTTCTTCCGCATTCCCGATGCCGCCATTCCCGCCATCGTGGTCATCACTTCGTTCCTGATGGTGAGCACGATCGAATACCCCGCCATGAAGAAGACCAAACGGACCACCGGGCAACGCCGGTTGCTGGTCCTGCTCTTCCTGGTATTCCTGCTGGTGTTCCCCCCGTTATGCTTGTTCCTGATTTCATGGGGGTTCGCCATCTACGGACCGTTCATGTACCTCTTCCGGAAAATGGCGGGGTTGTTCCGACGGCACAAACCCGAGAAAATTCAACCATCCGTCTGACCGTCTGAACCAACCGGCCATGACCACCATCGGGTTCTCCCTGATCGCCCACAACGAAGAGGCGCACATCGCCACCGCCCTGCAGTCGATCCAGTGGGCCGATCAGATCGTGGTCGTCGATTGCGAATCGACCGATCGCACCGCCGCCATCGCCAGCGCCTTCCCCAAGGTGCGCCTCTTCCGGCAGCCCAATCAGGCCAATCTCAATCTCAACAAATCGTTCGGCATCGCCCAGCTCACCACCGACTGGATCTTCTACCTCGACCCCGACGAACGGATCCCCGCACCGCTCGCCGAGGAAATCCGGCGGGTCGTGAGCGACACCCCGCACCAGGCCTTCCGTCTGCCGCGCCGCAACTTCTTCTTCGGACGCTGGCTGGCCCATGGCGGGCAGTACCCTGATACCCAGCTTCGCCTCTTTCGGCGAGGCAAAGCCCGCTTCCCCAATCGCCATGTGCATGAAAGCCTGGAGGTCGATGGTTCGATCGGCCGTCTGACCGAACCGTTCGATCACCATCCCTACCCGCGGCTCGACGACTACCTGCGCAAGATGAACTTCTATACCTCTTTCCAGGCCGATTTCTGGGGGAAGGAAGGCCGCCGGCCCACCCCCCTCGACGCGCTGCGGTTCCTCGCCCTCCGCCCCGCCAGCCGGTTCTTCCGGCGCTATGTGCTGAAAGGCGGGTTCCGCGACGGCTGGCCCGGCTACATCGCCGCCCTGGGCGATGCCTTCCAGATCGCGGTCAGCTACGCCAAATTCCTGGAGCGCCAGGCCGGCGCCGCCCCGAACCGCTCAGCCGCCCCGGCCAGTCCCTGCCGCCCCGACCACCCCACCACCACCGCCGCCAGCCCTCCCACGCCGGGCTCCGGCAGCGCCGACTGACCGCGCGCCCAGCTCCCATGCGCATCGTCTTGATCCTCAATTCCCCCAACTGGAGTGGCGCCTCGCACTACTGCACGCTGCTCGGGCGACAGCTCATCCGCCAGGGGCATGAGGTGCTGCTGCTCACCGAACCCGGCAAACCTCTCGCAAAAGCACGCCAGTTCGGCATTCCCTGCGACGACACCATTCGGCTCAACCATCGCAACCCCGGCCTCTACGTCCATGCCATGAAGCGCATGAAGACCATCTTCCGCGCCTTCCGCCCCGACATCATCTCGGCCCACATCAACGAAGGCGCCTGGATGGCCGGCCTGATGGCCCGGTGGTTCGCGCCGCAGGCCGCCGTCGTCCGCGCCCGCACCGATATCGACCCGCCCAAAAGCCATTTCATCAATCGGTATGTGCACCACGCCTGGACCGACCACCTGATGGTCAGCTCGCTTCTCCACAAACGCCTCTGCCACAACCTCCTCGACTTCCCCGCCGAGGCGATCGACGTGGTCTATGGCCCCGTCGACACCGAGGAATTCCGCCCGGGGATCGACCCCGCCCGGTCGTTCCGGCGCGAGGTCGGGATCGGCGACGACGAACGCACCGTTTTGATCGGCATGGTCGCCCGCCTCGACCCGGTCAAAGGGCACGAATACGCCCTGGAAGCCTTCAGCCTGCTCGATCGCCGGCTGCCCGTCCGCCTGGCCCTACTCGGCTACGAGAATGAACGCACGTTCGCCTGGCTGCGGCAGACCGCCGAGCGGTTCGGCGTGGCCGACCGCATCGCCACCTTCGGCTACCGCGACGATCTGCCGGCGGTCATCGACGCCTTCGACCTCGGGCTGATCGCCTCCATCGGCTCGGAAGCGAACTGCCGCATCGCCCTGGAATGCCTGGCCACCGGCAAACCGGTCGTCGCCACCAGCGTCGGCGTCATTCCGGAAATCATCCAAGATGGCGAGGAAGGGTTCATCGTACCGCCCCGCGACCCGGTCGCCATGGGGCGGGCCCTGACCCGCCTGATCCAGGATCCAGGCTTGCGCCACCGCCTGGGACGCCAGGGTCGCGCCAAAACCGTCGCCCATTTCACGCTCGAGGTGTTCGGTCGACAGGTCGAGCGGGTGTACCAGAAAGCCTTGCAACGCAAGAGGAGCGCGGCCTCGACCTGACCAGCGCCGCCCGTTCAAGGCCCGAGCGGAGTTCAGGCTCGCCCGCCGAGCCCCTCCGAGCGAAGTTTGACAATTCCCTGAGGCTCCCCTAGAATTCCCCTACCCTCCCTGTACCAGAGGAGTCCCCGTGGAATTCTTCCGCAACGCCAGCATCACTCGCCGGATCGTTCTGACCAATCTGGTGATGATCGCCCTGCCCGTCGGCATCTTCTGGTACATCCGGGCCATGGAACTGGGAGTGACCTTTCCGGTTTTCGTGTTCCTGGGGTTCGTCTTCATGGGCATCGGCCTGGTCACTTCGTTCATGGTCGCGGCGTCGATCACCCGGCCCCTCGAACGGGTCCGGCGCCGGATCGAGGGGTTCGTGCAGAAAAAGGTCGCCAACCCGGTCAAAGACCATGGCAATGATGAGATCGCCGACCTGGCCGAGGAGTTGAACGGCCTGTTCGGACAGTTCAACAGCGAGATCAATGCGGTTCTCAAGCGGCAGAAGATGAAGGCCGAAGAGATCGCCAAGACCGAGACGGCCAAGAGCGATCTCGAACAGCAGCTGGCGCTGTCCCGTTCCTGCCTGCAGGTGGCGCAACGGCTGAACACCACCTTCGATTTCCAGACCAACCTCAAGACGATCCTCGATGAAGCCGTGCGCACGATGGGTGTGCAATGGGCCTCGATCCTGCTGATCAACCGCGACACCCTCGAACTGACCGTCGCCTGCATGCGCGGGGTCGAGCAATCGCTGCTCGACGACCTCGCCGAAGACCAGTACCCCGCCCTCAAGCTGAAGCCGCACGAAGGACTGGCCGGTCAGGTCATCAAGAACGCCCTGCCCCTCATCGCCAACAAGGGGCACAAAGATCCGCGCTTCAAGAGCTTCACCGAGTTCATGGCCCGCGAAGAGAAGGTGGCCAGCCTGCTCTGCGCGCCGATCAAAGGTTCCGACGGCACCGTGCTCGGCGTGGTCAATTTCGTCAACCGCCTCAACCCGCCGGTCTTCCGGAACGAGGACATCCCCTACGCCGAGGATGTCTGCCTGCTGGTGGCGCTGGTCATCGAGCGCAACCGCCTCTACCGCAACCTGTTCTGCGACGAGACGACCGGACTGACCAGCCACAACGTCTGGCGCAACTACTTCGAGGAAGAAGCGGCCCGGTCGGTGCGGTATGCCCAGCCGCTCAGCGTGGTCGTGCTCGACCTCGACCGTTTCAAGGAGATCATCGAGCAGACGGCCGCCGAGTTCGTGCAGAAGATCGGCGCCGAGATCGGCCGCGCCATCCAGGAAAGCCTGCGTGAGACCGATCTCGCTTCCAAGGTCCAGGATCGCTTCTACCTTTTGCTGCCCAATACCGATGCGGCCGGCGCGGTCTTCCTGGTGGGCCGCCTCAAGGAGCGCATCGAAAAGATCAAGCTCGAGTACCATGAACGCACCTGGGAACTGACCGCGTCGGCCGGGATCGCCGCCTTCCCCGAACCCAGCCCCGACGCCCGTCTCCTCGTGCACCAGGCGCTCAAGGCCCTCGATCAGGCCAAGGCCGAGGGCCGCAATCGCGTCGTCATTCACACGCGGGCCCCGACCGGGCCACGATTGAAATAGTCCCCTGCCCTACCCTACACCCCACGCCAGCGAGGTTCGAGCATGACTGCGCAGAAACCCTTCTACATCACCACCCCCATCTACTACGCCAACGCCGAACTCCACATCGGCCATGCCTTCACCACCCTGGCCGCCGATACGGCCACCCGCTACCAGCGCGCCATGGGACGCGAAGCCTGGTTCTTGACCGGATCCGATGAGCACGGCCAGAAGGTCGAGCAGGCGGCACGCGCCAAAGGCATCACCCCGCTGCAGCACACCGATGCCCTGGTCGAGAAGTTCAAGGCGTTGTGGCAGCGGCTCGACATCTGCTACGACGATTTCATCCGTACGACGGAAGAACGGCACAAGAAGGCCGTGCGCCACGTGCTGGGCCAGCTCTACGCCAAGGGCGACATCTATTCCGACACCTACACCGGCTGGTACTGCACCCCCTGCGAGCGCTTCTGGACAGAAAAAGAAGTCCCCGAGAAGCTCTGCCCCGACTGCCATCGCCCTGTCGAAGAGCTGCAAGAGAAGAACTATTTCTTCCGAATGTCCAAATATCAGCAGCCATTGATCGATTACATCAAGGCGCACCCTGGCTTCATCCGACCGGAGAACCGGCGCAATGAGGTGCTCGGCTTCCTGGCCCAGCCGCTCCAGGACCTCTGCATCTCACGCCCGAAGAAACGCCTGGCGTGGGGCATCGAGATTCCCTTCGACCCCGAGTATGTCACCTACGTCTGGTTCGACGCCCTGACCAACTACATCTCGGCGATCGGCTATCCCGATGATATGGCGCGGTTCCACCGCTACTGGCCGGCCAGCTGCCACCTCGTGGGCAAGGACATCCTGACCACCCACGCCGTCTACTGGTCGACCATGTTGTTCGCGCTGGGCCTGCCCTTGCCCGAGATGCTGTTCGCCCACGGCTGGTGGGTGCTGTCGGGAGGCAAGATGTCCAAGTCGGTCGGCAACGTGGTCAACCCGCTCGACCTGGTGGAGAAATACGGGCTCGATCCGTTCCGGTTCTTCCTGTTCCGGGAAATGGTGTTCGGGGCCGACGCCGTCTTCTCGGAAGAGTCGTTCATCTTGCGCTACAACGCCGACCTGGCCAACGATTTCGGCAATCTCTGCCAGCGCACCCTGCCCATGCTGCTGAAGCGCCGCCAAGGGAAGTTCCGCCGTGGCCCCGCCACCTTGCCGCAGACGGCCGAGATCGCCGCGCTGGCCCGCGCCGTCAAGGCCGATTACATCGCCGCCATGGAGGGCTTCCTCTTCCATGAGGCGCTGAAACGCACCTGGGACCTGATCAGTCGACTCAACAAATTCATCGACGAAACCGCCCCCTGGAAACTGGCCAAGGAAGAGAAATGGGCCGACCTCGACGAGGTCTTCTGGACCGTCGGCGAGGGCATCCGCTTCTGCGCCCATCTGGTACAGCCGTTCATGCCGCACACGGCGCCGAAATTCCTCGAGCAGATCGGGCTGCCCGCCACCTTCCTGCCGTTGCCGCAGCTCGAATGGGGCCAGTTGCCCGACGGCACGGTCTGCCGCGAGCCGAGCCCGATCTTCCCCCGGCTCGATACACCCCGCATCGAGAGCTTGAAGAAAGGCGAGAAGGCCGAAAAGAGCCCGAAAGGGGAAAAGACCGCCCCAGCCTCGACCGGCGTCTCGCCCGCCGCCGGCCAGGCGACCGGTGGCGCGCCGGCCGCGCCCCCCGCCGCCGGCGGGGCCACCGGGGAGGGCCTGATCGATTACGACGAGTTCATGAAGACCCATCTGGCGGTGGCCGTCGTCGAGACCGCCGAGAAAGTGGCCGGGGCCGACAAGCTGCTGCGCCTCACCGTGCGGCTCGGCGAAGAGACCCGCCAGCTGGTGGCCGGCATCGCCCTGCATTACACGCCCGAGCAGCTGATCGGCAAGCAGGTGGTCATCGTCAAGAACCTCAAACCCGCCCGCATTCGGGGCGTCGAGTCGCACGGCATGATCCTCGCCGCTGGCACGCCGGACGGCGGGCTGGCCGTGGTGACCACCGACCGGCCGGCCACGCCCGGCATCAGGGTCAAATGAAGGGTCCATGGCCTCGTCCCTCCCGCCGTCTCGCGGCGCCGTGAACGAGCCCGCCACGACCAGCCCGGAGGCCCGCCAGGCCACCGGGCTGGTCGATGTCCATGCCCATCTGACCGACGAAAAGCTGGTGCACGAGGTGCCGGCCGTGCTGGCGCGAGCCGCGGCCGCTGGGGTGACCGCCATCCTGACCGTGGGAACCGACCTGCCGACCAGCCGCGCCGCCCTCGCGCTCGCCCACGATCATGCCAGCGCCCCGTCGAACGCTCACGACGTCGAACCAGCCACGGCTCCACCGCCGGCTGCCGCGACCCCCGCCAGCACCCCTGCCGCTGCCCCCGCCCCGGGCCAGGCCCTGCCGCCCGACGCCCTGTCCCCGATCGAACCCCCTCCTTTCCCTCTACCGTCGGTGTGGGCGGCCGTCGGAGTCCATCCGCATGACGCCAGGACCTGGCCCCCCGACACCGCGGCCGAACTCGCCCGCCTCTGGGCCGACCCGCGCGTGGTCGCCCTCGGCGAGATGGGCCTCGATTACCACTACGATTTCTCCCCGCGCGAGGTGCAGCGCGAGGTCTTCATCACCCAATGGGACCTGGCGGCGCGCCTGGGCGCCCCCGCCGTCGTCCACGTGCGCGAGGCGTTCGCCGACTTCTTCGCCCTGATCGCGGGGCGGCCCCGCCCGCCCCAGGTGCTGCTGCATTGCTTCTCGGGCGATCTCGACACCGCCCGGCGCGCCCTCGACCTCGGCTTCGACTTCTCGGTCGGCGGCCCCCTCACCTACCCCAAAAGCCAGGACACCCGCGCCATCTTCGCGTTCCTGCCCCTCGACCGCATCCACCTCGAGACCGACTGCCCCTACCTCGCCCCCCAGCCTCGCCGCGGCAAGGTCAACGAGCCGTCCTTCCTGCCCATGACCCTGGCCGTGCTCAGTCAGGTCAAGCAGATCGACCCGGCCGCGCTGGCCCGCCAGCTCGCCGCCAACGCCCGCCGGCTGTTCCCGAAGATGCGCTTCTGATCTTGCCGGTCGGGGCGAACCGTGGTAAGGTCAACCCCGCCGGCCACGAAGAAACCCAAGGACCCCCTCGCCATGGAAATCCAGAAAGTCGCTCTGCGCCGCGAATACAGCTATGAAATCGTCCTCGGCCGCGAGATCACCGCCGCCCTCGTCGGGAAGATCCTGCGCCTGCGCGGCAGCCGCCAGTGCGCCGTTCTGACCAACGAGACGGTGGCCCGCTGGTACCTGCAACCGCTGGTCGCCGAGCTGCGCTCGCGCGGCTTCGACACGCTCGAGCTGGTCGTTCCCGACGGCGAAGCCTACAAGACCCTCGACACGGCCAATAGCCTCTACCCCAGGCTGTTCGCCGCCGGCCTCGATCGCCGCTCGCCCTTCATCACGCTGGGCGGCGGGGTCATCGGCGATCTGGGCGGATTCGTCGCCGCCACCTACAAGCGGGGCCTGCCGTTCGTGCAGATGCCCACCACGGTCCTGGCCATGGTCGACGCCTCGATCGGCGGCAAGGTCGGCGTCAACACCCCCGAAGGCAAGAACCTGGTCGGGGCCTTCCATCAACCGGCGCTGGTGGGCATCGATGTCGCCACCCTGCGCACGTTGCCGCAGGCCCAGACCGCCAATGGCCTCGTCGAAGCGCTCAAGCACGGGGCCATCGCCGACGCCGCCTATTTCAAATTCATCACCAAGAACGTCGAGGCCTGGAAGGCCCGCAACCTCGATCTGCTGCAACGGCTGGTGCGCCGCTCGGTGCACATCAAGAAAGAGATCGTCGAGGCGGATGAACTGGAACAGGGCACCCGGGCCATCCTGAACTTCGGCCATACGTTCGGCCATGCCTTCGAGCTGCTGGGCGGCTACAGCCGCTACCAGCACGGCGAGGCGGTCGGACTGGGCATGCTGGCGGCGCTGGCGGTCGCCCGCGGCATGGGCCTGCTGAAGGAAGATTACAGCGACGCCCTGCGCGCCTTCCTGCAGGAGTTCGGGCTGTCACTGACCTTCCCCGCCGCCTGGACGACCGACGATCTGATCGCCGCCATGGTCCAGGACAAGAAACGGCGCGCCGAGGCGCTCGTGCTGGTGCTGCCGGTCATGCTCGGCAAAGTCGAGCTGGTCCCCATTCCCTTCGCCGAGCTGCCTCGCCATTTGGCCCCGCTCCGGTCTCTGGCCGCCTGATCGGACATGGCCGTCGCTCCCACCAGGTTGATCGGACCACACCCTCACGCGGCCGTCCGTTCAGGCCGGGCCGTTTCTTGTCGCCGCCGCCGGGACCAGGGCCGGTGGCCCCACGGCGGCCGCCCCCTCGCGCCCCTCGTGACCACTCTCATCGCCGCTGCTTTTCCCCCCGCATCTCGCCCAATCCAGGAGGCTTCCCATGGCTGACCTCTTCCATCTCAACGATATCGAACGCCGGCTGTCCGAGAATGCCCTCAAGGTGCTCGAGAAGCGCTACCTGACGAAAGACCCCGAGGGGAAGGTCATCGAGACGGTCGACGGCCTGTTCCGGCGGGTGGCACGCGCCATCGCCGCGCCCGAGAGCCACTTCGCCGGCTCGACCTGGCGGCGCGAAGACCTGGAAGAAGCCTTCTATCGGATGATGACCGACCTCGATTTCCTGCCCAACAGCCCGACCCTGATGAATGCCGGCAAACCGCTGGGCCAGCTGGCGGCCTGCTTCGTGCTGCCGGTTCCCGACACGCTCGAGGGCATCTTCGAGGCGATCAAGCAGGCGGCGCTCATCCACAAGTCGGGCGGCGGCACCGGCTTCAGCTTCTCGCGCCTGCGGCCGGCCAATGATCTGGTGGCCAGCACCAGCGGCGTCAGCTCGGGACCGGTCTCGTTCATGAAGGTCTTCAACACCGCCACCGAAACGATCAAGCAGGGCGGCACCCGCCGGGGCGCCAACATGGGCATCCTGCGCGTCGACCATCCAGACATCCTGGAATTCATCACCGCCAAGGAAGACGACGAGACCCTGACCAACTTCAACCTTTCGGTAGGCATCACTGACGAGTTCATGGAGACCCTCGACCGGGACGGCGAATACGACCTGATCAACCCCCGCACCGGCAAGGCCGTGAAAAGTCTGAAAGCCTCGAAGGTGTTCAACATGATCGTCGAACGCGCCTGGCGCAACGGCGAGCCCGGCATCGTCTTCCTCGATCGCATCAACCGCGACCAGCCCACGCCGCACGTCGGCATGATCGAGTCGACCAATCCCTGCGGCGAGCAGCCCCTTTTGCCGTTCGAGTCCTGCAATCTCGGCTCGCTCAACCTCGCCCGGTTCATTCGACGCGAGGGCGACAGCGCCCAGGTCGATTACGATCGCCTGCGCGAGGTGGTCCACCTGGCCGTCCGGTTCCTCGACAACGTGATCGAGGTCAACAAATACCCCTTCCCCGAGATCGAGGAAATGACCAAGGCCAATCGCAAGATCGGCCTGGGCGTCATGGGCTGGGCCGACCTCTTGATCGCCCTCCACATTCCCTACAATTCCGAAGCCGCCTTGACGCTCGCCGAGGAATTGATGCGCTTCATCCGGCGCGAGGCCTGGGAAGCCTCGACCCAGCTCGGCCGCGAACGCGGCGCCTTCCCCAACTTCCCGGGGTCGGCCCTGCAACGGCGCGGCATGCCGCCCGTGCGCAACGCGACCGTCACCACCATCGCGCCGACCGGTACCATCAGCCTGATCGCCGGCTGTTCGAGCGGGATCGAACCGCTCTTCGCCATCGCGTTCGCCAAGAATGTGCTCGACAAAGAACGACTGTTCGAAGTCAACCCGCAGTTCGTCGAGATCGCCAAGGCCAAGGGGTTCTACTCGAAGGAATTGATCGAGAAGGTGGCCGCCCAGGGCCATCTCAAGAATCTGCCGGGCATCCCCGACTGGGTCAGGAAGATCTTCGTCACCTCCCATGAGATAAGCCCCGAATGGCACGTCCGCATGCAGGCGGCCTTCCAGAAGAACACCGACAATGCCGTCAGCAAAACCGTCAATTTCCCGCATGAAGCCACGATCAAAGACGTGGAGGTGGTCTTCCGGCTCGCCCACACCCTCGGGTGCAAAGGCATCACCGTGTACCGCGATGGCAGCCGCCAGGCCCAGGTCTTGACGGCTGGCGCGGGCACCCCGGCCAAGAGCGCACCGAGCACCGTACCGCCCCGGATCGTCCCCCGCCCCCGCCCCACTCGCACCACCGGGGTGACGGAACGCACACCGATCGGCTGCGGCAACCTGTACGTGACGGTCAACTCCGATGAACAGGGCATTTGCGAAGTGTTCACGAGCCTGGGTCGAGCCGGCGGCTGCCCCTCCCAGTCGGAGGCCACCGCCCGTCTCGCGTCCATGGCGCTGCGGGCCGGCATCGACGTCCAGGAGATCATCGACCAGCTCAAGGGCATTCGCTGTCTGTCGACGCTTAAGAGATCAGGCCCCAATGGACGGAAAGTCCTGTCCTGCCCTGACGCCATCGGCCGCGCCATCGAACAGGTCTACTTGCAACGCAAAGCTCCGACCCCAGGCTCCACGCCGGAAGGGGTACCCCCCGCCGAGACCGCCTCGCTGGGGGAAGGGCAGTCCATCCCCTGCCCCGAATGCCAGGCTCCCCTGACCCACGATGGCGGATGCGTGATGTGCCGCGCCTGCGGCTACTCACGCTGCGGCTGATCCCCCCCAGGCCCAGAACCCCGCAGGGGGAATTCCCAATCGGCCCTGGTACCCCATGCAGCGGCCGCGCTCGAAAACTCCCTAGGTCTGCGACTGCCCGCGGCGCCACGCATACTCGCCTGACCGCCACCGGTCCGGATGAGTCCGTCATTTTGAGGAGGCGGGAATTTCCGAGCCACGCGAAGGAGGTGAAGAGTTCATCAGATTGACACCCCCTCCCTCCACCAGTAGAATTGAATATCAGCGCTCGATGGGTACTATTTTCGGCCCCGACAAGGAGTAAAAGAGGAATGAGTATGAGGCAGTTTCGCCCGGCCTGCTGTACCCTAGCTGTCCTGCTGCTTTCATTGGCGGTTTCCGCCAGCGCTCAACCCCTTCTGCGCGTGACGTTCCTCGACGTCGGCCAAGGGGACGCCATCCTGATCCGAACCGCCGAAAAGACCATTCTCATCGACGCCGGCGACGACCGGGTCAACGCCGCCAACGGCGTCATCATCCCCTATCTCAAGCGCGAAGGCATCACCAGAATCGACACCTGCATCATCAGCCATCCCCACCGCGACCATTTCGGCGGGTTCATCGACCTGCTGCAGGCCATTCCCATCGGCGAGTTCCAATTCTCCTCCGATACTCTGGGCACGGGCGACCCCGAAGAAAGCAGTTCTGACGCCCTGGTGTACATGCGCATGTACAACCTGATCAAAGAGAAGAAAATCCCCTACAACAAAGTCCCGAACGGGGCCATCCTCAACTGGGGCAGGGGCATCAAAGTCGAAGTGCTGCACGCCGACGAAACCCCTCGCCGCTCCGCCGATCAACCGCCCCGCCTCATCCAGCGCGGGGAAGTCATCAAATCCCCGGCCAATGAACAATCCCTCATCATCAAAGCCACGGCCGGCAAGATCAGCTACCTGTTCACCGGTGATGCCGAAAAAGGGGCCGAGGGTCGAGCCATTGAGCTGTTCCGCGAAAAACTCCCCTCTACCATTCTCAAATCAGGCCACCATGGCAGCAAGACCTCATCCACCTACCCCTTCATGGACCTGGTGAAGCCAGAATACGGCATCATCAGCGTCGGTACCAAGAATTCCTTCGGTCATCCCAACAAGGAAACCCTCGAAAAATACGCCTTCTACAAAATGAAGGTGTTTCGCACCGACCAGGATGGCACCATCGACACCTTCACCGACGGCACCACCGTCCAGGTCGTCAGCAACCAGAGTCCATTGGCCATCACCAAACCTCCTGAAATCATTTCCCTGACGGCCAATTCCGCCACCATTCAATGGACCACCAACAAGACCTCCAACTCGGTGGTCAAGTACGGCACCTCGGGATACACCCAACAGAAGGTTCTCGACCCCTTTGTGACCGTCCACACGGTGACCTTGACTGGCCTCAAGCCGAGCACCACCTACCTCTTCCAGGCCATCTCCCAGGATGAACGACAACCCGAACAGGTGGTCAGCATCGAGGGACGATTGACCACTCCCGCCGGGTCGGATCTCCCCTTGCCGAAAATCGTCGGGATGGGGACGACCACGAAAGCCATCTACCTGCGCAAGCCTTTCACGGTACAGGTCGATCTCAAAAATCCCGCCAATGAACCGCAAAAGAACTTCGCCCTCGCCCTCTACCATTCTTCGATGGCCGATGTCAATCTCCTCGGCACGACCAATGTCAGTCTCGCCGCCTCCGGCCAGGGCACCCTCACGTTCCCCGTCGAATTGAGCTGGCTGGGCAAAGTGGAATTGATCGCGGTGCTGACCAACGGCAAAGACATCATCGACACCTCGTCGATCGTCGTCGACGTTCTTCCCAAGAACATCCTGGTCGATTGCGCCCACGGGAACATCGACTATTTCACGGGGCGGTTCGCCGGCATGAAAATGGATCTCTACAACCGCCATGGCTTCTCGATGAAGAGCATCAGCAAGTTGATCACCCCCGCCGCCCTCGAGGGGAGCTTCGTGTTGATCATGCCCGAACCCAAAGAAGCCCTGGCTGCTGAAGAAATAGCCGCCATCAAAGAATATGTCAGCAAGGGCGGCTCCGTATTGTTCTTCCTGAAATCAGATTATAAAGATCTTTCGGCGCCCCATCTGGTCAACCCGATTCTGCAAGCGATCGGATCTCGCATCCGCTTCAACGATGACCAGTTCTGCGATCCGACCAATAACATCGGGCCCCCGTTCCGTGCCTTCGTCCATGTCTTCCCTGATCCGATCATCCAAGGCGTCAACCAGCTCCTCTTCCGCAGCTCCTGCACGCTGGTCAATCATCAGATGCAAGGGTTGACGGCGTCCAAAGACCTCCACCTCCTGGCCGTCGGCGATGATGACTCCTACAACGTCGATACCGACAACATGAACGATTGTTCGTTCTACTACGCCTCGGCCACGCCACGCTTGCCCATTCCAGTGGTCGCCGCCGAAGATCTCGGCACTGGCCGCGTCGCCTGCTTCGCGGAGCCCCTGTATGACGACCGGCTGTATGCCGACCCGAAGATCCCCACGGCCCTGTTCAACAGTCAGGTCGTGGCCTGGCTGGCCACCGCCCGCGAAAAGACCCTGCGCGACCTGCTGCGCAGCCTCGACAACCTGGAATCCATCGACGACCCCGATCTGCGCGCGTCCCGCTTCGATGGCCTGCGCGCCGCCGCGCTCGACCAGATTCAGCAAGGCATGGCCGAAGGAGCCGAAGCCGACATCCAGGCGGCGTTCCAGGAGTACGCCAGCCCCGCCGTCCAGGATCTGGCCCGCGACCTGCGCCACACCCTGCAGTTCCGCGATCTCCATCAGGACAGGCCCTGACCGGCAAGGCCCTGCTTCCGGGGCCCATCGCCGGCGAACGTCCCTGTGGTCGTCCTCTGATCGACCTCGCCCCCTGCCTCACCAAGGATGGGGGCGTTGTTGTCTCAGCGCCCTGCCCTTCTCCAGCTCACCGGCGCGAACGATCGCCCGTCTTCTTTCACCCTTTGGGTCGCGGCACAGCGAGGCAGGGCGGCCCTTTTGCCCATGGCCTCCGCCCGGGGGGGCACCCGCCCAAGGCGACGCCAGGCGCCTCTCTGGTCTGAAGGCCCTGCCCCCGAGCTCAGCTCGCTGATGATCCGGCCGGGGCCGGGGCGGAGGGTTCATGGGAGATCGCCTCGGCGGCGGGCTTCGGCGAGGCAGGGGCCGGGGGCGACCCGGCCGACCCGGCGGAGGAGCTGGACGAGGAGGAGGAAGTGGGGGCAGAGGGAGCGGCCCCGCCCGACGGTTCGGCCGCGGGGGGCGGCGCTTCTATTTCGGTCTGGACTTCCAGGACGAAGTTGGTCAGCATCCGGCGCAATTCTTCGGAGACCATCGCCAGGTGCTTGGTGATCTTGGCCATTTCAGCAATGTTGTCTTTCTGGGTCTTGATCGAGGTCAGCACCTGATCGACCTCGCTGTTGGTCGTCTTGGTGGTGAGCGAGAGATCTTCGATGGCCATGCTGATGGCTTCGATGTTGCGGCTCTGCTCGGCGCTCGATTTGCTGATGTCCTGCACCTGCACATTGACGCTTTCCGAGGCCAGACCGATCTCGTCGAGCAGGACGCCGGCGCGGTTGATGATGGCCACCCCTTCCTGGACCTTTTCCTTGCCCTGGTTCATCTCATCGACCGCTTTGTTGGTCTTGTGCTGGATCTCGCTGATCAGGCCGCCGATCTCCTCGGCCGCCTTGGCGCTCTGTTCCGCCAGCTTCTTGACGTTCTCGGCGACGACGACGAACCCTTTGCCCTGCTCGCCCGCCCGGGCGGCCTCGATGGCAGCATTGAGGGCCAGCAGGTTGGTCTGACGGGATATGGCGGTGATGGTCAGGACGATCTTGCCGATGCGCCGCGACTGCGATTTGAGTTCCTCGAGCACCCGCGACGAATCGCCGACGGCGCGTTCGATGCCTTTGATGGTGGTCGAGGCCTCGCGCACCGATTCCATGCCCTGGGTGGCTTTCAACCGGTTCTGGACGGATTCTTCATAGGCGCGACTGGACCGCTTGGCCACCAGCTGGGCGTTGGCCGAGATCTCTTCGATGGCGGCGGCCGTTTTTTCGAGCGTGAGCGCCGATTCCTTCGACGCTTTGGTGATCCGCTGCGTGTTCCCAAGGATCTTCAGAATGGAATCATTCTCATGGGCCGTGGCCTCGGAGATCTGCTGCGACATGGTGAATAGACGATTGATGACATCCTGGATCTGCAGCAGCAGCTTCTGGATGTAGGAAATGAATTTGTTGAACCGTTCCGACACCTCGGACATCTCGTCCTTGCCCAGGACGGCGATCCGCTTGGTCAGGTCGCCACGCCCCCGCGAGATCTCTTCGAGGCCTTTCGACACGACCAGGATCGAAGCGACGACCCCTTTGATGACGGCCATGGTCACCACCGTCATGATCACCAGCCCGAAGATGATGAGGAACATGGAGAATTGCTGGGCCTTGTCGAGAGCATTCATCATGCCCTTGGTGTCGACGAAGGTCAGATAGACCCACGGCGTGTTGCCGATCGGGATCGCCGCGATGAACAGATTGGAATCGGTTCCACTGAGGAACCGGCTGAAGATCGACCGGCTCTGCATGATTCTCTCGGCATTATCCTGCAGATCGACATCGCCAGTATTGAGGTAGATGTTGGTCTGGGGATTCAGGATCATTTCCCTCTGGGAATGGGCAATGTAGAAGCCATTCTGGGTCGGATCGGAAGTGACGATGGCCGCTTTGCCGCCAATGGGGTCCATGGTGCCAGGCACATTGTTCATCAGGGTCTCGAGGCTGAGGCCGAGCAGGGTCACGCCGACGATCTTTTGCTCGACGAATACCGGCAGACCGATGTACATGACCCGTTCGCTTTCAGCCTCGGTCCCGGGCTTGCCTCCGGCGTCTTCCTCCGTTCCCTCGGCGTCTTCCTCGGCTTCTGCAGGGTCTTCCTCTCCGGAATTCCCCTCGGCCGCTCCTTCGTCTTGGGACTTCTGACCACCGGGGTTCTTATCAGACCCTTTCGGCCCGGTCGGTGCCGGTTTGGGGGCTGCCTCGGGAAGGGTTTCAGCCACCCGCAGCACTGGCGAGAGGTAGACGGTTTCCATGGTCATGCTCCCGATCTCCATCGCCGCTTTGAAATTCTCGAACGGCGCTGGCTCCAGGGGCAATTCCCTGGCATCGCGTCCCAACCGCAGCAGCGTTCTGCCATCGACCCCCAGCAACGCGATCTCGAAGATGTCGGACGCGCGTTCCCCCTCCGGGCGGGTCAATCCCCCGACCGGCGATTGGAAGGCCCGCCGCCATTGTTTGATGATCTCCTGGGCATCGGGGCGTTGCTGGCTCCAGGACAGGAATTGGATCGTGGCGTCGAGGCCGGCGACATAGCGGCAGGTCTTGGTGTAATTGGCCACGAAGCGTTCGATCCGTCCGGCTTCGGATTGCAAAAGGGTCTGGACCTGCAGGGGAATCTGGGATTTGACCGTCTCACGGATTTTGTTGGAGGTGAACAGATTCAGGATCAACAACACGATCGACACCAAGACCATGGTGATGAACAACCGGGTCTTGATCTTCAGATTCGCGAGAATGTTCACTCGTTCCCCTCCTGGCCGGATGCGGCCCGAGCGGTCATTTTCCAGGGATCCGGACGACCTCGCCCACCTTCAATTTGCGATTGGGAGAGAATTGATTGAGTTCCAGGAACTGGCTCTTGCCGACCTTGAACCGATTGACGATCTTGGGGATGGTATCGCCTTTCTGGACCGTATACGGCTGGCTCCTGGCCAGCATGGCCTGACGCCGCAAACGAGCCTGGCGGGCCCGCTCCTCCTGGGCTCGACGGGCCGCCTCGACCTGGCTCACATATTCGACATAGGACGCATCGAGCCCGGGCTGGACCTGCGATTCGAGAAAATCGACCACTCCCTGGTAGACGGCCTGAGCCAGGCGCAGTTGGGCGCTGGGATTGCGCAGGAAGGAGGCATCGACCGGGTTCGACACATACCCGAGTTCGACCAGAATGGAAGGCATGGCCAGGGAATGCAACACCTTGAACCCGGCCCGCCGCACCCCCCGACTGCCCAGGCCTGGAACGGCCTGCGCCAGACGGGCTTCGACCCGGCCGGCCAGCTGTCCGCTGCGGTACATGATTTCGGCCTGCTTCTTCACGATGTCCTGCTTGGCGGCCACCGGGGGGGCCGCGGTCTGTCCGACCCCGCCGACCAGATCCTGCTGGTTTTCGAGTTCGGCGACGAGCCGATCGGCTTCGCCGACCGCTCCCTTGGGCGACTCGTAGTAGACCTCGATTCCCTGAATGTGCCGGGCCCGGTTGTAGTTGACATGGATGCTGACGAAGACATCGGCACCAAGCTGCTCGGCCATCTGGCGCCGGCGCTCCAGGGGAATGATGTAATCGCCGTTGCGGGTCAGGATGGCCCGATACCGGGGATCGCGATCGAACACGTTCTTGATCAGCCGGGCCATCGCCAGCACGTAATCTTTCTCGATGATGCCGCCGCCGCGCGTGCCTGGGTCTTCCCCGCCGTGGCCGGCGTCGAGCACGACGATCTTGACGTTCCCCGCCTTCAGGCGATTGATTTCCAGCTGCTCTTGCTGGCGGCGGGCCAATTGATTCTGGGCCGGTTCGGTCAGGAAGATGACCACCCGATCCGGCTTGGCCTCGTTGCGGGGCAGGACGAACGTGCGCTGGGTGACGCCCGGCCCGGTCCGGAAGTAGACTCGCACGCTGCCATCGGAGCGAGCCTGGACATTCAAGGTCTGGATGAACGGATTGTTGAGGGGGTAGCGTTGGCGTCCCGGCCGAAAGACGCATTTTTCGATATCGAAGAAGACCGTGCCGTCGGTCAGGGTGCCGAGAGGAGTCACCTGCGGCGGGGCACTGAGGTCGATGACGATCTGAGCTTCCTCGGGACTCTGCCAGAACCGGATGTCGGTGATCCGGCAGCCCTGGTCCGAGGCCAGAGCGGCTTCGACCGGAGCGAGACCTGGGATTCCTCCAAAGAGAAGACTTATGAAGAGCAGCTTTATCGCAAGCTGCCAGAGGATCGGGGAGTCCCTGTGGCGATTGCGTGTCATCCTGTAACCATCCTGAAGCGATGCGGGTGCGAAAAGTATACCAGAGCCTATACGAAATGAGAAGGAAGGGCCCCTAGATCTATCGGCGGAGAGGGGCCAGAGGTCCACTTGAAGTGATCAGGGAACCGGACAGAATCCGGAAGGTGGGTGGCGAGGGAAGGTGCAGGGCAATTTCACTGCCTGGGCCAGGCGAGCAAGGTAGTCGCGACGGGGAATTTCCCGTGCCCCGAGCGAGGCGGTATGGGGCGAGAGGACCTGCGTGTCGAACAGGACGAACCCGCTATCTTGCAGCGCCCGCAAGAGCACCGCCAACGCCAGGGTCGAGGCGTTCGACACCCGCGAGAACATCGATTCCCCCGCAAACAGGCCGCCCACAGCGACGCCATAGACCCCGCCGACCAGAGCGGTGCCCTGCCAGCACTCGACGCTATGGGCGTGCCCCAGCTCATGCAGTCGGGAATAGGCACGGATGAATTCAGGCGAGATCCAGGTGGACCGTCGACCGGGAACGGAACGGGCACATTCGGTCATGACCCGCGTGAAGGCGGTATCGAAGGTGAAGGTGAACCCGCCGTTGCGCAGGTAGCGTTGCCGCCGCTTGGACCACCGGAATTCATGGAACTCGATGATGGCCCGCGGGTCAGGCGACCACCAGCTGATCGGGTCGACGCTCCAGGGGAAGATGCCGCGACGATAGGCTGCAAGCAGGGTTTCGGGCTCGAGATCGCCGCCCAGCGCCACCAATCCGTCCCGATTGGCCAGCCACGGCTCGGGAAAGCGACCGGAAGGGATCAGTCGCCCTCGGCAATCGATCAGTATGGGAGACATGGGTGGACACCTTGGATTCTACCACGGACTTCAGATAGAAGGGGACGCCGAAGCGTCTCTCAAATTTCGGCCCTGGCCGCCCTGGTGATTCCCAAAGTTCCGACCAACGGCAGGATATTTGAAATACCGACGGGGTTTGTGGTAAGGTGCGGCGTCCCAATCCGGCCCTGCAGACCACCAGGAGAATCGCCATGCTGAATACCCGTACCTTCTCGGGGGGTCTTCACCCCCCCGACTTGAAGACGACGGGAGGGGCGGCCATCATCCCCCTACCGCCCCCGAAGAAGGTCGTCATTCCACTATCGCAGCACATCGGCGCCCCCGGCAAACCGTTGGTGACGGTCGGCGCCACCGTCGAAAAGGGGCAACCGCTATCCGAGCCCAACGGGTTCGTTTCCGCCCCGGTCCATGCCAGCATCGCCGGCAAGGTCGTCGCCGTGGGGAATTTCATGCACCCCTTCGGGATCGCCTCGACGGCCATCGTCATCGAAGGAACGGGCGAGCCCGAACCCCCTCTCTCGCCGGTCGCCACCGACGGGCTGTCCCTGCCTGATGAGGAGATCAAAAAGCGCATCCAGGCGGCGGGCGTGGTCGGCATGGGCGGGGCCACCTTTCCGACCCACGTCAAACTGTCGCCGCCAGCCAGCAAACCAATCGACACGGTGATCCTCAACGGCGTCGAATGCGAGCCCGCGCTCACCGCCGATCACCGCCTGATGCTCGAGGAGCCCGACAAGATCATCAGCGGGCTCAAGCTGGTGATGAAGGTCTTGAAGGCCAAGCGAGGCTATATCGGCATCGAGAACAACAAGCCCGATGCCATCCGGCTCCTGGACGAGAAGTTGCGCGGCGAGGAGAATCTGGCCGTGGCTCCGCTCGAGGTGAAGTACCCGCAAGGCGGGGAAAAGCAGTTGATCGCGGCCATTCTCGACCGGGAAGTCCCCTCCGGGGGGCTGCCGATGGACGTGGGAGTGGTGGTCCAGAACGTGGCCACCGCGGCCGCCATCCACGACGCGGTCTTCCACCAGCTCCCGTTGATCGAACGGGTGGTGACGCTGGCCGGCTCCTGCGTCAAGAACCCCGGCAACTACCGCGTCCGCATCGGCACGCCCGTCAACGAGTTCATCGCGGCGGCGGGCGGCCTGAAGCCCGAAGTTCCCCTGGCCAAGGTCATCAGCGGCGGCCCGATGATGGGTCTGGCTCTCTTCGATCTGGCCGTCCCCGTCATCAAGGGAACCAGCGGCATCCTCTGCTGGAGCGCCCAGGAGGCCGCCCTCCGTCCCGAGACCACGTGCATTCGGTGCGGTCGGTGCATCGAGGCCTGTCCGATGCGCCTGCTGCCCCAGCGGTTGAAGACGCTGGTCGACCACCAGCGGTGGGCCCAGGCCTACGAACTGGGCATCCTCGACTGCATGGAATGCGGGTGCTGCGCCTATACCTGCCCCGCCAACCTGCCGCTCGTCCAGAGTTTCAAACTGGGCAAGAAGGTCGTCTTCGCCGAGCGCAAACGCGAAGCCGACGCCCAGAAGGCCAAAGGGAAGTGAGCCATGAGTGAGAAACTGCTCGTCACCGTCGGGCCGCACCATCACGCGCCCGACACCGTCGCCCGCATCATGTGGGAGGTCACCCTCGCCCTGGTCCCCGCCTTCCTGGTCTCGCTCTATGTCTTCGGCGGCCGGGCGGTCGTCGTCACGCTGTGCGGCGTTCTCGGCGCGATGGCCGGGGAAGCCCTCGTCCAGGCCGTCTTCCAGAAGAAGCCCCTCACCCTCGCCGACGGCAGCGCCGTTCTGACCGGGGTGCTGATGGCGTTCTGCGTGCCAGCCGCCCTCCCCTGGTGGACGGCCTTCATCGGCGGGTTCGCCGGCATCGTCTTCGGGAAGCAGTGCTACGGCGGGCTGGGCCATAACATCTTCAATCCGGCGCATATCGCGCGCGCCATCCTGCTGGCGAGCTGGCCGGTCTACATGACCACCTGGCTGAAACCGGGAGTGGCGACCGGCTGGATCGGCCCCCTGCCCGACGGCGTCACCGCCGCCACGCCGCTGGGGTTGATGAAGGAGACCCTGCGCAACCCCGACTTGATGCATTCGCTGGCCGCGTCGGGCACCACCGCCCTGCAGCATACCTTCCATGAACTGCAGATCGGCTGGACCGACCTGCTGACCGGCACCATCGGCGGCTCGCTCGGCGAGACCGGCAAGCTCGCCCTGCTCCTCGGCGGCATCTTCCTGCTGATCCGGCACCACATCACCTGGCATACGCCGGTGACCATGATGGGGACGGTCTTCCTCGGCACCCTGTTGATCACCCGCGATCCGCAGATGGCGTTCTTCCATCTGCTCAGCGGCGGCCTCTTCCTGGGCGCCTTCTTCATGGCCACCGACATGGTGACGACCCCCATGACCAAGGTCGGCCACCTGATCTTCGGCTTCGGCTGCGGCGCCATCACGCTGCTGATCCGCTTCAAAGGCGGCTACCCCGAAGGAGTCTGCTACTCGATCCTCATCATGAACGCGTTCGTCCCGCTCATCGACCGGTTCACCGTTCCCCGCCGGTTCGGGGAAGTCCGGGCCCCCGCCCAGGAGGTGAAGGCATGAACGACCTGATCCAGACCGGGAAATACCTCTTCATCATCTCTGCCATCGCGGGCCTGCTGCTGGCCTTCACCGAGATGGTGACCGCCCCCCGCATCGCCGAGAACAACCGCCTCGTCCTGGAAAAGGCCCGCCGCGAGGTCCTCCCCGGCGCCGAACGGTTCGACAGCCTCGATCTCGCGTGCACCGATGAGACCGGCCACCCCGCCACCCGCTCGCTCAGTCTCGGGTTCGACGCGGCGGGCCGCTTCCTGGGGACGGTCCAGACCGTGTCGCCCAAGGGCTACGGCGGTCCCATCGATATCGTCCTCGGGCTCAAACCCGACGGCGCGGTCAGCGGGGTGAAGATCCAGGCCATGCGCGAAACGCCCGGCCTCGGCACCAAGCTGGCCGAGGGCTTCCTCGACAAGTTCCTCGAAGTCGCCCGCTCCGGTCAGCCGGTGAAATTCTACGTCAAGAAGGACGGTGGCGACATCGATGCGATCACCGCCGCCACCATCAGCTCCCGAGCTTTCTGCAAGGGCATTCGGGACGGCATCAAGACCGTCCAGGATCATCAGGCCTTGATCCAGCAACGGGCTGGCGGCGCGGCCGGCACCGCCCTGCCACCAGCGCCACCCCCGTCCCCCGCCCCCTCCGAGCCGTCCGCTCCTCCCGCACCCTCAGTGCCGTCGCCGGCTCCCGCCGACCCGGCCGCGCCGCCGGCGCCAGCGGCTGATCCTGGGCAACCCCAGCCTGTTCCCCCGGCTCCCCCGGCTCCATCGGTTCCACCGACCCCGCCGGCCGCGCCGGAGTCGTCCGCCCCGATGGTTCCCCCGACGGTTCCCCAAGGAGGCAGCCAATGAACCTCAGAGAACTGACCAAAGGCATCTGGGCCGAGAATCCCATCTTCGTCATCATGCTCGGCTGCTGCCCGGCGCTAGCCGTCTCGACCTCGCTGGCCAACGCCTTCGGCATGGGCATCGCCGCGACGTTCGTGCTGCTCGGCAGCAATCTGATCATTTCGCTCATCCGGGCCAGCGTTCCCGACAAGATCCGTATTCCCGTCTACATCGTCGTTATCGCCACCTTCGTGACCATGATCGATAAATTCATGGCCGCCTTCACCCCCGCTTTGTCGGCCAGTCTGGGCATCTTCATCCCCCTCATCGTGGTCAACTGCATCATTTTGGGGCGGGCGGAAGCCTTCGCCAACAAGAACACCCCCCAGGATTCGATCCTCGACGCGATCGGCATGGGCCTGGGCTTCACCCTCGCCCTGGCCATGATCGCCTTCTTTCGCGAAGTGCTGGGCGACGGGAAGTTCTTCGGAATCCCGGTTCCCGTCCTCAAAGACGACCCCTGCCTGTTGATGATCATGGCCCCAGGCGGATTCTTCGTCTTCGGCCTGCTGATGGCCTGGAAGAAACACATGGCGGCAGGAGGTGCCAAATGAGCGCCGGTCTCCTCAGCATCTTCATCATCGCGATCTTCATCGAGAACTTCGTTCTCAACCAGATCCTCGGCATCTGCCCGTTCGTCGGGGTCTCGAACCGTCTCGATTCGGCCGTCGGCATGGGCCTGGCCGTCACCTTCGTCATGGTGCTGGCGGGGGTCGTCACCTGGATGATCCAGCATTTCTTCCTGGCCCCCTTCCAGCTCGAGTATCTGCAGACCCTATCGTTCATCCTGGTCATCGCCTCTCTCGTCCAGTTCGTCGAGATGGTCATTCGCAAGACGGTCCCGACCCTCTACCAGGCGTTGGGCGTGTATCTTCCGCTGATCACCACCAACTGCGCCGTGCTGGGCGTCGCCCTGCTGAACGTCCGCAAGGGCTACGGGCTGGTGGAGTCGGCCGTCAACTCTCTGGGCGGAGGCCTGGGGTTCTTCTTCGCTCTGCTGCTGATGGCCGGCATCCGTGAACGCCTCGAGGTGGCCGACGTCCCCGTGGCGATGCGCGGCGCCCCCATCACCTTCATCACGGCCGGCTTGCTGGCCATCGCCTTCTACGGCTTCGCCGGTCTCGCCTGACACAAGGAGTAAGGTCATCATGGCCACCCTCACCGCCATCTTCTCTGCGGTCCTCCTCATGGGAGCGCTGGGCTTCGTCTTCGGCGCCATCCTTTCCTACGCCAGCCAGAAATTCGCCGTCACAGTGGATCCCCGCATCGAAACCGCCATCAGCCTGCTGCCGGGCGCCAACTGCGGCGGCTGCGGCTTTCCCGGATGCGCCGGGCTGGCCACCGCCATCGTCGAGAAAGGCGTCCCGATCTCGTCTTGCCCCGTCCTGACCGCGGCGGCCCGCGCCAAGCTGGCGCTGGCGCTCGGTCTGGCCGATACCGGGCCCACCACCCCGCTGGTCGCCACCGTGATGTGCAACGGGCTTCCCGCGGAAGAATACCGGAAATTCGAATACAACGGCATCATCGACTGCCAGGCGGCCATCCTGGTCTCCAACGGGCCCTGGCTGTGCCCCCACCGCTGCGTCGGCCTGGGCAGCTGCGTGAAGGTCTGCCCCTTCGGGGCCATGACCATGGGCGAGAACCGCCTGCCCATCATCGACAAAGAGAAGTGCACGGCGTGCGGGAAATGCGTCACGGCCTGTCCGAAGGCGATCATCAAACTGGTCGACAAGGAGAAGAAGGTCCACGTCAAGTGCAATTCCCCCGAAAAGGGTCCCGACGTCCGGAAGGTCTGCAAAGTCGGGTGTATCGGATGTCAGCTCTGCAAGAAGGTCTGCGCCTACGACGCCATCATCATCGAGAACAACCTGGCCCGCATCGACTACAGCAAGTGCGTGCAGTGCGGCGCCTGCGTCGCCAAGTGCCCTCAGAAGACCATCATCATGGAGGGGGTGCCCGATTTCAAACCCCGCAAGGCGATCATCGACGAAGCCGCCTGCGTCGGGTGCACCCTCTGCTTCAAGGTCTGCAAATTCCAGGCGGTGGAAGGCGGAACGCCCAAGGAGAAACACCGCATCATCCCCGCCAAATGCGTGGGTTGCGGGGCCTGCGTGGCCAAATGCCCCAAGAAATGCATCGTTCTGAAGCCCGTGGAATGAGCCGAGGGAGATCGCCATCATGACCCTCAACGGGCCGGTCGGCGTATATTTCCTGCTCGCCTACCTGGTGGGCTCGATTCCGACCGGCACCATCGCCGCACGCCTGCAGGGAAAAGGCAGTCTCTTCGCCCCGGGCGAACGATCGCCCTTGAAAGCGGGCGAGGTGTTCGAGATCCTCGGCATACCGGTCGGGCTGCTGGTCACCTTCCTCGACTTCCTCAAAGGCCTGATCGTCGTCTGGCCCTTGCACGACTGGCTCATCAACACCCACGACCAGGACCATTGGTGGGTCGTCAGCGTCGGGGCCTTCCTGGTCGTGTTCGGGCATTGCAATTCTGCCTGGCTGGGGTTCAAGGGCGGACGCGGACTGTCAACCACCTTCGGGGTGATGATGTACCTGCTGCCGGTGCCTGCGGTGCTGGCGTTCCTGCTGTGGGGCTGCCTCGCCTTCTGGGGACTGTCTACCAGACCCGGTGCCCTGAGCGCCGCCGGGGCCATGCCCTTGCTCAGCCTTCCCTACGTCTGGTGGTTTCGAGCCGACAAGTTCGAATTGCTGATGCTGGTGGCCCTTCTGAGCCTCCTGACCTTGTGGGAATACCGCGCGGCGCTTCTCGGATACCTGGGTCTGCCCAAGAAACCCTCGCTTCCGCCGAGCGACAGCGCCACGGCCTCCGAGCAACGCCCCGACCACCCCGACACCTCCAGCTGAGGCGACGACGCCGGCGGCCCTGGCAGCCAACCTCGAACGGGGCCCGAGGACGCCGCCCCGCCCGTCAACGGAGGGTTTTCTCCTGGCGATCGAGGGCTTCCAGAATGGATTGCCCGAACCGCCGGTTGTCCTCGAACCAGATCTCGAGGCGATTCTGGCCCATGACGGTCTGGAATTTCGACAGATCGGCACTGGCCAGGAAGACTTTGAGAAGGAACTGCTGCACTTGCGGTTCGACCTTGGTGAAAGGGGGCTTCGGACTGACGATCACCCCTCCCAGCTTGCGGTTGCGATCGAACAACAAGGTCAGGAAATAGACCGAGAACGACATGCGGGAATATTTGCCAAAAGCGTAGGAATACGGGCGCGCTCCGTAGGTACGCAGCAAGCGTTCGACTTCGAAGATGGAGCGACCGAACAGGCCTTCCGGCCCGGCTGGCGCTTTCAACCGATTATCCATCAATGGGTCGTACTGGACGGTGTCGGTTCCCAGGCGAGGGCCCGTCACCCGACCGGTCGGCGAGGCGATCCTGGCGGCCCCTCCGACCGGCCCGGTCGCTCTGCCGGGGGGAGAGGTCGGGGCCGCCTGGCCCTCAGGCGGAGCAGGCGTTGTTGGGGTTGTTGGGGTTGATCCCCCGCCCAGGAGGGTCGGAATAGCTGGAGAACCTCCGAGCTGGGCAAATCCTACGCCGGACAAGAGGAGGATAAGGATGCCCCAGCCCGTGACGCGGAGCCTCCATGAGCGCTTCATCATAACGGTTCGTCTCCCCTGCCTATTCTACCTGAATCCACCGCCGGCACGCAGCTCTTTTGACTTCCTGGCCGCCACGATGCTATTCTGACCAACCCAATTCCGAACAAGGAGGTAGGCGGATCAACCGCACAACCTGTCTATGGATCTGAAAAACAAAATGGTCGCCATCCTGGTCGCCCCCAAATTCCATGATGAAGAAACGACCGCTCCTGCTGCATTCCTGCGAGAACACGGAGCGGAAGTCCGGTATATCGGCATCCAGAAAGGAACCTGCCAGGGCAAAGGTGGAACCACCCTGACGGTCGATTCGCCGATCACCGACGTCCAGCCCAATGAATTCGATGGGCTGCTCATTCCGGGTGGCGGAGCGCCGGAGCACCTGCGGCTCAACAAGGACGTGCTGGCGTTCGTCAAAGCGTTCATGGATGCCGGCAAACCCGTCGCCGCCATCTGCCACGGACCGCAGGTCCTCATCTCCGCCAAGGTGCTCGCCCACCGCACCGTTACCGGCTACGCCGGCATCCGTGACGACCTGCTCAACGCGGGGGCCCGCTACGAGGACCAGCCGGTCGTCATCGACGGCAACCTTGTCACTTCCCGGATTCCCGATGACCTGCCGGCGTTCATCCGTGCCTTCGCCACCCTGCTGGCCCGGGTCGATCGGGAATCGCCCTGGCTGCACGTGACCCCGGCCCAGGCGCTCGAGTTCGCCATCATGAACGAGATCAAAGCCTGGGAACTCTACGACAACCTCGCCAAGCGCACGAAAGATCGCCTGGCCAAGGCCAAATTCCGCTTCCTGGCAGAGACCGAGAAAGCCCACCAGGAAACCCTCACCAAGGTCTTCGAAAAGGTCTACCCCGGTCGCAAACCTCAACCCCGCGATCTGCCAGGGGTCGGCGGAGAAGGCAGCCAGACCATCGACCCCGATGGCGATCTGCCCAAGATCCTGCGTTCGGCCATGGCCGCCGAGGAAGCGGCCCACCGGCTCTACCACCAGGTCGCCGAAAAGGTGCTCAATCGGGAGACCCAGAAGATTTTCGAGCGACTGGCCGAAGAAGAACAGCAGCACCGCGAACTCCTCGAGGCGGAATATGCGCTGCACACCGGCTCCGGCCTGCCCTCCGCGATCGAAAAAGAGCCCTGGTGGTCGCAGGATCTCTGGTAGGCAGGCAGCGAGGAAAGCCCCTGCCCTTCCTTGAATTCGCCAAGGCCTTCCCATGAGCCTGATCGGAACCGTCATTTCCGTGGAAGGGGAATGGATCACGGTCGAGGTCGGCCCGCTCGCGGGATGCCAGGGCTGTCGCGCCTGTGGCGGGTTGTTGACCGGCGGGGAGGCCTCGCAACCTCGCCGGTTGTCGGCCCTCCGCCAAGGATTCGATCTGACAGCCGGCGACCGGGTGACCCTTGACACCAATCCCGGTGAGGTCAGCTTGGCCGCGGTGATCATGTTCGGCCTGCCCCTGGTGGGGTTTTTCTTAGGCCTGTGGGCCGCCCCTGCGTGGTTGACCCCGCCAGGTGCCCCCCCCGCTGATTGGCATCATGCCCTCGGAGGAGGGCTCGGTTTTCTCGGCGCAGGGCTGGTGGTTTATCTTGGTTCCCGGGCCGGCTGGTTCACTCGCTTGAGTCTCAAGGTCACCGGGAAAATCCCCCCAGGATCCTGCCCTGGCGACAGGGGCTGTTCGGACAGCCATTCACCGCCCTGAGCGGCTCGACCTCCATCGGCGGATTCTCCCAATAGGTACAGAACGGTCCGGGCAGGGGTGGGGCCGCTCTGCTGCTTGTTGTGGCGATGCTCTCCAGCCTGGCAAGGCACTTCAGCCAGGGTGGAGAGCGTTGCTTTCCCTGGGCTGCTCCTTAATTTGCCGCACCACTTGCGATTGGGGCTCCTAGAGCCCTCGCCCGAAACCGAACGTTCGGTTGATAAAAAACCAGCTTAAAAAAAGGCCCCCGGTGTTTAAATGACCGGGGACAAAGTGAGAGGATCTTTTGAGAGGATACTTGAAGAAGAGGAAAAAAGTTTCCGAACCATGCAGCGGCTGAGCGACGACTGGGAGGTAACGATCGGCACAATTTCTGTGACAGGCCGAGAGCGACAGTGCACGATCACGCGATGATCAGTACGGCGACTGGAGAATGGCTACCTGAGGATCTGCCAGAAGACAGGTCGTTCGGTCGACGGCTCGAAAACTTCTTTTCAAAGATCAGTGACCTCATTTAAGCAAGAGGCGTGCCAACTTGCAGGAGACCAGAAAAGCCGGTTTTTCAGGCTTTTTTCATGCCGCCCCCACTTCCCCTGGTGGACTTTTTTCACACATCTCTCCCCGGGGGAACTGCAAGATTATCTCTCAATGGCCTTCAGGAAAGGATTTCCCAGGGGGGGCGGGAACAATCACCTGACCTCATGGCAGACTCGGGCGTGTGTTTTTTTCACACGTCGTGCGGTTCTCTCTCTCCTGAAGGAGCTAGGCCTGTTTTATAAAAGAGAATTTCAGGACAGGCGCCCGCCTTTACCAGACGGGGCAGCTTCGCTTACAATGGGTCCAGTGCTCATGCCACCACAAATTCTATTGATAGGGCTAAATACCCGCTTCTCGCACACCCACCTCTCTCTGGCCTACCTGGAATCGTGGTGGAATCGAGTGCCGGGGCGCCCCCCTCTGACCCGTCTCGACCTGGATATGAACCGAGGGTTCGATGCCCTGGCCCAGGAGCTGATTCTTCTCCGACCCACCGTCGCCGCTTTCGCCAGCTACATCTGGAGTCAACCACTGGCCGTAGCCCTGGCCGGGGCCCTGAAAGCCGCCTTCCCTGAGGTCTGCATCATCTTCGGCGGCCCCGAGGCGAGCTTCGGCGCCCCCGACCTCCTGCAGAACCATCCCTGGATCGATCTGGTCATCAAAGGCGAAGGGGAGGTCACCTTCGAAGAGGTCCTCCTGCGCGTCCTGGCGCGGGAAGATTGCGCCGGCATTCCGGGGGTCGTTCGTCGTCTCGGTCCGCCTTCTGCGCCCCCTCCGCCAAGCGGGAGCCGCTCCCCCTCCTCCACCGAACAAGGCGCCCCGACTTGGGTGATGGAACCCGATCGGCCGCCCATACAAACCCTCGATTCCATTCCTTCCCCATTTCAGTCAGGGCTCTACGGAAAAGGGCACGGTTTCACCTACTACGAATCCACGCGCGGATGCCCCTATCGCTGCGCGTACTGCCTCAGTTCCGTGCTCGGGCCGTTGCGATCCTTCTCCCTCGATCGGGTCAAAGCCGACCTCGATTGGTTCTTCGCCTCCGACTTCACTCAGGTCAGGTTCGCCGACCGCACCTTCAACCAGGATCCTGCCCGGGCCGCGGCCATCATCGAGCATATTCTGCGTGGCAACACCCGCCAGATCGGGTTCCATTTCGAACTGAAAGCAGATACCCTCGACGAACGCCTGATCGATCTGCTCGGAGAAGCCCCCCCTGACCTCTTCCATCTCGAGATCGGCGTGCAATCCACCCATCACCCAACCCTCGCGGCGGTCGACCGTCGCTCCGACCTGAGCCGCTTGCGAGAAAACGTGATTCGGTTGCGTGAACGGACGCGATGTCACGTTCATCTCGACCTTCTGGCCGGGCTGCCGCAGGAAGATCTGCCGGCTTTTCGCCGCACCCTGGACGATGCCTTTCGCATGAGGCCGAGCACCATCCAGGTCGGGCTCGTGAAAGTCCTGAAGGGAACCGCCCTCGCCACGGCGGCACGTCGGGGCGATCTGGCGCACGCGCCCCAGCCGCCCTATGCAGTGGTCCGCACGCGCTGGCTCGATCCGGCTGAAGTGGTCCGGATCCAGGACATCGGAAAGCTGGTCGAGGGCATCCATAATCCTGGGCGGTTCTCCGCCAGCCTTGCATTCCTGATCAGGGAGGCATACAACAACTCTCCCTCGTCATTCTATGAAGCCCTCGCGGATTTCTGGCGAAAGAGCGGTCGGCCGTTCTACCAATTCGGCCCGGAAGCCGTGGCGGAAGGTCTGCGTACCTTTGTGGCCGCCCAGCCCGAGGTGACCGATCAGCACCGCCGCGCCTTCGAAGCGCTCCTGGCCCATGAAGCCCGATTGGCCCAGAAAGTGCCTTCCGGCCCCCCAGGCCCTCGTCCCGCCTTTCCCGCGCCGACACGGTCGCCTACCTGGAGATTGGCACCCGGCTTGCGAATTTTCTGGTATCCCACCGATCCCCTGGCTCTCCTGGCAACCTCAACCGCCCAGGTCCCCCCCCAGGAACGCCCCCGATCCTGGGCGGCATCCTGCCATCCCGCTCCTGTGGTCTATCAGTATGAAACCGACCTGTCCCGCCCACCTCGCACCATCGCCCTCGACCTCCCATTGCGCGAACGTCTGGTGCTGGCTTTCATCGATCTCGATCTGGCGCCGGAATCCTTCTCGGCGGCCGCCCAGCTCGTCGGCCAAGGTGAAACACCCCCTCAGGAGTGGACGCAGGCTCTTGACGTCGTCAAGGAAAAAGGGTTTGTATGGAATGTGCAACGCCTACCTAAATCATCACGCTCAGCTGGAGGTTGAACGCCATGCCCCTGTATGTGTATCGTTGCCGGGTCGCCGCGGAAGCTTGCGATTCCTGCCGCGACGGGGTCGAGGTGTTCCAGAAGATCTCTGAGGCAGCGTTGACCGCCTGCCCTGAGTGCGGCAAACCCGTCGTCCGGCTTCTCCATGCGACCCCAACAGTGAGGGACTCATCAGATAAGAAAATCCTGTCCGATGAAAATCTGAAGAAGCACGGGTTCAAAAAGCTCGTCAACGCCGGTGGCGGCAAGTTCGACGAAGCGGTCTGAAGGTCAGCCGCGAATTTTCTCGGTCCACCCCCTCATCAGAAGGGGTGCCCCTCACCTCCTGCGCCTGCGCGGGGGCATTCAGGCGGGAACAGGCCTCACCAGCTCCGCCCTGAAAGCCGTTTCTGAAGGCAGGCGCAGGAGGGCGGCGGTATGCCCAATGGCGGCCCGAAGCCATCAATCCCGGTCCGTCGCCCCACGCCTCCTGACCGAGGTGCCATTCCTCGGCCAAAGCTTGCCCATCGAAATGGCGCGATCGCCGCTTCCGCTCGAGCGCGTGGTTGAACGCGAGGGCAAGCTGCTCCTGCAGATTCCGGCCTGTATTCCGGCCGACCACCTGGCCGAACGGGTTCGTCACCTGGCCGAACGCTGGCTGAGAGCCCAAGCGCGGCATCATCTCCAACAGAGGGTCAACGACCTGGCCATCCGATTGAACGTCACCCCCGGCCCTCTGGCCGTGAAGGACACTCGATCGCGATGGGGCAGCTGCTCGGCCAGAGGGAATCTCAGTTTCAACTGGCGCCTGATCATGGCCCCCCCCTGGATCATCGACTACCTGGTCGCCCATGAACTGGCGCATCTGCGCGAATTGAACCACTCTCCGCGCTTCTGGGCCGTGGTGCGCCGCGTCTGCCCCGACTACCAGAGCCACCGGATCTGGTTGCGGCTCGCCGGCGAGCGACTGATGAACTGGTGAACGGCGACGGGCCACGTTCGCCCGACAGCGCCGAACGCCGCCTCGGGCGACCGCGCCATCCAAACCCTGAGAGAGACCTGGTTGAGTCGAGCGCCGGCCCTTTCGCGCGAGCGGGAGGCTAGCGCTTCAACAGGGCTTCCAGTTCAGCCCGACGGTTCTGGGCGCACTCGAATCGGATGAGGTGCTCGATGCGGGCCCGCAGCGAGGCGAGATTGCGCTTCCCTTCTTCAGAGGCCTGATCGTAGAAGGCGAAAAACTCGCGGGCCAGTTCGAGGTCGCCCGTCTCGATGCCATCACGAATGGCCTCGAACAGCTCTTCTTCGGCCGCGACGATCTGCTCCATGGTGGGTTTGTCGGGGGCCCCCTCCATGCTGGAGGTCATCACTCCCGCCTCGCCGAGGATGCGGGTCATGTCATCGGTGAGAGGCCCTTGCCCAGCGATATCCTCCATCATCGAGCGAGCCGTGCGGGCATCGACCCGCCGCCGGGCGGGGCGCGCCGCGACCACCGCCTGCGGCGAGCGACCGCGACTGACGGTGACGGTGAAGGAGAACTCGGCCGGTGGCGCCCGCTGCGCGAAGGTCTGTTCGATCTTCGACGCGATGGGGCCGCGATGGCAGACGATCAGATGCATGGTGTCGTGCCGACCGGCCTGCAGCCGCAAGACGGCGTCAGCCTTGTGGTTGGCCAGCTTCAGCCATTCGATCTGGGTGGGGACGCGACGCCGGCTGTCTGACAAGACCACCGCGACATCGAAGATGTTGGCCAGGAGAGGCCCGGCGTTCAGTTTCTGGCCGGCGAACGCGACCCGGATCGGCCCGGACGAACCGGACAGGTCGAATTGGTAGCCCTTGGCCGACCAGGGTTTGACGGTGGAATGCGCCGAGAAAGGAGCGCCGGTGAACCGCCGGGCCGGGGCCACTTTGAGTTTCGACAGGAATTTGTCGTAGCCATAGAATCCATTGGCGAGGGTCGGGTCATTGATGAAGTTGGCCACACAGAAGCCGTCGAACACCTGGGAGAACGCGTAAGGCTTCTTCTGGCGTTTGAAGACATCGGCGATGCTGGTGATTCCCTGGCTTTTGTGGGCAACGATCGCCCGCATCAGGGCATTGCGTTCCTGGACGTTGGCACAGACCCGGTTGGCCAGGAAGTAGGCGAACAGATAGACCTGACCGTAATTGGCGATGGCCGTTTCATTGGCCCAGGCGATGAGGTTGTTGTCGCTGTTGCGAATGAAAGCGAACACCTGATTGGGATGGTCGAACCCATTCAGGAACACGGCGAGCTGGGAACACGCCTCGTTGAGCCAGGTGTGCTCTTTGGGGTCGTGATGCCAATGGATCATGTGCTGGAATTCATGGGCCAGCACGCTCAGCAACTGATCGCTCGACGGGTCGGCCGGGGAGATGTCGAGGTAGAGCATCTCGCGTTGATTGCTATGAGGGTTGACGCGGGTGGGATATTCGTCGCCCGCGTAGAAATACCCTGCGGTGAAGTTCTTGTTGCCGTTCTGCCCATAGCCATCGCGAATGTCGAGGAAAAACAGCGTGATCCGAGGATCGCCATCGATGCCGGGATTCCATTCCGAGCCGAAAATGGCCGTGTTGTTGGGATAGATGCGGGCATCGAAGGCATTGACCACTTTTTCGATGGTAGATGGAGCGAGATCGCGCCCCTTTTCGACATAGGCGTAGCAGTGTTTGCCGATCTTGCGCAGGATCGCCGGGACCTTGAACCGTTCCATGGTGGCGACATTGAAGGTATTGAACACCACCTCGTCGCCGACCTGCGGAGGACGCCGATCGATCGACTGGAAGATCCCGCGCGTGCGGGTCAGATATTCTTCTTCCGTTTCTTTGGGAGCGTTGTCGGCCAACCAGCGAACTTCTTCTTCGAACAAGTGGGTGGCATCCACCCATTCGGCATTGGCCGGGAGCGGAAGGAGGAGGCCGATAAGCAGTCCGAGGAGGAGGAAGAAGTGGATCCGTGAGGTCATGACCGGCTCCTGGGAAACTGGAAGCTTAATCATTGAAATTATATCAATCTCTGCCCACTGTCCGCCAGGGGGAGCTCGATTTCAGAGGGCAGGTCTGCGATTCCGTTGGAAGTGATCGCTGGCCTGCCCTGGTGACCCGACGGCCGGAATTTCGCATGACGGCCAGAAAAGAGGAACACCGCCTGCTGGGTACAGGAACGACCCCGGGGCGGGTCCCCCGGGGTCGTGACGCTTCCGGTTCTCAGAACGAGGTCAAAGCCTTGATGCGCTCGGCCAATTCGGGGCGGTCGCCCTCTCCGGCCGAGAACTTGAGCTGGTCGGCAACGCGGCGGGCCAGCGGGCGAAGGGCCTCGCGGTTCGCTTCCTGGGAGACCATCGAGATCAGCTCATCGACAGCTTCGAAGGACCCTTCTTCAAGTTGCTGCCGGACGGTTTTGGTGATCTCGAAGGACATGTTCTCGAGATTGGTGAAGGCCAGAGCGGCGACCTTCTCGTCGGCATCGCCCAGATCACCGGCCGAGCGCAGGTATTCCTCGGCGAAGGGCCGAATCGACGAAGGACCGACGGGAGCACCCGCCAGAATGATGCCGCTGTCAGACACCCGGACGATGTAGGGCAGGCCAGGGGCCTGAGTATAGGCCTGATCGGGGATTCCCCCCGGCGCCTGGGCGCTGACGATGATCGTCAGAGAATCGTATTTGGCTGAAGTGAAGCATTCCAGCGTTCCGACCTGGACATTCTTATCGGGCACCGGTTGCAACTGCATGTACTGCAGCGTCGGCTCGTACATGCCGCGGGAGTTGGAAAGGACAGCAGCCACCATGAAGGAGTTGTATTTCTTGTCGGTGAATTTGGCGTAGGCGCCAGCGAATTCGATTTTGATCTTGGTGCGAGCGGTGGAGAGATCGACTTTGATGGCATCAGCGCTCCACAGGAAGACCTTCTCTTTGACTTCGCCGGGGAGGGTCTTGAGAGTCTGGCAGGCAGGCAAGCGCAACCGGCCAAGACTGTCGTCGTAGGCGAACTTGCCTTTTTCGAGCTTCGGATCATTGAGGTAGTTGGTTACCGCGAAGTCGGAGTAGGCGCGCGCGAAATCGATCTTGAACGGCTGGAGGGCGTTGTTGTAGCCATCGATACCGTTGGCCTGGTCGGCCACGAGCTTCTTGAAGAAGGCAGCCCGGCTGGCCTCCGTTTTCAGGAACCGATTCATCAGATAGTAGTTCCACAGGTAGACATGCCCATAGTTGGCGAGCATCTGGTCTTCGGCCCAGGCGGTGAGACTGTTGTCAGGATCTCGTAACAGGGCGAGGATCTGATTGGCGTGCCCGAACCCGCACAGGTACGGAGCGATCTGGGAGCAGGCTTCATTGACCCAGGTGGCTTCGCGAGGATCGTTGGCGAAGTGGATCATGTGCTGGAATTCGTGGGCGACAACCGCCATGTAGTGGTCATCTTCGGGGTCGCCAGGGTTGATGTCGAGGTAGAACATCTCCCGTTCGTTCGATTTGACCGGGATGTCTTCGGGGATCTGGCTCTGGAGGAATTCATCGCCAGCGAAGAAATAGCCCCCGACGAATCCGCCAGATCCGTCGTAGCCATCTTTGATGTCGAACATCAACAGGAAGATGCGTTCATCGCCATCGATGCCAGGCTTCCATTCAGATCCGAAAGTGGAGGTGTTGGTGGGATAGATGGTGTCATCGAAGGACTTCTGGACATTGGCCACCGCTTTGTCAGAAACGTTCTGGCCGTTTTCGACGAAGACGTAGCAGTGCTTGCCGATGGCGCGCAGCGTGGCTGAAATCTCTTCGAACTTGTCTTCTTTGATATTCTTGGTCCAGAATTTTTCGACGTCACCGACCGCATATTCCTTGCGTTGGGGCAGTGGAGCCTTGGTGCGCTTGGCGTAGGCGGCCTTGGTCTCGAGTTTCACCTTCTTGACGAGACTTCGGACGTGCGGGTCGAACAGGTGGGTGGCGTCCTTCCACTGCAGGCTCGCGGTACGGGTGCCCCGCGCCAGGACCTGGGACGGCATCATGGCCAGAACCAGGGCCGCGATCAACAACCCCAACGACAGCTTCTTCATGCTCGATTCTCCTGGTGGGATTCGGATGCTGCAAACTAGAGCAATTTTCCTGCCATTCGCCCGTCGCCAGCGAACCAGCACCAATGCTCGGTCATCATGCACCATCGGGGCACTGGTGCCCAATTTCCTGCAACGTTCTGGCGAATGGTCAGCATATTTTGATTATAGGTACCGGATGGGGGGGCCGGGGGATTCTTCCCTTTGTGCTATAATTTCGCCCATGAAGGATCTCTATTCGGTTCTTGGAGTCGAGCCGACCGCCTCTCAAGAAGAAATCAAACGAGCCTTCCAGGAGCTGGCCAAGCGACACCACCCTGATACCGCCCTCGAGAAAGACCCGGCTGGAGAGACCTTCCGAGAGATCGCCGCCGCCTATGAGGTGCTAGGGGATCCTGACCGCCGGCGAGAGTATGACCGACGACGTCCCTTGCATTTCGGGTCAGACAAGGATCCGGCGACCGGGGGAGGAAGCCCCGATCGCAAGACTCGGTCCTGGCGCTTTGGGGGGGTACCTCCTCACGAGGGGTTCGACTTCCCTTCTTCGGCTCCCCCCTCCCCTCAGTCCGCCACCGTCCGGGTT
>QOQW01000052.1 GCA_003327425.1 Candidatus Ozemibacter sibiricus
TCCTGGCGCAGTGGGCGCGGCAGGTGGCGCCGTGGCCGCTGGTGGTGCTGTTCGACGAGGTCGATGTGCTGCAGGACCAGCCGATGGTGAGCTTCCTGCGGCAGTTGCGCAGCGGGTTCGCCCAGCGGGGCCCGGGGCGGTTTCCGACCTGCGTGGCGCTGGTGGGCATGCGTGATCTGCGCGATTATCTGATCAAGGCGAAAGACGGGGTGCCGGTGAATCCGGGCAGTCCCTTCAACATCAAGCAGGCTTCGACCTCGCTCAGCAATTTTTCACGGGAAGATGTCCATGCGTTGATTGGACAGCATGTCGCCGAGAAGGGGCAACCATTCGAAGCGGCGGCGATCGACCTGATCTATGATTTGACCAAGGGCCAGCCGTGGTTGGTGAATGCCATGGCGCAGAAATGCGTCTGGAACCTGGTTCCGGAAGAAACGAAAGCGCCGGTGACGGTCGAGCATGTGCACCAGGCGAAAGAACTGCTGATCCAGGAGCGGGCGGTGCATCTCGACAGTCTGGCTGAACGGTTGAAAGATCCGCGGGTGCGCCGGGTGGTGCAGGCCATTTTGGTTGGTGAAACCGATCCTGAGCTGGCAGAGGGGGATGATTTCCGCTTGTGTCTCGATCTGGGATTGGTGACGGTAGAGCAAGGCGTGCCTCAGATCGCCAACCCGATCTATCGTGAAGTGATTCCGCGGGTGCTGACGCAAGGGGCTCAACTGGCCATCCCGCAGCCGGAGTTCGCCTGGCAGAAGAGCGATGGCACGCTTGATCTGGCTGGACTATTGCGGGAGTTCCAGCGCTTCTGGCGGCGCCACGCCGATGCGTGGGAAGCCAAATCGGATTATCCCGAAGCGTTTCCTCATCTGCTGCTGATGGCTTTTTTACAGCGGGTGCTGAACGGCCAGGGTCGCATCGAACGAGAGTATGCGGCGGGGCGCGGGCGGGTCGATCTGGCCGTGGAGTGGCAAGGTCGCTGGAGCGTCATCGAGATCAAGCTGGTGCATCCGGCCGATGGGCGGGAGGGCACGATCGAGGAGGGGCTGCGCCAGACGGCGCGCTATCGCGATGCGGTCGGGGCGAGCGAGGCCTATCTGGTCGTGTTCGACCGCCGGCCCGAGGCTCGCACCCGTCCATGGGAAGAACGCCTGACTTGGGAAGAACGGCCGGCCCCTATGGGCCAGGGTGGCCCGATCACCGTGGTGGGAGCATGATGCCGCAGGGCAGAACCCGACCGCCAGAATGGCGGCCAGAGCTGGCGAAGCGCCTTTATCCTTGGGAGGCCGCCAGGGGCCGTAGGCCCCTGGACCCCTCAATGCGCTCTGCCGATCGCGGCTCATTGGGAAGACAGAGGGCATCTCGATGGGTGCACGGCCGATGGGCCATTTTTGACCACCTGGGTTTCAAGCCTTCCATTCGCTCTGCAGCTTGTGGGAACCTGAGGTTGCCGGGGCGGGTGATGACAGCATGTGAGCGGAAGCGGAGGTGACGGCGATGAACGGAGGGGGCCCTGGGTTGCGGGGCGATCCGTGGCTGCCTGAAGAGCAGGTGGGCTGGCGGTCTTCCGCGAAAGGGCGGTTTTTCAATACGACCGGGCCGTGCAACCCCGTTGAACATTACATGCTCTCGCCCAAGCAGCGGTTGGTGGGGGCGATGCTCGACAAATACCTCACGCATAACCTGTATTGGGTGTTGCATGCTCCGCGCCAGACCGGCAAGTCGACGTTTCTGCTGAGCTGGGTGCGCGAGATCAATGCGTCGAGGTCTGCGATCGCGTGTTATGCCAGCGTCGAGGTGTGCCAGGGCGAGACCGAGGTGTCGTTGACCAATCGAGCCATTTGCCAGAGCATCATCAGCAGCGCCCGGTTGTCGCTGGTTCCGGACGCCGTTCCTGTCATACCCGACGCTGATCCGTTGACGCTGGTCGGCGAATTCCTGGCGCAGTGGGCGCGGCAGGTGGCGCCGTGGCCGCTGGTGGTGCTGTTCGACGAGGTCGATGTGCTGCAGGACCAGCCGATGGTGAGCTTCCTGCGGCAGTTGCGCAGCGGGTTCGCCCAGCGCGGGCCGGGGCGGTTCCCGACCTGCGTGGCGCTGGTGGGCATGCGCGATCTGCGCGATTATTTGATCAAGGCGAAAGATGGGGTGCCGGTGAATCCGGGCAGTCCCTTCAACATCAAAGAGAGTTCGGCGAGTCTTGCGAATTTTACGCGAGAAGATGTGCATGCCTTGATCGGACAGCATGTCGCCGAAAAAGGTCAGCCATTTGCCGCGGAAGCGATCGATCTGATCTATGAATTCTCGCGTGGTCAGCCCTGGTTGGTGAATGGCCTCGCCAAGAAATGCGTCTGGAACCTGGTTCCGGAAGAAACGAAAGCTCCGGTGACGGTCGAGCATGTGCGACAAGCGAAAGAACTGCTGATCCAGGAGCGGGCGGTGCATCTCGACAGCTTGGCCGAACGGCTGAAAGATCCGCAGGTGCGCCGGGTGGTGCAGGCCATTTTGGTTGGTGAAACCGATCCTGAGCTGGCAGAGGGGGATGATTTCCGCTTGTGTCTCGATCTGGGATTGGTGACGGTAGAGCAAGGCGTGCCTCAGATCGCCAACCCGATCTATCGCGAAGTGATTCCGCGGGTGCTGACGCAAGGGGCTCAACTGGCCATCCCGCAGCCGGAGTTCGCCTGGCAGAAGAGTGATGGCACGCTTGATCTGGCCGGTCTATTGCGGGAGTTCCAGCGGTTCTGGCGGCGCCACGCCGATGCGTGGGAAGCCAAATCGGATTATCTTGAAGCGTTTCCTCATCTGCTGCTGATGGCCTTTCTGCAGCGGGTGCTGAATGGCCAGGGCCGTATCGAACGAGAGTATGCGGCGGGGCGTGGGCGAGTCGATCTGGCCGTGGAGTGGCAAGGTCGCTGGAGCGTGATCGAGATCAAGCTGGTGCATCCGGCCGATGGGCGGGAGGGCACGATCGAGGAGGGGCTGCGGCAGACGGCCCGCTATCGTGATGCGGTGGGGGCGAGCGAGGCCTATCTGGTCGTGTTCGATCGCCGGCCCGAGGCTCGCACCCGTCCATGGGAAGAACGCCTGACTTGGGAAGAACGGCCGGCCCCTATGGGCCAGGGTGGCCCGATCACCGTGGTGGGCGCTTGAGATTATCGAGAACCCTGGCGCATGGGATAGGTGAGAAGGAGCAGGCGAGGGTATTCTAATCGATGAGAGGTCTGGGACAAGGCTCGGAATCCCTATGGGGGAATCATCGCCCCAACTTCCGATTGGTCGTCCCAGCCGAGAAATGAAAAGGGTCCTGCCTGTCGGTGGTCCCTTCCCAGAGGGAAAGGTGGCTCAAAGGGCTCACCCAGGGTTCCTGGCGGTTGGCAAGCGGTCGTGGCTCAGACCGAAAACCATGGCCGAATGGAGACGCTGGCATATTCGAAGCGCTGTTCACCCCCGATGACCAGGGAGCTATGCGTGGGCGGGGTTCCGGACAATCTGTTCCACCAGGTAAGGTTGGCCAGCATTTCGGGGGCGAAAGTGGCGCCGGACTTTACTTCGATAGGATACAAAGCGTGGGAATCCTCGATCAACAGGTCGATCTCATGACCGGTTTGATCGCGCCAGAAGAACATCGGCGGCTCACGCCGATGGTGCAGAAACGCCTTGCCGATCTCGGCGAGAATGTAGTTCTCGAACAGGGCGCCCCGGGCGGGATGGCAGAAGAGTTGGTCTTCGGTGCGAATACCCAGGAGGTGGGCTGCCAGGCCGGTATCATGAAAATAGAGCTTTGGGCTTTTGATGAGGCGTTTATTGAAATTCCGGTGGTAGGCCGGTAAGAGGAAGACAAGAAAACTGGTTTTGAGGATCGAGATCCACCGGCGGGCGGTATCGACGGCGACTCCAGCGTCGGAGGCCAGGGCGGAAAAATTCAAAAGCTGGCCGGTGCGACCGGCGCATAGTCGCAGGAAGCGTTCAAATGTTTCCGGGTCTCCGATGTTCACCATGCGGCGGAGATCCCGCTCCACGAAGGTTCGAAGGTAGTCTGCCAGCCACACTTCGGGTGGAATGCCCCGCTCGTGGATGCGTGGGTAGAATCCCGTGAAGATCGTTTTCCAACAGGAAAGGCGGGTGACAGGGTTGAAAAACAGGGTGTCTGGCGAAACGGGATTGGGCCGAGCCTGTCGTTCCAATTCTGCCCGCGAGAAGGGAAGCAGGTGGAGGATGCCGCAGCGGCCGGCTAATGTTTGCGAGACCTGTTCCATCAATAGGAAATTCTGAGAACCAGTAAGGATGAACCGCCCCGGTTCATCGTCATGGTCGACCTGGGCCTGGATGAAGGACAGAAGGTCGGGAGCCTGCTGGACTTCATCGATGATCACCCGCCTGGCAAATCGTTTCAGAAAACCCCTGGGATCTTGGCGGGCAAAGGCGCGAGTATCGATCTCTTCCAGCGACACATAGTCATAATCAGGGAAGCAGGCCCGGACCAGAGTGGTTTTTCCAGATTGTTATCAACGCCCGCAGGCTGACCCCACCCCCCAGCGATTTTCTGACCCACTTTACCGCTGACGGGGGATTTTGAGTCTTTGCCCGTTTCCCCCGGCCCATCTTTTGAAATTGGGCCTTCTCCCGT
>QOQW01000053.1 GCA_003327425.1 Candidatus Ozemibacter sibiricus
TCAACCGGCTGCAGGTCTTCGGCGGGGTGGCCGCCTGGGAGATGGGGTTGTATCGGTCCGACAACGTCCGCACCACCATGGGAGATTTCACCGGCGGCGGCTCCATCAAATACAATCCCCGGTTCAATCCAAGTTCCGATCTCTATCCTGCCTCGCGGGTCTTCGTGATGGAGGATCGGCCCAGCCAGGTGTTGGTGACCGGAGTCGACTGATGCGGTGCGGCCTTTCCCTCATCGAGATCCTGGTGGCGGTGGCGGTCATGACCCTGGCGCTGGGTCCGATGGTCTCCCTGTTGAGTTCATCGAACCGGGTCAGCAACGCTTCCATCTATGAGGTAATGGCCGTCCACTACGCAGCCGAGCTGGCCGAGCAGTTGCAACGGTTCGCCGGCCGGTTCGGCGACATCCTGGCCGACGCCCGCCAGCGCTCGGGCAACAGCAGCCTGACCCTCGACGGCCTCCTCATGGATCCCGGTTTTACCGCCGCCCTGGAAACCATCCATGACGAGACGAAGGCGATTCCCTTGCAGACGTCCGGCGTGCCGCTGAAGGTCTCCCTGTTCGTGTCGCCCCTCCATCCGCTCTTCTATCGAAGACGACTGGAAGCCCGGCCCCTGGACACGAGCGGCCTGACCCTGCTCAATGCCGGCCGCTACTGGGACATCAAGATCACCCTGGCCTGGCGGCTGGCTCCCTCCGAGCCACCTGACCGGCATCGGGCCGAATTTTCCGTGGTGGTTCGCGAATGACCCGACAGAATCGACCAGGATTCACCCTGGTGGAGTTGTCGATCGTGGCCGGGCTCAGCATGCTGCTGCTGCTGTTCGTCCACCAGTTCTTCTCGAGCGGGGTGAAGACCACCCTCAAGGGCCAGGACACCCTCGAATCGATCCGGGCCGCCAGCCTGCTGTTCGCCCAGATCCGGAAAGATCTGCTGGCCTGTCAGAGCGTGCAGACCGGCGCCGCCTCGGTGACCATGGGAGTCGCGGCCCTCGATCTGCCGACCTCGGTCCCGTTTGCCAACACCCTGACTTTCTGCACGCGCAACGCCACCACCACGTATTCCCTGGTCGCCACCCCCAGAGGGAAATATATCCTCCGCACCTTCACCCCCACCGTCGGTACGGTCGAAACGAAGACGTTCGGCGTTCCCCGCATGGAGCGGTTCGAGGTCCTGCAGGTCTGGAAACATCACCGGATTCTGTCCAATCGGATCAAACCCGGCCAGATCCTGATCCAGATCGTCATCGATTCGAACGATCCTCGCATGCCGACCAAAGAGATCCGGCTGTCTTCGGTGTTCATCTCCCAACAGTTGACCACCTCAGATTGGAACTATTTCTTCCCTTGATGGAGAAAGATACTTGTAACCCAGGCCGCCAAAGGTGCATAGTGGAAGGTAGAAGAAAACAGGGGTGCGCCCCCTGCAAAAGAGGAGGTGTCGCCGAGGAGGAAGAACAACCCCCAACGGGAGTCACCAACCCCCTGTTCTGAGGTCCAGAACGTGATTTCCATCAAAATCTGAAGAATGAGGAGAGCACCATGACCAACCGAAATCCCCGGTCCCTTTTGTGGGTATCAGCCCTTCTGGTCCTGTTGGCCTGCGCTGCGGCTTCTGCCGAGGTCGCCATGTTTGATCCGATGTTCAGAGCCAAGCTCTGGGCCGACCGCATCGCCGAATTGGTGAAGGAAAACAAGCACGCCCAGGTCGAGGCGGAAACGCAGAAATTCATCGTCTGGCTGAAACAATATGAAGCGAAATACCCCAAACTGGAGAGCTACATCGCCACTGCCTATGGGCAGCGCTCGACCGCGGAAGCCAAGCAGGGCAAATACCTCGAAGCCGCCAACACGGTCAGGGAGAGCCATGCCTGGAAGCCCAATCCCGCCAATGTCGACCTGGCCATGAAATACACCATGCACCACATGGCCCAGAGCGAGTATTACGCCAAGACCATCGAGTTCCACAACAAGCGGATCGAACTCAAGCGCCAGATCCTGGCTCTGGTCAACGAAAAAGACGCCCTGATCCAGGCGGCCCTCAAATCCAAAGACATCACCAAGGACCAGCTGGAAAAGCTGCAGGCCCAGTTGAAGGCGCTGTCCGAGAAGGTCGCCGCTCTCCGCAAGGAACAGAAGGACCTCAACGACAACTACCTGAAAGAGACCGAAAAATACCGCAAGGATGAGATCGTCTTCACCGCTGCCCAGAATCTCCAGATCCGGGTCAAGGCGGCGACTGCCGAGAAGCTGCGCGACACCATCGCCAAGGTCGAGGAACGCGTGGCGCAGGGCCTGCTGACGATCACCGAGAAGTACAAGTGGTCGTGGGACGGCCTCGAAGAACTCCTGGGCAAGATGAAAGATCTGCAGGTCAAGATCATGGACCTCCAGAAGCAGATGCTGGCGCTCATGGAGAAGAAGCCGCTCAGCGACGCCGACAAGAAGAAGCTGCTCGAGCTGAAAGCCCAGCTCGACAAGCTGCTGGCCGAGCAGGACAAACTGATGGCCGACCTCGAGAAGGCCTTCATGGATACCAAGACCTTCTTCAAGCTGAGCCCCGAGCAGCAGGCCAAGTATCTCGAAATGTTCAAGACCATCCGCGAGGCGGCCAAGGTGATCGGCGAGACCACCAAGAAGATCGACGCCTTCCTCAAGGAAATGATGGTCAAATACGGCGACCTGAACGGCGATGGCAAGATCGATCGGCTCGACCTGGCTGAGATGCTGCGCAAGTATCTGGTCCCCTGGACCCCCTTCCGCAAGCCCTATGACAAGGCGGCCGATCTCGACGGCGATGGCAAGGTGACCTGGGCCGACTACAACCTCCTGAAGGAAGCCGTGCTCGGCGACCGCAAGACCTTCCCCGTCGATCCTGAGAACCTGCCTGGCGACATGGATGGCAACGGCAAGATCGACCACGAAGATGTCTATCAGGTGGCCAAGTACATCACCGATCCCAAGAGCTTCCTCGAGTGTTACAAGAAGATCGCCGACGTCAATGGCGACGGCAAGGTCGATCTGAAGGATCTCACCGATCTGATCGGCAAGATCACCACCCCGACCGCGCCCACCGGCGATGCGGCCGGCAGCGGCAAAGCCGCCCCGCCCGCCACCGGCACTGGCGATGCCACCGGCGTCACCACCGGCGAGACCGGCACCGGCGATGCCGCCGACACCCTCGACAGCGCCTACTGATCCTGTCCTCGTCTCTTCCGCGTTCGCGCGGCGGGGCCGTCGGCCCCGCCGCCCGGCCCGGCAGGCCCCTCCCCGGGGTCTGCCGGGCGACCCCTGAGGGGAGGTAACCCATGCCACGATCGTTCTTCTTCAGTCTGCTGGCCGTGATCCTGTTCGTGGGGGCGGCAGGGGCCGCCGAAGCTGCCGCGCTGGGCACGTTCGTCCGCGGCTCGCCGACCGGGTGTTTCCTGGGCCAGGCGGAAGGCTGGATTCCCTTGACGGTACCGCGGCATGACTTCACCGTCGGCACCCGCCTGAAGACGGACGCCTCCGGCTGGGGCACCTTGGTCTTCCCCTTCGGGTCGCTGGTTCTGCACGGAGATTCCGAAGTCCGGATCGAACCCGCCGGGCTCTTCCTGCAACGCGGATCGGCCAAAGCCTTCGTGCGACGCAGTCCGCAGGGGTTCAAATTCCGGTTGCCCGGAGCCATGCTGGCGGTGCGCGGCACGGTCTTCGCCTTCACCGCCGAGGGCGGCTTGACCGTCGAGGCCGGCGCGGTCGAGGCCACCAGCCAGGGCGGCGATCCCGTGGTGGTCGGGCCCGGCCAGAGCTGGGGGACGGGCGCCGACGCCCAGCCCCTGCCAGCCCCCCTGGTCGCCTTCGAAGCCGCCCTGCGGGCCGAACACGACGGCCAGACCATCCCCGCCATCACCGCGTTCCTCGACCTGCTGGCCGACCCGGCTCTGCGCGGCCTCGACAGCTTCCGCGAACATCTTCTGGAA